>NZ_JAUQOP010000028.1 GCF_030580855.1 Pseudomonas citrullilanati | reverse complement strand
CAAGGGCAAGTGCGCAAAAGTGGCCTTGGTGGCGTGTATGCGGGTATTGCTGGTCCGGCTCAACGCGATGGTGCGCGACGGCACGCCGTGGCGGGATCAAACCGCTTGAGGCCCCGGAGGGGGCCATCTGAGGCCGCGATAGCACCCAAAAGACGACCGCGGGTCGGGTGGGGGTGAAAGACAGTTGGCTCCCACACTGGATCCCGGTGGCTCACAAACCTACGGCCCACCACAAATCCCCTGTGGGAGCGGGCCTGCCCGCGAAGGCGGCGGCACAAGCGACGTCGAGGTAAGCTGACCCACCGCCATCGCGAGCAAGCCCGCTCCCACACTGGATCTCGGTTGCTCACAACCCTGCTGCCCACCACAAATCCCTTGTGGGAGCGGGCCTGCCCGCGAAGGCGTCGGCCCAGGCGACATCGAGGCAGCTGACCCACCGCTTTCGCGAGCAGGCTCGCTCCCACATGGGATCTCGGTTGCTTACAACCCTGCGGTCCAGCACAAATCCCCTGTGGGAGCGGGCTTGCCCGCGAAGGCGTCGGCCCAGGCGACATCGAGGCAAGCTGACCCACCGCCATCGCGAGCAAGCCCGCTCCCACACTGGATCTCGGTTGCTCACAAACCTGCGGCCCATCGCAAATCCCCGGTGGGAGCGGGCCTGCCCGCGAAGGCGTCGGCACAAGCGACATCGAGGCAAGCTAACCCACCGCTTTCGCGAGCAGGCTCACTCCCACATGGGATCTCGGTTGCTCACAAACCTGCGGTCCAGCACAAGTCCCCTGTGGGAGCGGGCTTGCCCGCGAAGGCGGCGGCCCAGGCGACATCGAGGCAAGCTGACCCACCGCCATCGCGAGCAGGCTCGCTCCCACACTGGATCTCGGTTGCTCACAAACCTGCGGCCCAGCACAAATCCCCTGTGGGAGCGGGCTTGCCCGCGAAGGCGTCCTCTGGGCGGATATAGCGCCCGAACACTCCACCCCTTCGCCTCATTCCAAAGGCCCCAACACCTGCCGATAACGCTCAAGCCCCTGGGGCGTCTCGCGGCTCAGGCTGATTTCGATGCCCGCCGGATTCTCCTGGCGATTGCCGCTGAGCTTGCGCCAGCCTTTTTCCGTGTCCCAATAGCGCAGTCCGGCCGCACTGACGTCATCGAGCACGGCCACTCCGTTACCCGGTGCAGACAATGGATAGCGGTCGCGTGCCGGACCTTGGGCGCGGTAGAGCGTGTTGCCCTTGAGCCACCAGCGTACCCGTTGCAGCGCGCCGTCCCCGGTGGCGGCCACGCGGATCACATCCAGGCGAAAGCCCTGGCCGTCGGTGCTGCGTACGGTGAGGGCCGGTGGCGCAGTGGCAGGGGCGTCGTCGATGCCAGGCTTGAGGGGTTCGCTCAGCTCGGTGCTGGCGCGCAAGGCAACGTCGCGCTCCAGTTGATTGAACACCCGCAACAAGGCCTCGGTCTGCTCGGTACTGGCCTGCAAATGACTGTCGGCCCGGGTGACGCTGTCCAGCCCGCGCCAGGCGATCAGGCTGACCACGGCCATGAGCAGGATCGCCACCATGACTTCAAGCAGGGTGAACCCTGTCTGCCGGCGCTTCATTGGATCTGCACCCGCCCGGCGGCATTGCGTTGCACGCTGAGGCTGTTCTGGCCATCCGACAGGCGGATCTGCAACGGCTCGCCGAGCCACTCGGCATTCAACACGACCCGTTGCCGAGGCTCCACGCGAACGTCCATCGACGCGCTCCGCCAGCGGCGTGGATGCAACTGCGGATCGTCCTTGAAGCGATCCAACGCCGTTCCCTGGTCGCTGCGGCGACTGAAGCTGAAGCCCTTGGCGTCCCAGCGCCAGGTGATCGGTCGCCCGTCCGTGCGCGCTTCGGTCTGGGCCAGTTGCAGCAATTGCACCAGCCGCTCGGCGTCCTGGCGCAACACCTTCGATGGATCCGGCTTGATGCTCAGGCTCACGGCGGCGCTGGCGATGCCGATGATCACCAGTACCACCATCAATTCGATCAGGGTAAAACCACGTTGCGTGTCCCGGGCCATCGCGCGCTCCTTTGCGTGGAGACCATCCTGCACGGGCAAGATGATAAGGGTGTGAAATAAAACGGAGAGATTTGCCGGGTACGCTGGAGGCCGGAATCAACAAGGAGATTCAGGCCATGGCGTTCATCGAACGGGTATCCCCGGCACAGCTGGTACAGGCGTTGGGATTGCTGGCGACGCTGGCGGGGGTGGCGACCTGGTCTTCGCTGTTGCTGACCCCCGCCGAATCGCGCACCCCGGATGTTGCCCCGCAGCGGCTGGCGGAGCGCTCGGATAACCCGGCGTTGCAATGGTTCTCCAACCAGCCGGCACCGGTGGAGATCAAGGTCAGCGGGGTGATGGCCGGCGCCCGCGGCGCCGTGGCGATCCTGAGCCTCAACGACGGCCCGCCGCGCAGTTTCCTGGTGGGTGAGCGGGTGGCCCAAGGGGTGCGGTTGGTGGCGATCGAGGCGCAGGCGGTGGTCATCGAGCGCGGCAATGAGCAGACCCGCCTGGCCCTTTCCCGGTTGCCGGATGCGTTGGTTTTGCCTTTGCTGACCCGCCCCGAACATCAACGCTGAAACCCTGTGGCGAGGGAGATGTGTTCACCTTTTTACTTTTCCCGGCTGACCCACGTCTCCAACCGAGCCAGCGGCGGTGCCTCGCGGCTGCGATCCGACACGCTCAATTCCACCCGCAACAGCCGCCCGTTTTCCGCCGGGCGCAAGGTCTGTTCGCAGCGCAGCAGCAAGCGCCCCTGGTCGCACTCGAAGACCTTCGTGCCCGGTGCCAGTCGTCCGTCCAGTTGCAACTGCGCCAGTTGGCTGCGGGCGGCCAGCAGGGCGATGGATTTGTCGCGCAGCAGGCCGTTGCCCTGGGTCATCACCGCCGCCACGCGGACCGCCGCCGACATGGCCACGGCGATGATCGCCAGGGCCACCAGCACCTCGATCAGGGTGAAGCCGGCTTGCGGAGCGGGGCGTGACATGGGCGGGCTCAAGGGCGAAAGCAGCCCTTGAGGTTAACCCGGGTTCGTGACCGATTGACGACGCAAGCTCCTGAGCAATTTCAATATCACTGACATATTTTCTTGCAACACTGCGCCTCGTATCGAATCCAGCGAAGGACCGTCGAGATGCAGATCGCCCGTTACAACGCCCGTCCCCTAGGCCCACGCGGGCAACGGGGCTTCACCCTGATCGAGATCATGGTCGTGGTGGTCATCCTTGGCATCCTGGCTGCCATGGTGGTGCCCAAGGTGCTCGACCGCCCGGACCAGGCCCGGGCGACGGCGGCGAAGCAGGACATCGGCGGGCTGATGCAGGCCCTGAAGTTGTATCGCCTGGACCACGGCAGCTACCCGAGCATGAACCAGGGCCTCAAGGTGCTGGTGGAGAAGCCCGCCGACGCCAAGAACGGCACCTGGCGTTCGTACCTGGAGCGCCTGCCCAACGACCCCTGGGGCCGTCCCTACAACTACCTCAACCCCGGTGCCAATGGCGAAGTCGATGTCTTTTCCCTGGGCGCCGACGGCCAGCCTGACGGCGACGGCGTGAATGCCGACATTGGCTCCTGGCAGCTCTAGGGACCGTGATGCGAAACCATTCGCCCCGCGCGGCGAAGCAGCGCGGCATGGCGGTCATCAGCGCCTTGCTGATCGCCGCCGTGGTCGCGGTGATCGCCGGTGGCATGCTCACACGCCAAGCCCTGTTCACCCGCAGCCTGGAGGCCGAGCAGTTGCGCATCCAGGGCAGCGCGCGGATGCAAGGCGGCCTGGCGTTGAGTCGCCAGTTGCTGTGGGACGCCCGCCAGCGTGACCCGTTGACGCGCTTCGGCCAGCCCTGGGCGAAACCCATTGTCCTGCCCGGTTTGAGCCAGATCGACACGCCGTTCGAAGGGCAATTGGACGATGAACAAGGCAAGTTCAACCTGCGCAACTTGGTCGCCGATGATCGGGTCGACGAGGAACAACTGGCGGCCTTCGAACGGCTTTGCGCGCAACTGGGAATCGCCGCCAGCGTGCGCGCCCGGATTGTCGAGCGGGTGATCGAGGCCTACCCGCGCACGTTGAATCCGCAGCGAGCGGACACGGCCCCCGTAAGCCGTGCCTTCGACAGTGGTCGCGACACCTCGCCGGACACCGACGCCGAGACGCTGAAGCCAACCCGGCCGATGCTGCGCACCGTACGGGACCTGGGCAGCGTCAAGGGCGTCACGCCGGCCGTGCTCGACACGCTGGCGCCCTACGTGACGATCCTGCCGGCCAATACCTGGCTCAACGGCAACACCGCCAGCGCGCCGGTGCTCGCCGCCGCCGTGCCGGGGTTGTCGCTGCAACGGGCCGAGGCGCTGGTCCGGGAGCGGGACGGCGGCCACTGGTTCATCAATCGCGGGGATTTCGTCAACCGCCTGCGGATGCCGGAACTGGAGACGACCACGGTCAAGGTCGGCATCACCAGCGACTGGTTCCGCCTGCGCGGTCAGGCCCGCAGCGGTCAACGGCGGGTCGAACTGGACGCGTTGTTGCAGCGCAGCCAGGACCGGTTGCCCCGGGTGATCTGGTCGAGGGTCGGGGTATGACCTCTTTGCGCGTGGCGCTGGCGCCGCTGGCCGAACTGGATCTCGACAGCCCACTGGCGTTCGCTTCGCTGGATCGCCAGGGCCAGGTGCGTGATCACGGGCGCAGCAGCCTCAGGGCGTTGGGGCAGGGCGGCAAACAGCGCTCGGTGGAATGCTTTCTCCACCCCCGCGACAGCCTGCTGACCCGCCTCGAACTGCCCGCGTTGCCGGCGGCGAAGATCACCGCGGCGGTGACCTGCGCGGCCCAGGCCTTGATGCTTGGGGCCAGCGAACAGATGCAGGTGGCCCACAGCCCGCGCGGAGCCGACGGCCAGGTCCAGATCGCCTGGCTGGACCGCCAGTCGCTCGCCAGGCTGGAGCAGTTGCTGCACCAGGCTGGCCTGAAGTTGCGCGGCCTTTATCCGGCCGCCTATGCCTTGCCCGCGCTGGCAGGGCCGGTGGCGTGCATCGAGGACGGCCACCTGCTGCTGCGCCAGGGCCTGCAGCAGGCCGAGGTGCAGCCGTTGCAGCCGGAGGCGTTGGCGCAGTGGCTGCTGGCCGTCGGGCCAGGCTTGCACTGGGTCGGCGCATCGCCACCCCAGGCGTCGTTCACGACCCTGGCCGATACCCAGCGCTGGACTGGCAGCGCGCCGGGCTGGGGCTTGCACGCCGGTGTTTCTCGCAGCGTGGCCGGGCGTGGTGGCTGGGGTCGGGCGGCGGCGATGTGTGCGCTGGCGTTGGCGGTCTGGGTACTCGGCCTGAACCTGTATGCGGCACGGGAGGCGGCCCAGGGCCAGCGGCTCAAAGCACAAATGAGCCAACGGGTGAAACAGGCGTTTCCTGAAGTGCCGGTGGTGCTCAACCCGCTGCAACAGGCCCGGCAACAGATCGCCGCACGCCAGGGCGGGACGGCGACGGACCCGGGCCAACGCTTTGCCAGCCTGATGCAACAGGCAGGCAATGCCATGCCGTTCATGGGCGGTAACGCCCAGGCGTTGGTGTTCGAGAACGGCGAGTTGCGCCTGGACGTCGTGGCCGAGGCGCCCAAGGCCGCCGCTGAAGACGATTGGAAAGCGCCCTTGGTCCAGGCCGGTATCGAGGTGGTCGCCGCCGATCAAGGCTGGACGCTGCGCATGGCGCCGGCCGACCAGGCCAGCCCCGATCAAGCGCCGGAAGACGATGATGAATAAACCGTCCCTGGCCGTACTGGGTACCCGTTGGCAAATCGTTCGTGGCCGCTGCCGAACCTTCTGGCAGGGCCTGGCGGTGCGCGAGCGACGTGCCGTGGGCCTTAGCGCGCTGGTGCTGGGCGGTTGCCTGGTCTGGCTGGGGTTGATCGAGCCGCCGCTGAAGACCATCGCCTACTGGCAGGCCGAAACGCCGAAGCTGCGCTCGCAGACCGAAGCCCTCGAAGTGCTGCTGCGCGATGTCGCCGGGCCGACGCCCGGCCAGTCGCTGGAAGCGCTGCTGCGCCAGACCCTGGACGCCAGCGGGCTGGGCGAGCACTACCAGTTGCAGGCGCCCGGGGCCGAGACGGCCAACGCCTGGCAACTCACCTTCACCGACGCGCCGGCCGACGGCGTGATCGGCTGGCTGTTGAGCAATCCCGGGGCGTTGTCCCTGGAGGTGTCCGAGGCTCGCTTGCAGCGCACGGCCACGGTCGATCCCGCCCACCTTGAAAATACCGCCGGCACGTTGTCCGGAACCGTTCGCATGCATCAGGCGCAAGGCGCTAAGGAAGCTTCATGAAGGGGGCCCGTTACCCACGTCATTGGCGCAAGGCCGCGCCGCTGTTGTTGCTGGCATTGAGCGCGTGCAACAGCACGCCGCCCGCGTCGCAGCCACCGTTGCTGGTGGACAGTGAGCTGGGCGTTCCGTTGGGCAGCACGCAGCGCAGCGGCGACGCCTTGCTCGACCGCCAGCGCGCCCAGGCGGCGCGTGAGCAGAAGCCGCCGGTGCGCCACCAGGTCGACCTGACCTCCCGCGCCCGCGAGCCCCGCAACCCGCCACCGGCGCGCAACCCGCTGGGGGATCAACCGGTGACGTTGAATTTCGTCGAGGCGGACATCCAGGCGGTGGTGCGCGCGCTATCCCGTTCCACCGGCCAGCAGTTCCTGGTGGACCCCCGGGTCAAGGGCAACCTGACGCTGGTCTCCGAGGGCCAGGTGCCGGCGAGCCAGGCCTACGCCATGCTGTTGGCGGCGCTGCGCATGCAAGGCTTCAGCGTGGTGGATGTCGGCGGCGTGGCCCAGGTGGTGCCCGAAGCCGACGCCAAGCTGCTGGGCGGGCCGATCTACAGCGCCGACAAACCGGCCGGCAACGGCATGTTGACCCGTACCTTTCGCCTGCAATACGAAAACGCGGTCAACCTGATCCCCGTGCTGCGCCCGATCGTTTCCCCGAACAACCCCATCAATGCCTACCCCGGTAACAACACCATCGTCGTCACCGATTACGCCGAGAACCTGTCGCGGGTGGCGCAACTCATCGAAGGCATCGACACCCCCAGCGCCATCGACACCGACGTGGTCCCGGTCCAGAACGGCATCGCCGTGGACATCGCGCAAATGGTCTCCGACCTGCTGGAAACCCAGGGGGGCGACCAGACCCAGAAAATCAACGTGATCGGCGACCCGCGCTCCAACTCCATCATCATCCGGGCTGGCAGCCCCGAGCGCACCGAGCTGGCGCGCAACCTGATCTACAAACTCGACAACGCCCAGAACAACCCGAGCAACCTGCACGTGGTGTACCTGCGCAACGCCCAGGCCGGCAAACTCGCCCAGGCCTTGCGCGGCTTGCTCACCGGTGAAAGCGAAGGCGAGGGCAACGACAATGCCCGTTCGGTGCTCAGCGGCATGGGGGCCAGCACCAACGGCCAGGGCGGGCAGGGCAGCACCGACGGCAGCAGCGCTACCACCGGTGGCAGTGTTTCCAGCAATGGCAGCGGCAATGGCTATGGCCAGGGCAGTGGCGGACAAGCCACGACCTCGACGAAAAACGAGCAGAACACCGCCTTCAGCGCGGGCGGCGTGACCATCCAGGCGGATGCCACCACCAATACCTTGCTGATCTCCGCGCCCGACCCGCTGTACCGCAACCTGCGGGAAGTCATCGACCTGCTCGACCAGCGACGCGCCCAGGTGGTGATCGAAAGCCTGATCGTCGAAGTCAGCGAAGATGACGCCAGTGAGTTCGGTGTGCAATGGCAGACCGGCAACCTCGGCGGCAGCGGCGTGATCGGCGGTGTCAACCTCGGCGGCACCGGGCTCAACCTGAACGGCAAGACCAGCATCGATGTGCTGCCCCGGGGCCTGAACCTCGGGTTGGTCAACGGCACCGTGGACATTCCCGGCATCGGCAAGATCCTCGACCTCAAGGTCCTGGCCCGGGCCCTGAAGAGCAAGGGCGGCACCAACGTGTTGTCGACGCCGAACCTGCTGACCCTGGACAACGAAGCCGCGAGCATCTTCGTCGGCCAGACCATTCCTTTCGTCAGCGGCAGCTACGTCACCGGCGGTGGCGGCACCAGCAACAACCCGTTCCAGACCGTGACCCGTGAAGAAGTGGGCCTGAAGCTCAACGTCCGGCCGCAGATCTCCGAGGGCGGTACGGTGAAGCTGGATATCTACCAGGAGGTCAGCAGCGTCGACAACCGTGCTTCGAGCACCACCGGGATTGTTACCAACAAGCGTGCCATCGACACCAGCATCCTGCTGGACGACGGCCAGATCATGGTTTTGGGCGGGTTGCTGCAGGACGGCTACAGCCAGAGCAACGACGCCGTGCCTTGGCTGTCGACCCTGCCGGGTATCGGCGCGCTGTTTCGCAACGAAAGCCGGCAGACCACCAAGACCAACCTGATGGTGTTCCTGCGGCCCTATATCATCCGCGACACGGCGGCGGGGCGCGGCATCACCCTCAACCGCTACGATTTCATGCGCCGCGCCCAGGGCCTGTTGCAACCGGAGCGCAGCTGGGCCATGCCCGACGTCCAGGCCCCGCAACTGCCGGCGACGGCCCGGGCGATCCCGGGCAGCCCGCCCGCTGCGTCGCAGACACCCAGGGCGGTGATCAAGGCGGTGCCGGTCGAAGGAGGCACTCGCTGATGAACACCAACCCTGGAAACACTGCATTTGTGGCGAGGGGATTCAGCGAATCGTCGCACCGCCCCGCTGGGCCGTGTAGCGGCCCCAAAAAGCCCAACACGATCTACCTGGGATCTACGTGTGATTGTGGAGGGGCCGCTACACGGCCAAGCGGGGATGAATCCCCTCGCCACAGGTGCTGTGTATGACTGTCATTACTCTTCCATACGCCTGGGCCAAGGCCCAGCGCCTGGTGTTGCGCCAGGACGACGAAGGGCCGGTGCTGATGGTCTGCCCGTCCACGCCGGGCTGGTCCATCAGTGAAGTGCGCCGGCAGTTCGGCGACGTTCGCCTGGAGCGGGTGCGCGATGAGGAACTCGACGGCCTGCTCAACACCGCCTACGCCGACACCGGCAGTGCCGCCGCCGTGGTGGGCGCGGCCGAGAACGAGGTGGACCTCGACCGGCTGATGCAGGACATCCCGGAGATCACCGACCTGCTGGACACCCAGGACGGCGCGCCGGTGATCCGCATGATCAACGCCTTGCTGACCCAGGCGGCGCGGGACGAGGCCAGCGACATCCACATCGAGCCCTTCGAGAGTCATTCGGTGGTGCGCTATCGGGTCGACGGCACCCTGCGCGACGTGGTCTCGCCGCGCAAGGCGCTGCATGGCGCGCTGGTGTCGCGGATCAAGATCATGGCCCAGTTGGACATTGCCGAAAAACGCTTGCCCCAGGACGGGCGCATCGCCTTGCGCGTGGCGGGACGCCCCATCGACATCCGGGTTTCCACGGTGCCCACTGGCCATGGCGAACGGGTGGTGATGCGGCTCCTGGACAAACAGGCCGGGCGCCTGCAACTGGAAACCCTGGGCATGGACCCGGGCGTGCTGGGCAAGCTCGATCACTTGATCCGCCAGCCCCACGGCATCGTGCTGGTCACCGGTCCTACCGGCAGCGGCAAGACCACCAGCCTCTACGCGGCCCTGGCGCGGCTCGACGCCAGCGTCCACAACATCCTCACCGTCGAGGACCCGGTGGAATACGACCTGCCGGGCATCAGCCAGATCCAGGTCAACGCCAAGATCGACATGACCTTTGCACTGGCGCTGCGGGCGATCCTGCGCCAGGACCCGGACATCATCATGATCGGCGAAATCCGCGACCTGGAAACCGCGCAAATCGCCGTGCAGGCGTCCCTCACCGGGCACCTGGTGCTGGCGACCCTGCACACCAACGACGCGGTATCGGCCATCAACCGCCTGATCGACATGGGCGTCGAGCCGTTCCTGCTGGCCTCGTCGATGCTCGGCGTGCTGGCCCAGCGCCTGGTGCGCCGGCTCTGCCCGCACTGCAAGCAACCGGATCCGGCCACGCCGGGCACCTGGCGCCCGGTGGGCTGCCCGGTCTGCAACCAGACCGGCTACAGCGGCCGTACCGGCATCCACGAGTTGTTCTGCATCGACGACGACATCCGCACGCTCATCCACCAGGGCGCGGGCGAACAGGCCCTGCGCGCCGCCGCCCGCAAGGCCGGTATGTTCAGCATGCGCGAGGACGGTGAGCGGTGGGTCCGCAGCGGCGCCACGGCGCCTGAAGAAATCCTGCGCGTGACACGGGACGCCTGATGAATCGCTACCGTTTCGAGGCGGCCGACGCCCAGGGCAAGATCGAATCCGGGCACCTGGAAGCCGACAGCCAGAGCGCCGCGTTCAGCCTGTTGCGCAGCCGCGGGTTGACGGCGTTGCAGGTCGAGGCCGAACGCAGTGCGACCCAGGCCACCGGCGGCGGCCTGTTCAGCGCCAAGCTGTCGGACAACGACCTGGCCTGGGCCACCCGGCAACTGGCGAGCCTGCTGGGGGCCAGCCTGCCGTTGGAGGCGGCGTTGAGCGCCACCGTGGAGCAGGCCGAGAAGAAGCACATCGCCCAGACCTTGAGCGCGGTGCGCGCCGATGTGCGCAGCGGCATGCGCCTGGCCGAAGCCCTGGCGGCACGGCCCCGGGATTTTCCGGAGATCTACCGGGCCTTGATCGCCGCTGGCGAAGAGTCGGGCGACCTGGCCCAGGTCATGGAGCGCCTGGCGGACTACATCGAGGAACGCAACAACCTGCGGGGCAAGATCCTCACGGCCTTCATCTATCCGGGGGTGGTGGGGCTGGTGTCGATCGCCATCGTGATTTTCCTGCTCAGCTACGTGGTGCCCCAGGTGGTCAGCGCCTTCTCCCAGGCCCGCCAGGACCTGCCGGGGTTGACCCTGGCGATGCTCACCGCCAGCGACTTCATCCGCGCCTGGGGCTGGCTATGCTTCTGCCTGCTGGCCGGTGGTTTCTGGAGTTGGCGACTGTACTTGCGCAACCCGGCGGCGCGGCTCGGCTGGCATTCGCGGGTACTGCGGTTGCCCCTGGTCGGACGTTTCGTGCTCGGCCTCAACACCGCTCGATTCGCCTCCACCCTGGCGATCCTCGGCGGGGCGGGGGTGCCGTTGCTGCGAGCCCTGGAGGCGGCGCGCCAGACCCTGTCCAACGACCGCCTGAGCCTCAGTGTCAGCGACGCCACCGCCAAGGTCCGCGAGGGCGTCAACCTGGCGGCGGCCCTGCGGGTGGAAAAAGTCTTCCCGCCGATACTGATCCACCTCATCGCCAGCGGCGAGAAAACCGGCTGCCTGCCACCGATGCTCGAACGCGCCGCGCAAACCCTGTCCCGGGACATCGAGCGCCGGGCCATGGGCATGACCGCGTTGCTGGAGCCGCTGATGATCGTGGTCATGGGCGGCGTGGTGCTGGTGATCGTCATGGCAGTGTTGCTGCCGATCATCGAGATCAACCAGTTGGTCCAGTAACCACACGCTGTGGCGAGGGGATCTATCCCCGCCGGGCTGCGCAGCAGCCCCAAGACAACCGACTCAATTTATCTGACGCACCGAGGCGACAGTTGGGGGCCGCTGCGCAGCCCAGCGGGGATAAATCCCCTCGCCACAAAAGCGGCGACCGATCGAATTATTTTCGGCGCCGCAGCCACCTCCCGAGCCCCGTCCGGACCAAACTCGGGTTCCTCGTTCTGTCATGTTCGCCCGCCAGGCGACCACCCGCCGCGACCTCCATCGCCGCCTCCCGCAAGCGGGCGGTAGAACCTGCTCGAAACCCCGATCCAGAGCCCTCGAACACCCGAGGAAAATACCTTGGAAAGCGCCTTCAGCTCCCGAGGTTTTTTCCTTTATCTGTCACCGGAACCTGCGAATTTCTACGCCATGGCCTCACCCCAACGCCTGCGGCACCGGACCGAGCGCCATGACGGCAAGCATGCGTCACCCAACCTACGTACGAACACGATGAAAGGAGATTCTTCATGTTTAAGCGCAACGTTCTCGCGGTATCCCTGACCCTCGCCGGCCTCTGCGCCGCTCAGGCCGCCATGGCAGATGTCAACGGTGGTGGCGCGACCTTGCCTCAGCCGCTGTACCAGACTTCCGGTGTACTGACCGCCGGTTTCGCCCCCTACATCGGCGTCGGCAGCGGCAACGGCAAACTGGCGTTCCTGAACAACGACTACACCAAGTTCGTGGCTGGCAACACCAGCAAGAACGTGCACTGGGCTGGCAGCGACTCCAAGCTTTCGGCCACTGAACTGAGCGGCTACGTCAGCGCCCATGGTGCTGCCTGGGGCCCATTGATCCAGGTGCCTTCGGTGGCCACTTCGGTCGCCATTCCGTTCAACAAGACCGGCACCGCCAACGTCGACCTGAGCGTCAACCAACTGTGCGGCGTGTTCTCCGGTCGCCTGACCGACTGGAGCCAGATCACCGGTTCGGGCCGTACCGGCGCGATCACCGTGGTCTATCGCGCTGAAAGCAGCGGCACCACCGAGCTGTTCACCCGCTTCCTGAACGCCAAGTGCGCTGAAACCGGCACCTTCGCCATCACCACCAACTTCGCTTCCAGCTACAGCGGTGGCCTGCCAGCCGGTGCTGTCTCGGCCACGGGTAGCCAGGCTGTGATGACCGCTGTGAACGCCGCCCAGGGCCGCATCACCTACATGAGCCCTGACTACGCCGCCACCACCCTGGCCGGCCTGGACGATGCCACCAAGGTCGCCCGCGTGGCCGGTGTTTCCCCAGCTCCAGCCAACGTATCGGCCGCCATCGCTGCCGTGCCTGTCCCAGCAGCCGCGAATCGCGCCAACCCTAATGCCTGGGTACCGGTGTTCGCTGCCGCCACCAACCCGAACGACCCAAGCGTCGTGGCTTACCCAACCACCGGCTATCCGATCCTGGGTTTCACCAACCTGATCTTCAGCCAGTGCTACGCCGATGCTGCCCAGACCACCCAGGTGCGTGATTTCTTCACTCGCCATTACAACGCCACTGCCGCTAGCAGCAACGATGCTGCCATCACCGCCAACCGCTTCGTACCGCTGCCAGGCGCTTGGAAATCGGCCGTTCGCGGCAGTTTCCTGACCGCCACCAGCGCTCAAAGCATCGGTAATGCCAACGTCTGCAACGGCATTGGTCGTCCGCTGTAACCAGTCGCCTGAGCACACGCAACACCCGATCAGCAACGGTGCGAGCCGTTGCTGATTTTTTGCGTGAAGCCCGGACCCACACAACCACATGAAATTTTCATGACATCCGTTCGGTCCCGAGCGGCTGTAACCGCCTATCCCCTATAACCAACGCTGGCAGCTTGATGGCACCTGCGTTGCGACCCTTTAGAGCGAACCCGAAAGGATGAGTAGGATGCTGCGCTGCAAACCCCAGACGAATCTGAACGCCCCCCATTGCGGCAGCGAATGGTCGATGTGGCGGCTCAAACCGCTGGCCCAGGCCATTGCCTTGCTGATGGTGGCGGGCAACGCGCACGCGGCGACGGCATTCAGTTCGGCCTGGTTCGCGGCGAAGGGCGCGGCCCAGACGGGGGGCGCGGCACGGCCGACCACAGCGCAGCCAGGCATGCCGCCACCCTTGGCGCAACAGCAACGGGCCAATGCCCAGTTGCAGCGTTCCCTGACCAACCTGAACAACACCGTGGCCGCCATCGCGGCCCAGCAAGCGGCCCAGGCCGCAGGACGGCAAGCGGCGTTCGGGCAGGTGCAGGTCGTGCCCGACGGCTTGGGCGAGGGCGGCCTCCAGGTCGACAACAGCCTGACCCAGGGCTGGCTCAACGCCAAGGGACCGCAACAGACCCAGGCCGGCGGCAAGACCACGGTGAAGATCGAGCAGACCGCCGACAAGGCGATTCTCAACTGGGAGACCTTCAACGTCGGGCGCAACACCACCGTGGATTTCCAGCAGCAAGCGGACTGGGCCGTGCTCAACCGGGTCAATGACCCCCAGGCCCGCCCCAGCCAGATCCAGGGCCAGATCAAGGGCAACGGCACGGTGATGCTGGTCAACCGCAACGGCATTGTTTTCAGCGGCAGCAGCCAGGTCAACGTGCGCAACCTGGCGGCGGTGGCGGCCAATATCTCCGACGAGCAATTCAGCAAGCGCGGGCTGTACGTGGATGCCACTGGCACCCAGCCGACCTTCACCGATGCGGCGGGCAAGGTCGAGGTGCAGCAGGGCGCGTTGATCGAAACCCACCGCGCCGCCACCTCCACGGCCGGTGGCGGGTATGCCTTGCTGCTGGGTAGCGAAGTGGAGAACGCCGGCTCCATCATCACCGCCAAGGGCCAGGCCACCCTGGCAGCCGGCGACAGTTTCTACATTCGCCGGGGCCAGGGCACCAGCGGCAACCTGCGGTCCACTACCCGTGGCAACGAGGTCGCGACAGCCCTCAAGCCCGACAGCAACGCCGGCACGGTGATCAACAGCGGCCTGATCCAGGCCAGTACCGGCGACATCACCCTGACCGGGCACACTGTGCAGCAGAACGGCGTGGCGGTGGCGAGCAGTTCGGTGGACACCCGCGGCACCGTGCATTTGCTCAACTCCGTCAGCGACAGTACCGGCAGTGTGGCCCTGGGGCAGGGCAGCGCCACGGCGGTGCTGCTCGATGCCGCCGGCGGCAGCGCCCTGGACAGCCAGCGCAATGCCGGGCCCGCCGGCCTGGATGGCACGCCGAACAACCTGATCACCGGCCGGTTCAACAACCTCAGCAGCGTGGTGGATCGCACGGACCAATCCCGGGTCGAGATTGTCAGCGGCGGCAGCGTCGACTTCCAGAACGGCTCCATCACCCTGGCCACCGGTGGCCAGGTTGCCGTCAGCGCCGCCGGTCGCAGCCTGGTGCGCGATGGTGCGGTGATCGATGTGTCCGGTGCCATCGGCGTGAAGGTGGCGATGGAGTCCAACACCATCAAGGTCAACGTGCAGGGCAACGAGCAACGCGACGCACCGGTCAACCGCGAGGGCGGCAAGCTGACCAGCAACGACGTCTGGGTGGACGTGCGCGATTTGGTCCTTGTCCCGGCGGGCACCAATGGCTATGCCACCGACCGCTGGTACACCGCGGGTGGGTTGCTGGAGGTCGGCGGCTACCTGGGCACCCAGGGGCACGGCGTCGGTGAATGGGCGGCCCAGGGCGGTACGCTGACGTTCACCGGCAACGACGTGGTGACCCAGCAGGCGGCCCAGTTGAACCTGTCCGGCGGCACCCTGGATGTACAGGGCGGCACCTTGCGCCAGTCCTGGCTCAAGGGCGCCGATGGCCGCCTGTATGAAGTGTCCAGGGCTCCGGGCGACATCCTCTACACCGGCCTCTACAAGGGCTACGAAGACCACAGCCAACGCTGGGGCCAGACCGATTACTACTACAACCCGCTGATCGCCCCGCGCGAGCGCTTCGAGGCCGGCTACACCGTTGGCCGTGACGCCGGCAAGCTGGTGGTGTCGACCCGCAACGCGGTGCTGGAAGGCCAGGTCGTCGGCGAGGTGTACCAGGGCGAACGCCAGACCCAGGCGCCGAATCTCAACCTCGACGGCTACCAGCAATCGCAAAACGCCGTGGCCCGGCGGGCGCAATTGTGGGTGGGCAGCTACACGCCGATCTACGACAAGGCCAGCGGCGTGATCAACAGCGGCCTGAACCCGACCTTCGAGCAGGTGACGATCGGCCCAGTGACGGACAAGATTGCCGCAGGCCTGGACCTGGCGTCGGCGGTCGGCAGCGACCGGCAAGGCAAGCTGGTGCTGGATAATGCGCTGCTCAATGGCTTCCAGCTCGGCGCGGTCAAGGTGGCGGCGGCGCAAGGCATCGACGTCGATGGCACGCTCAAGGTGGCCGATGGCGGCGATATCACGCTTTACGCACCGCAGGTCGAAGTGAACGCCGACCTGACGGCTCGCGGTGGACGCATGGCCTTGGGCAACGTGCTCAGACAGGTTCGAACGGATAATTTCCAGATGGGCGACGTCGTGCTGTCGCCCGCCACCGGCCAACGTGCCGTGGTCACATTGGGCGAGGGCGTGACGTTGAACGCCGCTGGCCGCTGGAGCAACCTGCTGCTCGACGGCGCCGACCGCCAGGGCCTGCCGTTCATCAACGGCGGAGCGGTGTCCGTGCGCAGCAGCGACGATATCGCCGTGGGCCGGGGCAGCCTGGTCGACGTCAGTTCCGGTGCCGCCGTCATGGCCGATGGAAAGACCCGCGGCGGCAAGGGCGGTGACTTGACCCTGACGGCGGCTACCGGTACGTCGTCCGACAGCGGCGATTTGCGCCTGGGTGGTGAACTGCGCGGCACCGGGGTGAGCGGTGGCGGAACGTTGAAACTCGCGGCCAATAAAGTGCGGGTCGGCGGCAGTGGCTCGCCAGTTGAACCGGGCACCCTGCAACTGGGTGGCGACTTCTTCGACAAGGGCTTCTCGGCCTATGACATCACCGGCAATCAAGGCCTGACGGTGGCAGAAGGGACCCGGGTCGATGTAACGATGCCGGTGTACCGTTTCGGTGAACAGGCTCTGGCTACCGGCAGCCATGCCGAACCGGCTGACGCCTTGCAGCGCTGGACGCCGGAGCTGTACCAGGAAGATGCGATCAAAGGTGTCCTGACCCAGCGTCGCGGTGCGAGCCTGATGCTCAGCGCGGGCACCTCCAATTCCAGTGCCGCCGACATGGCCAGTACGGTATTGAACCTGGGCAAGGGCAGTGTGATCAGCGTCGACCCGGGGCAGGGCATCGATGTGCGCAGCATCGGCCAACTGACCGCCAACGGCACTCTCAACGCCTGGGGCGGGCGGGTCAGCCTGACCGGGTTGAATGTCAATGCTCCGATCAGCGAGCCAGTCAATGCCCAGGGCCATGGCCGCTCCATCTGGCTGGGCGAGCAGGCGTTGATCGACGTCTCCAGTCGGGCGGTGACCGCCCGTGACATGCGCGGCCAGACCTATGGCCTGGTGCGCGATGGCGGCCAGATTGTCATCGGTGGCCAGATCGACGCGGCGAAAGGCTCGGCTTCAGCGTCCGAGTTGTTCGTGGTCATGCGTGAGGGCGCACGCTTGCACGCCGATGGCAGCCAGGCGGTGTTGGATATCCCCGGCCAGGGCCGCACGTCAGTGGCGAGCGATGGCGGCAGTATTGCCCTGGCGTCGGCCAACGGCTTGTACCTGGATGGCCGTTTCAGTGCTCGTTCGGGGGGCACGGGGGCGGCAGGAGGCAGTTTGTCGGTGGCCCTGGAAACGCCGTACTACCGTAACGATGCGCTCAGTGAGCGGGTCTTGCAGGTCCGGGAGCTGACCCTGGGGCAAAACGCCCAGGCGACCCCACTGGGCGATACGGCCGAGACGTCGGCGGATGCGCTGGTGTACGGCCACGGTCGGGTGGCGGTTGACCAGGTCCAGGCGGGCGGCTTCGATAGCCTTGCCTTGTTGAGCAATGGCCTGTTGAGCGTCGACGGCGACGTGTCGTTGTCTCTGGACCAGAACCTGAGCCTGTATGCCCGCAGCTTCGGACCCGGTGTAAACGCTCCAGGCACTACCCGAGTCCAACTCGAAGCCGCTCACGTGCTGCTGGCGGGACCGGCAGCCGCTCGACCCAACTCCGAGGGATATACCCGGCCAGTGGTTACCGGCGGTGGCGTATCGTCGTCGGCCAACACGGCGGTGTTTTCCGTGAACGCCGATCTGCTGGATGTGCAGGGCAACGTGATGTTCAGCAGTAAAGGCTCACTGAGGCAAGCCGATGGCAGTAGCGTCGAGTGGGAGCGTGCCGGGTTCGACCGGGTCCAGCTAAGCAGCCGCGGTGATTTGCGATTCCTGGCGGGGTTCTCCAGCGACGAGTTGCCCACGGGCTTTACCACCCAATTGATGACCCCTTCGGACATGATCCTGCAAGCGGCGCAATTGTACCCGGCGACCGGGGTGGGAGCCCGGGTGTTGGCAGGATACGGCTTGAGTGGCGGCAACCCGGTCTACGACCCGGCACGCAGCCTGGTCATCGGGCGCACCTCCCAGGTCACACCGCAGGTGCCTTACTCGGCATTCGGTCGCTTGCAACTGGGCAGCGCGAAGATCGAGCAAGGCGGTGTGGTTCGGGCCCCGCTCGGGTTGATTGAAATCGGAACCAACGGCGGCCCGGGGGAAGCGACCAGTGCCCGTGTCGTTCTGTTACCGAACAGCCTCACCTCGGTCAGCGGCCAGGGCCTGGTGTTGCCTTATGGCGGTACCGTCGATGGACAGAAGTATGAATATGCGGGCAAGAAGGTGGTGTTTCTGGGGCAAGGAGCCATGGCCTTTGCAAACGATGACCTGAATATCGGTGTGATCCTGGGCGGAAAGTCTGTCGCGGCCCAGGAAGGCTCGGTACTCGATCTTTCCGGCGGCGGTGATCTGCTCGGCGCCGGTTTCATCTCCGGCCGTGGCGGCTCCACCGATGCACGCTTCAACCCGCTGGTGCAAATCGGTGCCAACGGCGGCTTTACCTTGCCGGGCCTGTCCAGCAACCCGGTCTATGCGATTGTGCCGGGCAACCAGAGTGCCTACGCGCCAGTGGCGCCCGAGGGCGGCGCAGTAGACCCGCGGGTCGGCCAGCAAATCACCATCGGCGCCGGTGTGCCGGGGCTGGCCGCCGGTACCTACACCTTGATGCCGTCCACTTATGCCTTGCTGCCGGGGGCGTTCCGGGTCGAGGTCAACGGTTTGGCGGGCCAGAATTTCACGACGGGCGCGCTGCAGATGCGCAACGGTTCGTGGACCACCGCCGGCGTGCTGTCGGTGGCCAATACCGGGCAGCGCGACAGTCTGGCCAGTCAAATCATCCTGACTTCAGGCGATGTGCTGCGTCGCTATTCGCAGTACAACGAAACCAGCTACGCCCAGTTCGCGGTCGCCGACGCCGCACGCCTGGGCGTACCTCGGGCCCTGTTGCCGGTGGACGCCAAGACCTTGAAGTTGGATCTGTCCCCTGGAGCGCAAGGCCAGGCGTTCTCCTTCAACGGCATCGGCAAGTTCGCGCCTCAGAAAGGTGGCTATGGCGGTACCGTCACTGTGGTGGGCGGCAATGGCGCGCTGGAGGTGGTTGCCAATGGGCGCGGGGCCACGGCCGGCTTCGCCGGCGTGACCGTCGATGCCGGAAGCCTCAACGCGTTGAATGCCTCGCGTCAGGTGATTGGCGGCCAGTTCTACACGCTGTATGGCCAGAGCGGCAATTACATCACGCCGAAGTCGGAAGCTTCGTCCAGAGTGATCCTGCGTGAAGGCGCGACATTGGCGGCGCCGGAAGTTTTCCTGCTGGCCAAGGACCAGTTGTCGATGGAGCAGGGCGCGGCCATCAACACCGTGGGTCGTGGCGCGGCGGCCTATGACGCCCGCGATGGTTTTACCTACAGCCTCACCAAAGACTCTAACCTGTTGGCCGTCTCTAACGGTTTGCTCAACGTGCTGGCACCCTCATCGGGCAGCAGCGGCAGCATCGACATCGGTGGTTGCAGCCTGACGCCCTGCAGCGGCGTCACCCGGATTCATTCCGAGGGCAGCCTCGTCGCCGCTACCGGGGGCCGCCTGGAACTGGACGATCAGGTGCGCTACGGCACCCGTCACCTGACCCTGGCCCTGAGCAATATCAACGTCGGCACCGCTCCCGCCCTGGCCGATGCCGCGGCGCGTAACGTGTTGCCAGCCGGCCTGACCCTGAGCCAGGCGGTACTCGATCGCCTGCTGCGTGGAGACACCGAATACGGCGCCCCGGCCCTGGAAACCCTGGAACTGTCGGCCCGCGAGGCGCTGAATTTCTACGGCACCATCAGCCTCGACACCTATGACTCGACGACGGGCAAGTCGCGGTTGGCCAACCTGATGCTCAGCACGCCGGCCATTCATGGCGCCGGCAGTGCCAGCGACGTGGCGACCATTCGCACCGCCAACCTGATCTGGAACGGGGCCATCGATGCGCCGGGCTCGGTGATCGCCGGCGGGGCCGGCACCGGGGCCGGTCGCCTGGACATCCAGGCCCAGCGCATCGAATTCGGCTACGGTGACTTTGCCCAGCCGAGCTCGGTCACCACCCTGGACCGTCTCGCACTGGGATTTGCCACCGTCAACCTCAGCGCCAGCGAACGCCTGACGGCCAATCACAAAGGCAGCCTGGCGGTGTATCAGAGCCAGGGGGCCTATGAAGCGAAAACGGGCTACGCCTACAGCGGCGGCAACCTGAATATCCTGACCCCGCTGCTGACCGGTGAAGCCGGTTCGGTCAACCGCATCACGGCGGGTGGGGCGGTCAACGTGGCGGGCACGAGCGCCAAGCCGGGCAGCGTCTCCGGGCTCGGGGGCGAGTTGTCCATCAAGGGGGCGAGCCTCAACCTGGCCAGTGCCGTGGTGTTGCCCAGCGGCAAACTCACGCTCAGCGC
The DNA here is from genome assembly GCF_030580855.1 of Pseudomonas citrullilanati. Lineage (GTDB taxonomy): Bacteria > Pseudomonadota > Gammaproteobacteria > Pseudomonadales > Pseudomonadaceae > Aquipseudomonas > Aquipseudomonas citrulli. Next base: position 62,711 of record NZ_JAUQOP010000028.1, on the reverse strand, counting down.
GACGGACGACCTGACCCTGGCCGATGAGGCGTTGATCGACGTGGCGGGCCGCTCCGTCACCTTCAACGATGTGACACGCTACAGCGCCGGTGGCGAGGTGATCCTGCGAAGCCAGAACGGCAACATCCGCCAGGCCGATGGTTCAAGCATCGACCTTTCGGCCCGTAACAACCAGGCTGGCCGGCTCAGTGCCGTGGCCCTGGGCGAGGCCGCCGGGATCGTTGATTTGCAGGGGCGGATGCTCGGCAGCAGCACCGGCGAATATGACGCCGGGGGCACCGCGATGCCGTACCTGGCCGGCGACGTGGAAATCCAGGCCCGGCGCCTGGGCGGCAACGGCAGCCTCAGCGAGCAGTTCGCCGCATTGAACCAACGACTGAACGACGGGCAGGTGTTCGGTTCCCGTGGCTTCCAGCTCAAACAGGGCGACCTGGTCATCGGCAACGAACTCAAGGCGTCGTCCATCAGCGTGTCCTTGGACAACGGCAGCCTGCTGGTCAACGGCAAGGTGGACGCCAGCGGCGAGCGGGTCGGCAGCATCCGGCTCGCGGCCGGGGGTTCCCTGACCCTGGGCAGCAACGCGGTGCTCGATGCCCACGGCAACCGTCTGCGGGTGGACAGCTACGGCAAGATCATCGACTCGCCGAACCGGGCGATCGTCGACCTGACTTCCCGGACCGGCGTACTGACCCTGGCCGAGGGCGCGCGCATCGACCTGCGCCATGGCACCGCAACCCCTGCCGCGCAGCACGACGGTCGTGCCCGGGGCACGCTGGAACTCAATGCCCACCGTGCCGGACCGGATGCCACTGTCGGCGATATCGCCATCGACGCCAGCGGCCAGTTGGATATCCAGGGGGCACGCTCTATCGCCGTCAATGGTATGTGGCAATACAACGACGCCGTCTATGGCAGCGATCCGGCGGCCAGCGGCCGGCCTTATCAGGTGATCGACCAGGCCTACCTGGATGGCAAGCACCAGGACAGCCTCGCGTTCATCAACGCGGCGTTGAACAACAGCGACCTGCTGCAACGCAAGCTCGCGGGCCTTGACAACGCACGTTATGCCGATGTTTTCCACCTGCGCCCTGGCGTCGAGATCGTCAGCGCGACGGCCGACGGTGACCTGGTGGTGCAGGGCGACCTGGACCTGTCCGGTTATCGCTACGCCAGTGTGAATCCCCACACCCGGCAAACCGCCGTATACGGTTCCGGTGAAGCCGGTGCGTTGACCCTGCGTGCGGGGGGCGACCTGAGCATCTACGGCAGCATCAACGATGGTTTCGCACCGCCGCCGGCTACCCAGGATGACAAGGGTTGGGTGCTGCTGCCCGGGATCGATTTCACCGGTGGCGACATCGTCGTACCCGGTGCCGGGGTGACCCTGGCCGACGGCACGGCGTTCCCGGCGGGAACCACCCTCAACTACGATTTGCCGATCAAAGGCGTGACCCTGGCGGCGGGCACTCGACTGCCGGTGGCCGCTGTCCTCGAGCAACCGTTGGAGCTGCCGGCCGGCACGGTATTGGCGGCTGCGGTACACGATGCGTCCGGCAATTTGCTGTTTGCCGCCGGCACTTTGTTGAGCCAGGCCCAGACCCTGGAAGCCGGCTCGCAGTTGGGGGCCGGCACGGTGTTGAGCGGCGCCGCCGCACTGCTCGGTTTCACCTGGCCGAAAGGCGTTGCACTGCCCAATGTGGCGAATGCGGGCAACGTGCAGAGCAATATCCTCAAGCTGGACGGCAGCCTCGCGCTGAACCGTGGTTCGTTGATTCCGTCCGGGACCGATGTGAAGTTGCCCACTGGCGTCGAGTCGATCCAATTGCGTCCGGAAGTGGCCGGCAGCCAGGGGCGGCTGTGGGCGATTGCGCCGATGCTCGCCGAGGGCTCGCAATCCTGGTCGCTGCGCCTGGTAGCGGGGGCCGATACGCAGGCGGCGGACAGCCGGATCGTCCAGCCCGTGAAGACAGTGGGTGATCTGCAACTGGCGGACAGCCATTACGGCATGTTTGGCAAAGCCGGGGCGGGGGGGATGGTATGGACCGAGGAAGGGGCTGAGAATTTCCTGGGTGACCCGAGCTTCGCGGGGCAACTGATCGATTTCGAGAACGTCGCCTATCCAGGCATGTGTGAAGACTTCCCAACCTTCTGTAAGCCCAGCAGCGGTTTTGTCTGGACCGAGGAAGGGGCTGAGAATTTCCTGGGTGACCCGAGCTTCGCGGGCCAGCCGATCGACTTCGAGAACGTCGCTTATCCGGGGATGTGTGACGACACCCCCGAGTTTTGCAAAGCGGTCGGTCAAGCGCAGTACAAACCCGGCAGCCAGCGCTGGAGCGTCATTCGCACCGGCGCGGCAGACCTGGAGCTGCTGTCGGCAGGTGATCTCAGGATGGACTCGCTGTACGGCGTCTACACCGCCGGTAGCTCGGCGAGCTCGACGTCGGCAGGCGACCCGTATAACCAGCCCAAGGCACTGGGTGGGGCGGGCAAGGTGCTCAACGATGCCCTGGGTGAAAACGAGCAATTCGTGAATGGCGGTGCCAACAGCCTCTACCGGGCGTGGTATCCGGATTTCGGTGGCAACCTGACACTCAGGGTCGGTGACAGCCTGACGGGCAATAGCCTGGATGCCACGACTTCAGGTACCGGGCGACCCAATGGCAGCGACATGGGTTATGACACCGCGAATGTCGGCAACTGGTTATGGCGTCAGGGTAACGGTTCCATCGTCGCCGGCGCCCAGGCCCAGCCCACTGCCTGGTGGATCAACTTCGGCAGTTATACCGCCGCACAGGATGGCAAGGCCGACCTGATGGTCGGCTTCACGGGGTTCGCCACCTTGGGTGGCGGTGACCTGAATGTCCAGGTAGCGGGTGACGCCGGGGTGCTCGACGCCATGGCCGGCAGTGGTTTCGGACCGGGTATCAACGGTCGCAGCCATGGATTGGTGTTGGCAGTAGGCAGCACCGGACGCGTGGGGGCCGATGGCAGCCTGCAATTGACCGGTGGCGGTGACCTGAATCTGCGTGTGGGGGGAGCCTTGAATCCCGCCAGCCCGATCATGACCGGACACCTCAACGGCGTGGTGACCAACCTGCGTGGGCACGCCCAGATCGACAGCGGTGCCATTGGCCGGATTGACCTGCGCTATGGCAACCAGGCCACCGACCAATCGCCTGGGGAGACGCGAGCCTACGACCCTGTCCGGTCCACCCGTGGCTTGGCGTCGGGGGGGCTGACCTTGATGCCGGGGGATGCGACCTTCAATCTTTCGACCCTGGGCGATCTCATCGTGCAGGACGTCGCCGACCCGGGTCGGGCGCCAATGATGAGCGTCTCGCCCTTCACGAGCGGATCAAGCAATGGCTCGGGGATCAGCTGGTTTACGTTGTGGACGGCCAATACGGCCATCGATCTGTGGTCATCCGGAGGCCACCTGACGCCGTTGACGGCCAGCTTGGAAACGGACCTGGCGGTGGTCTATCCATCGATCCTGCGCGCCGTGGCGGCCAGTGGCAGTCTTTACTATGGCGAATCCAGGATCTTGGGCAACGGGGGCTACGACGGCAGCTTCCGCTCGGCCTTGCTGCTGGCACCCGGGGTCAACAGCGAGCTGCAATTCATGGCGGGTGATTCCATTTATGGCGGCGACCTGACGGTCAGCCGCTCCGGTGCGTCGTCAGCGGCCATGGCCACGCCTTTACGGCCGGCCTTCATGGGACTGGTCAATGGCAGCGTGGTGGCCAGCAACCTCCCGGCCGACGGCAACCGCGTGACCTCCACTCACCTGCCGCTGTTGGCTTTCGACAGCAGCAGCGCCTCCGGCGAGTGGGCCGCCAATACCGATCCTGCCCGGTTCTATGCGTTGCGAGGCGATTTGCTGGCCATCAACACAGGCCGGGCCATGACCTATACCACCCCTACCGACAGCCGCTTCGGCCAAACCTCCTACGAAGGCGCCGGCCCGGTCCGGATGATGGCGGGGCGGGACATTGTCAGCAGCGGCATCCCACTGAGCGGCGGCCGAGGCGGGAACGATAACAACGGCGGCGCCTACACGGTCGCCGGCAACCTGTTCATCCACGACAACCCCACCGACATCTCCATCGTCTCGGCCGGCCGCGACATTCTCTTCAGCCACTTCAATGTCGCCGGTCCCGGCCTGTTGGAAATCACCGCCGGGCGCAACATCCAGATGGACGACAAGGTCGGCATCACCAGCCTCGGCGCCGTGGTACCCGGGGATTCGCGCCCCGGTGCGAGCCTGGTGCTGCAGGCCGGCGCCGGTCTCGACGGGGCGGACTATGCGCGCTTCGTCAAGGCGTACCTCGACCCGGCCAACCAGGCCCTGGCCGGTACACCGCTGGCGAGCCAGGCGGGCAAGGTCGCCAAGACCTATGAGACCGAGCTGGTGGCCTGGCTGGAGAAACGCTTCGGCTTCAGTGGCGACACCGAACAGGCCCGTGCCTACTTCGCGGCGCTGCCGGCCGAGCAGCAGCGGGTGTTTGCCCGCGACGTGTACTTTGCCGAGCTCAAGGCCGGTGGCCGCGAGTACAACGAGGTCGGCGGCGTGCGCCAGGGCAGCTACCTGCGTGGGCGGGAGGCCATCGACTGGTTGTTCCCGAGCAAGGATGTGGCGGGCAACCCGATCAGCTACAAGGGCGACATCACGCTGTTTGGCGGCGCGGGTGTGCACACCGATTTCGGCGGCAGCATCCAGATGCTCACCCCGGGGGGTGGGCAGACGTTCGGCATCGAGGGCAATGCGCCGCCGTCCACCGCCGGGGTCATCACCCAGGGCGAGGGCGATATCCAGCTGTATGCGCAGAACAGCATCCTGCTGGGGCAGAGCCGGATCATGACCACCTTCGGCGGCTCGATCCTCGGCTGGTCGGCCCAGGGCGACATCAACGCCGGTCGCGGTTCGAAGACCACCGTGGTGTACACGCCGCCCAAGCGCCTGTACGACACTTGGGGCAACGTGACCCTGTCGCCATCGGTGCCAAGCACCGGCGCGGGTATCGCTACACTCAACCCGATCGCCGAAGTGGCGCCGGGGGACATCGACCTGATCGCGCCGCTGGGCACCATCGACGCGGGCGAGGCGGGGATCCGGGTGTCGGGCAACGTCAACATCGCGGCATTGACCGTGGTGAACGCCGCCAACATCCAGACCCAGGGCAAATCCAACGGCGTACCGCTGGCGGCCTCGGTGAACACCGGGGCCATCACCTCCGCCAGCTCGGCGGCGACCTCGGCCACCCAGGCGGCCGAAGATGTGACCCGCCAGCAACAGAACGCCGCCCGGCAGAACCAGGCCTCGGTGTTCACCGTGCAGGTGGTGAGTTTCGGCTCCGAGCAACTGGCCCCGTCCCGCGACGGCGCCAGCCGCGAGGCGCCCCGCGCCTACGACCCGGCCAGCCCGGTGCAAGTGCTCGGCGCCGGCCCCCTGGACGAACAGACCCGGCAGCGCTTGACCGAAGAGGAGCGGGGGCGGTTGAGTTTGTAACCGGGGCCCGCCCGTGCCGGCCCTTCGCGAGCAGGCTCGCTCCCACAATGATCGAGGCTGTCGGATGATGTTCGCCCGCCCCGAATCCCGGTGGGAGCGGGCTTGCCCGCGAAGGCCTAGGCACAGGCAACATTGATGCAAGCTGACCCACCGCCATCGCGAGCAAGCTCGCTCCCACACTGGATCTCGGTTGCTTACAAACCTGCGGTCCAGCACAAATCCACGGTGGGAGCGGGCCTGCCCGCGAAGGCGTCGGCACAGGCAACATCGATGCAAGCTGACCCACCGCTTTCGCGAGCAAGCTCGCTCCCACACTGGATCTCGGTTGCTCACAAACCTGCGGCCCGGCACAAATCCCCTGTGGGAGCGGGCTTGCCCGCGAAGGCGTCGGCACAAGCGGCATCGATGCAAGCTGACCCACCGCCATCGCGAGCAAGCTCGCTCCCACACTGGATCTCGGTTGCTTACAAACCTGCGGCCCACCACAAACCCCTGTGGGAGCGGGCTTGCCCGCGAAGGCGTCGGCACAAGCGGCATCGATGCAAGCTGACCCACCGCTTTCGCGAGCAAGCTCGCTCCCACACTGGATCTTGGTTGCTCACAAACCTGCGGCCCGGCACCAATCCCCTATGGGAGCTCGCGAAGGCGGCCAGCCAGGCCGGCGCTAGGGGCAGCTCCCGCCAGGCTTCACAACCACCGTGGCGTGGTAAAGAACGAGGCCATTTCCGAGCGGGCCAGGGGCGAGCCGAAGTAGGGGCCTTGGACGTGGTCGCAGGCCACGCTGCGCAACTGGCGGAACTGCCGGGCGTTCTCGATGCCTTCGGCGGTCACCCTCAGCCCGACGCTGCGGCTCAGGCGGATCATGGCGAGCACGCCTTCTTCGTCCTGCTCCAGGCCCAACTGCGAAAGGATGTTGCGATCGAAGCGGATGCCGTCGAACGGTTGGTTCAACACTTCGCGCAGGGACGCGATGTTGGTGCCGAACTTGTCGATGTTGATCCGCACGCCCAGGTCCTTCAGCGCATGCAGGGTGCTGGCGACTGCCTTGTGATCGGCCAACAGGACCCCTTCAGCCACTTCCAGGGTCAGCCGATGGGGGACCAGTTCGCTGGCGTCGAGCGCCGCCCGTACCTGCTTGAGCAGGAAGCTGCTGCTGAACCAGCGGGGCGAAACCGCAATGGACACACTGACCTCGCTGGGCCAGGTCACGGCCTCTTCGCAGACATTGATCAGCATCCAGGTACCGAGTTCTTCCAACTGGCCGGAGGTTTCGGCGATCGGAAGGAAATCGGCGCCGCCCAGTTCGCCTTTTTCGGGGTGATGCCAGAAGGTCTGCGCCTCGAACCCATGCAATTGTTCGGCATTCATGTCGAAACGCGGCAGGTAGCGCAGTTCCAGCTGGCCCTGTTGCATCGCATCGCGCAGTTGCTGTTCGTAGCGGCGTCGGTCGCGGGCGAGATTGCCCATGGCCTCCACGTACACGCGCCAGGTGTTGCGACCCGCGGCCTTGGCGGCGTACAGGGCGATGTCGGCGTGGCGCAGCAGTTCGTGGGCCCGTTCGTCGCCCGGTTGCGCCCATGCAACGCCGATGCTCACGCCCAGGTACAAGGTGTTGCCGTCCAGGTGCATCGGCCGTTGCATGCAATCGATCAGGCGTTGGCAGAGCTGGTCGAGGTCGCTGGCTTCGCCGGGGTCGGGCATGACGATGACAAACTCGTCGCCGCCCAGGCGTGCCACCAGGTCGGTGCTGCGCACGTTCTGCTGGAGGATATGGGCGACCTCCTTCAAAACCTTGTCGCCCACCGCGTGACCCAGGGAATCGTTGACCGGCTTGAACCGGTCCATGTCCAGGTTCAGCACGGCCAGGGAGGTGCCGCGACCCAGATGTTCGCTGAGGCAGTCGAACAATCGATTGCGGTTGGCCAGCCCGGTCAGTGGGTCGTGGAGCGACAAGTGCTTGATCTGCGCCAGCGCCCGCAATTCCTCGGTGATGTCGGTGGCAGTGCCGCGAAAGCCCAGGGTGCCGGCTTCGATCGCCCGCACCGCGATCTTGCAGGTGCGCGTGCGCAGGTTGCGTGCGGTGTACTCGCACAGCAGGGCAGTCGGTTCGGCACTGTTAGCGCCGCCCAACAGCCAGTGGGCGATGGAAATCGAGCCGTCATGGGGATGGAGCAAGCGGTGCAGCGGCTTGCCCAGCCATTCCCCCGGGCTGAACCCGGTCACCTGTTCGAAGCGTTCCGACAGATAAGTGAGGACCCCGGCCGAGTTGACTTCCCAGAGCCAGTCGGACGACACCTCGGCAATGTCGCGGAAACGTTCTTCGCTGCGTTCCAGCGCCTTGCGATGGGCCAGCAGGCTGGCGTACTGGCGCTCCTGGGCGCGGAGCATCACCAGGGCGTGGCGCAGCACCGCCAGCGCGAGGACCGCCAGCACCAGCAGGGCCATGGCCAGCACCGGCAACAAGCCTTTGCGCAAGTCATTGCCCGGGGTCAGGGGGCGCCAGGCCAGTGCTTCCTGGGTCAGGTCGTTGAGCAACAGTTGCGCGGTGTCGGGCGGGCCGGGCGTGCGGGCAATATGGGCATCGGGCAAGACGAAATCCCGTGCCAGGTTCTCCAGGGAAGCACTGTCCAGGACTTTCACGAACAGCATCAGGCTCGGCGGGCCGGGGATTTCGGCCACGCTGTTGTCCGTACCGGTGGTGATGGCGGAGGTGGCGACGAAGGCGGGGGCGCCGTCGTGGTGCAGCATTTCGACGATGACTTGATCGCGATTGTTCGCGGCGCTGGCCTTTTTCGCCAGGGCGCGCAGGTTGCCGGTCAGCCAGGCGTCGGCGGTGATGTCGCTCAACTGCCCATCGATCACCGAATAGACGGTCTTGCCAGTGGGGGAAATGACAAACACCGCCTGGTAGCCATAGAGCGAAAAAACGCTGCTGCCGACGTTTTCCTGGTCATAGGCCCACGCCTTGTCCAACTCGACGTGCAGGTGACGGTAGGCGTCGCTCCATTTGGAATAGTCGCTCAAGTCACGGCCGATGCCGGTGCGGATCCCTTCGATGGCCCGTTGGGCGAAGAACAGGCTTTGCTCACGGGCCCGCTGGTCCTGGGTCGCGGTGATGTTGAGCAGCATGGCGATCGCCAGGGCCGACATGAAGAACAGCACCAGCATGATGGCCGGGAAGGTGCGGCGGGTGAAGCTTCGGCTTGGCGAGCCCGGGGAAAGGACAGGTGAGTCGTTGCCAGCATCTTCAGTCATAAACAAGCCATCAGCTAAACGCGAAATATCCCGCACGTCCCTGTATCGGCTGGCTGTTCGATTAACTTAATGGGACCGACAGCCGACCCGTACCGGCGGGGCGGCTGTTGGCGTTGCACTGAAACGAGTCTGGCGTCTGTTTCAGTCCTTTTTGGTGTGGCCCGGCAGCAGGGCGCCCAGTACCTGCTTGGCGGTCTCGACCACGAGGCCGCGCTCGTTCGGGTCACCCTGGAGCAGTGTCGAGGCGAACTTCTTGGCCTGTTCCAGCTTGATGTGCGGCGGCAGCGGCGGTACGTCGGGGTCGGTACGGAACTCGATCAGCACCGGGCGCTGGGCCGCCAGCGCTTCTTCCCAGGCCGCCGCCACGTCATCCTCGTGCAGCACCAGGATGCCCTTGATGCCGATGGACTCGGCGAACAGGTGGTAGGGCACGTCGGGGATGTCCTGGGACGCCTCGAACTTCGGATCACCCTCCATCACCCGCTGTTCCCAGGTCACCTGGTTCAAGTCGCGGTTGTTGAACACCGCGCAGACCCAGGTGCCGTTGGCCCAGGTCTGCCAGTACTTGGCGACGGTGATCAGCTCGGCCATGTTGTTCATCTGCATGGCGCCGTCACCCACCAGCGCGACCACCGGTCGATCCGGATGGCAGAACTTCGCCGCAATGGCGTAGGGCACGGCGGCGCCCATGGAAGCCAGGCCACCGGACAGCGAGCACATCATGCCGCGCCGTATCTGGATATCCCGGGCGAACCAATTGGCGCAGGAGCCGGAGTCGCAGGTGATGATGGCGCCGTCCGGCAGCCTCGGCGACAGCTCGAACGTCACCCGCTGCGGATTGATCGGCTTGGCCGAGACCAGGGCGCGCTTTTCCAGGGTCTTGTCCCAGCGTTCGCGCCAGTGTTCGATTTTCTTGCGCCAGGCGCGATCGGTCTTCTCTTCGAGCAGTGGCAGCAGGGCCCGCAGGGTGTCGGCGCTGTCGCCGTGCAAGCTGACTTCCATGGGGTAGCGCAGGCTGAGCATGTCCGGCTGGATGTCGATCTGCACCCCCCGGGCCTGGCCTTCGGGCGGCAGGAATTCAGCGTAGGGAAAGCCGGAGCCGATCATCAGCAGCGTGTCGCAGCCGGCCATCATGTTGTCACTGGGCTCAGTGCCGAGCAGGCCGATGGAACCGGTGACCCAGGGCAGGTCGTCCGGCACGGCGGCCTTGCCGAGCAGCGCCTTGGCTACGCCGGCGCCGAGCTTCTCGGCGACGGCAATCACTTCGTCGGTGGCCTGCAACGCGCCGGCACCCACCAGGATGGCGACTTTCTTGCCGGCATTGAGCACTTCCGCCGCTTTGCGCAGATCCTCCTCGTAGGGCACGACCTTGGGTTTGCGATAGCCGACGCCGGAATGCACCGTGCCGTGCTTGTGGGGCGGGGCGGTGTATTCCAGGTCCTGGAGATCGTTCGGCAGGATCAGCGCGGTAACCCGGCGCTCGCCCACGGCCGTGCGAACGGCGCGGTCGAGCAGGTGGCGGACCTGGGAGGGCGCGCTGGCCTGCTGCACGAACGCCCCGGCCACATCCTTGAACAGGCTGACCAGGTCCAGCTCCTGCTGGTAATGCCCGCCGAGGGCCGCGCGTGCCTGCTGGCCGCTGATCGCGAGCACCGGCATGTGGTCCATCCGGGCGTCGTAGAGGCCGGTGATCAGGTGCGAGGCGCCCGGCCCCGAAGTGGCGATGCAGACCCCCAGTTCCCCGGTGAACTTGGCGTGGGCACAGGCCATGAACGCGGCCATTTCCTCGTGTCGCGCCTGGATGAAGCGGATCTTTCCCTTGGCCCGGTTCAGGGCGCCGAAGACCCCGTTGATGCCATCGCCCGGATAGCCATAGATACGACGAACCCCCCATTCATAAAGGCGCTCCACCAGAAAATCACCCACGGTCATGCTCATGTCAGTCCCTCACAAGTAGGCCGCGCCGAGGCGCGGCGTTGACGGTCATACAGGACTGGACCGACACAGGCCGCCCAAGGTTTCGATTTTTTCAGGCCGCCGCCGGTGGGCAAGTGCAGGGCTACACCCACAACTGGCCTTCAACGGTCGCAGGTTTGGTGTTCACAACCGGTCCAGTGTGGGAGCGAGCCTGCTCGCGAAAGCGGTCTGTCTGAACCGGTGATGCGGAATGTGCCGCCGTCTTCGCGAGCAGGCTCGCTCCCTCCGCTGATCTTCAGTAGTTGCAGGTTTGGTGTTCACAACCGGTCCAGTGTGGGAGCGAGCTTGCTCGCGAAAGCGGTCTGTCTGAACCGGTGATGCGGGATGTGCCGCCGTCTTCGCGAGCCGGCTCGCTCCCACCGCTGGTCTTCAGTGGTTGCAGGTTTGGTGTTCACAACCGGTCCAGTGTGGGAGCGAGCTTGCTCGCGAAAGCGGTCTGTCTGAACCGGTGATGCGGGATGTGCCGCCGTCTTCGCGAGCAGGCTCGCTTCCACCGCTGATCTTCAGTGGTTGCAGGAGCAGGGGATGGGTCAGTTCGGTTGGGGGGTATCGCGGCCCAGGCGCAGTTCGGCGCACAGGCCGCCGCCGTCGCGGTTGCTCAGGCTCAGCGAGCCGCCCATGGCGATTGCCAGTTGCTGGGCGATGGCGAGTCCCAGGCCGGTGCCACCGGTTTCCCGGTTGCGCGAGCTTTCCACCCGGTAGAACGGCTTGAGCACTTCGGCCAGTTCCTGCTCGTCGATACCGGGGCCGCGGTCCAGGACCTGGATCGACAGCTGCCCATCGCTGGCGGACTGTACATGGAGCTGGGCCGCGCCGCCGAACTTCAGGGCGTTGTCCACCAGGTTGACCAGCACGCGGCGCAAGGCGTGGGGGCGGGTGTCGATGACCGCGGCGTTTTTCCCGGACAACTGCACGTCCTTGCCGGTGTCCTGGTAGTCGAACACCAGGCTGTCGAGGAAGGCATCGAGGTTGATGCGGCAGCTGGCCTCGGTGGCGCCGTGGATGCTGCGGGCATAGGCCACGCCTTCGCGCACCAGGTGTTCCATTTCGCTCAGGTCGCTCCAGAGCTTGTCCTTTTCGAGGCCATCGTCCATGAACTCGGCCCGCAGCTTCATGCGCGTGATGGGCGTCTGCAAATCATGGGAGATCGCCGCGAGCAATTGCATGCGCTCCTTGAGGTAGGCGGCGATGCGGTCCTGCATGGCGTTGAAGGCCTTGGCCGCGTGCACCACCTCGGTCGGGCCTTTTTCGTCCAGGCGCACGCCGTGGGCGTTCGGGTCGAGGGTTTCCACCGCGTCGGCCAGCCGGGCGAGCGGGCCGACGGCGATGCGCACGGCCAGCCAGGTGCAGCCGATCAACAGCGCCAGTTGTCCCAGCAAGACCACCGGCAGCCAGGGCGACAGCGGCACCATCGCCGGGCGCACGTCGATGGTCAGCGGGCTGCCGTCGCTCAAACGCAGATGGGCCTGATAGTGCTTCTGCGGGCCGGGCAGGTCGGTGAAGGTCAGGTTGTACGTCTCGCCGATGGCCGCCTGGATCGAACTCACCGAAATCGGCGGATCGCCCGCCGCCATCGGCTGGCCGGCCTGGCCTTCCTCCAGCAGGTAGGCGTAGTTGCGCCGGGCGAGTTTCGGCAGCCAGGCGGGGCGTTCGGCGGCGGGCAGACGGTCGAGGATGGCGACAGAGGTGGCGACATCGGTTTCCAGGTTGCCGAGCATGGTGGACTTGGCGCTCTGGTAGCGCTCGTAATACTGGACGCCGAAGGACAGGCCCTGGGCCAGGATCAGGCCGACCAGGAAGATCAGCGACAGTCTCGACCCCAGGGTGCGGGGCCAGCGCAGCGACAGGTTCATACCGGCGCCTCGAGGATCTCCACCGGCAGCGAGAAGACATAGCCTTCGCTGCGCACGGTCTTGATGTAGGCCGGTTCCCGGGCGTCGTCCAGCAGGCGCTGGCGCAGGCGGCTGACCAGCAAGTCGATGGAGCGGTCGAACAGGTCGGCGTCCCGGCCCTGGGTCAGGTTGAGCAATTGGTCACGGTTGAGCACCCGTTGTGGATGGTCGAGGAACACCCGCAGCAAGCGGTATTCGGCGCCGCTCAGGGCCACCAGGGTGCCGTCGGTGTCCAGCAGGTGGCGGGCGGTGGTGTCCAGGCGCCAACGGCCGAACCCCAGCAGGCGACCGCTTTCGGTGACCACCAGGTTGGGCGGCAGCATGCGGGTGCGACGCAGCACGGCGTTGATGCGGGCCAGCAGCTCGCGGGCGGCGAACGGCTTGACCAGGTAATCGTCGGCGCCCATCTCCAGGCCGATGATGCGGTCGGTTTCGTCGTTGCGGGCGGTGAGCATCAGCACGGGCGTGGCCTTGTGCTTGCCGGCACTCAGTTCGCGGCACAGCACCAGGCCGTCATCGCCGGGCATCATGATGTCCAGCACGATCAGGTCCACCGGGGTGGTCTCCAGGAACGCACGCATCTGCCGGCCATCGGCGACGACGGTGGTGCGCAAGCCATTCTTCTTCAGGTAGTTGCCCACCAGCTCTCTGATCTCGCGATCGTCATCCACAATCAACACGTGATCGACATGATCCATGGTGCCCAGTCCCCTTGGCGTTTCGTTGTGGCCAGTCTACAGGCGCCAGCCGGCCCGGCTCGCGGCGGTTTGTATTGCAGTGTATCTGGCGCGCGACGGATACACAGGGATGCAAAAAGCCCCCCGGGCCGATACAGGCGCGATACCTGGCCGGCGTTCAATGGCGTCCAACGAGGCTACACAACCGGCCTCGGCAAAAATCCATTGAATGCATCGAGGACACCGCCATGAACACCAAAGCCATCTACGCCGCTTGCCTCTTCGCCGCGTTGAACATCTGCACGCTGTCCGCCAGGGCCGAAAGCGACGTCCAGACCCACAGCTACAGCTACGGCACTCACCTGGACATCCAGAAAGTGCTCTCGCTCAGCGAAGACGCCGGGCCGGACTGCGGCGTGGTCAACGCCCACATGACCTACCTGGATTCGGCGGGCCACCAGCAGGTGCTGGACTATCGCAAGCTTGCCGATCATTGCAATGACGGGAACTGAAGGCACAACACAATTGCGCTGAATCATTGTGGCGAGGGGATTCATCCCCGTTGGGTTGCGAAGCGACCCCATCCTGCCACTGCGGTGTGACAGACAGTTCCAAGGGGACCGCTTCGCGGTCCAGCGGGGATGAATCCCCTCGCCACAAGGGCCCGACTCGGCCATATGACCTATAGGTGATGCCATGCTTCTGATCGCTTTCCTCGGCGGGATCCTGACGATCCTCAGCCCTTGTATCCTTCCCGTGGTGCCGTTCCTGTTCGCCCGGGCCAATCGCGCGCCGGGTTCGATGCTGCTGACCCTCGGCGGCATGGTGCTGACGTTCGCCCTGGTGTCGAGCCTGGCGGTGGTCAGCAGCGAATGGGTGCTGCGCGCCAGCCATGTCGGCCGGCAAGTCGCCCTGGGGGTGATGGTGCTGTTCGCCTTGTCGCTGATCTTCAGCCGGGTGGGCACCTGGCTGGCGCGGCCGCTGGTCAACCTGGGCAATCGGGTCGATGCCGGCGCCGGGCGCCTGGGCGGGCCCCTGGCGGCGGTGCTGATCGGGGTCGCCACCGGGCTGCTCTGGGCGCCTTGTGCCGGGCCGATACTGGGCGTGATCCTCACCGGCGCGATGTTGCAGGGGGCCAACGCCGGCACCAGCCTGTTGCTGCTCGCCTACGGCCTGGGCAGCGCCTTGTCCCTGGGCACCTTGATCTTCGCCGGGCGCGGCTTGGTCACGCGGCTCAAGCTTTCGCTGCCCGTGACTGCCTGGCTGCGCCGGGGCAGCGGGGTGGTGGTGTTGCTGGCCGCGGTGGCGATCGGCACCGGTGTCGATGATCGGCTGTTGGCGGGCACCTCTTCCCAGGGCGCCGCGAGCCTGGAGCAAAGCCTGCTGGAAAAGGTGCCCAAGGCCATCGACTATGTGGTCAGCAAGGCCAGCGCCAACCCCATGCCGAACCTGGAAGCCCAGGGTGCCATGCCTTCGCTGGACGGCGCAGTGCAGTGGCTGAACTCGCCACCGCTGGATGCCGAGTCGCTGCGCGGCAAGGTGGTGCTGGTGGATTTCTGGACCTACGACTGCATCAACTGCCAGCACACGCTGCCCTATGTGAACGACTGGGCGAAGAAGTACGAGAAGGAAGGACTGGTGGTCGTCGGTGTCCACACCCCGGAATACGGCTACGAGAAGATCATCGACAACGTGCGTGAGCAGGTGCGCAAGCTGGGCATCCGCTACCCGGTGGCCATCGACAACCAGTATGCGATCTGGCGTGCCTTCGACAACCAGTACTGGCCGGCGCATTACTTCATCGATGCCAAGGGGCAAGTGCGCTACAGCCACTTCGGCGAAGGGCGCTACGCCGAGCAGGAACAGGTGATCCAGCAGTTGTTGCAGGAGGCCAAGGCGGGTTGAACATTGTGGCGAGGGGATCTACCCCTACAACGATCCAAGGGGCTGCTTCGCCGCCCAACGGGGATAAATCCCCTCGCCACAGAATCCCCTCGCCACGGAATCTCCTGGCCGTGCTGGCCCCTTGCTCATCTGGATGACGTCAAACTTCTTTCCTTTCAGGAAGTTGGGCGACAAACCTATGCGTATTTCTAAGTGGGTCGTGGCAACCTGTGTCCTGGTGGCCGTCTCGTCCGGCGCCCAAGCCAGGGCGCTGACGCAGAACCAGCAATCGGTGTGCCGCTGGGGTTCGGACATCGCCGCCGGCGCGCAGGCGTCGAAGTTGTCCGGCGTCAGCCTGTACGGCGCGCGCAAGAAGCTGCAAGTGCGCAAGTTTCCCCGGCCCTGGATGCGCATGACCGCCCTGGGCATCACCGAGCAGACCTACAACAGCGCCTCGCGCCTCAAGCCCGCCGCCGTCAAGCAGACCTACTACGAGCAATGCGTGCGCCATGAGCTGGCGCAGCGGTGATGAGTCGCTACGCCGGCTGGCGACCGGGCATGTCGATGCCGTGCTGGTGAACCCGTCGATACAGGGTCGCCCGGGAAATGCCCAGGGCCCGGGCGGCGGCGGTGGGCTTCCAGCGATGGCGCACCAAGGCATCGAGCAACGCCTGGCGTTCCGGGCTGGCGCTGGGCTCCGAAGCCTGCGGGGCCGTGTCACCGCTGTGCAATGACTCGGGCAGGTGGCTGAGCTGGATCACGTCGGCCTCGCACACCGCGCAGGCGTAGCGCAGCACATGGCGCAGCTGGCGGATATTGCCTGGCCAGTGATAGCCGAGCAGGCATTCCAGGGCCGCGCTGGCACATTGCATTGGCGTCCCGCACAGCGCCGATTCCTCGGCGAGAAGACGATTGATCAGCGCCAGTCGATCGGTGCGTTCGCGCAGCGGTGGCAGCTGGAAGCGAGCGCCGCCGAGGCGGAAGTACAGGTCTTCGCGAAATTCGCCGCTGGCCACCAGCGTCTCCAGGTCGCGGTGCGTGGCGCAGATCACCTGGATGTCCACGGCCTTGCGCCGTGAAGCCCCCAGTGGCGCCACTTCGCCTTCGGCCAAGACCCGCAGCAGGCGGGTTTGCAGGGCCAGCGGCATGTCGCCGATTTCATCCAGGAACAAGGTCCCGCCGTCGGCTTGTTGCAGCAGGCCTTGCATGCCCTTGGCCGAGGCGCCGGTGAACGCCCCGGCGACATAGCCGAACAATTCGCTCTCGATCAGGCTTTCGGGAATCGCCGCGCAATTGAGTGCCACGAACGGGCGGTCGCGGCGTTCGCTGGCCTGGTGCAGTTGACGGGCGAACACTTCCTTGCCGGAGCCGGTTTCGCCCTGGACCAGCACTGGCAGGTTGCGGTCCTTGACCCGCACCGCCAGGCGCAGGCTATCGGCCAGGCGCGGATCGAGCTCGGTCGGGGCCAGCGCCACCCGGGGCCGCGCAACGGCTCGATGGCGCGGTGGGCTCAGGCGGCCGTGGAACGCGGGCTCGCTGCCGTGGCCCAGCAGGGGGTAGAGGCGTTCGTCCCGCGCACGGTGCAGCCATTGCGGGTCGAAGACCTGGCTGACATGGCTCGGCAACTGGCCGTAGCGTTCCAATAGGTACTGGCGGGCCGCCGGGTTCAGCGCTTGCAGGCAACCGTCGTCGTCCCAGGCGAGCAGCAGGTCCGGTTGGCTGTCGACGTAACCGGCGTTGCGGTGGCCGCGCAGCACCCAATAGCCCTGTGCGCTGCTGAGGAAAAACGCCTGTTCGATCTCCCGGGCGCTCTGCACCACCATTTGCCGGATCAGATGCTGGGAGCGGCGGTCGTCCGGTGAGCGCACCGCGGAAACGTCGAGCACCCCGAGCAGTTCGCCCTGGGGGTCGAAGACCGGGGCCGCCGAGCAGGTCAGGCCGATGAAGGCGGCGCGGAAATGATCGCGCTTGTGTACCGTCACCGGCGCCTTGGCCGTCAGCACCGCCGCCACCCCGCAGGTGCCTTCTTCACCTTCCGACCAACAGGTGCCCAGGTAAAGCCCGGCCTTGCGGCAGTCGTTGCGCAGGGTGGTTTCCACGCGGTAGTCGATGGTCTGGCCCTGGGCGTCGGTCAGCAGCACGCAGTAATCGGCGTCGCGCACCCGGCCATGGAGGCGGGCGACTTCTTCGCTGGCGATGTTGAGGAACAGTTCGGAACGCTCGCGGCACTGCTTGAGCACGTCTTCGGACAGGATGCGCGGCCCCTGCAGCGAACCGGGGTCCAGGTGATGCTGCTCCATGGAGCGGCGCCAGGAGTCGAGGATCAGGTCCGGCACGGGCAATTGGGGCAGCCGCTGCGCGTTCTTCACGACGCGGCTGACGCAATCCACATGCGCCTGGGAGTGAGCGGAAAGCATGGGGCCTCCGATTCAGCTTCTTATCGTTGTGCGCCCATTAAGCGCCGTTCACCGGCCGCCGACAAGCCTGGCCGGCCCCGGGGGCCGGGTGAGACGCCACGTCTCACGGTCTCGCCTGGCGCCCGTGCAGGCTGACATGTGGCGTCTCAGCGGAGCGTGTCCCGAGCAGTCGTTCATTTCGCTTTGAGGGCTCTGGAACGGACCTTTGCCGGTGTTTTTCAGGAACTGGCACCGGCCTTGCTCTAGGCCTTGGTGCCCGCTCGACGGGCTTCGAATAATAAAAAACGAGGTGTGCCCATGTCTTCCTGCCCAAGTCGTCTGTCCCTCGCGTTGCCGGTGACGCCATGAGTCGCCGTCCCTTGACGGTGGGCATCATCGCCAACCCGGCGTCGGGCCGCGACGTGCGGCGCCTGACCGCCAACGCCGGGCTGTTTTCCAGCACCGACAAGGTGTCGGTGATCCAGCGGCTGCTGGCAGCGTTCGGCACCACGGGCGTCGAGCAGGTGCTGATGCCCACCGACATGACCGGCATTGCCGCCGCCGTGCTGAAGAACAGCCACAGTCGCCAGGCGCGCAGCAGCCACTGGCCGGCCCTGGAGTTTCTCGACCTGACCCTGCGCCAGACCGTCGAGGACACCCGCCGGGCGGCGCGGCTGATGGCCGAGCGCGAGGTGGCGCTGATCGCCGTGCTCGGCGGCGATGGCACCCACAAGGCCGTGGCCGCCGAGGTCGGCGACATTCCGTTGCTGACCCTCTCCACCGGCACCAACAACGCCTTTCCCGAATTGCGCGAAGCCACCAGTGCCGGGCTGGCCGGCGGTTTGTACGCCAGTGGCCGGATCCCTGCGCAGATCGGCCTGCGGCGCAACAAGCGCCTGCTGGTGTGCGACCCCCATCGTGGCCTGCGGGAAACCGCCCTGGTGGACGTCGCCGTGTCGCCGTTGCGATTCGTCGGCGCCCGGGCCATCAGCCGGGCGGTGGACCTGGCCGAGGTCTTCGTGACGTTTGCCGAGCCGCAATCGATCGGGCTGTCCGCATTGTGCGGCCTGTGGTTCCCGGTCACCCGGCAGGAGCCGAGCGGTGCCTGGATGCGCCTGGACCCGCAATCGCCCGAGGCGCTGCTGGTGCCGCTGGCGCCCGGCCTGCTGCAAGGCTGCGGCGTGCTGGCGGCCGGACGCCTGGAGCCCGGCGTCGCCCATCCGCTGTCGCTGTCCAGCGGCACCCTGGCCCTGGATGGCGAACGAGAAATCGAATTCAACCCCCGCGACCGACCCACGGTCACCCTCGACGCCGGTGGCCCGTTGAGCATCGACGTCAACGCGGTGCTGGCCTACGCCGCGCGGCAGCGCCTGCTGGGCATCGGCCGCGAACACCCGCAACACCCTCTGAATCTTCAAGAAGACACCCCAGGAGAATAAAAATGTCGACACCGCTCACCCACGATCAACTGCTGCACGCCTACCAGGTGATGCGCACCATCCGTGCTTTCGAAGAGCGCCTGCACGTGGAGTTCGCCACCGGCGAGATCCCCGGTTTCGTCCACCTGTACGCTGGCGAAGAGGCGTCGGCCGCCGGGGTCATGGCGCATTTGGGCGATGACGATTGCATCGCCTCCAACCACCGTGGCCACGGCCATTGCATCGCCAAGGGCGTGGACGTCTACGGGATGATGGCCGAGATCTACGGCAAGAAAACCGGCGTCTGCCAGGGCAAGGGCGGCTCGATGCACATCGCCGATATCGAGAAGGGCATGCTCGGCGCCAACGGCATCGTCGGGGCCGGTGCGCCGCTGGTGGTGGGCGCTGCACTGGCGGCCCGGCTCAAGGGCACCGACAGCGTCGCCGTGGTGTTCTTCGGCGATGGCGGCTCCAACGAAGGCGCGGTATTCGAAGCCATGAACATGGCCTCGGTGTGGAACCTGCCGTGCCTGTTCATCGCCGAGAACAACGGCTACGCCGAAGCGACCGCCTCCAACTGGTCGGTGGCCTGCGACCACATCGCCGACCGCGCCGCCGGCTTCGGCATGCCCGGGGTCACCGTGGACGGCTTTGATTTCTTCGCCGTCCATGAAGCCGCCGGTGCCGCCGTCGAGCGTGCCCGCGCCGGCGAAGGGCCTTCGCTGATCGAGGTCAAGCTGACGCGTTACTACGGCCACTTCGAGGGCGATGCCCAGACCTACCGGGCGCCTGACGAGGTCAAGCATTTCCGCGAGCACCAGGACTGCCTGATGCAGTTCCGCGAACGCACCACCCGGGCCGGGTTGCTGACGGTCGAGCAATTGGACCTGATCGACAAGGAGGTGGACCTGCTGATCGAGAACGCGGTGTACAAGGCCAAGTCCGATCCCAAGCCCACCGCGGCCGACCTGCTGACCGACGTCTACGTCTCCTATCCCTGAACGCCCCTTATAAAACAAGAACAGAGAATTCCATCATGGCGAGAAAAATCAGCTATCAGCAGGCAATCAACGAAGCCCTGGCCCAGGAAATGCGCCGCGACGCCAGCGTCTTCATCATGGGCGAGGACGTCGCCGGTGGTGCCGGCGCGCCCGGTGAGAACGACGCCTGGGGCGGTGTGCTCGGCGTGACCAAGGGCCTCTACGACCAGTTTCCCGGCCGGGTGCTCGACACCCCGTTGTCGGAAATCGGCTACGTCGGCGCGGCAGTCGGCGCGGCGACCTGCGGCGTACGCCCGGTCTGCGAATTGATGTTCGTCGACTTCGCCGGCTGCTGCCTGGACCAGATCCTCAACCAGGCGGCGAAGTTTCGCTACATGTTCGGCGGCAAGGCTTCCACGCCCCTGGTGATCCGCACCATGGTCGGCGCCGGCCTGCGTGCCGCCGCCCAGCATTCGCAGATGCTCACTTCCCTGTGGACCCACATCCCGGGGCTCAAGGTGGTGTGCCCATCCTCGCCCTATGACGCCAAGGGCTTGCTGATCCAGGCGATCCGCGACAACGACCCGGTGATCTTCTGCGAGCACAAGTTGCTGTACAGCCTGCAGGGCGAGGTTCCCGAAGAGCTCTACACCATTCCGTTCGGCGAGGCGAACTTCCTGCGCGATGGCAAGGACGTGACCCTGGTGTCCTACGGGCGCATGGTCAACACCGCCATCGACGCCGCGCGCAGCCTGGCCGGGCGCGGCATCGACTGCGAAGTCCTCGACCTGCGCACCACCAGCCCGATGGACGAAGACAGCATCCTGGAAAGCGTCGAGAAGACCGGCCGCCTGGTGGTGATCGACGAGGCCAACCCGCGCTGCTCCATGGCCACGGACATCTCGGCGCTGGTGGCCCAGAAAGCCTTCGGTGCCCTGAAGGCACCGATAGAAATGGTCACCGCGCCGCACACGCCGGTGCCGTTCTCCGATTCCCTGGAAGACCTGTACATCCCTGACGCGGCCAAGATCGAACAAGCCGTGCTCAACGTGATCGAGTGGAGCAAGCGCTGATGAGCCAGATTCATACCCTGACCATGCCCAAATGGGGCCTGTCGATGACCGAAGGCCGGGTCGATGCCTGGCTCAAGGAGGAGGGCCAGGCCATCGCCAAGGGCGAGGAAGTGTTGGACGTGGAGACCGACAAGATCTCCAGCAGCGTCGAAGCCCCGTTTTCCGGCATCCTGCGCCGGCAGGTCGCCCGCCAGGATGAAACCCTGGCGGTCGGTGCCTTGCTCGGCATCGTGGTGGACGGCGAGGCCAGCGACGCCGAGATCGATGCAGTCATCGAACAATTCCAATCCAGTTTCGTGCCGGGCGATGCCGCCGCCGAAGACACCGGGCCGAAGCCGCAGAAAGTCGAGTTGGACGGGCGGGTGATCCGTTACTTCGAACGCGGCGAAGGCGGGACCCCGTTACTGCTGGTGCACGGCTTCGGCGGTGACCTGAACAACTGGCTGTTCAACCACGAGGCCCTGGCGGCGGGGCGGCGTGTCATTGCCCTGGACCTGCCGGGCCATGGCGAATCCACCAAGACCCTGCAACGGGGCGACCTGGACGAACTGAGCGGCGTGGTGCTGGCCTTGCTCGACCACCTGGATATCAGCGTCGCG
The DNA here is from genome assembly GCF_030580855.1 of Pseudomonas citrullilanati. Lineage (GTDB taxonomy): Bacteria > Pseudomonadota > Gammaproteobacteria > Pseudomonadales > Pseudomonadaceae > Aquipseudomonas > Aquipseudomonas citrulli. The sequence continues at coordinate 41,051 of NZ_JAUQOP010000028.1, read as the reverse complement.
CACCTGGTGGGCCATTCCATGGGTGGCGCGGTGTCGCTCAACACCGCTCGCCTCGAGCCCCAACGGGTGCGCTCCCTGACCTTGATCGGCAGCGCCGGCCTGGGGCCGGAGATCAACGGCGGGTACCTGCAGGGCTTCGTCGAGGCCGCCAACCGCAACGCCCTGAAGCCGCAACTCGTGCAGCTGTTTTCCAATGCCGAGCTGGTCAACCGGCAGATGCTCGACGACATGCTCAAGTACAAGCGCCTGGAGGGGGTGGATGCGGCCCTCGGGCAACTGGCGGCGACGCTGTTCGCCAACGGCCGGCAGCAGACCGACCTGCGGGAAGTGGTACAGGCCGGTCACGTTCCGGCGCTGGTGATCTGGGGCAGCGACGACGCGATCATCCCCGCCGCCCATGGCGACGGGCTGGCGGCGCGGGTCGAAGTGCTGGCCGGCCAGGGCCACATGGTGCAGATGGAGGCGGCCGAGCAGGTCAACCGGCTGATCCTCGAGTTCATCCAACAGCACTGACCAACGCGGGCGGCGAGCTGGATCGCGGCCCCACTCAATTCTGGAGGCAACACGATGAACGTTTCAATCACGCCTACCCGCAGCATGCGCGCCGCCGTCTGGCATGGCCGCAACGACATTCGCGTCGAAGACGTGCCACTGCCCGTGGCGCCGCCCGCCGGTTGGGTGCAGATCCGAGTGCACTGGTGTGGCATCTGCGGTTCCGACCTGCATGAGTACGTGGCCGGGCCGGTGTTCATCCCGGTGGACGCGCCGCACCCGCTGACCGGGATCAAGGGCCAGTGCATCCTCGGCCATGAGTTCTGCGGCGAAATCGTCGAGCTGGGGGCCGGGGTGGAAGGCTTCAGCGTCGGCGAACCGGTGGCGGCGGATGCCTGCCAGCACTGCGGCACCTGCTATTACTGCACCCACGGGCTGTACAACATCTGCGAAAACCTGGCCTTCACCGGGTTGATGAACAATGGCGCGTTTGCCGAGTTGGTCAACGTGCCGGCCAACCTGCTCTACAAGTTGCCGGCCAATTTCCCCGCCGAGGCCGGAGCGTTGATCGAGCCGTTGGCGGTGGGCATGCATGCGGTGAAGAAAGCCGGCAGCCTGTTGGGCCAGAACGTCGTGGTGGTGGGTGCCGGCACCATCGGCCTGTGCACCATCATGTGCGCCAAGGCGGCCGGCGCGGCGCAGGTGATTGCCCTGGAAATGTCCGGCGCGCGCAAGGCCAAGGCCCTGGAAGTCGGCGCCAGCCATGTGATCGATCCGAACGACTGCGATGCCCTGGCCGAGGTGCGCCGTCTCACCGGTGGCCTGGGGGCGGATGTGAGCTTTGAATGCATCGGCAACAAGCACACCGCCAAACTGGCCATCGACCTGATCCGCAAGGCCGGCAAGTGTGTGCTGGTGGGGATTTTCGAGGAACCGAGCCAGTTCAACTTCTTCGAACTGGTCGCCACCGAGAAGCAAGTGCTGGGTGCGCTGGCCTACAACGGCGAATTCGCCGACGTGATCGCCTTCATCGCCGATGGCCGGCTGGACATCTCGCCGCTGGTGACCGGGCGCATCCAACTGGAGCAGATCGTCGGCCAGGGGTTCGAGGAGCTGGTCAACAACAAGGAACACAACGTGAAAATCATCGTGTCACCCGCACGGATCTGAGCACGCCTGAGGTAGGCGATTTTGGCGATGGCCGGTGACGGTCATCGCTTTTTTTTGTCCGGGGCTTAGTAGCCGACCTGCCACAGGGGGGCCGGGGTGGCTTTGGGAGTTGTGTCGGCCACCCATTTCTCTTGTGGAAGCGGGCCTGCCCGCGAAAGCGGTGGGTCAGTGTTGGTGATGGTGGCTGGTCGGCCGCTATCGCGAGCAAGCTCGCTCCCACAGGGGGTCCGGGGTGGCTTTGGGAATTGTGTCGGCCACCCATTTCCCTTGTGGGAGCGGGCTTGCTCGCGAAGGCGGCGGCACAGCCAGCATAGCCTTTTCAGGCCGGCCGCTATCGCGAGCAAGCTCGCTCCCACAGGGGGTCCGGGGTGGCTTTGGGAATTGTGTCGGCCACCCATTTCCCTTGTGGGAGCGAGCTTGCTCGCGAAGGCGGCGGCACAGCCAGCATAGCCTTTTCAGGCCGGCCGCTATCGCGAGCAAGCTCGCTCCCACAGGGGGGGCGGGGGTGACTCTGGGAATTGCGTTGGCCACCCATTTCCCTTGTGGGAGCGGGCTTGCCCGCGAAGGCGGCGGCACAGCCAGCATCGCCTTTTCAGGCCGGCCGCTTTCGCGAGCAGGCTCGCTCCCACAGGCCGTCCACGGGGTGCCTTACAGCCCCACATCCGGCAGCACCGGCCGATTGGCCAGGGCCTTGGCCATGATCTGCTCCACGTACCGTCGATCTTCTTCGGGCAGGGCCAGGCGCGGTGGACGGGTGAGGGCGCTGCCGCGGCCGGCGATGGCTTCGCAGAGCTTGATGCACTGCACCAGGTCGGCGCGGGCGTCCAGGTGCAGGATCGGCATCAGCCATTCGTAGATCGGCATCGCCTCGGCGAAGCGCCCGGCACGGGCCAGGCGGAAAATGGTCTCGCCTTCCTGCGGAAACACGTTGGACATCCCCGAGACCCAGCCTTCGGCACCCACCGCCAGGCTTTCCAGCACGACGTCGTCGAGGCCGGCGAACAGCACGAAGCGGTCGCCCACTTCGTTGCGCACGTCGATGAAGCGCCGGGTGTCGCCGGAGGAGTCCTTGAAGCACACCACGTTGTCGCAATCGGCCAGGGAAATCAGGATGTCCGGCGTCACGTCGTTCTTGTAGATCGGCGGGTTGTTGTAGACCATCAACGGCACATCGGCCTGCCGCGCCACGTAACGGAAATGCTCGGCGGTTTCGAACGGCTTGGAGCCATAGACCAGCGCCGGCATCAGCATCACGCCATCGACGCCCACCTTGCGCACCGCGTTGGCGACCTTGGCCGCCTGCACGCTGGTGAACTCGGCGACGCCGCAGATCACCGGCACCCGGCCACGGGAGGCGTCCACCGCCACTTCGGTCACGGCGATTTTTTCTTCGGCGCTCAACGACGTGTTTTCCCCCACCGACCCGCAGACCACCAGACCCGACACGCCGTCGCGGATCACGTTGGAGATCACTTGGTGGGTTTTCTCCAGGTTGATGGAAAAATCATCGTTGAATTGAGTGGTGACGGCAGGGAAGACGCCGCTCCAGTTGATGCGTTTGCTCATGGGTTGTCTCCTTTGGGTTTGTGGCGAGGGGATTTATCCCCGTTGGGGCGCGAAGCGGCCCCGATACAGGCAACTCGGTGTGTCAGTGGGATCCAGGGGGCTGCTTCGCAGCCCAGCGGGGATAAATCCCCTCGCCACAAGGGCTATGTACGACATTCAAGATCATGCGCCAGGCCAGGTATCTGAGAGCCGATAGCCTTGCGGCCACGGGTCGGCCGGATCGAGCAGCAGTTGATGGGTCCCGGTGATCCACGCTCGCCCGGCGATGCACGGATAAATCGCCGGGCGTCCGGCCACGTCGGTCAGTGAGTCGATGCGGCAATGGAATTCGGAACCGATGATCGAGCGGCCGATAAAGCGTTCGCCCACCTGCATCAAACCCTTGGCCTGCAACACCGCCATGCGCGCCGAGCAGCCGGTGCCGGTGGGCGAGCGGTCGATCTTGCCGGGCTGGATCACCACGGCGTTGGCGCCGGTGGCCACGCCGTCCTCCATGACCACTGGCGCGGCGACCTGGCAGAACGAGATGTGCGACCAGTCCGGGTTCAGCGGATGGACGAAGCCCAATTGTTCATTGGCGGCCCGGGTGATCTTCAAGCCCACGGCCACCAGTTCGGCAGCCTCATCAGGGCGAATGGCAAAGCCCAGCCGCTGGGCGTCGACGATGACGAAACTGTCGCCGCCATAGGCCGTGTCCACCTGCAGCGAGCCTAGCCCCTCGACCTCGATCCAGGCGTCGAGGCGGTCGGCGAAGGAGGGCACGTTCTTGATTTCCACCCGCTGCACCTTGCCGTCGCGGCAGTCGGCCACGGCTTCGATCAGCCCGCCGGGAGCCTCCAATACCAGGCGGGTCTGGGGCTCGGTCATCGGCAGGATGCCGCTGTCCAGCAGCACGGTGGCCACGCACAGCGAGTTGGAGCCGGACATCGGCGGGGTGTCGGCCGGTTCCATGATGATCCAGGCCATCTGCGCCCTCGGGTCCTTGGCCGGCACCAGCAGGTTGACGTGACGGAACACGCCGCCCCGGGGTTCGTTGAGAACGAAATTGCGCAAGGTCTGGTCCTGGGCGATCCAGCGTGATTGCTCCCACACTGTCGCGCCGGGCGGCGGTGCGACACCGCCGACGATCACGTCACCGACTTCGCCTTCGGCGTGGCAGCTGACGACATGGATAATTTTTGATGAGCGCATGGATCAAATCCTTGTGTTGTCTGGTCGGGCCTCATCGCGAGCAAGCTCGCTCCCACAGGGTTCTGTGGTGGACACTGATCAGCAGGTCACTCCCATGGATTGGGTTGTGTACACAAAGCCAGTGTGGGAGCGAGCTTGCTCGCGATAGGGCCATTCGCTATTTCACCGATTTAAGGAACGCCGCCGTCTCCGGCTGCACCGGATTGCCAATCACCTGGTCCGGCGGGCCGATTTCATGCACCCGGCCATTGCAGAAGAACGCCACGCGGTCGGACACGTCCCGGGCGAAGCGAATCTCGTGGGTCACCAGCACCATGGTCATGCCGTCTTCGGCGAGCATGCGCATGGTGTCCAGCACTTCGCCCACCAGTTGCGGGTCGAGGGCCGAGGTGGCTTCGTCGAACAGCATGTAGTCCGGCGACATCGCCAGGGCCCGGGCGATGGCCATGCGCTGTTGCTGGCCGCCGGACAATTTGCTCGGGAAGGCCTTGAGCTTGTCCCCCAGGCCCACATGCTCCAGCTGTTTCACCGCCAGGGCCTCGGCGTCCTGCCGGCTCTTGCCCAGCACCTTGCGCGGCGCCAGCATCACGTTCTCCAGCACGGTCAGGTGGGGGAAGGCGTTCCATTGCTGGAAGACGATGCCGATCTTCTGCCGCAGGTGATTGAGATCGGTGGCGCGGTCGTGGACCTCGACACCGTCCACCCGGATGCTGCCTTTCTGGATCGGCTCCAGGCCATTGATGCACATCAGCAGGGTCGACTTGCCGGAACCCGAGCCGCCGATGATCGACACCACTTCGCCCTTGTCCACGGTGAGGCTCACGCCCTTGACCACTTCCAGGTCGCCAAAGGATTTGTGCACGTTTTCGATCTCAATCATTTTCCTGCCACCTTCTTTCCAGGCGAGCGCCGAGGCGGGCGACCACCAGGCTCATGACGTAGTAGATGAGGCCCGCGATGCACAGCACCAGCAGGGGTTCCTGAATGCGCGTAACGATGGTTTGCGAGGCCCGCAGCAGTTCGACGATGCCGATCCACATCACCAGGGCGGTGTCCTTCATCACCCCCAGCACCAGGTTCAGCCAGCCGGGAAACGCCACCCGCGTGGCGATCGGCAGGACGATGAAGCGCAAGTCCTGCCCGTAGCTCAGGCCGAGGGAACGGCTGGCCCGCCGCGTGCTCAGGGGCACCGCCAGCACGCCACCGCGGACGATTTCGGTGAAGTAGGCCGCGGCATAGACCCCCAGCACGATGCAGCCCACCGCGAACGCGCTGAGGTCCAGGCCGGCGATGCTCTTGAGCGAATTGAACAGCACGAACTGGATCAGCAACGGCACGCTGCGGAACACGTCCAGCACCCAGGCCAGCGGCAGGCTGGCGCGGGGCAGCAATGCTCGGACCAGGCCGAATAGCAAGCCGGCGAAGGTGCCCAGCAGGATCGACCACGCGGTCAGTTGCAGCGTGACCCAGGCGCCGTCGAGCAGGAACAACAGGTCGTTGACGGTGAGGCTGGTGGCAAGCATGACGAGCCCTCAATAACGGAACAGGCGCCAGGACAGCAGCCGGGCGAGCCCGACGATGAGCTTGGCGATCAGGTAATACAGCACGGCCGCGAGGGCGAAGTATTCGAAGGTGCGGAACGTCTTGACGTTGTATTCCTGGGTGACGCCGGTGAGGTCGTTGTTCAGGCCGACCACCACGCCCAGGGAGGTCATCAGCACCGCCCAGACCATCTGGTTGGTCAGCGGGTAGAACACGATGCGCAGCAGTTGCGGGACGATGATCATCCGATAGGCCTGGAAGGCGCTCATCCCCAGCGAGCGCGCCGCGCGCATCTGGGTGCCCGGCACGGCCTTGAGCCCGCCGCGAAAGTTTTCCGCCAGGTAGCCGGCATTGTTGAAGGTGATCCCGGCCAGCAAGGCCAGCCAGGAACTCACGTGCAGCCCGAGGGAACCGAGGCCGAAATAGAGCATGTAGATCTGGAACAGCGAGGGCGTGTTGCGGGCGATGGACACCCAGCCGTTGCCCACGCCCCGCAGCAGCGGATGCCGCGCCTGGCGCATCACCGTCAGGACCAGGGCGATCAGTACGCCGAAGATCATCGACAGCGCCGCGGTCTCGAACGTCACCCAGGCCCCGGCGAGCATGTCGGGCAGGGCACGCAGGGCCGGGCGCCACTGGAAACTGTAGTCAAACATCGGCGCGGCTCTCCGTGCGGACGATGGGTTGCAGCCACGCCGGCGGCTGGCCTGGGGTGCTGGCGGTGCAGGCCGCCTCGACGCATTGCGCGAGGGCGGCGAAGTGCACCCCGCGCCCGACCAGGCCGGGTGCGTAGTGGGCGTACTTGCCGGAATTGGTCATCAAGGTGGTGGCGTGGACCGGAATCACCGGCTCGCCGACCATGCACCAGCAGGTGTCGGTCACCAGCACCGCGCCGAACTTCTCGATCGCATCCAGGTGCCCGGCGGCCCGGGCCTGTTCAAGCACTGCTCGGCCACAGGTGATCGCCAGGACCACGTCCGGGTGCTTGACCCGGCCGGCGCAAAGGTGCGCCAGGGCGGCAAATTCACCAAGGGAGAAGTGCGGGTTGCCCAGGGACACCACATCCACCCGGGTATCCCGGGCGCTGTTGAGCTCGCGCCAACTGGCCAGCAGGCCAGGCATCCCCACCGTTGCCACCGGCAGGCTTGCACCGGCCGCGAGCACATCGTTCGGGTCGAGGGCTTCCGGTGTCACCCCGGCGATGTGGAACAACGGCGCGGCGCTGGTGGTGGCGAACGCCGCGCCGAAGGCTTTCAGGTCGTCGAGGCTGGGCGCGGCGTGTTCCAGCCCGCGGATCAGCGGAACGCGCCGGCCCGCCAGGCTGCCGATGTGATAACCCAGCAGTGGGTAGAAGCTGTCGTCCATGCCCACCGGCGACGGCACATCGACGAGCAGCGCGGCCTGGCGCTGGTCGTCGAGATGGCAACCGCTCAACGGTGCCCGTCCACACAGGGCGATGCAGATGTCGAGGAAGTCCGGGTACTTCTGCGTGCGCGCCCCCAGCACGCTGTTGGCATAGACCACTGCGTTGGATTCGGCCCAGACGATCTGCTCGCCGGCCTTGGGCGCGGTGTCCAGCAGGTAGGGCGCGCAGGTAAAGCTCAGTTGCGCGCCCATCGCCATGTAGGCATCGCCCAAGGCGCTGGCCGGTTCGCCGAGGGCTGGATCGACGCCCAGTTCCCGCCAGCGGCGCTGGTCCACGGAGATCGAATTGAGGGTGGTCGGCACCCGCACCTTGGCGCCCCACTGCACCAGTTGCTCGGCAAAGCGCAGGCTGGCCGGGCCGGTATAGATGCAGCCGTCGATGTGGGCCTGGGTGACGTCCAGCAAGCGCGTCGCGCCCTGGATCTCGGCCATGCGCAGGACAATCTGCATGGCCACTTGGGCAGCCTGGCCGTGGGCACCGTCGAGCAGCGCCCGGTCCTGTTCGGCGAGGAGCACGGAGGACGACGCGGGCGCCTGCAAGGGCATGTCCGCTGCCCGCCAATGATCCTGGGGACGACGGCCGGACAAGGTCAGCCGGTCGCCCTCGACGCGCCCGAAGCCCTGGCCGCGCAACCGGTGGAAGGCCTCGTGGCCCACGCACAGCACCGGCAGGGAACGCTGGAAAATCACCTGGGCCACGAGCACGCCGAGGGTCAGGATCTCATCCGCTTCGGCCAGCACCAGCGCAGCGGGGGCATGGCCGTTGCTGATCAATTCCATCAGCACGCTGCTGCCGGTGCAGGAGCCGCGCCCGCTGGGAATCGCCAGCACGCGCCCGGCCAGGCGCTCGCCGCTCAGCGGATGGTGCCGGTCGATGACCTCGCCGCTGACGGGGTCGACACCGCCCCAGAAACTCAGGCCCACGTCGGCGAACAGCAGGGCGCCCTGGGCGGCCCCCGCCACCAGGCTGCGGCCTTCTACACGGACAGGCGTGCTTGGCATGCCCCGATCCTCAGTAGTAGACCTGGGGCACGGTCAGGTTGGCCGGCGGTATATCGGTGCCGACCCATTTGACGAACAACTCCTTGTAGCGGCCGGTGCGCACCTGCTGGTTGACGAACAGGTTGAGGTAGTTGATCAGGCCGAACTCGTTGCGCTTGGCACCCAGGGACACGTAGTCGATGACATAGGGCGCGTCGCCGGCGATCTTCAGGTTCTTGTACTTGCCCGACTTGAGGGTGGCGGCCGCCACGGTGTTGGTCACGACCGTCGCGTCGATGTGCCCCTGGGCGACGGCCAGCAAGGTGTCGTTCTGCGACTGGTAGGCGCGGAAACTGCCGCTGCCCCAGTTCTTCTGGTCTTTCTCCAGGGCGATGGCTTCGTAGGTGCCGCTGGTATTGCCAACGGCCTTGCCCTTGAGGTCGGCGAAGGAATTGATGCCGGTGTTGTCGCGGGTCAGCACCACCATCTGGAAGGCGAAGTAGGGCACCGTCAGGCCAACGGTCTTGGCCCGCTCCAAGGTGTCGGAGGTGGACGCGACGATGACGTCGGCGCGACCGGAAATGAGCGCCGGGATGCGGTCCGGGAACGGCGTCTCCACCACCTCGGCGTCGACCCCCAGGACCTTCGCCAGGTCGTGGCAGTAGTCCACGTCGAAGCCGGCCGGTTTGTTGCTCTCGTCGCGAAAGCCCATGGGCGGGAAGTCCAGGGTCACGGCGCAACGCAGTTTGCCGGAACCGATGATGTCGTCGAGCTTGTCGGCCTGGGCCGGTGCAATGAACAGGGGAGTGAGGACAACGCTGAGGGCTACGGCCAGTGCTGGGTTCTTCATAAATGCCTCGCTGTCGAATAAATGCGGTGAGATATCGTATTGAGGATTTCGTATACGATATTAAATAAGCAAGCAGCGTGCCGAATTGCTCGACTTTCCTGGACAGGCAGCAAGAGGACCGTTCTAGAGGTGTTTGGGGAATAAAGGCGGCTGTAGGGGGAGCGGACGGTCGAGGCACTGGGTGTTACAGATGGGAGCACAAGGGCAGGGTAGCGCCCTGTAAAGGAACAGGGCTCAACGTTGATTTTCCCGAAACTGGCTCGGCGACAGGCTGGTCAAGGCGCGGAATTGACGGCTGAAGGCACTGTGGTCGGTGTAACCGCAACGCAAGGCGATTTCGGTGATCGGCAGCGTCGGGTCCAGTAGCAGCCGCGACGCTTCTTCCAGGCGGGCCTTGTGGATCATCTGCCGTGGGGTGAGCTGGAAAATGCGCTTGCAGTGCCGCTCCAACTGGGCCACGGACAACCCGGCGATGGCCGTCAGTTCGGCCAGGCTGATGGGCTGGGCGAAATGGCGTTTGATGTGGGCGTCCACCGCCACCAGTTTCTGGAAGGCCGGGTGGCTCGACTGCGGCAACTGCAGGTCGCGGGAAATACCGGCGAGGCCGACGATCCTGCCGTTCGGATCGCGCAGGGCCAGCTTGTGGGTCAGGCACCACACCGGTTGGTTGCCGTAGTACAGGTGCAGCTCCAACTGGTCGGCCAGTTCGCGTCCGCTGGCCAGCACCTTGCGGTCCTGTTCGGTGTACAGCGGGCCGAAGCGTTCGGGGAACACCTGTTCGGCGGTGAGCCCGAGCAGGTCGCCGCTGGACTTGAAGCCGCAGCGCCGGGCCAGGGTCTGGTTGACGAAGGCGTAGCGGGCCTCGCGGTCCTTGATGAAGAACACCACGTCGGCGAGGGTGTCCAGCAGCGGCGCGATGGCTTGCAGGCTGCCCAGCAGGGTGTCCAGGTCGCAGGGTGTGAAGGTGTTGAGCGAGGGGTACATGGTCCAGCGACGCCTTTTTTTGCGAGCGGGCTTGCTTGGGCCTGGAGTGTCGAATGGAAACGTATTGTTTGTCACGCCGCTCGCGAGCAGGCTCGCTCCCACAGGGTGTCAACCGACAGGGTCGTCTCCCAACGCCAGCAGGGTTTCGACCCGCGCCGGGCTGAAGGGTGGGCGTGGGGTGGGGGGCGCCCAGCCGAACAGGTGTTCCAGCGCGGCGCCGCATACCCGGCCTTGGCAGGCGCCCATGCCGCAGCGGCTGGCCAGCTTGGCTTCGCGCCAGTTTTCGTGGCCGAGCAGTTCGCGGTAGGGGACGTCTTCGCAGCGGCAGACCAAGGTGTCGGGGCGGGCCAGGGTCTTGAGGCTGGCGTTGAGGGTGAAGGCTTGGTTCAAGGCTCGGGCGAACGCCTGCCAGCGCGCTCGGCGCGGCCAGAGGCGTTGGGCCGCGGCGGTATTGCCCACCGCCGCATGGCCGGCGATGGCGCCTTCCACCAGCGCCCGTTCGCTGCCGCCGAAGCCGGTGCACTCGCCGGCGGCGTAATGCCCGGGCAGGGTGGTGGCCTGCCAGGTGTCGACCACCAGGGCCTGGTCTTGCACGGCGCAGCCCAGGGCCTGGCCCAGCTGGATGTTGGGAATGAGCCCGAAGCCACAAGCCAAGCGGTCGCAGGCCAGCTCGACGGTCTTGCCCCGTTGGGACAGGCGCACGCCCTCCAGGCGTTCCCGGCCCAGGGCTTCGAGCACATGGCTGCCGGTGCGGTACTGGGCATCGAACAGGCTGAACGCTTGCAGCCACTTGTTCGGCCAGCGCGGCAATTGCGCGGCGAAACCCAGCACGCTGGTCCGGCTGGCCTGTTCGGCAACGCGCAGCACCTGCGCGCCCTGGTGTTTCGCCGTGGCGGCGCTGGCCAGCAGCAACGGGCCGCTGCCGGCGATCACCAGGCGTTCGCCGCGCACCGGCAGGCCGCCCTTGATCAACGCCTGCAACCCGCCAGCGCCGGTCACGCCGGGGAGCGTCCAGCCAGGGAACGGTAGTAGAAGTTCACGGGCACCGGTGCAGAGAATCAGGCGGTCATAGCGGATCTGCCAGCCACGTTCGGCGTCTTCCACCAACAGGGTCTTGTCGGCGGCGCGGGCGATCACCCGGGTGCCGGGGTAGCAGCGCACGTTGTCACAGGCGCGCAGTCGATCGCGCAGGCGCCGCGCCTCGGTGGGCAGGTTGGCCTGGGGACCGTCGCGCCAGATCTGCCCGCCTGGCAACGGATTGTCGTCCAGCACGACGATGCGCACGCCGCTGCTGGCCGCCGCCAGCGCCGCACTCATGCCGGCGGGGCCGGCGCCGATGATCAGCAGGTCGGTGAGCTCGTTCATGGGCGGGTCCGCACGTGCATGCCATCGCGACACACTGTCTGGCATGCCAGGCGCTGCTGGCCGTCGATCATGACCCGGCATTCCTGGCAGATGCCCATGCCGCACAAGGGCGCGCGTCGCTGGCCGCTGACCGAGGTGCGGCTGCAGCCGTCGGTGCCCAGGGCCAGCGCCGCCGCGACGCTGGTGCCGCTGGCGACCGATAGCGGGTGGCCGTCGAGGAGGAGTTCAGGCATGGGGCCGGGACCTTTCAATGGGAGGGATTGCAACGCGATCGCGCACTTCAGGCATGGGCCGGCTCCCCCAGGAATCGCTGTGGCAGGTAGGGCTGCGGCGCCAGTGGCGGAGCCTCGTTGAACAGTTGGGCGACCAGCAGGTCGGCGGTGGCCGGTGCGGTCGTCACGCCCAACCCCTCGTGCCCCACCGCCAGCCACAGGCCCTGGCGCTGTGGATGCTGGCCCACCAGCGGCAGGCCGTCGGGGCTGGCGGCGCGAAAACCGGTCCAGGCACGGATGCCGTTGAGTCGGGCCAGCCCCGGCAGGTAGTCGGTGGCGCGCCTGAGCATCTTCGCCAGCATCCAGCCTTCCACTTGCGGGTCGACGGTGCCGAACTGCCGTGAGGCGCCAATGAACAATTGACCGGTGGGCCGTGGCTGGATATTGCACGCCACTGACGGCCCGCTGGCCGTGTGGGCGCTGGTGACGTAGCCCAGTTCCACCAGCGTATGGGACACCCGGTTGGGACAGCGATCGGTGATCAGCAGGTGGCCTTTCTTCGGCTCGATGGGCAGTTCCGGGCACAGTTCCGTGGCCTGGATGCCATTGGCGAGGACCACCGCTTCGGCGCACAGCCAGCGGCCATCGGCGAGGCGCACGCGGCGGCCGTCGACTTCGCTGACCTGGGCGCGCTGCTGGCGAATGAGGGCGGCGTCGAGCATCCAGCGCGCGGCCGCCGGTGCATACAGGATCCCATCCCCCTTGATCAGCAGGCCGCCCTCCAGGCCTTCGCGCAACTCGGGCTCGCGCTGGCGCAGCGCGGCGCGGCCGACCAATTCGCAGGCCTCGCCATGGGCCAGCAGGTTGAGGTATTTGCCATGGGCCACGGCCATTTCCTCGGCATTGGCCGCCAGCCACAGGGTGCCGTTGTTGCGCCAGGCGCAGGTCTCGGGGAGGGACGATGCCAGTTCGCGCCAGCGTCGCAGGGAGTATTGGCTGAGGGCCAGTTCCGCCGGGTTGTCATCGAGCACCAGCAAGTGGCCCATGCCCGCCGCCGTGGCGCCATGCCAACCGGCGTCCAGCACCAGCACCTGCAAGCCACGCTGGGCCAGTGACCGCGCACAGGCCGCGCCGATGATACCGGCGCCGATGACGATCACATCGGCCACAAGCGCCTCGCTCACGGGCGGATGCCCCAGGCGAACGGGTCGTCCGGTTCGATGATCAGCGTGGCTTCGGCGCTGATATGCGCCCGGCCGCGAATGGTCGGTACGATGCGTTCGCCGGCCTGCTCGTAAGCGCCTTCGAACTCGCTGCCAATCACACTGGCCTGGCGCCAGAGCTGGCCCGGTTGCAGCTTGCCGTCCGCCGCCAGGCACGCCAGCTTGGCGCTGGTGCCGGTGCCGCAGGGGGAGCGGTCATAGGCCTTGCCGGGGCAGAGCACGAAGTTGCGGCTGTCGGCGCGAGGGTCGTCGGCAAACAGCTCGATGTGATCGATCAGGCCGCCGTCTTCGCCGCGAAAGCCTTGTTGGTCGAGGGCCTGCTGGACGGCGTAGGTGTAGGCGGTCAGACGGTCGAGGTTATCGCCGGCCACCCGCTGGCCGTGGTCGGCCATCAGGAAGAACCAGTTGCCGCCCCAGGCCACGTCGCCCACCACCGGGCCAATGCCGGGCACTTCCAGGCGCAGCGCCTTGCGGTAGCGGTAGGCCGGGACATTGCGCACGCTGACCGAGCGATCGTCGTGCAGGGTCGCCTGGACGGTGCCCACCGGCGTTTCGATGCTGTGCACGCCGGGACCGATCCGGCCCAAATGGGCCAGTGATGCCACCAGGCCGATGGTGCCGTGGCCGCACATGCCCAGGTAGCCGCTGTTGTTGAAGAAGATCACCCCGGCACAGGCACTCGGGTCCACCGGTTCACAGAGCAGCGCACCCACCAGCACGTCGCTGCCGCGCGGCTCCAGGACGCAGGCGGTGCGCCAGGCGTCGTGTTGCTCGGCCAGGCGTTGCCTGCGCTCGGCCATGCTGCCCTGGCCCAGGTCGGGAAAACCGTCGGTGACCAGGCGCGTGGGTTCGCCGCCGGTGTGGGAGTCGATCACGGTGATGCGTTTCATGAGGGCCGCGTCCGTTCAGATGATTGAACGCAAGCGTGGCCTGGGAGAGGGCAAGGAGGCTTGATGGATTTATGCGTCGGCGATGACGAAATCGGCACAGTGCGGCAGATTCGGCGTGCCCCTGGAACCCTGTGGGAGCCGGGCTCCCACAGGGCTGGATCACTCAGGCGGTGAAGTCGCTGGCGTGGAGCTCCTTGACGCCGACCAGTTCGAACTCGAACTCGGGGGTGGCGTCGGCGTTGGTGCTGCCGGAGAGGATGCCGTCGGCAAAGCGCAACTGGCCGGTGGCGTTGGTGGGATCGAAGGCATTGCTGCCGATGAAGGTGAAGGCATCGACCGTGGCGGTCAGCGGGTTGGCGTCCAGGCCGGTGAGGTCCAGGTGATCGCCCTCGGCGGTCTTGAAGCCGTTGATCACGTCGCGCAACGTGCCGACCCCCATGTCTGATAGCGCGGCGAAGACGTAGGTGTCCGCGCCGGTGCCGCCGGTCAGGGTGTCGGTGCCGGCGCCGCCCATCAGCCGATCGTCGCCCGAGCCGCCCACCAGGGTGTCGTTGCCGGCACCGCCATTGAGGATGTTCCCGGCGCTGTTGCCCAGCAGGGTGTCGGCGTAGGCGCTGCCCGTCAGGTTCTCGATGAACTTCAAGGTGTCGAGCCCGGAGCCCAGGGTGTCCTGTTGCGCCGAGGTGGAGAGGTTGACGGTTACGCCGGCCTGGGCGCGCTCGTACGACACCGTGTCATTGCCGTCGCGCCCGTCCAGCACGTTGTTGCCGGCGCCGGCGAACAACGTGTTGTCCAGCGCGTTGCCGGTGGCGTTGGCCGCGCCTGCGCTGTCGATGTACAGGTTCTCGACGTTGGTACCCAGGGTATAGGCCGCCAGGCTGCTGTGGACACTGTCGACCCCGCCAGGCGCCGCACTGTTGGTCTCGATCACGGTGTCGCTGGCATTGTCGACATAGTAGGTGTCGTTGCCATCGCCACCGCTCATGCTGTCGGCCCCGGCGGCGCCGTCGAGCACGTTGTGGGCGGCGTTGCCGGTGATGAAGTTGCGTCGTTCGTTGCCGGTGCCGTCGATGTCCGAGACGCCGGTGAGCACCAGGTTCTCGAGGTTGGCGCCCAGGGTCCAGCTGACCGAGGCCTTCACCGTATCGATCTGCGAGGCCGAGGTGTTGGTTTCGATCACGCTGTCGAACGCGTTGTCGACCACGTAGATGTCGTTGCCGTCGCCGCCGGTGAGGGTATCGGCGCCCAGGTCGCCGTCCAGGGTGTCGTTGCCCGAGCTGCCCACCAGGGTGTCGGCCTGGTCAGTCCCGGAAATCATCCCGCCTTCGTTCTGGGCGCCATCGAAGATGGCTTGCACGCTGTTGTTGTCGCTGGGGTTGCCGTGGAAGCCCAGGTCATCGGCGATGTAGTCGGCCAGGCGCTGGCCAACGATTTCCGCCGATTCCTCGTGCAGGTGCCAGACGTCGTCGGGGTACACCAGCGGATCGACTTCGTAGCGCAGGGGCAGGTCGGTGTAGTCCACCGCCAGTTTGACGTCGGCGCGCTCGGTGGCGATGGCTTCCTGGACGGCGCGGACGTAGCCGACGCCGTCGACGATGGAGGCGATCTTCTCTTCCGAATAGCCACGGGCACGGGCGGCATCCTGCTCGTAGTGACCGGTCTCCATCAAGTACACATTGAAGCTGCCGAACTGCGCGTGCAGGTAGTCGAACACCTTCAGGGTCGCGGCCTTGTAGGCCGCGGCGGCCGCGGCCTTGTCCGTGGCGCGGGCGATCTCCTGGGCGGCTTCCTCGCCCTGGCCCCAGATGATGCCCATGGTGACGTTGTCGATCGATTGCAGTTCGCCGAGCTGGTCCTCCAGCAAGCTGACCGCACGCAGCAGCGCGGGCCCTGGCTGGTTGGTGTCGGTCAACCACCAGCACAACTTGAGTTCCTCGGCGCCAAGGGTCGACAGGCCGTTGACCGTGCTGCCGCCGACGGCGATGTCGATGCCGTTGCCGTCGGCGTCGGTGAACTGGCTGCGCACGTCGTAATCGGTGTAGCGGTCCAGGTCCTTGACCAGCATCGAGGTGCCGGACTGGTTGTCGTCCTCGGTCATGCGCAGCAGGCGCGCGTTGGATTGGCCGAGGGTCGGCAGGTAGAGGATCTCCTGCTGGGCGCGTTCGCCGAAGACGAAATCGGCGGCGGTCAGGGTATTGAGGTAGTTGCCGCTGAGGGCGATTTCGAAGCGGTTGCCATCGGCGTCGGCCTCGGCCGACTTGACGTAGGTCTTGTCCCCAGCCGCGTTCAGGGTCATGTACAGCGTGCCATTGTTGCCATCGCCAAGGCCGATGAACCCCAGGGCGGAGACGTCGATCTTGTCGACCCCGACGGTGAAGTCATAGATCGTGTCCGTGGCCGTGACACCGCCGGTGTCGTAGTCGCGGTAGCTGTCGAGCAGGTTGGTGTAGCGGAAGGTGTCGCCGCCGTCACCGCCGTACAGCGAGTCGCGGCCCACGCCGCCGTCGACGATGTCGGCGCCGGTGCCGGCCTTGATCGTGTCGTCGCCGCCCAGGCCGAGGATCAGGTCGGCCGCTGCCGTACCGTTGAGGGTTTCGGCGTTGTTGGTGCCGGTGATGGTGCTGGCCGGCGCATCGGCCACCGTGAGGGCGAAGCTGTCGCTGACCGAAGCCCCGGAGGGGTCGGTGGCCTTGACCAGGACGTTGTAGTTGCCCGACGCGGTGCTGGTCGGCGTGCCGCTGAAGCTCAGGCTGGAGGCGTTGAAATGCAGCCACGCGGGCAGGGCGCTGCCGTCGGCGAGGGTCGCGGTGTAGGTCAACGGGTCCTGGTTCGCGTCGCTGAAGCTGTCGTGGGTGACGGTGTAGCTGAACGGCGAATTCTCCGTGGCGTTCTGGTCGAGCAGCGGGATGACCACCACCGGCGCCACATTGCTCGGCATGTTCTGGTCGGCGAAGACGAAGTGGCTGGACGTCAGGCTGCTGACCAGGTTGCCCGCCAGCGACACTTCGAAGCGGTTGCCGTTGGCGTCGACGGTAAGGTCCTTGAGGTAGGTGCGGTTGGTCGAGGCGCTGTAGGTCACCTGCAGCGTACCGTTCAGGCCGTTGCCCAGGCCGATGTAGCCGAGCGCCGAGACATCGATCTTGTCGGCCGCCACATCGAAATCGAGGATCTGGTCGCTGGCGCTGGTGGAGCCGGTGCGGTAGCTGTCGAGCTTGGATGTGTAGCGGAACACATCGGCCCCTGCGCCGCCGGTGAGCTTGTCGACGCCGGTGCCGCCCACCAGGATGTCGTTGCCGGCGCCACCGTTGAGGGTGTCGTTACCGGCCCCACCGAACAGTTGCTCGTTGGCCGCGGTGCCGGTCAGCGTGTCGTTGTTCGGGGTACCGTTGATCACCGTGGGGGCGGCGGGTACGTCCTGGACGGCGAGGGTGAACGTGTCGCTGATCGCCGCGTTGCTGCCGTCGGTCGCGGTGACCTGGATGGCGTAGGTGCCGGACGCCGTGTCGCTGGGGGTACCGCTGAACGTCCGGGTGGCGGCGTCGAAGGCCAGCCAGCTGGGCAGGGCGCTGCCGTCGGCCAGCTTGGCGGTGTAGCTCAGGCTGTCGTTGTCCGGGTCGGTGAAGCTGGTGGCCGGCACCACGTAGCTGAACGCGGTGTTCTCGGTCGCGTTCTGGTCCAGCAGGGGCGTGGCCAGCACCGGTGCCTGGTTGGTCGGCGACGTGCTGGCAAAGACGAAATTGGCGCTGGTCAGGGTGTTGAGGTAGTTGCCGTCCAGCGCCACTTCGAAGCGGTTGCCGTCGGCATCGGCTGTCAGCGACTTGATGTAGGTCTTGGTGCCGGCACTGTTGAGCACCAGGTACACGGTGTTGTTCTTGCCGTCGCCCAGGCCGGTGAACCCCAGGGCGGACAGGTCGATCTTGTCGGCGGCGACGTTGAAGTCAGTGATCAGGTCGCCCAGGTTGGCCCCGCCGGTGTTGTAGTTGCGGTAGCTGTCCAGGCGGTTGGAGAACACGAAGGTATCGGCCCCGGCCCCACCGGTGAGGGTGTCCATGCCGGCGCCGCCGTCGAGCTTGTCGTCGCCCGCGCCGCCGCTGAGGCTGTCGTTGCCGGCCAGGCCGAGCAGGGTGTCGGCCGAATCGCTGCCCAACAATGAATCGCTGCCGCTGGTGCCGGTGACGACCCGATTGAAGATGAAATTGCTGGCGGTCAGGGTGCCGGCGAGGTTGCCCGACAGGATCAACTCGAAGCGATTGCCGCTGGCGTCGGCGTCGAAATCCTTGATGTAGGTGCGGTCGTTGCTGGCGCTGTAGCTGATCTGCAAGGTGCCGCCACGGCCGTTGCCCAGGCCGGTGAAGCCGAGGCCGGCGAGGTCGATCTTGTCCTGGGTGACGTCGAAGTCGGTGATGGTGTCGTCGAAACTGGTGGTCGCGTTGCGGTAGCTGTCGGACTGGGCGACGAAGCGAAAGGTGTCGGCGCCGGTGCCGCCGGTGAGTTTGTCGACGCCGGCGCCGCCCACCAGGATGTCGCTGCCGGCTGCGCCGTTGATGGTGTCATTGCCCGCGCCACCGTAGAAAATCTCGCTGGCGGCGCTGCCCAGCAGGGTGTCGTTGCCCGCGGTGCCTTGCACGGTGGTCATCGGCACCGTGGCGCTGACGTAGCTGCCATCGCCATAGACCAGCGTGGCCCCCTTGCTGGTGTGGCTGATGGTGTTGGCGATTATGGCGTTGCGATCGGTGCCGTCTTCGTTGCGCTCGGCAACGCCATAGGTCGACTGGGCGCTGCCGCTGATGAGGTTGCCCTGGATGGTGTTGTCGCTGCCGTTGAAATACTTGCCCGACACGCCCTGGGTGTCGTCGTAGGACTGGATGATGATCTCCGGCACCGGGCTGCCCAGGGAGTTGTTGTTGAGCGTGTTGTCGGTGATCTCGACGTGGTTGCTGCCATAGATGCGCACGCCGGCGCTGGCGTTGTCATGGATATCGACGCCGCTGACGCTGACCTCGCTGGACAGCTTGATCAGCACGCCTTCGGCGCCATTGCCGTAGACCTCGCCACCGGTGATGGTGATGTTGCTTGGCGATGGGATGTTCTCGCTGCCGCGCTGCACCACGATGCCGTTGCCGCCGTTGTTGTAGGCGACGTTATTGGTCAAGGTGAAGTCGTGGGTGCTGGTGACGACGTTGAAGCCGTGGCGGTCGTTGTCGTAGGCGACGTTGTTTTCGAAGGTACTGTCGCTGAGGAAGTCGGCGACGAAGCCGTCCAGGCCGTTGCCGTGGGACACGCTGTTCTTGATGACCATGTTGACGGTTTGCTCGTGGGGGTCGAAACCGTACCCGGAGCAATCCTTGATCTCGACGCTGTCGAGGGTGACATTGGAGTCGTAGCCTTCCTGGCCGGGAATGTAGCCGTTGAACCAGCCGTCGATCTTGCCGGTGGTGTGGTCGCGGTTGCCGTCGATGGTGAGGTTGCTGACGCCGAAGTCGTGGGTTTCCTCGCCATAGGCGGAACGGATGACCCCGGTGATCTTGGTGTCGGAACCGTCGGCCACCTTGACGGTGGTCTCGCCCATGCCGTCGCCGTACAGGTAGACGTTGCTCTTGAGCATTACACAGCCGTCGGAAGGTTCCTCGCCTCCGGAAACGATGTACGTGCCACTGGGCATGTACACCTGCCCACCCCCGGCGGCGGCCGCCGCATCAATCGCACTCTGTATCGCCGCCGTGTCGTCAGTGATGCCATCTCCTTTGGCGCCAAAATTTTGTACGTTGAAAATCATGAGCTTATCTCCGTATCAGGCTAAAAACCTCGGTAGGAGCCAATATTCCATCGGCGGCCACCGTGTTAAGACCCAACGGAGCGCGAAAGTTGTGACCGCGTATCGGGTAAGTGTCAAAAATCTGGACTAACTGATCAGCGGTCGGAACTGTCGAGCGATGTGTAACGTTCTGTTGACGCTTTTGGCCCTATGACCCTTCTTTTTGTGAGGCTGGAGGCATCACATTCCCCGGCCACCACCCCTCTCTCCTGTGGGAGCGGGCCTGCCCGCGAAGGCGCCGGCACAGGCGACATCCATGCAAGCTGACCCACCGCCATCGCGAGCAGGCTCGCTCCCACAGTGGTTCCCGGTTGCTCACAAACCTGCGGCCCAGCACAAATCCCCTGTGGGAGCGGGCCTGCCCGCGAAGACGGCGGCACAAGCGACATCGATGCAAGCTGACCCACCGCCATCGCGAGCAAGCTCGCTCCCACACTGGATCTCGGTTGCTCACAAACCTGCGGCCCAGCACAAATCCCCTGTGGGAGCGGGCCTGCCCGCGAAAGCGTCGGCACAGGCGATATCGAGGCAAGCTGACCCACCGCCATCGCGAGCAAGCTCGCTCCCACAGTGATTCCCGGTGGCTCACAAACCTGCGGTCCAGCACAAATTCCCTGTGGGAGCGGGCCTGCCCGCGAAGGCGTCGGCACAGGCAGCATCCATGCAAGCTGACCCACCGCCATCGCGAGCAGGCTCGCTCCCACAGTGGATCTCGGTTGCTCACCAAACTGCGGTCCAGCACAAATTCCCTGTGGGAGCGGGCTTGCCCGCGAAGGCGGCGGCCCAGGCGACATCGATGCAAGCTGACCCAACGCTATCGCGAGCAAGCTCGCTCCGACAGTGGTTCCCGGTGACTCACACACCTGCGGTCCAGCACAAATCCCCTGTGGGAGCGGGCCTGCCCGCGAAGGCGGCGGCACAGGCGACATCCATGCCAGCTGACCCACCGCCATCGCGAGCAGGCTCGCTCCCACAGTGGTTCCCGGTGGCTCACAAACCTGCGGTCCAGCACAAATCCCCTGTGGGAGCGGGCCTGCCCGCGATGGCGGCGGCACAGGCGACATCGAGGCAAGCTGACCCTCCGCCATCGCGAGCAAGCTCGCTCCCACACTGGATCTCGGTTGTTCACAAACCTGCGGCCCAGCACAAATCCCCTGTGGGAGCGGGCTTGCCCGCGAAGGCGGCGGCACAAGCGACATCCATGCAAGCTGACCCACCGCTATCGCGAGCAAGCTCGCTCCCACAGAGGTTCTCGGTTGTTCACAAACCTGCGGCCCAGCACAAACCCCTGTGGGAGCGGGCTTGCCCGCGAAGGCGGCGGCACAGGCGACCTCGCCGCAAGCCACAACACCCGGGGAGCAGGCCGGAATCGGCGGCTTCCTTGATTGGTATCAACCACTCTCCAGGTGCCCCGCGGTAGTCTCGAACACACCATCGAGCGCGTCCGAGGGGCCTCATGAGTTATCCGCTGTTTCTGACCTTGCACCTGTTCGCCGCGCTGGTGTTCATCGGTACGGTGTTTTTCGAAGTGCTGTTTCTCGAGAGCATTCGCCAGCAGTTGCCCGCCAAGGTCATGGTGTTGCTGGAGCAAGGCATCAGCCGGCGTGCGCGGCAGTTGATGCCGTGGGTGTTGCTGGTGTTGTTCGGCGCGGGCGGCGCGATGGTCTGGTTGCGCTACTGGCCGGCGCTGATGTCGCCCCTGCAATCATCCTTCGGTTTGCTGCTGGCCCTGAAGATGCTGCTGGCGGCCAGTGTGCTGGGGCATTTTCTGTGGGCGATGTGGCTGTTCCGGCGTGGGCGCATGAATGCCCGCTACGTGCACATCATCCACACCAGCGTGTTCCTGCACATGGTGGCGATCGTGCTGTTGGCCAAGGGCATGTTCTACATCACCTGGTAGGCGGCAGCGCCTTGGTTTCCAGGCGCTTGATACAAGTCAAGGTGGCTGGCGGGGTTACAGCCGACACTGTCCCCGCGCCGCCATTCGGAGATTGCCATGTTCGACCCCTTCCAGACCCTCGGCGAGCGACCCTCGGGACGTGCCCCTGTGGTGGCCGATTTCGACTGTCCGGTCGCTACACGAAAATTCCACACCGGCATCGGCTCCCTCGACCTGCTCAGGGGGTTGCGCAACAGCCGCCAGAAACGTCGGCCGCTGTCCCTGGCCGTGCACCTGCCGTCGCGCCTGCGCCTGGCATCGTGTTCGCCCTTGGCCAGCGATTGCCGCTGCGGTGAGATCGACGGCTATTTGCAACGCCTGACCTACGAGATGGAGCTGGTGGGCTGCCATTTGGGTTCCGGCAGGCGGGTCGAGGCGTTCTGCCTGACTGGCGGCACGCCGGTGATCGCCCACTTGCAACGACTGATGAGCGACCTGCGCAAGCGCTTTGACTTTTGCGAGTACGACAGCGGCGACCACAGCATCGAGGTGGACTTGCACCACACGGACTGGTCGACCATGGGCCTGATCCGCGACCAGGGCTTCACCCATGTCAGCATCGGCGTGCCCGATATCGGCATCGACAGCGAGCTGTCCGTCGACTGCTACCAGAACCCGGCACCGATTCATTCGCTGATCGACGCGGCGCGCACCTTCGGCTTTCGCTCCATCAACATTGACCTCGGCTACGGCCATGCCTGGCAGACGCCCCAGAGCTTTGCCTTGAAGCTGGCGACGCTGATCGAGCTGGAGCCGGACCGCCTGCATGTCTTCGATTATGGCCGTGCGCCTTACCGCTATCGCTCCAAGCACATCGGGGCGGCCGTGGCTTTCAGCAGCGCGGCCGACAAGGACGCCATGCGCCGCATCTGTTGCGAGCAACTGATCGGCGCCGGTTATCACTACATTGGCCTGGGCCAGTTCGTCAGGGCCGACGATGACCTGGCGGTGGCCCAGGAGCATGGACGCCTGCATCGCACTTGCCTGGGGTTCACCCGCCATGGCTGCTGCGATCATGTCGGGTTCGGGTTGTCGGCGGTCACGCAGATCGAGCATCTGTATGTGCAGAACACCGACAACCTGTTGCATTACTGCCAGCAATTGGACGCCGGGCAATTGCCGGTGTATCGCGGCTGGCGCTGTGAGGCGCACGATCAGGTCAAGGCGACCGTGACCGAACAACTGGCCTGCGACCTGGAGCTGGATATCCCGGCCATCGAAACGCGTTTCGGCTTGGTGTTCCGCGAATATTTCGCGTCCATCTGGCCGCTGCTCGAAGCGTTGCACGACAAGGGACTGATCGAACTGACCCACCGTTTTATCGGCATCCTGCCCGCCGGGCGCCTGAATGTGGACGCGATCTGCAATCTGTTCGACCCGGACCCGAATGACGCGGGCCCACACGCCCTGGAAAAGTTGAATCCTTCATGAATGCCGTATCCGCTTTCAATCGCGCCCTGGTGGAAAAATACGACCGCCCGGGGCCACGCTACACCTCCTATCCGACGGCCCCGCAGTTTCACCCGGCGTTCGCCATGGACGAATACCGCCAGGCCGCCCAGCGCAGCAACCAGGGGCCACGCCCCAAGGCACTGTCGGTGTACATCCATGTCCCGTTCTGCCAGAGCCTTTGCTATTACTGCGCTTGCAACAAGATCATCACCCGCAAGACCCATCGCGCGGCGGAGTACCTGACCTACCTCAAGCGCGAGATTGCGTTGCAGGCCGCGTTGTTCGACCGCTCGCGCAAGCTGACCCAATTGCACCTGGGCGGGGGCACGCCAACCTACCTGACCCACGAGCAACTGGCGGACCTGATGGACTGCCTGCACCAGTCGTTCGACATGGATGACAGCGACGCCCACGAATTCTCCATCGAAGTCGACCCTCGCACGATCGATGCCGGGCAGGTCCACGGCTTGCGCCAACTGGGGTTCAATCGGCTCAGCTTTGGCGTGCAGGACTTCGATGCCCAGGTGCAGGTCGCCGTCAATCGGGTACAAAGCGAGGCCCAGGTGGCCGAGCTGGTGGCGGCGGCACGAGCGGCACGTTTCAAGTCGGTCAGCGTCGACCTGATCTACGGCCTGCCGTTGCAGACCATCGCCAGCTTCGACGTGACCCTGAGCAAGATCATCGCCCTGCGTCCCGACCGCATCGCTGCCTACAGCTACGCGCACCTGCCCAGCCGGGTGCGGGCCCAGCGGATGATTCGCCCCGAAGACATGCCGCCGCCCGAGCGCAAGCTGGAGCTGTTGGAGTTGACCATCAACCGCCTGACCGAGGCCGGCTACGTCTACATCGGCATGGACCATTTCGCCTTGCCCGACGACGAACTGGTGCGCGCCCGCGCGCGGGGTTCGCTGCAGCGCAATTTCCAGGGCTACTCCACCCACGCCGATTGCGACCTGATCGGCCTGGGGGTGTCGTCGATCGGCAAGGTGGGCGACAGCTACAACCAGAACGTCAAGGAGCTTTCCCAGTACTACGCGCGCCTGGACCAGGGCATGCTGCCGGTGCAGCGGGGCTATCGGCTGAGCGATGACGACCGGCTGCGGCGCGAGGTCATCAGCGAACTGATGTGCCACGCGCGCATCGAATTCGCCCCGGTCGAAGCGGCCCATGGCATCCGTTTCGACAGGTATTTCGCCGAGGAACTGGCGGCGCTCCAGGAACTGGTCGGCGACGGGCTCCTGGAAATCCACGACGATGCCCTCGTGCTGCTACCCCAGGGGCAATTGATGATGCGCAACGTGGCGATGGCGTTCGATGCCTACCTGGGGGCGGATCGCACGGTCCAGTACTCGCGAACGGTTTGAGCAGGCGCAGACGTGACGCCTGCTGCGCCCGCCCACTGTGGCGAGGGAGCTTGTCCCCGCTGGGCGGCGCGGCAGCCCCCGATCCCACTCAACCATCTGGTCGCAGGGCCCGGCCGAGGAACGGCGCCGTGCGGCTGTCCTGGCACTCGGCGACCGCGGCCGGCGGTCCGCACACCACGACTTTCCCTCCCTGGGTCCCGGCCCCCGGACCGATGTCGATGACCCAGTCGCTCTGGGCCACGACCCGCATGTCATGCTCCACCACGACCACTGTGTGGCCTTCGTCCACCAGGCGGTTGAGCTGCACCAGCAAGCGATCCACGTCCTGCGGGTGCAGGCCGTTGGTCGGTTCATCCAGCACGTACAAGGTCGCGCCCCGGGCCTTGCGTTGCAGTTCTGTCGCCAGCTTGATGCGCTGCGCCTCGCCACCGGACAGCTCGGTGGCCGGCTGGCCCAGGCGCAGGTAGCCCAGGCCGATGTCCTGCAACACCTGCAGGGTGCGCCGCGCCGCCGCTTGTTCGGCAAACACGTCGAGGGCCTCGTTCACCGTCAGTTGCAGCACCTGGGAGATGTCCAGGCCCTGCCAGGTGACTCCCAGGGTCTGCGGGTTGTAGCGCGCCCCGTGGCAGGTGGGGCAGGGGGCGTAGACGCTGGGCATGAACAGCAATTCGACGCTGACGAAGCCTTCGCCCTCGCAGGTCTCGCAACGGCCCTTGGCGACGTTGAAGGAAAACCGCCCGGCATCGAATCCCAGCGCCTGGGCCTGTTCCGTGGCGGCGAACAGTTTGCGTACGTGATCGAACAGCCCGGTATAGGTGGCGAGGTTGGAGCGCGGCGTGCGACCGATGGGTTTCTGGTCCACCTGGACCAACCGCTTGATCCCTTCGAGCCCGGCGGTGACCTGGCCGCCGCTGGTTTGCAGCGGTTCATCCTCCAGGCTTTGTTCCTCGGGTTCGGCGTTGGCGCTGGCCTGGCCCAGGTGGGCGCCCACCAGGTCGAGCAGGGCCTGGCTGACCAGGCTGGATTTGCCGGAGCCGGAGATCCCGGTCACCGCCGTGAAACAGCCCAATGGAAAGGCGGCGCTGAGGTTGTCGAGGTTGTTGCGGCTGATGCCCTCCAGGCGTAGCCAGTCCTCGGCGGCCCGAGGTATGCGAGCCGTCGCGGTGGCTTCGGCGAACAGATAGGCGCGGGTCCGCGAGGCCTGTACCTGGCTGAGGCCTTTGGGTGGGCCGCTGTAGAGGATCTTGCCGCCTTGTTCGCCAGCGTCTGGGCCGACGTCGATGAGCCAGTCGGCGCGGCGCATGGTGTCCAGGTCATGCTCGACCACGAACACCGAGTTGCCGGCGGCCTTCAACCGTTGCAGGGCATCGAACAGCGCCTCGCTGTCGGCCGGATGCAGGCCGGCGGAGGGTTCGTCGAGCACGTAGATCACCCCGAACAGCTGGGAGTTGAGCTGGGTCGCCAGGCGCAGGCGTTGCAGCTCCCCGGAAGACAGCGTCGGCGTGCTGCGTTCCAGGGCCAGGTAGCCCAGGCCCAGGTCGATCAGCGTGACAATCCGCTCCAGCAATTCGGCGGCGATGCGCTGGGCGGCCAGGCGTTTTTCCAGGGACAGGTTGTGGGTGTGCCGCGCGTCCGGTCCTCCGGCGTGCGGGTTCTCGCCCCGGGCAGCGCGTTGTTCGCGGGCGGCCCGGGTCTGCTGGTGGGTGAGCACTTCGCCCGGTTCTTCGGCCTGGTCGAGGTAGTCGGGGGCCAGCACGCCCTTGAGTACGTCAGCCAGCTCCAGCAAGGGCAGGTGCGACAGCTCGGCGATGTCCCGGCCGGCGAACGTCACCGTCAGCGCCTGGCGCTTGAGGCGCTTGCCCTCGCACAGCGGGCAGGGGCTGGCACGCATGTATTGCGCCACGCGCTTGCGCATCTGCGCGCTTTGCGAGTGCATGAAGGTGTGCAGCAGGTAGCGCCGGGCGCCGCTGAAGGTGCCCTGGTAACTGGGTTCGAGCTTGCGCTTGAGGGCGGCGCGGGTCTGGGCCGGGGTCAGTCCGGCGTACACCGGCACCGTCGGGGTTTCCTCGGTGAAGAGAATCCAGTCCCGTTGCTTTTTCGGCAGGTCGCGCCAGGGCACATCGACGTCATAGCCCAGGGTGACCAGAATGTCCCGCAGGTTCTGCCCCTGCCAGGCCATGGGCCAGGCCGCCACGGCGCGTTCGCGGATGGTCAGCGAAGGGTCCGGCACCATGGACGCCTCGGTCACCTCGTAGACCCGGCCCAGGCCATGGCACTCCGGGCAGGCTCCCTGGGGCGTGTTTGGCGAGAAGTCCTCGGCGTAGAGCATCGGTTGGTCGGCGGGGTAGCTGCCGGCCCGGGAGTAGAGCATGCGGATCAGGCTCGACAGGGTGGTGACGCTGCCCACCGAGGAGCGCGCGCTGGGCGTGCCGCGCTGTTGCTGCAGGGCCACTGCCGGCGGCAGGCCTTCGATGCTGTCCACGTCCGGCACGCCCACCTGGTCGATCAGGCGCCGGGCATACGGGGCGACGGATTCGAAGTAGCGGCGCTGGGCCTCGGCGTAGAGCGTGGAGAAGGCCAGCGACGATTTGCCGGACCCCGACACGCCGGTGAACACCACCAGCGCGTCGCGCGGAATGTCGACGTCGACGTTCTTGAGGTTGTGTTCGCGGGCGCCACGGACCCGGACGAAACCGGCGTTGTCTGGCAATGACGAGGTGGCGGCGGGGCCGGAGCGTGGGGGCATTGGGGTTCCTTGTCTGCGACTGCTTGAGCGTTGTGGCTGTGTGGCGTAGCGGCGCCTTGCCGAAGAATGCAACCTGAGTCACAGCCCTGACAATAATGCGACCGGGTTCGTCCGTTCTCGTGCGATAAAAATTTACTCGGGCCTCGGGAGATGAGAAAAGCATTCCCGGTTTTCCCATGGATACGGAGCTCCCATGCCACGATCGAAGCGTTTCACCCAATTGTTTGTCGCTCTGCTGGCCGTTGCCGCGCTGTGGTACATGTGGACGATCACCAGCGCCAAGCTGGAGTGGGGCGGCGACAGCCCGGACCGGCAACAGGTGGGGGCTGTGAAGGATACCCGCCAGCGGGCGATGACCCAGTATTGCACAGGCGTCGTCGCCACCCCGAAGGGCACCTGGCTGGTGGGGCGCCTGGAGCGTGATGCGCAGGCGCTGGAACCTGGGGCCGAGGTCCAGGACCTGGACGTCGTGGTCTACGGCAAGCCCAAGGAAACCGAGGCGGCGCCGCAGCTGGGGGCCTTCAGCATTTTTTCGGCGCGCGAGACCGAGACCTCGTTCATCTCGCGTCTCGATGCCCAGGGGCAATTTCAGCTGGTGGCCCATGTCAGCGGCGCTGCGTGCCTGGTCGCCAGTCCCGATGGCGCCAGCCTGTTCCTGCTTACCGGCCTTGACCGGCCCGATGCCGAGACCAGCGAAGGGCCGCGTCAGACCGTCGTCCTGCGCAGCGATGACCAGGGCATGCATTGGACCTGGTTGAAGAATGGCTTCTTCGCCGACACCGACCAGGTGGCCTGGAGCCTCGAGCCCTATTTCCATGGCCAGGATGAAGTCTGGGCCTGGGGCTCGTTGAGCGAGATCGGCGCGCAGAAGCCCGATGGCGTCGCCACCGGCCTGTTCTACTCGGCCGATCGCGGTGCGACCAGCACGCCGATCGTCAGCGCCGAGTCGCTGCTGGTGACCGCCCAGTACGCCCGCGACCAACGTCCCGACGTCGTGCAATGGCACACCGAGGCCGAGGATCAGGGCGAGATTCGCGGGCACGTCATCCAGGTCGATGGGCAGCGCGCGCTCATCTGGCTGTCCCAACGGTTCTGGGGCAGCCATCCCGATGGCAAGCGTGGCAACATCGTCGTCAACGTCACCACGCGGGCCGAGCTGCAACGCCAGGCCGGGAAGTGGCAAATCGTGGCCCGGCAGCGTGACGACAAGCTGTTCATCGATGCCCTGGCGCAGAACGAGGCCGGGCGGGTGTTCGGCCTGATCGACCAGGGGCACCAGGGCCGGGACGTCGTCGCCGAGCTGGACACCTCCACGCAAACCTGGCGCCCCGTGGGCGAGCTGCCCAGCGTGTTCGCGCCGCTGGCTTCGGACAGCCGCTTGCGCGGCCACGGTTTCTGGGCCGGGCAAAACACCTTGCTGATCAACACCAGCAGCGAGCACCGCCCGCCGCGCTGGCTCTACTGGTGGTCTGACGCGAGCATCTCCGCGGACGGGGTGTTCTATTCCAGGGACTGGGGCCGTTCGTGGCACAAGCTGGCGGTCGACGGTTACCTGGGCGTACTGGGTTTCCAACCGGGCCAGGATCGGGTGTTCTGGGCCAAGGGCAATTGGTACGACAACAACGACCTGGGGGTGTATGCCTATGGTTTGCGGTGAGGGCGCTTGCGGCCCCCGCGGGAGCCAGGGGCCTTGCTTCCCGGCGTGGGATGTCGCATTGCCATAGGTTTTGTAGCAAGTTGATTTCAATCAAGGGCCAAAGGCAGGGCGGCCCCTACGATGGACGCCAAGATCCTGTCCTAAGCCCTGGCGTCCATGACCCCTTCCTTTGCGCTGCTGCACCCGTCCCGCCACTGGCTGGGTGGCCTGTTCATTCTCCTGCTGCTGCTCGCGGGCCTGGCCCAGGCCAAGGACTACGGGGACATCCAGCAGCAGCGCATCCACCATGTGCTGGGCCAGACCGACGCCATCTCCGAGCCTGAAGGCCCCTACAAGGTGCGCACGCTGTCGGCGGCGGGCAAGATCGTCGGCTACGTGTTCCAAAGCCTCGACGTGGTGGACATTCCGGCCTATTCAGGCAAGCCGATCAACGTCCAGGTCGTCCTCGATCCGACCGGGGTGATCCTCGACGCCTATGTGCTGGAACACCATGAACCGATCCTGTTGATCGGCATCGCCGAAGAAAAACTCCACGCCTTCAGCGCGCGCTACAGCGGCATCAAGGTCAGCCAGCGGGTGGTGGTGGGGCACTCCAGCGACCCGAATGCGGTGACGGTGGATGCCATCGCCGGTGCCACCGTGACGGCGATGGTGGTCAACGAAGTGATCATGCGGGCCGCCCACGACGTCGCCCTGGCCTTGGGCCTGGTCAAGGGCGACGCCGGGTTGGCGGTGGCGCCGGCCCGGGTGCGCGAAGACCGCTTCGAGCCCGCCGACTGGGCGACGCTCACGGGTAACGGCGCGGTGCGGCGCCTGCACCTGACGCGCGGCCAGGTCGATGCTTCCTTCAAGGGCACCGAGGCCGAGCAGGTGGAAGTCGCCAGCGCCGCTGAGGCCGACGACACCTTCATCGACTTGTACGTGACCCACCTCAACCCGCCCACCATCGGCCGCAACCTGCTGGGTGAAGGGCCGTACCGCACGCTGATGAGCGAGCTCAAGCCGGGCGAGCAAGCCATCGCGGTGTTGGGCAGCGGGCGCTACTCCTTCAAGGGCTCGGGGTATGTGCGCGGCGGCATCTTCGACCGGGTGGTGTTGCGCCAGTTCGGCAACACCATCAGCTTCCGTGACCTGGACTTCCAGCGCCTGGACGACGTCGCCGCCGACGACATGCCGGCCTTCGATGAGATGGCGATTTTCATCATCCGCGCCAGCCACCGTTTCGACCCCGGCGCGCCCTGGAGCCTGGAGTTGCTGGTGCGTCGCCAGACCGGCCCGGTCAGCGGCACGTTCAGCAGCTTCGAACTGGCCTATCAATTGCCCGAAGCCTACCTGGAGCGGCCATTGCCCAGCGCCGAACAACTGGCCGCGGCGCAGGAGGCCAGCCGGCCGATGTGGCTGACGCTGTGGTACCAGAAAAGTGTCGAGATCAGCCTGCTCGGCGTGGCGTTGCTGGTGCTGACCGTCATTCTGTTCTTCCAGGACGCCCTGGCCCGGCGGCCGACCCTGTTGCATTGGGTGCGCCGGGGCTACCTGGTGTTCACCGTGGTGTTTCTCGGCGGCTTTGCTCTGGCGCAGTTGTCGGTGGTCAACGTGCTGACGTTCGTCCATGCGCTGTTCGAAGGCTTTCGCTGGGAGCTGTTCCTCACCGATCCGTTGATCTTCATCCTCTGGGTGTTCACCGCCGCCAGCATCCTGCTCTGGGGGCGCGGGGTGTTCTGCGGCTGGCTGTGCCCGTTCGGCGCGATGCAGGAGCTGATCAACGAGCTGGCCCGGCGGTTCAAGGTGCCCCAGTACGAGCTGCCATTCGCTGTCCACGAGCGGCTGTGGGCGCTCAAGTACATCATCTTGCTGGTGCTGTTCGGCGTCTCCCTGGAGTCCATGGCCAGCGCCGAACGCCTGGCCGAGATCGAACCGTTCAAGACCGCCGTCACCCTGCGCTTCGACCGCCAGTGGTGGTTCGTGGCGTACGCGGTGGGCCTGCTGGTGATCAACCTGTTCACCCGCAAAGTCTATTGCCGCTACCTTTGCCCATTGGGCGCGGCCCTGGCGATGCCCACACGCCTGCGCCTGTTCGACTGGCTCAAGCGCCGCAAGGAATGTGGCAACCCCTGCCAGTTGTGCGCCAAGGAATGCGAGATCCAGGCGATTCATCCCGACGGCCGCATCAACGCCAACGAATGCCACTACTGCCTCGATTGCCAGATGACCTGGCACAACGAAAACAAATGCCCACCGCTGATCAACAAGCGCAAGAAGCGCGGCAAGGCGGCGGTGGCCGATCCGCAGCTGATTCCCGTGGTGCAAGTGAGCCCGGCGCCTTGAGTCGCCCGGGGAAACTGCCCCCGACCCTTTCATTCTTGATGGAGCACACAGCATGAGCGACAAGAACAACGCCACGCCGGACGTGGTGGAAGAACCGCGTGGCGTGAGCCGGCGCAGCTTTCTCGGCACCGGTGCGGTCACCGGCGCCGTGCTGGCCGGTGCCACGGCGCTGGGGGCCGGGACCTTTACCCGGGAATCGTGGGCGGCGGCCGCCAAGGAGGCCAAGGAAGCCAAGTCCAAGATCCACGTCGGTCCCGGCGAACTCGACGAATACTATGGCTTCTGGAGCGGCGGCCACCAGGGTGAGGTGCGGGTGCTGGGCGTGCCGTCGATGCGCGAGTTGATGCGCATCCCGGTGTTCAACGTCGACTCGGCCACTGGCTGGGGCCTGACCAACGAGAGCAAGCGCATCCTGGGGGAGAGCGCCAAGTACAAGAACGGTGACTGCCACCACCCGCACATCTCCATGACCGACGGCAAGTACGACGGCAAGTACCTGTTCATCAACGACAAGGCCAACTCCCGGATCGCGCGCATTCGCCTGGACATCATGAAGTGCGACAAGATCCTCACCGTTCCCAACGTGCAGGCGATCCACGGCCTGCGCCTGCAAAAGGTGCCCTACACCAAGTACGTGTTCGCCAACGCCGAGTTCGTGATCCCGCATCCCAACGATGGCCACACCTTCGACCTGCAAGACAAGAACAGCTTCACCATGTTCAACGCCATCGATGCCGAGAAAATGGAAATGGCGTTCCAGGTGATCGTCGATGGCAACCTTGATAACTCCGACGCCGACTACACCGGCCAATACGCCGCCAGCACCTGCTACAACTCGGAGAAGGCCTACGACCTGGGCGGCATGATGCGCAACGAGCGCGACTGGGTGGTGGTGTTCAACATCCCGCGGATCGAGGCGGCGATCAAGGCCGGCAAGTTCATCACCCTGGACGGCTCCAAGGTGCCGGTGGTCGATGGTCGCAAGACCGATGGCAAGGACTCCGAATTCACCCGCTATATCCCGGTGCCGAAGAACCCCCACGGCTGCAACACCTCGTCCGACGGCAAATATTTCATCGCCAACGGCAAGCTGTCGCCCACGGTCTCGATGATTGCCATCGACCGACTGGACGACCTGTTCGCCGACCGCTTCAAAGACCCGCGGGAAGTGATCGTCGCCGAGCCGGAATTGGGCCTGGGGCCGTTGCACACCACCTTCGACGGGCGCGGCAACGCCTACACCACGCTGTTCATCGACAGCCAGGTGGTGAAGTGGAACATGGACGAGGCCATCCGCGCCTACAAGGGCGAGAAGGTCAACTACATCAAGCAGAAACTCGACGTGCAATACCAGCCGGGGCACAACCACGCCTCCCTGACCGAAACCAGCGAGGCGGACGGCAAGTGGCTGGTGGTGTTGTGCAAGTTCTCCAAGGACCGCTTCCTGCCCACCGGGCCGCTGCACCCGGAGAACGACCAGTTGATCGACATCTCCGGCGAGGAAATGAAGCTGGTCCACGATGGCCCGGCTTTCGCCGAACCCCACGACTGCATTCTCGCCCGGCGCGACCAGATCAAGACCCAGAAAATCTGGAATCGCAACGATCCGTTCTTCGCCGAGACAGTGGCGTTGGCGAAAAAGGACGGCATCAACCTGGAGACCGACAACAAGGTCATCCGCGACGGCAACAAGGTGCGGGTGTACATGACGTCGATGGCGCCGGCCTACGGCCTGACGGAGTTCACCGTCAAGCAAGGCAACGAAGTGACGGTCACCATTACCAACATCGACCAGATCGAAGACGTTTCCCACGGCTTTGTCATGACCAACCATGGCGTGAGCATGGAGATCAGCCCGCAGCAGACGTCCTCCATCACCTTCACCGCCGACAAGGCCGGCCTGCACTGGTACTACTGCAGCTGGTTCTGTCACGCCCTGCACATGGAAATGGTCGGCCGCATGCTGGTTGAAAAAGCCTGAGCCGGTTGAAGAAGGAGACAGCGTCAATGGCCGGGAAACAGCGACAACCCGCGGGGCGCGCTGGCCAAGCGGTCATTGCGCTGATGATCGGCCTGCTATCGGGCGGCGCGTGTGGCGCGCCGCAGCCGATCACCGATCTGCCCTTGCAACCGGAAGGCGAGCAGCAGTGGCGCCTGCCGGCGGGGCAGTACCGGGGCTCGTTCAGCATCGATCAGCCGATGACCCTCACCTGTGCGCCGGAGGCGGTTTTCATGGGGCAGGGCGAGGGCAACGGCCTGATCATCCAGGCGCCGAACGTGCGCATCGAGGGTTGTACGTTCCTGGACTGGGGCCATGACCTGACGGCGATGAACGCCGCCGTGTTCATCAAGCCTGTTGCCCAGGGGGCGGTGGTGCGCGGCAATCGGATGCAGGGCCCGGGCTTCGGCATCTGGGTCGATGGCACGCGGGACGTCAGCCTGGTAAACAACCGCATCCAGGGCGACGCGAACCTGCGCTCCCAGGACCGTGGCAACGGCATCCACCTGTATGCGGTCCATAGCGCCCGGGTCATCGGCAACCAGGTGCGCGACACCCGCGACGGCATCTACATCGACACCTCCAACGGCAACCTGCTTCAGGGCAATGTCCTGGAAGACCTGCGCTACGGCGTGCACTACATGTTCGCCAACGATAACCGCCTACTGGACAACGTCACCCGGCGCACGCGCACCGGTTATGCGCTGATGCAGAGCCGCCAGTTGACGGTCATCGGCAACCGTTCCGAACAGGATCAGAACTACGGGATCCTGATGAACTACATCACCTATTCGACCCTGCGCGACAACGTCGTCATCGACGTACGCGACGGGTCCACCGGCGACACCATGATCGTCGGTGCCGAGGGCAAGGCCCTGTTCATCTACAACTCGCTGTTCAATCGCATCGAAGGCAACCATTTCGAACGCAGCGCGGTGGGCATCCACTTGACCGCCGGCTCCGAGGACAACCGCATCGCCGGCAATGCGTTCGTCCACAACCAGCGCCAGGTCAAGTACGTCGCCACCCGCCTGCAGGAGTGGTCGGCCGAGGGACGCGGCAACTACTGGAGCGATTACCTGGGCTGGGACCGCAATGGCGACGGCCTGGGGGATGTGGCCTATGAACCCAACGACAACGTGGACCGGCTGCTGTGGCTGTATCCCCAGGTGCGGCTGCTGATGAACAGCCCCGGCATCGAACTGCTGCGCTGGGTGCAGCGGGCCTTCCCGGTGATGAAATCCCCCGGGGTGCTGGACAGTCATCCGCTGATGGCGGCACCGGTCCAGCCCCCACCACGCAACAGTGCCCAGGAGGACGCGTCTTGAACGTCGTCGAGATCCAAGGCGTCAGCCAGCGCTATGGCGACGCCGCCGTGCTGCACGGGTTGAACCTGAACCTGGCCCAGGGCGAAGTGCTCGGCCTGTTCGGGCACAACGGTGCCGGCAAGACCACCACCATGAAGTTGATCCTCGGTCTATTGCGGGCCAGCGAAGGGCAGGTGCGGGTCTTCGGGCGCGAGCCCAGTGACCCGGGCGTGCGGCGACTGCTCGGCTACCTGCCGGAGAACGTCATGTTCTATCCGCAACTGAGCGGGTTGGAAACCTTGCGCCACTTTGCCCGGCTCAAGGGCGCGGCGCCCGAGCAGGTCGAGCGGTTGCTGGAGGAGGTGGGCCTGGCGGACGCGGCCCGGCGCAGGGTACGCACTTATTCCAAGGGCATGCGCCAGCGCCTCGGCCTGGCCCAGGCGTTGCTCGGCCAACCGCGCCTGTTGCTGCTGGATGAGCCGACCGTGGGCCTGGACCCCATCGCCACCCAGGACCTCTACAAGTTGCTGGACCGCCTGCGCTGGCAGGGCACCAGCATCATCCTCTGCTCCCATGTGCTGCCGGGCGTCGAAGCGCACATCAATCGTGCCGCGATCCTCACTCGCGGGCGCCTGCTGGCCCTGGGCAGCCTGGCCCGGCTGCGCCAGGAAGCCGGTCTGCCGACCCTGATCCGGGCCTCGGGCCTGGCCCGTGCCGAGCAGTTGCAGCAGCACTGGCGCAGCGAAGGGCATGTCACCCAGGGCTGGGGCGTCGCAGGCCTGCAAGTGTCGGCGCCGGACGGTAGCAAGCTCGCCCTGTTGCGCCAGTTGCTGGCGCAGCACAACCCCACCGACGTCGAGATCAAGCCGCCGTCCCTGGAGGACCTGTACCGCCATTACATGGTCCGCGCCGCCAGCGAGGAGGCCCATCCATGAACCCGATCCAGACCATGGCCCGCAAGGAGTTCCGCGACGGCCTGCGCAATCGCTGGTTGCTGGCCATCAGCCTGTTGTTCGCCGTGCTGGCCATCGGCATCGCCTGGTTGGGCGCGGCGGCATCGGGGCAATTGGGTTTCACCTCGGTGCCGGCGACGGTGGCCAGCCTGTCCAGCCTGGCGACCTTCCTGATGCCCTTGATCGCCTTGCTGCTGGCCTATGACGCCATCGTCGGCGAGGACGAGAGCGGCACCTTGCTGTTGTTGCTGACCTACCCGTTGGGACGTGGCCAGTGGCTGCTGGGCAAGTTTGTCGGCCACGGCCTGATCCTGGCCCTGGCGACGTTCATCGGCTTTGGCTGCGCGATGCTCGCCATCGCCCTACTGGTGGATGATGTCGAGCTGAGCCTGCTGCTCTGGGCCTTCGGCCGCTTCATGCTGTCCAGCACGCTGTTGGGCTGGGTGTTCCTGGGCCTGGCTTATGTGCTGAGCAGCCTGTCGGCGGAGAAGTCCACCGCCGCCGGGTTGGCCCTGGGGGTGTGGTTTTTCTTCGTGCTGGTGTTCGACCTGGCCTTGCTGGCGCTGCTGGTGCTGAGCGAGGGGCGCTTCAGTGCGCAACTGTTGCCGTGGCTCTTGCTGTTCAACCCCACCGATGTCTATCGGCTGATCAACTTGTCCGGTTTCGATTCGGGCGCCAGCGGCGCCGCCGTGCTGACCCTGGGCAGCGATCTGCCCGTCTCGGCGCCGGGGCTGTGGTTGTGCCTGGTGGTGTGGATGGCCGTGCCGTTGTGGCTGGCCTACCGGCTGTTCAAGCGCCGCTGCCCGTGAATGTCTGATCTTGATAAGGAGCTGTAACGATGAACAAGGTGTATTCCAGGGCGAGTCGGCTGTTGGCCGGGGTGTTGGTGTGCCTGGCACTGGCGGCGTGTGACCAGGCCGGGCCGCCGCCGGCCAGCGAGGCGCCGTTGGGCTTTCATCGCGGTGACGAGTGCCATGTCTGCGGCATGGTCATCACCGACTTCCCCGGGCCCAAGGGCGCGGCGGTCGGGGCCGGCGGGGTGAAGAAATTCTGCTCCCCGGCGGAGATGCTCGGCTGGTGGCTGCAACCGGAGAACCATCGGGCCGACGTCAAGTTGTATGTCCATGACATGGGGCGCAGCCATTGGGATGCCCCGGATGACGCCCACCTGATCGACGCCCGGACCGCCTATTTCGTGGTCGGTTCCGGGCTCAAGGGCGCCATGGGCGTCGTCCTGGCGACGTTCGCCGAGGCCCAGGCGGCGCAGAAACTCGCCACCGAGACCGGTGGCCGGGTGCTGCGCCTGGAGGACATCGACCAGAAGGTGCTGGGACAAGCCTTGGCGATGTCGTCGATGGGGCACTGAGCCGGGCCAGGTAGCCGCACGACGGCTACACCTTCTGTGACGAGGGGATTTATACCCGCTGGGGCGCGGAGCGGCCCTTAAGGCTGGCGACTCGGTATGGCGGGCAGATCCCAGGGGGCCGCTTCGCAGCCCAGCGGGGATAAATCCCCTCGCCACAAGAACACTCTCTTTGCACAGAGAGTATTACGTCTTCACAAAGAGCACTTCGTTGCCAAGAACAGCATCACCCAACCGCTGATACCAGGCCCTGTCTGGAATCAGCATTTCTCCTCCCATCGAAGCGTCCACCCCCTACCCAAGTAGCATTCGTCGCCCCGGCCCATCTTCGTACACTCAAGGTCCCTATCACGCACCCGCCGGAGGCGCAGATGCAGCAGGCAGAAGGCGTGGTCAGCGCCATGTCCGCGGCGACGGATGTCCAGGAAGTCGCCCAGTCGCTGGCGCGACAGTTGTTGCATCCGCACCTGGGCTTCGTGCTGTTTTTCTGCTCCGCCGCCTATGACCTGCCGGCCCTCGGCCAGGCGCTGTCGCAGAGCTTCGGCGGGATTCGCCTGGTGGGTTGCACCAGCGCGGGGGAGATCACGCCCCAGGGTTATGGGCGCAATTGCGTCACGGCCGTGGGGTTCGACCATCGGCATTTCTCCATCGCCGCCGAGTTGATCGGCGAAATGGAACACTTCAGCCTGATCGACGCCCAGCAGATGGTCGAGCGGCTGGCCGGCGGTTGCCGCAGCAACGCCCTGGCGCCGATCAAGGGCCACAGCTTTGCGCTGACCCTGCTCGACGGCTTGTCCAGTCGCGAGGAAATGGTCCTGGCGGCCTTGAGCGCGGCCCTGGGCGACATCCCGCATTTCGGCGGGTCGGCCGGCGACGACAACCACTTGACCCACACCCACGTGTACTTCGAAGGCCAGTTCCACGGCGGGGCGGCGGTGGTGGTGCTGATCAACACCTGGCTGGAGTTCGAGGTGTTCACCACCCACCACATCCTGCCGCGGGAAGAGAAACTGGTGGTGACCGGCGCCGACAGCGCGTCGCGGCGGGTCTATGAGCTCAACGCCGAACCCGCCGCCGAGGAATACGCCCGCCACATCGGCGTGCCGGTCAGTGCCCTCGATTACCGGGTCTTCGCCGCACACCCGCTGGCGGTGCGCATCAACGACCAGTATTACGTGCGGGCGATCCAGCAGGTGCATCCGGACCTGAGCCTGAGTTTCTACTGCGCGGTGGAGAACGGCATCGTCCTGACCGCCATGACCCCGGGCCCGTTGCTGAACAACCTGCAAAACCTGTTCGAAGGCTTGCAGGCACGGCTTGGCGATGTGTTGCTGACCATCGGCTGCGATTGTTTCCTGAGGCGCCTGGAACTGGAAGACCGCGGCGGCCTGGAACAGATCGGCCAATTCTTGCGCGAGCAGCGGGTGCTGGGGTTCAACACCTATGGAGAACAGTTCAATGGCATGCACATCAACCAGACGTTCACCGGAGTTGCCATTGCCCGTCATCGCGCCCCCGGCCATCGCTGACCTCCAGGCCCGACTGGCCAGCCTCGAACATGAAAACCACAAGCTGCGGCGGATCAACGCGGCGCTGATCGAACGGGTGGAGTCCGGGGTGACCCGGGGCAATGACCCGTACGCGGCGTTCCAGCATTCGGTGGTGCTGGCCGAACAGGTGCGCGAGCGCACCGACGCGCTGAACCAGGCCATGGCCGAGCTCAAGGCCGGCAACCATTTGCTGGGGGAGGCGCGGTTGCGGGCGGAAACCGCCCACCGCCACCTGATCGACGCCATCGAGAGCATCTCCGATGCGTTCGTGCTGTTCGATGCGCAGCAACGCATCGTCCTGTTCAACAGCCGCTTCAAGGCGTTCTGGGCCCACAGCCGGGTGCGCATCATTGCCGGCATGCGCCTGTGCGAGGTCAAGCGCCTGATGACCGCCAACGGCCTGTTCAGCGAGGAACCGCGCGGGCAGGCCGACGAGCATGTGCTGTATCGCATGCAGAACGGGCGCTGGCTGCAGGTCAGCGAGCGACCGACCCAGGAAGGCGGGCGGGTGATGCTGTTCACCGACATCACCGACGTCAAGCTCAGTGAA
The DNA here is from genome assembly GCF_030580855.1 of Pseudomonas citrullilanati. GTDB lineage: Bacteria > Pseudomonadota > Gammaproteobacteria > Pseudomonadales > Pseudomonadaceae > Aquipseudomonas > Aquipseudomonas citrulli. The sequence goes on along the minus strand of NZ_JAUQOP010000028.1, from coordinate 2,140 downwards.
ACCGTGCGCCGCGAGCAAGCCATCGCGCAGAAGTCCCACCTGCTGCAACGGGCCGTGGACAACCTGTCCCAGGGCGTGGCGATGGTCAATGCCCAGGGCGTGCTGGAGCTGTGGAACCGGCGCTTCCTGGAACTCAGCGGCCTGGCACCGGTGGCCGCCCATCGCGCGTTCAGCGAAGTGATCGGCGACTCCGAGCTGCAACTGCTGACCCCGGCCAGCCGCGACAGCAATGGCCGGTTGATCCATGAATGCGAACAGCGCCTGTCGGATGGCCGGGTCCTGGAGATCCGCACCCATCCGCTGCCCACCGGTGGCTACGTCAATACGTTCACCGACATCACCGAGCGCTACCAGCATGCCGAGGCCCTGAGCGAAAGCGAGCGCTGGATCCGCCTGATCACCGACCACGTGCCGGCGCTGATTGCCTACCTCAACGCCGACCTGGTCTACGAATTCACCAACAAAGTCTACGAGCAGTGGTACTGCTGGCCCCGTGGCGTGATGCTCGGCCAGAGCCTGCGCGAGGCCCACAGCGAGCAGCATTACCAGCGGCTGGAAGCCTACGTGGCCCGGGCGCTGGCGGGTGAAAGCGTGACGTTCGAGTTCGCCGAGACCAACATCAACAACCAGGAGCGCTACATGCTGCGCTCCTATGTGCCCAACCGCCTGGCCAGCGGCGAGGTGGTGGGGATCTTCGTCCTGATCCGCGACATCACCGAACGCCGGCGCACCGCCGAGGCGCTGCACCAGGCCTATCAGAACCTGGAGCAGCGGGTCCAGGAACGCACCGCCGAATTGACCTGCCTCAACGACCAGTTGCTGCGCGAAATCGACGAGCGCAGCCGGGTGGAAGTGCGCCTGCGCGAGGCCAAGCGCGAGGCCGAGCAGGCCAACCTGTCGAAAACCAAGTTCCTCGCCGCGGTCAGCCACGACCTGCTGCAACCGCTCAACGCCGCGCGGCTGTTCACCAGCGCCTTGCTGGAGCGTCGCGAGCCGGTCGCCAACGCGCACCTGGTGCGCAACGTAAGCAATTCACTGGAAGACGTGGAGCACTTGCTGGGCACCCTGGTGGACATCTCCAAGCTGGACGCCGGTGTGATCAAGGCCGATGTCGCGCCGTTCTGCCTGAGCGAACTGCTCGACAACCTCGCTGCCGAATACGTCCAGGTCGCTCGCAGCGAAGGGTTGGCGTTGCACTTCGTCGGCTGTTCGGTGCTGGTGCGCAGCGACATGCAACTGCTGGCGCGGATCCTGCGCAACCTGCTCAGCAACGCCATTCGCTACACCCCCGGCGGGCGGGTGGTGCTGGGTTGCCGACGGCATCGCGGTCGGGTGTCGATCCAGGTCTGGGACAGCGGCATCGGCATCGCCGAAGACCGGCTCGAAGAAATCTTCCAGGAATTCAAGCGCGGCGACGTGCAGCGGCCCAACCAGGACCGGGGGCTGGGCCTGGGCCTGGCGATCGTCGAGAAAATCGCCGGGATCCTCGGCCATCGGATCCAGGTGCGCTCCTGGCCGGGCAAGGGGTCGATGTTCGCCGTCGAGGTGCCCTTGAGCGCCACCGCGCCCAAGCCGTCGCCGTGCCCGGACATGAGCGAGCCGATGCTGGGCCGCCTGCGCGGCGCCCGGGTCTGGGTGCTGGATAACGACGCGGCGATCTGCGCCGGCATGCGCACCTTGCTGGAAGGCTGGGGGTGCCAGGTGACGACCGCGTTGTCGGAGCAGGACCTGGCGCGCCAGGTGGACGACGATCCGGCGGGCGCGGACCTGCTGATCGCCGACTATCACCTGGACCATGACCAGAACGGCGTCGATGCGGTGGCGCGGATCAACGCCCGGCGCGCCTCACCGATCCCGGCAATGATGATCACCGCCAACTACAGCAACGAACTCAAGCAGCAGATCCGCGAGCGCGGCCACACCCTGATGCACAAGCCGGTGCGCCCGATGAAGCTGAAGATTGCGATGAGTCATCTGTTGGGTGGGACAACGAGCCGTTAGGCTGCACCGCTTTTGTGGCGAGGGGATTTATCCCCGCTGGGCTGCGATATAGGTAGTCCGTTCCTTGCTCTTCCATACTGATGTTCGCTGGAATTCGGTTGTCGGCGAGGAAGGAACATGCACCTGCGGGCTACGAATA
>NZ_JAUQOP010000027.1 GCF_030580855.1 Pseudomonas citrullilanati | reverse complement strand
GCGCGCAGGTGGCTGCGTTGGCTGGGGTGGCGCCGTTCAATAATGACAGCGGCGTGAAAACCGGCAAACGCCATATCTACGGTGGGCGCAGAAGATTGCGCCGCGCAGCCTATATGTGTGCGTTGGTCATGGTCCGCTACAACGCTGATTTCAAAGCCCGCTATGCCAGGCTGCGCGCCAAGGGCAAGTGCGCAAAAGTGGCCCTGGTGGCGTGTATGCGGGTATTGCTGGTCCGGCTCAACGCGATGGTGCGCGACGGCACGCCGTGGCGGGATCAAACCGCTTGAGGCCCTCGGAGGGGGCCATCTGAGGCCGCGATAGCACCCAAAAGACGACCGCGGGTCGGGTGGGGGTGAAAGACAGTTGGCTCCCACATTTATTTGTGGATTATTTCGCAAGAAACGCCGCCACTTTGGCGTCAATATTCACACTGTGACCGCTCGGCGCATTCTGGTCTCGAAACCCTTTGTGGCCGGAACTTTTCTTCTATCCTCAGCTCAAGGATAACGAGAGCCATCATTGGATCGAAACAGCCTCGTCCCGGGGCTGAATACCGGATCTACCGAGGGGCGCCGCCATGTCGCGCAACCTTTGCCTCACTCGTCAATGCCTGGGCCTTGTGACCCGTATCGAATGCGCCATCCGCCCGCTGGCGGGAGATACCGGTATGTGGACCTTGCTCTTCGCCGCTGGAATGGCCGGCGAACAACCTTCCGCCATCAAGGCCCAGGGCCCGTTCGCCGGCCCGAACGCCGCCGAGACCCTTCTCGACACCATCGTCCAGAGCCTGACGTTGCACGGCTATGAACTGGCCAACGATCCGCAGATCTGGTGCCTGCACATGCAGGCCCAGCTGCGTGAGATCAATGGCGGGCGGTGTCGCAACATTGGCGGTTTCGAGTTTCGCCCGCTGCATTGAGGGTCTTCACCTCACACGCGTTGATTGTCGCGCCAGGCCTGGGGACGGGGCTGGCGTTTGTAGGGCTGCGCGTGGCTGATATACTCGCCGCGATTTTTCAGCCCTGGTGTGAGACTCAATGGAACGCTTTATCGAAAATGCAATGTACGCCTCCCGTTGGCTGCTGGCGCCGATCTACTTCGGGCTGTCCCTGGGCTTGCTGGCGCTGGCGCTGAAATTCTTCCAGGAAGTCTTCCACGTCATTCCCAACGTGTTTTCCATGGCCGAGTCCGACCTGATCCTGGTGCTGCTGTCACTGATCGACATGGCGCTGGTGGGCGGCCTGCTGGTGATGGTGATGATTTCCGGCTACGAGAACTTCGTCTCGCAACTGGACATCGACTCCGACAAGGAAAAGCTCAACTGGCTGGGCACCATGGACTCTTCCTCGCTGAAGATGAAAGTGGCCGCTTCGATCGTGGCCATTTCCTCGATCCACCTGCTGCGCATCTTCATGGACGCCAAGAACGTCGATCCCGAGCACCTGATGTGGTACGTGATCATCCACATGACCTTCGTGGTCTCGGCGTTTGCCATGGGTTACCTGGATAAACTGACCAAGCACTGAGGCGCGTGCCTCCTGCCGGCGCAACGCCCGCCTGTTGAAAAACAGGCGGGCGTTGTCGTTTTCGGCGAGGTGCTTTGGCGTGGGGGTTGGTCATCCGCCCCGGCATCTGTGCTAGTCTGCTCGCCCTTTTGGTTCCGGGCGCTCCGGGAAACGCCGTGTCATCCATGGCCATTCCCGGCCGTCCGCACAGCGGAGCAGCACCATGTCCGAAGTTAACCTGTCCACCGACGAAACCCGCGTCAGCTACGGCATTGGCCGTCAGTTGGGCGACCAACTGCGCGACAACCCGCCACCGGGTGTCAGCCTGGACGCGATCCTGGCCGGCCTGACCGACGCCTTCGCCGGCAAGCCAAGCCGTGTGGGCCAGGAAGAAATGTCCGCCAGCTTCAAGGTCATCCGCGAAATCATGCAAGCCGAAGCGGCTGCCAAGGCTGAAGCCGCGGCGGGCGAAGGGCGTGCGTTCCTGGCCGAAAACGCCAAGCGCGAAGGCATCACCACCCTGGCTTCGGGCCTGCAGTTTGAAGTGTTGACCCAGGGCGAAGGCGCCAAGCCGACCCGTGAAGACCAGGTACGTACCCACTACCACGGTACCCTGATCGATGGCACGGTGTTCGACAGCTCCTACGATCGTGGCCAGCCTGCCGAATTCCCGGTGGGCGGCGTCATCCCAGGCTGGACCGAAGCGCTGCAACTGATGAACGCCGGCAGCAAATGGCGTTTGTACGTGCCGAGCGAACTGGCCTACGGCGCTCAAGGCGTTGGCAGCATCCCGCCGCACAGCGTACTGGTGTTCGACGTCGAGCTGCTGGACGTTCTGTAAGACCCTGTCCGGTTTTACTGACGGACAAAAAACTTTGGGAGCGAGCTTGCTCGCGAAAGCGGACAGTCAGTCGACATTCTCGTGGCTGACACACCGCCATCGCGAGCGAGCTCGCTCCCACAGGTTCTGTGTGCTCATCCATGGAACCTGCCGCTGAAATCCCCCGTCGGGCGCAATGCCCTGGCATAGCAGAACAGGAACAGATTGCGCACCAGTTCCTTGAGCACCAGCGGTTCGCTGGAGTTGAGGCTGTTGAGGTCCAGGTCACCCTGGTCCTGCAGTTCGTTCAAGGCTTCTTCTTCAAGCACTGCGCAGACTTCCCCGGTTTCCCGATGCAGGATCCTGAGGTAGGGGTGCGGGCGATCCAGCCACGCGTCGATCAAATAAGTCATGGTTCTCATCTCCTTGATGGATTCGATGAGAATAATTCTTATTCGCTAAATAGCAAGTCCCTATTGGTATTGCGGTTTGTTTTCTGACGGCGGGTAGCCAGGCTCCGGTCGTTGGCGCAGGGCTCGTGCGCGCAAAGGCGAGGCGCGATGGGAAAGGAAGCACCATCCCACGCTGGGGCGCGGGATGGTGTACGGCAGGCTCAGACTTTCCTGACGAACTCGGATTTGAGTTTCATCGGGCCGATGCCGTCGATCTTGCAGTCGATGTCGTGGTCGCCCTCGCACAGGCGGATGTTCTTGACCTTGGTGCCGACCTTGACCACCAGTGAGGTGCCCTTGACCTTGAGGTCCTTGATCACGGTGATGGTGTCGCCGTCCTGCAGGACGTTGCCGACCGAATCCTTCTTCACGGTGGTGTCGGACGCCGTCTCGACCTCGCCGCTGGCGGACCATTCGTGGGCGCACTCAGGGCAGACCAGCTGGGCGCCGTCTTCGTAGGTGTATTCGGAATTGCATTTCGGGCAGGGAGGCAACGTGCTCACTAAGGTTCCTTGGTATCAGGAGGGCTAAAGGGCGCACATTGTATAGGGTTTTGTGGCTGAAATGGGCGTTCACAGGCCCTGTGGCGAGGGGATTTGTGGGCGCAAGCCTTGCTCCCACAAAAGCCCTGTGGGTCAGTGGGTACGCGCCACCGCAAACTCGCTCAGTTCCACCAGCGCATCGCGGTATTCGCTGGCCGGCAGGGCGTCGAGGCATTTGATCGCGCGGGCGACGTAGTCCCGGGCCAGTTTCGCGGTGTAGTCCAGCGAGCCGGAGGCTTCGACCGCAGCGCGAATGCTTTCCAGGTCTTCGATCCCGCCTTTCTGGATCGCCTGGCGCACCAGTGCCGCCTGTTCGGGCGTGCCTTCGCGCATGGTGTAGATCAGTGGCAGGGTCGGCTTGCCTTCGGCGAGGTCGTCACCGACGTTCTTGCCCAGGGTTTCGGCGTCGCCCTTGTAGTCCAGCAGGTCGTCCACCAGTTGGAAGGCCACGCCCAGGTGGTCGCCAAAGGTGCGCAGCGCTTCGCTCTGCTCGGCGCTGGCGCCGGCCAGGGCGGCGGCACTGTGGGTCGAGGCCTCGAAGAGCATCGCCGTCTTGCCGCGGATGACCTCCATGTAGGTTTCTTCCGTTGTGCTGGCGTCGCGTACCTTGGACAGCTGCAATACCTCGCCTTCGGCGATGATGCGGGTGGCCTGGGACAGGATCTTCATCACCGGCATCGAGCCCAGCTCGACCATCATTTCGAACGAGCGCGAGTACAGGAAATCGCCCACCAGCACGCTCGGGGCGTTGCCCCACATGGCGTTGGCGGTCGAGCGGCCACGGCGCATGCCGGACATGTCGACCACGTCGTCATGCAAGAGGGTGGCGGTGTGCAGGAATTCGATGGTGGCGGCCAGCAGGCGCATGTCGTCGCCTTCGCGACCCAGGGCCTTGCCACACAGGAGCACCAATAAAGGACGCAGGCGCTTGCCACCGGCTGAAGTGATGTAATCACCGATTTTCGATACCAGAGGCACTCGGGAAGTCAGCTGCTTCTTGATGATGCCGTCGACGGCGCTAAAATCGTCCGCCACCGCGCGGTAGAAAGCTTGGGGTTGCATCAGCGACAGGTGCTCCAGAAGGGTTGCGCGGCATGCTAGGACCCACGTCCGCAGGTGTCAAGGCGCGATGGATGGCCACTTGCAAGGGGCTGCCGGCTTGCGTACAATCGCGCACCCTGAACTTCCTGGGCAGCACCTGCCTTACGCAATTGCATCCGGGCCTTCCAGCCCATGCAGCCATGCCAGCCAATACCTCTTCTTATAAAGCGCTGGGTGAGCAGGATTATCGGAGAAATACCATGTCGTATGCAGTAATCGTTACTGGTGGCAAGCAATACAAGGTCGCCCCAGGTGAATACCTGAAGATCGAAAAACTGGAAATCGCCACTGGCGAATCCGTGACTTTTGATCGCGTTCTGTTGGTCGCCAATGGCGATGACGTGAATATCGGCGCTCCAGTCGTTGCTGGCGCTACCGTTGTGGCTGAAGTGATCTCCCAAGGTCGTCACGATAAAGTCCGCATCATCAAGTTCCGTCGTCGTAAGCACCACATGAAGCGTATGGGCCACCGCCAGTGGTACACCGAGATCAAAATCACCGGTATTCAGGCTTAATTCCAGCCTAATTCCTCACTAGGAGAATTGAACTCATGGCACACAAAAAAGCTGGTGGTAGTACCCGTAACGGTCGCGACTCAGAAGCCAAACGCCTTGGCGTGAAGATGTATGGCGGCCAGGCTATCAAGGCAGGCAACATCATCGTGCGTCAGCGCGGCACCCAATTCCACGCTGGCTACGGCGTGGGCATGGGCAAGGATCACACCCTCTTCGCTAAAGTCGAAGGCGTGATCAAGTTCGAAGTAAAAGGCGCCTTCGGTCGTCGTTACGTAAGCGTTATCGCAGCTTAATTGCGAGACCGCTGGAGAAGCCCTGTCTTGCGACGGGGCTTTTTCGTTTGTGGGGTGAGTCTCTTGCAAAGCTGTTTGTGTGGGCTGGCGGTGCCGCAACCGGGCGCGTGATCGGGTCGCAGCGTTCATTTTTGCAAGAGTCTTATGTCTTGTTTTTTTCGGCTCGTCCGTATGGCGAGAGGCGTGTGTCATGAAGTTTGTTGATGAAGTATCGATTCGAGTAAAGGCCGGCGACGGCGGCAATGGCTGCATGAGTTTCCGTCGGGAAAAATTCATTGAAAACGGTGGCCCGAACGGGGGTGACGGCGGCGACGGCGGCTCGATCTTCATGCTCGCCGACGAAAACCTCAACACCCTGGTGGACTACCGTTACACCCGGCACTTCGATGCCGAGCGCGGTTCCAACGGCGGCAGCACCGACTGCACCGGCAAGAAGGGTGAGGATCTGGTCCTGCGCGTGCCGGTCGGCACCACGGTGATCGACTCGGCGACCCAGGAAGTGATCGGCGACCTGACCAAGCCTGGCCAGCGCCTGCTGGTGGCGCATGGCGGCTGGCACGGCCTGGGTAACACCCGTTTCAAGTCCAGTACCAACCGTGCGCCGCGCCAGACCACGCCAGGCAAGCCGGGCGAGCAGCGTGACCTGAAGCTGGAGATGAAGGTGCTGGCCGATGTGGGCCTGTTGGGCCTGCCGAACGCAGGCAAAAGCACATTCATTCGCTCGGTGTCGGCGGCCAAGCCGAAAGTCGCCGACTATCCGTTCACCACGCTGGTGCCGAACCTGGGCGTGGTCAGCGTCGATCGCTGGAAAAGCTTCGTGGTCGCGGACATCCCGGGGCTGATCGAAGGTGCTTCCGAGGGTGCCGGCCTGGGGATTCGCTTCCTCAAGCACTTGTCCCGGACCCGTCTGCTGCTGCACCTCGTGGACATGGCGCCGCTGGACGAAAGCAGTGCGGCCGATGCGGCCGAAGTCATTGTCAGCGAGCTGGCCAAGTTCAGTCCGGCTTTGGCCGAGCGTGATCGGTGGCTGGTGCTGAACAAGTGCGACCAGATTCTCGAAGAGGAGCACGAGGAGCGGGTCAAGGAAATCGTCGAGCGCCTGGAATGGGAGGGGCCGGTCTATGTGATCTCGGCCATTGCCAAAGAAGGCACCGAACGCCTGTGCCACGACATCATGCGCTACCTGGAAGATCGCGCCGATCGCCTGGCCAACGACCCGGCCTACAAGGAAGAGTTGGCTGAGCTCGACCAGCGTATCGAGGATGAGGCCCGTGCCCAGTTGCAGGCCCTGGATGACCAGCGTGCCCTGCGCCGTAGCGGCGTGAAGTCGGTCCATGACATTGGCGAGGATGATTGGGACGAAGAAGACGTGGATGACGATGACGGTCCGGAAATCATCTACGTTCGCGACTGATCCTGAAATGTTCGTCAGTTAAGCTGCAAAACCTGTGGGAGCTTTGCTCCCACAGGCTGATCCCCCCAAGGATTCCCGGGGGCAGGTTCAAGTGTTTCGGCGCGGTGTTATCATCGCAGCCAAGCCGGTTTCCAAGGCGCCGCTCATTCGAGCGGCGTTTTGGTATCTGTAGAACGCAAATACGAATAATCCCATGGGCGGCGCTGGGTCGCGCCGTTCGCTGGCAAAGGTTGAAGATGATGCGGAGCAAGGTGACGGGTGCGCAGCGCTGGGTCGTGAAGATCGGCAGCGCACTGCTGACGGCGGATGGCAAGGGGCTGGATCGCCAGGCGATGGCGGTGTGGGTCGAGCAGATGGTGGCCTTGCATGAGGCTGGCGTCGAGCTGGTGCTGGTCTCTTCGGGGGCGGTGGCGGCCGGTATGAGCCGCCTGGGCTGGACGTCGCGACCCAGCGCGATGCACGAATTGCAGGCTGCCGCCGCCATCGGCCAGATGGGCCTGGTGCAGGCCTGGGAGTCGAGCTTTGCCGAGCACGGTCGCCACACGGCGCAGATCCTGCTGACCCATGACGACCTGTCGGACCGCAAACGCTACCTCAATGCCCGTAGCACCCTGCGCGCGCTGGTGGAGCTCAAGGTCATCCCGGTGATCAACGAGAACGACACGGTCGTCACCGATGAAATCCGTTTTGGCGACAACGACACCCTGGCGGCGCTGGTGGCGAACCTGGTGGAGGCGGACCTGCTGGTGATTCTCACCGACCGCGATGGCATGTTCGATGCCGATCCGCGCAACAATCCCGATGCCCAGCTGATCTACGAAGCCCGTGCCGATGATCCGTCGCTGGACGCGGTGGCGGGCGGTACAGGCGGCGCACTCGGCCGTGGCGGCATGCAGACCAAATTGCGAGCCGCGCGCCTGGCGGCGCGCTCCGGGGCTCACACTATCATCGTCGGCGGGCGGCTGGAGCGGGTGCTGGATCGCCTGAAGGCGGGCGAGCGCATCGGCACCTTGCTCTCCCCTGAGCGCGGCATGCTGGCGGCGCGCAAGCAGTGGCTGGCCGGGCACCTGCAAACCCGTGGCACCCTGGTACTGGATGCGGGCGCCGTCGCGGCCCTGTCCCAGGGCAACAAAAGCTTGCTGCCGGTGGGCGTGAAGCGGGTCCAGGGCAGCTTCCGCCGTGGCGAAATGGTCGTGTGCGTGGCGCCGGACGGTCGCGAGATCGCCCGTGGCCTGGCCAACTACAGCGCGCTGGAAGCGCAGAAAATCATTGGCCAATCGTCCGACGCGATTGTCGGCCTGTTGGGGTACATGGCAGAGCCTGAACTGGTTCACCGTGACAACCTGATCCTCGTCTAAGGAAAAATCATGGGTTTGGCAAAAGGATTGATCGGCTTGCTGCTGGCTGTACCGCTGTTGGCTTCGGCCGAGGAAATCGGCCAGGTGTCCACCGTGTTCAAGTTTGTCGGGCCGAACGACCGGATCGTGGTCGAGGCGTTTGACGATCCCAAGGTCGAGGGTGTGACCTGCTACCTGTCGCGGGCCAAGACCGGTGGCGTGAAGGGCGGCCTGGGTCTGGCTGAAGACCGCGCCGAGGCCTCCATCGCCTGTCGCCAGGTGGGGCCGATCAGCTTCAAGGGCGAGCTCAAGGACGGCGAAGAAGTCTTCAGGGAGCGGACCTCACTGGTGTTCAAGACCATGCAGGTGGTGCGTTTTCTCGACAAGAAGCGCAACACACTGGTGTACCTGGTCTACAGCGACCGCGTGATCGAGGGCAGCCCGCAGAATGCGGTGACGGCGATTCCGATCCTGCCCTGGGCTCGGGCCCAATAACCTGGCGCAAACTGTGTGGAAGCGAGCCTGCTCGCGAATGGCGGTGTGTCAGTCAGCATCGCTGTTGCTGATTTACCGCGTTCGCGAGCAGGCTCGCTCCCACAGTGTTCTTGTGTGGACTGCCGAATCGCAGACAATAAAAAACCGACCCTGAGGTCGGTTTTTTAATGAGCGCGTCGCTTAGGCAGCAGCGGCAACGTTCAGGGCCTTTACGTGGCCATTCAGGCGGCTCTTATGGCGAGCAGCCTTGTTCTTGTGGATGATGCCTTTATCGGCCATGCGGTCGATAACTGGCACAGCCAGAACGTAAGCAGCTTGAGCTTTTTCAGCGTCTTTTGCGTCGATGGCCTTGACTACATTCTTGATGTAGGTACGAACCATGGAACGCAGGCTGGCGTTGTGGCTGCGACGCTTCTCAGCCTGTTTTGCACGTTTTTTGGCGGAAGGTGAGTTGGCCACCGTCGAGCTCCTCGAAAGACTTTTTAGGAAATAGCAAACAAAATAGGCCGCGAATCATGCCGATGAGTTGAGGTCTTGTCAAGGGCGGGTGACGCGTTCCGCTGAATGGCAGGTACTGCGCACCGGATGATTTCTTTCCGGCGTGCGACCTGTAAACTCGCGGGCTTTGGCGCTGTGCTGTTTAGCGGCGCGGAGTATCGCACAAGTGGGCGCGTTGTTCGCCTGCTGTTTATCGACAGGCAAAAACTCTTTTCATGAATCTGCTCAAATCGTTGGCTGCCGTCAGCTCTATCACGATGCTTTCCCGTGTCCTGGGGTTCGTGCGCGATACGCTCATCGCGCGGATATTCGGTGCCGGGATGGCCACCGACGCCTTCTTCATCGCCTTCAAGCTGCCCAACCTGCTGCGGCGGATCTTCGCCGAGGGAGCGTTCTCCCAGGCCTTCGTGCCGATCCTGGCGGAATACAAAAGCCAGAAGGGCGACGAGGCGACCCGCACCTTCATTGCCTACGTCACGGGCCTGCTGACCTTGGTGCTGGCGCTGGTCACGGCCGCCGGGATGCTCGCCGCTCCCTGGGTCATCTGGGCCACGGCGCCGGGGTTTACCGATACCCCGGAAAAATTCCAGCTCACTTCCGAGCTGTTGCGGGTGACCTTCCCCTATATATTGCTGATTTCCCTGTCGTCCCTGGCCGGCGCGATCCTCAATACCTGGAACCGCTTTTCCGTCCCGGCCTTCGTGCCGACCTTGCTCAACGTCAGCATGATCGTGTTCGCGCTGTTCCTGACGCCGTACTTCGACCCGCCGGTGATGGCCCTCGGTTGGGCCGTGCTGGTGGGCGGCCTGGCGCAGTTGCTGTACCAGCTGCCACACCTGAAAAAGATCGGCATGTTGGTGCTGCCCCGGCTGAACCTGCGGGACAGTGGCGTGTGGCGGGTCATGAAGCAGATGCTGCCGGCGATCCTCGGCGTGTCGGTGAGCCAGATCTCGCTGATCATCAACACCATTTTCGCCTCGTTCCTGGTGGCCGGCTCCGTGTCGTGGATGTACTACGCCGATCGCCTGATGGAGCTGCCGTCCGGCGTGCTGGGCGTCGCCCTGGGGACCATCCTGCTGCCGACCCTGGCCAAGACCTACGCCAGCCAGGACCGCCACGAGTACTCGCGGATCCTCGACTGGGGCCTGCGCCTGTGTTTCGTGCTGGTCTTGCCCTGCGCCCTGGCACTGGGGATTCTCGCCGAGCCGCTGACGGTCTCGCTGTTCCAATATGGCCAGTTCAATGCATTCGACGCGACGATGACCCAGCGGGCGCTGATCGCTTATTCGGTGGGCCTGCTCGCGATCATCGTGATCAAGGTGCTGGCGCCGGGCTTCTACGCCCAGCAGAACATTCGCACGCCCGTGAAAATCGCCATTTTCACCCTGGTGATGACCCAGTTGTTCAACCTGCTGCTCATCGGCCCGCTGGCCCATGCTGGCCTGGCCCTGGCGATCAGCGCCGGCGCCTGCCTCAATGCCGGGCTGCTGTTCTACCAACTGCGCAAGCAAAAGATGTATCAGCCGCAGCCAGGCTGGGGCAAGTTCGCCCTCAAATTGCTGGTCGCCGTGACGGTGATGTCGGCGGTGCTGCTGGCGGCGCTGCATTTCATGCCGGCCTGGGGCGAAGGGCAGATGCTCGAGCGTTTCCTGCGCCTGGGTGTGCTGGTCGTCGCCGGTGTGGTGGCGTATTTCGGTATGTTGCTGTTGATGGGATTCCGTCTGCGGGACTTCAATCGCAAGGCCTTGGGCTGAGGGCGGGCCCTCGATCAACCCGGACCGGGCAGGGGTTTTGTCGGTTCGAGCACTTTGGGTTACGGTGTTGCCTGTCGTCGGCCGCCGGGTGTGGTTATAATCGGCCACTTTATGAGCAAGAAGCGCGTTATGCAGCTGGTTCGAGGCCTCCACAACCTGCGCCCCCAGCATCGGGGCTGTGTCGCCACTATTGGCAACTTTGACGGTGTCCACCGTGGCCACCAGGCTATCCTGGCGCGGCTGCGCGAGCGTGCGCTGGAATTGGGCGTGCCCAGCTGCGTGGTCATCTTCGAGCCGCAGCCGCGGGAATTCTTCGCCCCGGACACCGCGCCGGCCCGCCTGGCCCGGTTGCGGGACAAGTTGCAACTGCTGGCCGGCGAAGGCGTCGACCGGGTCTTGTGCCTGGCCTTCAACCAGCGCTTGAGCAAGCTCAGCGCCGCCGAATTCGTCGAGACCATCCTGGTGGACGGCCTCGACGTGAAGCACCTGGAAGTGGGCGATGATTTCCGCTTTGGCTGCGACCGTTCCGGGGATTTCGAGTACCTGCAACAATCCGGCAGCGTCCATGGCTTTACCGTCGAAGCCGCGCAGACCGTCGAGCTCGATGGCTTGCGCGTCAGCAGTACCCAGGTCCGCAATGCCCTGGCCGCTGCCGACTTCGAACTGGCCGAGCGTCTGCTCGGCCGCCCGTACCGGATTGCCGGGCGGATCCTGCACGGGCAGAAACTGGCGCGCCAACTGGGCACGCCGACCGCCAACGTGCAACTCAAGCGCCGTCGCGTACCGCTGACCGGGGTGTTCCTGGTGAGCGTCGAGATCGACGGCAAGGCCTGGCCCGGTGTCGCCAATATCGGCGTACGGCCCACGGTCCAGGGAGATGGCAAGGCCCACCTCGAAGTACATGTTCTGGATTTTGCCGGCGATCTGTATGACCGGCGTTTGACGGTGGTTTTCCACCAGAAGCTGCGTGAAGAGCAGCGTTTTGCCTCTCTGGAGGCGCTCAAGACGGCGATCCATGCAGATATCGCCGCCGCCCGTGCCCTTGTCGCAACCAGCGCCAATCGCTAATGAAGAGCCTTAAATGACCGACTATAAAGCCACGCTAAACCTTCCGGACACCGCCTTCCCTATGAAGGCCGGCCTGCCTCAGCGCGAACCACAGATTCTGCAGCGTTGGGACAGCATTGGCCTGTACGGAAAGTTGCGCGAAATTGGCAAGGATCGTCCGAAGTTCGTCCTGCACGACGGCCCTCCGTATGCCAACGGCACCATCCACATCGGTCACGCGCTGAACAAGATTCTCAAGGACATGATCGTCCGCTCCAAGACCCTGTCGGGTTTTGACGCGCCGTATGTCCCGGGCTGGGATTGCCACGGCCTGCCGATCGAGCACAAGGTGGAAGTGACCCACGGCAAGAACCTGGGCGCCGACAAGACTCGCGAGCTGTGCCGTGCCTACGCCACCGAACAGATCGAGGGGCAGAAGGCCGAATTCATCCGCCTTGGCGTGCTGGGCGATTTCGCCAACCCGTACAAGACGATGGATTTCAAGAACGAAGCCGGTGAAATCCGTGCCCTGGCGAAAATCGTCGAGGGTGGCTTCGTGTTCAAGGGCCTCAAGCCGGTGAACTGGTGCTTCGATTGCGGTTCGGCCCTGGCCGAGGCGGAAGTCGAGTACGAAAACAAGAAGTCGTCGACCATCGACGTGGCGTTCCCCATTGCCGACGAAGACAAGCTGGCCGCCGCTTTCGGCCTGGGCCAACTGGGCAAGCCGGCGGCGATCGTGATCTGGACCACCACCCCGTGGACCATCCCGGCCAACCAGGCCCTGAACGTCCACCCGGAGTTCAACTACGCCCTGGTCGATGTCGGCGACCGGCTGCTGGTGCTGGCCGAGGAACTGGTCGAGTCCTGCCTGGCCCGCTACAGCCTCGAAGGCTCGGTGCTGGCGACCGCCCCGGGTTCGGCGCTGGAGCTGATCAACTTCCGTCACCCGTTCTATGACCGCCTGTCGCCGGTTTACCTGGCCGACTACGTGGAGCTGGGCGCCGGCACCGGCGTGGTCCACTCCGCGCCAGCCTACGGCGTCGACGACTTCGTGACCTGCAAGAAATACGGCATGGTCAACGACGACATCCTCAACCCGGTCCAGAGCAATGGCGTGTATGTGCCATCGCTGGAGTTCTTCGGCGGCCAGTTCATCTGGAAGGCCAACCCGGCCATCGTCGACAAGCTGACCGAAGTCGGCGCGTTGCTGCACACCACCGTCATCGAACACAGCTACATGCACTGCTGGCGCCACAAGACCCCGCTGATCTACCGCGCCACCGCGCAGTGGTTCATCGGCATGGACAAGCCGCCTGCCCATGGCGACACCCTGCGCCAGCGCTCGCTCAAGGCGATCGAAGAAACCCGGTTCGTACCGGCCTGGGGCCAGGCGCGCCTGCACTCGATGATCGCCAACCGTCCGGACTGGTGCATCTCCCGCCAGCGCAACTGGGGCGTGCCCATCCCGTTCTTCCTGAACAAGGAAAGCGGCGAGCTGCACCCGCGCACCGTCGAACTGATGGAAGAGGTGGCCAAGCGCGTCGAAGTCGAAGGCATCGAAGCCTGGTTCAAGATGGATGCCGCCGAGCTGTTGGGCGACGAGGCGCCGCTGTACGACAAGATCAGCGATACCCTGGACGTCTGGTTCGACTCCGGCACCACCCACTGGCACGTGCTGCGCGGTTCGCATCCGATGGGTCATGAGAGCGGTCCGCGTGCCGACCTCTACCTGGAAGGTTCGGACCAGCATCGCGGCTGGTTCCACTCGTCGCTGCTGACCGGTTGCGCCATCGACAACCATGCGCCGTATCGCGAGCTGTTGACCCACGGCTTCACCGTCGACGAAGCCGGCCGCAAGATGTCCAAGTCCCTGGGCAACGTGATCGCGCCACAGAGGGTCAACGACACCCTGGGTGCCGACATCATGCGCCTGTGGGTGGCCTCCACCGACTATTCCGGCGAAATGGCGGTGTCCGACCAGATCCTGCAGCGCAGCGCGGACGCCTACCGGCGGATCCGCAACACCGCGCGCTTCCTGCTGTCGAACCTGACCGGTTTCAACCCGGCCACCGACCTGCTGCCGGCCGAAGACATGCTGGCCCTGGACCGTTGGGCCGTGGACCGTACCCTGCTGCTGCAACGCGAATTGCAGGAGCACTACGGCGAATACCGCTTCTGGAACGTCTACTCGAAGATCCACAACTTCTGCGTGCAGGAGCTGGGCGGTTTCTACCTCGACATCATCAAGGACCGCCAGTACACCACCGGCGCCAACAGCAAGGCGCGTCGTTCGTGCCAGACCGCGCTGTTCCACATCAGCGAGGCGCTGGTGCGCTGGATCGCGCCGATCCTGGCGTTCACCGCCGACGAGCTGTGGCAGTACCTGCCGGGCGAGCGCAATGAATCGGTGATGCTCAACACCTGGTACGAAGGCCTGACCGAGTTGCCGCAGGGCTTCGAGCTGGACCGTGCCTATTGGGATCGTGTCATGGCGGTCAAGGCCGCGGTCAACAAGGAAATGGAGATCCAGCGCGCGGCCAAGGCCGTCGGTGGCAACCTGCAGGCCGAAGTGACCCTCTATACCGAAGACGCCCTGGGCGCCGACCTGGCCAAGCTGGGCAACGAGCTACGCTTCGTGCTGATCACCTCCACCGCCAGCGTCGCGCCGTTCGTGCAGGCGCCGGCCGATGCGGTGACCACTGAAGTCAGCGGCCTGAAGCTCAAGATCGTCAAGTCGAACCACACCAAGTGCGCCCGTTGCTGGCACTGCCGTGAAGACGTTGGCGTGAACCCGGAGCATCCGGAAATCTGCGGGCGTTGTGTCGACAACATCAGCGGCACCGGTGAGGTTCGCCACTATGCCTAACGCAGCGGGCCGTTTCGGACGGCTGGGCTGGCTCTGGTTGAGCGTGCTGGTGCTGGTCATCGACCAGGCCAGCAAGTTCTACTTCGAAAGCTCGTTGACCATGTACCAGCAGATCGTGGTCATCCCTGACTACTTCAGCTGGACCCTGGCCTACAACACCGGCGCGGCGTTCAGTTTCCTGGCCGACAGTTCGGGCTGGCAACGCTGGCTGTTCGCGCTGATTGCCATCGTGGTCAGCGCGGTGCTGGTGGTCTGGCTCAAGCGCCTGGGCCGCGATGAAACCTGGCTGGCGGTGGCGCTGGCACTGGTGCTTGGTGGCGCCCTGGGCAATCTCTATGACCGCATTGCCCTCGGCCACGTGATCGATTTCATCCTGGTGCATTGGCAGAACCGCTGGTATTTCCCGGCGTTCAACTTTGCCGACAGCGCCATCACCGTGGGCGCGATCATGCTCGCCCTGGACATGTTCAAGAGCAAGAAAACCGGAGAAGCCGTCCATGACTGAGCAGCGTATCGCTCAAAACACCGAAGTGAAGCTGCACTTCGCCCTGCACCTGGAAAATGGCGACACCGTCGACAGCACCTTCGACAAGGCCCCGGCCGTGTTCAAGGTCGGTGACGGCAACCTGTTGCCAGGCTTCGAGGCGGCGATCTTCGGTTTCAAGGCCGGCGACAAGCGCACCGTGGTCGTGGCCCCGGAAAACGCCTTTGGTCAGCCCAACCCACAGAACGTACAGACCATGCCACGCTCCCAGTTCCAGGACATGGAATTGTCCGAAGGCTTGCTGGTGATCTTCAACGACGCGGCCAATACCGAACTGCCGGGCGTGGTGAAGGCGTTCGATGATGCCCAGGTGACCGTGGACTTCAACCATCCCCTGGCGGGCAAGACCTTGAATTTCGAAGTGGAAATCCTTGAGGTCAAGGCGGTTTAAAGGGGGGCGGACCGTTCCTGCCGCCACTCGATTCACTGTGGGAGCGTGCTTGCTCGCGATTGCGGTCGATTATTCATCAGTGATGTTGGCTGAAACTCCGCCATCGCGAGCAAGCTCGCTCCCACACGGATTGCACTGATTCAATTTCTTGCGCCCAAGACACGAGGCACAGCATGCAAATCAAACTCGCCAACCCCCGTGGCTTCTGCGCCGGCGTGGACCGGGCGATCGAAATCGTCAACCGCGCCCTGGAAGTCTTCGGGCCGCCGATCTATGTGCGCCACGAAGTGGTCCATAACAAATTCGTCGTCGAAGACCTGCGCAGCCGTGGGGCGATCTTTGTCGAGGAACTGGACCAGGTGCCGGACGACGTCATCGTGATCTTCAGCGCCCACGGAGTCTCCCAGGCGGTGCGCACCGAAGCCGCCGGCCGTGGCCTGAAGGTGTTCGACGCGACGTGCCCGCTGGTGACCAAGGTGCACATCGAAGTGGCGCGCT
Source organism: Pseudomonas citrullilanati (assembly GCF_030580855.1). GTDB lineage: Bacteria > Pseudomonadota > Gammaproteobacteria > Pseudomonadales > Pseudomonadaceae > Aquipseudomonas > Aquipseudomonas citrulli. The sequence goes on along the minus strand of NZ_JAUQOP010000027.1, from coordinate 67,953 downwards.
ACAGCCGTGACGGCCGCGAATGCATCCTGATCGGCCACGAGGGCCACCCCGAAGTCGAAGGCACCATGGGCCAATACGATGCCAGCAATGGCGGCGCGATCTACCTGGTCGAGGACGAGGCCGACGTCGCCGCTTTGCAGGTCCGCAACCCCGAGAGCCTGGCTTTCGTGACCCAGACCACGCTGTCCATGGACGATACCAGTCGCGTGATCGATGCCCTGCGTGCGCGCTTCCCGGCCATTGGCGGGCCGCGCAAGGATGACATCTGCTACGCCACCCAGAATCGCCAGGACGCGGTCAAGCAACTGGCCAACGAGTGCGACGTGGTCCTGGTGGTCGGCAGCCCGAACAGTTCCAACTCCAACCGCTTGCGCGAGCTGGCCGAGCGCATGTCCACGCCGGCCTACCTGATCGACGGGGCCGAGGACATGCAACGCAGTTGGTTCGACGGGGTCGAGCGCATCGGTATCACCGCCGGTGCTTCGGCGCCCGAGGTGCTGGTGCGTGGAGTGATCCAGCAATTGCAGGCCTGGGGCGCCACTGGTGCCGACGAACTGGCCGGCCGCGAGGAAAACATCACTTTTTCGATGCCAAAAGAGCTGCGCGTCCGCTCCTTGCTTTAAGTCCTTTCTGGCACAGCGCCTCTTCGGCTTTGACGCTTTCCAGGCGGACACGTCCGGAAGGCGCCAATATCACTTGATGATGGCTGAACGGTCCGTGTCTGGCGCAGACATGCAACCTGCCAGCCAGGAATGCGCCGCTGGGATACAGTGCTTCTCCCTGGTTGCCGAATCTTACCCTGCGTCTCATCGGCTGGTTGCCTATCACGCGAGCGCTTGCTGTGCGCTCCATCAGCAAGGTTTTCTCCTTGTTGTCCAGCATGACCCGCCAACCCTGGCCCCAATCGTTATTTATCCCTTGTATCAATACGTTGCGATTACGTGTGATAGCTTCGCTGCGGGCAATGCGCAACCCGCTGATCAGCAACTGCGCGGTGTCCTCGCGTTCGATGGATTCGATCAGCTCTTTGTAGCTAGCGCCGGCCCACGGCAGAACAATTGCGGCGATCGCCAGTCCCATGAGCAGTTCGATCAGGCTGAAGCCTTGTTGATACATGACGTCTCCTCCCTGGAGAGCTTTGTTGTGGCGAGGGTGCTGTGTAGCCGCCCCAAAAAATGAGGGCCGCTTCGCGCCCCAGCGGGAGCAAGCTCCCTCGCCACAGGCGGCGGTTTGTTCTAGCGTTTAGAAAGCAGGTATAGCCGACGGCAACGGAGGGCATCGATGGATCTTCGTACAAAAGGTTTCACGCTGATCGAGGTGCTGGTGGCGCTTGGCGTGTTACTGATCCTGATTACCCTGGCGGTGCCGTCATTCACCGGCTCGCTGCAGAGCACCAAGGCCGATACCGAGATTGGCGACTTGCGCCGGGCGCTGAACTTTGCCCGGATGGAGGCAATCGACCGTGGTATCACCACGCGGATTCGCCCCACGGCCCAAGGGAGTGCCTGGAGCAGCGAACTGACGGTGTATGACAGTACTGGCTCGTCGCCCAGTGTATTGCGGGTTGTTCCAGCAATGGGCAGCGGCGCGACTCTGACGCTAACCTCAGACGTGACTAACATTGATTTCAACAACCTCGGTGGGTTGGCGGCCCCGGCCACGCCGGTGACTTTCAATTATGTGCGAGGGGCGCAGAGCAGGACGCTGAATGTTTGCCTCAATGGAAGAATCGTATTGGGTGGAAGTTGCGGATGAAGGGTTGCAGTAAAAGCACACAGGGGGGCATGACGCTGATCGAGGTGCTGGTGGCGGTGCTGATTCTCGGCGTCGGCCTGCTGGGGGCGGCGATGATCCAGCTCAACGCCCTCAAGTACACCGACAGCTCGCGGATGACCAGCCAGGCCAGTTTCATCGCCTATGACCTGCTGGACCGCATTCGCGCCAACTCCGGCGCCGACTACACCGTCACGCCGCCCAGCGCGCCGAACCTCAATGTGGCGCGGGACCAGGACCTCTACGATTTCAAGACCAACATCATCGCCTTCGGCGGCGCCACCGCCACGGGCACGATCGCCCTGAACCAGCGCGTCTACACCATCACCATTTCCTGGGACGATGCCCGGGCCGCCAATACCACCAACGCGGCCGACGCGCGGCGCAGCTTCGTGCTGACCAGCCGCGTCGCCGTCGATCCGCCGGGGACGGCGCCATGAACAGCCGGTGCCGGGGATTCGGCCTGATTGAATTGATGATTGCCCTGGTGCTCAGCCTGATCGTCATCCTGGGTGTCGTGCAGATTTTCATTGCCGCCAAAAATACCTACGTCAGCCAGAATGCCGCCGCGGTGATTCAGGAAGACGCGCGGTTTGCCTTGAGCAAGATGGTCCAGGAGATTCGCATGGTGGGCATGTTTGGTTGCGTGGCGACCATTATCGATGCCTCAACGGATAACAGTTTCGCTGCCAGCCAGACCACTCCAATCCGTTGGGATAATGCCAACCGAAGGTTGACCCTGGTCACCGCGGACATTGGGAGTGGCGGTAGCGTGCCGACCTGGACCGTCCTCTCCGATTGCCGAACCTCGGCGACGGCCTACTCGAACGCACGGGTGCCAGCGGCGGGACAGTTGGCCTTCCCGATCCGCCGACTGGTCTACAGCTTCAACAACAACCAATTGCTGTTGGGCAGCGGCACCGCCAATCCGCCGACCCTGTCGGTGCTGGTGGACAACGTGCGGGCGTTCGACGTGATGTTCGGCGTGGCCGGCAGCGCGTCGGACATCGCCGCCTCCAGCTACACCAGCAACCCGGCCGACCCGGCATTGATCCGCAGCGTGCGCCTGACCCTGACGCTGTTCGATCCGAGGAATGCGGTGCGCGACCAGACCTTCAACGTGGTTGCCGCCTTGCGCAACCGGCTGTTGTGAGGACCGTCCCATGAAACCGACTTCAAGCGAGCAGCGACAGCGCGGCATGGCCTTGCTGGTCAGCCTGGTGTTCCTGCTGTTGCTGACCCTGATCGGCTTGTCATCGATGCAGAGCGCCACGCTCCAGGAAAAGATGACCAGCAGCGTGATGCTGCGCAACCAGTCGTTCCAGATCGCCGAGGCGGCGCTGCGCATGGGCGAGAGCGCGGTACAGGCCGATACCTATTCGCTGGCGGTCTGCACCACGGCGACCCAGTGCGCACCACCGGCCGAATCGGCCACCGTGACGGCCGCCGGGCGCAATTCCACCTCGGGGGTGACCTGGGTGGCCGCCGGTGCTGGCTTCTATGGCGTGCAGAACATCGGCACCACGCTCTCGGCGGTCAATGTGCCCAGCAATACTTCGGCAACCCTGTATCGGATCACGGCGGTGGCGGTGGTGGGGAACAACCAGCGCAGCGTGGTGGAGAGCATCTATGCGAAGTATTGAGTGGCTGCGCGGTTGGAAGCAGGCCTTGTGGGGCGCATTGCTCGGCCTTTACCTGGCGGCCCCGGCCTATGCATTCACGCCTTCCGACTCGCCGCTGTTGAGCGCCGGCGCGGTGGCCCCGAACGTGATGCTGCTGATCGACGACTCGGGGAGCATGAACAACATTATCTGGGCGTCGGGATTCGATCCGGATGTTTCGCGCCCGCTTATCTACAACTGCAGTTCCAGCAGCAGTTGCTTCGGCGGCCAGCAGTTGGACCCGGATGACGGGAATGTCCTGTTGTCGAGCTTGTTGCGTGGCGGCTGCTCGAGCGGCTGGGTCGGTTTCTACCGGGGGATCCTCGGCCGGGTCTGCCTGCGGTTGCCGGATCCGGTGGGTGGCGGCGATACCCGCTACACCACCAAGTACCTGTCCTATCTGCTGACCCTCGCCAACGGCGCGAACCGCGACTTCACCACCGGCACGATCCCCAATGACTATCGCATCAACGTGGCCCGGGATGTGTCCACCGACCTGGTCGCCAACAACCGCGCCTTGCGCATCGGCCTTGCCACCTTCAACCCGCCCAGCAGCACCAACTCCGGTCCTGGCGGCTACATCTCCCGCGCGGTCAGCGACCTGTCGCCGGTCACCGGCAGCGTCACCCAGACCCAGGCCAACACCAACTACACGGCGTTGACCAACGCGATCAACGCCTTGGGCGCTGTCGCGAATACGCCGTTGGCCGAGAGCTATTACGAGGTCACTCGCTATTTCCGCGGCATGGCGCCGTACTACAACAGCACGCCGACCACCTACACCAGCCCGATCCAGTATCGGTGCCAGAAAAACTTCGGCGTGGTGATCACCGACGGCTTGCCGACCTACGACCGCACGTTCCCCACCAATGACCCCCTGGGTGGCTCGCGGTTACCGAACTGGGACGGGATCAGCACCAACGACGGCGACAACCCCAACGGCGACGGCGAAGGCGATACCCTTTACCTGGACGACATCGCCAAGTTCGCCTTCGACATCGACATGCGCTCCACCGGCACCGACGCCACCGGCAAGAGCTGGAATGCCGCCGACTTCCCCCGGCAATACCTCAATACCTACACCGTCGGCTTCACGGCGACCAACCAGATGTTGTCCGATGCCGCCCGCTACGGCGTTGGCAAGTACTACCAGGCGACCGACAGCGAGGGCCTCAGCTCGGCGCTGTCTTCGGCGTTGAGCGACATCACCTCCAAGGCCGGTTCGGGCGGCGGTGGCGCCACCAATGGCGCCTCGTTGTCCAGCACCTCCAGTTTCTACCAGACCACCTATGACCCCAAGGACTGGCGCGGCACCATCCGCGCCTTCGGCTTCACGTCGGCGGGCACGGTCAATACGGCAGCGGTGCAGTGGACCACCGACACCGCCATCGTGCCCAGCGCCACGGCGCCGATCTACCAATCCTGGAATACCGCGACCAATGCGCCGGTGACCCTGGCCTACGCCAACTTTTCCCCGGCCCAGCAAACCACTCTCAACCAGAACCTGCCCACGGGCATCACCGGCAATGACCTGGTGGAATGGAGCAAGGGCGTCAACAAGACGGGGCTCAAGGTGCGCAGCGTGCTGCTGGGGGACATCATCAACTCGCCACTGGTACTGGCATCGCCCAATGACCAGACCGCCGCGGACCTGGTGAACGACACCAGCTACAGCACCTACCTGGCGACCAAGGCGACCAACATGAGCAGCAGCCTGGTGGTGAACGCCAACGATGGGTTCTTCAGCGTCATCAACAGCGCCAACGGCACGCGGCGCTATGCCTATATGCCTTCGAGCGTGCTGCCGTCGCTGGAGGGCATCGCGGACGTCAACTACGTCAACGGCGTCAGTCACGAATTCCTGGTAGATGGGCAGATTGGCGTATTCGATGCGCAATCGGGAACCGCCTGGAAGACCATCGCCCTGGGCGGCACCGGCGCCGGGGGCAGGACGTTCTATGCGGTGCAACTGTTCGATGCCGCGGCGGGTAATGTTTACCGGGCGCTGTGGGAAATCAGCGCACCGGCCGTGGCCAACACGGCCAATACCTTCAATGACCTGGGCTACGCCTACGCCCGCCCCGAAGTCGCGCGCCTGGCGGACGGGCGCTGGGCGGCGTTCATCTCCAATGGCTACGGCAGCAACAGCGGCGTGGCGGCGCTGTATGTGGTGGATATCCGTGACGGCTCGCTGATCAGGAAAATCGTCGTCAACAGCAGCGAGACCGATAACGGCCTGTCTTCGGTCAAGCTTCGGGTCAATTCCCAGAACGTCGTGCAGGCGGCCTATGGTGGCGACCTGAAGGGGCGGATGTGGAAGTTCGACCTCAGCGGCACCTCTCCGACGGCCTGGGGCCTGGCGTTCGCTGGCCAGCCGCTGTTCACCGCGCCCGGTGGCGCCACCCAGCCCATCAGCGTGCAGCCGCTGCTTGCGGATAACCCCCAGGGCGGGACCCAGGTGTTCTTCGGCACCGGCAAGTTCAACGAGACGGCCGACAAGCTCAACAAGGACCTGCAGGGCTTCTATTCGATCCTGGATGCCACCGGCGGCGGGGGACAGATCACCGTGGCGAACCTGCAGGCGCAGTCCATCACGGGGGTGTTCTCCGGCACGACCGGGCAGTTCGTGACCACCAGCCAGAACGAAGTGGTGTATCCCTCGAAGAAGGGCTGGTACCTGCCCCTGGTGTACAACAACGTATTGACCGGGGAGCGGGTGATCAACTCGGCCAACCTGGTGCTCGGGCGCGTGGTGTTCACCACGGCCGCCGTGGACACCACGGACCCGTGCGCCAGCTTCGGTACCGGCAAACTGATCGAATTGAGTGCGTTCAACGGTAAGATGCTCAACTATGCGGTGCTCGATACCAACAATGACGGCACCCTCAGCAACCTCGATACGATTTCCGCCGGCGTCGTTTTCACCGGTGGTATCCCGACCTTGAGCGCCGTCGTCAGTGCCAGCGGGGCCACCAACATGGTTGTGAATGATTCCAGCGGCGGCATCACCGACCTGCTGGAAAAAACCGTCGGCGGCAGCCGTCGCATCATGTGGCGGCAAATACAGTGAGAGGCGAGGGCATGCGCAGATCCAACCGGGGTTTCACCTTGATCGAAATCATGATCGTCATCGCGATCATCGGTATCGTGGTCACCATCGGCTATCCGAGCCTGACCGAATACATGAAGAAGGGCCGGCGTACCGAAATCGCCGGGCTGTTGTCCGAGCAGGCGCAGATTCTCGAGCGCTACTACTCGAAGAACAACGTCTACACCAACGCGACAGGCCTGAGCAGCGGTAACGATTTCTACACCATCACCCCTGTACTGACGGACCAGAGCTTCACCCTGACGGCCGTGCGCAAGAGCGGCTCGTCCATGGCGACGGACAAGTGCGGCGATTTCACCCTCAACAACACGGGGGTACGGAGTATGCTCAACGCCGCCAGCGGGGTGACCACCAAGGATTGCTGGGGGCGTTAGGTTTTCCTTGTTTCGGGCGCAGTCTTGCGTCCTCTGTCTTATGAGTCGAATCAGAACATGACCAGGCAACAGCAAGTGGTGATTGTCGGCGGGGGCGTCATCGGCCTGCTGACGGCGTTCAATCTGGCGTCCGAAGGGCAGCGCGTGGTGCTGCTGGACCGTTCCGGTGTCGGCCAGGAAGCGTCATGGGCCGGCGGCGGTATCGTTTCGCCGTTGTATCCCTGGCGCTACAGCCCGGCGGTCACCGCCCTGGCCCATTGGTCCCAGGATTTTTATCCACAGCTGGGGCAGCGCCTGTTCGCGGCCACCGGGGTCGATCCGCAAGTGCACGTCACCGGCCTGTATTGGCTGGACCTGGACGACCAGGAGCAAGCCCTGGCCTGGGCCGAACAGGAAGGGCGGCCGCTGCGGGCGGTGGAGATCCCTGCGGTCCGGGACGCGGTGCCGGTGCTGGGCGCGGGTTTTTCCCGGGCGATCTACATGGCCGATGTGGCCAACGTGCGTAATCCGCGGCTGGTGAAATCCCTCAGGGCCGCCTTGCTGGCGATGCCCGGTGTCACGCTCCATGAACACTGCGAAGTCAGCGGGTTCATTCGAGAGGGCGAGCGCGTCGTGGGCGTGGACAGCTCCGCGGGACCGATTCATGGCGACCAGGTGGTGCTGGCCGCGGGTGCCTGGAGCGGCGAGCTGCTCGGTACGCTGGGGTTGATGTTGCCGGTGGAGCCGGTCAAGGGCCAGATGATCCTGTACAAGTGCGCCTCGGATTTTCTGTCGAGCATGGTCCTGGCCAAGGGCCGTTACGCGATTCCCCGGCGCGACGGGCACATCCTGGTGGGCAGCACCCTGGAGCGTGAGGGCTTCGACAAGACCCCGACCGACGTGGCGCTGGAGAGCCTGAAGGCCTCGGCCCAACAGTTGATCCCGGCACTGGCCGATGCCGAAGTGGTCGGGCATTGGGCGGGCTTGCGACCGGCGTCGCCGGAGGGTATTCCCTATATCGGCGAAGTCCCGGGGTTTGCCGGGCTGTGGTTGAACTGCGGGCATTATCGCAACGGGTTGGTGCTGGCGCCGGCGTCGTGCCGCTTGTTCACCGATGTAATGCTGGAGCGTGAGCCAGTGATCGACCCGGCGCCTTACGCGCCGGCGGGGCGGTTGTAGGAGCGTTTTTCCTGTGGGATCCAGCGTGGCCAAGCATCTGTAGGCCACCACCACCCCGTGTGGGAGCGAGCCTGCTCGCGAACGCGGCCAAGAGCGGACCCGTCCTCCAACCCCCGAGTCCGATCATTGGCAGGCAGGCCTGGGCCCTTGCTCAATCCAGCCCCAGTTTCTTCAACCGATACCGCATCGATCGAAACGACAACTTCAACCGCTGGGCCGCCGCGGTGCGGTTCCAGCGGGTTTCTTCCAGTGCCTGGAGGATGAGCTTGCGTTCGACGTCTTCCAGGTAGTCTTCCAGGTTGTCCACCTGCACCAGGTCGGCGCTGGTCGCGTCGGCGGCGCTGTTGCTGTCGGCCAGGCGCAGGTCCTCGGCCTCGATCTGCTGGTGCTCGCACAAGGTGTAGGCCCGTTCGAGCATGTTTTCCAGTTCCCGCACATTGCCTGGAAAGCGGTAGTTGCGAAGGGCATCCAAAGCCTGGGGGTGAAGTTTTACCGCCGGGCTGCCGGTGTTGGCCGCCAGGCGCTGGAGCACGTGGTTGGCGAGTGGCTCGATGTCTTCACGGCGTTCGCGCAGGGGCGGGACGCGCAGCTCGATGACGTTCAGCCGGTAGTACAGGTCCTGGCGAAAGCGCCCGGCGGCGACTTCGGCGTCGAGGTCCTTGTGGGTGGCGCAGAGGATGCGCACATCCACCACTTCTTCCTGCTGGCCGCCGATGGCGCGCACGGCTTTTTCCTGGATCGCCCGCAGCAGCTTGACCTGCATGGCCAGGGGCAGGTCGGCCACTTCATCGAGGAACAGGGTGCCGCCATGGGCCGCCTGGAACAACCCGGGCTTGTCTTCGATGGCGCCACTGAAACTGCCTTTGCGGTGGCCGAAAAACTCGCTTTCCATCAACTCCGTGGGAATCGCCCCACAGTTGACCGGCACGAAGCCCTGGTTGGCGCGGGGGCCCTGTTCGTGGATCAGCCGGGCCACCAGCTCCTTGCCACACCCCGATTCGCCGCTGATGTACACCGGTGCCTGGCTGCGGGCGAGTTTTTCGATCTGCTTGCGCACGTTGCGCATGGGCGGTGAGTCGCCCAGCAGGCAGCGCTCGATGGTGGCGCCGGGGGGCGTAACCGCTGGCAGGCGCAGGGCGCTGGCGACCAGTTCCCGCAGACGAGTCAGGTCGACCGGCTTGGTCAAGAAGTCGAAAGCCCCGGCCTTGAGGGCGTCGATGGCGGTTTCCAGGCTGCCGTAGGCGGTGATCATCGCCACGGGCAGCTGGACGTAGCGTTGCTGGATGTGTTGCACCAGTTCCAGGCCGGTGCCATCGGGCAGGCGCATGTCGGTCAGGCACAGGTCAAAGGCCTCGTCCGCCAACAGGGCCTGGGCCTCGGCAAGGTTCTTGGCGCTGCGGGTGTCGAGTTTCATCCGGCCCAGGGTGATGTCCAGGAGTTCGCGGATGTCCGGTTCGTCGTCGACGATCAGGATTCGTTGCCGTGAGCGTGTATTCAAATCTGTTTCCGTCCGTGAGCAAAAGTGATGCGAAAGCAACCGCCGCCTTGGCGTGGCTTGAAGTCTAGGCGGGCCTGGTTGCTTTCGCACAGCTCACGGGACAGATAGAGCCCAAGGCCGGTGCCCTGGCTGCTGGTGGTGAAGAACGGTTCGAACAGATGCGCCTGCTGGTCGGCCGTCACGCCGGGGCCGTTGTCGATGACGTCCAGCGTGGATAGCTGGCTGCGGGGGTCGATGGACAGTTTCAACCAGGCCTCGGCCTGTTCATTGGCCATCGCACTGTGGCGCCAGGCGTTGCGCAGCAAATTGTCGAGCACCTGGGTCAGTTGGTCGGGGTCCATGAGCGTGGTGTAGTCGCCCGGGTCGATGTCCAGGTGCAACTGCTGGTGCCCGGCCATGCTTTCGCGGGTTTGCTGGACGAACTGTTGGAGCCAGGTCCGCAGGTCGAGGCGCTGGGGCGTGGATTGCTGGCGGCGGGACAGTTGCAGGACGTTTTCGATGACGCGGTTCATTCGCTGGGAGTGGTCTTGAATAATCTGCGTCAGACGTCGATCCGCGTCGTTCAGTTCCTCGGACTCGCGCAGCAATTGCGCGGCATGGCTGATCGCGCCCAAGGGGTTGCGGATTTCGTGGGCGATGCCGGCAGTGAGACGCCCGAGGGAGGCGAGTTTCAGTTGCTGGGCCTGTTGGGACACCTGGGCCAGGTCTTCGAGAAACACCAGGATCTGATGCTGTTCGTGATGCCCCAGGGCGATGAAGCTCGGTTGCAGCGTCAAGCCCGTGCCAGGGACGGTGAGGCTCTGTGGCCGCAGGCTGGGGTTGTTCAGCCACCGTTGCAGGCACTCGACGAGGGCGCTGGAGCCGTCGTCGATCGGCTGGCCGACCAGGTCGTGCATGCCCAGCAGGTTCAGCGCGCTTTCGTTGGCCAGTTGCACCCGGCGCTGGCGGTCGAGCACCAGGATGCCGGTGCGCATACGTTGCAGGATCAGGGCGTTGAGCGCCTCCAGGCCGACCACTTCACTGGCCCGCTGCTCGGCCAGGGTCTCGCTGGCCTCCAGGCGTCGGGTCAGGCCTTGTACCAGCAGGGCGGCGGCGAAGCACAACGCTCCGAGGGTGCCGGCTTGCAAGTAACTGCTGGGCCGGCTCGCGTCGCCCAGCCCGAGGAAGAAACTCGAACCGACGATGCCGAGGGTGGCGACGGCGGCGATCAGCAGGCCGATGCGGCCTCGCAACAGCGTGTTGCCGATGGCCACGGAAACAATGAGCAGGTTGCCAATGGCGCTGGGAGCGCCCCCGGCGACGAAAAACAGCCAGGAGAGCAGCAGCACGTCGACCAATGCCAGGCCGAACAACCGGGCCGGGCGGCGGGTGTTTTCCAGGAACACCACCAGCAGGATGTTCAAGACCAGGTACAACCAGCTGCCGCTGCGCAGCAAGTCGTCGTTGGCGAACTCCAGCAGGCGGTTGTCCATGTTGCTGGAGATCAGCAGCACCAGGGTGATGCCGATGCTCAGGCGGTACAGGTGGTAGAGACGCAGCAGGCGCTGCGTCTGTTTGATGCGCGGGCTGGAAGCCTCAGCGCTCACGGCTGCCCGGGCCTTGCTCGAGGTGAGCCTGGCTGCAATACCACTGTTGTTCGAGGACCAGCGCCCGGTCGCGAGGCAGGTGCACGCCGCACTGGGCGCAACGGACCATCGGCGGCGCATCCGGCTCCCGGGATGCGTTCGGTGCGGCAGCGCTGGCCTTGAGCTTGCGCCAGAACCATACCGCGGCGGCAATCAGGGCGATCCAGAACAATAGACGAAGCATGATGGGCGGCTTTTTGGCTAGAGGTCAGGCAGTTTAGCCGGGGACGGGGGCGGCGCACAGCACCCAGGGTTCCAGGCACAAAACAGGGAGACCGGCGGGTCTCCCTGTTTTGTGCTGCCTTGGCCTCAGTCGAACAGGCCGAAGGTCATGTAGCTGAACCAGGAGCGGTCGCCGGACGGGTTTTCAGCCTCCGGCTCTTCGATCACGTCACCGTTTTCATCCTTGGGCTTGAGCTCGTTCGGAATGGCTTCCTTGGCATCCTGGAACTGGCGCTGCACGTCCTGGTTGGCGCGGGTCTCTCCCGGCGGCAGCGGCGGACGGGATTCGATCAGGCCCAGGGTGGCCTTGCTCAGCCACGAGCGGTTGTCCACTTCGCCCACACGCGGGGTGAACTGGCCGTCGACCAGGGAAGGGTGGTCCGGGTAGTTCAGCTTCAGGGTTTCCAGGCTGGTGGCGGCCAGGTCGTCCAGGTGCAGGCGCTGGTACGCCTCGGTCATCACGGCCAGGCCGTCACCCACTGAAGGGGTTTCCTGGAAGTTTTCCACCACGTAGCGGCCACGGTTGGCAGCGGCGACGTAGGCCTGGCGGGTCAGGTAGTAATCCGCCACGTGGATCTCGTAGGAGGCCAGCAGGTTGCGCAGGTAGATCATGCGCTGCTTGGCATCCGGCGAGTAGCGGCTGTTGGGGAAGCGGCTGGTCAGCTGGGCGAACTCGTTGTAGGAGTCGCGGGCGGCGCCCGGGTCGCGCTTGGTCATGTCCAGCGGCAGGAAGCGCGCCAGCAGGCCGACGTCCTGGTCGAAGGAAGTCAGGCCCTTGAGGTAATAGGCGTAATCGACGTTCGGGTGCTGCGGGTGCAGGCGAATGAAGCGCTCGGCGGCGGATTTCGCTGCTTCCGGCTCGGCGTTCTTGTAGTTGGCGTAGATCAGTTCCAGCTGGGCCTGGTCGGCGTAGCGACCGAACGGATACCGCGACTCCAGGGCCTTGAGCTTGGCTGTGGCGCTGGTGTAGCTGTTGTTGTCCAGGTCGTTCTGCGCCTGTTGGTACAGTTCGACTTCGCTCAGGTTTTCGTCTACGACTTCCTTCGACGAGCAAGCAGCAGTCAATGCGAGGATGGCGATCAGCAGCAGGTGTTTCACTTGCATGGCGGCTTGCGTCCCTATGACGGCCGCTGTCTTGGGCGGGGCCGTCCTGTTATGATGAGCGCCCCGTTGAAAGCCTCGGGGCAAAAGACGCCGTATTTAACCACAAGCGCGCAGCCGAAACCAAAGGCTGTGCCGACGCCCAGTCCGAGCATGTCCGATAAAATAGAACTTCGCGCAGAGGTGCCGTCCGAATTGGGCGGCCAACGCCTCGATCAAGTCGCCGCCCAACTCTTCGCCGAGCATTCGCGCTCGCGCCTTTCCGCCTGGATCAAGGACGGCCGCCTGACCGTGGATGGGGCGGTGGTCCGCCCACGCGACATCGTCCATGGCGGCGCCATCCTCGAGCTGACTGCCGAGCAGGAGGCCCAGGGAGAATGGGTCGCCCAGGACATTGCCCTGGACATCGTCTATGAAGACGACGAGATCCTGGTCATCAACAAGCCCGCGGGCCTGGTGGTGCACCCGGCGGCCGGGCATGCCGATGGCACCTTGCTCAACGCCTTGCTGCACCACGTCCCGGACATCATCAATGTGCCGCGCGCCGGCATCGTCCATCGCCTGGACAAGGACACCACCGGCCTGATGGTGGTGGCCAAGACGATCCAGGCGCAGACACAACTGGTCGCGCAACTGCAAAGCCGCAGCGTCAGCCGCATCTACGAGTGCATCGTCATCGGCGTGGTCACCGCCGGCGGCAAGATCAACGCCCCGATCGGCCGCCACGGCCAGCAGCGCCAGCGCATGGCGGTGATGGAAGGCGGCAAGCCGGCGGTCAGCCATTACCGCGTGCTGGAGCGTTTCCGTTCCCACACCCACGTGCGGGTCAAGCTGGAAACCGGCCGTACCCACCAGATCCGCGTGCACATGGCCCACATCAACTTCCCGTTGGTGGGCGATCCGGCCTATGGCGGGCGTTTCCGCATTCCGCCGGCCGCCAACCCGTCCATGGTCGAATCCCTGAAGAACTTCCCGCGCCAGGCGCTGCATGCGCGTTTCCTGGAACTGGACCATCCGACCACCGGCAAGCGCATGAGCTGGGAGTCGCCACTGCCGGATGACTTCGTCTGGCTGCTGACGTTGCTCAAGCAGGACCGCGAGGCGTTCATCGGATGAGTGACTGGCTGAGCCCCGACTGGCCCGCGCCGGACCGGGTCAAGGCCTGTGTCACCACCCGTGCGGGCGGCGTCAGCCTCGCGCCGTTCGACAGCCTCAACCTTGGCGACCACGTGGACGACGACCCGGCGGCCGTTGCCGAGAACCGTCGCCGTCTCACCGAGCGGTTCGCCATGCGTCCGGCCTGGCTGCAGCAGGTGCATGGGATTGCCGTGGTCGAGGCTGATCCGACCCGGGTGGCCACCGCCGACGCCAGCTGGACAGCGACGCCAGGCATCGCCTGCGCGGCGATGACCGCGGACTGCCTGCCCGTGCTGTTCTGCAACCGCGCCGGGACCCGGGTCGCGGCGGCCCATGCCGGTTGGCGAGGGCTGGCGAACGGCGTGCTGGAAGCGACCCTCGACAGCCTCCAGGTGCCCGCCGACCAGGTCCTTGCCTGGCTCGGCCCGGCCATCGGCCCGCAGGCTTTCGAAGTCGGCCCGGAAGTGCGTGAAGCCTTCACCGCCCCATTGCCCGATGCGACGCAAGCCTTCGTCCCCAGCCACAACGCCGGCAAGTTCCTCGCCGACATCTATGCATTGGCGCGCTTGCGGCTGGCGGCGCGTGGTGTCATGGCGGTCTACGGTGGCGGCTTGTGCACCGTGACCGATTCGCGCTTCTTCTCCTACCGCCGCAGCCCGCGCACCGGTCGCTTCGCCTCGCTGGTCTGGATCGAGCGCTAGACTTCTCTGATCTGCATCAAGGGCGCCCGGCTTGAATCTTCCAGAATCGGCCACATCTATAAGGGTATCTGGCAGGTTTCTTCATTCAGGATGTGTTTCGGTCCGGCCTGCCCAATAGGAAGGTGACCCATGCGAATTGATCGTTTAACCAGCAAATTACAGTTGGCCCTGTCCGACGCCCAGTCCTTGGCCGTCGGGCTGGACCATCCCGGTATCGAACCGGCGCACTTGATGCAGGCCATGCTCGAACAGCAAGGCGGCTCCATCAAGCCCCTGCTGATGCAGGTGGGCTTTGACGTCAACAGCCTGCGCAAGGAGCTGGCGAAAGAGCTCGACCAACTGCCCAAGATCCAGAATCCGACCGGTGACGTGAACATGTCCCAGGACCTGGCGCGGCTGCTCAACCAGGCCGACCGCCTGGCCCAGCAGAAGGGCGACCAATTCATTTCCAGCGAACTGGTGTTGCTCGCCGCCATGGACGAGAACAGCAAGCTGGGCAAATTGCTGCTCGGCCAGGGCGTCAGCAAGAAAGCCCTGGAAAATGCCATCAACAACCTGCGCGGCGGCGAAGCGGTCAACGATGCCAACCACGAGGAATCCCGCCAGGCGCTGGACAAATACACCGTCGACCTGACCAAGCGCGCCGAGGAAGGCAAGCTCGACCCGGTGATCGGTCGCGACGACGAAATCCGCCGCACGGTGCAAGTGCTGCAGCGCCGGACCAAGAACAACCCGGTGCTGATCGGTGAACCCGGCGTGGGCAAGACTGCCATTGCCGAAGGCCTGGCCCAGCGCATCATCAATGGCGAAGTCCCGGACGGCCTCAAGGGCAAGCGCCTGCTGTCCCTGGACATGGGCGCGCTGATCGCCGGCGCCAAGTACCGTGGCGAATTCGAAGAGCGGCTCAAGGCGTTGCTCAATGAACTGTCCAAGCAGGAAGGGCAGATCATCCTGTTCATCGACGAACTGCACACCATGGTCGGCGCGGGCAAGGGCGAAGGCTCTATGGACGCTGGCAACATGCTCAAACCGGCACTGGCCCGTGGCGAACTGCACTGCGTTGGCGCGACCACGCTCAATGAATATCGCCAATACATAGAGAAGGACGCGGCCCTCGAACGACGCTTCCAGAAAGTGCTGGTGGAGGAACCGAGCGAAGAAGACACCATCGCCATCCTGCGCGGCCTCAAGGAGCGGTACGAGGTTCACCACAAGGTGGCGATCACCGATGGCGCGATCATCGCGGCGGCCAAGCTCAGCCACCGCTACATCACCGACCGCCAGTTGCCGGACAAGGCCATCGACCTGATCGACGAGGCCGCCAGCCGCATCCGCATGGAAATCGACTCCAAGCCGGAAGTGCTGGATCGCCTGGAACGGCGGCTGATCCAACTCAAGGTCGAATCCCAGGCCCTGAAGAAAGAAAGCGACGAAGCGGCGAAGAAACGCCTGGAAAGGTTGCAGGAAGAAATCGTTCGCCATGAGCGCGAGTATTCCGATCTCGAGGAAATCTGGAACTCGGAAAAAGCCGAGGTCCAGGGTTCGGCGCAGATCCAGCAGAAGATCGAGCAGTCCCGCCAGGAGCTGGAAGCGGCCCGCCGCAAAGGCGACCTCAACCGCATGGCCGAGCTGCAGTACGGGGTGATACCGGACCTGGAGCGCAGCCTGCAAATGGTCGACCAGCACGGCAAGAGCGAAAACCAGTTGCTGCGCAGCAAGGTCACCGAGGAAGAAATCGCCGAAGTGGTGTCCAAGTGGACGGGTATCCCAGTGTCGAAAATGCTCGAAGGCGAGCGCGACAAGCTGTTGAAGATGGAAAGCCTGCTGCACCAGCGCGTGATCGGCCAGGAAGAGGCCGTGGTGGCCGTGGCCAACGCGGTGCGCAGGTCCCGTGCCGGGTTGTCGGACCCGAACCGGCCCAGTGGTTCGTTCATGTTCCTCGGCCCGACCGGTGTCGGTAAAACCGAGCTGTGCAAGGCGCTGGCCGAGTTTCTCTTCGACACCGAAGAGGCCATGGTGCGCATCGACATGTCCGAGTTCATGGAGAAACATTCCGTGGCGCGGTTGATCGGTGCCCCACCGGGGTACGTTGGCTACGAGGAGGGCGGCTACCTGACCGAGGCGGTACGGCGCAAGCCTTACTCGGTGATCCTGCTCGATGAGGTCGAGAAGGCGCATCCGGACGTGTTCAACATCCTTCTGCAAGTGCTGGAGGACGGCCGCCTGACCGACAGCCACGGGCGTACGGTGGACTTCCGCAACACCGTGATCGTGATGACCTCCAACCTCGGCTCGGCACAGATCCAGGAACTGGTGGGGGACCGCGAGGCGCAACGGGCGGCGGTGATGGACGCGATCTCCACCCACTTCCGGCCGGAGTTCATCAACCGGGTCGACGAGGTGGTGATTTTCGAGCCACTGGCCCGCGACCAGATCGCCGGCATTACCGAGATCCAGCTGGGTCGCCTGCGCAGCCGCCTCACCGAGCGCGAGCTGAAGCTGCAATTGAGCGACGAGGCCTTGGACAAGTTGATCGCGGTGGGTTACGACCCGGTCTATGGCGCACGGCCGCTGAAACGGGCCATCCAGCGCTGGATCGAAAACCCGCTGGCGCAGTTGATCCTGTCGGGTCGCTTCATGCCAGGCGAAACCGTGACCGGCGTGGTCGAGAACGACGAAATCGTTTTCAACTGAAAGCCGCCACGGCTTGCAATGGGAATGGCCTCGCTGTGCGAGGCCATTTTTTTCATCAGGCCGTTGAACTCAAAGGAAAAGGCTTGTAAAGTGCGCCCCGCAGTACGTCACCCCCACGGCGACTTCCACTGGGAAGCAACCGAAAATAAGTTGCAAATCATTGTCTTGAAAGCAATTTAAGGGGTTGACAGAGGTTTTGAAGATTGTAGAATAGCGCGCCTCAGACACATGAACGCAGCGATGCGAACAGGTTGAAGAGGTTGAAGCTGGCTTCAACGTTGTAACAGCAGTAACTTGAAATATCAGTTCCGTGATAGCTCAGTCGGTAGAGCAAATGACTGTTAATCATTGGGTCCCAGGTTCGAGTCCTGGTCACGGAGCCATTTCAATCGGGGTATAGCGCAGTCCGGTAGCGCGCCTGCTTTGGGAGCAGGATGTCAGGAGTTCGAATCCCCTTACCCCGACCATATTTGGGTCGTTAGCTCAGTTGGTAGAGCAGTTGGCTTTTAACCAATTGGTCGTAGGTTCGAATCCCACACGACCCACCATTTTTGAGACCAGTTCGCTGGAATCGAATCTTAAGATCAGAGGCCAAAAGCGCTGATCGAGGAAGGCGACTTGTTGAGGTCGCCTTTTTTTTACCGGGGTATAGCGCAGTCCGGTAGCGCGCCTGCTTTGGGAGCAGGATGTCAGGAGTTCGAATCCCCTTACCCCGACCATATAGAAAATCCCCGTATCGAAAGATACGGGGATTTTTTTTGCCTGCAAAAAAGGCCTGAAGTCTTAAGTTGTCGTACAACTAGCCGATAATCCAACGACCGGGGCTGGACCGATCGCCCCCTTTCAGGCCAATAACAAAAAGGCAGCCCCGTTATGTCTCTTCGCCAGCTGAATATCGCCCCCCGCGCCGCATTGGGTTTTGCCTTGATCGCCGTCCTGGTGGCGTTGCTCGGGGTGTTTGCGCTGGGCCAGATGTCGAGTATCCGCGACAGCGAAGTGGCGGTGGAAACCCAATGGCTGCCCAGTATTCGCGGCGGTGACGAGATTCGTGAGCTGATGTTGCGCATCCGCACGATTTCCCTGCGCATGGCCTTGGACGAGGACCCGAAGAACATCTCGGTGTACCGTGGGCAAATGGACACGCGGGACAAGGAGTTGAGCGAGAAAATCGCCGCTTATGACAAGCTGGTCGTCACCCCTGAGGGCAAGGCGCTCTACGATCAGTTCAAGCAAACCTTCGCCGCTTACCGCGCCGGTATCGCCCAGTCCTTTACGCTGGCGGAGCAGGGCCGGCGGGAAGACCTGATCAAGCTGTTACTGGTGGACATGAAGACCGTGGTGGACGGTTCCGGCAAGCAGCTCAACGACCTGGCGCAGTTGTTTTCCCAGCAGGTGTCCCTGGAGAGCCAGAAATCCCAGGAGCACTACGTCAATTCCCGGATGATCGTCAGCCTGTTCATCGTGCTCGCGGCCCTGGCCACGGTGGTCCTGGCGATGTTGCTGACCCGCAGTATCGTCAAGCCCCTGGGCGAGGCATTGAATGCGGCGGAGCATGTGGCCCGGGGCGACCTGACCCGGCCCATCGAAACCCACGGCAGCGACGAAGTGAGCCGCCTGCTCAAGGCGCTGGCGACCATGCAACTGAACCTGCGTGAAACCCTGCAGAACATCAGCGGTTCGGCAACGCAATTGGCCACCGCTGCCGATGAGCTGAACGCGGTGACCCTCGACAGCACCCGCAGCCTGCAGCAACAGAACAATGAAATCGAACAGGCGGCCACCGCCGTCACCGAAATGACCACCGCCGTGGAGGAGGTCGCCCGCAACGCGGTGTCCACCTCCGATGCCACGCGCCAGTCCAGTGAGTCGGCGTCCCTCGGGCAGCAGCGAGTCAGTGACACGGTGGACGCCATTGGGGCCCTGGCCAGCGACGTGCAGGTCACGGGCGACCTGGTGCAATCCCTGGCCAACCAGTCGCAGGATATCGGCAAGGTGCTGGACGTGATCCGGGCGATTGCCGAGCAGACCAACCTGCTGGCCCTCAATGCGGCCATCGAGGCGGCCAGGGCCGGGGAGAGCGGGCGCGGTTTTGCGGTGGTGGCGGACGAGGTCCGCGCCCTGGCGTATCGCACGCAACAATCGACCCAGGAAATCGAGCAGATGGTCCAGGGCATGCGCAGCGGTGCCAGCCAGGCGCTGGACTCCATGCAGGCCAGCTCCAGCCGCGCCGCCAGCACCCTGGCGCTGGCGGAGCGGGCGGGAGAGGCGCTACAAACCATCACGACGTCGGTCAGCGAGATTCACGAACGCAACCTGGTGATCGCCAGCGCCGCGGAAGAGCAGGCACAAGTGGCCCGTGAGGTTGACCGTAACCTGGTGAACATCCGCGACCTGTCCGTGCGTTCGGCCACGGGGGCTGACCAGACCAGCGCGTCCAGCCATGAACTGTCGCAGCTGGCGAATTCGTTGCGCACGCTGGTGCAGCGGTTTCAGGTCTGAGCGGGGCTTGGAGTCGGTAGCGACTGCATCGCCGTCTTCGCGAGCAGGCTCGCTCCCACAGGTGCGGTCCCTGTGGGAGCGAGCCTGCTCGCGATAGCGCTGTATCGGGCTGCCGCCAGCCTCAGTGCAACTTCAGCCGTGGCTCGGTCCCGCGGCCGATCTTGCTGCCCAGCATCAGCATCGCCGTGCGAAACATCCCGTACAACGCCATCTGGTGCATGCGGTACAGCGACACATAGAACATCCGCGCCAACCAGCCTTCGAGCATTACGCTGCCGGTGAGGTTGCCCATCAGGTTACCCACCGCCGAGAAGCGCGACAGCGAGATCAGCGAGCCGTAGTCGGTGTATTTGTAATGGGGCAGGGCCTTGCCTTCGATCCTCAGCTTCAGGGATTTGGCCAGCAGCGACGCTTGCTGGTGCGCCGCCTGGGCGCGCGGCGGTACGTTGCGGTCGCTGCCCGGCTGGGGGCAGGCGGCGCAGTCACCGAAGGCGAAGATGTTCTCGTCGCGGGTGGTCTGTAAGGTCGGCAGTACCTGCAACTGGTTGATGCGGTTGGTCTCCAGGCCGTCGATGTCCTTGAGGAACGCCGGTGCGCGAATGCCGGCGGCCCAGACCTTCAGGCTCGCATCGATCACCTTGCCATCGCCGGTGATCAGGCTGTCGGCGGTCACCTGGCTGACGGCGGCGTTGGTCATCACATTTACCCCGAGTTTCTCCAGGGTCTTGTGCACGGGGCCGCCGATACGCTCGGGCAGGGCCGGCAAGACCCGCGGCCCGGCCTCGATCAGGGTGATGTGCATGTTTTCCGGCTTGATCCGGTCCAGGCCGTAGGCCGCCAGTTCGTGGGCGGCGTTGTGCAACTCGGCCGCCAGTTCGACCCCGGTGGCACCGGCCCCGACGATGGCGACGCTGATGCGTTGCGCCGCATCGGCCTGCTCGGCATGGGCGCGCAGGTAATGGTTGAGCAACTGCTGGTGGAAGCGCTCGGCCTGCTTGCGGGTGTCGAGAAACAGGCAATGCTGCGCCGCTCCCTCGGTGCCGAAGTCATTGGTGGTGCTGCCGACAGCGATCACCAGGGTGTCGTAGCCCAGCTCCCGGGCCGGCAACAATTCCACGCCTGCTTCGTCGTAGGTGGCCGCCAGTTGGATTTTCTTCTGCTCACGATCCAGGCCGCTCATGCGCCCGAGTTGGAACTCGAAGTGGTTCCATTTGGCTTGGGCGACATAGTTGAGTTCGTCTTCGGAGGAGTTCAGGGAGCCGGCGGCCACCTCATGCAGCAGCGGTTTCCAGATGTGGGTCAGGTTGGCGTCGACCAGCATCACACTGGCGGTACCGCGCTTGCCCAGTGTCTTACCCAGACGGGTAGCCAACTCCAGGCCGCCGGCGCCGCCGCCAACGATGACAATACGATGAGTCATGGGGATATCTCGCAAGGCTAAAGGAAATCGGTGCCGTTACCCGCGCGAGTCCAGGGCTCATAGCGTCAGGTAACTGATCAGGCGGCTCAACAGGCCCAGGCCGATGGTCACGGCCAGTACCACCACCAGGAGCATCCACGGCCGGAAAGGCCGGCGCTCGACTCGGTGTTGGGACAGTTGCAGGTACTCTTCGACATGCTTCTGGTCATCTGGGTTCAGGCGGCTGGTCATAAAGGCCTCGTCAGGTAGACGTTGCGAAATGGGTTGGCGCTACAGCGTCCGGCTATCCGGCTTTCAATGCAGCGTAGCCGCTCGTCAGGTGAGCGTGCAGGGAAGGGGATCCAGCGCGAGCTCACAGGCTGATCCCCACATCGAAGACGATGCTGCGGCCCAGGTTGCCCCGCAGGAAATCCGGCGCATCGGGATGGGCGAACAGCACCCGGGCAAACGTCGGCCCCACCAGCGACAGCGAGCGCCAACCCTGGCGCAGGTATTCGGTGGGCGGTGGGAAATGGCTGTTGAGGTCCAGCACTTCGCGCTTGAGGCTGGCGAAGGCGATGATGTCCAGCTCGCCCAGGTCCATGCCGCGCTCGGTGTAGTTGTGGGCTTTCTTGCGCAAGGTTGGCGCCAGCCTGAGCAGGAACTCGTTGGCCGGGATGCGCCGGGGCTTGGCCTCGCGGCGCACCAGCTGGCTCAGGGAAAAAGCGCTGCGGCGGCGTTGCAGCTCGTCGCGCCATTCATCATTGAGGCGGCGGCCCTCGTCGAGTACGAAGAACACTTCGAAATTGGCATCCCGAAACAGCACATCCGGCGGCTCCCCGGCGGGGGCGAACTCGTCGGTGCGATACGGCACGTTCAAGCCTTGCAACAGGCGCTGGCAGACCCAACGCTCACGCTCCCATTTGCGGGCATTGGAGAGAAAGGCGTTGGCCTGCTCGGCCGCGATGGTCAGCAGGCGTAAATAATCGGAATCATCCATGGTCCCAAGCTTAGCGTTCAATTGCGACAAGCTGAAAGCATCGCGTGGATCAATGGCGCTCCTCGGTCGGTGTAGACTGCCGGCAGGACACGACGTTGGCGAGGCAACGGCTGCGCAGCCCGGTGGCGGCAAGCGCCCTCGCCACCCGAAAGGAAAGGTGCAATGCCATGATCGGTGCCGAACTGCTTTCCCCGCAGACCCTGGCGGTGGGTTGGCTGGTCTATGTCCCGGTGTTGGCCTGGGCGGTGTGGCGTGCGCCATGGGTGGAGTTGTTCACCGACAGCCGGCGCCAGCACCTGTTGTTCGGCACGGTGCTGGCGCTGTTCATGCTGTGGCTGGTGCGACGGGACTTCGACACCGGCGTGTCGTACCACTTCATCGGCATGACCGCCGTGACCCTGTTGCTGGACTGGCCGCTGGCGATCCTCGGCGGCCTGTTTGCCCAGTCCGCGCTGGTACTGCTGGGTCGCCAGGACCTGTTGGCGATGGGCGTCAACGGTGCGCTGCTGATCCTGCTGCCGGTGCTGGTCACCGAGTGCTGCGCCATCCTGGTGGAGCGCGCCCAGCCGCGCAACCTGTTCGTCTACATCTTCTGCTCGGGCTTTCTCGCCGCCGCGCTGTCGGCGTTGTTGTGCCTGCTGCTGGGGCTCGCGCTGCTGTGGTACGACGGGGTCTTCGCCATGCCTTACTGGCTGGAGGACTTCATCGGCTACCTGTGGCTGATCATCTTTCCCGAAGCGTTCATCAACGGCATGGTGGTCAGTGCCCTGGTGGTGTTCAGCCCCGAATGGCTGGAGACCTTCAACCGCACGCGCTATCTGTCGGCGCCCTGGAAGGATGAAGACAAATCTTGATGCACATCAAGGCCGTGCAGGCAGGTGCCGCTCATGCTCTGGAAAACTTCCAGGAGCACAGCGATGAGTGTTTATGAGTGGGCGAGACAAGAGATCAGGCGTAGCCACGATGCCGCGATGGAGATCGGTTTCGACCCGGGCTTGAGCCTGCGTGCCTTGCTCAGTGCCATCGTGCAACAGAGCAAGACAGTGCGCAGCGCCGAAGACCTGGCCGACGAGTTGAGTTTCCTGGCGGAAAATCTCGACGACCAGCAGGACTACGGTTTCATGCGGCCTTAATGATGCGAGCGGGGGTTGAAGTCCTCGCTGAACAGCTCATCCTCGGCCTCCGGGCTGACCGGGATCTTGTGTTCCTCGGACGCCCAGGCCCCCAGGTCGATCAGTTTGCAGCGATCGGAGCAGAACGGCCGGAACTTGCTTTGCGGGCTCCATTCGACGGGGGCGCCACAGGTTGGGCAATCAACGGTTGGGGTTTGGCTCATGACTGGCCTCCACGCAAAGTAAGGTAAAAGTGATGCAGGCGCTCGACCTCGCTGTGCAACCAGGCGAGGTCACGGTCGTTGACCACCACGTCGTCGGCATGGCTCAGGCGATCCTGGCGGCTGGACTGCGCCTTGAGGATCGCCTGGACCTGTTGTTCGCTGGTCTGGTCGCGCTGCAGGGTGCGTTCGACCTGCAACTGCTGCGGTGCGTCGATCACCAGGATGCGCCGGGTCATGGCGTACTGTCCCGATTCGATCAACAGTGGCGAGACCAGGATCGCATAGGGCGATTGTGCCTGCGCCAGGTGGTGGGCGATTTCATCGGCGATCAACGGGTGCAACAGCGCTTCGAGCCAACGGCGCTCATCGGCATTCTCGAAGATCAGCTTGCGCAGTGCCGCCCGATCCAGCGTGCCATCGGCCTGCAATACGCCCGGGCCGAAGTGACGGGCGATGCTGGCCAGCGCCGGGCGCCCGGGCTCGACCACCCAGCGCGCCGCGTGATCGGCGTCGATGACGTGCACGCCCAGGTCGATGAAGTGCTGGGCCGCCGCGCTCTTGCCGCTGCCAATGCCACCGGTCAGGCCGAGAATCCAGGGTTTTTCCATGGGGTTATTCATAGTGAATCGACATTAGAAACCGACAGCCTGCCAATAGAAGTCGGTTATTTGACCACCCCAGAGCAATGCAATCCAGCCGGCAATGGCCAGATAAGGGCCAAAGGGGATCTGCGTCGACCCCGGGGCGTTGCGCAGGCGCAGCACGACGACCCCGACGACCGCCCCCACCAGCGACGACAGCAACACCGTCAGGGGCAGGAGTTGCCAGCCGCCCCAGGCCCCCAGCATCGCCAGCAGCTTGAAGTCGCCGTAGCCCATGCCTTCCTTGCCGGTGAGCAGCTTGAACACCCAATACACCGACCACAGGACCAGGTAGCCCGCCACCGCGCCCCACATCGCCTGGTCCAGGGACGCGAACAAGCCGAAGCTGTTGACGATCAGGCCCAGCCACAACAGCGGCAGGACCAGTGTGTCGGGAAGCAATTGGTGTTCGGCGTCGATCAGGCTCATGGCCAGCAGGCCCCAGGTCAACACCATCACCGACGCGGCTTGCCAGCCGAAGCCGAAATGCCAGGCGACGAAGGCCGACAGGGCGCCGCAGGCCAGTTCGGTCAAGGGATAGCGCCGGCCGATGGGCGCGCTGCAGCTCGAACAGCGACCGCGCAGCATCAGGTAGCTGAGCAGCGGGATATTTTCCCAGGCCCGGATGCGATGGCCGCAATGGGGGCACTGGGAGTGGGGCAGCATCAGGTTGTAGACCGGGCCGGGGGCCTCGGCCGGCAAGCCCAGCAAGTCGTGGGCCTGCACGCGCCATTCGCGGCTGAGCATCTTCGGCAGGCGCCACACCAGCACGTTGAGGAAGCTGCCGATGATCAGCCCGAGCAGCAGCGCGGCAAGCGCGAAGGCCAGGGGATAAAGTACGAAGAATTCGCTCAGGGGCATGTCAGATCGCAGAGCCGAGTTGAAAGATGGGCAGGTACATGGCAACCACCAGGCCGCCGACGACCAACCCCAGGACCACCATGATGAAGGGTTCCATCAGGCTGGTGAGGTTGTCCACCAGATTGTCCACCTCGGCTTCGTAAAAGCTCGCCACCTTGTCGAGCATGTCATCCAGCGCGCCGGATTCCTCGCCGATGGCGGTCATCTGGATCGCCAGGTTCGGGAAGATGCCAGATGCGCGCATGGAGAAATTCAATTGCATGCCGGTGGAGACGTCCTGCTTGATGCGCTGCACCGCCTGCTTGAACACCACGTTGCCGGTGGCGCCGGACACCGAATCCAGGGCTTCCACCAACGGCACGCCCGCCGCGAAGGTGGTGGACAGCGTGCGGGCGTAGCGGGCCACGGCGGTCTTGTACATCAACGTGCCTATCAGCGGCAGTTTCAGCATCCATTTGTCGCGCCAGTCGCGCAGCGCCGGGGAGCGCTTGAGGGCCTGCTTCAGGCCAAAGAAACCGCCGACCAACAGGGCCAATATCAGCCACCACCAGCGCTGCATGAACTCCGACAGGCCGATGACCATCACCGTGAACGCCGGCAGTTGCGCGCCGAAGCCGGAGAACACCGATTCGAACTGGGGCACCACCTTGACCAGCAGGATACCGGTGACCACGGCCGCGACGAGCACCACGGCGGCCGGGTAGGTCATGGCTTTCTTGATCTTGGCCTTGAGCGCCTCGGTCTTCTCCTTGTAGGTCGCGATCCGGTCCAGCAACGTGTCCAGGGCGCCGGCCTGTTCACCGGCATCCACCAGGTTGCAGTACAACTCGTCGAAATACTGCGGGCATTTGCGCAGCGCCGCGGCGAAGCTGTTGCCTGCGGCGACCTCCTGCTTCACCTCGTCCACCAGCTTGCGCATGTTGGGGTTGTCGAAGCCTTCGCCAATGATGTCGAACGCCTGCAACAGCGGCACGCCGGCCTTGAGCATCGTCGCCATCTGGCGGGTGAAGAGGGCGATGTCCAGCGGCTTGATGCGCTTGCCCTTGCTGAAGATCGAGGCGGTCTTCTTGCGGACCTTTTCCGGCGTGATGCCTTGTTTACGCAACTGGGCCTTGACCAGGGCGGTGCTCTGCCCCGCCAGCTCACCGGTCATCCTCGTGCCTTTGCGGTCCTTGCCTTCCCAGGTGTAGACGTCGGTTTTGACTGCCTTGACCGCCATGTTCAATCCTTGGTGACCCGGTTGATTTCTTCGAGGCTGGTGACGCCTTGCATCACTTTGAGCAACCCCGAGGTGCGCAGGTCGTTGAAACCGTCCTTGCGCATCTGCAGGTCGATTTCCAGCGAGTTGCCCTCGGCCATGATCAGGCGTTGCAGCTCCGGTGTATTCCTGACCACTTCGTAGACCCCCACGCGCCCCTTGTAGCCACTGTTGCACTGTTCGCAACCGACCGGCTCATAGATCGTGAACGAGCCGATGCGTTCCCGAGGGAAACCTTCCTTGAGCAGGGTTTCGTCGGGAATCTCGATGGCTTTCTTGCAGTGGTTGCACAGCTTGCGCGCCAGCCGCTGGGCGATGATCAGGTGCACGGCGGTGGCAATGTTGAAGCCCGGGATGCCCATGTTCTGCAAGCGGATCAGGGTTTCGGCCGCGCTGTTGGTGTGCAGGGTAGAGAGCACCAGGTGACCGGTCTGGGCCGCCTTGATGGCGATCTCGGCGGTTTCCAGGTCGCGGATCTCGCCGACCATGATCACGTCCGGGTCCTGGCGCAGGAACGAGCGCAGGGCCTGGGCGAAATCCAGCCCCTGGCGTGGGTTCACGTTGACCTGGTTGATGCCCTCCATGTTGATCTCCACCGGATCCTCGGCGGTGGAAATGTTGATGTCCACGGTGTTGAGGATGTTCAGCCCGGTGTAGAGCGAGACGGTCTTGCCCGAGCCGGTTGGCCCGGTGACCAGGATCAGCCCCTGGGGTTGCTTGAGGGCGGCCATGTACAGGGCTTTCTGGTCCGGCTCGTAGCCCAGGGCATCGATACCCATTTGCGCGCTGGACGGATCGAGGATCCGGATCACCACTTTTTCGCCCCAGAGCGTGGGCAGGGTGTTGACCCGGAAATCGATGGACTTGTTTTTCGACAGGCGCATTTTCAGGCGTCCGTCCTGGGGCTTGCGGCGCTCGGAAATGTCCAGGCTGGCCATGACCTTCAGCCGAGCGGCGATGCGGGTGGCCAGTTGGGTCGGCGGCTTGGCCACTTCGCGCAGCATGCCGTCGGTGCGCACCCGCACCCGGTAGGATTTTTCATAGGGTTCGAAGTGCAGGTCGGAAGAGCCGCCCTTGATCGCGTCCAGCAGCATCTTGTTGACGAAGCGCACCACCGGCGCATCGTCGGCGTCCTGGCCGACAAGAGCGTCCTGCTTGCGGTCGTCGTCCGACTCGATGTCCAGGCCGTCGAGGTCGACATCGCCCATGCCCTCCAGGCCGGTGCTGCTGGACTCGAAGAATTTCTCGATGGCGTCGCTGAGCTTGTCGTCCTCCACCAGGATCGCTTCGGTGGTCAGGCCGGTGCTGAACTGGATGTCGTTGATGGCCTGGTGGTTGGTCGGGTCGGAGATGCCCACGAACAGCTTGTTGCCACGCCGCCAGAGCGGCAGGGCATGGTGCTGGCGGACCAGTTTTTCGCTGACCAGCCCGGTGGGCTGGTTCTCCTTGTCGAGGCTGTTGAGATCCAGCAAGGCGACGCCAAAATGCTCCGAGGCGATTTCCGCGATTTGACGGCTCTGGACCAGTTTGTTCTGTACCAGGTAGCTGACCAGGGGCATGCGATTGCGCTGGGCCTGCTGGTACGCCTGCTGGGCATTCTGCTCGGTGATCAGTTCGGCCAACACCAATTGCTTGGTCAGGCCGCTGAGGGCGATGTCATTCATGGGAATACCGGACGCGGACAGTTCATGACTTATAGCCTAGTCAAGCATCGACGCCAAACCAGCGGGGCGGGGTGACAAAAAGTGTCAGATAGTGCGGTTGTTGGGGTAGGACGCTGGTCGTCCAACGGTCGAAGGCCCTTGCCGGCGGCGCCTTTGCGGGTTGGCATATGCCGTGCAACAGCCGCCTCAGGACATGAGATTCCGCCTCATGCTATGGAGAAGTCTATGAGCAAGCAGAAAGGTTTTACCCTGATCGAACTGCTGATCGTCGTGGCGATCATCGGCATCCTGGCGACGTTTGCGTTGCCGCAATATTCCAGGTACCAGGCACGGGCCAAGGCCGCGGCCGGGCTTGGGGAAATCTCGGCGTTGAAGGTGCCGTACGAAGACCAGATGAACCAGGGTGTCACGCCGACCCTGGCGCTCATGAACGCCACGTCCCCTACCAGCAACTGCACGATCACGGTGACCGGTACCGCTGCGGCGGGGGGGACCATCGTGTGTACGCTTCTGAACGCCCCGGCCTCCGTGGCGGGCAAGACGATTACCCTCAGTCGTGACGCCAACGGCGCCTGGACATGCGCCTCCAACGCACCCAAGGAATACCTGCCAGCGGGTTGCCCTGGCGTGTGATACCTGCCCGGCGAGGGAGCCCGCTCCCTCGCCACAGAAACTTTCCTTAATTCATATGCTTAGCCGGAAGCTTGAATCGGCAAGTTGCATGTCTAAAAAGCGAAGGGTCTTGCATTTTGCATGATTCCGAAAAAAGCCGCTTCGCTTAACTCATTGATTTAGAACGAATTAATCAATGTTTCAAAACTGGCACAGCCTTCGCACTACTCCTGTTAACCCTGCCGGGATGCACCTCCGGCGGTTTTCTGAGAAAAACAGGAGTTACTCGTATGAAGAAGTTCGCTATCACTGCCGCTGCTGCTACCGCACTGACCCTGACCATGGCTAGCGCATTCGCCGAGACCACTCAAGCAACTCAGGCTCCAATGATGCTGGCTGCTGGCGAAGTGACCAAGGCGAAGGAAGCCACCTCCGACACCTGGATCACCACCAAGGTCAAGGCTGACCTGGTCACTGAAAAAGGTATCCCAGGCTCCGACATCAAGGTTGAGACCAACAAGGGTGTCGTGTCCCTGTCCTCCACCGTGGCTGTGACTGACTCGCAGAAAAAAATGGCCGTAGACATCGCCAAGAAAATCAAAGGCGTCAAGGCCGTCTCGGCTGATGGCCTGAAAGCCGAATAAGGCTCAAGACTTCTCGCCTGGACCGGGAGAAGGCACGGCAAGCGGGCTGAGTCATACGCCGGCCGTTGCTTTTGGAGTTCATGCGAAGGCCACACGGACGTGGCCATTACAGGCCCTCGGCACTCGTGCCGGGGGCCTGTTCTATTCCGGGTGAGGAAATTGCGGATTAAAGTTGTGGGCCAGTCTGGGAAACCGGGTTGTCCTTTTCGCGAGCCGGCTCGTTCCCACATTTAAATGCATTGTGCCCGAAGAACCTCGGTCCACCGGGAGCGAGCCTGCTCGCGAAGGCGGCGGCACGACCAACACACATGCCGCTATTGACTAGTGACTCGGTCAGCGCCCGCGCTTGCTGGTGATCTGCACCAGTCGATTCCCCTCGAAACGCAGGTACTGGTACATGCCGCTGTTGGGGCCGTAGGTCCATTCTTCCACGGGGTATTCCTCGCGGCGATTGACACTGCGCTTGTAGCCCAGGTCATCCCGCGCCGCAGGCTGCCCGCACTTCTGCAACACTTCGCTGGAACGGTCGCCGACGCTGATCAACTGGCTGCCGCACCGCAGCGTATCAGCCGCCAAGGCCTGGCCGGCGGCGAGCAATAGACCCAGGCTGAGCCCGTACCAGGGTTTCATCTTATTCGGCATCCAAATGCATAGGGGTGATCACCCGGCCGTCACTCTCGGCCTGGCCGAGGCTGGCGTCGATGAAGTAGACGCGGTCGTCGGCCAGGCGGCCCTTGTCCACCAGGAAGTCCTTGATGCTACCGGCCCGCTCTTGCCCCAGTTGGCGCAGCAACACGTCACTGCCGCTCCAGAACTTGATCACGCTTTCGCGCAGCTTGTCGGTGCGCGCCTTCTTGTCCAGTTGTGCCCATTCGGCCGGTGGCTGGGTCTTGAGGCGGGTACGGTAGATGCCTTCGAGCAACGGTGCCTTTTCATCCTCGGGCACCTGCAACAGCGAAGCCTGGGCCGGCACCTTGTCGCCACGGCGCTGGAGCATCTTGTAGTAGTTGTACTGGTATTCACGTTCCAGGCGCTGGGCCGCCAGCAGCGGGCCGTCGCTGCTTTCGGCGGCGGTGCCTTCGATCTCCAGGCGCAGTTCCGGACGCTTGCCCAGGGCTTCGGAAAGCTTGAGCAGCACGCCCTCGCTCTCTTTGCTCAAGTCGCTGGAGCCCGGGGCGAATGCCACGCTGCCGAGGTCTTCCGAACCGCCACCGGACACCAGCCCGCCGATGAGCTTGAACGGTGCCTGTGCGGCGCGTACCACCAGGTTGCGCAGGGTCTGCCAGACAATCGGCATGACGCTGAACTGCGGGTCGTTGAGGTTGCCGGTGACCGGCAGCTCGATGGAAATCTTCCCTTCGGAGTCTTTCAACAGCGCGACGGCCAGCTTCAGCGGCAGGCTCACGGCGTCCGGGCTGTCGACTTTTTCGCCGAGTTGCAATTGCTCCACCACCACCTTGTTTTCAGCCTGGAGCTGGCCCTTGGTGATCCGGTAATGCAGGTCCAGGTTGAGCCGGCCCTTGCGGATGCGGTAGCCGGCGAACTTACCGGAGTAAGGGGTCAGGGTGGTCAGTTCGACCCGTTTGAAACTGGTGGCGATGTCGAGGCTGGCCATCGGGTCGAAGGGGTTGAGCGCACCCTTGATGGTCACCGGCGCATAGCGGTCGACCTTGCCCTTGACGTCCACGCTGGCCGGCTTGACTTCGCGGCTGTCGATGGTGCCGATCTGGCCGTTGAGCTGCTGGATGGCCGTGGCGAAGTTCGGCGTCAGGCTGAAGTCGGCGAAGTTGGCCGAGCCGTCGTTGATGGCGATGCCGCCAATGTGGATGCCCAGCGGTTTGTCCTGGGAGGCCGGCTTGGCCGCCGTGGTTTTCGTCGAGCCCTCGGCCGGTTGCGGGATCAGCAGGTCATCGACGTTGGTGGTGCGGTCGTCGTTGATCATGAAGCGCGCATAGGGTTGGAACAGGTTCACCTTGTCGATGGACAGGCGGTCGCCGTGCTGGTAGTCGAGGCCTTCGAGGACCAGGCTCTGCCACTTGACGAAGTCCCGGGTCTTGAGGGTGTCGAGGGTGTGCAATTGATCGACCTGGGCGCGGCCGGTCACGGCGAAGGCCAGCGGCTCGGTGCTCTTGAGGTCCACCGCCAGGTCGCTGCCGAGCATCCCGGAGCGCAGTTCCAGGCGTATGAACGGGTTGATGTACGACTGGGCGACCCGCAGGTCGATGTCCTGGGTCTTGACCTTGAGCCGGGCGCTGATGGGGTTCAGGTTGACTTCGCCGTCAGCGAGGATCTTGCCTTGCTTGCCCACGCCGGTATCCAGCTTGAGGCTGAAGGGCGAGCCGTTGAGGGTGTCGTAGTTCTGCAGGTCCAGGTTCAGCGGGCCGACTTCCAGTGCCACGGCAGGTTGTGCCTGACGGTCGGCCAGGTGCACCTGGTAATTGCGCAGTTGCACGTCTTTGAGCAGCACCTGCCAGGGTTTGCCGGGGGCAGCGGGTTCGGCTTTCGGCGAATCGGCCGCGGCGGGGGCGGACGCGGGTTCGGCCTTGGCCTGTGGCTTGGCCGGTTGGCTGGCGAAGAGTTTCTGCCAGTCGAGTTGCCCGTCCGCCTCGCGAGCGGCCCAGGTTTCAAGCTTCTGGCTGCGGATCTTGCCCACCACCACTTGCTGCTTGGCCAGGTCGACCGTGGTGTCGCTGACGTCCAGGCGTTCGAGCCGGGCCAATGGCCGGCCATCGGGTGCCTTGATGGCGAACGGTGCGACGCTGGCGGCGACATTGTCGAGGCGCAGTTCGGTGCCCTTGGCCAGGTTGAGCGTGTAGTCGGTGCTGACGTTCAGCACGCCGTTTTCCAGCACCAGCGGCACGGCGTCGCGGACATAGGGCCAGAAGGCTTTCATCTGGCCGTCGGTGATCTTGAGCTTGCCTTCGGAGGCGATCGGCGTGAGGCTGAAGTTGCCGGTCCAATCGACGCGGCCGCCGCCAGGGCCGACGGCCACCAGGGTCATGTCGGCGCTGTCGTCGGGCAGGGTGCTGAGGTTCTTCAGTTCGAAGTCGAGGGCGTCGTAGAGGAATTCGATCGGCTCGCTGGGGCGCAGGTCCTGGAAGTGCACGTAGCCGCTGGCCAGCTTGATCCGGTCGACGCGCAGTGGAAATGGCTTGGCCTCGGGGTCGGCCGGAGTCGGCTCGCTGGCCGGCAGCTTGAACAGGCCCAGCAGGTTCAACTGGCCGTCCTTGGCGAACACCACTTCGGTCCTGGGCTTGTCGAGCTCGATGTCGGCCAGGTGCAGGGCGCCGGACCACAGGCTGTCGACCTGCAGGTTGGCGTACAGCCGTTCGAAGCCGATCTGCTCCTTGCCCGGTTCACCGATGCTCAGGCCCCAGAGGGTCACTTCGAGGCTGAACGGATTGAGCTCGATCCGCTGGATCCGGGCGGGCACCGTGGCGTGCTCGGCCAACTGCTGATTGGCGATCCGCAAGGCGATACCGGGCAGGATCAGGAAACCCAACAGGCTGTACAGGGCCAGTGCGGTCAACAGGGCGCCGAGAGCGCGGAGCAATCCTTTGGGCATGTGCGGCTTCATCTGATGTGAATTCGGAGTGCCTTGGAGTATGGCATGCGTTTGCGGTTCCGAAACCACTGTGATTTATGAGATTTGTCCGCTGTTTCAGTAGGATTGCGACGAATTCAAAGCTGCAGGATCAACGTCTTGAGCGGCGGCTGGTTGTCCATCGAGGGGAAATCGCTGCCGGGCGTCAGCACGCTCCATTCCCGAACCGGCCGGCCGGCCTTTTCCGCGCAGCGCAGCACCTGCTCGCGCCAGTCGTCCATCGGCACTTTCGCCAGGTTGTTGCAGCAGATCAGCACGCCGTCTTCGGCGGTGGCCAGCAGCGCCGGTTTCAGCAGGCTCTGGTAATCACGCAGCAGGTCGACCGTACCGAAGGCGCTCTTGGCCCAGGCGGGCGGATCGAGCAGCACCAGGTCGTACTGACGTGGTTCCAGGCGCACATAGCTGGGCAGCTTCTGCCCGCGGCGCTGGCTGATGGGCAGGCCGGCCAGCTGGCGGATCGCCGGGAAGTAATCCGACTGCACGAACGTCATGGGCGGCAAGGTCGGGTTGAGCAAGCCATTCTCACGGCCCACGGCCAGGTTCCCTTCGGCGAAGTCGAGGTTGCAGACTTCCCGGGCCCCACCGGCGGCCGCGCTCAAGCCGACGCCGCAGGTATAGGCGAACAGATTCAGTACGCGCTTGCCCCGGCTGTGCGCCTTGACCCAGCCGCGGGCGTTGCGCAGGTCGAGGAACAGCAAGGGGTCTTGCCCGGCATGGCGCCCGCGCACGCGGTAATTCAGGCCCCACTCATGACCGACCAGGTCTTGCAGGGCGGCTTCATCGGCCGGGTAGACGGGGTCCTGGCGGTCGATGCGCGAATTGCCGCCGGAGCGGTCGTTGTAGACCAGCAGGGTGTCCAGGCCCAGGTGCTCGTTGACGATCCCATGGAGTTGCAACAGGGCCTCGCGCTCCAGTGGCTGGTGGAAGCTCTGCACCAGCAGTTGCGGGCCGTAGCGGTCGACGGTCAGGCCGGGCGCGCCTTCCTGGCTGCCGTGGAACAAGCGATAGCAGTCGGTGCCTTGCTGGTGCAACTGGCCGAGCAGGTCCTGACGCTGGTCGAGGGCGGCGCGCAGCGCCAGATTCAAGGAAGCCATGCCGGGCGCGCCTTAGAGAAATGAGGCGCGGGAGTTTAGCAGTTATGGCTGGCGTGGTCCCTGTGGGTGCACTGTGGCGAGGGGATTTATCCCCGCTGGACTGCTCGGCAGTCCTTGGTTCTGCAAGCGAAATCTGACTGACACTGTGAGGTGTCAGGCTTTAGGGCTGCTGCGCAGCCCGGCGGGGATAAATCCCCTCGCCACAGGGCTGGGTGCCACTGGGGGAACCCAGTTGTCCGCCTCAGCGATTCAAGCGCTTGTCGATCAACCCCTCCACCACGCTCGGATCGGCCAGGGTCGAGGTGTCGCCCAGGCTGTCGAGTTCATTGCAGGCGATCTTGCGCAGGATGCGGCGCATGATCTTGCCCGAGCGGGTCTTGGGCAGCGCCGGTGCCCACTGGATCAGTTCCGGTTTGGCGAAGCTGCCGATTTCCTTGCTGACGAGGGCCAGCAAGTCGTTGTGCAAGGTTTCGTCGGCCTCGACGCCGTTCATCGGTGTGACGAAGGCGTAGATGCCCTGGCCCTTGAGGTCATGGGGATAACCGACCACCGCCGCTTCGGCAATGCTGTCGTGCAGCACCAGGGCGCTTTCCACTTCGGCGGTGCCGATGCGGTGGCCGGAGACGTTGATCACGTCGTCGATGCGCCCGGTGATCCAGTAATCGCCGTCTTCGTCACGACGGGCGCCGTCGCCGGTGAAGTAGTACCCGGGGTAGGGCTTGAAGTAGGTCTCGACCATGCGCTGATGGTCGCCGTAGACGCTGCGGATCTGTGCGGGCCAGCTGGATTTGATGGCCAGCACGCCGCTGCCGGCACCGCTGATTTCCTTGCCCGTTTCATCCAGCAGCACCGGCTGCACGCCGAACATCGGCCGGGTGGCGCAGCCCGGCTTGAGCCGTGGGGCGCTGACCAGCGGGCTGAGCATGATGCCGCCGGTTTCGGTCTGCCACCACGTATCGACAATCGGGCAGCGCTGTTCGCCGACCGCATTGAAATACCATTCCCACGCTTCGGGGTTGATCGGCTCACCGACACTGCCGAGCAATCGCAGGCTCTGGCGCGAGGTGTCCTGCAAGGGGCCGGGGCCTTCGCGCATCAACGCCCGCAGGGCCGTCGGCGCGGTGTAGAAAATGTTGACCTGGTGTTTGTCGATCACTTGCCAGAAGCGCGAACTGCTGGGGTAGCTTGGCACGCCTTCGAAGATCAGCGTGGTGGCGCCGTTGGCCAGCGGCCCGTAGACGATGTAGCTGTGGCCGGTGACCCAGCCGACATCGGCGGTGCACCAGAAGACTTCGTTGTCCCGGTAGTCCAGCACGTACTTGAATGTCATCGCCGCTTGCAGCAGGTAGCCGCCGGTGGTGTGGAGGACGCCCTTGGGCTTGCCGGTGCTGCCGGAGGTATAGAGGATGAACAGCGGGTCCTCGGCGTCCATCGGTTCGGGCGGGCAATCGTCGCT
This sequence comes from Pseudomonas citrullilanati, assembly GCF_030580855.1. GTDB lineage: Bacteria > Pseudomonadota > Gammaproteobacteria > Pseudomonadales > Pseudomonadaceae > Aquipseudomonas > Aquipseudomonas citrulli. The sequence goes on along the minus strand of NZ_JAUQOP010000027.1, from coordinate 32,832 downwards.
CGCGTCGTGCATGGCCTGGTGGTACCACAGGTCGCGACCTTCGACCCAGTCCACCTCGCCCTGGGTGCGCGCGACCACCACCACGGTGCCGACATTCGGGCAGCTTTCCAGCGCCTTGTCGACGTTGCGCTTGAGCGGGATGAAACGCCCGCCGCGCACGCCTTCGTCCGCGGTGATCACGGTGCGGCAGTCGGCATCGAGAATCCGGTCACGCAGGGAGTCCGGCGAGAAGCCCCCGAACACCACCGAGTGCACCGCGCCGATGCGGGTGCAGGCGAGCATGGCGTAGGCTGCTTCTGGAATCATCGGCATGTAGATGCAGACCCGGTCGCCTTTTTTCACGCCGCGACTTTTCAGCACGTTGGCCAGGCGGCAGACGTGGTCATGCAATTTCTTGTAGGTGATTTGCGCCGATTCGGCGGGGTTGTCGCCTTCCCAGATGATCGCGACCTGGTCGCCACGGGTGCCAAGGTGGCGGTCGATGCAGTTGGCGCTGACGTTCAATTTGCCGCCGGCGAACCAGGTCGCGTCGCCGCTCCTGAGGTCATAGCGCTGGACAGTTTGCCAAGGCGCCATCCAGTCGAGAAAGCGCGTGGCTTGCCCGGCCCAGAACGCGCTGGGGTGTTCGATGGATTCCTTGTAGAGCCGCTGGTACTCGTCCTGACTCAATTGCGCAGCCCGGCGGACGGCATCGGCTTGGGGGTACTGGCTGATCTCGAACATGACGGATCCTTATTCTTGTTTTTGCGACAAGCATAAAGATGCGCCGAGTAGCCTGAGGGTTCAAGTCATGCACAAAGCAACTGTGGGAGCGAGCCTAGTGGGAGCAAAGCTTGCTCGCGACGACGTCGTCACATTCAACGGTAGGTTGATATCAGACCGCTATCGCGAGCAAGCTTTGCTCCCACCAGGCGCGCTCCCACAGGGTTCAGCGCTGAGCTGTGGGAGCGGGGTACGATCAGCCGCGATGACGCCCGCGGAAGTAGTTGATCAGGCCCTGGGTCGAAGCGTCTTCGGCCGGGGTTTCTTCGCTGCCCACCAGGCGGTTGTAGACACCCTTGCCCAGCTCCTTGCCCAGCTCCACGCCCCACTGGTCGAAGGCGTTGATGCCCCAGACCACGCTTTGCACGAACACCTTGTGTTCATACAACGCCACCAGCGCACCCAGGCGCCGTGGGCTGATGCGCTCGACCACCAGGGTATTGCTCGGACGGTTGCCCGGGATCACCTTGTGGGACGCCAGTTTCTGCACTTCTTCTTCGCTCGCGCCCTTGTCCCGCAGCTCGGCTTCGGCTTCGGCGCGGGTCTTGCCCAGCATCAGTGCCTGGCTCTGGGACAGGCAGTTGGCGTACAGCCACTGGTGGTGGTCGGCGACCGGGTTGAAGCTGACGATCGGCACGATGAAGTCGGCCGGGATCAGTTGCGTGCCCTGGTGCAACAACTGGTGATAGGCGTGCTGGCCGTTGCAGCCGACGCCGCCCCAGATCACCGGCCCGGTGTCGGTGGACACGGGGGTGCCGTCCTGGCGCACGCTCTTGCCGTTGGACTCCATGTCCAGTTGCTGCAAGTGCTTGGTGATGTTGCGCAGGTAATGGTCGTACGGCAGGATCGCGTGGCTTTGCGCGCCCCAGAAGTTGCCGTACCACACCCCCAGCAGCGCCAGCAGCACCGGCATGTTCTGTTCGAATGGTGCGCTCTGGAAATGCTGGTCCATGGAATAGGCCCCGGAGAGCAATTCCTTGAAGTTCGACATGCCGATGGCCAGGGCGATCGGCAGGCCGATGGCCGACCACAGCGAATAGCGCCCGCCCACCCAGTCCCACATCGGGAAAATGTTCTCTTCGCGGATGCCGAAGGCCACCGCGGCGGCGTTGTTGCTCGAAACGGCGATGAAGTGGCGATACAGCTCGGCCTCGGAGCCACCCTGGGCAAGGTACCAGGCGCGAGCGGCCTGGGCGTTCTTCAGGGTTTCGAGGGTGCTGAAGGATTTCGACGAGACGATGAACAACGTGGTCTCGGCGCGCAGCTTCATGGTCAGTTCATGGAACTCGCTGCCGTCGATGTTTGCCAGGTAGTGGCAACGCACGCCCTTGTGGGTATAGGACAGCAGGGCCTCGGACACCAGTTGCGGGCCGAGGAACGAGCCACCGATGCCGATGTTCACCACGTCGGTGATCGGCTTCTCGGTGTAGCCACGCCACAGGCCGTCGTGGATGCGGCCTACCAGGTCGGTGATCTGGTTCAACACCTTGTGCACTTCGGGCATCACGTTGACGCCGTTGACCGACAGCTTGTCGCCGACTGGACGGCGCAGGGCGGTGTGCAGGGCCGGGCGACCTTCGGACGAGTTGACGATCTCGCCTTCGAACAGCGCCTTGATCGCGCCCTGGAGGTCGACTTCGTTGGCCAGGCCTACCAGCAGGTCGCGGGTCTGGGCGTTGATCAGGTTTTTCGAGTAGTCGAGAAACAGGCCGCAGCTCGACAGGGTGAATTGGTTGAAACGCTGCGGATCGGCATTGAACGCTTCGCGCATGCTGAAATCCTGCATGGCTTTGCGGTGGTCATTCAGCGCTTGCCAGGCGGGCAGAGCGGTCACGTCATGAGGGGTTCGGTAATACGCCATCGCTGCGGGTTTCCTTTTTACTTGAACGACCTTTTGTACACTAAAAATTCCGGCGCGACATGGGACGGGCGTCCGGACCCTGCATCGACACGATCGCCAAACGCAGGGCGACTACAGTAAACCTCGCGTTGCGATCTGTCTCGGCTTTGTCAGACAGTTTCCCGGTACTTTTTTATACAGCAGGGGCGGGCACGGTCCGACAGACGGAAGCGCAGGGGACATTGCTGATCAACGGTGAGCGCAAGCCTTGTGGGAGCAAAGCTAGCTCGCGAACGCCGCCGTCACATTCACATCTGGATCGACTGTCAGATCGCTATCGCGAGCAAGCTTTGCTCCCACAGGTCTTTTCCTACCGGGTTTGCGCAGGGTCAGGCGGGGGCGTCGAGATCCAGGTGCAGGTTGTCGATCAACCGCGTGGTCCCGAGGAAGGCGGCCACCAGGATCACCAGGTCCCGGTCCTCCGGCGTGGCCGGGCGCAAGGTCCGGGCGTGACGGATTTCCAGGTAGTCAGGGCGCAAGCCGGCGGCTTCGAGTTGCTGGAGCTGCCCGGCGATCAACGCGGGGTAATCGCGTTGCCCCTGCCGGATGGCTTCGGCGATCTGGCTCAGGCCACGATAAACCACCGGGGCGGTGGTGCGTTGCTCGGGACTGAGGAAGCCATTGCGCGACGACAGCGCCAGGCCATCGTCGGCCCGTACGGTGGGTTCGCCGATGATCTGGATCGGCATGTTCAAGTCATGGACCAGTGCGCGGATCACCGCCAGTTGCTGGAAGTCTTTCTGGCCAAACACCGCGATGTCAGGCTGAACCATGTTGAACAGCTTGCTGACCACCGTCGCCACGCCCTCGAAATGCCCGGGGCGACTGGCGCCACACAGGCCTTCGGACAATTGCGGCACGCTGACCCGGGTCTGCCCGGCCATGCCGTCGGGGTACATTTCCTCGACGCTGGGAGCGAACAGCAGGTGGCAACCGGCCTGGAGCAGTTTCTCCTGGTCGGCGACCAGGGTGCGCGGGTACTTGTCCAGGTCTTCGCCGGCGCCGAACTGCAGCGGATTGACGAAGATGCTCGCCACCACGAAGTCGGCCCGCTGCCCGGCCTTGGTCACCAGCGCCACGTGGCCGCTGTGCAGGTTGCCCATGGTCGGCACGAAGGCGATGCGCTTGCCTTCGCTGCGGGCGCGGGCCACGGCAGCGCGCAGTTCGCGTACGGTCTTGACGGTGTTCATGCAGAGAATCCGTGTTCGGCGCCCGGGAAGGTGGCGCCCTTCACTTCGGCGACGTAGGCGCCGAGGGCGGCCTGGATGGTGGTTTGCCCGGCCATGAAGTTCTTCACGAACTTGGGCGAGCGGCCGGTGAGCGACAAGCCGAGCATGTCGTGCAGCACCAGCACCTGGCCGTCGGTGGCGCTGCCGGCGCCGATCCCGATCACCGGGATCTTCACCGCCTGGGTGATTTCTTCGGCCAGCTCGCTGGGCACGCACTCGAGCAGCAGCATCGCCGCACCGGCCTGTTCCAGGGCAATGGCGTCGGCGCGCATCTGGCGGGCCTGGTTTTCATTGCGGCCCTGGACCTTATAGCCGCCGAGGATGTTCACCGCTTGCGGCGTCAAACCCAAGTGCGCGCAGACCGGGATGCCACGTTCGGCCAGCAGCCGGATCGAGTCCGCCAGCCACAGGGCCCCTTCGATCTTGACCATGTGCGCGCCAGCCTGCATCAGCAGGGCGCTGTTGGTCATGGTTTGTTCGAGGGTGGCGTAGGCCATGAACGGCAGGTCGGCGAGGATCAATGCATCGGTGTTACCGCGTTTGACGGCGGCCACGTGATAGGCCATCTCGGCGGTGGTCACCGGCAGCGTGCTGTCGTGACCTTGCAGCACCATGCCGAGGGAATCGCCCACCAGCAGCACTTCGACACCGGCTTCGTTGCAGGCGTGGGCGAAGGTTGCGTCATAGCAGGTCAGCATGGTGATTTTCTCACCTTTTTGCTTGAGACCTTGCAGCGTGGTCAGGGTAATAGCTGGCATGAAAAAGTCCTCTTCAGGCGCTCGTGAACTACTGCGAGTAACGCGCATGATTCGTCATTTATACAGGCGCACCTTCTATGCGTGGTGCTTGTAAGGCCTGGATTGCGCCCTTAAACGCCGCGTTGGCGGCTATGGGACGCCTATAGTCGTGAGGAGCACCCGGGAAGTCAATTGGATGTGTTACCGCCGGGTGTTACCGGGGTTACTGATGCGTTTCAGCCAAATCGGAAGTTGCCTGGCACTGAACCTTGTGGGAGCGAGCCTGCTGGCGATAGCGGTTTATCAGTCAACATTTATATCGACTGGCCCGCCGCTATCGCGAGCAGGCTCGCTCCCACAAGGGAGGGTCTTCGTCAGAAAGTGGGCAGGCGTTCGAGGCCGGCGAACGGGCAGGCGGCGAGCAGGTCCCGGAGCAGGCGCCCATCGGCCAGGCGCAGCTCGGCGGGTGCCAGTTCCGCCAGCGGGTACAGGACGAACGCCCGGGCGTGCATGTGGTAGTGCGGGACCTTGAGGCGAGGCTCGTCGATCAGGCGGTCACCGAACAGCAGGATATCCAGGTCCAGGGTACGCGGGCCCCAGCGTTCCAGGCGCTCGCGGCCTTGGCCGGTTTCGATGGCTTGCAAGGCATCGAGCAGGTCCAGCGGGGCCAGGCGACTGTCCAGCGCCGCCACCGCATTGGTGTAGCGCGGCTGGCCAGGCAGCAGCGAGTCGCTTTGATAAAACGCCGAGACTCCCGCCAGTTGTGTGCCTGGCAATTGCGCCAGCGCCTGGAGGGCACTGCGCAATTGCTCGGCGGGTTGGGCCAGGTTGCTGCCCAGGCCGACGTAGATGCGCTCCATCGATTACTCGCCTGACTCGCTCGAAGCGCCGGCGCGCTTGCGCTTGGCACCGCCGCCGGTACGACGACGCTTGCGCGGGCCGCTGGCGCCGTCATCCTTGCCGCTGAGCTCGCGAATCATTTCGCGGCGTTCGCTGTCGTTGGCGTCCTGGTAATCGGTCCACCAATCGCCCAGGCCATCGGTCTGCTCACCGGCGCTTTCGCGCAGCAACAGGAAGTCGTAGCCCGCCCGGAAGCGTGGGTTGTCCAGCAGCAGGTCGGCGCGTTTGCCGCTGCGCCGTGGCAGGCGCTCCTGCATGTCCCAGATCTCGCGGATCGGCATCGTGAAGCGTTTTGGAATCGCGATGCGCTGGCACTGTTCGGCAATCAGCTCGTGGGCCGCCTCCTGCATGGCCGGGATCGGCGGCATGCCGCGGTCTTGCAGGCGCAGCACCCGTGCCGGCAGCGCCGGCCAGAGCAGGGCGGCGAACAGGAACGCCGGGGTCACCGGCTTGTTCTGCTTGATGCGCAGGTCGGTGTTGATCAGGGCTTCGCTGATCAGGGTGTGCGTGTAGGTCGGGTTGTGCTCCAGCGCCTCGGCACTGGCCGGGAACAGCGGGTCGAACAGTTGCAGGTCCACCAGCATTTCGAAGGTGTCCGCGGCGTTGCCCGACAGGAACAATTTGAGCACTTCCTCGAACAGCCGTGCCGAAGGAATCTCCCGCAGCATCGGCGCCAGGTCGCGAATCGGCGCGGCGCTGTGTTTCTCGATGCCGAAATTCAACTTGGCGGCGAAACGCACGGCCCGCAGCATGCGGACCGGGTCTTCCTGGTAGCGCTGCTTCGGATCGCCGATCAAGCGAATCAGGTGATTGCGGATGTCATGTACGCCATTGGCGTAATCGAGGATGCGCTCGCTGACCGGGTCGTAGTAAAGGGCGTTGATGGTGAAGTCGCGGCGCTGCGCGTCTTCTTCCAGCGTGCCGTAGACGTTATCGCGCAGGATGCGCCCGCTCTCGTTGCGCGAAGACTGGTTGCTGTCTTCTTCCTCATCGTTTTGCGGGTGATTGGCGCGGAACGTCGCCACCTCGATGATTTCGCGGCCGAAATGGATATGGACCAGCTTGAAGCGCCGGCCAATGATCCGTGCGTTGCGAAATTCGGCCCGGACCTGTTCCGGCGTGGCGCTGGTGGCGACGTCGAAGTCCTTGGGCGTGATGTTGAGCAGCATGTCGCGCACGCAGCCGCCGACCAGGTACGCCTGGTAACCGGCGTTCTGCAAGCGTTCGACGATGTTCACCGCATAACGGCTGAACTGGGCCTTCTGCAAGGAATGCTGGCCGATATTGAGCACTTCAGGCGTGCTGCGAATGTGTTGCGTACGACGCAAGGGAGAACGGAATGACTGGAACAGCTTCTTCAGCATGGGATGCACTGTTTGAAGGAATGTTCGGCCAAAACGAAGAATGACCGCATGATGGGCGGGGATTCTAGCATTTAGTGGAGGGATGGTGTAGGACACTGGAGTTTTGAGCTGCAAGCTCCAAGCGCCAGGCTTGTAGGCTGCGGGATAGGCGGAACGACAGAAACCACAAGGGGAGCCTAAGCTCCCCCAGAATGAGTTTCGTGCTCTATTTTTATTATTGATTTCGGGCTTCTTGTTTTTGTTGAGTGCCCCGCGCCACGAGGTTTCCCTTCGTGACCCTCCCAATCGGGAGTCAAGAGCAAACGGATTGCTTTGGTCGCTGTGTTGCAGTGATCGATCGATCCAACCAGTTCAGGCACCTGTCTTGAGACAGTTTTTATTGTTCTCGGCCTGGTTGTGGGGCAAGCCCCAAATACAACGCCTCTCCAAAAGAATCAGTTAGCTGCGCCTCTCGCCGTCTTGTTTTTATTGTGCGTGAGTCGATTCGTCTTATTTTTATTGTCTTGTGCATTGCTTGTTATTGTTCTTGTACCAAAGCTATAGCAGGGTGCGTGCCAACTTTTGCAAAGCCCAGCGAAACCGGGGGTTCTATGGTTATAGCCATTTTTGCGGGGCGAAAAAAAGCCGGGGTTTCGTTACCGTAAACCCCGGCTTCTGTTACGTGAAAAAGCTGAGGTAACAGTTTTTTCACATTCAATGGCTCAGCGAGCCGTGCCTTCCCCCGTCAGCTTTCGCTGGCCACCCCGGTCTTGCGCCGTGGGATGCCCAGGCGTTGGCGGCGTTCCCACAGGCACTTGCGGCTGACGCCCAGCTTGCGGGCCAGTTCGGTCTCGGTCATGTGGTCCTGGTGCTCCAGGACGAAATGCTGGAAGTAGTCCTCCAGGGACAGGTCCTCGGTGGGCTCGTGGCTGGTGTTGTTGGCGCCGTTACCGCCGTGCTGCGGTGCCAGGCCGATGAACTCTTCGTCGTCCAGGTCCCCCAGCTCGATGTCGATGCCCAGCAGGTCGGCGGAAATTTCCGGGCTCTCGCACAGGATCACCGCGCGTTCGACGGCGTTTTCCAGCTCCCGGACGTTACCCGGCCAGCTGTAGTGACGAATGACCTGTTCGGCATCCGGGGCGAACTTGAGGTCGGTGCGGTTGACTCGCGCACTCTGGCGGGCGAGGAAGGCCTGGGCGATTTCATTGACGTCCGCGCCACGCTCGCGCAGGGCCGGCAGCTTCAAGGCGATTACGTGCAGGCGGTAATACAGGTCTTCTCGGAACTGGCCGATCTTCGCCAGGCTCTTGAGGTCACGGTGGGTCGCCGCGATCAACCGTACGTCGACTTTCTGCGATTGCACCGAGCCCACCCGGCGGATCTCGCCCTCCTGGAGCACCCGCAACAGGCGGGCCTGGGCCTCCAGGGGCAGTTCGCCGATTTCATCGAGGAACAGCGTGCCGCCATCCGCCGCCTCCACCAGCCCGGCGCGTCCGGCGCTGGCGCCGGTGAACGCGCCTTTCTCGTGGCCGAACAGTTCGGACTCGATCAGGCTTTCCGGAATAGCCGCGCAGTTCACCGAAATCATCGGCGCCTTGGCCCGGCGCGAGAGGTTGTGCAGGGCGCGGGCGACCAGTTCCTTGCCGGTGCCGGATTCGCCCTGGATCAGGACGTTGGAGTCGGTCGGCGCGACCTTGCGGATCTTGCCATACAGGTCCTGCATCGGTGGGCAGGAACCGATGATGCCGATTTCGCCATTGCTGTTGCTGGCGCCACCTTTGACGGGGGCGCTGGCCTTGCCGGCAGGTTCCGACGAATGGCTGCTCGCCGCTTGCCGATCGCGCAGGATGCGAGCCACGGCCTGGAGCATCTCGTCGTGGTCGAACGGTTTGGCGATGTAGTCCACCGCGCCCATCTTCATGGAGTCCACCGCCGAGCGCAGGCTGGCGTAGCTGGTCATGATCAGGACCGGCGTGCCCTGGCCGAGCTTGATCAGCTCGGTGCCGGGGGCGCCAGGCAGGCGCAGGTCGCTGACGATCAGGTCAAACGTGGGAATGCTGAAACGCTCTTGTGCTTCCTGCACGGAACCGGCTTCGCTGACCTGGTACTGGTTGCGTTCCAGCAGGCGGCGCAAGGCGGAGCGGATAATTGTTTCGTCTTCGACGATCAAAATGTGCGGCATTGATTCGATTCTCTCGACGGTCTCAGTTCACAGCGGACGTCGCTTCGACATGACGCGGCAAGGTCACCCGGATACGGGTGCCGCGTTGGCTCTGTACATCGGCCGGGCTGTCGATGGTGATTTGTCCATAATGCTCTTCAACGATGGAATAGACCAGTGCGAGGCCCAGACCGGTGCCTTCGCCAGGATCCTTGGTGGTGAAGAAAGGTTCGAACAATCGGTCCATGATGTTCTGTGGGATGCCGCTGCCTTCGTCTTCGACGATCAGGTCGATCGTGTGTTCGCTGGCTTCGCTCTTGACCCGTACCGCACTGCCGGCCGGCGTGGCGTCACGGGCGTTGGACAGCAAGTTGATCAGCACCTGGGCAAGCCGCTGGGGATCGCCGTCGACCCAGTGATCCGGATCGCACAGGTTGAAGAATTGCACTTCGAAATTGCGTCGGTTAAGGGCCAGCAGACCAATGGCATCCTGGGCCACTTCGGCCAGACAGACGGCCTCGTCGTTGTGCTGGTGGCCGCCGGCATGGGCAAAGCTCATCAGCGACTGGACGATGCGCGACACCCGCTTGGTCTGTTCGAGGATCTGGCCGCTGATCTCCGTCAGTTCGCTGTCGTCCTCGCGCTCTTCACGCAGGTTCTGCGCCAGGCAAGCGATGCCGGTGATCGGGTTGCCGATCTCGTGGGCTACCCCGGCGGCCAGCCGGCCGATGCTGGCCAGGCGTTCGGAGTGAACCAGCTTGTCTTCGAGCATCTGCGTTTCGGTCAGGTCTTCCACCAGCAGCACCAGGCCGCTGTTGCCGGGCGCCAGCGGCTCGTCGATCGCCGCCTTGTGCAGGTTCAGCCAACGGGTCTGTCCGTCGAGGGCCAGGTGCTGCTTGTGCAAGTGTTCGTCTGGCAGGTCGATGAAGCCTTGCAGCAGGCCTTTCCAGGGTTCGCCCAGGGTACTCAGGCGGGAACCGACCACGCGTTGGGCGGCGATCCCGGTCAGTTCTTCCATGGCCTTGTTCCACATCAGGATCTCCTGGTCCTTGGCCAGGGAGCACACGCCCATCGGCAATTCCTGCAGGGTCTGGCGGTGGTAGCGGCGCAGGGCGTCCAGTTCGGCGGCCAGGCCGGTGAGGCGCGAGTGATAGTCTTCGAGGCGGCTTTCGATGAAGTGGATGTCCTCGGTCACATAGTTTTCGCCGCCGGCCTTGTAGGGCAGGAACGTCTCGACCATGTCCTGGGCCACGCTGGGGCCCATCAGGCCGGACAGGTTGGCTTCGATCCGGTCGCGCAGGCGCCGCAAGGCATACGGGCGACGTTCGTCAAAGGGCAGGTACAGGTCGCGCAAGGCCTGCTCGACTTCCTTCTGTGCGGCCTTGGCGCCGAGGGGCTTGGCCAGTTGCGTGGCGAACTCCTGGGGCGAGGCGGCGTGCAGTTCGCGCCGCTGCGGGCGGCGGACGTTGTCCACCGCGCAGGCTTCGGCGGCGCTGGCTTCTTCGCTACTGGCGTTGGTGAACAGCGAGATCAGCGTGAACATCAGAACGTTCGCCGCCAGGGAGGCGATGGCTGCCATGTGCCAGCTGGTGTCGTCGAGCACGTAGATCATGTTCAACAGCGGGATGTAGAACCCCTGCAGGTTGCCCATCAGCGGCAACAGCATCGCCACCAGCCACACCAGGATGCCCGCCAGCAGGCCGGCGATGAAACCGCGGCGATTGGCGGTCGGCCAGTACAGCACCGACAGCACGCCGGGCAAAAATTGCAAGGTGGCCACGAAGGCGACGATGCCCAGGTTCGCCAGGTCCTGGCCGTCGCCCAGTATCAGGTAGAAGCCGTAGCCGGCCATGATGATCGCCACGATCAACGCCCGGCGCGTCCACTTCAGCCAGCGGTAGATGTTGCCTTCGGCCGGTGGCTGGTAGAGCGGCAGCACCAGGTGGTTGAGGGCCATCCCGGACAGCGCCAGCGTGGTGACGATGATCAGGCCGCTCGCCGCCGACAGGCCGCCGACGTAGGCCAGCAGGGCGAGGGCCTTGCTGTTGGCCGCCAGGCCGATGCCCAGGGTGAAGTACTCGGGGTTGGTGCTGGCCCCCAGTTTCAACCCGGCCCACAGGATTAGCGGCACCGCCAGGCTCATCAGCAGCAGGAACAGCGGCAGGCCCCAGCTCGCGCTGACCAGCGAGCGCGGATTGAGGTTTTCGGTAAAGGTCATGTGGTACATGTGCGGCATGACGATCGCCGACGCGAAGAACACCAGCAGCAGCGTGCGCCATGGGCCTTCCTGCAGCGGGGTGTGCAGGGCGGCGAGGGCGGTCTGGTTCTGCAGCAACCAGACTTCCAGTTGCTGCGGGCCATCGAATACACCGTACAGCGCATAGAGGCCGACGCCGCCGATGGCGATCAGCTTGATCACCGATTCGAAGGCGATCGCGAACACCAGGCCTTCGTGCTTTTCACGGGTGGCGATGTGCCGGGAGCCGAAGAAAATCGTGAACAGGATGATCAGGCCGCAAAAGCTCAGCGCCACGCGGTGCTGCACCGGTTCGCCGGTCAGGATGCTGATGGAGTCGGCGACGGCCTGGATTTGCAGGGCCAGCAACGGCAATACCCCGACCAGCATGAAGATCGTGGTCAGCGCGCCGGCCCAGGTGCTGCGAAAACGAAAGGCGAACAGGTCGGCCAGCGATGACAGTTGGTAGGTGCGGGTGATTTTCAGGATCGGGTAGAGCAGCACCGGCGCCAGCAGGAACGCTCCGGATACGCCAAGGTAACTGGACAGGAAGCCATAGCCGTACTGGTAGGCCAGGCCGACCGTGCCGTAGAACGCCCAGGCGCTGGCGTAGACGCCCAGCGACAAGGTATAGGTCAGCGGGTGGCGGATGATCGCCCGGGGGATCATGCCCCGTTCGCTGACCCAGGCCACGCTGAACAGCACGGCCAGGTAGGCGGCGCTGATCAGGATCATCTGGGTCAGGCTAAAGCTCATCGGCATCTTTTTGGCTCTGCAGGATGAAGGTCACGACAATCAGGATCAGCCATAGCAGATACGGTCGATACCAGGCACCCGTGGCATCGATCCACCAATCCATGATGGCCGGGGAAAACAGGTAAATCCCCACTACCAGCAGCAGGACCAAGCGATAGATGTACATCCCGGCCTCTCTATATGGGTGCACGTGCCCGAAAACGTGCGGCGATGGTAACGGATGGGCGCCAGGCTGCAAGGGCCGTCAACGGATTTGCGCTTCCGGCAGGCTCAGCGTGCGCGGGATCCTGCCCGCCTCCCAGTGGCGCATGCCCCAGGCCAGCAGTTCCCGGGGGCTGGCGTCGGCCAGTTCGGGCCCCGGTTGCTGGCCCAATGCGCGCAGGGCCCGCAACAGCAGCGGCGTGGCCTGGTCGGCCGCCAGCGGCGGTGAACGGTAGGATTTGCCCAGTTTGTGCCCGTCGGGCTGGGTGATCAACGGCACGTGCAGGTAGCGCGGTTGGGGCAGCCCGAGCAGTTCTTGCAGGTACAACTGGCGCGGCGTCGAGTCCAGCAGGTCGGCGCCACGCACGATATCGGTCACGCCTTGCCAGGCATCGTCCAGCACCACGGCCAGTTGATAGGCGTAGAGCCCGTCGCGGCGGCGGATCACGAAGTCACCCGCCTCGCGGCCCAGGTGCTGGCGGAACTCGCCCTGGACCCGGTCGCTGAAGTGGTATTCGAGCTCCGGCACGCGCACGCGGATGGCGGCGTCCTCGGTGCCGTGCCCGGCATTGCGGCAGAGCCCCGGGTAGATGCCCTGGTACGCTTCCAACTGCTTGCGCGAACAGGTGCAGGCGTAGGCCAGGCCTTGGCTGAGCAGCCGGGTGATCACCTGCTGGTAGGCCTCGTGACGCTCGCTCTGGCGCACCATTTCGCCGTCCCATTCAAAGCCGTAGCTTTCCAGGGCCCGCAGGATCGCCGCCTGGGCGCCGGGTTCTTCCCGGGGCGGGTCTAGGTCTTCCATGCGCAACAACCAGCGCCCGCCCACGGCCCGGGCGTCCAGGTACGACGCCAGCGCGGCGACCAGCGAGCCGAAATGCAAGTGGCCGCTGGGGGTGGGGGCAAAGCGGCCGATGTAGGAGGAGGCAGCAGTCATGGGCAATTGTTACTTTTTTAAGTCAGGCACGGTCTTGTGGCGAGGGGATTTATCCCCGTCGGGCTGCGGAAGCAGACCCAAACGCCTGATGCACCGAGGGGGTAGGTTTCAGGGCCGCTTCGCGTCCCAACGGGGATAAATCCCCTCGCCACAAGGTATCGGGTATCCGATGTTCCAATGTGCATGTCGGAAACAAAAAACGGAGCGTATGAACGCTCCGTTTTCATCACAGCCCGGGCAATTACTTGCCGACCTGTTTTTCCTTGATTTCCGCCAGGGTCTTGCAATCGATGCACAGGTCGGCGGTCGGTCGGGCTTCCAGGCGGCGGATGCCGATCTCGATGCCGCAAGACTCGCACCAACCGTACTCTTCGTCTTCGATCAGTTGCAGGGTCTTGTCGATTTTCTTGATGAGCTTGCGCTCACGGTCACGGGCGCGCAGTTCGAGGCTGAATTCTTCTTCCTGGCTGGCACGGTCGGCCGGGTCGGGGAAGTTGGCCGCTTCGTCTTTCATGTGATCCACGGTGCGATCGACTTCCTGCATCAAGTCCTGTTTCCACTTGTTCAGGATCTTGGTGAAGTGCGCGCGCATGGGGGCGCCCATGTACTCTTCGCCCGCTTGCGGGACGTACGGCTCAAACCCGCTGAGCGACTGATTTTGATTCTGCTTTGCTTGGGTGGGCATGAATGGACCGCCTCTACTCTTGTAATCCACTACGCAGGATTGCTCCATCACCGACACCTGCCGGCCCTGCGGCTGCAAGCGGGCGAACTTACCAGATCGAATCGGGCCGCGCTACTCCCGGTTGTCGAGCCTGCGGCGGGCGGGGCTTCGCAGCCCAGGGCCGGGTTCGGTTCGGTGCAAAGGTCATCCTGCTCAATGCTTGATTCTAGTCAAGCCTGGGCCAATCGCCGGAGTCATTTCCTGCAATCCACGGCCTCAGACCGCCTGGGGTTCGCTTGCGTTCCCGCCGTTGTTTCTGACTTGTGGAGAGAGTTGGGTAGAATCGGTTCTTTTGACCTTGTAAGGAAGGCTAATGGCTCAGCCCTACAGTGCGCGCAGCCGCGCCATCGAACCGTTCCACGTGATGGCGCTGCTGGCCCGGGCCAACGAACTGCAGGCGGCCGGGCACGATGTCATCCACCTGGAGATCGGCGAGCCGGACTTCACCACTGCCGAGCCGATCATCCAGGCCGGCCAGGCGGCGCTGGCCGCGGGCAAGACCCGCTACACCGCCGCCCGTGGCATTCCCGAGTTGCGCGAGGCCATCGCCGGTTTCTATGCCCAGCGCCATGGCGTGGAGATCGATCCGCGACGCATCCTGGTGACGCCGGGCGGCTCGGGCGCATTGCTGCTCGCCAGTGCCCTGCTGGTGGACCCGGGCAAGCATTGGCTGCTGGCCGATCCGGGTTACCCGTGCAACCGCCACTTCCTGCGGTTGGTCGAGGGCGCGGCGCAGTTGGTACCGGTGGGCCCGGACGTGCGTTATCAGCTGACGCCGGACCTGGTGGACCGCTACTGGGACCAGGACAGCGTCGGCGCGCTGGTGGCGTCGCCGGCCAATCCGACCGGGACGATTCTTTCCCGGGACGAGCTGGCGGGGTTGTCCAAGGCCATCAAGGGGCACAACGGCCACCTGGTGGTGGACGAGATCTATCACGGCCTGACCTACGGCACCGACGCCGCCAGCGTGCTGGAAGTCGATGACGACGCCTTTGTCCTGAACAGTTTCTCCAAGTATTTCGGCATGACCGGCTGGCGGCTCGGCTGGCTGGTGGCGCCCTCGGCGGCTGTCAGCGAGCTGGAAAAGCTCGCGCAGAACCTCTACATCAGCGCGCCGAGCATGGCCCAGCACGCGGCGCTGGCCTGCTTCGAACCGGCCACCATCGAGATCTTCGAGCAGCGGCGGGCCGAGTTCGCCTTGCGCCGCGATTTCCTGCTGCCGGCCCTGCGGGCGCTGGGTTTCGGGATTGCCGTGGAGCCGGAAGGGGCGTTCTACCTCTACGCCGACATCAGCGCCTTCGGCGGCGACGCGTTCGCGTTCTGCCAGCACTTCCTGGAAACCGAACACGTGGCCTTCACTCCGGGCCTGGATTTCGGCCGCCACCAGGCCGGCCACCATGTGCGCTTCGCCTACACCCAGAATCTGGAGCGACTGCAGGAAGCGGTGACGCGCATCGAACGTGGGCTGCGGAGCTGGCAAGGCTGATGCGTTTTTCTCCTGCGCTGGAAGAAGGTCGCCTGGTTCGACGTTACAAGCGTTTTCTCGCGGATATCGAGACCGTTCAGGGCGAACTGCTCACTATTCACTGTCCCAACACCGGCTCGATGCTCAATTGCATGGCGCCCGGTGCGCGGGTCTGGTTCAGCCGGTCCAGCGACCCCAAGCGCAAGCTGCCGGGCACCTGGGAAATAGGTGAAACCCCGCAGGGACGGCTGGCCTGCATCAACACCGCGCGGGCCAATAGCCTGGTCGAAGAGGCCCTGCGTGGCGGGGTCATCAGCGAATTGAACGGATTTGTCGGGCTCAAGCGCGAAGTGGCCTATGGTCAGGAAAACAGCCGCATCGATTTTCGCCTCGACTACGCGGATGGCTCGGCTTGGGTTGAAGTCAAAAGTGTAACGCTGGGTTTCGATGGCACCGCCGTGGCGGCGTTTCCCGATGCGGTGACCCTGCGCGGGGCCAAGCACCTGCGCGAGCTGGCGTGCCTGGCCCGGCAAGGTGTACGGGCGGTGCAACTGTATTGCGTGAACCTGAGCGGCATCGAGGCGGTGCGCCCGGCGCACGAAATCGACCCCGGTTACGCGGCGGCGCTGCGCGAAGCGATGGCGGCGGGCGTGGAAGTGCTGGCCTACGGTGTCACGCTGACGCCCGAGCAGATGTGGATCGATCGACCGTTGCCCGTGCTGTCGGCCCCCCTAGCATTCGATCCAGAGCCCTTGCTCATCCTCCCGGGTGTCTAGCGCTTCCAGGAATTGACCGGCACAGGGGCCGGCCACGCATTCGCCGTTCTCGATCAGGAACAAGGCGCCGTGGGTGGCGCAGCGAATCAGGCTGGCGCTGGGGTCGAGGAACTGGTCGGGTTGCCATTCCAGCGGTACGCCGCGGTGCGGGCACCGATTGAGATAGACGTAGGCCTGGCCGGCGCGGCGCACAGCCAGCACCTTGCGGCCATCGAGGACGAAGCCGCGGCTGCCGTTGTCAGGCAAGTCGGCGGTGGTGCACAGAAACTTCATGGGGATCTCTACAGGTTGGTCGCAGAGCCTGCGCGTGGCGCGGGCTCCACACAGCTTGACGGTCAGATGGGAGCAATCATCCAATGGCGACTTCTCGCGATGACTGAGGATACTTGGCCTGGCGGGTTTATGTCCGGTCCTTGCACCATTCTTCAAGGAAGCCTGATGCGTCTGAATACCCGCGTGGCTGCGCGTTGCGCCGCACGCTCGCCAGCCAAGAGGCCACGATGACCGTGTTCAAACCGCGCCGCCTGTTCATGGGCTTGGGCCTGCTGTGCCTGCTGGCGACCTGGCTGTCCCTGGCCTTGGGATCGGTGAACTTGCCGCTGTCCGACACGTTGTGGGCTGCGCTGCGGTTGTCGGGTCTGCCGGTGAAGGCCGATGGCCTGGAGCAGGCTGAGCTGATCCTCGGGCAGATTCGGGGGCCGCGCACCTTGCTCGGCTTGGCGGTGGGCGGCGTCCTGGCGCTGTCTGGCGTGGCGATGCAGGGGCTGTTCCGTAACCCGCTGGCCGACCCGGGGTTGGTGGGAGTGTCCAGTGGGGCGGCCCTGGGCGCTGCGTTTGCCATTGTCGGCGGCTCGGCGCTGGGCGGGCTGCCCGAAGCGCTCGGCCCTTATGTGTTGTCGTTGTGTGCATTCCTGGGAGGGCTCGGCGTCACGGCGCTGGTCTATCGCCTCGGGCGGCGCAATGGCCAGGCCCACGTCGCCACCATGCTCTTGGCCGGGATCGCCCTGACTGCGCTGTCCGGATCGGCCGTGGGCCTGTTCAGCTACCTGGCGGACGACGCGACCTTGCGCACCCTGGCGTTCTGGAACCTGGGCAGCCTCAACGGCGCCAGCTACGCCAGGTTGTGGCCGCTGTTACTGATCAGCACGGGTGTGGCGCTCTGGTTGCCGCGCCGGGCCCAGGCGCTCAACGCGCTGTTGCTGGGTGAGTCCGAGGCGGCTCACCTGGGCATCGACGTCGAACGGCTGAAGCGTGAGCTGGTGTTCTGCACTGCGTTGGGCGTAGGCGCGGCGGTGGCGGCGGCGGGCATGATCGGCTTCATCGGGCTGGTGGTGCCGCACCTGGTGCGGTTGGTGGCGGGCCCCGACCATCGCGTGCTGCTGCCGGCTTCCGTGCTGGCGGGGGCAAGCCTGCTGCTGTTCGCCGACCTGGTGGCACGCCTGGCGCTGGCTCCGGCAGAGCTGCCGATAGGGATCGTCACGGCCTTTATCGGGGCGCCGTTCTTCCTTTATTTATTGTTGCGAGGGCGTGCCTGATGTTGCGTGCGCAAAACCTGCACCTGCGGCGTGGCCCGCGCACCGTGTTGGCGGACGTCGACCTGCGGCTCGAACCCGGTGAAGTGCTCGGCGTGCTCGGACCGAACGGCGCCGGTAAAAGCACCTTGTTGGCGGGGTTGAGTGGCGAATTGCGCCCGACCCAGGGACAGGTGTGGCTGGATGATCGACCGCTGGCCCATTGGCCGGGCGCCGAGCGCGCCCGGCGCCTGGCGGTCCTGCCACAAGCCTCGACCCTGGATTTCGCCTTTCGGGTCGAAGAAGTGGTCGGCCTGGGCCGCCTGCCGCATCGGGCGGGACGCCTACGGGACGAGCAGGTCGTCGCTTCGGCGCTGCAAGCCGCAGACGCAGGGCACCTGCTCGGGCGCAGCTACCTGGCATTGTCTGGCGGCGAACGCCAGCGCGTGCACCTGGCGCGGGTATTGGCGCAGCTGTGGCCGGGCGAGGCGGGGCAGGTGTTGCTGCTGGACGAGCCGACCTCGATGCTCGATCCCTTGCATCAGCACACTATTCTGCAGGCGGTGCGCGAGTTTGCCGATCGCGGCGCTGCCATCCTGGTGGTCCTGCATGACCTGAACCTGGCGGCGCGCTACTGTAATCGCCTGTTGCTGCTCGCTTCGGGCCGGTCGGTGGCCCTGGACACGCCCCAGGCGGTGCTGCGTCCGGAACCGCTCAAGGCGGTGTTTGGCCTGGAGGTGTTGGTGCACACCCATCCGGAACGCGGGCATCCGTTGGTCATCGCCCGCTGAGGGCTTATCGAGGAGATGCACATGCGCCTGATCCTGATGTTGGCACTGAGTGTCCTGGCGGCTTGCCAGAGCATTGCACCGCCCCCGGTCGGCGGGCGAATCGTGGATTTGCACAACGGCCAGGTCGTGACACCGCAGGTGTTGGTCGAGCGCCTGGCCGTGGCACGGCGGGCGGTGGTGGGTGAGCGGCACGACAACCGCGACCACCACACGCTGCAACGCTGGTTGCTCCAGGCCCTGGCCGAGGAGCGGCCCCAGGGCAGCTTGCTGCTGGAGATGTTGACCCCTTCGCAGCAGCCGCGGGTCGATGCTCTGCGCCAACGCACCGCGCTGCCCAAGGACCTGCCCGGCGCCCTGGCCTGGTCGCCGGGATGGGATTGGAGCCTGTATGGGCCGGTAGTCGAGTTTGCCTTGGGACAAGGCTATCCGGTGTTGTCCGCCAACCTGGACGCCGCCGAGATCCAGCGCGTCTATCGGCAGGCGCCGGCCTTGAGGGGTGCTCGCAGCAATGCCGCCGCGGTGAAGGACGAGTTGCTGGGACAGATCCGCGAGTCCCATTGCGGCCTGCTGCCGGAATCGCACATGCCGGCGATGCTGGCGGTGCAGCAACAGCGTGATCGGCGGATGGCCGAACGCCTGCTGCAAGCGCCGGCGCCGGCCCTGTTGCTGGCGGGAGCCTGGCATGCACGAAAGGACGTTGGCGTACCGCTGCACGTGCTGGATCTGGGCGCCAGCGAAGAACCAACCGTCTTGATGCTGGCCGAAGAAGGCAGCGAGGTGACCGCGGCCATGGCGGATTATGTGTGGTACACCCCGGCGATGCCGCCACAGGATGCCTGCGCGCAGATGCGTGAACAATCCGGGAGCTGATTTTTCAGCGGGCAAAAAAAGACCCGGCAAGAGCCGGGTCGAATAACCGTGATTAGCCTGATGAGGAGATATCTGAGAGTCCGAACCAAGGGCTGTTCAAATATCGACCAGTCTCGCGACCGGATGTGGTAATCATAGCGATTCTCATTACCATGTCAAACATTGTTTGATGATTCGCTGAAATAACCTCGGGATGGCGTTGCGCCGGGCAAACTGCGTCAGGATTTATGGCGCGTCGAAATGGCGTCCAGCTGCTTGTTGAGGGCTTCCTTGCGCTCGGCGGGAACGTCATTCCAATGCACGTCCAGCAACGCGCCCTCGATCGCGTACAGCAAGACCTTGGAAGCCCGGAAGCCACGCGTGCGCACGGCGCGATAAGCGTCCACCGCACCGAGCCGGCGTAGATCCGAAGCACTGTGGATACCCACGGCGTGCAGCCACTGGGCGGAGGTCTTGCCCAGATTCTTCAGGTGTTGCAACTCATCATTCATCGAGCCTCCTTGCGATGGCCGATCGGTGCGGTGGGCAAGCTTCTGAGCAGTGTAGCGGTCAGTAGGAAAAGCGTGATTCTTTGGTGGGATTAGTTGCGAAAGCTTCTAATGCATTACGCACGATCGAGGCGGCGGGAAGCCTGTTCCAGCGCGGGCGGGGGCGCTGGATGTCATGACAGCGGACGGTCGGGCGCTCGGGCAGGCGAGTGCGGGTGCCAACCCGGTAGGCACCCGCTCAAGCAGGCGCGACCTTGTCGTCAACGGGTCCGGTAGCGCAGCCGGGTGCCGAAGTTCATCGACATCAGGATTTCATCCGCGGACAACTCGGGCGGGAAATAGGCGCCGGATATTTGCGCGTGAGCCAGGCTCGCGCCCTCCAGCGAGGCCTTGCGAAAGTCGATCCCGCGCAGGTCGGCGGAACGGAAGTAGGCGTCGGTGAAGTCCACGTCGTCTGCGTTCAGTTCCCGCAGGTCAAGGCCACGAAAATCGCCGCCACGCATGTCCACCGGACCCTGCGGGCGTTCACTGTTGAAACCGGCGATGTCGTCTTTGCGCAGCAAGGCGTACAGCGGGGTATTGAGAAGCTTGGGAAGGCTCATGTCGCGTCACCTGTTGGTTTTATGACGCCAGTATAGTGCCACTATTTGGCGGCCGTGAAGCCGGGCGTCGCCTCACGGCCGAAATAGTTTCCTACAGCCCTGGCAGGCGCTGGCGAATCTGCGCGACCACGACGTCGAGCGTGCCGCTTTCGTTGGTCTGCACCCGTTTGCTGCAGAGGATTTCTTCCGGGGTCAGGGCTTCACGGCTGGCCTGCTGGGCCGCGATCACGGCCAGGGTCGCATCGGAAGGGTCTTTCTGGTCGGCCTGGCGCTGCGCCAACCAGCTTTCGATCACCGCCTGCGGCGCGTTGCAGTCGAGGATCAAAAACGGAGCACCCGTAGCCTCGGCGATTTTCGCTGCGGCATCGCGCTGGTCACGCTTGAGGTAGGTCGCATCGATCACCACCGGGAAGCCGGCGCGCAGGATGGCATCGGCGATTTCATGCAGGCGGCTATAGGTGGCGCTGCTGGCGTCGCTGCTATAGATGCCGACCTGTGGATCATTGGGCACCTGCTGCTCGCCGAACAGGCGCTTGCGCTCGACGTCCGAACGCAGGCGAATGGCGCCCAGGGCTTCGACCAGGCGCATGGCGACGTGGCTTTTGCCGACTGCCGAGACGCCGTGGGTGATGGCCAGGAAGCGCGAAGGAATGGTGCTGTAGCTTTCCGCCAGATTGGCGTAGTTGCGGTACTGGCGCAGGGTGGTGGCGCGTTGCACCGGGTCGGCCTCGGCCGGCATGCTGAACAGCGCGATCTTGGCACGGACCAGCGCGCGGTAGGCTTTATAGAAGTTCAACAGTTCCAAGCCCCGGTAGTCGCCGGTCAGCTCCAGATACTGGCTGACGAAACGCCGCGCCAACGACTTGAGGCCTCGGTCCTCCAGGTCCATCGCCAGGAACGCGGTGTCGCCATAGACGTCGGTGAAGCGGAACGGCTCGTTGAACTCGATGCAGTCGAAGATCACCACCTTGCCGTCGATCACCGTGGCGTTGCCCAGGTGGATGTCGCCATGGCATTCGCGGATGAAACCTTCGGCCTTGCGCTGGATGAACAGTGGCTTGAGGCGTTCGAAACTGCTGTCGGCCCAGGCTTGCAGCGCTTCGAGTTGCAGCAGGTCGGCCTTGTCGCTGAGGAACGGGCGGATCTGCTCGAAGTTCTGGCGCACCGGGGCCATCACGCTGTCCGGGGTGCCGGCGGCGTTTTCGGCCGGGACCTTGGGCGTGGAGAGATGGAACCGGGCGATCTGCTCGGCCATTTCGTCGATGTGCGCGGTGGTCAGCTCGCCATTGGCCTGCAGCGTGCTGAGCAGTTGGCTCTGCGGAAACTGGCGCATCTTCAGCGCGTATTCGATGGCCGGGCCGTCGCCACCCAGTTGCGGGGCCTCGACGCTGCCGGTCACGGGCAAAACCTCCAGGTACAGGTCCTGGGTCAGGCGTTGGTTGAGTCGCAACTCTTCGTTGCAAAAATGTTGGCGCGCCTCGAGGTGGGTGAAGTCGAGGAAGCCGAAATTGACCGGTTTCTTGAATTTGTAGGCATAGGGCCCGGTGAGCAATACCCAGGAAATATGCGTCTCGATGACCTGGAACCCGTCGACGGGATGGGGGTAGAGGGCCGGGTTTTGCAGGGCGGCGATCAGGGACTGGCTCACGGGCGATCCTTCAGAGTCTGGGAAAATTCACGGCCGTCATTATGGCGGCAAGCGTGGTTAACGCAAACAGGCTGGCCTGGGTTGCCAGGCGGGCCATCGGGCTCATGTTGAACCGTAGCAAAGTGCGTATAATCCGCCGCCATGACTCGTACTCGATCCCCCCGTACCCCCAAGAAACCACCCGCCAGCCGCCTGCGGCCCTGGCTGGGCTGGGCCCTTAAACTCAGCCTGGTCGGCCTCGTCGTGCTCGCCGGTTTCGCCGTCTACCTCGATGCCGTGGTCCAGGAGAAATTCTCCGGCAAGCGCTGGACCATTCCGGCCAAGGTCTACGCCAGGCCGCTGGAACTGTTCGTCGGACAGAAGCTGAGCCGCGATGATTTCCTCACCGAACTGGATGCCTTGGGCTATCGCCGCGAAAGCGTCGCCAATGGTCCGGGCGCGGCGTCGGTCAATGGCAACACCGTCGACCTCAACACCCGTGGCTTCCAGTTCTATGAAGGCATGGAGCAGCCGCAGCCGGTGCGCGTGCGTTTTTCCGGTGACTACGTGGCGGCGCTGACCGGTGCCAACAACGCCAGCCTGTCGGTGGTGCGCCTCGAGCCGCTGCTGATCGGCGGCCTGTACCCCAAGAACCTGGAAGACCGGATCCTGATCAAGATCGACCAGGTGCCGCCGTTCCTGCTCGATACGCTGATCACCGTCGAGGACCGCGACTTCTATCATCACTTCGGCGTCTCGCCCAAGTCGATCGCCCGGGCCGTCTGGGTCAACACCTCCTCGGGCCACATGCGCCAGGGCGGCAGTACCCTGACCCAACAGTTGGTCAAGAACTTCTACCTGACCAACGAGCGCAGCCTCACCCGCAAGCTCACCGAAGCGATGATGGCGCTGCTGTTGGAGTTGCACTACGACAAGCGGGAGATCCTCGAGGCGTACCTCAACGAGGTCTTCATCGGCCAGGATGGGCAACGCGCCGTGCACGGCTTCGGCCTGGCCAGCCAGTTCTTCTTCAGCCAGCCGTTGTCCGAGCTGAAGCTGCACCAGGTAGCGTTGCTGGTGGGCATGGTCAAGGGGCCATCGTCCTACAACCCGCGGCGCTATCCGGAGCGAGCCCTCGAACGGCGCAACCTGGTGCTCGACCTGTTGCAGCAACAAGGCGTGGCGACGGCCGAACAGGTTGAAGCGGCCAAGAAGATGCCCCTGGGCGTGACCCAGCGTGGCAGCCTGGCGGACAGCTCGTTCCCCGGCTTCATGGACCTGGTCAAGCGCCAGTTGCGTGAAGACTACCGTGACGAGGACTTGACCGAGGAAGGCCTGCGAATCTTCACCAGCTTCGACCCGATCCTGCAAATGAAGGCCGAGGCTTCGGTCGACGATACCTTCAAGCGCCTGGGCGCGCGCAAGGGTGCCGATGAAGTCGAAGCCGCCATGGTCGTGACCAACCCGGAAACCGGTGAAGTCCAGGCCATGATCGGCAGCCGCCAGGCCAGTTTCGCCGGTTTCAACCGGGCACTGGATGCGGTCCGCCCGATTGGCTCGCTGATCAAGCCGGCGGTGTACCTCACCGCCCTGGAGAAGCCCAGCCAGTACACGTTGACCAGTTGGCTGTCGGACGAGGCGTTCTCGGTCAAGGGGGCCGATGGCCAGGTCTGGAAACCGCAGAACTATGACCGTCGTTCCCACGGCACGGTGTTCCTGTATCAGGGGCTGGCACATTCCTACAACCTGTCAACGGCTCGCCTGGGGCTGGAGGTCGGTGTGCCGAACGTGCTCAAGACCGTGGCGCGCCTGGGGGTGAGCCGTGAATTGCCGGCCTTCCCGTCGATGCTGTTGGGCGCGGGTGGCCTGACGCCGATCGAAGTGGCGGCGATGTACCAGACCCTGGCCAACGGCGGCTTCAACACGCCGATGCGCGGGATTCGCAGCGTGCTGACCGCCGACGGCGAGCCGCTCAAGCGCTATCCGTTCCAGATCCAGCAGCGCTTCGATCCGGCGTCCATCTACCTGATCCAGAGTGCGATGCAGCGGGTCATGCGCGAAGGCACCGGCAGTTCGGTCTATAACGTGCTGCCCCGGACCCTGACCCTGGCCGGCAAGACCGGTACCAGTAACGATTCGCGCGACAGTTGGTTCGCCGGTTTCAGCCAGGACCTGCTGGCAGTGGTGTGGCTCGGCCGGGATGACAACGGCAAGACTCCGTTCACCGGTGCCACCGGCGCGTTGCAGGTCTGGACCAGTTTCATGCGCAAGGCCGACCCGTTGCCGCTGGACATGCCGCAGCCGGACAATATCGTCCAGGCCTGGGTGGATTCGCGGACGGGACAGGGCTCCGACGCCAATTGCCCGGGTGCGGTGCAGATGCCGTATATTCGCGGCAGCGAGCCGCCACCCGGTGCTGCCTGCGGTACTCAGAATCCCGCCGAATCGGTGATGGATTGGGTCAAGGACTGGATGAATTAAGCAAAGAGGGTTTCAAGTGAACAAGTGGTTGATTCCAGCGGTAACGGCCGTGGCTTTGCTCAGTGGTTGCTCTACCGTGCAACGTGGTTCGATTCCGGTCGTCGACTCCGGCACTGCGGTGTCCAACAGTGAGCGCGTCTCGGCCAACGGCGGTTTCCGGCAAACGACGGTGAAACGTCCGGTCCAAGGTCAGGCCCAGGCCATTCCCCAGGGTGACTCCGGTGTCGTCGTGATGATTCCAGGTGGTGGCGCCACGACCTCGGCCCCGATCAGCAGCACGCCGATCACCCCGGGTCCGATCACGCCGGGGCCTATCGAGACCTCGCCGATCGACCAGGGCAGCTACAGCATGCCTTCGGCGCCGAGCAGCGTGCCGCCGGCCAGTTCCGGTGGCTTGTCTGCCGATGAGCAGTTGGACGGTCCGGTGCTGGCCCTGCTGACCACGGCGCAACAGCAGCAGGCCGGTGGCGACCTCAATGGTGCGTCTTCGAGCCTCGAGCGCGCCCAGCGTGTCGCGCCGCGTGAGCCACAGGTCCTGTATCGCCTGGCCCAGGTGCGCATGGCCCAAGGCGACGCGCCGCAAGCCGAACAGCTGGCCCGGCGTGGCCTGACCTTCACCAGTGGTCGTCCGGCCCTTCAGGCCAGCCTGTGGGAATTGATCGCCCAGGCCCGTGAGAAACAAGGCGATCCATCTGGCGCGGCCCTGGCTCGCCAGAAGGCCAAGGTCTCGCTCTGATGGATACGCGTTTTCCCCAAATCGCCGATCAGCTGTTGCTGATCGAGCGGGAATTGCGGGTCCAGGGCTGGTGGAGCGATCACTCGCCCTCGGCCGAGGCGCTGGCCAGTGTCGAGCCATTCGCGGTCGACACCCTGGACTTCGAGCAGTGGCTGCAATGGATTTTCCTGCCTCGCATGAAAGCCATCCTCGAAAATGACCTGCCGCTGCCCAACGCCTCCGGCATTCTGGCGATGGCGGAGATGGTCTATGCCCAGCGACCGGGGCAGGGCATCGAGTTGCAGCGGCTGCTGTCGCAGTTCGACCAGTTGATCAGCAGCGCCAGCTGACCGTCGTCACTGGCAGTTCTCTTCTATCTGCTTGCGGGTCTCATCGATCCGCTGGCGTCGTTGCTCTTCGCTGAGGCGGCGCATTTCCCCCTCCACGTCCTCGCGTACCCTCGGGTTGTTCTGCAGTTGTGCCAGGTTGGTCCGGGCCTGCTCGCAGAACGCCTTGAGCTGGGCCTCCTGTTCGGCGACCTGCTTCCTGACTTGCTGGTCGATCGCCTTCTGGTCGCCAATGACCCCGCCGGATGGCGGTGCCGCAGGCTTGGCCGGGGCGGGCGGAGTGGACTTGATCACGGTGGCGGTCTCTGCGCCATCGGGCGGCTGGGCGCCAAAATGGGTGACACCCTGGGCGTCCACCCATTTGTAGACCTGGCCGGCCATGCACATCGGGCTCAGGCCAACCAGCAGGCTGGCCGTCAAGAAGAACATTCGCATGCTGTTTCCTTGTCGTGGGTTGCGCAATTGAAGCTAACACAGTTGCCGTTTAAAGGTTTTTTCTTGCGTTCTCATGCGCTTACTTCGAATAAAGCACATAGACGTCTTGACTTGCAGAGGGCGAAACAGAAGAATCCAAAGTCCGCTGTAGAGGGACTGCCAGAAGCAGGCCCACTCGGCAGATCATGAGGCGCACATCCGCGCCGACCTGTTACACCCGCAACGCGTTACCTCGCGCTGGGTGGGAAAGGCCCGCAACACTTGGGACGATCCCAATACTTGCTCAGTCAGTGCTGACGTAGTCGGCGACCACCGTCGCTCATGCTCTGCCGAGAAGTAAACCTATTAAGACCCGTCCCCTTTCGTGGGCCGGTATTCTGGCGTTTTAGAGGTGAACAACGTGGAGCTTTTATCTGGCGGTGAGATGCTCGTCCGCTTTTTGCGTGACGAAGGCGTCAAATATATCTACGGGTACCCGGGTGGTGCTCTCCTTCATGTCTACGATGCCCTGTTCAAAGAGCCGGAAGTGACCCACATCCTGGTTCGTCACGAGCAGGCGGCGACCCACATGGCCGACGGCTATGCCCGTGCCACCGGCAAGGCCGGCGTGGTATTGGTGACTTCCGGTCCTGGCGCCACGAACGCCATCACCGGCATCGCCACCGCGTACATGGACTCCATCCCGATGGTGATCATCTCCGGCCAGGTGCCCAGCACCATGGTCGGCACCGATGCGTTCCAGGAAACCGACATGATCGGTATCTCCCGGCCGATCGTGAAGCACAGCTTCATGATCAAGCACGCGTCGGAAATCCCGGAAGTCATGAAGAAGGCCTTCTACCTGGCCGAATCCGGTCGTCCGGGCCCGGTCGTGGTCGACGTACCGAAAGACATGACCAACCCGGCCGAGAAATTCGAATACGTCTTCCCGAAGAAAGCCAAGCTGCGTTCCTACAGCCCGGCCGTACGCGGTCACTCCGGGCAAATCCGCAAGGCGGCCGAAATGCTCCTGGCGGCCAAGCGCCCGGTATTGTACTCCGGTGGCGGCGTGATCCTCGGGGGTGGCTCCGCGCCGCTGACCGAACTGGCGAAGATGCTCAACCTGCCGGTGACCAACACGCTGATGGGCCTAGGCGCGTTCCCGGGTTCCGACCGCCAGTTCATCGGCATGCTCGGGATGCACGGCAGCTACACCGCCAACCTGGCGATGCACCATGCCGACGTGATCCTGGCCGTTGGCGCGCGTTTCGACGACCGGGTCATCAACGGTGCATCGAAGTTCTGCCCGAATGCCAAGATCATCCATATCGACATCGATCCGGCCTCCATCTCCAAGACCATCAAGGCAGACGTGCCTATCGTCGGTCCCGTGGAGAGCGTGCTGACCGAAATGGTCGCCATCCTCAAGGAGATCGGCGAGACCCCGAACAAGGAAGCGCTGGCCAGTTGGTGGAAGCAGGTCGATGAATGGCGCGGCGATCGCGGCTTGTTCCCTTACGACAAGGGCGACGGCAGCATGATCAAGCCGCAGACCGTGATCGAAACCCTCTGCGAAGTGACCAAGGGCGATGCTTTCGTGACCTCCGACGTGGGCCAGCACCAGATGTTCGCTGCGCAGTACTACAAGTTCGACAAGCCCAATCGCTGGATCAACTCCGGCGGCCTGGGCACCATGGGCTTCGGTTTCCCGGCGGCCATGGGCATCAAGTTGAGCTTCCCGGATGCCGACGTCGCCTGCGTCACCGGCGAGGGCAGCATCCAGATGAACATCCAGGAACTCTCCACCTGCCTGCAGTACGGCTTGCCGGTGAAGATCGTGATCCTGAACAACGGTGTACTGGGCATGGTTCGCCAGTGGCAGGACATGAGCTACGGCAGCCGTCACTCGCATTCCTACATGGAATCGCTGCCTGACTTCGTCAAGCTGGCAGAGGCCTATGGCCATGTCGGCGTACGCATCACCGAGTCGAAAGACTTGAAGACGAAGATGGAGGAGGCGTTCGCCATGAAGGATCGCCTGGTGGTGATCGATATTGCGGTCGATACCAGCGAGCACGTCTACCCGATGCAGATCAAAGACGGCTCCATGCGCGATATGTGGCTGAGCAAGACGGAGCGTACCTAATCATGCGACACATTATTTCCCTGCTTCTGGAAAACGAACCGGGTGCGCTGTCTCGCGTCGTGGGCCTGTTCTCGCAGCGCAACTACAACATCGAAAGCCTGACCGTGGCGCCAACCGAGGACCCGACCTTGTCGCGTCTGACGCTGACCACTGTCGGGCATGATGAGATCATCGAGCAGATCACCAAGAACCTGAACAAGCTGATCGAGGTGGTCAAGCTGGTGGACCTGTCGGAAAGTGCTCACATCGAGCGCGAGCTGATGCTGGTCAAGGTCAAGGCCACCGGCGCCCAGCGCGCCGAGATCAAACGCACTACCGATATTTATCGTGGGCAGATCGTCGATGTCAGCGCCAGCGTCTATACCGTTCAACTGACCGGTACCAGCGACAAGCTCGACAGCTTCATCCAGTCGATCGGCACTGCCTCGATTCTGGAAACCGTACGCAGTGGTGTCACCGGGATTGCCCGTGGCGACAAAGTACTGAGCATCTAAACCAAATTAGCGAATGGCCTGAACGGCCGGATAGAGAGGAAATTCATGAAAGTTTTCTACGATAAAGACTGCGACCTGTCGATCATCCAGGGCAAGAAAGTCGCCATCATCGGCTACGGTTCCCAGGGCCACGCGCAAGCTTGCAACCTGAAGGACTCCGGTGTTGACGTGACCGTCGGCCTGCGTAAAGGCTCGTCCACCGTAGCCAAGGCAGAAGCCCACGGCCTGAAAGTGGCTGACGTGGCTTCCGCCGTTGCCGCTGCCGACCTGGTCATGATCCTGACCCCGGACGAATTCCAGGGCGCGCTGTACCGCGACGAAATCGAACCGAACATCAAGAAAGGCGCAACCCTGGCCTTCTCCCACGGTTTCTCGATCCATTACAACCAGGTCGTGCCACGTGCTGACCTCGACGTGATCATGATCGCGCCGAAGGCCCCGGGCCACACCGTGCGTTCCGAGTTCGTGAAGGGCGGCGGTATTCCTGACCTGATCGCGATCTACCAGGACGCTTCGGGCAACGCCAAGAATGTTGCGCTGTCCTACGCGGCAGGCGTGGGTGGCGGTCGTACCGGCATCATCGAAACCACCTTCAAGGACGAGACCGAAACCGACCTGTTCGGCGAGCAGGCCGTTCTGTGTGGCGGTACCGTCGAGCTGGTGAAAGCCGGTTTCGAAACCCTGGTCGAAGCGGGCTATGCGCCAGAAATGGCTTACTTCGAATGCCTGCACGAACTGAAGCTGATCGTTGACCTCATGTACGAAGGCGGTATCGCCAACATGAACTACTCGATCTCCAACAACGCCGAATACGGTGAGTACGTGACCGGTCCGGAAGTGATCAACGCCGAATCCCGCCAGGCCATGCGCAATGCCCTGAAACGTATTCAGGACGGCGAATACGCCAAGATGTTCATCAGCGAAGGCGCCACCGGCTATCCTTCGATGACCGCCAAGCGTCGTAACAACGCTGCGCACGGCATCGAAATCATCGGCGAGCAACTGCGCTCGATGATGCCGTGGATCAGCGCCAACAAGATCGTCGACAAAGCCAAGAACTGAGTCGCGAGCTTGATCGAAAAACGCGGCCTCGGCCGCGTTTTTTCGTTTGGGCGATGGCTTCTGGTATAAAGCTGCATCGTTTGCGGCCGAACCGTCGCCGCAGACGTCAGTCGAATTTTTTCACACCGTTGCAAGGTATTGTCCATGAGCGAACGTCCCGACGAGCCAAACCTGGCTCCTGACGCCGAAAGCCTGCTGCCCATCGATGAGCACGTCGAAGAAGGCCATGACGCTGAAGGCCGTAAGGTCCGGCATCGTGGCATCTATCTGCTGCCGAATCTGTTCACCACTGCGAACCTCTTCGCCGGCTTCTATTCCATCATCAATTCCATGAGTGCCCAGGCTGCATTGAGTGCCGGCGACAGTGCGGGGGCGAGCCGCTATTTCGCGTTCGCTGCCATCGCGATCTTTGTCGCCATGGTGCTCGATGGCCTGGACGGGCGCGTGGCCCGCATGACCAACACCCAGAGCGCATTTGGCGCCGAATACGACTCATTGTCCGACATGGTCGCCTTCGGCGTGGCGCCGGCCTTGCTGGCGTTCGGCTGGGCGCTGGGGGACATGGGCAAGGTCGGCTGGATGGTCGCCTTCATCTATGTAGCGGGTGCAGCGTTGCGCCTGGCGCGGTTCAATACCCAGGTCGGCAAGGCTGACAAGCGCTACTTCATCGGCCTCGCCAGCCCGGCTGCCGCCGGTGTGGTGGCGGGCGTCGTCTGGGCCTTCAGCGACTACGGCATCCAGGGTTCGAAGATGTCGTTCCTCGTGGCGTTGCTGGTCGCAGCAGCCGGGATGCTGATGGTCAGCAACATCAAGTACAACAGCTTCAAGGAGCTGGACCTGAAGGGGCGCGTGCCGTTCGTTGCAATCCTGGTGGTCGTGCTGGTATTCGCGGTGGTCTTCAGCGATCCGCCCCGTATTCTGCTGCTGATCTTCCTCGCCTACGCGGCTTCCGGCCCGGTTCAATATTTGCTGCGCCTTCGCCGACGCTAAACGTTGCCTTAATGTAATTTCCCCCATACTCCGCAGTCTATTGGTGCAACTGCCCTCCAATACTGCGGAGTTGTCATGCTGATCAAGATCCCCAAGTCGTCCGACTGTCGAGAGTCGGACGTCACGCCCGAATCCTTCTATCTTTCCCGTCGCCAGGTGCTCGGTGCGTCCATGGCTGGCCTGGCCGTGAGTGGCCTGCCACGCTGGGCGGGCGCCGCCGATGCCGCGCGTTATGCCGATGTCGAACCTGGCAAGGCGCCGGCCTGGTTCGCTGAAAAACTGCCGTCCGTCCAATGGGGAGCGGTGACCGCCCAGAACGAAGCCATCACCCCGTTCAAGGACGCGACCCATTACAACAACTTCTATGAGTTCGGCACCGACAAGGGGGATCCGGCAGCCAATGCGGGGTCCTTGAAGACCGAGCCCTGGAGCGTGGTCGTGGACGGCGAGGTCGACAAGCCGGGACGCTATGCGCTGGAAGACTTCATGAAGCCTTATCAACTGGAGGAGCGGATCTATCGATTGCGCTGTGTCGAGGCCTGGTCGATGGTCATTCCTTGGATCGGCTTCCCTATTTCGGCACTGCTCAAGCAGGTCGGGCCAACCTCCAAGGCCAAGTACATCCGTTTCGAAACCTTGCAGGACCCCAAGGCCATGCCGGGGCAGCGCTCCGGTTTTGCCTTGATCGACTGGCCCTATGTGGAAGGTTTGCGGTTGGACGAGGCGATGAACCCCTTGGCCATCCTGGCGGTAGGCATGTACGGACGCGAGCTGCCCAACCAGAACGGCGCGCCGTTGCGTTTGGTGGTGCCGTGGAAGTACGGGTTCAAGAGTGTGAAGTCCATTGTGCGCATCAGCTTGGTGAGCGAACAGCCGAAGACCACCTGGCAAAGCATCGCAGCCGATGAGTATGGCTTCTATGCCAACGTCAACCCGACGGTGGACCATCCGCGTTGGACCCAGGCCCATGAACGCCGATTGCCGAGCGGTCTGTTCAGCCCCAACGTTCGCGATACCTTGATGTTCAATGGTTACCAGGATGAAGTGGCCTCCTTGTATGCGGGGATGGATTTGAGGAAGGACTACTGATGCGTTTTCCTCTGTGGCGGGTCGGCGTCTTCCTTGTGGCTGCAGTCTGGCCGCTGGTTTGGCTCTACCAGGCGTTGATGAACGCGCTGGGGC
Source organism: Pseudomonas citrullilanati (assembly GCF_030580855.1). Lineage (GTDB taxonomy): Bacteria > Pseudomonadota > Gammaproteobacteria > Pseudomonadales > Pseudomonadaceae > Aquipseudomonas > Aquipseudomonas citrulli. The sequence goes on along the minus strand of NZ_JAUQOP010000027.1, from coordinate 988 downwards.
CCGACCCCGGCAAGGTGCTGGTGGACAGGCTCGGATTGGGGACGCTGGTCCTGCTGTTGATCACCTTGGGGATGACGCCACTGCAGAAGCTGACGGGGTGGGCGGGGTGGATCGCGGTCAGGCGCCAGCTCGGGTTGTGGTGCTTCACGTATGTCGTGCTGCACCTGTCTGGATATGCCGCGTTCATCCTGGGCTTTGATTGGTCGCAGTTGGGGGTTGAGCTGAGCAAGCGGCCCTACATCATTGTCGGAGTGCTCGGTTTCCTCGGCCTATTGGTGCTGGCGGTCACTTCCAATCGCTACAGCCAGCGCCGGCTTGGGTCGCGCTGGAAAAAACTGCATCGCCTGGTCTACCTGATTCTCGGGCTTGGTCTGCTGCACATGCTGTGGATCGTGCGAGCGGACCTGAAGGAGTGGGCGGTCTACGCCTCTATAGGTGCCGTTCTCTTGCTGCTCAGGGTACCGCCGATCCAGCGGCGGATACCGCGCTTGCTTGGTCGAAAGGCCGCCTCTGCAACAAAAGTTTAATTAAGTGTTGACGGCAGATTCCAGACGTCTATAATTCGCCCCACTTCCGGCGCAGTCGAAACGGAAAACTCCTTGAGTTTCAATGAGTTAAACGATTTTCGACAGCGCAGGACTTCAGTTCATCGAAGTCCGGAAGCGCTGAAAAAGAGGTGTTGACAGCAGCGAGCAACGCTGTAGAATTCGCCTCCCGCTAACGAGAGATCGGAAGCGCAAGTGGTTGAAGTTGTTGATGTTTCCCAAGGGGAACTTTGAAAAACTTCTAAAATAATCGCTTGACAGCAACGCCAGGCGCTGTAGAATGCGCGCCTCGGTTGAGACGAAAGAATCAACCACTGCTCTTTAACAACTGAATCAAGCAATTCGTGTGGGTGCTTGTGGAGTCAGACTGCTAGTCAACAGATTATCAGCATCACAAGTTACTCCGCGAGAAATCAAAGATGTAACCAACGATTGCTGAGCCA
>NZ_JAUQOP010000026.1 GCF_030580855.1 Pseudomonas citrullilanati | reverse complement strand
GTTTTGGGGGTGGAGCGGGGCGAGGGCGCCCGGCCCCGCGCGGGGCGGGCGGGCTGGGGGGGGGGGGGGGGTTTTTACCCCCCCCCCCACGCCTATTTTCCAGCGCCCACGAAAAAGGCCGTTTCCCTAAGAAAACGGCCTGTCCGAAGTAGCTAAAGACCGACCAAAACGCCTTAAGTTCCGCCCTAAAAACAATAACTTAGAGAATTGTGCACAAGTCGTGCTACTCGTCGGATTTCGATTGTCACCAAGCGAAGCCAGCCTCAGGATCGCGCCGTCATCCCTTTGAGGCTCCTCTATGAAGTTCTCCTCCATTCTCTTGTTGTCCCTTGGCCTGATCAGTGGCGTCGCTTCTGCTGGCGGTACTGCCGAAGCAGGCGTTGGCGGCGCATTGGGCGGGGTTTTGGGTTCGGTCGTCGGCCAGTCACTGGGCGGCAACACCGGCTCCACTATCGGCGCAGCCCTGGGCGGCGCGGGTGGTAGTGCGGTCGGCGCAGACAAACACAGCCGTGGCGAAGCGGCCATCGGCGGCGCACTGGGCGCAGCCGGCGGCAACGTGGTCGGTCGCAGTGTCGGCGGCAGCACCGGCAGCCTGATCGGTGCGGCCGCGGGCGGTGGTGCCGGCGGCGCGCTGGGTAACTACATGGGCAAGGACGATGACGATGATCGTCGCTACGAAGGTCGCCGTGGCGATCGCCGCTACTACCGCGACGGTCACCCGGGTCGCGGCCATGCCTACGGGCATCGCAAGCATAAACACCACTATCGCGACTGATCACTGACGATCGCCGCGAGAAAATCGCAGCCTGCGCAGCGCTCCCCCAGCGTCTGACGCACGCTGCGATTTCTGGTTTTCAGGCCAGCAATCGTTCCAACGCCCCGCGCAGCCGCTCTGGAATGGCCACGGGCCGGTTCGATGCACGGTCCACGAACACGTGGACAAAGCGCCCCGCCGCGCACGCTTCTTCCTCCCCCACCTTGAAGACCGCCAGTTCATACTGCACCGAGCTGTTGCCGAGCTTGCCCACCCGCAGGCCGATTTCAATCCGGTCGGGAAAGGCGATCGAGGCGAAATAATCGCAGGCCGAGCTCACCACGAAACCCACCACCTCCCCGCCATGGACATCCAGGCCACCGACCTCGATCAGGTAGGTGTTCACCGCCGTGTCGAAAAAGCTGTAGTAGGTGACGTTGTTGACGTGACCGTACACATCGTTGTCGTGCCAGCGCGTGGTGATGGCTTGCAAATGCGGGTATTCGCTACGTTGCGGCATCGGGTGTCCTTTGCAATCGTCGAAGGGTTTACGGGGGCGTCGACATGGCGGCCTGTGTGGCCACTAGCGCTGGGCAAAACCCTTGCCCTGGCTGGCCAGCTCGCCGATCAGGCGCGCGGGCCGCCAGTGGTCCCCCTGCCGAGTCTCGAGCGCCAGCAACCGGGCATGGATGTCTTCGAGTCCCTGGCTGTCCGCCCAGGCCATCGGGCCGCCCTTGTCCGTCGGGAAACCGTAGCCGTTGAGGTAGACCAGGTCGATATCGTGGGCCGACGCGGCAATGCCTTCCTGCAGGATCTTCGCACCTTCGTTGACCAGCGCCAGCAAGCAACGCTCGAGGATCTCCTCCGGGCCAATCTCGCGACGCTGGAACCCCAATGTTTCGCTGACCCTCTGCACCAGCGCGTCGACTTCGACATCCGGTTCGGCCTGGCGGCTGCCCGGCTCGTAATGATAGTAACCGTTACCGCTCTTCTGGCCGAACCGGCCCAGCTCGCACAAGCGGTTGTCCACCTGCACCTCGGGTGCGTCCTGGCCTTTGCCCGCCAGCTCGCGGGCCCGCCATTCGAGGTCGATGCCGACCACGTCATACATGCGGAACGGGCCCATGGCGAAGCCGAACCCCTGCAGGGCCGCGTCCACCTGATGAGGCAATGCCCCTTCCAGCAGCATCTTGCGGGCCTCCAGCACATAAGGGTGGAGCATCCGGTTGCCGATGAAACCATGGCAATTGCCCGACACCACGCTGACCTTGCCCATGCGCTGGCCCAACTCCAGCGCCGCGTCCAGCACGGGCTGGGCTGTGCGGGCACCGCGCACGACTTCCAGCAATTTCATGATGTGCGCCGGGCTGAAGAAGTGCAGGCCCAGCACCTGGGCGGGGCGGCCGGTGACGGCTGCGATGGCGTCGATGTCCAGCGCCGACGTATTGCTCGCCAGGATCGCCTCGGGCTTGAGCCACGCGTCCAGCTCGCGAAAGATGGCCTGCTTGAGCTCCAGGTTCTCGTACACCGCCTCGATCACCAGGTCCACGTCGCGGATCGCGGCGTAATCGTCCGCCCGCGTGACACGGGCGATCCGGGCATCGGCCTCGGCCTGGTCGATACGACCCTGCCGGACGTTATGGGCATACGTCTGCGCCACGGCGACCAGTGCCTGCTCGATCATCTGCGGATTGTTGTCGACCCACTGCACCGCCACGCCGGCATTGGCCAGGCACATCACGATGCCTCGGCCCATGGTGCCTGCACCGACCACGGCGGCGCGTCGAATGTCGAAAGCTGTCTGGCTCATGTTTGTTCTCTTGTTGGCGATCCGAAGACAGCCTCCACCTTAGTCAGCGGCCGGGCGTTTTTGAAGTTTATTCGTGTGATGGCCAGGTATTCAGCGGATGGAGCCTCAGCACACATTCCGCTGCGATAGCGCGTAGGACGGGTGAGCCAAGCGCAATGGAAATGCGCCAGTCGATACCACCTGGATACCCTTGGCTGAAACGCAAAGTGATACACATCGGGGCACTTTGATGCCTCGTCTGCGTACCGCTTACCGGCTAAGTTGTGCCCATCCATCGTGCGGCGTCGGGCCAGGAAGCCCGGTGCCTGAAAACTTGTTCAAGGACCGAACCATGCAAAATCCATTTCCCGTTTCACTCGCCCTGGCGACAGCCCTGGCTTCGTTACTGGTCGGTTGCGTGACCGTACCGCAAACCTCCGACCTGGAACCGGCCAGGTTCGAGACTCCTGAGTATCTGGCCCAACGAGGCCTGGCCATCGTCAAGGCTTCCGCTCTCTATGCACGCGGCGGCACGGGGCAGGACGTGACCGTGGCACTGATCGATTCGGGACTCAACGCCAACCTGAGGGAGTTCGAGGGCAGGTTGGCCGACCCGGGATTCGATCATGTGGAAAACCGTCCAGGCACGCTCGACCGTGTCGGTCATGGGACGCAAATGGCCGGCATACTCGCCGCCAACAAGGACGACCAAGGCATGCATGGCATCGCGTTCGACGCCCGGTTGATCCCCTTTCGTTTTGGCGACGACAACGAACCCTTCTTTTTTGACCACAACATCGCGCAATCCTGGCAAAGCGGGTTCGACAAGGGTGCCCGACTGTTCAACAACGCCTGGGCCAACGCCATCCCCGCCACCGAAATCAACGAGGCACGTTACAACCAGGTAATGCCCGACTCCCTGGCTGTTGCCCGAAAACTGGTAGCAGACGGCGCCGTCTTTGTCTTCCCGACCGGCAACGAACTCAAGCGCGAACCCTTGGCCGAACCGGGACTGCCAGTGGCCTTGCCCGAACTGGAAAAGGGCTGGATCGCGGTCGTTGCGTTGAAAAACGATGGCAGCGCCATCAATGGAAAATCCAACTATTGCGGCATCGCGGCCGCCTGGTGCATTGCCGTACCCGGCGGCGACGCCGGCGCGCAGGCAGGCCTGCTTACGGTGGGGAAAGATGGGCAATACGTGCAGACCGCCGGCACCTCCCCGGCTACCGCCTTGGTCAGCGGCGCATTGGCCGCGCTGCAAAGCCTTCATCCGCAACTCGATGCGCAGCAAGTGCGTGAACACCTGCTGGCGACGGCCAACCGCACGGGTATCTACGCCAACAGTGAAGCCTATGGCCGGGGTCTGATGGACCTTGAGGCGGCGTCACGAAGTGTTCTGGGCTCATTGCCCAAATAGGGTTGCTCGATTGCAGGGGTACAGGCGCTTCACAGATGTGGCAATCCCATTGCCACTTAACAATCGCCCATGAAAAAACCGCCCATAAAGGGCGGTTTCTTCATTTGCTAACCGAGCCTTACAGCTGTGGCCCGGCGGCCTTGATCGCGTCGCTCACGTCGAACTTCTTGAAGTTCTCGATGAACAGGCCGGCCAATGCCTTGGCCGCTTCGTCGTAGGCAGCCTTGTCGGCCCAGGTGTTGCGTGGGTTCAGCAGGCCAGTCTCGACGCCTGGAACGGCCAGCGGCACGTCCAGGTTGATGATGTCCAGGTGTTCGGTTTCGGCACCGATCAGCGCGCCGCTCTGGATGGCCGCGATCACCGCACGGGTGGTCGGGATGTTGAAGCGCTTGCCGACGCCGTAGCCACCACCAGTCCAGCCGGTGTTGACCAGGTAGACCTTGGAGCCGAAGCCACGGATACGCTTGATCAGCAGCTCAGCGTATTCACCGGCCGGGCGCGGGAAGAAAGGTGCGCCGAAGCAGGTGGAGAAAGTCGACTTGATGCCGCTGCCCGAACCCATTTCGGTCGAGCCCACCAGGGCGGTGTAGCCGGACAGGAAGTGGTAGGCGGCTTGTTCTTCGCTGAGGATCGACACCGGTGGCAGTACGCCGGTCAGGTCGCAGGTCAGGAAGATCACGGCGTTTGGCTCGCCACCGAGGTTTTTCGGTGCGCGTTTTTCGATCAGTTCACGCGGGTAGGCGGCGCGGCTGTTCTGGGTCAGGCTGTCGTCGGCGTAGTCGGCTTTCTTGGTCACCGGGTCCAGGACCACGTTTTCCAGCACGGCACCATGCTGGATGGCTTTCCAGATGACCGGCTCGTTCTTCTCGGACAGGTCGATGCACTTGGCATAGCAGCCGCCTTCGATGTTGAACACCACGCCCACGCCCCAGCCGTGCTCGTCGTCGCCGATCAGGTAACGGCTTTCGTCGGCGGACAGGGTGGTCTTGCCGGTGCCCGACAGGCCGAAGAACAGGGTCACATCGCCCTCTTCGCCCATGTTCGCGGCACAGTGCATCGGCAGCACGTCAGCGGCCGGCAGCAGGAAGTTCTGCACGGAGAACAGGGCCTTCTTCATTTCACCGGCGTAGCGCATGCCGGCGATCAGCACTTTCTTGGCCGCGAAATTGATGATCACGGTGCCATCGGAGTTGGTGCCGTCGCGCTCAGGCTCGCAGACGAAATTCGGCGCGTTGAGGATCTGCCACTCATCCTTGCCGCCGGCGTTGTACTGCTCGGGGTTGATGAACAGGCAGCGGCCGAACAGGTTGTGCCAGGCCGTCTCGGTGGTCATCTTGACCGGCAGGTAGTGCGCGGGATCGGAGCCTACATGCACATGGGAAACAAAACGCTCGCGCTCGCCCAGGTAGGCTTCGACGCGGTTCCACAGGGCATCGAACTTGTCGGCCGGGAACTTGCGGTTGATCGGGCCCCAGGCGATGGCGGCCTGGGTGGTTGGCTCTTCGACAATGAAACGGTCGACTGGCGAACGGCCGGTACGATGACCGGTACGAACCACCAGTGCGCCGGTATCGGCAAGCTCGCCTTCACCGCGATTCAGGGCTTCTTTGACCAGTTCATCGACACTCAGATCGGTGTACACGGCGTTATTGGCTTGCGTCATGAGATTCCCCGTCGGCCCGTGGCCGAGTGCTCCAAACGTTTTGTAGTAGGAAGTGGCGCACTACTACCCGAAAAAAGTGGGCCGGATTATGCCAGAAAAGCCCAAAAAGAGTAGGGCCCTCCCGTCAGTACGGCGTAAATCCGGCGTTTGACAGGAGATTTACCTGCGCTGAACCGTTTTAGTGACGAGTATCTGACGGTGTGTCGACACCCGCACCGGCGAACAATTGGGCGATATCCGCCGCGTCGAACAGGTAGCGCTCGTTGCAGAACTGGCAATCGATCTCGATGGCGCCACCGTGCTCGATCACCAGCTGTTGCGCATCTTCCAGTCCCAGACTGACCAGCGCATTGCCGGAACGTTCACGGGAGCAACTGCATTGGAAGCGCAACGGCTGGCCGTCGAACAGGCGCACGGCCTCTTCGTGGTAAAGGCGATGGAGCACGGTTTCGTTATCCAGGCTCAACAGCTCATCGGCGCTGAGGGTGCTGGCCAGCGCGGTGATGTGTTGCCAGCTGGCGTCGCGTTCCTCGGGGTCACGAATACGATCGGCCGGCAATTGCTGCAGCAGCAGGCCGCGGGCACGACGCCCGTCGGCGTACAGCCAGAAACGGGTGTTGGTCTGCTGGGACATGACGAAGTAGTTGGTGAAGCATTCGGCCAGGGTCGCGCCGTCGAGGTCGACAATGCCCTGGTAGCGCTTGCCTTGGGTCGGGTCGACCGTCAGCGCCAGCACGCCGTTGGGCATCATGTCGGCCAGGGTCGCGTCGGGCGCGATCTGCTCGGCGTCATAGCGCGCCAGGCCGCGGATCTCGCGCTCGCTGGAGCACTCGATCATCAGCAGTGGCACGGGGCCTTCGGAGCGGGCCTGGAGAATCAGCAGGCCATCGAACTTCAGGGTGCCGACCAGCAGCGCGGCGGCAGCCATCAATTCGCCGAGCAACTGGGCGACCGGCTCCGGATAGGCGTGTTTGGCCAGCACTTCGGCATAGCTACGCTCCAACGCCACCAGCTCGCCGCGGGCGTCGCTGTCATCGAAGATGAAACGTTGGGTGTAGTCGGTGTCCGGTAGATCAGTCATAGGGTCTGGTATCTGAGGTGATGACGATGGATGGCAGGCATTTTATGGGCATTCAGGGTGGGTTCCAAGCAAGGCTTGGGCTGGCCTGACGGGAAGGAGATGCACCGCCTATCTTCCCGAGAACCGGTGGCGAAGGGATTGATCCCCTCGCCACAGGCGCTGGCCTGCGTGTCTATTCGCTATTGCCGCCATGAAACTTGAACAGGTCCCGGCGCTGCTTTTTGCTCGGCTTGCCGTCGGTGCTGACACCCAGGGCGCCCGCCTTGCGTTGGGCGGCCGCGGCTTCGCGCTTGGCGATGCTCGCTTCGGTTTCGTGATACAGCGCCTGGGCCTCGGGCGCCCCGCGACGCACGATCGACAGGGCCTCGACCACCACGGTCTTCTCATCGAAGCCGGTGCGGATGACAAACTCATCGCCGACGCGAGGTTCCTTGCCCGGCTTGCAACGCTCCCCGCGGTGATGGACCTTGCCGCTTTCGATGGCGGCCTTGGCGAGCGCGCGTGTCTTGTAGAAACGCGCCGCCCACAACCATTTATCGAGACGGACCTTGTCGTCCTCTTCCTTTTTTTGTGCCACTGCAATTCCTCTTCACTGCCAATGGTCAGAACTGTACTACCGTTTTTGACGGGCGCACGAATCCGGCCCGACGGATAGAATGCCGCCAGGCCGATCGATCGGCCTGGGATGTCGAAATGGACGGGGGCACGGGCAAGTAGATAACTGTCGCCATTTTGTGATTATTCTGCGTGAATACCGCGATTCGCGGAGTCCACGATTCGATGTACTGATCGCAGGTTGTTTTATTGAAGACTTTTGACCATTTGACCGTCGTCGGTCTGCGCGAGTGGGTCGCGCTCCCGGATCTGGGAGTCGCGGGCCTTCGGGCGAAAATCGACACCGGCGCCAGCACCTCCAGCCTGCATGCCACCGACATCGAGCCGTTCGAACGCGATGGCGAGAAGTGGGTGCGCTTCACCGCGCACCTCGGCACGGTGGTGCAGTTGCGCCATCGCCGCTGCGAGGCCCCGCTGGTGGCGCGCAAGACCATCAAGAGTTCCAACGGCCACGCCCAGGTCCGCTACGTGATCAGCACCACGTTGGCACTCGGTGACCGGGTCTGGCGGGTCGAGTTCACCCTGGCCTGTCGCAAGTCCATGCGCTATCGCCTGCTGCTGGGTTCCAAAGCCTTGATCGACGGCCAATTGGTGGTCAATCCGGGTACCAAATACGTTCAAGACAAGCCGGTATTCCCGGTGTCCACTACCTCTGCCACAGGTGTTGCATGAAGATCGCTGTGCTGTCGCGTAATCCGCGTCTGTATTCCACTCGTCGCCTGGTCGAAGCCGGCACCGAACGTGGCCATGAAATGGTGGTGATCGACACCCTGCGCGCCTATATGAACATTGCCAGCCACAAGCCGCAGATCCATTACCGTGGCAAGCCGCTGGAAGGGTTCGATGCGGTGATCCCGCGCATCGGCGCCTCGGTGACTTTCTATGGCTGCGCGGTGTTGCGCCAGTTCGAGATGATGGGGGTGTATCCCCTCAACGAATCCGTGGCGATCGCCCGTTCACGGGACAAGTTGCGCTCGCTGCAATTGCTGTCACGACGAGGGATCGGCCTGCCGGTGACCGGCTTCGCCCACTCCCCCGACGACATTCCCGACCTGATCGCGATGGTCAACGGTGCGCCGCTGGTGATCAAGGTACTGGAGGGCACCCAGGGCATCGGCGTGGTCCTGTGTGAGACCGCGACAGCGGCGGAGTCGGTGATCGAGGCATTCATGGGCCTGAAGCAGAACATCATGGTGCAGGAATACATCAAGGAAGCCGGGGGCGCGGACATTCGCTGCTTCGTGGTCGGCGACAAGGTGATCGCCTCGATGAAGCGCCAGGCCAAGCCCGGGGAGTTTCGTTCCAACCTGCATCGCGGCGGCAGCGCGAGCCTGATCAAGATCACCCCGGAAGAACGCATGACCGCCCTGCGCGCCGCCAAGGTCATGGGCCTGGCCGTCGCGGGCGTGGACATCCTGCGCTCCAACCACGGGCCGTTGGTGATGGAGGTCAACTCTTCGCCAGGCCTGGAAGGGATCGAGACCACCACCAGCAAGAACGTGGCCGGGATCATCATCGAGCACCTGGAAAAGAATGGCGGGCCGAACATGACCCGGACCAAAGGCAAGGGCTAACTCAGAACAACCCATGTGGGAGCTAGCCTTTGTGGGAGCCGAGCTTGCTCGCGATGGCGGTGGATCAGTAACGTTGATCCTGACTGACACACCGCCATCGCGAGCAAGCTCGGCTTCCACAGAGTTCTCTGTCTTACTTGAAAGAGACCGCTACACCGCATCCCGAGGCAGCAACAAGCCCAACGGCAAGCGCACCCGCGCTTCCAGCCCACCGCCGGCACGGTTGCGCAATTCGACGTTGCCGCCGTGCATCGAGGCGATGCGCTTGACGATGGCCAGGCCCAGCCCCGTGCCCTTTCCACCGCGAGCGCGGTCGCCGCGGGTGAAGGGGTTGAAGATCGCTTCCAGCTCCGATGGATCGATGCCGGCGCCACGGTCCATGACGCTCAGCACTACATAAGGCGCGTTGGTGTCGCCCGAAACGTATGCCGCCACCTCGACGCCAGTGCCGGCATGGTTCAGGGCATTGCCGATCAGGTTGTTCAGCAGGCGCTTCATCGATACCCGGCGCAGCGGGAACGGCTGGATCGGCTCCAGGCGCAGGTGCACTTTCTCCTCGGCCTGGTTGTAGGGCGCAGCCACTTCGCGCACCAGTTCGGTCAGGTCCACTTCTTCCACCGATTCGTCCCGGCCGTCGCGAATGAACGCCAGGAACTGGTCGAGAATCGCGTCCATGTCCTCGATGTCGCGGACCATTTCATCGGTCAGGTCGGTGTGCTCGCCCATCAGTTCCAGGGACAAACGCAACCGGGTCAGTGGCGTACGCAGGTCGTGGGAGACGCCGGCCAGCATCAGCTCACGCTCGCGCCCGGCCTGCTCGACGTCCTCGGCCATCTGGTTGAACGCCCGGTAGACCTCGGTCATTTCGCTGGGCGTGTCGCTGATGGGCAGTCGCACGCTGCGCCCCTGGCCCAACTGGCGCGCGGCGTACACCAGGCGCTTCAAGGGTTGGTTGAGCTGGCTGACGAAGATCCACGCCGACGCCGTCGACAACAGGCCGATGGCCAGGAACCAGCCGAGCACGTTCCAGATCTTCTGGCCGCGCAACGGATGAGGGTACAGCGGCACCTTCAGCCAGCCGTCCCCCAGGCTCGGGGCCCGAACCCACAGCGCCGGAGGCGAGTGCATGCGCAACCGGACCTCGGTATCGGCACCCAGCTCGGCCTGCATCTGGCGCTGGTAGATCTCGCTGTAGGGCCAATGCTGCTCGCCCTCCGGCACACCGGCACCGACCACGCGGATCAGCGTCGCCGCTTCAGCGATCTTGGTCCGATTGGTTTCGTCCGCCGCCCAATAGGCCCGCAGGGTCAACGCGACGCCGTGGCTGTACTGCCGGTCCACCAGGACGTCTTCGTTCATCAACAGGTACACCAGCGTCAGGGCCTTGGAAAAGAGCACGACGATGAGCACCAGCCAGAGGGTGCGGGAGAAAAAACTCTGGGGGAACCAAACGGGGGTTTTCATGGATAACCGCTACACACTTGCAGGAGCGAGCGATGCTCGCACAATGACGGACCGCGAGTCGCCTGGCAGAACGCATTCGACCCGCCAGGCCACCCGCTCCTACAAATCGCCGATCACTTGCTGGCGGCACCGTCCGGCACGAATACATAGCCTACGCCCCAGACGGTCTGGATATAGCGCGGCTTGGAAGGATCGGGCTCGATCATCCGGCGCAGGCGGGAAATCTGCACGTCGATGGAGCGCTCCAGGGCGTCCCATTCACGACCACGCGCCAGGTTCATCAGCTTGTCACGGGTCAGTGGCTGGCGGGCGTTCATCACCAGCGCCTTGAGCACCGCGAATTCGCCGGTGGTGAGCATGTGGACCTCGTCGCCGCGCTTGAGCTCGCGCGTGGCCAGGGACAGCTCGTAGTCACCGAAGGTCACGCTCTCGTCCTCGCTGCCCGGGGCGCCCGGCACCGGCGCCGATTGACGGCGCAGCACGGCCTTGACGCGGGCCATCAGCTCGTCCGGGTTGAACGGCTTGGCCAGGTAGTCGTCGGCACCCAGTTCGAGCCCCTTGATGCGGCTCAGCTCGTCGCCCTTGGCGGTGAGCATGATGATCGGGATCTGGTTGTTGGCGCTGCGCAGGCGGCGGCAGGCAGTCAGGCCATCCTCGCCAGGCAGCATCAGGTCCAGCACCACCAGGTTGAACACCTCGCGGGCCAGCAACCGGTCCATCTGCTCGGTGTTGGGTACGGTGCGGGCGCGGTAGCCCTTGCTGACGAAAAAACGCTCCAGCAGGCTGCTCAGCCCGGGATCGTCGTCAACAATCAGAATTTTTTCGCCTTCAGCAGTTTGTGCAGTGCTGCTCATAGGAAGCTCCTTTGATCTCGGCGCGCATTATGGCGTAGCTGCCGTTATACGCACCGTGTGCATTGTTAGCAGATTTTTCCTCTGCCTACAGAAAATCGGGCAACAAGCCTACAGACCTTGGTGCACCCCGAAGCTGGGAACGCTGGTTATAATGCGCGGCCCTTTTGTGCCAGGACAGGCCGGATCGTGCCCCCCGGTGGCGTTTTTTCCCCCGGCCAGGCAGCACTTTTTGAATTTCGCGGGTCAACAGGCAGCCTTTTGACCCAGGCAGCGGCGCGCACCCGCCCGCTCAACCAGTCTCGCCGAGCCCGGCTTCTGTGGTGGCGAGCCTGATTTCACATATTTGTCAGGTGGTTTTATGGACAGCATCAACAGCCGCATCGCCGAGGAACTCGGCGTCCGCCCGCAACAGGTCGAAGCGGCCGTCGCGCTACTCGATGAAGGCTCCACGGTGCCTTTCATCGCCCGTTACCGGAAGGAAGTCACCGGCAGCCTCGATGACACCCAGTTGCGTCATCTGGAAGAGCGCCTGCGCTACCTGCGAGAACTCGACGAGCGGCGCATCAGCATCCTGGCCAGCATCCAGGAACAAGGCAAGCTGACCCCGCAACTCGAACGCGACATCAAGCTGGCCGACACCAAGACCCGCCTCGAAGACCTGTACCTGCCCTACAAGCAGAAACGCCGCACCAAGGGCCAGATCGCCCTGGAAGCCGGCCTCGGCGAGCTGGCCGATGGCCTGTTCAACGACCCGACCCTGGCGCCGGAAACCGAAGCCGCGCGCTTCGTCGACGCCGAAAAAGGCGTGGCCGACGTCAAGGCGGCGCTGGAAGGCGCCAAGTACATCCTCATGGAACGCTTCGCCGAAGACGCCAACCTGCTGGAAAAACTGCGCAACTTCCTCAAGCAGGAAGCCATCCTCAGCGCCCGCGTCATCGCCGGCAAGGAAGAGGAAGGGGCGAAGTTCCGCGATTACTTCGAACACGACGAACCACTCAAGAGCGTGCCGTCCCACCGCGCCCTGGCGATTTTCCGCGGCCGCAACGAAGGCATCCTCAGTTCCGCGCTGAAGGTCGGCGATGAGCTGCCCGGCACCATGCACCCGTGCGAAGGCATGATCGGCCAGCAGTTCGGCATCCAGAACCATAACCGCGCCGCCGACAAATGGCTGGCCGAAGTGGTGCGCTGGACCTGGAAGGTCAAGCTCTACACCCACCTGGAAACCGACCTGCTGGGCGAGTTGCGCGACAACGCCGAGACCGAGGCGATCAACGTGTTCGCCCACAACCTGCACGACCTGCTGCTGGCCGCCCCGGCCGGCCCGCGCGCTACCCTGGGCCTGGACCCGGGCCTGCGCACCGGTTGCAAGGTGGCCGTGGTGGACTCCACCGGCAAGCTGCTGGACCACACCACCGTCTACCCCCACGTGCCGCACAACAAATGGGACCAGACCCTGGCCGTGCTGGCCGCGCTGTGTGCCAAGCATTCGGTGGACCTGATCGCCATCGGCAACGGCACCGCCAGCCGCGAAACCGACAAGCTGGCTGCCGAGCTGATCAAGAAATACCCGGCGATGAAAATGACCAAGGTGATGGTCTCCGAGGCCGGCGCCTCGGTTTATTCGGCGTCGGAGCTGGCTTCCAAGGAATTCCCCGACCTGGACGTGTCGATCCGTGGCGCGGTGTCCATTGCCCGGCGCCTGCAGGATCCATTGGCCGAGCTGGTGAAGATCGATCCGAAATCCATCGGTGTCGGCCAGTACCAGCACGACGTTTCCCAATTGAAGCTGGCCCGTGGCCTGGACGCCGTGGTCGAAGACTGCGTGAACGCCGTGGGCGTGGACGTGAACACCGCGTCGGTGGCGCTGCTGGCCCGTATCTCGGGCCTCAATGCCACCCTGGCGCAGAACATCGTCACCCACCGTGACGAGCACGGCGCCTTCAAGACCCGCGCCGCGTTGAAGAAAGTCCCGCGCCTGGGTGAGAAAACCTTCGAGCAGGCGGCTGGCTTCCTGCGGGTCATGAACGGCGACAATCCGCTGGACTCGTCCGCCGTCCACCCGGAAGCCTACCCGCTGGTGCAACGCATCGCCGCCCAGACCGACCGCGACATCCGCTCGCTGATCGGCGATGCCGCGTTCCTCAAGCGCCTGGATCCGAAGAACTTCACCGACGAAACCTTCGGCCTGCCCACCGTGACCGACATTCTCCAGGAACTGGAGAAACCCGGCCGCGACCCGCGTCCCGAGTTCAAGACCGCCGAGTTCCAGGAAGGCGTCGAAGACCTCAAGGACCTGCAACCGGGCATGATCCTCGAAGGCGTGGTGACCAACGTCACCAACTTCGGCGCGTTCGTCGACATCGGCGTGCACCAGGACGGCCTGGTGCACATCTCGGCCCTGTCGGAGAAGTTCATCAAGGACCCGCGCGAGGCCGTGAAGGCCGGCGACGTGGTGAAGGTGAAGGTCATGGAAGTCGACATCCCGCGCAAGCGCGTCGGCCTGTCGATGCGCATGAGCGACACCCCGGGCGAGAAGATCGACGGGGCCCGGGGTGCACGCCCGGGCGCAGCGCCGCGTCAGTCCCAGAACACCGCCCCACGCAAGGAAACCGCCACGGCGGCCCCGGCAAACAACGCCATGGCCTCGCTGTTCGCCAACGCCAAGCAGTTGAAGAAACGCTGATGGACGTGCCGGCCGGGTTGGTGGAAAGCGCGTTTTTCAAACTGCTCGGCTGCCGCCTGCACAGCCTGGGGGACGGCGTCTCGCAAGTCGCCCTGGCCCTCGAGCCGCCATTGCGCAATCGCGGCGGCAAGTTGCACGGCGGCGCGCTGTTCAGCCTGGTGGACATCGCCATGGGCCTGGCCTGTTCCAGTGTCCATGGCTTTGACCAGCAGAGCGCGACCATCGAGTGCAAGATCAACTACATTCGCGCCGTCTCTGACGGTGAAGTGATGTGCACCGCCCGGGTCATCCACCCGGGCCGGCGCACCCTGGTGGTCGAGGCCGAAGTGACCCAGGGCGACAAGTTGGTCGCAAAAGCGCAAGGCACCTTCGCTGTGCTATAGCTCCCCGCCATCGATTTGGGTTAATTTCGGCGCACGAATGCGGCATCGATATTCCCTTGTGGGAGCGGGCTTGCTCGCGAAGGCGGTGCATCAGGCGACTCAAATGCCGACTGATACGCCCCCTTCGCGAGCAAGCCCGCTCCCACAGAGGATGGCGGCGACTAGACTTTGGCCGCATGAAAACCAGGCGAAAACGCCAGTTTTAACTTCACCCTTGTAGACCGTCTTGCCCACCCCCATATTGGGGCGACTGACGCGTGAAGGAATTCAACTTGAGCGACCTTTTAAACCGCCGCCTGGCCCTGCTCGGCGAGCGCGCCAACCTCTCCCTGCTCGAGCAATGCCTGCACGGCATCGAGCGTGAATGCCTGCGCGTCACGGACGATGGGCGCCTGGCCCAGACCCCGCATCCCGAGGCGTTGGGATCGGCGCTGACCAACGAACAGATCACCACCGACTATTCCGAGTCGCTGCTGGAGTTCATCACCCCGGCGTTGGCCAATCCGGCCGATACCCTGGCCAGCCTCGACAAGATCCACCGGTTCGCCTACAGCAAGCTCGGTGACGAGTACCTGTGGAGTCCCTCGATGCCGTGCCCGTTGCCGGAGGAAAAGGACATCCCGATCGCCTACTACGGCACCTCGAACATCGGCCGGCTCAAGTACGTCTACCGCCAGGGCCTGGCCCTGCGCTACGGCAAGACCATGCAGTGCATCGCCGGCATCCACTACAACTTCTCCCTGCCGGAAAAGCTCTGGCCGCTGCTGCGCCAGAACGAAGCCGCCGACGTGAGCGACCGTGACTTCCAATCCTCGGCCTACATCGCGCTGATTCGTAATTTCCGCCGCTACAGCTGGTTGCTGATGTACCTGTTCGGTGCGTCACCGGCCCTGGACGCCGGTTTCCTGCGCGGTCGCCCACACCAGTTGGAACAACTGGACGCGAACACCCTGTACCTGCCCTACGCCACCAGCCTGCGCATGAGCGACCTGGGTTACCAGAGCAACGCCCAGGCCGGCCTCACGCCGTGCTACAACGACCTGGAGAGCTATACCGACAGCCTGCGCAAAGCGGTGGCGACGCCCTATGCGCCCTACGTCGAAGTCGGCACCCACCAGAACGGCGAGTGGGTGCAGCTCAACACCAACATCCTGCAGATCGAAAACGAGTACTACTCCAACATCCGCCCCAAACGCGTGACCTACACCGGCGAGCGGCCGATCCAGGCGTTGATGGCCCGGGGTATCCAGTACATCGAAGTGCGTTGCCTGGACATCAACCCTTTCCTGCCGATGGGCATCGACCTCACCGAGGCGCGGTTCCTCGATGCCTTCCTGCTGTATTGCGGCCTCAATGACAGCCCGCAGCTGGAAAACAACGAATGCGGCAACGCCACGAGCAACTTCCTGACCGTGGTCAAGGAAGGCCGCAAGCCGGGCCTGCAATTGCAGCGCCAGGGCCAAGCGGTGGACATGCAGGCCTGGGCCTTGGAGCTGCTGGAGAACATCGCGCCGCTGGCCGCGCTGCTGGACCAGAGCCAGGGTGGCGACGCCCACCGCCAGGCATTGGACGCACAACTGGCGAAGGTCCGGGACCCGTCCCTGACCCCTTCCGCCCGGGTGCTGGCCGCCATGGCCGAACATCAGGAAAGCTTCGCCGAGTTCTCCCTGCGCCAGAGCAAGGTTCACGCCGAATTCTTCCGCGCCGAGCCCTTGCCCGCCGAGGAACAGGCCGCGTTCGAAACCGCCGCCCGCGAGTCCCTGGTCCAGCAAGCCGAGCTGGAGCAGAACGAAGTGGGGGATTTCGATGTGTTCGTGGGTGCCTACCAGGCGAGCATCCTGGCGATCAGCAACTGAATCCCTGAGTGCGAGAACGCTTGTTGTGGCGAGGAGGCTTGCTCCCTCGCCACAAGGATCCGAGCCGTTCTCGATGATTTTTTTCGCAAATAAGCTAATGCGAAAAAGTTATTTATTTTCTAGTTCTTAGATCATTTAGTCTCCTTCCACGCCACACACCCGGCGGCCTGTTGAGGAGCTTTCCCATGATCTCGCGCGTTTCCCTTCGTCTTCTCGCGGCCGCCACGTTGGCCGCGACCAGCCTGCTTGCCCAAGCAGCCGACCTGACCGTCGCCTACCAGACCACCGTCGACCCGGCCAAGGTGGCCCAGGCCGATGGTGCCTATGAAAAAGCCACCCAAGCCAAGATCGATTGGCGCAAGTTCGACAACGGCGCCGATGTGATCACCGCTATCGCCTCGGGCGACGTGCAGATCGGCTACCTCGGTTCCAGCCCCCTGACCGCCGCCATCACCCGCAAGGTCCCGGTGGAAACGTTCCTCATCGCCACCCAGATCGGCGCCGCCGAGGCCCTGGTGGCCCGTGAGGGTTCCGGGATCAAGACCCCGCAAGACCTGATCGGCAAGAAGGTCGCCGTGCCATTCGTTTCCACCGGCCATTACAGCCTGCTGGCCGCGTTGAAGCACTGGAACATCGATCCGGCGAAAGTCACCGTGCTCAACCTCGCGCCGCCGGCGATCATCGCCGCCTGGAAACGCGGTGACATCGACGCCACCTACGTCTGGGACCCGGCCCTGGGCGTGGCCAAGGAAAACGGCAAGGTGCTGATCACCTCCGCCGAACTGGCCCAGTTCGGCGCTCCGACCTTCGACGCCTGGATCGTGCGCAAGGACTTCGCCCAGAAACACCCTGAAATCGTCACCGCTTTCGCCAAGGTCACCCTGGATGCCTACGCCCAGTACCGCAAGGATCCACAGGCCTGGATCGCCGACGCCTCCAACATCGACAAGCTGGTGAAACTCTCCGGCGCCAAGGCCAGCGATATCCCGCTGTTGCTGCAGGGCAACGTCTTTCCCCTGGCGGCCGATCAGGTCGTGAGCCTCGGCGCCCCGACCACCCGGGCCATCACCGACACCGCCGCGTTCCTCAAGGAGCAGGGCAAGGTCGACGCCGTACTGCCGGACTACGCGCCTTACGTCAGCGCCCAATACATCACTCGCTGAGCCACAGGGGAGACACCGCGATGGCCTTGCTACAGCTGGAGCGCATCAGCGCACAGTACCCCGGCGCGACGGCACCGGTGCTGGCGGATATTTCACTGACCCTGGGGCCCCGGCAACTGCTGGTCGCCCTCGGCCCGTCCGGCAGTGGCAAGACCTCGCTGCTCAACCTGATCGCCGGGTTCGTCGAACCCAGCGCCGGGCAAATTACCCTGGACGGCGTACCGGTCCGAGGGCCAGGCGCCGAGCGCGGCGTGGTGTTCCAGGACGACGCGCTGCTGCCATGGCAGGACGTCCTGGCGAATGTCGGCTTCGGCCTGGAGCTGGCGGGCGTCGCCAAGGACAAGCGCGAAGCCCGCGCCCGGGACATGCTGGCCCTGGTGGACCTGGCCGGTTTCGAGAAGCGCCGCGTCTGGCAGCTTTCGGGCGGCCAGAAACAGCGCGTCGGCCTGGCCCGGGCCCTGGCGGCCGATCCACGGGTGCTGCTGATGGACGAGCCCTTCGGGGCGCTGGACGCCTTCACCCGCGAACAGATGCAGGCGTTGTTGCTGCAAGTCTGGCAGCGCACCGCCAAACCAGTGTTCCTGATCACCCATGACATCGAGGAAGCCGTGTTCCTCGCCACCGACCTGATGCTGCTGGCGCCCAACCCTGGCCGGGTCGTCGAACGCCTCAGCCTGGACTTCGGCCAGCGCTACGCGGCCGGGGAATCGGCACGGTCGATCAAGTCCGACCCACGCTTTATCGAAACCCGCGAGCATGTGCTTGCCAGGGTGTTCTCGCAGCGCAGCGCCACTCGACCACAGGAGAGCGCCCATGAGCAGCTATGAAGTTCCAGCGGTGATCCGGGCGCCTCATGCCGGGCGCCGCGCGATCCGCCCCACGTTCACCCTGGGTATCCGCTGGATCAGCGGCTTGACCCTGGTCGTGTTGCTCGCCGCCTGGTGGGGCTTCACCGCCAGCGGCCTGATCGAGCCACTGTTCCTGCCCCCGCCGTCGTCCGTGTTGCAGAAAGGCTGGCTGCTGGCAACCAGCGGCTACATGGACGCCACGCTCTGGCAGCACTTGGGCGCAAGCCTGGGGCGAATCGGCCTGGGCCTGTCGTTCGCGGTGTTGACGGCCGTGCCGGTGGGCATTGCCATCGGCGCCAACCGCATCGCCCGTGGGGTGCTGGACCCCTTGATCGAGTTCTACCGACCGATCCCACCGCTGGCGTACCTGCCGCTGATCGTAATCTGGTGCGGCATCGGCGAGTTGTCGAAAGTGCTGCTGATCTACCTGGCGATCTTCGCCCCCATCGCCATCGCCACCGCCACCGGCGTGCGCACCGTCGACCCGGCCAAACTGCGGGCCGCGCAGTCGCTGGGCGCGACCCGGGCCCAGCTGATCCGCCATGTCATCGTGCCCAGCGCCCTGCCCGACATCCTCACCGGCATTCGCATTGGCCTGGGCGTGGGCTGGTCGACGCTGGTGGCCGCCGAACTGATCGCCGCCACCAGCGGCCTGGGGTTCATGGTGCAGTCGGCGGCGCAGTTCCTGGTGACCGACGTGGTGGTGCTGGGAATCCTGGTCATCGCCCTGATCGCCTTCGCCATGGAACTGAGCCTGCGCGCCCTGCAACGCAAACTGGTGCCATGGCACGGCCAGGCCCGCTGAAACCCACGACCACGCCGCCCCTTCGGCGCCCGAATGCGAGAACACACCGATGAGCCGTCCGACCCTTACCCCCTTGAGCAACGCCCTCGGCGCACAGATTGGCGGGATCGATATCAGCCTGCCCTTGAACCCGGAACAACACGCGTTCATCGAGCAGGCCCTGCTTGAGCATCAGTTGCTGTTCTTCCGCGACCAGCCGATCGAACCGCCGCAACAGGCGCGTTTCGCCGCGTACTTTGGCGACCTGCATATTCACCCGATCTACCCCAACGTGCCGGAGCAGCCCGAAGTGCTGGTGCTCGACACCGCAGTCACCGATGTGCGCGACAACGCCGTGTGGCACACCGACGTGACCTTTTTACCGACACCGGCCCTGGGCGCGGTGCTCAGCGCCAAGCTGCTGCCGGCGTTCGGCGGCGACACCTTGTGGGCCAGCGGCATTGCGGCCTACGAGGCCTTGTCGGGCCCCATGAAGCGCTTGCTGGAAGGACTGACCGCGACCCACGATTTCACCCGGTCCTTTCCCTTGGAGCGCTTTGGCAACAGCCCCGAAGACCTGGCGCGCTGGGAAGAGGCACGGCGGAAAAACCCGCCGCTGTCCCACCCGGTCATCCGCACTCATCCGGTGAGCGGGCGACGCTCCCTGTTCGTCAACGAAGGCTTCACCACGCGCATCAACGAATTGTCGGAAAGCGAAAGCGAGGTCATCCTCAAACTGCTCTTCGCCCACGCGACCCGGCCCGAGTTCACCGTGCGCTGGCGCTGGCAAGCCAACGACGTGGCGTTCTGGGACAACCGCGTGACCCAGCACTTCGCCGTGGACGACTACCGCCCGGCCCGGCGCGTGATGCACCGGGCGACGGTGCTGGGGGATGTGCCGTTTTTCCGATAATGCAGGAATATGAATGGCGCTTGTGGCGAGGGGATTTATCCCCGCTGGGCTGCGCAGCAGCCCCCCAAGCAGCTATCCACATTAACCTGATGCGCCGCGTGTTCGGGTTTGGGGCTGCTGCGCAGCCCAGCGGGGATAAATCCCCTCGCCACAATGTTTCGCATTCACCGTGCTTGCAGAAGAATCATTCAGCCGACGACGGCTTCTCCCACAGATTGATCCCGCCTTCCCGGGCGAACC
Organism: Pseudomonas citrullilanati; assembly: GCF_030580855.1. Taxonomy (GTDB): domain Bacteria; phylum Pseudomonadota; class Gammaproteobacteria; order Pseudomonadales; family Pseudomonadaceae; genus Aquipseudomonas; species Aquipseudomonas citrulli. Next base: position 65,901 of record NZ_JAUQOP010000026.1, on the reverse strand, counting down.
GGTCGATCTCGGCCAGTTCCTCGGCGCTGAAATCCAGGTTCTTCAGCGCCCCTACGTTTTCGATGATCTGCTCCGGCCGGCTGGCACCGATCAGCGCGCTGGTCACGCGGGGATCGCGCAAGGTCCAGGCAAGGGCCATTTGCGCCAGGCTCTGGCCGCGACGCTGGGCGATGTCATTGAGGGCACGCACGTGGGCGATGTTTTCATCCGACAAATGCGAAGCCTGCAACGAACCGCCACCCGGACGGTTCACCCGGGCATCGGCCGGGATGCCCTTGAGGTACTTGTCGGTCAGCAACCCCTGGGCCAGCGGGGTGAAGGCAATCACCCCGGTGCCGAGTTCGTCGGTGGCGTCCAGCAGGTCCTTTTCCACCCAGCGATTGAGCAGGTTGTAGGCCGGCTGATGGATCAGCAGCGGGACCTTCCACTCCTTGAGCAGCGCCGCCATTTCCCGGGTCTTCACCCCGGAGTACGAAGAAATACCGACGTACAGCGCCTTGCCCTGCTGCACGGCGGTCGCCAGTGCGCTGGCGGTTTCTTCCAGTGGCGTGTCGGGATCGAAACGGTGGGAATAGAAGATGTCGACATAGTCCAGCCCCAGGCGTTGCAGGCTCTGGTCCAGGCTGGCCAGCACGTACTTGCGCGAACCGCCGCCCTGGCCATAGGGCCCGGGCCACATGTCCCAGCCGGCCTTGCTGGAGATGATCAACTCGTCGCGATAGTGCTTGAAGTCTTCGCGCAGCAACCGGCCGAAATTGATCTCGGCGCTGCCATAGGGCGGACCGTAGTTGTTCGCCAGGTCGAAGTGGTTGATGCCCAGGTCGAACGCCGTACGCAACAGCGAACGCTGGGTGTCGATCGGCGTGCTGTCGCCGAAGTTGTGCCACAACCCCAGCGACAACGCCGGCAACACCAACCCGCTGCGACCGACGCGGCGGTAGGGAATGGACTCGTAGCGATTTTCGGCAGCGGTGTAGGTCATCGAAAGGCTCTCTGTGCGGACGCGGGTGGCAGAAGCTAACATTTCACAGACGCATCGGTCAGGCCGAAAGTTCGCCTGACCGATGTGGGAGCGGGCTTGCTCGCGAAGGCGGTGTGTCAGTCAGCATACATTTTGAACGTGCCGACGCGTTCGCGAGCAAGCCCGCTCCCACAGGGAGTTGCAGTGCCCGAAAATCGGAGACCGCGTCAACGCGCCTGGGCAAACACCTCCGTCACCCAATCCACGAACACGCGCACCCGCGGCGACATGTGCCGGTTGTGCGGATAAAGCACCGACACCGGCATCGAGGGTGGAGGGTTAGCGGGGAGGACCTCCTGGATCAGGCCCTGCCGGATCGGCTCCTGCATCCGGTAATGCGGGCATTGGATCAGGCCCAGGCCGGCGATGGCCGACGCGGCGTAGATTTCGGCGCCGGACACCGACAACGTGCCCCCGATCGGTACCTCCTTGAGTTCGCCATCGACCATGAACTGGAACGGATACAGTTTGCCGGTGCTGCGCGAGACGTAATTCACCGCCCTGTGATGTTTCAAGTCATCCAGGTGTTTGGGTTCGCCGTACTGGCGCAGGTAAGCCGGGCTGGCACAGGTGATCTGCCGAAGATTGGCGACCCGCCGGCCGATCAATGACGAATCCGCCAGCGTACCGGAGCGCAGCACGCAATCGACGCCTTCGGCGATCAGGTCGACAAAACGATCCGCCTCGCTGATGAACAGTTCCACTTCGGGGTAGCGGGCCATGAATTGCGGCAACGCCGGAATCACGAAATACCTGGCCTGGGTTCCGTGCAGGTCCACCCTCAGCTTGCCTTTGGGCGCCACGCCACGAAACGCCAGTTCGGCCTCTTCAAGCTCTGCCAGCAATTGCACGCAGCGCGGGTAATAGGCTTCACCGTCGAGGGTCGGGCGCACCTTGCGGGTGCTGCGTTCCAGCAAACGCACACCCAGCCAGGCTTCGAATTGATTGAGCGTATGGGTCAGCGTGGCCCGGGGCATGTTCAAGTCTTCAGCAGCCAGGGTGAAGCTGCTGCGCTCGTAGATGCGCACAAACACTCTCATTGCCTTGACCTGGTCCATCTGAATCCTGCGCACTGATTGTTGGGGGATCTTGAACAGTCAAGGCAACTCTCCTGCATTTATCGCCAGGCGTAAACATGTGAAGCTGGCTTCAACGAATCCCACTCGATCTCCAAAGGAGCTATCACCATGACTGTCCAGAATGCCAAAGTCGCCATCGTCACCGGTGCCTCCCGTGGCATCGGCGCCGAAATCGCCAAGCAACTGGCCCGCGAAGGGTTCGCCGTGGTCATCAACTACGCCAACAGCGCCACCGAAGCCTCGAAAGTGGTGGTGCAACTGCGCCAGGCCGGCCACCAGGCCATAGCGGTGAAGGCCGACGTGGCCTCGGCCGACGATGTGCGTCGCCTGTTCGATGAAGCCGAAGCGCAATTGGGCAAGGTCGATGTGCTGGTCAACAACGCTGGCATTCTCAAGGTCATGCCCCTGGCGGAGCACAGCGACGAGCTGTTCGAACAGACATTCGCCATCAACACCCGCGGCACGTTCAACACCCTGCGCGAAGCCGCGAAGCGCCTGAACGACGGCGGGCGGATCGTGAATTTCTCCAGCAGCACCGTGGGCCTGAACCTGCCGGGTTATTCGGTGTACATCGCCAGCAAGGCCGCGGTGGAATCCTTGACCCAGGTGTTTGCCAAGGAACTGCGCGGCCGCCAGATCACGGTCAACGCCGTGGCCCCTGGCCCGGTCGCCACGGAACTGTTCCTGCACGGCAAGAGCGAAGAACAGATCCAGCACTTCGCCAAGATGCCGCCCCTGGAACGCCTCGGCCAGCCGGAGGACATCGCCAACATCATCGCTTTCCTGGTGAGCCCGGGCGCCGCCTGGGTGAACGGGCAGATCCTGCGGGCCAACGGCGGGTTGGTCTGAGTTCGAGGTGATGTCCGCGACACTGCTTTCGCGAGCAGGCGCGCGCCCACCGGGTCAAGTGATTCCGTATGGGAGCGAGCCTGCTCGCGATGAGGCCAGCGCGGTCGAATGACAAACGCCCGGCGATGTTGCCGTCCCGGTCAACGCACCAAATGCAGGAACTGCATGTGCCGCTCGTACTGGTCGAGGATGTCGTTGATCACCTGCTCCTTGGTGTAGCCCACCAGGTCGTAGTCCTGGCTGCCTTCGCTCAGGTGCACTTCGGCGCGGTAGTAACGGCGGTTGTTGAGCTCTTTGGAACCCATCCCGCCCCGGGCGAAGGACGGCGTGAAGTAGCCGCGCATCTGCACTTGGTAGATGAACGGATGCTGCTCGCCGTGGCCGATTTCCAGGCTGACGCTGTCGTTGGCCGGGTCGGGTTGGGTGACGACCGCCAGGCCTTTTTCGGCGAACACCGCTTTTACCTCCTCGACGGCCGGGCGCACCGTGGTGTCGAGGAAACGGTACACCTCGTCCCGGGACGGGAAGTGCACCGCCTGGCTCAGGCGTTGGCGCCAGCCCCCCTTGCCTCGGCGCGCACCCGACACCGGCGCCAGGGAATACAGTTGCGCGATCTGCTTCTGGGACTCCAGGTAGAACGCCTTGTGCAGCCCCCACATCATCAACAGCAGGATCAGCGAGAACGGCAGGGACGTCAGCACCACCGCCGACTTCAGGGCATCGATGCTGCCGGAAAACAGCAACGCGCTGGTCACCAGTGCCGTCATCGCCCCCCAGAACACCCGCAGCCACTTCGGCCCGTCTTCATCGGGGCTGCCACCCTTGGCCGACAACGTCGACAGCACCACAGTGCCGGAGTCGGCGGACGTGACGAAGAACACGAAGCTGACAAACACCGTGACCGCGATGACCGTCTTGCTCCAGGGGTAGGTTTCCAGCAGCAGGTAGAGGCTCATCGATGGGTTTTCCAAGGCGGACATGCCCAGGGCGCTCATGCCGTGGTTCAACACCTGGTCGATGGCGCTGTTGCCGAAGATCGACATCCACGCCAGGGTGAAGCCCAGGGGAATCAACAGCACGCCAAACACGAATTCGCGAATGGTACGGCCGCGGGAAATCCGCGCGATGAACAACCCCACGAACGGCGACCAGGCGATCCACCAGGCCCAGTAGAACACCGTCCAGCCGCCTAGCCAGTCGCTGGGCTTGTTGTAGGCGTAGAGGTCAAAACTCTTCATTGGCAAGGCGCCGAGGTAGTCCCCCAGGTTCTGGATCAAGGTATTGAGCAGGTGTTGGGTCGGGCCGGCGAACAGGACGAAGAGCAGCAACGCGCAGGCCAGCAGCATGTTGATATCGGACATGACCCGCACGCCCTTGTCGACGCCGGCCACCGCCACGAGGATCGCCGCGCCCATCATCAACACGATCAGGCCGACCTGGATCCACTGGGTATGGGCGATGCCGAACAGGTAATCCAGGCCGGAATTGAGGTGCAACACACCGAAACCCATGTCCGCACCGAGGCCGAACACCGTGGCGATGATGCCGAAGCCGTCCACGGCATAGCCGATGGGGCCGTTGATGCGCTTACCGATCAGCGGGTAAAGCGCCGAGCGCAAGGCCAGCGGCAAATTGTGTCGATAGGCGAAATACGCCAAGGCCATGCCGACGAAGGCGAACACGCCCCAACCGTGCAGGCCCCAGTGCAGGAACAGGATCTGCATGGCCTGGCGCGCCGCTTGCGCAGTACCCGCTTGCCCCTGGGGCGGCTGCACCAGATGGGTCAACGGTTCGGAGACGCAGAAGAAAAACAGCGTGATGCTGATCCCGGCGGCGAACAGCATGCCGGCCCAGGACAGGTAGCTGAATTCGGGTTCGTCGTGGTCGGCACCGAGCTTGATCTTGCCGTAGCCGGACAAGGCGGTCACCACCACGAAGATCAGGTACAGGGTCATCGCCAGCATGTAGTACCAGCCGACCGTGTTGGCCGCCCAGTTCTGCGCGGCCAGCAACCAGGCACCGGCCTGCTCGGGCAGGGTGATCACCACCAGGCCGAACAGCAGGATGACGGTCGCGGCGAAATAAAAGACCGGCGAATTCACGCGGACCAGGCCGCTGGGTGGAAGGGACGAGGCACTCATGGGCGCAGCGTCCCGCAAGACGAAAAGGCGAAGGTCGAAAACGGACTCGGCAAAGGCAAGCCTCCTGTTGTGAGCGGGCAGCAAACCGGCGGTTTAACTTGAATGAGCGTTCAATTTAAACATGGATAGGATGCTAAGGACTAATCGCACGGCCCGACGGCACGTTTCCTACACTAGCCTACGGGAGGGTATGACGTTGATTGGGGAGCATTCGTTCACTAGCGGCCGCCCCTGTGGGAGCGGGCTTGCTCGCGAAGGCGTCGGCCTATCCAACCTCATCGCTACAGGTAGATCGCTTTCGCGAGCAAGCCCGCTCCCACAGGTCAAGGGCAGGGCAAACCGACGACGGTGTCGCCCGATCCAAGCTCCAATAAAACATGCTGGTTGCCCCCGAATATCCGCGTGCCTATAGTCCAGCCATCGCCTACCACCAGTACCGACCGATGATCAAAGAACAGCTGTCCCGCTTTAACCGTCTCGACCTGCTCGGCCATCCCACACCGCTGGAAAAACTCGAGCGCCTCTCCACCTGGCTCGGCCGTGACGTCTATATCAAGCGCGACGACCTGACGCTCCTGGCGCTGGGTGGCAACAAGCTGCGCAAGCTCGAATACCTGGCCGCCGATGCCATCGCGCAAGGCGCCGACACCCTCATCACCGCCGGGGCGATCCAGTCCAACCATGTGCGCCAGACCGCGGCCCTGGCGGCCAGGCTGGGCCTGGGTTGCGTGGCCTTGCTGGAAAATCCCATCGGCACCGAGGACAGCAACTACCTGGGCAACGGCAACCGGTTGCTGCTGGAGCTGTTCGACGCCAAGGTCGAGCAGGTCGCCAACCTGGACAACGCCGATGAGCAACTGCAAGCCCTCGCCGCGCGCCTGCGCAGCAACGGGAAAAAGCCCTACCTGGTCCCGATTGGCGGCTCCAATGCCTTGGGCGCGCTGGGGTATGTGCGCGCCGGCCTGGAACTGGCCGAACAGATCAAGGACACCGGGCTTGAATTCGCCGCCGTGGTCTTGGCCTCGGGCAGTGCCGGCACCCACAGCGGCCTGGCGCTGGCGCTGAGCGAAGCCCTGCCGGCGCTGCCTGTCATCGGCGTCACGGTTTCGCGCAGCGAGGAAGACCAGTTTCCGAAGGTCCAGGGCCTGGCCGAGCGCACGGCAGCGTTGCTCGAAGTCACCCTTCCAGACGCGTTCAAAGTGACCCTGTGGGACGAATATTTCGCCCCCCGCTACGGTGAACCCAACGCCGGGACACTGGCGGCGGTCAAGCTGCTGGCCAGCCAGGAAGGGCTGCTGCTCGATCCGGTCTACACCGGCAAGGCCATGGCCGGGCTGCTCGACGGTATCGGTCGCGACCGCTTCGACGACGGCCCGATCATCTTCCTGCATACCGGCGGCGCGCCAGCGTTGTTTGCCTATGACGCGGCGTTCCAGGTTTAGTGGAGACTTCTGTGGGAGCGAGCTCGCTCGCGATGACGGCGTGTCAGCCCAATAATAAGTAGGCTGATCCACTGCCATCGCGAGCAAGCTCGCTCCCACAAGGTCATTCATTCCTGATAGGCATATGCGCTTGATTTAATATTATTTTCCAATCTATAAAAGCCACCCTATAGTCTCGCCGCAAGCGCATTTGCCGCGAGACGCCCAGACTGCTTTAAGGCAGGATGTGGCAATCTTTTCGGATCGCGGCTACGCCTTATCTCAGCCAAAATAACCTCTTCATAAGAAAACACAGGGGCTTGTCATGAATTTTTCCGCACTACGTCGCAACCTGTTGGTAGGTTCGCTGGGCCTGGCATTGAGTGCCGGCCTGTTGGGGCAAGCGGTTGCCGGTGAGCAGTTGCAAACAATCAAGGACAAAGGCGTGATCAACGTCGGCCTGGAAGGCACCTACCCGCCGTTCAGCTTCGTCGACGCCGACGGCAAGCTGACCGGTTTCGAAGTGGAGTTTTCCGAAGCCCTGGCCAAAGAGCTGGGCGTGAAGGTCAAACTGCAGCCAACCAAGTGGGACGGGATCCTCGCGGCGCTGGAATCCAAGCGCCTGGACGCGGTAATCAACCAGGTGACCATCTCCGAAGAGCGCAAGAAAAAGTATGACTTCTCCCAGCCCTATACCGTTTCCGGTATCCAGGCGCTGGTGCTGACCAAGAACCAGGACACCATCAAGACCGCCGCCGACCTGGCTGGCAAGAAGGTCGGTGTAGGCCTGGGCACTAACTATGAACAGTGGGTCAAAGCCAACGTACCCGGCGCTGACGTGCGTACCTATGAAGATGATCCGACCAAGTTCCAGGACCTGCGCGTTGGCCGCATCGACGCCATCCTGATCGACCGCCTCGCCGCGCTGGAATATGCCAAGAAAGCCAAGGACACCACGGCCGCCGGCGAAGCGTTTTCTCGCCAGGAAGCCGGCATCGCGCTGCGCAAAGGCGAGCCAGAGTTGCTGGACGCGGTCAACAAGGCCATCGACAAATTGCGCGCCGACGGCACCCTCGCCAAGATCTCGCAGAAGTACTTCAACGCTGACGTCACGAAATAATGGAAGCGGCTTTTCAACTCGCACTGGATTCCGCGCCCTTCCTGATCAAGGGCGCGTACTACACGATCTTCCTCAGCCTGGGCGGCATGTTCTTCGGCTTGCTGCTGGGCTTCGGCCTGGCGCTCATGCGCCTGTCGCGCTTCAAGCTGGTGAGCTGGATCGCTCGCGTCTACGTGTCGTTCTTTCGCGGTACGCCGTTGCTGGTGCAGTTGTTCGTGATCTATTACGGATTGCCGCAACTGGGTATCGAACTGGACCCGCTGCCGGCGGCCCTGATCGGCTTCTCGCTGAACATGGCGGCCTATGCGTGTGAAATCCTGCGGGCCGCCATCAGCTCCATCGAGCGCGGCCAGTGGGAAGCCGCGGCGAGCATCGGCATGACCCGGGCGCAGACCCTGCGCCGGGCCATCCTGCCGCAAGCCGCGCGCACGGCCCTGCCACCGCTGGGCAACAGCTTCATTTCCCTGGTCAAGGACACCGCGCTGGCGGCGACCATCCAGGTACCGGAGCTGTTCCGCCAGGCGCAGTTGATCACCGCGCGGACCTTCGAAATCTTCACCATGTACCTTGCCGCCGCGCTGATCTACTGGATTCTGGCGAGCGTGCTCGCGCACTTGCAGAACGTCCTGGAAGCCCGGGTCAATCGGCATGACCAGGAGTCCTGACCCATGATTGTCGTGGAAAAACTGACGAAACAGTTCAAGGGCCAGGTGGTGCTCAACGGCATCGACCTGAAGATCGAAGAAGGCGAAGTGGTCGCGATCATCGGCCCCAGTGGCTCGGGCAAGACCACCTTCCTGCGCTGCCTGAACTTCCTCGAAGAACCCAGCAGTGGCCGGATCAAGGTCGGCGACATCGAGATCGATGGCAGCCGCCCACTGAGCCAGCAACAGGGCCTGGTGCGCCGTTTGCGCCAGCAGGTGGGCTTCGTGTTCCAGAACTTCAACCTGTTTCCCCATCGCACCGCCCTGGAAAACGTCACCGAAGGCCCGCTGGTGGTGAAGAAGACGCCCCGGGCCGACGCCGAGGCATTGGGGCGCAAGCTGCTGGCCAAGGTCGGCCTGGCCGGCAAGGAAGACGCCTACCCACGGCGCCTGTCCGGTGGCCAACAGCAGCGCGTGGCGATCGCCCGGGCGCTGGCGATGGAACCTGCGGTCATCCTGTTCGACGAGCCGACCTCGGCCCTCGACCCGGAACTGGTGGGTGAGGTGCTGGCAACCATTCGCGGCCTGGCCGAGGAAAAACGCACCATGGTCATCGTGACCCACGAAATGGGCTTCGCCCGTGACGTGGCCAACCGCGTGGTGTTCTTCGACAAGGGCGTGATCGTCGAGCAAGGCGAAGCCAAGGCCTTGTTCGCAGCGCCCCGGGAAGAACGCACCCGGCAGTTCCTCAGCAAGTTCCTCTCCGCCGGACATGAGGCGCAGTAAGTTAGTCCCCTGCAAACTTCCAGGGACGGAAGTTAACACCCCCTCTCGCACCTGTTATCACGATACAACTTGCAACTTCCATGCTGAATAAAAGCGTCGACCATCCCTGCCTACGGCGCAACATTCCCGTTGCTTCATTGCCATTCATTACCGCAATAAGATGCCCAACCAGCGGGCGTCATAACGGAATAATCCGAGGAAAAGTAACTTTACCGCGGAGCTTTCCTGACATTAGTGCGTAGGAACATTCTGAAGCCTGGTTCAATGTTTTATTCGGCAAGTTGCTCTATTGACACCGAAACTGACGAGCCCTTATCTAGTGTCCTGTCTCACAGGCGAGGCACACTTTTTTAATTCTGCGCAGCCATTAATCGTCATTTGTTTCAATAACTGTGCACGACTAAAAATATGTCGCGAACACCCGCGCCTTTGATCTTCCCGAAACGGACTTCGTTTTAAGCATCAAGGAGAACACCATGACATGTACGTCGAATCTTCCCGGGCTGGCCGCACCGACCCTGGCCAATGCCCATCCCGCCGGCATCAACATCACCAGCGCCGCCTGCCTGGAGGTCGCCATCGCCCCCTACCCCGGCATGGACGCCGGCGACCTGATCGAACTGTTCTGGGACAACTGCTACGTGGGTTCCCGCCTGCTGGCGCCGGAGGATCTCCCGGGCAGCGTCACGTTGCGAGTGCCCGAGAGCTTCATCGTCCATGGCACCGCGCACCTGCACTATCGGGTGATGCAGGTCGGGCGCGGGCCGGCGTTGTCCGCCACGCGAAAGGTGCAGGTGAAGCTCGATTGCCCCGGCGGCCAGCCGTCCGCCTTGAGCGGTGATGAAAACCAGGGGCTGGCGCCGGTGCGCATCCCCGAGACCATTCGCCGCAAGGGCGTGAACCCGAGCCAGGTCAAGCGCGGCGTACCGCTGACGATCGAACCCTACCTGAACATGGCGGCCGACGACGCGATCACCCTGCGCTGGGGCGACGTGCGCATGGACCTGCCGCGAATCAAACCGAGCGAGGTGGGCCAGCCGATCCACGTGTGGGTGCCGCCGCAGCTCATCCTCGAAGCGGGCGAGGATCTGCGCCTGGAAGTGAGCTATTGCATCCTCGACCGCGTGGGCAACAACTCCCAATGGGCACCGCCGCGGACGTTGAAGATCGGTTGCGCCAATGCGTACCTGAAAACCCCGGCGAAAGAAGCCCTCATGGTTGCCGAGTCCCCCCGAACGTAAGTCTGTGAGGCGATGTGGCGAGGGGCTTTATCCCCGTAGGGCTGCGCGGCAGCCCCAATGCAGCGGCCTCCTGCTTAACCCATGCAGGGAGTCGCAGCCGACGGGGATAAATCCCCTCACCACAAGGCGCTCGGCAAAATCTCTCTATTTATATTCCCAAAAGTTAGTTCATAAATTATTTATACGCGTTTAGGGTATATGCACCGGACCACCGGACATTCTTGATTTTTTTGCTCGCCGCCTTCATCGCGGCGTTTTTCAGAGATGTGAGGTGGGTATGGTACGGAACACAAACACCCCAGCGCAGTGCACCCAGGCACTGCCAGCAGCCACGGAGTGGCTGTAATGTCGGACTTGGCCCAGGCAAATGTCCACAGCGACCTGGACATCGCACCGCTGCTGTTGCCCGCACACGTGCTGCGCAACGATGCCGAGGCGATCGAAGCCGCCCACGAACTGGCCCGCGTCGCTCGCCAGCAGGCCGCACGCCGCGACCAGCAACGCAAGTTGCCCTGGTCGGAAATCGAACAGTTCACCCGCAGCGGCCTGGGCAGCATCACCCTTCCCCGGGCATACGGCGGCCCACAGGTTTCCTTCGTCACCCTCGCCGACGTGTTCGCGATCATTTCCGCTGCCGACCCGGCCCTCGGGCAGATTCCCCAGAACCAGTTCGGCGTGCTCCAACTGATTCTCGGCACTGGCACCGAACGGCAAAAACAGATCCTGCTGCAAAGCGTGCTCGAAGGCTCGCGCATCGGTAACGCCGGGCCAGAACGAGGCGTTCGCCATACCCTTGAACTCAAGGCGCGGATCACCGCCGACGGTGACGACTACGTCATCAACGGCCAGAAATTCTATTCAACCGGCGCGCTGTTCGCCCATTGGGTGGCGGTCAAGGCCTTGAATGACCAGGGCCGGCAGGTGCTGGCGTTCGTGCGGCGCGGCACCCCGGGGCTGCGCATCGTCGACGACTGGTCGGGTTTCGGCCAGCGCACCACGGCCAGCGGCACGGTGCTGCTGAACAATGTGCGGGTCGAGGCCGAACTCGTCCTCGACAACTGGCGCATCAACGACGTGCCGAACGTCCAGGGCGCGATTTCGCAACTGATCCAGGCAGCCATCGATGCCGGGATCGCCCGGGGTGCCCTCGACGATGCGATCGCCTTCGTGCGCGAGCGGGCCCGGCCCTGGATCGACGCCAAGGTCGAGCGAGCCAGCGACGATCCCTATGTGATCGCCGACATCGGCAAATTGAAAATCGAATTGCATGCCGCCGAAGCGCTGTTGCGCAAGGCCGGACGAGTGCTGGACCAGGTCACGGCCGCCCCGGTCACCGCGCAATCGGCGGCCCACGCTTCGATTGCCGTGGCCGAAGCCAAGGCGCTGACCACCGAGATCGCCCTGCAAGCCAGCGAAAAACTCTTCGAGCTGTCTGGCAGCCGCGCCACCCTCGCCGAATTCAACCTCGACCGCCACTGGCGCAACGCGCGGGTCCATACCCTGCACGACCCGGTGCGCTGGAAGTACCACGCCATCGGCGCCTATCGCCTCAACGGCAGCTTGCCGGCCCGGCATTCCTGGATCTGACGACCCGACCTCTGGAGCAGCACATGACGCTTTCCCATCACGTCGCGGTGATCACCAGCGATGAACAAGCCCTGATCGTGGCCAGCGACCTGGCCGATGACTTCAAGCGCGACAGCGCCCTGCGCGACCGGGAGCGCCGCCTGCCGCATCCGGAACTGGAAGCGTTTTCCCGTTCCGGCTTGTGGGGCATCAGCGTACCGAAGGCCTATGGCGGCGCCGGGGTGTCCAACGTCACCCTGGCCAAGGTCATCGCCCTGATCGCCCAGGCCGACGGGTCCCTTGGGCAGATTCCGCAAAACCACTACTACGCCCTGGAAGTGCTGCGGGTAAACGGCAGCGAAGCGCAGAAGCAACGGCTGTACGCCGAGGTGCTGGCCGGCCAGCGCTTTGGCAACGCACTGGCCGAGCTGGGCACCAAGACCGCCCACGACCGCACCACCCAACTGCGCAGCGATGGCGGCGGCTATCGCATCAACGGGCGCAAGTTCTACGCCACGGGGGCGATCTACGCCCAGCGCATTCCCACCTCGGTGGTGGATGAAAACGGCGTGCAGCAACTGGCGTTCGTCCCTCGCGACAGCCAGGGCCTGACGGTGATCGACGACTGGAGCGGCTTCGGCCAGCGCACCACCGGCAGTGGGTCGGTGGTGTTCGAGGACGTCCAGATCGCCGCCGAGGACATCGTGCCGTTCCAGAGCGCCTTCGAGCGCCCGACCCCGGTAGGGCCGCTGGCACAGATTCTCCACGCCGCCATCGACACCGGCATCGCCCGCGCGGCCTACGAAGATGCCTTGCAGTTCGTCCGCACCAAGACCCGGCCCTGGATCGACGCCACCAGCGACGTCGCCACCGAAGACCCGCACACCCTCAAGAGCTTCGGCCAATTGAGCGTTCGCCTGCACGCCGCCGAAGCCCTGCTGGAACGGGCCGGCGAATGCCTCGACCAGGCCCAGGCCGACACGAATGCCGACACGGTCGCCGCCGCCTCGATCGCCGTGGCCGAGGCCCGCGCCATCAGCACCGAAGTGTCCCTGGCCGCCGGCAGCACCCTGTTCGAACTGGCCGGCAGCCAGGCGACGCTCGCCGAACATGGCCTCGATCGGCACTGGCGCAATGCCCGCGTGCATACCCTGCACGACCCGGTGCGCTGGAAATACCATGCGGTGGGCAACTTCTATCTCAACGACGAGAAGCCGCCGCTGCGGGGGACGATCTGATGGCGGCCGGCAAGAAAAAGATCCTCCTCAATGCGTTCAACATGAACTGCATCGGGCACATCAACCATGGCCTGTGGACGCACCCCGAGGACACCTCGACCCAGTACAACACCCTGGAATACTGGACCGGCCTGGCGCAATTGCTCGAGCGCGGGCTCTTCGACGGGCTGTTCATCGCCGATATCGTCGGCGTCTATGACGTCTACCAGCAGTCGGTGGACGTCACGCTGAAGGAGTCGATCCAGCTGCCGGTCAACGATCCGCTGCTGCTGGTCTCGGCGATGGCCGCCGTGACCCGCCACCTGGGTTTCGGCCTTACCGCGAACCTGACCTACGAACCGCCGTACCTGTTCGCCCGGCGCATGAGCACCCTCGACCACCTGAGTCGCGGCCGGGTCGGTTGGAACATCGTCACCGGCTACCTGGACAGCGCCGCCAAAGCCATGGGCTTGAGCGCGCAGGTCGAGCACGACCGCCGCTACGACCAGGCCGACGAGTACCTGCAAGTGCTCTACAAGCTGTGGGAGGGCAGTTGGGAAGACGGCGCGGTGCTCAACGACCGCGAACGGCGGATTTATGCGCAACCTGAAAAAGTCCACAAGGTCCGGCACCACGGCGAGTTCTACCAGGTCGAGGGCTATCACCTCTGCGAACCGTCGCCCCAGCGCACGCCGGTGCTGTTCCAGGCCGGCAGTTCGGAACGGGGCTTGCTATTTGCCGGGCGGCATGCCGAATGCGTGTTCATCAGCGGCCAGAACAAACCGGCGACCAGGAGCCAGGTGGACAAGGTCCGCGCCAGTGCCGTCGAGGCCGGGCGCAACCCTGACGACATCAAGGTGTTCATGGGCCTGAACGTGATCGTCGGCGAGACCGAAGCCGCCGCCTGGGCCAAGCATGCCGAGTACCTGGGCTACGCCAGCGCCGAGGCCGGGGTGGCGCATTTCTCCGCGTCGACGGGGATCGATTTTTCCGAATACACCCTGGACGAACCGATCCAGTACGTGAAGAGCAACGCCATCCAGTCCGCGACCAAGACCCTGCAGAACAACGACTGGACCCGGCGCAAGTTGCTCGAACAGCACGCTCTGGGCGGTCGCTACATCACCGTGGTCGGCTCGCCCGAACAGGTGGCCGATGAACTGGAATCGTGGATCGCCGAGACCGGCCTCGATGGCTTCAACCTGACCCGCATCGTGACACCCCAGAGCTACGCCGACTTCATCGACCTGGTGATCCCCGAACTGCAACGGCGCGGTTCTTACAAGACCGAATATGACAACGGCACCCTGCGCGAAAAACTGTTTCGCGCAGAAGCTCATTTACCCGAGCAACACACCGGTTCGAGCTATCGGCACTGACATTGCGGGAGCAAGGCACTGTGGGAGCAAAGCTTGCTCGCGATGCAGACACCTCGGTTTTTGAGAGACCGCATCAACTTCATCGCGGGCAAGCCTTGCTCCCACAGGGCTGTGTTCGCCACAAAAAACGCACCGCCCCATTAATGACTGGAATACCCGACATGACCAAGCAACGCCTGACCCTGCCAGTCAAAGCACTGGCCCTGACCCTCGGCCTGTTCAGCTCGGCCCTGTTCGCCGCCGATGGCCCCTTGAAGATCGACACCACCGCCGCCTTCGCCATTCCCCTGGAGGCCGCCGTCGAGGAGGCCGGCAAGCAAGGCCTGAAAGTCGAGCTGGTGGAGTTCAGCGACTGGATCGCACCCAATGTCAGCCTGGCCGCCGGTGATATCGATGTGAATTACTTCCAGCACATCCCGTTCCTGGAAAACGCCAAGGCCGCCGCCGGGTTCGACCTGGTGCCCTTTGCCCCGGGGATCATCAACAACGTCGGCCTGTATTCGAAGAAATACAAAAGCTTCGACGAGTTGCCCGAGGGCGCGAGCGTGGCCATTGCCAACGACCCGATCAACAGCGGTCGTGGCCTGCAACTGCTGGCCAAGGCCGGGCTGATCAGCCTCAAGCCCGGGGTGGGCTACAAGGCCACCGAAGACGACATCATCGCCAACCCGAAGAAGCTCAGGATCCTCCAGGTCGAAGCCGTGCAACTGGTGCGCGCCTATGACGACGCCGACCTGGTGCAGGGCTACCCGGCCTACATCCGCCTGGCGAAAACCTTCGATGCCACGTCGGCCCTGCTGTTCGATGGCCTCGATCACAAGGAGTACGTGATCCAGTTCGTGATCCAGCCCAAGAGCAAGGACGACCCCAGGCTGGCCAAGTTCGTCGATATCTACCAGCACTCGCCCGCCGTTCGTGCGGCCCTCGACAAGGCCCACGGCAAGCTCTACCAGGCCGGTTGGGAAGGTTGAACATGAATGCCATCAACGCCAGGCTTCGCGAGCAAGCCCCCGCCCCGGCGAGCGCCGACCCGACCGAACTGCACCCGGATCTGAACCGTGCCCATGTGCGCTTCATCGGCCTGGGCAAGACCTACGACGGCGCCCAGGGCCCGGTGGCCGCCCTGCAAGGCATCGACCTGGCGATCCAGCGCGGCGAGGTGTTCGGCATCATCGGCCGCAGTGGCGCGGGCAAGTCATCGCTGATCCGCACCATCAACCGCCTCGAACAACCGAGCAGTGGACGGGTGCTGATCGACCAGGTGGACATCGGCCAGTTCGATGAGGACCACTTGGTGCAACTGCGCCGGCGCATCGGCATGATCTTCCAGCATTTCAACCTGATGTCGGCCAAGACCGTGTGGCAGAACGTCGAATTGCCGCTGAAGGTGGCGGGCGTACCCAAGGACCAACGCCAACGAAAGGTCCGTGAACTGCTGGAACTGGTCGGCCTGCAAGGCAAGCACCAGGCCTACCCGGCGCAACTCTCGGGCGGGCAGAAACAACGCGTCGGGATCGCCCGGGCGCTGGTCCATGACCCACAGATCCTGCTCTGCGACGAAGCCACCTCGGCCCTGGACCCGGAGACGACCCAGTCGATCCTCGGGCTGCTGCGCGAGATCAACCAGCGCCTGGGCCTGACCATCGTCCTGATCACCCATGAAATGGCGGTGATTCGCGAAGTCTGCGACCGGGTGGTGGTGCTCGAACAAGGCCGGATCGTCGAGCAGGGACCGGTCTGGGAAGTGTTCGGCAACCCCCGGCATGCCGTCAGCAAGACGCTGCTCGCGCCCTTGCAACACGCGGTGCCCGAGGAACTGCAAAACCGTTTGCAAGCGCAACCGGCCTCGGCGCAAGCGGCGACCGTGCTGCGCTTGCAGTTCACCGGCATCGACCAGCACGAGCCCGACCTCGCCGCCCTGTTCAACGCCCTCGGCGGGCGAGTGCGCTTGCTGCACGGCGGCATCGAACGGATCCAGGGCCACGGGCTGGGGCAATTGCTATTGGCGGTGAGCGGCTCGTCGTGGGGCGCCGAGGAACTGCGGCAGCGAGCGGGCGATTGGGCACAACGGGTGGAGGTGCTGGGTTATGTGGTTTGATCGGTTATTGCAGGGCTTTATCGACACGTTCCTGATGGTCGGGGTGTCGTCGCTGATCGCGTTGCTGGCGGGCATACCGCTGGCGGTGATCCTGGTCACCAGCGGCAAGGGCGGCATCTATGAAGCGCCCGCCTTGAACAAGGCCCTGGGCGCATTCGTCAACCTGTTCCGCTCGATCCCTTTCCTGATCCTGATGGTGACGCTGATCCCGTTCACCCGGCTGATCGTCGGCACCACCTACGGCGTCTGGGCCGCCGTGGTGCCGCTGACCATCGCCGCCACGCCGTTCTTCGCCCGCATCGCCGAGGTCAGCCTGCGGGAGGTCGACCATGGGTTGATCGAGGCCGCCCAGGCCATGGGTTGCCGGCGCTGGCACATCGTCTGGCACGTGCTGCTGCCCGAAGCGCTGCCGGGCATCGTCGGCGGCTTCACCATCACCCTGGTGACCATGATCAACTCCTCGGCGATGGCCGGGGCCATCGGCGCCGGCGGCCTGGGCGACATCGCCTACCGCTACGGCTACCAGCGTTTCGACAGCCAGATCATGCTCACGGTGATCGTGTTGCTGGTGGCACTGGTGGCGCTGATCCAGGTGGGTGGGGACCGCCTGGCGCGGGGCTTGAACAAGCGCTGAAACGCGGTTCATTGTGGGAGCGAGCTTGCTCGCGATTGGCCGCGAAGCGGTCAGGAGGCTTGCGGTATAGTCAACTGACACTCCCCACCCAAGCCCTTGACCATGAAACACACCACCGACGACCTGCACGCCATCACCGCCACGACCCTGGGCCATTACAACGCCGTGGCAGAGAGCTTCCGCGAAGATACCCGCGACCACGATGTCAGCCAGAACATCGACGCCTTGCTGCGGCACATCCAGGGCCAAGCACCGCTGCACATCCTGGATTTCGGCTGCGGCCCGGGGCGCGACCTTCGCACATTCACAGCCATGGGCCATGTCGCGGTCGGCCTCGACGGCTCGGAAGCGTTCGCCCGGATGGCGCGCCAGGACAGCGGTTGTGAAGTGTGGCAACAGGACTTCCTGGCGCTAGACCTGCCGGCCGAGCACTTTGACGGGATTTTCGCCAACGCGGTGCTCTTTCATGTTCCCGTCCAGGAGCTGCCTCGGGTGCTGGCGCAATTGCATGCCACGCTCAAGCCCGGCGGCGTGCTGTTCAGCTCCAACCCGCGAGGCGAGAACCAGGAAGGCTGGAATGGCCAGCGTTTCGGCGCCTACCACGACCTGGAGGCTTGGCGCGCATTGCTCAGCGAGGCCGGCTTCGTCGAACTGGAGCACTACTACCGACCGGCGGGGCTGCCGCGCGAGCAACAGCCGTGGCTGGCGAGTGTGTGGCGTAAAAATTGAGGACTAACCCCTGTGGCGAGGGGATTTATCCCCGTTGGGGTGCGAAGCACCCCTAGTAGCCGCTGTCTCGGCGCTTCAAATGGAATGCAGCGCTTGCATAGGGGCGCTTCGCACCCCTGCGGGGATAAATCCCCTCGCCACAAAGGACGGTGCTTGAATCATTCCTGCTCTTTCAACCACTTCTGCGACAACTGCTCCAGCCTCCCGTCATCCTTGATACGCCCCAGTGCGTTGTCCAGGCTGGCCTTGAACGCCGGGTTGCCCTTCTGGAACGGGATCACCAGGTGCGGCGCCGGGCCACTCTTTTCCTCTGGCTGGAAAGACTGCGCCATCATCAGCGGGCGCTGGGTTTCATCCTTGCTCGCCAACCATTGCGCATCCGGTTGACTGTAAGCGGCACTGGTGTCGAAACGTTCGGCCAGTTCCGGGGTCATTGCTATGTGGTTGATGGCGACGTCGTACTTGCCGCTTTCCACACCGGTCAGCAGGTCCGCGGCATCGGTGACCACGAAGTCGGCGCGCACATCCAGCTCACTGGCGAGCATTTGGCCCAGTTCCACTTCGAAACCGGTGAGCTTGCCGTCTTCCTTGAAATTGAACGGCGCGGCATTGGCCTCCAGGGCGATGCGCAGCTCGCCACGGTCGTTGATGTCGTCGATCAACTCGGCATGAGCCAAAGGGCTCAAAAGGGGTAGCAGGCAGATCAGGCCAGGCAGGAAACGCATGGTCACTCCTTGGTATTTATACAAGCGACGCTCGTTTCAGGCTCGCTTTGCTATGGTTGTTGCAGCCTTCGACAACGATTGGTCATGAAGTTGTCATGACCCTGCGGATTTCATGAAAAAACTGGAGAAAAAAATGAAAAGCTTTATGTCTCGTACCGCGTTGGCCAGCCTGTTGCTGGGCGCTTCGATGCTGGCGACCGCCGCGACTCCCGCCCCCAAGGGCGCTGAAGTATTCATCGTTTCCCCGGCCGACGGGGCCACTGTCCCCCAGGAATTCAAGGTCAAGTTCGGCGTCAAGGGTATCGCACTGGCGCCGGCAGGTGACGTGACCAAGAATACCGGGCATCACCACCTGCTGATCGACGTCGACCAATTGCCGGCCGCCGGCGCAGCGATTCCGAACGACGCCAACCACATGCACTTCGGCAAGGCCCAGACCGAGGAGATCATCAAACTGGCCCCGGGCAAGCACACCTTGCAACTGGAACTGGGCGACAGCGGCCACATGCCGTTCGATCCGCCCATCGTCTCCAAGAAGATCACGGTGAATGTGAAGTAACGGCCTATCGGCTGGCCCAACACAGCCCCCTGTGGGAGCGAGCTTGCTCGCGATGACAGTCTGTCCGACACGTTAATATTGGCTGACATGCCGCCATCGCGAGCAAGCTCGCTCCCACAGGTTTCCAGGTTGTGTCATAAAAAAACGGGAGCCCCTGCGGGCTCCCGTTTTTCACTGCAGGCCAGGCCGGCTTAGAACAGCACGCGGCACCGGATGGTGCCCTTGATGTGCTGCAGTTTCTCTTGCGCCAGGTCCGAATATTCGGCATCGACGTCGATCACGACGTAGCCGACTTTCTCGTTGGTCTGCAGGAACTGGCCGGAAATGTTGATGCCGTTTTCGGCGAAGACCTTGTTGATCTCGCTCATCACACCCGGGATGTTTTCGTGGATGTGCAGCAGGCGGTGCTTGCCAGGGTGAGCTGGCAGGGCCACTTCCGGGAAGTTGACGGACGATACCGACGTACCGTTGTCGCTGTACTTGACCAGCTTTTCCGCCACTTCCAGGCCGATGTTGGCTTGCGCCTCAGCGGTGGAGCCACCGATGTGCGGGGTCAGGATCACGTTGTCCAGGCCGCGCAGCGGGCTTTCGAAGATGTCGTCGTTGGAGCGCGGCTCCACCGGGAACACGTCGATGGCGGCGCCGATCAGGTGCTTGTCCTTGATCGCTTCGGCCAGGGCTTCGAGCTTGACCACGGTGCCACGGGCGGCGTTGATCAGGATCCCGCCCTTCTTGATGGCGCGGATTTCCTTCTCGCCGATCATCCACTGGGTGGCGGGGGTTTCCGGCACGTGCAGGGTGACGATATCGGACATGCCCAGCAGCTCGTGCAGGTCGTTGACCTGGGTGGCGTTGCCCAGCGGCAGCTTGGTCACGGTGTCGTAGAAGTAGACCTGCATGCCCAGGCCTTCGGCCAGGACCGACAGTTGGGTGCCGATCGAGCCGTAGCCGACGATCCCCAGCTTCTTGCCGCGGATCTCGAAGGAGTTGGCCGCACTCTTGATCCAGCCGCCACGGTGGCAGGAAGCGTTCTTCTCGGGGATACCACGCAGCAGCAGGATCGCTTCGGCCAGCACCAGTTCGGCAACGGAACGGGTGTTGGAGTACGGCGCGTTGAACACCGCGATGCCGCGCTCGCGGGCCGCGTTGAGGTCAACCTGGTTGGTGCCGATGCAGAAGCAGCCGACCGCGACCAGTTTCTTGGCGTGGTCGAAGATCTCTTCGGTCAATTGCGTGCGGGAGCGAATGCCGATGAAGTGAGCATCGGCGATCTTTTCCTTGAGCTGGGCTTCCGGCAGAGAACTGGTGATGTACTCGATGCTGGTGTAGCCCGCCGACTTGAGGACGTCGACAGCCGATTGGTGGACGCCTTCGAGAAGAAGGAACTTGATCTTGCTCTTATCGAGAGAAGTCTTGCTCATCTGCGTAAACCTGTGTCCCGGGGAAAAATGGCAGGGAATCGGACAGCGCGGGGCTGGCCCGACCGGCGTGACAGCCGTCGCCGCAGAACAGCCGTTGGGCACTACGCTGCGGGGTCGGTATGCTAGCATACCGACCCTGCTAATCACTCATTCCTGCGACGTGAAGCGTTCTCAGGATGACCATGAATTGTTCGAGAGTTCTGTCGATGACCATTCCTGACCTGATAGCTGAGTTGAAGACCCTGGTCGAGCCCGGCAAGGTCCTGACCGACGCCGACTCCCTGAACGCTTACGGCAAGGACTGGACCCGGCATTTCGCCCCCGCGCCAAGCGCGATCGTCTTCCCCAAGAGCATCGAGCAGGTGCAGGCCATCGTGCGCTGGGCCAACACCCGCCAGGTCGCCCTCGTACCCTCGGGTGGACGTACCGGGCTCTCTGCCGCCGCCGTGGCCGCCCATGGCGAAGTGGTGGTGTCGTTCGACTACATGAACCAGATCCTCGACGTGAACCTCACCGACCGCACCGCCGTGTGCCAGCCAGGCGTGATCACCGAACAGTTGCAGAACAAGGCCGAGGAGCACGGGCTGTACTACCCGGTGGACTTCGCCTCGGCCGGTTCGAGCCAGATTGGCGGCAACATTTCCACCAATGCCGGCGGGATCAAGGTCATTCGCTACGGCATGACCCGCAACTGGGTAGCAGGCCTGAAGGTCGTCACCGGCAAGGGCGACCTGCTGGAACTGAACAAGGACCTGATCAAGAACGCCACCGGCTACGACCTGCGCCAATTGTTCATCGGCGCCGAGGGCACCCTCGGTTTCGTGGTCGAGGCCACCCTGCGCCTGGACCGGGCGCCGAAGAACCTCACGGCGATGGTGCTCGGCACGCCGGACTTCGCCTCGATCATGCCGGTGCTGCACGCCTTCCAGGGCAAGCTCGACCTGACCGCCTTCGAATTCTTCTCCGACAAGGCCCTGGCCAAGATCCTCGGTCGCGGTGACGTGCCGGCGCCGTTCGAGACCGACTGCCCGTTCTATGCCCTGCTGGAGTTCGAGGCCAGCACCGAAGACGTTGCCAACCAGGCGCTGGAAACCTTCGAGCACTGCGTGGAACAGGGCTGGGTGCTGGACGGCGTGATGAGCCAGAGCCAAACCCAGTTGCAGAACCTGTGGAAACTGCGCGAGTACATCTCCGAGACCATCTCCCACTGGACGCCATATAAGAACGACATTTCGGTCACGGTGTCGAAAGTCCCGGATTTCCTCCGGGAAATTGACGCCATCGTTGGCAAACATTACCCGGATTTCGAAGTCGTCTGGTACGGCCACATCGGCGACGGCAACCTGCACCTGAACATCCTCAAGCCGGAGAACCTGAGCAAGGACGAGTTCTTCGCCAGATGCGCCACGGTGAACAAGTGGGTGTTCGAGATCGTCGAGAAGTACAACGGCTCGATCTCGGCCGAACATGGCGTGGGCATGACCAAGCGCGACTACCTGGCCTATAGTCGTTCGCCCGTGGAAATCGAATACATGAAGGCCGTGAAGGCGGTCTTCGACCCGAACGGCATCATGAACCCGGGCAAGATCTTCGCGGCTTGACCCCTTGAACCACCTGAATTTCAGCAGCAGGAGTCGGTAATGAGCTATCAGCACCAGTACGTCGACGGCACACGCATTCACTTCCCGGTGGGAAAAGTGGTGTGCATTGGCCGCAACTACGCCGAACATGCAAAGGAACTGGATAACCCGGTGCCCACTGAACCGCTGCTGTTCATCAAGCCGGGCAGTTGCGTGGTGCCGCTGGAAGGCGGCTTCAGCATTCCGTCCGAGCGCGGCGCGGTGCACTACGAGGCAGAGATCGCCGTGCTGATCGGCAAGCCGCTGTCGACACGGCCGAGTGCCGAGGAAATCCTCGACGCCATCTCCGGCTTCGCCCCGGCCCTGGACCTGACCCTTCGGGACAAGCAGGCCGAGCTCAAGGCCAAGGGCCTGCCCTGGGAAGTCGCCAAGTCGTTCGACGGCGCGGCCGTGATCGCGCCGTTCGTGCCCAGCAGCACCTTTGCCGACCTCACCGACATCCCCGTGCGCCTGACCATCAACGGCGAAGTGCGCCAGGACGGCAACAGCCGCCTGATGCTCAACCCCATCGTGCCGATGATCCAGTACATGGCCGGCTGCTTCTCGCTGCAGGCCGGCGACGTGATCCTCACCGGCACCCCGGCCGGTGTCGGGCCGCTGAATGCCGGCGATGAATTGGTGCTGGAACTGCCGGGCGCGAGCCGCTTCGAGAGCAGCGTTCGCTAACGCGGTTTTGTTACCTCAGCATCAAATGTGGGAGCGGGCTTGCTCGCGAATGCGGCGCATCAGACACATAAAGGTCGACTGACACACCGTATTCGCGAGCAAGCCCGCTCCCACAGGTGTCTGGCTTTCTTCCTGAAGACTGTCGTTTTACTGTTTTTTCACATGCCACCCGGATAATTCCGGCGAATGCGGCATCTGAGCCAGCCATTCCCTTAGCCCGAATTCCCTGGAACGCATTCTCCCCATGGCCAAACCCCACGCGCTGTCCACCACCAAGCCCGCCCGTCGTTCCCGCTTCGCCCTGCCCTGGTATGCCTGGTCATTGCTGGCCGTGGCCGCGGCCTATGGCCTGGTGTTCGCGATGCACTGGGATGACCGCGGCCTGCTCTGGCTGGCGGAACGCTTCCAAAGCCCGGCCCAGCGCCAGGAAAGTGTCTGGCTGCCGGACTATCGCGCCGTGATCGACGCCAAGCCGCTGCCTGGCATGGAGAAGGACGAGGCGTCCGATGTGACCTACAACCCGCAGACGAGGACATTGTTCGCCGTCATGGGCAAGAATCCGTTCCTGGTGGAGCTTTCCCTGCAGGGCGACGTGCTGCGCAAGATGCCGCTGGTGGGCTGGAGCAACCCGGAGGGCGTGACCTATATGGAGAACGGCCTGCTGGCGATTACCGATGAGCGCGATCACAGCCTGTCGATCGTCCAGGTGGGGGCCGACACCCGCGAGCTGAACAGTACCGATTTCCCGCGCTACGACCTGGGCCCGTCGAAGAACCAGAACAAGGGCTTCGAAGGGATCGTCTGGGACCCGCGCAACCAACAATTGGTGCTGGGTGAAGAACGGCCACCGGCGCTGTTCACCTGGAAAAGCGACGGCAGCCAATCGCTCAAGGGCGACAAGCAGATCCATGTCAGCAATGAGCTGGACCTGCGCAACCTCTCGGCCCTGGCGATCGACCCTCGCACCGGTCACATGCTGGTGCTTTCGGCCGATTCCCATCTGCTGCTGGAGCTCGACGAGAAAGGCGACCAGGTCAGCTTCATGACCCTGCTGGGCGGCTTCAACGGCCTGAAGGACACGATCCCTCGCGCCGAGGGCGTCACCGTCGATGAGGCGGGCAACCTGTACATGGTGAGCGAACCGAATCTGTTCTATCGTTTCGAAAAACAACGCTGACCTTGTAGGATTATTCCTCCTTCGCTGTAGGGTGTGGCACACGGCCATTAAGCTTCAGTTCAGGTAGTCGTGATATTTCAGCCGCCTGTTCTTATCCGAGCCCACCCCAACATGCGTCGATTCGCCCGCCCCAAGCCCCTGATCCTGATGCTGCTGGCCATCGCCCTGATCGCCGCGATCGCAGTGGGACAGCACCTGCGCCTGTTCGAGCGCGCCTGGTTCAACCTCAATGCTCTCTGGAGCCCCGCCCACGGGCAGGCCATTGCACTGGACCAGTACCGGGTCACGGTGGAAGCACAGGTCATCGAGGGCCTGGCCGACGATGTCTCGGCGCTGACCTTCGATCCGATACGCAAGAGCCTGTTCACCGTCACCAACCAGAATCCGGAGCTGGTGGAGCTGTCACTCGATGGCCGGATCCTGCGGCGCATCGCCCTGGTGGGCTTCGGCGACCCGGAAGCGGTGGAGTTCATCAGCGAAGACACCTACGTCATCACCGACGAACGCCAGCAGCGGCTGATCAAGATCCACCTGGACCAGGACACCCGCTTCCTCGACGCCGCCGACGCCGAGCAGATGACCCTCGGCGTGCACATGAGCAGCAACAAGGGGTTCGAAGGGTTGGCCTACGACTCGGTGGGCAAGCGGCTATTCGTGGCCAAGGAACGCGACCCGATGCTGATTTATGAAGTGCACGGGTTTCCCCATCTGAATCCAGAAAAGTCCTACGCGGTCCATGTGATCAACAACCCCAAGCGCGATGCCGGCCTGTTCGTGCGCGACCTTTCCAGCCTGCAATACGATGAGCGCAGCGGTCACTTGCTGGCGCTGTCGGAGGAATCGCGATTGATCATCGAACTGGATATCGACGGCCGCCCGCTCAGCACGTTGTCGCTGAGCAAGGGGCGCCAGGGCTTGCAGCAGACCGTGCCCCAGGCCGAAGGCCTCGCCATGGACGACGACGGCACTTTGTACCTGGTGAGCGAGCCGAACCTGTTCTATGTGTTCAAGAAGCCGCAGCCTTGAGCCACTGATCCTGAACAACAAACCAATGTGGGAGCGAGCTTGCTCGCGATAGCGGTATGCCGGCCAACATTAATGTGCCGGCTAGACCGCTATCGCGAGCAAGCTCGCTCCCACAAGGGTTGCTTCACTCAAGAGAGCAGGTTATTCCGCCCGCAGGGTCTTCACCCCTTCAGCCGTGCCCAACAACAGCACATCGGCCGGGCGCGCCGCGAACAGGCCATTGGTGACCACGCCGACGATGGCGTTGATCTGGCTTTCCAGCTCCACCGGGTGGGTGATCTGCAGGTTGTGCACGTCCAGGATGATGTTGCCGTTGTCGGTCAGCACGCCTTCACGGTAGACCGGGTCGCCGCCCAGCTTGACCAGTTGGCGGGCGACATGGCTGCGAGCCATCGGGATGACTTCCACCGGCAACGGGAACGCGCCAAGCACCGGCACCAGCTTGCTGGCATCGGCGATGCAGATGAACGTCTTGGCCACGGCGGCGACGATCTT
Organism: Pseudomonas citrullilanati; assembly: GCF_030580855.1. GTDB lineage: Bacteria > Pseudomonadota > Gammaproteobacteria > Pseudomonadales > Pseudomonadaceae > Aquipseudomonas > Aquipseudomonas citrulli. The sequence goes on along the minus strand of NZ_JAUQOP010000026.1, from coordinate 40,267 downwards.
CTCGCGGGTCAGGGCCGCGCCGCCGCCCTTGATCAGGTTCAGGTGCGCGTCGCTTTCATCGGCGCCGTCGATGTAGAACTCCAGGTCGCTCACGGTGTTGAGCTCGTACACCGGGATCCCGTGGCCCTTCAGCCGCGCGGCGGTGGCCTCGGAGCTGGCGACCGCGCCATCGAATGCGCCCTTGTGCCTGGCCAGCGCGTCGATGAAGCAGTTGGCCGTGGAGCCGGTGCCGACCCCGACGATGCTCTTGTCATCCAGTTTCGGGAGGATGAGGTCGACGGCGGCCTGGGCCACGGCCTGTTTGAGTTGATCCTGGGTCATGCGGGCTCCGAAAACGGGCAGGGAGTTAAGAGGGGCGCGAGTATAACCCAACAAAACCTCGGGATTCGTGTGGTCGCCCGGCCAAAAGCCGGGTTAGACTCCTTGGCCCTGCCCAACCCGCCCAGTGATGCTTTCCGATGCTTGAACAGTACGTCAAAAAGATCCTCACCTCGCGCGTTTACGACGTTGCCGTAGAAACCCCGCTGCAGACCGCTCGCCAGTTGTCCGAACGGCTGGGCAACGACATCTGGCTCAAGCGCGAAGACTTGCAGCCGGTGTTCTCGTTCAAGATTCGTGGGGCCTACAACAAGCTGACCCAGCTCAGCGACGAGGAGCGCGCCCGCGGCGTGGTCACGGCCTCGGCGGGCAACCATGCCCAGGGCCTGGCCCTGGCGGCCAAGGTGCTGGGGGTCAAGGCCACCATCGTGATGCCCAAGACCACCCCGGAGATCAAGGTCGAAGGCGTGCGCTCCCGTGGCGGCAAGGTGGTGTTGCACGGCGACTCGTTCCCTGAAGCCCTGGCCTACTCGCTGAAACTGGTCGACGAAAAGGGCTACGTCTACATCCACCCGTATGACGATCCCCACACCATTGCCGGGCAGGGCACGGTAGCGATGGAAATCCTGCGCCAGCACCCCGGGCGCCTGGACGCGATTTTCGTCCCGGTGGGCGGTGGCGGGTTGATCGCCGGGATCGCGGCCTACGTGAAATACCTGCGGCCGGACATCAAGGTCATCGGCGTCGAGCCGGACGACTCCAATTGCCTGCAAGCGGCCCTGGCCGCCGGTGAGCGCGTGGTGCTGCCGACGGTGGGGCTGTTTGCCGATGGCGTCGCCGTGGCACAGATCGGCCAGCACACCTTCGACATTTGCAAGCACTATGTGGATGAAGTGATCACCGTCAGCACCGACGAGATCTGCGCTGCAATCAAGGATATCTACGACGATACCCGCTCGATCACCGAACCTGCCGGTGCCTTGGGCGTGGCCGGGATCAAGAAGTACGTCGAGTCCCGAGCCATCAGCGGCCAGACCCTGGTGGCCATCGATTCCGGCGCCAACGTCAACTTCGACCGTTTGCGCCACGTGGCCGAGCGCGCCGAACTGGGCGAAGGCCGCGAGGCGATCATCGCGGTGACCATCCCCGAGCAGCCGGGCAGCTTCAAGGCTTTCTGCGAAGCCATCGGCAAGCGCCAGATCACCGAATTCAACTACCGCTACAACACCGGCAGCGAAGCCCACATCTTCGTGGGCGTGCAGACGCACCCGGAAAACGACCCGCGCACGGCGCTGATCGCCAGCCTGACCGAGCAGGGCTTCCCGGTGCTGGACCTGACCGACAACGAATTGGCCAAGTTGCACATCCGCCACATGGTCGGCGGGCACGCGGCCCACGTCATCGACGAAGTGGTGCTGCGCTTCGAATTCCCGGAACGCCCGGGCGCGCTGTTCAACTTTCTCAACAAGCTGGGCGGGCGCTGGAACATCTCGATGTTCCACTATCGCAATCACGGCGCGGCGGATGGCCGCGTCGTCGCCGGGCTGCAAGTGCCTCACGATGAGCGCCACCTGGTGCCGGCGGCGCTGGAGGAAATCGGCTACCCCTACTGGGATGAAAGCGACAACCCGGCGTACCAGCTGTTCCTGGGCTGATAAAGCCAGGATCGGGGCTAGGCTATTGGGCAGGACTTGAGGAAATCGAACGATGGAAACGCTGACTGCGCTGAAGATCGCTCACGTCGTCGCCACGGTACTGCTCCTGGCGGGCGCGGTGGGGCTGGCCATCTGGGTCTGGCGGACACGCCGCAATGGCGATGCCACGGCACCGGCCCGTACCCTGCAACGCCCTCGGCTGTTTGTCTGGCTGGCGATGGGCCTGTCCCTGGCGAGCCTGCCGTTCACCGGCTGGCAGATGGTGCATCAGGTCGGCTGGCCACTGGGGCAGACCTGGCTGCTGGCTTCCAGCGTGCTTTATACCCTGGCGGCGCTGGCGGGGTTCTGGCTGCTGGTGCGGCTGAACACATTGCGCAGGGCGCCGGGAGGTAGTGGCAAGTTTACCTTTGCCTTGGCGTTGTTCAGTGTTCTCTGCTTTATCGCCATTGCAGGGTTGATGGGGGCCAAGCCGGTTTAAGGCTTTGGACTGTGTTGCCTTTATCGCGAGCAAGCTCGCTCCCACAGGGTTCTGTGATCGACGCAAATCCCCTGTGGGAGCGAGCTTGCTCGCGATAGGGGCTTCAGCCACGCAACGAAATCACCGGCCAACCCCGCTTCTGGGCCTCGGCCCGCAGGTTCGGATCCGGATCGACCGCCACCGGATGTGTCACCACCTCCAGCAACGGCAGGTCATTCATCGAGTCGCTGTAGAAGTAACTGTCCTCCAGCGAATAGCCGGTCTCTTGCAACCAACGATTCAGCCGGGTCACCTTGCCTTCGCGAAAGCACGGGATATCGGTGCTGCGGCCACTGTAGCGGCCGTCGATCATCTCGCACTCGGTGGCGATCAGGGTCTCGACCCCCAGGCGCTCGGCGATCGGGGTGGTGACGAAGCGGTTGGTGGCAGTGATGATCACCAGCTTGTCGCCGGCGTCACGGTGCTTTTTCAACAGGTCCAGGGCCTGGGGCAACACAATCGGCTCGATGCAATCGCGCATGTAGTCCAAATGCCACTGGGCCAGCACGTCCATCTCGGTGCGGCCCAGGATTTCCAGGCAAAAATTCAGGTACTCGGCGTTGTCGAGCTTGCCGGCCAGGTAGTCCTGGTAGAACGCGTCGTTGCGCGCCTTGTAGGCGACGGCGTCGAGAAAGCCGCGCTCACACAGGTAATCGCCCCACGCGTGGTCGCTGTCGCCGCCCAGCAAGGTGTTGTCCAAGTCGAATAAGGCCAGCCGCATTGCAGTTACTCGCTGAAAAATCTGAAGAAAGGTGTCCAGAATACGGACTTTTCACAAGAGTGCACATAAGGTAGGCCGGCGCGTTGCTGCTTTCACAACCTTTGTGGAACAATGCGGCGACATGCGTTTGCGAGGTTGTTGCCGTGATCGACCCCGATGGTTTCCGCCCCAATGTGGGGATCATTCTGACGAATGATGCAGGGCAGGTGCTATGGGCTCGCCGTATCAATCAAGACGCCTGGCAGTTTCCCCAGGGCGGGATCAACCCCCAGGAGACGCCGGAAGAGGCCTTGTACCGCGAGTTGAACGAAGAAGTGGGGCTGGAGCGAGAAGATGTCGAAATACTCGCCTGCACCCGCGGCTGGTTGCGCTATCGTTTGCCGCAACGCCTGGTCCGCACCCACAGCCAACCGCTGTGCATCGGCCAGAAGCAGAAATGGTTTCTCCTGCGCCTGATCTCCAACGAGCAGCGGGTGCGGATGGATTTGACCGGTAAACCGGAGTTCGATGGCTGGCGCTGGGTCAGCTATTGGTATCCGTTGGGCCAGGTGGTGACATTCAAGCGCGAGGTGTATCGACGCGCTCTCAAAGAGCTTGCCCCGCGCCTGCTGACGCGCGACTGACGACGGAGTTCGACCCCGAGCCATGCTCAATACGCTGCGCAAGATCGTCCAGGAAGTTAACTCCGCCAAGGATCTCAAGGCGGCGTTGGGGATTATTGTATTGCGCGTCAAAGAGGCCATGGGCAGCCAGGTCTGCTCGGTCTACCTGCTGGACCCCGAGACCAACCGTTTCGTGCTGATGGCCACCGAGGGCTTGAACAAGCGCTCGATCGGCAAGGTCAGCATGGCCCCCAACGAAGGTCTGGTCGGCCTGGTCGGCACGCGCGAAGAACCCCTGAACCTCGAGAACGCCGCCGACCACCCGCGCTACCGCTACTTCGCCGAAACCGGCGAGGAACGCTACGCCTCGTTCCTCGGCGCCCCGATCATCCACCACCGCCGCGTCGTCGGCGTGCTGGTCATCCAGCAAAAGGAGCGGCGCCAGTTCGACGAGGGTGAAGAAGCCTTCCTCGTGACGATGAGCGCGCAACTGGCCGGGGTGATCGCCCACGCCGAGGCCACCGGCTCGATCAGTGGCCTGGGCCGCCAGGGCAAGGGCATCCAGGAAGCCAAGTTCGTCGGCGTGCCCGGTTCGCCAGGTGCGGCGGTGGGCACGGCGGTGGTCATGCTGCCGCCCGCCGACCTCGACGTGGTGCCGGACAAGACCATCACCGACATCAACGCCGAACTGGCGCTGTTCAAGACCGCCATCGAAGGCGTGCGCGCCGACATGCGCGCCCTGTCGGCCAAACTGGCGACGCAACTGCGCCCCGAAGAGCGCGCACTGTTCGACGTCTACCTGATGATGCTCGACGACGCCTCCCTGGGCAGCGAGGTGACCACGGTCATCAAGACCGGCCAATGGGCCCAGGGCGCGCTGCGCCAGGTGGTGACCGACCACGTCAACCGTTTCGAACTGATGGACGACGCCTACCTGCGCGAGCGCGCCTCCGACGTCAAGGACCTCGGCCGCCGGCTGCTGGCCTACTTGCAGCAGGAGCGCCAGCAGACCCTGGTCTACCCCGACAACACCATCCTGGTCAGCGAAGAGCTGACCCCGGCCATGCTCGGCGAAGTGCCCGAAGGCAAGCTGGCGGGGCTGGTCTCGGTACTGGGCTCGGGCAACTCCCACGTGGCGATCCTGGCCCGGGCCATGGGCATCCCGACGGTGATGGGCCTGGTGGACCTGCCGTATTCCAAGGTCGACGGCATCCAGATGATCGTCGACGGCTACCACGGCGAGGTCTACACCAACCCCAGCGACGTGCTGCGCAAGCAGTTCGCCGACGTGGTGGAAGAAGAGAAGCAACTGGCCCTGGGCCTGGATGCGCTGCGCGACCTGCCTTGCGTGACGCTGGACGGCCATCGCATGCCGCTGTGGGTCAACACCGGCCTGCTGGCCGACGTGGCCCGGGCGCAGAAGCGCGGTGCCGAGGGCGTAGGCCTGTACCGCACCGAAGTGCCGTTCATGATCAACCAGCGCTTCCCCAGCGAGAAGGAACAGCTGGCCATCTACCGTGAACAACTGGCCGCCTTCCATCCGCAACCGGTGACCATGCGCAGCCTGGACATCGGCGGCGACAAATCGCTGTCCTATTTCCCGATCAAGGAAGACAACCCGTTCCTCGGCTGGCGCGGCATCCGCGTGACGCTCGACCACCCGGAAATCTTCCTGGTCCAGGCCCGCGCCATGCTCAAGGCCAGCGAAGGCCTGAACAACCTGCGCATCCTGCTGCCGATGATCTCCGGCACCCACGAGCTGGAAGAAGCCCTGCACCTGATCCACCGGGCCTGGGGCGAAGTGCGCGACGAAGGCACCGACGTACCGATGCCGCCGGTGGGCGTGATGATCGAGATCCCGGCAGCGGTGTACCAGACCAAGGAACTGGCACGCCAGGTGGACTTCCTGTCGGTCGGCTCCAACGACCTGACCCAGTACCTGCTGGCCGTGGACCGCAACAACCCACGGGTGGCCGACCTGTACGATTATCTTCACCCCGCGGTGCTGCAAGCACTGCAGACCGTGGTCCGCGACGCCCATGCCGAAGGCAAGCCGGTGAGCATCTGCGGCGAAATGGCCGGCGACCCGGCAGCGGCCGTGCTGTTGATGGCGATGGGTTTCGACAGCCTGTCGATGAACGCCACCAACTTGCCGAAAGTGAAGTGGATGCTGCGCCAGATCAACCTCAGCAAGGCCCAGGAACTGCTGGCGGAAGTCATGACCATCGACAACCCGCAAGTGATCCACAGCTCCCTGCAACTGGCGCTGAAGAACCTCGGGTTGGCGCGGATGATCAATCCGGCTTCGAACAAGACCCTCTAGTTTGTGGCGAGGGGATTTATCCCCGCTGGGCTGCGAAGCGGCCCCCTGCTTTGGATCGGCGCCTGCGGTGCCAGACATGTCCGAGGGCCGCTTCGCGCCCCAGCGGGGATAAATCCCCTCGCCACGGGTAGCCCTTCAGACGAGCAATTCCACCTCCCCCAAATGCCCCCCATGGGGCCCGAAACTGCGCTCGACCAGGTGCCGTGTCCCATCGGCATGGACGATCAGCGCTGTACTCGCCCGCGTCCCATAGGCGGGGCTGGCGATGAACACGCTCGACAGCAGTGTCTCGGTCGCCAACCCCACGCCGGTGTCCGGCAATTCAGCCACCGGGGCGGGATGTGGGCCGCCCAGCAGCGCCAGCAATGCCTCGGGACGTGGATCGTCCAGCACTTGCGCCAGCGCAGCGCGCGCCTTGAGCAACTTGGGCCATGGGGTGTCCAGCCCGGCGTTCGATAAACCGTAGACCCCCTCGGCCAATCGCTGGGGCTGGGTATCGCGGGCGTTGTGGTGCCACAGCTCGGAGCCGTCGCCGAGCAGCAGGTTGAAGCCACCGTATTCGCCGGCGCGGGGCACGACTTCCCCCAGGTAGTCGGCGATCGACAGATTTGCGGTCAGGAACCGCGCCACCAATTCACCCCGCGACTTGAAGGCCGGCAATTGGCCTGGATCACGGATGTTGGTCAACGCGGCAAAGCGGCCCTCGGCACCAACGCCCAGCCAGGTGCCACCGGCCTCGAGATCGCGCCCGGCATGAACGTGCGGCGCATCGGGCCACTGGCCCAGGGGCAAGGTCGGCCGGGCGTAGAACTCGTCGCGGTTGGCCGCCAGGACCAGCGGCTGGGCGTGGCCGGGACGCCAGGCAAATACGATCAGGCACATCAGGTTGTCCTGTTAAAAAGGCCAGTCGGCAGGGAACGAAGCGAACACCGTTGTGGCGAGGGGATTTATCCCCGCTGGGTTGCGCAGCGGCCCTAAAACCTGGCAACGCGGTGTACCCGATTGATTGAGTTGAAAATCTCGGGGCTACTGTGTAGCCCAACGGGGATAAATCCCCTCGCTACAGAGGTTATCTGTAAGTCCATCATGGACCACTCTACCCACACATCCCCCATGCTTCCATCGCCTTAAGTGGAGCCCAAGGCCATGGATCCGTTACCATGCCGCTCTTGTTTCGGGGATGGCTGGGGGAGACGCTGGTGGAATTCGTGCTCTATCTGCTGCTCGGCGCCTGTGCCGGCGTGCTGGCCGGGCTGTTCGGCGTGGGCGGCGGGATGATCATCGTGCCGGTGCTGGTGTTCAGCTTCACGTTGCAGGGCTTCGATCCGCAGGTCCTGACGCACCTGGCCGTGGGCACCTCCCTGGCGTCGATCATCTTCACCTCGGTCAATGCCGTGCGCGAGCACCAGCGCAAGGGCGCGGTGCGCTGGCCGATCTTCGCCTGGATGACCCTCGGGATCCTGGTGGGGGCCGGTGTCGGGGCCATCACCGCCGAGGCGATTTCCGGCCCGAACCTGCAGAAGATCATCGGTGTGTTCGCCATGGTCGTCGCGGTGCAACTGGCCCTGGACTTCAAGCCCAAGGCCAGCCGCACGGTGCCGGGCAAGGCCGGGCTGACCGTGGCCGGTACGGTGATCGGCTGGGCCTCGGCGATTTTCGGCATCGGCGGCGGTTCGTTGACCGTACCGTTCCTGACCTGGCGCAGCGTGCCGATGCAACAGGCGGTGGCGACGTCATCGGCCTGCGGCCTGCCGATCGCCCTGGCCAGTGCGACAAGTTTCATGATTCTGGGCTGGCACGATCCACTGCTGCCGCCCCATAGTCTCGGTTTTGTGTATTTGCCGGCGCTGTTGGGCATCGCCCTGACCAGCATGGTCTTCGCCCGCTTCGGCGCGCGGCTGGCCCATCGCCTGTCACCGCGCTTGCTCAAACGGCTGTTCGCCGCTTTGCTGTTCTGCGTGGGCTTGAGTTTCCTGCTCTGACGCAATCCTGGCTTAATCCCGAGGTGGCACGGTCGCCCGGGTATTTTTGACGTTTACGAGGAATATCAATGCTGCCTTACCCGCAGATCGATCCGGTGGCCCTGGCCATCGGCCCGCTGAAAATCCACTGGTACGGCCTGATGTACCTGGTCGGCATCGGCGGCGCCTGGCTGCTGGCGTCGCGACGGCTCAACCGCTTCGACCCGACCTGGAACAAGGAGAAGCTCTCCGACCTGGTGTTCTGGCTGTCCATGGGCGTGATTGTCGGCGGGCGCCTGGGCTACGTGCTGTTCTACGACCTGAGCGCCTACCTGGCCAACCCGACGCTGATCTTCGAGGTCTGGAAGGGCGGCATGTCGTTCCACGGGGGGTTCATCGGCGTGATGCTCGCGGCGGTGTGGTTCGGCAAGCGCAACAACAAGTCGTTCTTCGAGCTGATGGACTTCGTCGCGCCGATGGTGCCGATCGGCCTGGGCGCCGGGCGCATCGGCAACTTCATCAATGCCGAACTGTGGGGCAAGCCAACCGACGTGCCATGGGCGATGGTCTTCCCGCCGTTCAGCGACCCGGCGCAGTTGCCGCGCCATCCGTCGCAGCTGTACCAGTTCGCCCTTGAAGGCGTGGCCCTGTTCCTGATCCTCTGGCTGTTCTCGCGCAAGCCGCGGCCCACCATGGCGGTGTCGGGCATGTTCGCACTGTTCTACGGGATCTTCCGCTTCATCGTCGAGTTCGTCCGGGTACCGGACGCCCAGCTCGGCTATCTGGCGTGGAACTGGCTGACCATGGGCCAGGTGCTGTGCCTGCCGATGATCGTCGGCGGCCTGGTACTGATCTGGCTGGCTTATCATCGTGCGCCGGCTGCGGCGGCCAAGGCTTAAGAAAATCGAACCCCGGGGCGCTGGCCCCGGGTTCAAGGACACAGGTAACCCATGAAGCAATATCTCGATCTGGTGGCCCACGTCATCAAGAACGGCACCAAGCAAGCCAACCGCACGGGCGTGAACACTATCAGTTTCCCCGGGGCGATGCTGCGCTACGACCTGAAGGACGGTTTCCCGGCCATCACCACCCGCAAGATGGCGTTCAAATCGGCCATCGGCGAGATGTGCGGCTTCCTCCGTGGCGTCAACAACGCCGCCGAGTTCCGGGCACTGGGCTGTAAGGTCTGGGACCAGAACGCCAACGAAAACGCCCAGTGGCTGGCCAATCCGTTCCGCCAGGGCGATGACGACCTCGGCGAGATCTACGGCGTGCAATGGCGCAAGTGGCCAGCCTACAAGCAGATCCCGGTGAACAATCGGGCGGCCATCGAGCAGACGCTGGCCCAGGGTTACCGGCAGATCGCCGAAGGCGAAGAAAACGGCCAGGCCTACGTGGTGCTGTACAAGGCCATCGACCAGGTTCGCCAGTGCGTCGACACCATCATCAAGGACCCGGGCAGCCGGCGCATCCTGTTCCATGGCTGGAACTGCGCCCAGCTCGACGAGATGGCCCTGCCGCCGTGCCATCTGCTCTATCAGTTCCACCCGAATGTCGAGACCCGGGAAATTTCCCTGACCCTCTACATCCGCTCCAACGACCTGGGCCTGGGCACGCCGTTCAACCTCACCGAGGGCGCCGCGCTGCTGAGCCTGATCGGCCGCCTGACCGGCTACACGCCGCGCTGGTTCACCTATTTCATCGGCGATGCGCACGTCTACGAAAACCACCTGGACATGCTCAACGAACAGCTCACCCGCGAACCGTTCCCGATGCCCAGGCTGGTGATTGCCGAACGGGTGCCGGAGTTCGCCAAGACCGGCGTGTACCAGCCCGAGTGGCTGGAGCGGGTGGAGCCAAGCGACTTCAGCCTCGAAGGCTACCAGCACCATGCGCCGATGACCGCGCCGATGGCGGTCTGAAAGAACCCCATCATCGCCCCTGTGTACGGACCTGTGGGGGCAAAGCTTGCTCGCGATGGAAACGCCTCGATCCGTCAGAAGATCGCGTTATCGTTCATCGCGAGCAAGCTTTGCTCCCACAGGCTTACACCAAGCTTTGCTCCCACAGGCTCACACCAAGCTTTGCTCCCACAGGCTCGCCATAGGCGGCACTGTGTATTCGGATTGGCGGCAAGGGCTCAATGCCCGTGACTGCGCCCCACATGCGAGGGCTCTGCCTCCGGCACCACCGCCCCGCTCACCTCCAGGCGCTGCAAGATCCCACACTGTTCCAGGTCCGGCCCTTCGCCACAGCGATGGCGCAGGTCGATCAGCTGTGCCTGCAAGGCCAGCAGGCCATCGATGCGCGCCTTGACGTGGTGGATGTGTTCATCGATCAGGGCATTGACGCTTTCGCATTGGTCCTGGGGGCTGTCGCGCAGGGCCAGCAGGCTGCGGATTTCCTCCAGGGTCATGTCCAGGGTTCGACAGTTGCGGATGAACGTCAGCCGCTCGGCGTGGGCCTGGGTGTAGACGCGGTAGTTGCCGTCGCTGCGGGCCGGTTCCGGCAGCAGGCCTTCGCGCTCGTAGTAGCGGATGGTTTCGACCTGGCAGTCGGTGATTTTCGCCAGTTCGCCGATCTTCATGGCAGTGCCTCCCGAATAGGTGCTTGACCCTATAGTGGCTACAGGGTCTTTACTGTGCAACAGGCACTTTTCACGGACGCAACCCGATGAGCGATTCCCTTCATACCCACAAGCCGGACCACGGCCATGACCACGGGCACTCCTGCTGCTCCACGAAAGCAGCCCCGTCGGTGGTCAAGCTCGGCAAAGCGCCGACAGACGGCGCGCGGTCGAGCAGTTTTCGCATCGAGGCGATGGACTGCCCCACCGAACAGACGCTGATCCAGAACAAGCTCGGCAAGCTCGGAGGCGTGCAGCAGCTGGAATTCAACCTGATCAACCGCGTGCTGGGCGTGACCCATGACCTGCCCGACGACGCGCCGATCATCAAGGCCATCGAATCCTTGGGCATGCAGGCCGAGCCGCTGGTGCCGGGGCAAGAGAAACCCACCCATCAACCGCCGGCCCCGGCCAAGCCCTGGTGGCCGCTGGCGCTGTCCGGCGTCACGGCCCTGGCCGCCGAGGTCATCCATTTCACCCATGCCGCGCCCAGCTGGGTGGTGGCCGTGGTGGCGCTGGTGTCGATCCTCAGCGGGGGCCTGGGCACCTACAAGAAGGGCTGGATCGCCCTGAAGAACCGCAACCTGAACATCAACGCGCTGATGAGCATCGCCGTGACCGGCGCCGTGCTGATCGGCCAGTGGCCGGAAGCGGCGATGGTGATGTTCCTGTTCACCGTGGCCGAACTGATCGAAGCCAAATCCCTGGACCGGGCGCGCAACGCCATCAGCGGCCTGATGCAGATGGCTCCGGAACAGGCCACCGTGCAGCAGGCCGACGGTCGTTGGCAGGTGCAGGAGGTCAAGGCCATCGCCCTGGGCACGCGGGTCCGGGTTCGCCCGGGCGAGCGCGTGGCCCTGGACGGCGACGTGGTCGCCGGTCGCTCGACCCTCGACCAGGCGCCGATCACCGGCGAAAGCCTGCCGGTGGAAAAAACCGTGGGCGACAAGGTGTTCGCCGGCACCATCAACCAGGCCGGCGAACTGGAATACACCGTCACGGCGGCCGCGAACCAGTCCACCCTGGCGCGCATCATCCACGCCGTGGAACAAGCCCAGGGCTCGCGGGCGCCCACCCAGCGTTTCGTTGATCAATTTTCAACCTATTACACCCCGGCGGTGTTCGCCCTGGCCCTGGCAGTGGCGGTCATCCCGCCGCTGTTCATGGGCGCCCCGTGGTTCGACTGGATCTACCGGGCGCTGGTGCTGCTGGTGGTGGCCTGCCCGTGCGCGCTGGTGATTTCCACGCCGGTGACCATCGTCAGCGGCCTGGCGGCAGCGGCGCGCAAGGGCATCCTGGTCAAGGGTGGCGTGTACCTGGAGGGTGGCTACAAGCTCGACTACCTGGCCCTGGACAAGACCGGCACGATCACCCACGGCAAGCCGGTGCAAACCGACTGCGTGGTGCTGGACGCGACCGTGGAAACCACCGCACCGGCCCTGGCCGCCGCCCTCGCCGCCCGCTCGGACCACCCGGTGTCCCGGGCAATCGTCGACGCGGCTGTGGATAAGAACGCCCCGGCGCGGCCTGTGGATAACTTCCAGGCACTGCCGGGACGGGGTGTACGTGGCGACATCGACGGCCAGACGTATCACTTGGGTAACCACCGCCTGGTGGAAGATCTGGGCCTGTGCTCTCCCGAACTGGAAGAACAGCTCTTCGCCCTGGAAAAACAAGGCAAGTCGGTGGTGCTGTTGCTCGACGCCAAGGGCCCCCTGGCGCTGTTCGCCGTGGCCGACACCGTGAAGGAATCCAGCCGCGAAGCCATCCGGCAATTGCACGACCTGGGCATCAAGACCCTGATGTTGACCGGCGACAACGCCCACACCGCCGATGCGATCGCGGCGCAGGTGGGCATGGACCAGGCCCGGGGCGACCTGCTGCCGAGCGACAAGCAGCAAGCCATCGAAGCGCTGTACGCCAAGGGGCACCGGGTCGGCATGGTGGGTGACGGCATCAACGACGCCCCGGCCCTGGCCCGCGCGGAAATCGGCTTCGCCATGGCGGCGGCCGGGACCGACACGGCCATCGAGACCGCCGATGTCGCGTTGATGGACGACGACCTGCGCAAGATCCCGGCCTTTATCCGCCTGTCGCGGCAGACGTCGAGCATCCTGAAGCAGAACATCGCCCTGGCGCTGGTCATCAAGGCGATTTTCCTCGGGGTGACCTTCGCCGGCCTCGCCACCATGTGGATGGCGGTGTTCGCCGACATGGGGGTGAGCTTGCTGGTGGTGTTCAATGGGTTGCGGTTGTTGCGCAAGTAAAAGGCCGGGGTGACAGGGCTGGCCTCATCGCGAGCAAGCTTTGCTCCCACAGTTGGAGCTTTGTGAATACAGAGTTTTGAACTCACTGCAGATCTGCTGTGGGAGCAAAGCTTGCTCGCGATGGGCTGCACAGCAGCCCTGAGGGCTCAACACCCATTCAGTCACGCTTGGGCTCGCGAATCTTGTACCAGGCCACATACAACGCCGGCAGGAACAGCAAGGTCAGCAGGGTAGCGATGATGATCCCGCCGATCATCGCGTAGGCCATCGGCCCCCAGAACACTTCGCGGGCGATCGGGATCATCCCCAGGCTCGCGGCGGCGGCCGTGAGCAGGATCGGCCGGCGCCGATGCTCGGTGGCTTCCACCACCGCGTCCCAGGGCTCGTAGCCGTCGCGCTCGTACTCGTCGATCTGGGTCACCAGGATCACCGAGTTGCGGATGATGATGCCGATCAGCGCCAGGATCCCCAGGATCGCCACGAAGCCCATGGGCGTGCCCGTCGGCACCAGCGCCAGGACCACGCCGATCAGGCCGAGGGGAGCCACGCTCGCCACCAGGAACAGCTTCTGCACGCTGTGCAGCTGGATCATCAGGAAAGTCGCCATCAGGAACAGCATCAGCGGAACGACGCTGGCAATCGGCCCCTGGGCCTTGCTGCTTTCTTCCACCGTGCCGCCGGTGGCGACCTTGTAGCCCACTGGCAAGCCGGCGGCGAACTTGTCGATGTCCGGTTGCAGCTGCTTCACCAGGTCGGTGGGCTGGATCTCGTCGCGCACTGCGGCCTTGATGGTGATCGTCGGCTTGCGGTCGCGACGCCACACCAGCGGCTGCTCCAGCTCGTAGCGCACAGTGGCGAATGCCAACAGCGGGATCGAGACACCACCGGGGGTGACGATCTGCAGGTTCTGCAAGGTTTCCGGCGAGCCCCGCTCGGCGTCGGTGGCGCGTCCCACCACGTTGATCAGGTAGATATCGTCGTCGACCTGGGTCACGGGCGAGCCGCTGACGATGCTGTTCATCAGCCGCGCGACGTCATCGGAGGACAAGCCCAGTTGCCGCGCCTTGTCCTGGGCGATGTCGACGCGCAGCACCTTGCCCGGCTCGTTCCAGTCGTAAATGATTTCGCCGATGTGCGAGTTCTTGTCCAGTTCGGTAGCCAGTTCGATGGCGTGCTTGCGCACCTGGTCGATGTCCTTGCCGCTGACCCGGTATTGGATCGGCCGGCCCACCGGCGGGCCCATTTCCAGGGCCTGGACGTAGCTGCCGATGCCGACGAAATCCTCGCGCAAGCGTTTTTGCAGGCGCTCGGTGAGGGCCGTGCGCGATTCCAGGCCCTTGCTGACGATCACCAGTTGCGCGTAGTACGGGTTCTGTAGTTGCTGGTCCAGGGGCAGGTAGAAGCGAATCGCGCCTTCGCCGATGTAAGTGCTCCAGCGCTCGATGTCCGGGTCACCCTTGAGGGTGGCTTCCAGGCGATCGACCGCCCGGCGCGTCTCGTCCATCGAGGCGTTTTGCGGCAGGTTCAGGTCCACCAGGATCTCCGGGCGGTCCGAGGACGGGAAGAACTGGTTCTGCACGAAGCGCATGCAGAACACCGCCAGCACGAACAGCAGCACGGTGATGCCGATGGCCCACCAGCGATTGCGCATCGCCCACAGCAGGCCGCCGTTGAACGCCCGGCCGATCCGCCCCGGCTCGGTGCTATGGGGTTTCACGTTGGTGCTGAGGATGTGCACGCCGATCACCGGTGCGAACAGCACCGCGACGATCCAGGACACCAGCATCGCGACGGCGATAACGGCGAACAGGGTGAAGGTGTACTCGCCGGCGGAACTGGCGTTCAGGCCGATGGGCACGAAACCGGCCACGGTCACGAGGGTCCCGGTGAGCATCGGGAACGCCGTGGAGGTGTAGGCAAAGGTGGCCGCCTGGTCCTTGCTGTCGCCTTTCTCCAGGCGCGTGACCATCATCTCCACGGTGATCATCGCGTCGTCCACCAGCAGCCCGAGGGCGATGATCAACGCGCCGAGGGAGATCCGCTGCATGGTGATGCCGCTGTACTCCATGAACAGGAAGACCATCGCCAGCACCAGCGGGATCGAGCAAGCCACCACCAGCCCGGCGCGTATGCCCAGGCTGATGAAGCTGACCACCAGCACGATGACCACTGCCTCGAACAACGCGCTGGTGAAGCCGCCGACGGCCTCCTCCACCACCTCGGCCTGGTCCGACACGGTGTGCACGCCCACGCCCACCGGCAGGTCGGCCGTCAGCTCGGTCATGCGTGCGTGCAATGCCTTGCCGAACTGCTGGATGTTGCCGCCCTTCTTCATGGCGATGGCCAGGCCGATGGCCGGCGTGCCGTTGAAGCGGAACATTGGGGTGGAGGGGTCGACGTAGCCGCGACTGATATCGGCGATGTCAGCCAGGCGATAGAACCGATCGTTGAGCCGCAGGTTGACGTTGGCCAGGTCTTTTTCCGACTGGAACTGGCCGGAGGTGCGCACGGAAATCCGCTCGGGACCGGCGTCGATCACCCCGGCGGGGGTCACCGCGTTCTGCGATTGCAGGCTCTGCACCACCTGGCGCTGGTCGATGCCCAGCGCGGCGAGTTTGCGCGTGGAGAAGTTCAGGTACAGCACTTCATCCTGCTCGCCGATCATTTCCACCTTGCCCAGGCCCGGCACGTCGCGGATTTCGGCGCGGACCTGCTCCACGTAGTCACGCAACTGGCGCATCGACAAGCCGTCGCCGGTGAAGGCATACACCGAACCGTACACGTCGCCGAATTCGTCGTTGAACCCCGGCCCCTGCAAGCCCTCGGGGAAGTCGCCGCGAATGTCGTTGATCTTCTTGCGCACCTGGTACCAGATCTCGGGGATGTCCTTGGCGCTGGTGGTATCGCGCAGGTACACGAACACCGTCGACTCCCCCGGACGGGTGTAGCTCTTGACGTAGTCGAGGGAGTCGAGCTCTTCGAGTTTCTTCTCGATGCGATCGGTGACCTGCTTGAGGGTTTCCTCCTGGGTCGCGCCGGGCCAGCGGGTCTGGATGACCATGGTCTTGATGGTGAACGACGGGTCTTCTTCACGACCCAGGTTCAGGTAGGAAAACACCCCCATCAGCAACGCGACGAACATCAGGTACCAGACGAACGACTGATGCCGCAGGGCCCATTCGGATAAGTTGAAAGGCCCTTTCATCGTGCGTCCTCGTCCAGTTTCACTTTCTGCCCCGGCTTGAGGCTGTTCACGCCGGCGCTGACCACGCGGTCGCCAGGCTTGATGCCATTGGCGACCAGCACCGAGTTCGCCGAACGCTCGATGATCCGCACCTCGCGCGGCGTTACTGTCTGGCTCTGCGGATCGATCAGCCAGATCCGGGCCTTGCCATCAACCTCTTGCAGCGCACTGAGGGGCAATTCGATCCGCGGCTCGATGGCCGAACTCAAGGTGACGCTGATGGCCGTGCCCAGGCGAAAGCCCGGCGGCGTCTCGGTCAGCGTCAGCCGGGCGCGGCGCGTGCGAGTGGCACTCTGGGCCTGGGGTTCGATCTCGCGGACGATGGCGGTGGTGTGGGTGGTCGGGTCCAGTTGCGCGGCGACTTCGAACACCACGTCGGCGGGCAGCCGGTCGACGAGGTCGGCCGGCAGGTCGATCACCGCTTCCTTGATGTCCGGGCGGGCCAGGGTCACCACTTGCTGGCCGGCGGTGACCACCTGCCCGACTTCGGCGTTCCAGGCCGTGACGACCGCGTCGTGATCGGTGTGCAGTTCGCTGTAGTTGAGTTGGTCACGGGCTTGCGTCACCGCCGCCTTGGCTTGTTCGAGGGCGGCGCCGGTGGTCTTCAGGTCGGTCTGGGCGATGTCCAGTTGCGCCTGGGCGCCCACGCCACGGTCGAACAATTGCTGCTGGCGACGGGCATTGGCCTGGGCATTGATGTACTGCGCCTCGATCCGCGCCAGGTCGCCCTGGGACGCGCGCAACTGGTTCTGCTGGTCGGTGGGGTCGAGGGTGGCGAGCAAGTCGCCTTTCTTCACCTCGGCACCGACGTCGACATTGCGGCTGGCGATTCGCCCCGGCACGCGGAAACCCACGTTGGTTTCGTAACGCGCCTGGATATTCCCGGCGAAGCGTCCAAGGGCCTGTTGGTCCAAGGCCTGGACCTCGACCGACAACACCGGGCGCACCGGCTCGGGCGGGGTTTCTTCCTTCGAACAGGCGACCAGGAGCAACGCCGCCAGGAGCGTCCATGGACCTTTCATGGCTGGGCTCCTGTCGGGGATTTCGCGGCAGTGTTGTCCGCTATTTCGACGCGTACGCCGGGATGCAGCAACTGCCCGCCCGCGGTGACGACTTTCTCGCCGCCCTTGAGCCCGTCGCTGACGATGACCTTGCCCGTCAGGTAACGGCCGACGGTGACCGAATGCAGCTGCGCCTTGCCCTCGCCATCCACCAGCCACACGGCCGGTTCACTGAGGTTCTTGGTCAATGCCGACCAGGGCAGCTCGACGGCGGTCTTGCCGGCGGATTTGGCCGTGGCGCTGACCACCGATCCCAGGCGCATGCCTTCGGGCAGGCTGTCGAGGGTGACCTTGACCTGGACCGTGCCGGTCTGGGCGGACACCGCCGGGGTGATCTCGCGGACCTTGCCGGTGGTCTGGATGGCCGGGTTGTCCAGCAGGCTGATGACAATCGCCGGATCCGAGGGCGGCTCACGCAACAGCGATTCGTAGATATTGAACACCGCCTCGCGCTCGCCGTCCTGGGCCAGGCTGAAAATCGGCTCGGTGGCCTGCACCACCTGGCCCACTTCGGCCTGGCGCGCCGTGATGATGCCCGGCATCTCGGCCACCAGCGCGGTGTAGCTCAGTTGTTCGCGGGCATTGGCCAATTGGGCCTGGGCCGCGGTCAGGGCGCTCTGGCTGCTGCGCAGTTGCGCCTGGGCCGTGTCATATTCGCTCTGGCTGGTGTAGCCCTTGGGCAGGAGTTTCTGCTGGCGCACGAACGCCGCCGCGCTCTGCTTGACCCGTGCCTGCTCGGCGGCCACCTGGGCCTCGGCGGAGTCGACGTTGGTCTGCAAGTCACGCGGGTCGAGCCGGGCCAGCACTTGCCGGGCCGAAACCCGGTCGCCGACATCCACCTTGCGCTCGATGATCTTGCCGCCCACGCGAAACGAAAGATCGGTCTGCACCCGCGCCTGGACATCACCGGTCAGCGTCACCGAAGCGGCGTATTCGCTGGGCACGGCCTGCTGCACGAACACCCGTGGCAAGGCTTTTTCCGCAGGTTTTTCATCACCGCATCCCGCCAACAGCGCGCACAAGCCCAGGCCAACAACCAGTTTGATTCGGGGACCACCCATGCAGACTCCTTGCATTGCACGAACGTGCCAGTGACGATACGACTGTGAGCTTAGAACAGGGTTCCACGGATGCACAGACGCTAACCAGGCAGCAGGAAATCGCCCATGCTCAAAACCCTCGCGGTGGCCAACTACCGATCCATCAACAAGCTGGTGATCCCGCTGGGCCGGCTGAACCTGATCACCGGCCCCAACGGCAGTGGCAAGTCCAACCTGTACCGCGCCCTGCGCCTGCTGGCTGAAACCGCCCAGGGCGGGGTGGTCAACGCCCTGGCCCGCGAAGGGGGATTGGATTCGACGTTCTGGGCCGGGCCGGAACAAATAAGCCGGCGCATGCGCAACGGCGAAGTGCCTGTCCAGGGCATCGTGCGACAGGGCACCAAGCGCCTGCGCCTGGGCTTTACCGGTGAAGACTTCAGCTATTCGATCGCCCTGGGCTTGCCCGAGCCCAGCCGCTCGGCGTTTTCCCTGGACCCTGAAATCAAGCGCGAATGCATCTGGGCCGGGCCGGTGTTTCGTCCCGCCAGCCTGCTGGTGGACCGCAACGGCCCGATGATCCGTGCCCGCGAGGGTCGCGCCTGGGATGTACTGGCCCAGCACACGCCGACCTTCGACAGCCTGTTCGACCAGGTCGGCAGCCTGCGCAGCTCGCCGGAAGTGTTCCAGATGCGTGAATTCATTCGGCGCTGGCGCTTCTACGACCACTTTCGCAGCGACGCCGATGCCCCGGTGCGCCAACCGCAACTGGGCACCCGCACGCCGGTGCTGCACCACGATGGCCGCGACCTGGCCGCCGCCCTGCAGACCATTCTTGAAATCGGCGACGGCGAGGCGTTGCACGCAACCATCGGCGACGCGTTCCCCGGCGCCAGGCTGCACGTCGAAACACTGCAAGGGGGGCGCTTCGCGATCGCGTTCCAGCAGCATGGCTTGCTGCGCCCGCTGTCCGCCGCCGAACTGTCGGACGGCACCCTGCGCTACCTGTTGCTGGTCGCCGCCCTGCTCACGCCACGGCCACCGTCGCTGATGGTGCTCAACGAACCCGAGACCAGCCTGCACCCCGATCTGCTGCCCGCCTTGGCACGGCTGATCATCCGGGCTTCGGCCAGTTGCCAGGTCTGGGTGGTGTCCCATGCCTCGCGCCTGAACGCCGCCCTGAAACAGGATGAGCAGTGCAATTGCATCGTCCTGGAAAAGGAGCTGGGGCAGACCGCGATTGTCGGGCAACGGGCGCTGGACGAGCCGGCGTGGCATTGGCCGGATTGATCAGGGCCAGACAGACCGCCATCGCGAGCAAGCTCGCTCCCACAGATGGCCGAGCGAATCGGACGAACGCGATCCAATGTGGGAGCGAGCCTGCTCGCGAAGCGGCCGTCGGGACGCTGCAACTGTCAGCAATTCACCCCTGCCACTTGCCCCCTTCGACAATCACACTCTCAGGCTTGGTGTCATCGCTCAGTTCCTTGCGCACATATTGGTCGTACAGCTTGAGCAGGTATTTCTCCTCGCCCAGCTTCGCCAACTCGGCATTGACCCAATCACGAAGCTCGATATTGCCCTTCTTCACCGCCGGCGCAATCGGCGCTTCGGCGCCCAACGTCTGCTCCAGCACGCGGTAGCCGGGGTTCTGCTTGGCCCAGCTGAACAGCACCAGGTTGTCCTGGGCATACGCGTCGCCACGGCCGTTGGCCAGTGCCTGCAACGACTCCGAATTTTTCTCGAACTTGAGCAGTTTCCAGTCCGGGTGATTCTTGGTCAGCCAGATATCCGCCGTGGTGCCGGTGGTGACGATGGTGGTGCGGGTCGCCAGGTCATCGAGGCTTTTCACCGCGCTGGCCTGGGGCACCAGCGCCTGCACCGCGACTTTCAGGTTCGGGTTGGTGAATTCCACCGCCTCCTTGCGCTCCGGGGTCACGGTCATGTTGGCCAGGATCAGGTCGACCTTGTCACTTTGCAGGAACGGAATCCGGCTCGCCGGCTCGACCGCGACGAACTCGACCTTGTTTTCATCGCCGAGCAAGTCCTTGGCGAATCGACGGCCGATGTCGGTATCGAAGCCGACATAGCGCCCAGCCTCATCGACGAAACCGAACGGCGGCTTGTCGGTGAAGACACCGACGATCAATTTGTCCCGGGCCTTGATCTTGTCCAGGTAGCTGGCCGACGCGGCGCTCGGCTTCGGCGGTTCCTCAGTCTTGTTGCAGCCGGCCAGCAGGAAAGCGGCGAGCAATGGCAGTAGCAGCAGGGAAGACTTGGCAGTTTTCATGACAGTTGCAGTTCCTTTTCTTGAGTCGTTTTGGGCAGTGCGGCGACGTAGGAGAACTTCTCCAGGAACTGCTGCGCTCGTGCGGTTTGCGGGTTCGTAAAGAAAATCTCGGGGGGGTTGTGTTCAAGGATCCGCCCGGCGTCCATGAACACGATGCGGTCAGCCACGGCACGGGCGAAGGCCATTTCGTGGGTGACGATCAGCAGGGTCATGCCCTCGCGGGCCAGGCCCTGGATGACTTCCAGCACCTCCTTGACCATTTCCGGGTCAAGGGCGGCGGTGACCTCGTCGAACAGCATGACCCTGGGGTTCATGCACAGCGAACGAACGATGGCGATGCGTTGCTGCTGGCCGCCGGAGAGTTGGCGGGGAAAGGCATCGCGCTTGTCCAGCAGGCCCACTCGGGCGAGCAAGGCCTCGGCCTGGCCGCGCGCTTCGCGGCGGTCGCGTTTTTGCACCTTGACCGGGCCGAGCAGCAGGTTATCGAGCACGCTCATGTGCGGGAACAGGTGGTAGCTCTGGAACACCATGCCGATTTGCTGGCGCACTTCGCGCCAGTCGGTGCCCTTGTCCAGCAACTCACGCCCGGCGAAGCTCAGGCTGCCGCCGTGGGCCACTTCCAGCCCGTTTAGGCAACGCAGCAAGGTACTTTTGCCGCAACCGCTGGGGCCGAGGATGACGATCACTTCCCCCGCCTGCACCTGCAGGTCGATGCCGTCGAGCACCTGCTGTTCACCGAAAAACTTGTTGAAGCCCTTGAACTCGATCAATGCGCTCATGCTTGCGTCCAGCGCCGCTCCAGCACGCGGGAGGCGGCCGAGAGCGGGTAGCAGATGAAAAAGAAAAACAGGAACAGCGCACCGTAGACCAGCACCGACTCATAGGTGCGCTCGATGATCTGCTGGCCGACCTTGATCACGTCCACGACACCGATCAGCACGGCCAGGGAGCTGGTCTTGATCAGCCGCGTGTAGACATTGATGGTCGGCGGTGTCATGCGCCGCAGCGCTTGCGGCAGCAGCACATGGCCGTAGAGTTGCGGCCCGTTCAGGCCAATGGACAAGCCCGCCTCGCGCTGGCCCCGTGGCAGCGAATGCAAAGCACCGCGCACCACTTCGCCGACTTCACTGGTGCCCCACAGCGACAACACCAGGACCGCGCACCAGAAGCTGGGAATGCTCAGGGCGAAAACGATCGGCAGGCCGAAGAACAGCAAATACAACCAGACCAGCACCGGAATCGCCCGGAACAACTCCAGGTAGACCCGCAGGACGACGTCCACAGCCTTCACGCCCATCGTGCGCAACACCCCATAAAGCACGCCGCCAACGGTGCTGAAGGCGATGCTCAGGAAGGAAATCGACAGGGTTTGCGCGGCGCCCTTGCCCAATTGCGGCAACGACACCCACAGCAACTCAAGACCCGAACTGGCCATGCTGGAGCCTCCTTTCCAGGCGGCTGAGCAACAGCGACAGCGGCAAGAACAGCAGCACGCAAATCAGCGTCAACACGGTGAGCATTTCGTAGGTTTTGTAGTAGAGCGCGATGTAGCTTTTGGTGGTGTAGAGAATCTCCGGCACCGCGACGGCCGAGACCACGGTGGTTTCCTTCAGCAGGAAAATGAAATTGGCGAACAGCGACGGCAAGCTGAGGATCCCGGCCTGGGGCAGGATCACGTAGCGCAGCAACTGCCCGTGGGACAGGCCGATGGAACGACCGGATTCCAGCTGCGCCGCCGGCACCGCGTCCACGCCCGCCCGCAGCACTTCCGTGAGGTAGGCGCCGCCCAGGAACGTCATGGTGATGATCGCGGCGGCAAACCCGGACACCTTGATGCCCAGGGCCGGCAAGGCGAAGTAGACGAAGAACAACTGGATGAGCAGCGGCGTGTTGCGGGCCAACTCCACATACAGCCCCACCAGGCGTTGCAGGTAGGGCGTGCGTGACACCAGGATCGTCGCGTTGACCAGCGCCACCAGCAGCGACGTGGCGATGGCGACAAGGCCGACCTGCAGCGTCACGCCCACGGCCTTGAGGAACGCCGGTAGCGTGCTGAGGATAAAAGCGTAATCGAAGTTCATTGAACATCCTGGACGCCGCTCGGTAAGCGGCGGTCGTGCGGTCCATGGGCAGCGGATAGCGACCCGGCAGGCAGTGACTTTATAGCTATAAGAAGCGCAATTTAAATACCGTTAAAGCATATTGATATCACGCAAAAAACTATTCCCCCGGATTTGCCGCGAAGGGTAAAGACGACTATTTTTCCTGGCGCCGAAGGGAGGATCCTTTCGACATCCCTCCCTCACATGACAAGGAAGCACACATGGCAGACGTAAAAGTGCCGCAGCGATTGGAACCGCAGGACATCGTGAAATTGTTGGTGGCGTTGCGCAGGGCGTTGAAGGGCGGGACGGCTTGATCGATCGGCCATCTGGCCCCTGTGGGAGCGAGCTTGCTCCGGGCGGCGATCCGACGATGTCTCAGTCACCTCGATGCTTATTGACCCATCGCCATCGCGAGCAGGCTCGCTCCCACAATAAAAACGCCGACGCTGGATCAGCCGTCGGCGTTTGGACCGTGACAGGGCCTGGCGGGCGAATCAGAACGCCGGCAGTACCGCGCCGCTGTATTTCTTCTCGATGAACGCCTTCACTTCAGGGCTGGTCAGGGCCTTGGCCAGCTTCTGGATGGCCGGGCTGTCCTTGTTGTCAGGACGGGCCACCAGGAAGTTCACGTAGGGCGAATCCGAACCTTCGATCACCAGGGCATCCTTGGCCGGGTTGAGACCGGCTTCCAGGGCGTAGTTCGTGTTGATCATGTCCAGGTCGACCTGGTCCAGCACACGCGGCAGCATGGCCGATTCCAGTTCCTTGAACTTGAAGTTCTTCGGGTTCTTGGCGATGTCCTTGGGCGTGGCCAGGGCGTTTTTCGGATCCTTGAGCTCGATCAGGCCAGCCTTTTGCAACAGGATCAGGGCGCGGCCGCTGTTGCTGCCTTCGTTAGGGATGGCAATGGTGGCGCCGTCTTTCAGCTCGGCCAGGCTTTTGACTTTCTTCGAGTAGCCACCGAAGGGTTCGACGTGCACGCCGATGACGGTCACCAGGTGGGTGCCTTTGCCTTCGTTGAAGCTCTTGAGGTACGGCAGGGTCTGGAAGTAGTTGGCGTCCAGGCGCTTCTGATCCACTTGTACGTTGGGTTGCACGTAGTCGGTGAAGACCTTGATCTGCAGGTCCACGCCTTCCTTGGCCAGGGTCGGCTTGATCAGTTCGAGGATCTCGGCGTGGGGCACCGGAGTGGCGGCCACGACCAGTTTCTCTGCGGCCTGGGCCAGGCCCGACGCCAGGGCTGCCGCCAATGCGGTAAACAACAGAACCTTTTTCATGCAGTGTCCTTATCGAGAATCACCGTCGCCGGCGGCGACAGCCAAAGAGTGAGAGTGCCAGCGAAATGCTATCGCTGGCGTGAGACGGACAATACCGATATTTTTTATGCCTTAACAATATCTTTTATTCAAGTTCATATTCATTTTAATCATATAGAAAAACACGGGTGTGCATCCTGATCTACAGCGCTTGGCCCAATCGAGTCAGCAGCGCCTTCAAGGCGGTGCGCTCCGCGTCAGTGCCCTGGGCGACGACCTGTGCCACCTGGCGGTCGATCGATTCGAGGACCGAGGGCTGGGACGGCAGGTTCAAATGCGCCGGCAGAATTTCATCCCCCGTGCTCACCAGCAACGCGAAGTGAATGACGTTTTCCAGCTCACGGGTGTTCCCCGGCCAACTGTGCCGTTCCAGGGCGCGTTGCGCCGCCTCGCTGATCAGCGGCACCGCCAGGCCGAGGCGCTGGCTGTAGATACCCAGGAAGTATTCGGCCAGGGACAGGATGTCGCCCACCCGTTCGCGCAGGGCTGGCAGCTCCAGCCGACCTTCGCCGAGGTAATCGTAGAGCCGCTGATGGAATTTCCCCGCCTCCACCGCCTGCGCCAGGTCGATGCTGGTGGCCGCGACCAGGCGTACATCCACCGGGCTGGGTTGGTGCGCACCGACGCGGGTGACTTCGTGGTTTTCCAGGGCGGCGAGCAACTTGACCTGGATCGGCAGCGGCAGGTCGCCGATCTCATCCAGGTAAAGGGTGCCGCCATTGGCCGAACCGAACCAACCGGCGCGGCTGCTGGCCGAGCCACTGTAGCTGCCGGCGGCATAGCCGAACAATTCGGCATCGGCGTAGGTCGGGCTGATGGCGCCGCAGTTGACGGACACGAACAACCCGCCGCGCTCGCTTTCGCGGTGGATGTGCCGGGCCAGCAATTCCTTGCCGGTGCCGCTTTCCCCGCGGATCAACACCGAGATCGCCCGCGGCGCCAGTTGCTCCAGCGCCTGGCGCAATTGCCGCGAACGCGGATCGACGAACACCAGCGCCTTGGCGCGGATGCTCAGCGGGCTCTTTTCCGCATCGGGAAAGGTCAGCAACGGCTGACCGAAGGTTTCATGCAAACTCATGGCAGTCTCCGCGCCCTACCGCCGGGAGACGGGGCGCTAACAATTCAGGCGCGACGCAGGGCGTGATGCTCCATGCGGTTCTGCAAGCGATAGAGATAGGCGAAGCCCTGCTCCCAGCGCTGGTGGCCGGACTTCACATTGATGTGCCCGGCCCCACCCAGGATGCCGGCCTCGGCGCCCCAGTGGCGCGCCAGTTCCACGGCGCGCGAGGCGCTCACGGCGGGGTCGTTGTCGGAACCGACCACCTGGCTGGGAAACGGCAGCACTTGCAGGGGGATCGGCGCGAAATTGCGCAACGCCGGGGCGCAGGCCGGCCGCTCGACGTCCGCCGGAGCCACCAGCAACGCACCGCGCACCTGGTGCAGGCAGTGCGCGGGCGCAGTGGCGGCCCAATGGGCAACCGTGATGCAGCCCAGGCTGTGGGCAATCAGGATGACCGGCGTGCTGTCGCTGGCGATGGCCTCGGCCAGCGCCGCGACCCAGTCCTCGCGCCGAGGCGTCAGCCAATCGGCCTGCTCGACCCTGGCGCTGTTGGGCAGGCTGTTCTGCCAGTGGGTTTGCCAATGGTTGTCTGGCGATCCTTGCCAGCCCGGCACAATCAGGTAGCGAATCGATTCGTTGCGCATGGGGATGCTCTCCTGCGTGTCTGTTCCCGAAGGAGTATAGGGACGAGAGTTATATTGTTTAAGGAATAAGAAGCTATTTATTAATAAACAAAAAGAATATATCTTTTGCTCTGGCAGCGAGCGGGCTCGCTCCCACAGGTTTCGCGTATGCCCCATTCGTTCGGCCCCACTGACCGCCAGACTGATCAAAAATCAAGCAGCGCCGCCCTCGACTAGACTCAAGCTAACGTCCCGACGAATACGCGTGGAGGGTCCGGTGAATATTCGCTGCTTGACGGTCGCGCTGCTGCTCACGAGCGGGCCGGTCCTGGCTGCCGAGGGTCTCGTGCCGTCGGGGGTCGATCCGCTGGGCTTCTGGTTGATTGCCGTGGGCGTGGCCTTGCTGGCCGCCGAGGCGGCGCTGCCCAACTACGGGATCGCCGGCCTGGGCGGCATCGTCTTGTGCGTGATCGGCGCGGTCATGCTCACCAACGCCGACGTCCCGGTACCGTTGATGATCGGCCTGGGCGTGATCAGCACCGTGCTGCTGGCGGCCCTGTTGTTGCGCGCGCTGAAAACCCGACCGCGCCAAGCCGTCACTGGCGACGCCGCGCTGTTGGGCCATGTCACGACCGTCACCGCGCTGCAGGCCGGCAACCACCATCATGGCTGGGTCCAGTTGGAAGGCGAACGCTGGCAGGTGACCTGCGTGACGCCGCTGCGGCTCGGGCAGGCGGTACGGGTCACGGCTCGCAAAGGCCTGCTGCTGGAAGTGGCCCCCGCTGATTCACAAGGAGCATGAGATGGGTATGCAAATCGGTTTCACGCTGCTGCTGTTGCTGGTCATCGCACTGGCGGCCTCGACGTTCCGGATCCTGCGCGAATACGAACGCGCAGTGGTGTTCCAGCTGGGCCGGTTCTGGCAAGTGAAAGGGCCGGGGCTGATCCTGCTGATTCCGGTGGTGCAGCAGATGATCCGCGTCGACCTGCGCACGATCGTACTCGATGTGCCACCCCAGGACGTGATCACCCGGGACAACGTCTCGGTGAAGGTCAACGCGGTGTTGTACTTTCGCGTGCTCGATCCGCAGAAGGCCATCATCCAGGTCGAGAACTTCCTCATGGCCACCAGCCAATTGGCCCAGACCACCTTGCGGGCGGTCCTCGGCAAGCATGACCTGGACCAGTTGCTGGCCGAGCGCGAGCAGTTGAACAGCGATATCCAGCAAGTGCTCGACGCCCAGACCGACGCCTGGGGCATCAAGGTGGCGAACGTCGAGATCAAGCACGTAGACCTCAACGAATCGATGATCCGCGCCATCGCCCGCCAAGCCGAGGCCGAACGGGAACGCCGGGCCAAGGTGATCCACGCCGAGGGTGAGCTGCAAGCCTCGGAAAAGCTCATGCAAGCCGCAGAGATGCTCGGCCGTCAGCCGGGCGCCATGCAACTGCGCTACATGCAGACGCTGGGGTCGATTGCCGGGGACAAGTCGTCCACCATCGTCTTCCCGCTGCCGATCGAGTTGCTCAAGGGGATGGCGGAGTTGTCGCCGAACAAGCCTTGAAACATTGAGAATGGACTGAAGGCTGGCCTTTGTGGCGAGGGGATTTATCCCCGCTGGGTTGCGCAGCCGCCCTAAAGCAGTGAATTCAGTCTTCCTGGCACACCGAGTTGGCTGGTTTGGGGGCCGCTTCGCAGCCCGGCGGGGATAAATCCCCTCGCCACAAAAGCGTGTCCGGTCCCACTACAGGGGCAGCGACTTCAACGCTTCATACGGCCCCTGCGCCCAGCGCATGACCCCCTCACGCAATAGCGCCGAGGCCTCCCGGCGCTTGTCCGCGCTATCGTCGACAAACGCCTGGGCCGGCTGCTTGGCATGTTGCCCCACCGCCGCGAAGATGTTCGCGCATCGTTCATCATCAAGGCCGAAAAACGCCGCCAGCCTGCCCGTCATCGCCCCGGGCAATTCGGTGTAGTTGACCGCCAGTCCCGCCAATGCCTGGCAGTGTTGCAGGCCCGCCGCCAACAACCGCCCCAGCCGCCGCGGGATGAAATCTTCCTGGTTGCCGAACGGCAGCCCATCATCCAGCACGCTCGGGCCGATCATGCCCGGCACCATGTGCATGCCGGGGCGGCGCAAGTGAGACACGGCGATTTCCAGGGGATTGCGGTACAGGAACAACCAAGGGGTGTCGGGGAAACAGGCGCGCAACAGCGGCAGCTCGCCGATGTTCCAGGCATCGAGCTTGATCACCAGGCGTTGCTCCAGGCCGCGACGGCGCTGCCCATAGGCCGACAGCAAGCCCTTGAGCGCCACGCAACGTTCGGCGGCGGGCAGGTCACTGCGCAGCAGCCGATCCAGCGGCGGTGGCTCGGAGATGACGATGTGGTCGTCCAATTGCGCCAGCATCTGGCTGACCAGGGTCGAGCCGCAGCGCGAGGCATGGAAAATGAACCCGCTGGGCGCAAGTCCGGGGCTCTGCCGCTGCCACTGGCCGAGTGCGGCCAACGGTGTCTGGCGCCGGAACGCCTGATTGAAGGGCAGGCGCAGGGCGTCTTCCACCGCATCGCCGAAGAAGGGTTGGGACAAGGGCGTGTCGCCGAACCAGCACCAGTCGACCCGCCATTGACCGGTGTCTTGCCACACGCGAATCGGCAGCCAACCGTCCAGGTTCAAGCCTTCCATTGTTCACTCCATTGCCGGCGTCCATCGCGCATCGCTGCGCGCAGTTCTTCCCGGGTGAAATGCAGGCCCTGTTGCGCACCCAATGCAATGGCCCGCTCAATGAAGGTGTCCGGCTCGTGCAGGCTTCGCAAGGCCTCGGCGAGTTGCGGATCGGCGTCGACGCGCTGGTGGAAAAGGCCAAGGTCGCTGTGCCCGACACCCGGGGCCGGGGTGGTGGGCAAACCGTCGATGATCTGCTGTTGCAACCAGGGCCCGGGGCGGCAATCGAGCACCAGGTGAATCCGCGCCTGATGGCTTCGATTGACCACGCGATGCGGTCGCGACAAGTCGAGAAACCAGCACTCGCCGGCCTTCATCGGAATCACCTGCCCATCCAGCCAGAAGTCCACGGCGGGCGGGCTGAGCAACGGCACGTGCAAGCGCAGATCGGCGTCCGGGCCGCCCAGGTCATAGTCGCGATGCTCATGAATACACCCGCCAGGGCCCAGGCGCAGCAACCGGGCCGAGACGATCGCCAGGGGCCAATCGCGCAAGGCCTCGTGCCAACGGCCATCCCGGGTCCAGGGCGTGCGGTGCGTAGGCTGACCGCTGCCAGGGGACAATTCGGTCAGGGCATCGGCCGCCGAGATCAGCGCCACGCCGCTCCAGTCGCCGCTATGGAACGCGCTGTTGAAATGCCCCTGCCAACGCTCGTCCTCGACGGCCGCCAGCGCCTGCAACAGCAACGGCAGGTTCACCGTCGCTGGCAGGCGGGAAAACGCCGGGCGCGTCATGGGCACGCGCCGTTATTGGGCGACCGGTGCGGTTGGCACGGTGATGTTGCCCTGTGCCCAGGCCGATTCACGGTTGGCCAGCGCCGTGGCGATCGACTGCACCTGGGTCGACTGCACTTCGTTGGGCAGTGGATCGAGGCCGGCGCTGGCGAAGATCTGGCCATAGGCGTTGCGCAGGTCGGCATAGGCCAGGTCGCGGCGCAGATCGGCCTGCAGGGTGTTCAGCTCGCCCTGGATCAGGTCCAGTTCGCCAATGCCCGCAGCCTCGTGACGGCTGCGCAACTGGCCGACGATCTGCCCGTCGATGTCCGCCAGTTGCTGGCTGGTCTTGAACTGCCGCAGCGCCTCGCGATAGTTGGCGTTGGCCACGTACAACTGCGCCAGCACGGCGATGGACATCGCCTGGCGCCGCGCCGAGGCGACTTCTTCACCGGCCTTGGCCACGTCGATGGCCGCCGGGGCGGAGATCACGTTGAACAGGTTCCAGGTGACCTTGACGCCATAGTCCGCCCAGCCTTGCTCCACCAGGAACGAGTTGCTGTCGTAGTGCCCGCCGGCGGAAAACTCCAGGCCTGGCAGCAGGCGCAGCATGGCCTTGCGGGTTTCGGCGGCGGTGATGCGGGTCTGGTAGTCCTGCTCGCGCAGTTCCGGACGGCTGGCCAGGGCTTCCTGTTCGAGGCGAGCCAGGTCGACCTTGAGCTCCGGGATCTCGTACTCATCCTGGGTGGCCAGGGTCAGTTCGGTGCCCAGGGGCAGGTTGATCAGCGTCGCCAGTTCGGTCTTGGCCAGCGACAGCGCCCGGCGCTGCTCTTCGAGCTGGCGGGTGGCCTGGATCAGCGAACGCTGGTAACCCAGGGCCTGCACCGGGTCGCCAATGCGCTGCTCGCTCATGCTCTGGCTGTTGCCGCGTGCCGACTCGACACGGGCCATCAGGCTGTCGATCTGCTTGAGCAGCCGCTCGGCGGCCATGGCGCGCCAGTAGGCCGAACGCACGTCCTGGACAATGGTGTTGATGACTTTGCGCCGGCGTTCCTGGACGATCAGGCGCTGGTCGCCGGCCTGCTTGGCGCTGATGTAGCTGACGCCGAAGTCGAGCACGTTCCAGACCATGGTCAGGTCCGCCACCTCGCGGTCGCGGTCCTGGGAGGTCGACGGTTCCAGGGACTGGGTGCCGGTCTGCACGCTCTGGCTGCTGGAGGCGTTGACGTTGTTACGTCCAACGTAGCCGGCATCCAGCGCCATGCGTGGCAGCATGTCGAAGCTGGCGAGGTCCATCTGACGCTTGGCCAGGGCCTCTTCCATGATTTTCAAGCGGCCTTCCAGGTTGTACTTCACCGCCCGGGCCATGGCCTGGTGCAGGGTCAGGGGCCCGCTGAGGGGCTCCTGGTCCTTGTACATGTTCTGCAGATCGGTTCGGGCGCGCTGTTCGCTGACGCTACGATCGATCGGCTCGCTGGTGACCGCACATCCGCTGACGACCAACGCCAGCAAACTCATACCGAATAACTTCTGACTTCTATTCATTCCCTGGTTTGCCCCTGGCTGCCGCTCATTTTCTTGAAATTGTTCAAGCCTGCACTTCGCTGATGCCGGCCTGTTGTAGAGCCAGTGCCAGGCTATCGACCTGACGCTGCTCGGTGTCCTTGAGATGCTGCAACTGCTGGCCCAGGGTTGGCGCGCCGAACAGGCCGCGCTGTCCTTGAATAGCGTCCCCGCCCTGGATCGAGCGGTTGCCGAAGGCATCCATCGATTCGGTGTCCGAACCGAAGTCCTTGTTGAACAGGCTCGACAGCGTGCTGCTGCCGAACACCCCGCCATCGCCGCCACCGAAGCCCAGGAACCCCTGGCCAGAGCCATCGCCGGCGGCGTCATTGCTGAACACCTGGGCGATATAGCTCGGCGCCAGTTCGCCACGGTTGATGAAGATGTCGCCAATCGGCCGCAGGCCGCCGCCCACGTCCCGTTGCTCGAACAGCGGCGGGAAGCCCAGCGGCGAACCCAGGTCGCCGGTCGGCGGATTGAAGACGATCGGCTGCAACGGCACCTCGGACGATGGCAACGCCACGACCGGATCCGTGGTCAGGAACTCCGGCGGCGGCTTCACATCGTTGGGCACCACGGTGTCGATCTGGTAATTGTTGGACACCGACACCCCGGAGCCGGCGTTGCCCGCCAGGTCGCTGACATTGCTAGTGTCCAGGGCGATGAAATTGCTCGGGTCGGTGAGGTTGCCCGTCGGCGTGAACGTCGCCGTCCAGGTCTTGCCGCCGTCGCTGCTGGTCAGGTTGCTCAGTTCACCATTGGTGACACTGAGGTCCGACAGGTCGAAACCGCTCACTGGCTCGCTGAAGGTGATGGTCACCTGGGTCGTCTCGCCCACGCCCAGGTTCGAGTCGGCGACCACGATGGTCGCTGTCGGCCGGCTGGCGTCCAGGGCGTAGTTCGCCGAGATCGCGATGCCAGCGCCCGCGTTGCCCGCCAGGTCCTGGACAGTGCCGCTGTCGAGCAGGATCAGGTTGGTGGCATCGTTGACGCCCGCGGTCGGTGTCAGGGTCGCGGTCCAGGTCAGGCCGCCGTCGTTGCTGGCCAGGTTGGACAGCACGCCATTGGCCACGCTCAGATCTGACAGGTCGAAACCGGAAACGGCCTCGGTGAAGGTGATCGTCACCGTGGTGGTCTGGCCAATGCCCAGGGTGGTGTCGCCCAGCGTGATGGTGGCGCCGGGGCGAAGCGTATCGATCGCGTAGTTGTTGGAATCGACCACACCCACGCCGCTGTTGCCCGAGGCGTTGACCACGCCGCTGGTGTCCAGGCTGATCAGGTTGGTGGTGTCGGTGACGTTGGTCGCCGGGGTGAACGTCGCCGTCCAGGTGATGCCGCCGTCGCTGGACGAAACGTTGCTCAGCGTACCGTTGCTCACGCTCAGGTCGCTGTTGTCGAACCCGCTGACGGCCTCCGAGAAGGTGATGGTCACCAACGAGGTTTCACCGGCCTTGAGCGCGCTGTCGGCCACCACTACCGTGGCCGTCGGCACCTGGGTCTCGACGGCGTAGTTGGCCGATTGGGTGACGCCGGTGCCGGCGTTGCCGACCGCATCGCTCACGCCAGAATTGTCCAGGGTGATCAGGTTGGTGGTGTCGGTCACGCCCGGGGTCGGGGTGAAGGTCGCGGTCCAGGTGAGCCCGCCATCGCTGCTGCTGACCGCGCTCAGCGTGCCGTTGGCCACGCTCAGGTCCGAATTGTCGAAACCACTCACCGCCTCGCTGAAGGTGATGACCACCTGGGCCGTCTCACCCGGTTTCAAGGTCGAATGGCTCAGGGCAATGGTCGCGGTCGGACGCTGGGTGTCGACGCTGTAGTTGTTCGAATCGGTGGTCCCGCTGCCGGCGTTGCCCGCCAGGTCGGCAACGCCGCTATTGGCAAGGGTGATGACGTTGCTGGTATCCGTGATGCCAGTGGTTGGCGTAAGGGTCGCGGTCCAGGTAATACCACCGTCACTGCTGCTCAACCCGCTGAGCGTACCGTTGGCAACGGTCAGGTCAGCGTCGGTGAAACCGGTCACGGCCTCGTTGAAGGTGATGGTCACCAGCGACGTCTCGCCCGCGGCAATGGCCGTGTCGGCGACGACGATGGTCGCCGTTGGACGCACGGTGTCGATGGCATAGTTGTTCGAGTCGGTGGTGCCGACACCGGCGTTGCCCGAGACGTTGACGACACCGGTATTGTCCAGGGTAATCAGGTTGCTGGTATCGGCAATGCTCGCGCTCGGGGTGAACGTGGCCGTCCAGGTAACGCCGCCGTCGGACGACGATACGTTGCTCAGCGTACCGTTGCCGACGGTCAGGTCGCTGTTGTCGAAACCGCTCACCGCTTCGTTGAAGGTGATGGTCACCAGGCTGGTTTCACCGATGCTCAGGGACGTATCGGCCACTACGACGGTCGCGGTCGGCACCTGCGTGTCGATAGCGTAATTGGCCGAGTTGGTCGTACCGGTTCCGCTATTGCCCGCCGCGTCGCTGACGCCGGTGTTGTCCAGGATGATCAGGTTGGACGTATCCCGCACGCCCAGGGTCGGCGTGAAAGTCGCAGTCCAGGTCAGGCCGCCATCGCTGCTGCTGACCGCGCTGAGGGTGCCGTTGGCAACGCTCAGGTCAGCGTTGGTGAAACCGGTCACCGCCTCGCTGAAGGTGATGGTCACCAACGAGGTTTCGCCGACACTGAGGCTGGAATCGGCCATGACGATGGTCGCCGTCGGGCGCACGGTGTCGATGGCATAGTTGTTCGAATCGGTTGTGCCAACGTTGAAGTTGCCTGCCAAGTCAATGATGCCGCCACTGTTGAGCGCGATGACATTGCTGGTGTCATTGATGCCCGCGGTCGGCGTGAAGGTGGCGGTCCAGGTGATGCCGCCGTCGCTGCTGCTCAGCCCAGAGATCACACCGTTGGCGACCGTCAGGTCGGCGCCAGTGAACGCCGTCACGGCCTCGTTGAAGGTGATGGTCACCAGCGACGTCTCGCCAGCGGCAATGGCCGTATCGGCGACGACAATGGTTGCCGTTGGACGCACGGTATCGACGGCGTAGTTGTTCGAATCGGTGGTGCCCACGCCGGCGTTACCCGAAGCGTTGATCAAGCCGGTATTGTCCAGCGTGATGACGTTGCTGGTATCGGAAATACCCGCGCTCGGCGTGAACGTGGCGGTCCAGGTTACGCCGCCGTCGGTGCTGCTCATGGTGCTGAGGGTGCCGTTGCTGACAGTCAGGTCCGAATTGTCGAAACCGCTGACCGCCGAGTTGAAGGTCACGGTGACCAGTGACGTCTCGCCGATGCTCAGGGTGGTATCGGCAATCACGATGGTCGCCGTCGGCACGTTGGTGTCGACCTGGTAGTTGTTGGAGTTGGTGGTGCCGGTGCCGGTGTTGCCTGCCGCATCGCTGACTCCGGTGTTATTCAGGGTAATGACGTTGGACGTGTCGGTGACGCCGAGGGCCGGGGTGAAGGTGGCTGTCCAGGTGAAACCGCCGTCACTGCTGCTGACCGCACTCAGCGTACCGTTGGCGACGCTCAGGTCCGAATTGTCGAAGCCGCTGATGGCCTCGGAGAAGGTAATGGTCACCAACGAGGTTTCGCCGACGCTCAGCGCCGTATCGGCGACTACGATGGTGGCGGTCGGGCGCAGCGTGTCGACGACGTAGTTGTTGGAATCGGTGGTCCCGCTGCCGGTATTGCCCGCTCCGTCCACCACGCCCGTGTTGTTCAGCGTGACCAGGTTGGTGGCATCGTTAACGCCCACGCCCGGGGTGAAGGTGGCGGTGTAGGTGATGTTGTCGCTGGTGCTCAGGCCGCTCAGGCTGCCGTTGGCCACCGTCAGGTCGGCCAGGGTAAAACCCGTCACAGGCTCGCTGAAGGTAATGGTCACCACCGTGGTTTCGCCAATGCCGATGGTCGGGTCGGCGACCACGATGGTGGCCGTCGGACGCGCAGTGTCGATGGCGTAGTTGTTGGAGTCGGTGGTGCCACTGCCTGCGTTGCCCGCCGCGTCCGTCACACCGGTGTTATCCAGGGTGATCAGGTTGGTGGTGTCGCTGACGCTGGCACTTGGCGTAAGCGTGCCGGTCCAGGTGATGCCGCCGTCGCCGCTGCTCAATCCGGTGATCGTGCCGTTGGCGATCGTCAGGTCAGCGGTGGTGAAACCCGTCACCGCCTCGTTGAAGGTAATGGTCACCAGAGACGTTTCGCCAACGCTCAAGGCGTTGTCGGCCACGACGATGGTCGCGGTCGGACGCGCAGTGTCGATGGCATAATTGTTGGAACTGGTGGTGCCGCTGCCGGCGTTACCGGCCAAGTCCACAATGCCGGTATTGGCCAGGACGATCAGGTTGGTGGCGTCGGTGGTGCTGGCGCTCGGGGTGAGCGTCGCGGTCCAGGTGATACCGCCGTCGCTGCTGCTCAGCCCGCTCAGGCTGCCATTGGCCACCGTCAGGTCGGCCAGGGTGAAACCGGTCACGGCCTCGCTGAAAGTGATCGTCACCAGAGAGGTTTCGCCGATTCTCAGTGCGTTATCGGCCACCACGATGGTGGCGGTCGGGCGTAGCGTGTCGATCGCGTAGTTGTTCGAGTCGGTGGTACCGGTGCCGGTGTTTCCAGACAAGTCGGCAATACCGGTATTAGCCAGTGTGATCAGGTTGCTGGTGTCGCTGACGCTGGCACTTGGCGTAAGCGTGCCGGTCCAGGTGATGCCGCCATCGCTGCTGCTCAGCCCGGTGACCGTACCATTGGCCACCGTCAGGTCGGCGGTGGTGAAACCGCTTACCGCCTCGCTGAAGGTAATGGTCACCAGCGACGTTTCGCCGACACTCAACGCCGTGTCAGCTACCACGATCGTGGCCGTCGGACGCTGGGTATCGATGGCATAGTTGTTGGAGTTGGTGGTGCCCACGCCAGCGTTGCCACTCAAGTCCGCAACGCCGGTGTTGTCGAGGACCACCAGATTGGTGGTGTCAGTGATGGCCGCGTCCGGCGTCAAGGTTGCCGTCCAAGTGATGCCACCGTCGCTGCTGCTCAGGCCGCTGAGCGAGCCGTTGGCCACGGTCAGGTCGGCGGCGGTGAAACCACTCACCGCTTCGCTGAAGGTGATGGTCACCACTGAGGTTTCACCGACCCTGAGGGCAGTGTCACTGACCACGATGGACGCCGTCGGCGCCACGGTGTCGTTGACCACGTAATTGTTCGAGAGGGTGGTACCCACGCCAGCGTTACCGGCCAGGTCGGTGACCCCGGTGTTGTTGAGGGTGATGACGTTGGTGGTGTCGGCGATATTGCTGGCCGCGGTCAACGTGCCGGTCCAGGTGATGCCGCCGTCGCCACTGGTGAAGGCGCCGACGGTGCCGTTCTGCACCGTCAGGTCCGCCGCGGTAAAGCCCGTCACGGCCTCGGAGAAGGTGACGGTCACCAGCGACGTGCCACCGGAGTTCAAGCTGGTATTGGCCACCACGACAGTCGCCGTGGGCGGCGTCTCGTCCGGCACATAGTTGGTATTGATGGTGCCGCCATCACCGTAGACGTTGGACACCGACGCCGGCGAAACACCCGCGGTCCCCGCGCTCGTGCCACCCACGCCACTGCCACCGACGTTGCCGGCCAGGGCCGCGAAGTTGGCGGCAGTGATCAGGATCGAGCCTTTGTTCCAGATGGCGCCGACACCAACGCCGCCAGCACCACCCGTATGGTTGTAGCCGCCACCGGCGCCACCGCCACCACCGCCGCCGCCCGCGCCGATGTTGTTGGAAATTACCGAGTTGCCGATGATCCGCAGGGTCGCGCCGGTATCGTTGTAGATACCGCCAACCGCTCCGCCACCGGCACCGCCGATGTCGTTATAGCCATCGCCACCGCCACCGCCGCCGATGGACAGGCCGGCGCTGGACGCCGTGCCGCCGGCCGAACCGGTGCTGTAGCCAGGATAGGCGGCACCGCCAGCACCGCCAGTAGAGGAACCGCCTCTCCCACCCATGTTGAAGAAGCCACCACCGGCCCCGCCTTGACCAGACGAGCCGCTGGAGCCCGTGGCGTTGAGCGTATTGCCGCCGTTGCCGCCGTTGCCGAAACCGCTGATCGCGCCACCGCCGCCACCACCGCCACCGGCGTATATCGGCGTCACACCGCCACCGCCGCCACCGCCCGACGCGGCGTTCGCGGTGACCGTGACGTTCTTCAGGGTCAACGTCCCGGCGTTGTAGATCCCGCCGCCCTTGGCCACCAGCGCATCCGCGCCGCCGTCGCCGCCGTTGCCCGCCACCAAGCCGCGGGTGATCACCAAGCCATCGAGGGTGGCCGTCGTGCCGGACGTCACATTGAGGATCTGCGTGCGGAATTGTCCGTCGAGGGTCACGTCGGCGACGTTATCGTTATTGAGGTCGCCATCGATGGTCACGTTCTTGTTGACCACCAGCACCTGGGTCAGCGCCACAGTCATGCCGCTGCTGAAGGTGACGATATCGCCGTTCTGCGCGGATGCCAGGGCCGTGCGCAGGGAACCGACGCCGGAGTTGGCGTTGTTGGTGGCGGTCCAGGTGGCGAGGCCCCATTGGTATTCGCTCATGGCGGTGGCCGACAGCACGTTGGCGCTCTCGATGTTACCGGTGGCGATTTCCAGGTCCCAGTCGCCGCCCACGCCCGTGCGATCATTTGACGCCGCCACGTCGCGGCCGGTCAACTGCGCCAACGAATCGACCAGTGCCAGGCCCCGGTCGCCCTCGGCGGTGTAACAGCCGTAAATCAGGATATCGCCACCGGCATTCATATCCTGGCCGATCTGCGCCAGCACTTCGCTGCGGGCCTGGACGTTATCCGCCGAGAGGTAGCTGTTGCCTAGCCATAAATCACCGGCGTTGCCGTGGGCGATGATCTGCACCGAGCTGATGCCCTGGTGGGTGTCCAGGTAATCGGCGATCTGCTGCAAGCCGTCCTTGGTGGCGTCCAGCTGCACGACCTGGGTGCCGGGCGTGACGCCTTCGAGCAGGCTGGCGGAATCCTTGACCCGGGAATCGACGAACACCACGGACTTGCCGGGCAGGGCAGCCTGGGTGGCATCGGCCTGGCCCTGAGGTGCATGACTGTCTGAAGCCTGGTCAGCCGTGGGGGTCTTGGCTGCGTCAGCGGTGGGATGGGCATCCGGTTGCGCGGCCTCGGCCACGGTAGCGGCCACCGCGCCGTCGAAGAGCATTCGCGGCTCCAGGGACATGATCATTGGCGATGCCAGGGCCTGTGCGCCCTCGGTTACCCGCGATTTGCCTTTGCTCCACCACATGACGATCACCTGGACTCGAACTTCTTGAACACGCAAATGGAAAAAACCGCGATCAGCTGGTCGCGGCGTCGGTTTTCATACGAATGACATTGGCGGCACTGGCGGAACCATCACGCCAGAACGACAACTCGGCATACTTTTCAAACAGATCCGGCGGCAGCAAGGTCCGCCGGGCTTGCGGCGCGACCTTGGGCTTGACCTTGTGCAGGCCGGCAACGCCCAGCGCCTGGTCGAAGGCCGGGGCGTCGTAGGTCAAGTGATTGAAATCGTGTTCGAACCAGGGCTCGCCGATGAACTCGTACACCAGCCGCATCACTCGCTCCGGTGCCTGGCTCAGCAGGTCGTAATCGACGATCAACAGCGACTCGGCGTTCTCGCCGTAATAGGCCTCTTTGAGCGCCGTCCAGGCGAATCCCACCAGGCGGTTGCGCTGGGCCAGGGTTTCGCAGCGGCTGTAGACCGTGCTGCGCTCGTCATCGTCGTTGAACAGCTTGGTGTTCTCGAACGGATTGGCGCGGTAGAGCCGCTCCAGGCTGTCGAGTACCCAGGCGACATTGCGCACGCAGGCGATGGTCTTGGCTTGGGGGAACAGATCCTGCAGGGCCGGCAGGCGCGCGCACCACTGGCGGTTGGTATCGAAGATGAC
This sequence comes from Pseudomonas citrullilanati, assembly GCF_030580855.1. Lineage (GTDB taxonomy): Bacteria > Pseudomonadota > Gammaproteobacteria > Pseudomonadales > Pseudomonadaceae > Aquipseudomonas > Aquipseudomonas citrulli. The sequence goes on along the minus strand of NZ_JAUQOP010000026.1, from coordinate 1,626 downwards.
GGGTTTGTCGGCCTTGTCGGCATAGTAGGAGTCGAACAACCCGCGCAACAGGCGGCGGCGCAGGTCGGTGTCGATCACCGAGCCAAACTCGCTGCCGGCGCTGCATTGATGCAACACACTGCTGAACAGCGAACCGACGGGGCTGGTCATACCGGCGTGAAAGCGCGGGTTCTGCAATAGAATCGCAGAAAGCAGGGTCGAGCCTGAGCGGGGCAAACCGGAAATAAAGTGAAACTGCGACAATCCATTCACCGTTTGCAGTCCTTTTGTGTCCGAAGCGTAGCTTAGGAAACAAGCGCCGCCTAGTAGTACTTTGATATCAAATAGGCCTCATTCCGTAAAAAAGATGGACGGTACAGGCCCTAGCCGTACCTGAATCGATTTAGCCGTCTTATCAGAATTTTCCTCGCGTCTAGCCAGCAAAATCAGGCAACCCGGTCTACGCTCAGCCGTGCGTGACAGGCCAGGGAATAGAGGCGTCGGGCTGATCGTCCTTTCCCCTCATACCTTGCTTGCCGCACGACAGAGCAATCACCTGAGGGATGAGGAGTCTATGGAAGTATTCATCGGAACCATTCAAGCATTTGCCTTCAACTTCGCGCCCAGGGATTGGGCCCTGTGCCAGGGCCAGACGCTCAGCCTTGCCCAGTACCAGACGCTTTTCGCGCTGATCGGGGTGAGTTACGGAGGCAATGGCCAAACCACCTTCATGTTGCCCAACCTGCAAGGCCGCATGCCGATGGGCCAGGGCAACGGCCTGGGCCTGACCCCACGCGTCATCGGCGAGGTTTCCGGCACCGAAAACGTCACCGCGACCCTGAACAACCTGCCCAACCACACTCACGCCCTCACCGGTATCACCGCCTCGACCACCCTGCAACTGGCGAACCCGGCCAGCAATCCGGCGAATACTCCCACGGCCACCAACTCGTTCATCGGCACTTCGGGCACCGGACCGGGTGCGGCGAATATCTATTCCGACCAGCTCGGCGCCTCGCCGGTGCCGCTCAAAGGCGTGACCACGACGGTCAGCGGAACGGTGGCCCCGACGGGCAATGGCTTGCCGATGGCGATCATGAACCCGTTCCTGGCGATCAACTTCAGCATCGCCCTTCAAGGTTACTTCCCGTCCCGAAACTGATGACCCGCCGCAGGGCCCAGGCCCTTCGGCCCGTTGGAGTACTCACATGCTGCAAGCGGTTAATAGCTACCATTTCCAAGCGTTGCTGGGCCAGACCAGCAACCTGACCCTGCCCGACGGCAGTTGCCTGCCCATACGGATCGAGACCCTTGAGGAGGCGCCCGGGGCCAAGTTGCCGAACACTGAGCGCATGCCGTTCAGCGTGGAACTCAACAGTTTGCAGGCCACCGAGTTCGTCGATGGCCTGTGTGCGCTGGACGTGCCCGAACTGGGCAGGCTCGAAGGCGTGTTCGTGTCACGGATGCCACCGATGGGACGGGACCCCACGGTCGGCTATTTCTACATCGCGTTCAATTAAGCTCTGTCTGAAATGTGTCTGCGCGAAGGCCAGACAAGGCGAAACGGGGCGAGGAAGCGCAGTGTACTGGCGTACATGAGCATTCCGAGCCCCGTTTCAACGCAGTATGGGCGAGTGCAGACACATT
>NZ_JAUQOP010000025.1 GCF_030580855.1 Pseudomonas citrullilanati | reverse complement strand
GCTCCCGCTAGAGTGCGAAGCGCTCCTTCGGAAAAAGGGGCCGCTTCGCAGCCCAGCGGGAGCAAGCGCCCTCGCCACAATGCTCGATGCGACACACCTTGGCCTCAAGGGCTGTAGTACCCCACCGCCACCAGGAAATGCCCGACCTTCTTCAGGTACGCGTGCTTGTCCTCGACCTTGCCGGTGACCGGGTTCTTCCAGCGATAGGTGTATTCCCCCGTGGGTTGCTTGCCGATCATGGCCAGGATCGGCTCGCCCACCGGCTTGCCGGCCGGGTCCTTGACCTTGGCGAAATCGGTGTTGACCAACCGCAGGTTGGTGCCGTGGGCGACATACCGTCGGGTCACGAGGTCCACCACGAAGACATACAGGTCATCCTGCAAGTACCCGCCCTTCAGGCCGTTGATCGCCATCAGCGTGGCTTTCTCGTCCTTCTGCAGGTCGTTGGACGCCTTGTCCAGCAACGCCCGGGCCTGCTCCGCCGAAGCCCGTGGCAGGTAGTAGCCGACCGCGAGGATTCGCTCGCCGACCCGCTGGAAATACACATGCTTGCGCTCGACTTTGCCATCCGCCCAGTTCTGCCAGCGATATTCAGCCTGCTGGATACCGCTGCCCTCGGGGGTCTTCAAGGCGTCCTTGAACGCCCTGCGCAGGTCTGGCCCGAGCACTTCGGACACATCCCGGCCGATCAGCGCCGAGGAAGGCCCGCCGCTGGCGAGCATTACGCCCCGGATATCCACCACGAAGACGTAGCGATCCTCATCGACGAACTCCCCTTGCCGGCTGAACGCCGCAAACGCCTTGTCGCCGTTGTCGTGGTAATAGGCCAAGGCCCTTTCCAGCAGCGCCCGGGCCGCCTGGCCATCCTCCTCCGTCGCGGCATGAACCTGCGCCAGCCCCAGTAGCAGCACCGCGCCCAGCCAAGCCATCTTGCGAAAACACCCCATACGCGCGCCCTCGTTCTTGTTGGTTTTCCAAGAGCGTAGCTGGCATGGGGTGATGTGGAAGCATTCAGCAAGGCGCGGTGCAGGGAATGCAGGCCGTGCAGGTACCGAGGAACGGTGGGAGCGAGCTTGCTCGCGACGGCGTCCTTCCAGCCAACATCATCGGCGGCTGACCCACCGCTTTCGCGAGCAAGCTCGCTCCCACAAGGGATGGTGGTGGACGTGGTGCCCGATGACACCTCAAGACCACGGTGGGAGCGGGCTTGCTCGCGAAGGCGTCCTTCCAGCCAACATCATCGGCGGCTGACCCACCGCGTTCGCGAGCAGGCTCGCCCCCACACGGGATGGTGGTGGACGTGGTGCCCGATGACACCTCAAGACCACGGTGGGAGCGGGCTTGCTCGCGAAGGCGTCCTTCCAGTCAACATCATTGGTGGCTGACCCAGCGCTTTCGCGAGCAGGCTCGCTCCCACAAGGGATGGTGGTGGACGTGGTGCCCGATGACACCTCAAGACCACGGTGGGAGCGGGCTTGCTCGCGAAGGCGTCCTTCCAGTCAACATCGTCGGCGGCTGACCCACCGCGTTCGCGAGCAGGCTCGCTCCCACACGGGATGGTGGTGGATGTGATGCCCGATGGCACCTCAAGACCACGGTGGGAGCGAGCCTGCTCGCGAAGGCGTCCTTCCAGCCAACATCATCGGCGGCTGAACCAGCGCTTTCGCGAGCAGGCTCGCTCCCACCGCTTGGCGGCCACAGGTTTTACTGGGCGCGAGCGCTGAGTTGCTGTTGCAGGTGCTGGATCTGGGCTTGCAGGGTGTTGATGTTGCGGGTGACCTGGCCACGGAAGGCGTCGAACTCGGCGGTGTTGCCGCCGCCATTGTCCTGCTGGCTCTTGAGGACGATCACGTCCTGCTCCAGGCGTTCCAGGGCGGAGTTGGAGGTGGCTTTCTTCAGGGCCGTGATGTCAGCGCCGATGCTCTTGAGCTGGGCATCCAGAGCACCACCCTCGCCCTGGTTCTTCAGGGTCGTCACTTCAGCCGCCAGCGCCTTGACCTGGGCCTGCAGCTCCTTGTTGGACGCTTGCAACTGGGTGCTGATGTTCTGCTGTTCAGTGGCCTGGGCAATCAGCTGGGCCAATTCCTTGTCCAGGTCGGCGGACGGACCGAACGTGGCCTGCTGCAACTTGTACTGCTCCTGCAGCTTGCCGTCGAATTGCCGGGCCTGGTCCTGGAGCTTGCCTTCCAGTTGCTTGAGCTGCAGTTTCAAGGCCTCGCTGTCGCTCATGACGTTGGACTGCCCGGCCACCACCTTGCCGGAAATATCCTGCAGCCGCCCGGCCGCGTCCTCGCTGATCCGCGCGAAGCTTTCCTGGGTCGCCACCAGTTGCTGCTCCATCAGGGAAATCTGCTGGAAACTCCACCAGGCCAGGAAGCCGAACGCACACACCAACGCACCGATCAACGCCCACAGCGGCCCGGTGCTCGGGCCCTTGACCCGGGCCGCGGCCACCGGCGCCGGCCGCGCCTGCGCGTGGGCCGGGCGGCTGGTCGGGAAGTCATCGTCATCGGGGATGTCGGCGCGCATCCGCAGGCTCGGTACATCGTCGAAGTCGTCGTTGGCATCGTTACGCATGGGCATGGTTCAACCTTTGGAAACCGGTGATGGCTGGGGTGCGGCGAGTATAACCCCCTCGCCCGCCGCACCGATTGACCCCGAACCCGGCACTCGGTTCATGACGGGCCGATCAGCGGGCATCCTGGGCTTTCCACCAGGCACAGAACTCATCGAGCGCGGTCCACAGGCTCACCTGCGGATCATAATCGAGGTACTGCCGGGCCCGGCTGATGTCCAGGGTGAAGTGCCTGGCCATGACCTGCATCCCCAGGCGCGACAGCGTCGGTTCGGGACGACCCGGCCATAACCGGCAGAAGCCTTCGTTCAGGGCTGCGACACTATAAGCCAACCCGTAGGAACGGTAACGCCTGACCTGTGGGACTTGCATCTGGCGCATCACGTAATTGACCACATCCCACAGCGGGACCGGTGTCCCGTTGCTGATGTTGTAGGCCTTGCCCAGGGCCGAACCGGTGGCGAGCAGACTGCTGAGCAGCGCCTCGTTGAGGTTCTGCACGCTGGTGAAATCCACGGTATTCAAGCCATTGCCGACGATGGCCAGGCGCCCCTTGCGCTGCATCTTCAGCAGGCGCGGGAAAATGCTCATGTCGCCGGCGCCGGTGACGAAGCGCGGACGCAGGGCCAGCACTTCGAGGCCGAACTCCTGGGCACCGAAGACCTTCTGCTCGGCCAGGTACTTGGTGGCGGCGTACGGATGCTTGAAGCGCTTGGGCACCTGGTCTTCCGTCAACCCGAGGTGGTCGTGGCCGTCGAAATAGATGGAAGGCGACGACAGGTGGACCAGCCGACGGACCTTCTGCTTGAGGCAAGCCTCGACGACATTCTCGGTGACTTCGACATTGCCCTGGTGGAAATCCTGGTAACGTCCCCACAGGCCCACCGAACCGGCGCAATGCACCACCGCGTCGATGTCCACGCACAGGTCGCGCGCCAACAGCGGATCGCCCAGGTCACCCTGGACAAACTGCGCACCGCGACGCACCAGGTGCTCCACGCTCTCGGCCCGGCGGCCGGTGACCCGTACATCCAGGCCCTGCTCCAGGGCGAAACGCGCAAAGCGCCCGCCGATGAAGCCGCTCGCGCCGGTAACCAGAATTTTCATGCATGCTCCTTGGAAGTGCGGTTACGAGCCTCACGCTGCAACAACCTGCGAATTGATCTGTGCGTCGCTTGCGACCTGCAGCTTGACGCCTATGGCGGCGCCCAAGGCACCAGCCACTGCCCAGAGGAACGGATCAATTGGTCGGTCAACATCCCGAGCAACTGTCCGCCATTGCGCCAATGATGCCAGTACAGCGGCACATCGATCGGTTTATCTGCCAGCAACTCCACCAGCGTGCCCTGGGCCAGCTGTTCGCGCATTTGCAACTCGGGCACCAGCCCCCAGCCGAGACCGGCTTCGGCAAGGCGGATAAAGCCTTCGGACGACGGGCACAAATGGTGTTCGAAACCGCCCTCGACGCCCAGGGACGCGAGGTAGCGGTGCTGCAGGAAATCATCCGGGCCGAACACCAGGGCTGGCGTGCGGGCCAGTTGATCGGCGCGCACGCCGTCGGGGAAGTGCCGGGCGATGAATGCCGGGCTGGCCAGTGCGCGGTAACGCATGGCGCCCAGCAAGACGCTACGCGCACCGGCCACCGGACGTTCGCTGGCGCAGACACAGGCGGCCACTTCGCCCGCGCGCATGCGCTTGAGCCCGACGGTCTGGTCCTCCACCACCAGGTCGAGCAGCACGTGCTGTTCGGCGCAGAAATCACTCACGGCCACCGCCCACCAGGTCGCCAGGCTGTCGGCGTTCAAGGCGATGCGCAGCCGCTCGGGCAGGCCTTCCTCGTCCAACGCCGGCACCAGGCTTTGCAGGTCACGTTCCAGCAAGCGCACCTGTTGCACATGGTTGAGCAGCCGGCGACCGATCTCCGTGGGAGCCGGCGGCGTCGCACGCACCAGGACCGGTTGCCCGACCCGCGCTTCCAGCAACTTGATCCGCTGGGAAATGGCCGACTGCGACAGTCCCAGCACCTGGGCAGCCCGCTCGAAGCCGGCCTGCTCGACCACGGCGGCCAACGCGGAAAGCAACTTGTAGTCGAACATCAGTTTTCCTAATGAGCAATCAGCAGGATTGGTTTTTCTTATACAGCGCGGCACCGGAAAATGGCCAGCATCATTTGAAGGAGCGAGCCATGCCTGGCGAAACATCATTGACCACCCTGATCCGCAGCATGAGCCCCCAGCTCAACCAGGGCGAGTACGTATTCTGCTGCCTGCCCGACCGCCAGGTGCCGGCTGGCATCGACATCGTCGGCAGTTTTCTCGAACGAGAAGGATTGACCGTCATCCTGGAAAGATCCCAGGCGCAGAAGGCCGGGCTGGGCTTCGACTACGTCGCCGCCTGGATCACCCTCAACGTGCACTCGGCATTGCAGGCCGTCGGCCTGACCGCCGCCTTCGCCACGGCGCTGGGCAATGCCGGGATCAGTTGCAACGTCATCGCTGGCTACTACCACGACCATCTGTTCGTCGGGCGTGACGATGCCGGGCGAGCCATGGCGGTGCTCGAACGACTGGCGGCGAACGGGGAGTGACGACCATGTGGCAGAGCTATATGAACGGGCTGCTGATGGCCCTCGGGCTGATCATGGCCATCGGCGCCCAGAACGCGTTCGTCCTGGCCCAGAGCCTGCGCCGCGAGCATCACTTGCCGGTGGCCGCCCTGTGCATCACTTGTGATGCGCTGCTGGTCGCGGCGGGCGTCTTCGGCCTGGCGACGCTGCTGGCCCAGAGCCCGCTGCTGCTGTCGATCGCCCGCTGGGGCGGTGCCGCATTCCTGCTGTGGTATGGCAGCCAGGCGTTGCGCCGGGCCTGTTCGAAACAGAGCCTGCAGCAGGGCCAGAACCAGGCCGTGCGGTCCCTGCGGGCGGTGCTGCTCAGCGCGCTGGCGGTGACGCTGCTCAACCCCCACGTGTACCTCGACACCGTGTTGCTGATCGGTTCCCTCGGTGCCCAGCAGAGCGTGCCCGGCGCCTATGTGGTCGGGGCGGCGAGTGCTTCGCTGCTGTGGTTCCTGACCCTCGCCTTCGGTGCCGCGTGGCTGGCCCCGTGGCTGGCGCGCCCGGCGACCTGGCGAATCCTCGACCTGCTGGTCGCGACGATGATGTTCACCGTGGCCGGGCAATTGATCGTCAGCGGCTGAATATTCCAAACCGCTCTGGAACCTCTATCCCACACAGTTGTTGCGTGGTTATGCCGCACCCCCGGTGCTATGATCCGACTCCTGCGCCGCAAAGAGTACAAACTCCCCGGCGCAAGTCGGGCCGCCCGTGATCGGCCTTGCGCTCACCGCAACTGACCTGATTAGGAGAATCACCATGGCTTTCGAATTGCCGCCGCTGCCCTACCCACACGATGCACTGCAGCCGCACATCTCCAAAGAAACGCTCGAATACCACCACGACAAGCACCACAACACCTATGTCGTGAACCTGAACAACCTGGTACCTGGCACCGAGTTCGAAGGCAAGACCCTGGAGGAAATCGTCAAGACTTCCTCGGGCGGTATCTTCAACAACGCCGCTCAGGTCTGGAACCACACCTTCTACTGGAACTGTCTGGCGCCAAACGCCGGCGGCGAACCGACCGGCGCGCTGGCCGAGGCCATCAACAAGGCCTTCGGTTCGTTCGACAAGTTCAAGGAAGAGTTCAGCAAGACTTCCATCGGCACCTTCGGCTCCGGCTGGGGCTGGCTGGTGAAAAAGGCCGACGGCTCCCTGGCCCTGGCCAGCACCATCGGCGCCGGCAACCCGCTGACCAGCGGCGACACCCCGCTGCTGACCTGCGACGTCTGGGAACACGCCTACTACATCGACTACCGCAACGTTCGTCCGAAATACGTCGAAGCGTTCTGGAACCTGGTCAACTGGAAATTCGTGGCCGAGCAGTTCGAAGGCAAGACCTTCACCGCCTGAGCCCGTCGCCAGACAAAGGAACCCGGCACTTGCCGGGTTTTTTTTGCCTGCGCCAACCCTCTGGGCGCCAGGCCACCGTGCGTCCTGAAACCAATAAAAATTCCCGAAAGGCCTCAAGTGCGGCCCCTTCCAACCGACACAATGACCGTAGAGCAATCACTCTGAAAGAACCTTCCATCGGCCACGTTTACCGGCGAAAACCGTAGTGTTTGATTGTCCCTTTGACTGACATCACAGGATTGCCAATACTCATGGCAACTTGACGCTACTCGCACGAAACAAGGAACCACTCTTTGAAGCTGGAACTCAAGAACAGCTTGTCTGTGAAGTTGCTCCGGGTCGTGCTCCTCTCGGCATTGATCGTTGGTGTGGTCTTGAGCTGCGCCCAGATCGTGTTCGATGCCTACAAAACCAACCAGGCGGTTGCCAACGACGCCCAGCGTATCCTCGACATGTTCCGCGATCCCTCGACCCAGGCCGTCTACAGCCTGGACCGGGAAATGGGCATGCAGGTGATCGAAGGCCTGTTCCAGGACAAGGCCGTGCGCATGGCCTCCATCGGCCACCCCCGCGAAACCATGCTCGCCGAAAAGAGCCGCGCCTTGCAGGCCTCCGAGAGCCGCTGGCTGACCGACCTGATCCTGGGCAAGGAACGCACCTTCACCACCCAGCTGGTAGGACGCGGGCCGTACAGCGAGTACTACGGCGACCTGAGCATCACCCTCGACACCGCCACCTACGGCGAGAGCTTCATCGTCAGCTCGGTGATCATCTTCATTTCCGGCATGCTGCGGGCCCTGGCCATGGGCCTGGTGCTGTACCTGGTCTATCACTGGCTGCTGACCAAGCCGTTGTCGCGGATCATCGAGCACCTGACCGAAATCAACCCCGATCGCCCCAGCGCCCACAAGATCCCGCAACTGCGCGGTCACGAACAGAACGAACTGGGGCTGTGGATCAACACCGCCAACCAGTTGCTCGAATCCATCGAGCGCAACACGCACCTGCGCCACGAAGCGGAAAACAGCCTGCTGCGCATGGCCCAGTACGATTTCCTCACCGGCCTGCCCAATCGCCAGCAATTGCAACAGCAACTGGACAAGATCCTGGTGGACGCCGGCCGCCTGCAACGTCGGGTGGCGGTGCTGTGCGTCGGGCTGGATGACTTCAAGGGCATCAACGAGCAGTTCAGCTACCAGACCGGCGACCAGTTGCTGCTCGCCCTCGCCGACCGGCTGCGGGCCCACAGCGGCCGTCTCGGCGCCCTGGCGCGACTGGGGGGCGACCAGTTCGCCCTGGTCCAGGCCGACATCGAACAACCCTACGAAGCCGCCGAGCTGGCCCAGAGCATCCTCGACGACCTGGAAGCGCCGTTCGCCCTCGACGACCACGGGATCCGGCTACGGGCGACCATCGGCATCACCCTCTTTCCCGAAGACGGCGACAGCACCGAGAAACTGCTGCAGAAAGCCGAACAGACCATGACCCTGGCCAAGACCCGTTCGCGCAATCGCTACCAGTTCTACATCGCCAGTGTCGACAGCGAGATGCGGCGGCGCCGCGAACTGGAAAAAGACCTGCGCGAAGCCCTGGTCCGCGAGCAATTCACCCTGGTGTACCAGCCGCAAGTCAGCTACCGCGACCTGCAGGTGGTGGGCACCGAGGCGCTGATCCGCTGGCATCATCCCGAACACGGCCTGGTGCCGCCGGACCTGTTCATTCCCCTGGCCGAACAGAACGGCACCATCATCGCCATCGGCGAATGGGTGCTGGACCAGGCTTGCCGGCAGCTGCGCGAATGGCACGACCAGGGTTTCACCCACCTGCGCATGGCGGTCAACCTGTCGACGGTGCAACTGCACCATGCGGAGCTGCCACGGGTGGTGAACAACCTCCTGCAGATGTACCGGCTGCCGCCTCGCAGCCTGGAGCTGGAGGTCACCGAGACCGGCCTGATGGAAGACATCACCACCGCGGCCCAGCACCTGCTGAGCCTGCGTCGCTCCGGCGCGCTGATCGCCATCGACGACTTCGGGACGGGCTATTCGTCCCTGAGCTACCTCAAGAGCCTGCCGCTGGACAAGATCAAGATCGACAAGAGCTTCGTCCAGGACCTGCTCGAAGACGAGGACGACGCGACCATCGTCCGGGCGATCATCCAGCTCGGCAAAAGCCTGGGGATGCAAGTCATCGCCGAAGGCGTCGAGACGGTCGAGCAGGAAGCCTACATCATCGCCGAGGGCTGCCACGAAGGTCAGGGCTACTACTACAGCAAGCCCCTGCCGGCGCGGGAACTGGGCGCTTACTTGAAGCAGGCGGAGCGCAGCAAGGCCTCCATCCTCTGACGACTTCCCCCCTCGCTGCCTTCAACATTTCCTACAACGGATCGAGACTGCTCTGTAAGGGCAGTCGAAGTCTGCATCCGCGTTGATTAAATAAGAAATATTTACAGCCGCAACCCTTTACACATAATGCAAATCTTTCGCATTATGTCGCAGCTTTTGCGCACCCTCGCGCCTGTCCCATCCATTTCCGAAGCAGGATGTTCGCCATGATTCGTATGCCTCTGGCTACCGCCAGTCTGCTGGCCATCGCTATTTCCCTCGCCGGTTGCGGCGAAGGCAAAGACAAGGCCGCCGCGCCGCAAGCGCCAACGCCTGCCGCCAGCACTGCGGCACCGGTCGCCCCGGCTGCCAGCGGCAAAGTCGACGAAGCCGCCGCCAAGGCCGTTGTCGCGCACTACGCCGACATCGTCTATGCCGTCTACAGCGATGCGCAATCCACGGCGAAAACCCTGCAAACCGCCGTCGACGCGTTCCTGGCCAAGCCGAACGCCGAGACCCTGGGCGCCGCCCGCGCTGCCTGGGTCGCCGCACGCGTGCCTTACCTGCAGAGCGAAGTGTTCCGTTTCGGCAATACCATCATCGACGACTGGGAGGGCCAGGTGAACGCCTGGCCCCTGGATGAAGGCCTGATCGACTACGTCGACAAATCCTACGAACATGCCCTGGGCAACCCGGGCGCCACCGCCAACATCATCGCCAACACTGAAGTCCAGGTGGGTGAGGACAAGGTCGACGTCAAGGACATCACCCCGGAAAAACTCGCCAGCCTGAACGAGCTGGGCGGTTCCGAGGCCAACGTCGCCACCGGCTACCACGCCATCGAATTCCTGCTGTGGGGCCAGGACCTCAACGGCACCGGTCCGGGTGCCGGCAACCGCCCGGCCTCCGACTACCTGCAAGGCGCCGGCGCCACCGGTGGCCACAACGACCGTCGTCGCGCCTACCTCAAGGCCGTGACCCAACTGCTGGTCAACGACCTGGACGAGATGGTCGGCAACTGGAAACCGAACGTGGCCGACAACTACCGCGCCACCCTGGAATCGGAACCGGCTGAAAGCGGCCTGCGCAAGATGCTGTTCGGCATGGGCAGCCTGTCCCTGGGTGAACTGGCGGGCGAGCGCATGAAGGTGTCCCTGGAGGCCAACTCGCCAGAAGACGAGCAGGATTGCTTCAGCGACAACACCCACAACTCGCACTTCTACGACGCCAAGGGCGTGCGTAACGTGTACCTGGGCGAGTACACCCGCGTCGACGGCACCAAGATGACCGGTGCCAGCCTGTCGTCCCTGGTCGCCAAGGCCGACCCGGCGGCGGACACCGCCCTGAAGGCCGACCTGGCCGACACCGAAGCCAAGATCCAGGTCATGGTCGACCACGCCAACAAGGGTGAGCACTACGACCAACTGATCGCCGCCGGCAACACCGCCGGCAACCAGATCGTACGCGACGCCATCGCCGCACTGGTCAAGCAGACCGGCTCGATCGAACAAGCGGCTGGCAAACTGGGTATCAGCGACCTGAACCCGGACAACGCCGATCACGAGTTCTGATCGACATTGGCTGGCTGAGGGTTAACACAGCCAGCCAAGCCACAAAACCTGTGGGAGCGGGCTTGCTCGCGATAGGGGTCTATCAGTCGACATTGATGTCGGCTGGTCCACCGCTATCGCGAGCAAGCTCGCTCCCACAGTGGTTTGCGGGGTTCGAAAGTGCGCGATCAGTCATCAATTCCCTTGTGGGAGCGAGCTTGCTCGCGATGGGGGCTTGTCAGTCGACATCGATGTGTCCGCTCTTCCGCTATCGCGAGCAAGCTCGCTCCCACAAAGGGGCCTCACTGTCGTTCAGTGCTGCAACCCGGAGAGCCTGGCTTCAATGAACCGTCGTTCCGGCAGTTGCTGCGTCAACTCAAGCGCGCGTCGATACGCCGCCCTCGCCTCGTCCAATCGTCCCAGTTGGCGACAGAATTCTGCCTGCGCCGAGTAGGCCAGGTGATAGTCGAGCAACACCCCGCGCCCCAGGATCGCCTCGACCAGGCGCAAGCCTGCTTCCGGTCCGTCACGCTTGGCCAAGGCGGCGGCGCGGTTGAGTTCGATCACCGGGGACGGCACGGCGCGCAGCAGCACGTCGTAGAGCCCGACGATTTGCGGCCAGTCGGTGTCCTCGGCCGTCGGTGCTTCGGCGTGCACCGCCGCGATCGCCGCTTGCAGGCAATACGGTCCGAACCGTCGGGTGCCCAGCGCCGCTTCCACCAAGGCACAGCCTTCGGCAATCAGCCCGGCATCCCACGCGGATCGATCCTGCTCATCCAGCAGGACCAGCTCGCCCGTCGACGACGTGCGCGCCGGGCGCCGGGATTCGTGCAGCAGCATCAACGCCAACAAGCCCATGACCTCGGCTTCGGGCAACAACTCCAGGAGCAGGCGGCCGAGCCGGATGGCTTCGCGGGTCAGGTCTTCGCGGGTCAGCTCGGCGCCGATCGAGGCGGAGTAGCCCTCGTTGAACACCAGGTAAATCACCCGCAGCACACTGTCCAGGCGCTCGGGCAGTTCCGCGCGGGACGGCACCTGATAGGGAATTTTCGCGTCACGGATCTTCGCCTTGGCCCGCACGATGCGCTGGGCAATGGCCGCCGGGGCGGCAAGGAACGCCCGGGCGATTTCCTCGGTGGTCAGGTCGCAGACCTCACGCAACGTCAACGGCACTTGGGCATCGGCGGCCAGCGCGGGATGGCAGCAGGTGAAAATCAGCCGCAGGCGATCGTCTTCCACGTCTTCATCACTCCAGTCGGCCTGCTCCAGGGACTCCAGCTGGGCGATCAGCATCGGCCTGGACGCGGCGAAGCGCGCCCGCCGGCGCAAGCTGTCGATGGCCTTGAAACGCCCGGCCGACACCAGCCAGGCACGCGGGTTGTCCGGCACCCCGTCGCGCTGCCAGCGTTCGACGGCGATGAAAAAGGCTTCGTGCAAGGCCTCCTCCGCCAGGTCGAAATCCCCCAGCAAGCGAATCAGCGTGGCGAGGATGCGCCGCGAGTCTTGCCGATACACCTGCTCGACCCGAGCCTGGACCGCCTCGCCCGGCATCAGTCGGGCATGCCTTGGGTGACCAGGGTTTCCAGGCGGTCCAGGCTCTGGCCCCAGCCGTCGTGGAAGCCCATCGCCTCGTGGGCCTGGCGATCCTCCTCGCTCCAATGCAATGCCCGAGCGGTGTAGCGGGTCCGGTCACCGACCTCCTCCAGCACCACTTCGGCGGTCATGAAGGCTTTGCCCGAAGGTATCCAGCCGGGCAAGAACGCATCGGTGAACACCAGCCGCCGGGGTGCGACGATGTCCAGGAACACGCCCTGGGTCGGGTACTCGCTGCCGTCCGGCGCGCGCATCAAGGTGCGAAACTGGCCGCCGACCCACAGGTCCATTTCGCACTCCGGCGTCGTCATGCCATGGGGGCCCCACCACTGCACCAGCAAGGCCGGTTCGGTCCAGGCACGGAAAATCTTCTGGCGGGGGGCGTCGATCAGTCGACTGATGGATAACGCGTGAGGGGTTGGCGTGAGGTTCATGGATGAAATCCTGTTTGTGATTGTTGTTCAGGGGTTCAGTTGCCGCACCGGTCGCACTTCGACGCAGCCGACCCGGGCCGCCGGAATGTGGCCGGCGACCTGGATGGCCTCGTTCAGGTCCTTCGCATCGATCAGGTAGAAGCCCGCCAGTTGCTCCTTGGTCTCGGCGAACGGACCGTCGGTGATCGACAGCTTGCCGCCGCGCATGCGCACCGTGGTTGCGGTCTGCACCGACTCCAGGGCCTCGGCGGCAATCATCCGCCCGCTGCCCTGGATCGACTCGGCGTAGGCCATGCACTCGGCATCCTCCGGGCTGTCAGGGGCGTTGTGCAGCGTGTGTTCGTTGCTGTAGACCAGGCATAGGTACTTCATGGCAAGCTCCGTGATCGAACTGATCAACTATGGACGGCAGAAAGACAATTGGCGAAAAAACCGACGATCAGGGCTGCAGGTCGAAGATCGCCGTGCCGGCCATCGGGTCGAACGGTGCCGACCAGTGCTCGTGGACAATCCTCCATTGGCCGGCCATGCGCTGGTAGCAAGCCGTCACACGCATCCAGCAGGCCTGCTCCTCGCCCTTGTCGTTGGTGCCGCCGCAGTAGGCCAGCCAGTGGGCGAAGGCGATGTTGTCGGCGGGCGTGATCTTGAGCTGGTGGAAATCGAACTTGTGCGGTCCGGGGCACATTTGCATGCAGGCCTGCCAGTGTGCCCGGTAGGCGGCCTTGCCCTTGAATTGCAGGGCCTGGATGGCATCGAACGAGACGATGTCCTCGGCATAGAGCGCCATGACTTTCTCGACATCCTTGCTCATGACCGCTTGGCGATAGGTGTCGATCAAGGCCTGGATTTCAGTTTCGGTGGCTTGGGTATTCATGGTGATTCTCCGCAGGTTTTCGTGGAAGACACCCTTTGTCGTCTGGAGCGACGGCGAATCGACAGCCCGGAAAAAATAATTCGAGGAAAAAATTAAGCTAGAATCCCGGGCCCTTCCTGCCGGCCAACCATGGACGTTCTCGTGACCGCTCAACTCGTGCCCTACGAAGCCCTCACGCCGCGGCAACGCAAACAGGTCGAAGCCATCGAAATCCACCCGGGACAGGTCAGGTTCGCCGGGGATATCCACGGTGCGTTGCACACGTTGTTGTCCAGGCCCGGCCCGGGGGTCAAGGGCTTCGCCCTGGTGGCCGCCGACGTGCCCGTGGCTTTCCTGCTGCTCAAGCGTCCGCCGGTGTTACCCGCCTGGGCCAATGAACACAGCGCCACGTTGCACGCCCTGCAAGTCGATCACCGGGTCCAGGGTAAAGGCTACGGCCGGGCCTGCCTGGAGGCGCTGCCCGCTGTGGCGCGAACGGCCTGGCCGGAAATCAGGGGCCTGGAGCTTTCGGTCGATGCCGACAACGAAGCGGCCATTGCCCTGTACACCCGGCTGGGCTGGGTCGACAGCGGCGAGGCGTACAAGGGCCGTATCGGTTATGAGCGGCGAATGGGGTTATTCTTTTGAACAATCGATGAACGATGATTACCCAAGTATCATAGCTGACAGGCTGTAGGAACCAGCAAAACGTAGTTTGCTTCAAAGGTCTATCGATTTTACGTAAAGAACGGTAACCGCTGAACATTTCATTGGGTTTGCACAATACGATATACAGCGCCCAGCACCAAGAGGAGAGCCCGGCTGCAATTCTCTGAGCATGCAACTCCCTCTTCATCTACATAAACTATACCGTTAGCGTCCAAGGACTGTTATCTCCCACTTATAAACATTCCAATTCAGACAGCTTAAAGTACACCATCTGTAAGACCCTTCCGATTTCTTACGGATCTATTGACGCCCTGCCAGATCGATACTAGGTTTTCCATTGAAGACCAATAAAAATTGATTGCGCTGCGCAGGAGCTTTATTCAATGAGCAAACTTATAAAAACGTACCAATCAGTATTTTTCGACAATAAAATATCCATACTAGACGGCAAAATCTCCATTTCAAAGAAACATTTACGAGAAAGAGCACTCTTGGAGGAAGCAAGTATCCTGGTCGTCTCAGGCTCACTTATTGAAGGCATAGGAAATATCCATTCAGATATTGACTGTATCATTTTTTGCAACCAACGCCCAACAGCAAGAAGCATTAGAAATAAAGAGCACGCACTGGTCACCGACATAAATTATCGCCACATAACCGAAGGTGAATATGTTCATAACACTACTGATTTCTATGACAACACCAGCATCCATATCGATGTGGACTATGTAACCTTCGCAGACTTCGAAAATATTTTAATCAAGATTGAAAAAAAATTCGATGAAATAACTTCCGACCAGCGGGTCCTCTACGGGCCTGTGCTTTCCAATACTGAGAACAACGTCATTCATAGATCTATCATTGGCCAGGCATTAGTCAATCCCGAAAACTTTAATCATTTGAAATCCAGGATACCACTAGAAAAACATAAATACTTAGCACACCGAGAACAACTACCCGTATTCTATGCTTTTCAGGACGTTCAAGGTTGCTGGGATTCAGGCAATCTATGGATGGGCTGTGAAATTGCAAGAGATATGATGTTCAAAACAACGATGAGCTTTACCTATTTAACAGGCACAACAAACAAACACTATAAATGGGTGTACTCAAACATCCATAGAATTAAAGGTTTCGACGCGCTAAAAAATAAATTTTTTTCTTTAGCGAGACAGGGTGCGGTAACAGAACCCGAATGCCGCGCCTACATAAAAGCAGTACTGAGCTATATGGACGAAGTTTTCATTGCAATTGAAGACTTGCTCAAAGAATCAGACATTTTTCCATCAACGGAAAGATCCCTTCATGCGCTCGACAATGAATTCAACGATAGAAAACAAACAGAACACAACACCTCTATTTGCGAATATTACTTCAGAAAAAAATATTTCGCTGCTCGAAACACCCCACCACTAACAAGCTTACTTACAAAACTAGATTAAAACCACCACACTCCAGTAGAAGTTACTGTCAAAAAAACCGGTACGCTCCGATGGAAGTTTCACGAATAGCTATCATATTGACATTATCTAGACTGGGAGATCTTACAGGATCACTCATCTATTTTTCTTTCATTGGGCACTTTATTCTAGACGCTTCTAGTCACGCTTCATTCGCTTGGGCACAAATATCATTCCTAAGCGTGCTAGGAATTGGATTTTTTTCAAGAACACTAATCACAGTGGCTAGCTCTGAAAATTTGAGTGAGGACAATATCGAAGGCGATCTAATTATAGCCTTAAAGCTAGGAATACTTATTGGATCATTAATTTTTTTCGCAACATGCCTCTTGAATACAGCCACATTAGAAACACCGAGAAATGCAAATGACACCAAGTACCTTAAAGCTGTAATGCTACTTTCAATTTCCATCCCGGCTATTTTCACACAAATAGTAGTATTCAATTTTTTCAACGCTATAAAACGTCCTGAGTACGAATTCCTACACCTATGGCTATTCAACATAGTCTTTACCACATTCTGCGTCGCGCTGATTATAAAAAACCCGAAGCCAGACCTTAACCATTTCATCTTATTATATTCCGGATTACGTTATCTGTTTGCCGGCCTATCACTTCTATTATTCAAAAAGAAAATATATTTCTACATACCAAAATTCAAATACTACCAGAAAATCCCAGCCAAAAAATATGCGAATTACCTTATCAGGGGGCTACCAATGGCAATTTGTCTTGGGGGCGAAAGCCTGTTATTCCTAGTTCTTTGCTTCATCTCAAAAAAATTAGGTGATACCAGCGTTTCTGCCTATCAAGCCTCCCTACATTTTTTAAGCATGATATATATGATTTCAGTTGGCATTGGAAACGCCACTGGAATAATAAATGCAAGACATCATCGCATGAAAAAACTCAACTCTTTAAAAGCCACCTATGGTTACGGATTGTGTCTCGGACTGACCGTACTAATACCCATCTTAATAATTTGCCACCTTCTAAAAGAACACATATCGCTAATTTATACGCCACACGAGCCAACAAGGAAAACCTTTGAAAACAATCTTATGATTTCAATTCCATTCCTGATATTTGAATATATTTACGTCTTCACTCGTACAACGCTTAAAAGCATGGGAGATTTCTGGATTCCTACGATGCTGACCATTGTTTTTTTTACCATTTTGGGAACCATAACCACCATTGCATTGATTTCATTTTACAGCCACAGTGTTTATTCCATATTCATAGCATTAGTGGTTTGCTCATTTGTTTTGATGGTGCTCCTACTGCTTCGCTTCAAATACCTTCTAGAATTGAATTCTAATAACATCCTTCAAAAAGGAAGGGCATGACATCACTCCATTTAAACACGTGAGACCCTCATGAAAAAAATAATGGATCGTACGCACTTTATACCCTATTCGCCACACCAATATACTACACCTATAACCATCATTAGTGAGCATCATGCCTGGAGAACACTAAGCGGGATAAAGACGAGCGACTACTACACCTACCGAACGGCGCTACTGAATGGTTACCATCTTCAACAGGCGTCCTTCGATATGCGCCACCCGGAAGAAATGATCTTCGACTTAAGTAATATCGATCGAATCTTCAATGGCCTAACTAGTAACGATTTAGTTCAGGTGTGGGCCTATCTAGACTCACGCACACTGCATTTAAAATCCGCAGAAGCAACTAGAATCACAGGAGAAGGGCTATCACCGGAAATAGCTATTGCAGGCCCTTCAAAAGCGCGCCTTCTAAATATAAAAAAATCTCTCATCATCGACGCATTTTCTCACATTCGCGTTGATGTACCTTTGGCAACAAAGCAAGAAACTATTCGCGGCATAATAAAGGACAAATTACTCATTGAGACGGACAATAAAGTATTGCGCTTCCATAATAAATTTTGCGATTTTTATAGCCAATTCATATCTCATGAGAACTGGCATAACAGCCCCCTACTTAATACAAGATATATTTATGAGAGCCACAGAATCTGGAATCAAATAAAGAAACTCTCGCAGAACAAGCTATTCTTATTATCCGCAGGGTTGCCCCTAGCATTGGGTTATCTGTCAGCAACAGAAGATCACAGAATATTTTTCGCAGAAGTGCATAGACAAAACGACTCTTCTTTATTGACCAAAGACAATGCTTTTCAAGACATTTTTCCTACCCCCCCGGACACAAATGATTCTTGGCTGATAATAGATAAAGCTTATACGGGAGGAAGCATTAGGCAGGCTACAAACAAAATAAGGGAAATGTTTGGCTATGATGTGGAGGTTAAAACCCTGGCACTATTTCCGAAGTCACTGAGTGCCTTCATAGGCGCCGATTACGCAGTTTATGCTGGAAAACTTTTCGCGGTAAAAAAAATTGCACCGATTTTAAACAGGGAAAAATGGCACATACAATTGATAAAGGAGCAGCAGTATGAGGCCATTATTTAGATCCGAACAAATTTCCGCCTTAGAGGAATGTCTCTATGAGGCCAGAAAACAATTACGTCGCTATTGGGCAGGAACATTAATCTGTCTACCAGATATCGACTCGGAAAATAATTTCTGCCCCACGAACACGGAATATGACTTGGAATGTCAACGAATATTGCTCGACTGCCTATCTAAAATCAACATACAAATCACTATTTTCACGGAAGAGAGTTCTTCCGCAATCACATTCGGCAATACTGGAGAAAACCTACGATTACTGATCGACCCTTTGGATGGCACCCATAATGCATTCTGTGGATTCCCTGGCTACACATCCAGCGTAGCACTTTATCAAAATGGAACTTATACATTTGGTTGGATCTACGACTTATCGAGAGATGTCGTATATACAGCCGCTTTAGGTGAAGGAGCCTACCTGCAATCTCCGATAATCGTGAAAAGACTTAAAACTCGCGACATTAAAAACTTACAAGACATGCGCATATCCTTCCATCGTCCCACGGAGGCCATTGAGAGAACCAAAATTGAAAGCCTTATGTGGGCAACTGGCAAAATACGGATCTATTCATGCGCCTCACTGGAGATATGTCTTATTGCAGCAGGCGTTCTTGACGCGTTCATTGACATAAGTACGCCCGGACACGAACGTAGTTGCGATATCGCCGCAGCAGAATTGATATTAAGGGAAGCGGGTGGAGCCCTATTCGATCACAACGGAGTTATAAGATTCTCGCGCCCTCCATCGATATTGTCTCTTTCGGACAACGGCAGTTTGATCGCTCTATCCTCCGAGAATTTAATAACGCTTATCTTATAACCTCCTCTTTTCAATGAGAAAACAACATGCTAAACGAAACCGTAGAACTTAAGCTCGAACTATTAAGTAACGGAGTAAATTTTTCAAACGATTTTCTGAAGAGCTTTCAATCTCAGACCAATCATATCGAGAAACGGCGAGCCTACGGGACTGGCGATCAAATTTTTCCCACTTCAAATATTCGCACACCACAGGAAATTATTTTAAATGCACAAGTTATCGTCGCAGCCAATTACAACCCAAAATCCAAGTTCTTAATAACGCTAGAGGATGCAGTACCTATTTTAAAAAACGGAGATAAAAATATAGATATTTCCTTTCCAAAAAGGCCGAAGCCGTACGGGAAATATTTAAGCAATGGCGAGCTATTCGAAAAACACTTGACCGTTTACGGCAACTCCACCCTTGGAATTTTTTCGCCGGGACATTGTTATTATTTCAACGACAATCATGAGTGCAAATTTTGCTCTCTAGGTGCAGCAAGAGAGTATTTATCCGATCATAAAATGCGGGTAAACGGAGAGACCGCAGGTGAAGCAGTCGCTATGGCTCTAGAAACAGAATACGGCCGTTACCGAAGGGTTCTCTTGAACGGCGGTACAATCCGGAACTATGACAAAGGATATTCAATTCACTTAGATTTACTAGAGCATGTAAAGAGCAAAAATCCAAATACTGCGCTTGACTACCATTTAATCTCTATGCCTCCTAAAGACTTTCGCCTTTTTGATCGCTTCAAAAAATTTGGACACAAAATGGCGATGAGTCTTGAGATATATAATTCTTCTTTGTTCTCAGCAATATGTCCCGGTAAAGCTCGAGATTATACTCGAGACCGTTTCCTGGCAGCGTTCGAGGCAGCTGTAGAAATACTAGGTCGAGGGAACGTCTACGTAGGATTCGTCGCTGGCATGGAACCATTAGAGTCAATAGTTGAAGGGATCGAATACTTTGGGGAACTGGGGGTGGTTCCGGCTGTTGCAGTGTTTCATCCAGACGCTGGCTCGCAATTCGCATATCATCAACGACCCTCTGCAGATTTTCTGAGATCGATAGGAATAAAGATGTCGGAAATATACTTTAGAGAAGGTTTTCAACCATTAATAGAAGGAAGCGGCAGAAACTCTTTAGATACCGAAGCCTATTTGGGGGGATTTGCATGAATATGCTACCTGAACTTGGCGTGTTTATAGCATTCGAAGGTATTGATGGCGCAGGTAAGTCAACGATAGCGAGAGCGACGTATAACAAAGTCTCTGAATTGCGCTCAGATTTCAATTATATAGATAAGAATCGCCCCCCGGTATTATCAGGTTACACCGAGTTTCATATGTCACGTATCCGAGAAATTTTATGGGACTATCCCGATAATGCTCCTCTGGACGAATTAGGCGACCAACATTGGATTAATTTAATCGCAGCCTGGTTCCAAGCTACAGATTATGCGGCCGTCAGACCTTTAACAAACTCGGGAGTCAATTGCATCGCCGATGGCTGGTACTACAAGTACTTAGCACGTTTTTTACTTAAAGGCGCCAAATTAGCAGAAGACGCGTGGGAGGTGTTCTCGACCATTAGACCACCCGATGCGGTGATTTTTCTAGATGTAGACCCGGCTCGTGCAGCTCAAAGAAAGGAATCTTTTCGTCCCAGTGAGAGTGGGGCTTATGATGGCGGCAATGAAGATCGCATCAATAGTTTCATTGCCTATCAAAGTCAGGTCCGTTCCGCTTATGAGCGGTGTGGCTTATCTACCTGGATAAGGATTGATACGACCGATCTTAGCGAAGAGGCCGTCCTTGAAGAGGCAATCGACGCGGTGCACAACATACTCAGAAAAGGCCAACGTCCTTAAATACCGAAGCCACGCCAAATCTGGTGTTATACGACACGCACCAAAGCTTAGTGGGCCGCATAGCGGCCCAAGAGGCAGCATTCGCTCTTATTACAAGTCCGTCTCGCCCGCGGGGATATAACCTATTATTGAGTGTAGAGTAATCATCTCAATTCTACAGCTCCATCAACTCGGATTAAGCGGTATCCAGATCTCCAGGCTGCCCTCGCCGGTCCGCGGGTTGAAGTCTTCGCTGTAGCGTTCGAATTCCGGTGCGTCCGCCGCGGTGTGGCCGGATTGGGGCAGCCAGACGTCCCAGATGTAGCGGAACGTCTGCGGCAGGTTTTTCAGCGGCCCCTTGTGTTCGAACACCGCGTAGCGGGCAGGCTGGATCTCGATCCAGCGGTATTGTGCGGGCAAGTCGTCGTCAAGCCGGTCGACTTCGACACCGGCGATGTACTCGAAGCCGCCCTCCCCGTCCGGGTGGCACCCCACGCCGTAGGTCACCTCATCCTTCTGCCCCGGCACCTTGCCGAGCCACGGCAGGAATTTCTCCCAGAGCAACGGGATGTCCTGCATCGTGCACGCGTTGAACCGTGCGCCAAAACCGGCGATCCGTAGGAGGCGACCTTGCTCGAAGCGGGGCTCGGCTGCGTGGTCGCGTGCGTGCTTTTCCATGCGTCAACACTCCGGAAAAACGTGAAGTCGGGCTTGGCAGTATAGAAAGCCCAAACGTGATTGCCAGCACCGTTTCGCTTGTCAGAACCCGGGGGCAGCCGGCATGACGGTTTTTGCAACGAACTCGTCGTAGCCAGAAACGATCACGTAAACGGCGAAATAGCAGAAGATCGCTGCGGAAGCCCAGTAGGAGTACCGCAGCAGCTTGTCCCCCAGCAACTTGCCACCCTGGGTCGCGGCCAGGCACAGGCCGGCGCTCCAGAGCAGCCCGGCGCAGAGAAACCCACTGAGGAACAGCGCCGAGCTGAGCACGGTCCCGCCGCCGGCCCGGGCAATGAGGGTGCCGCCCACCGCCGCGAACCAGAGGATGGCGCTGGGGGAGGACATGGCCAGGAAAATCCCGCGCAAAAAGGCCTGGCGGGAGGACTGGCTACGCGGCTCGTCGGCTTCGGCCAGGGTGGCCGCGTGATACATCGCCGAATGAATCATCTTCGCCGCGAAGTACAGCAACAGCACCGAGCCACCGATCCAGAGCACCCAGCGCACCGCTTCGTACTGCAACAGCACGGTCATGCCGGCCAGGGCCAGCACCGCGTAGATCAGATCCCCCACGCAGGTGCCCAGGCCCAGGGCAAATCCCTGGTAATAACCGCGCTGCATGGCCAGGGTGATCATCGCGATGTTGGCGACGCCGATGTCCAGGCACAGGGAGAGGCTCAGCAAAAAACCGCTGGAAAATTCCATCATCATTCCGTTCGAGTGGGGTATGGCCAGTTGAAGTGTCCGCATGCGTCCCGCGGGCGGGTCGACAGTGTCGTCGAAAATAGTTGCAGGCCGCCACTGGACAAGCGGCCATGGCCGCCATTATCTTGCGCCGCAGGCCACCGCAGTGGCCAACGTCGCTCGGACGGTTCCGGGCGCTCACGTATATCGAGGCAACAATGGCTGAACAAGGTTCGCCGCGCCGCTTTGCGCGCATCGATCGACTCCCCCCCTATGTATTCAATATCACTGCCGAGCTGAAGATGGCTGCGCGTCGGCGCGGCGAAGACATCATCGACTTGAGCATGGGTAACCCCGACGGCGCCACGCCCCCGCACATCGTCGAGAAACTGGTGACCGTCGCCCAGCGTGAAGACACTCACGGCTATTCCACCTCCAAAGGCATCCCGCGCCTGCGCCGCGCCATTTCGCGCTGGTACAAGGACCGCTACGAGGTGGACATCGACCCGGAAAGCGAAGCCATCGTCACCATCGGCTCCAAGGAGGGCCTGGCCCACCTGATGCTGGCGACCCTGGACCAGGGCGACACGGTGCTGGTGCCCAACCCCAGCTACCCGATCCACATCTACGGCGCGGTGATCGCCGGCGCCCAGGTGCGCTCGGTGCCGCTGGTGCCGGGGGTGGATTTCTTCGATGAGCTGGAGCGGGCCATTCGCGGCTCGATCCCGAAGCCGAAGATGATGATCCTGGGCTTCCCGTCCAACCCCACGGCACAGTGCGTCGAGCTGGATTTCTTCGAGCGGGTCATCGCCCTCGCCAAGCAATACGACGTGCTGGTGATCCACGACCTGGCCTACGCCGACATCGTCTACGACGGCTGGAAAGCCCCGTCGATCATGCAGGTGCCGGGCGCGAAGGACATCGCGGTGGAGTTCTTCACCCTGTCCAAGAGCTACAACATGGCCGGCTGGCGCATCGGCTTCATGGTCGGCAACCCGGAACTGGTCAGCGCCCTGGCGCGGATCAAGAGCTACCACGACTACGGCACCTTCACGCCCTTGCAGGTGGCAGCCATCGCCGCGCTGGAAGGCGACCAGCAATGCGTGCGCGACATCGCCGAGCAATACCGGCAACGCCGCAACGTGCTGGTCAAGGGCCTGCATGAGCTGGGCTGGATGGTGGAAAACCCCAAGGCCTCGATGTACGTCTGGGCCAAGATTCCGCAGGCCTACGCGCACCTCGGCTCGCTGGAGTTCGCCAAGAAACTGCTGGCCGAAGCCAAGGTCTGCGTCTCGCCTGGGGTGGGGTTCGGTGAGTACGGGGATGATCACGTGCGCTTCGCGCTGATCGAGAACCAGGACCGGATCCGCCAGGCGGTGCGGGGCATTCGCGGGATGTTCCGGGCGGATGGTTTAGTCAACAAACCTAACGCCTGACTCAAGTCCAAGGAGCACCCGAAACCAGTGTGGGAGCGAGCTTGCTCGCGATAGCGGTACAACAGTCGATGAGGGTATCGACTGTCAGCCCGCCATCGCGAGCAAGCTCGCTCCCACAGTGGTTAAGGGATGTCTTTTAGACCACCAGCGACAACAACAGGATAAAGATCAGCCCCACCACGGACAGGATGGTTTCCATCGCGGTCCAGGTCTTGAACGTCTCGGCCACGGTCATGTTGAAGTACTGCTTGACCAGCCAGAAGCCCGCATCGTTCACGTGAGACAGGATCAACGAACCGGCACCGGTCGCCAATACCAGCAGCTCACGGTTCACGCCTGGAATCATCCCCACCACCGGCACCACGATACCGGCACCGGTAATGGTCGCCACGGTGGCCGAACCGGTGGCGATGCGGATCACCGCCGCCACCAGCCAGGCCAGCAGGATCGGCGAGATCTGCGCGTTCACCGCCATGTGGCCGATGACATCACCCACGCCGCTGGTCACCAGCATCTGCTTGAAACCACCGCCGGCGCCGATGATCAGGATGATCGCGGCGGTAGGTGCCAGGCTGGCGTCGAGCAGCTTCAGGATCTGGTTCGAACCGATGCCCTGGCGATGGCCGAAGGTGTACAGCGACAGCAGCAATGCCAGCAGCAGCGCCGAGATCGGGTGGCCGACCAGGTCCATGAAGGTGCGCATGATGTTGCCGTCCGGCAGGACCACGTCGGCGAAGGTCTTGAGCAACATCAGGAACACCGGCAGCAGCACGGTGACCAGGGTGATGCCAAAGCTCGGCAGTTCCTTGGCATCGGGTTCGCGGGCCAGTTGGTCGACCAGTTCCTGGTTGGCGTGACCCGGAATGTGCTTGGCGATGAACGTACCGAAGATCGGACCGGCAATGATGGCGGTCGGCAATGCGACGATCAGGCCATACAGGATGGTCTTGCCGATGTCGGCGCCGAATACGCCGATGGCCAGCAGCGGGCCCGGGTGCGGCGGCACCAGGCCGTGCACGGCGGACAGGCCGGCGAGCAGCGGGATACCGATCTTGATGATCGACACGCCGGTACGCCGGGCCACGATGAACACCAGCGGGATCAGCAACACGAAGCCGATTTCGAAGAACAGCGGGATGCCCACCAGGAACGCGGCGAACATCATGGCCCACTGCACCTTGTCCTTGCCGAAGGCGCGGATCAGGGTCTGGGCGATCTGGTCGGCCCCGCCCGACTCGGCCATCATCTTGCCGAGCATCGTGCCCAGCGCCAGGATGATCCCGACAAAGCCCAGCACACCCCCGAAGCCGTCCTGGAACGCCTTGATGATGGTGCCGATCGGCATGCCCGAGGTCAGGCCGAGAAACGCGGCGGCGATGGTCAGGGCAATGAACGGGTGGAGTTTGAACTGGGTGATGAGGAGGATGAGTCCGATCACCGTGACCACTGCATCGAGCAGCAGGAACGTCTCGTGGGACATGCCAAACATGAGGGGTGTCTCCTGGTTTGTTGTTGTTATTGAAGCAGTTATTTTCAAGCCGTCGGGACAGCGCTATCTTTCTGACGCAAAATATCCAGCCTCAACTGGCCAGCTTCAAACCGTGTTCCAGCCACCAGGCGTAGGCTTGCCGGGCCAGTTCGTCGACGCTATGGCTGGACGCATCCAGGGCCAGGGTCAGGGGCTCGCCGACGGGGGACTGCAGGGTTGCGAACTGGCTGTCGATCAGGGTCGACGGCATGAAATGGCCCGGCCGGTGGGACACACGGTCGGCGGCCACTTCGGGGGTCAATTCTAGGAAGACGAAGCCCAGGCCCGGCAAGGCGCTGCGCAGGCGCTCGCGATAACTGTGCTTGAGGGCCGAGCAGGTCAGCACCGGACGCTCGCCGGTGGCATCGACGCGGCGCAACTCGTCGCACAGGCTGTCGAGCCAGCCAGCACGGTCGTCGTCGTTCAGGGGAATACCGGCGCTCATCTTCTGGATGTTGGCCGCAGGGTGGAACGTGTCGCCTTCGATGGCGGTGGCGCCGCTCAAATGGCACAGGGCCTGGCTGACACAGGTTTTGCCGCAACCGGCAACGCCCATGATGACCAGGGCGGTGATGGGATTGTTCATGTAACACCTCAGCGCGCAGACAGCGCTACCTTTGCCAGTTATGACACCGCAGCAAAAGCAGAAGTTGCCGACGCCTTCTTGTCATTTTTGTGGTTGCAGCATGTGCGTCCACGACACCCACGGACGAGGTTCAGGCAAACCCCGCTCACGCATTTGCAGCCGCGTCGAGACAGCGCTACCTTAGTGCCTTGATTTTTGTTTGGCAAGCCGCCCTGATGACCGCCCCTAAAAACGATAAGAATCCTCGCACCACCGGCCGCCCTACCCTCAACGAAGTGGCCCACCTGGCCGGTGTCAGCCCCATCACCGCCTCCCGCGCCCTGCGCGGCGTCAGCACCGTGGCCACGGAACTGGTGGAAAAGGTCCGCCAGGCCGCCCTGGAACTCAACTACGTCGTCAACCCCGCCGCCCGTGCGCTGGCCTCGGCCCAGAGCCATTCGGTGGTGGTGCTGGTGCCGTCGTTGTCCAACCTGCTGTTCATCGACACCCTCGAGGCTATCCATCGCGTGTTGCGGCCCAAGGGCTTTGAAGTGGTGATCGGCAACTACCACTACTCCCGGGACGAGGAAGAAGACCTGTTGCGCAACTACATGGCCTACCAGCCGCGAGGGTTGCTGCTGACCGGTTTCGACCGCACCGAGAGCGCCCGGCGCATGATCGAGGCCAGCAACATTCCCTGTGTCTACATGATGGAACTGGACCCCGGCGCGGGCCTCAATTGCGTGGGCTTTTCCCAGCTCGAGGCCGGCGAGACGGCGGCCGCGCACCTGATATCCAAGGGCCGCAAGCGCCTGGCCTATATCGGCGCGCAACTGGACCAGCGCACCCTGGCCCGTGGCGAAGGGTTCCGCCGCGCGCTGCAGAAGGCCGGGCTGTACGACCCGGACCTGGAACTGCTGACCCCGCGCCCGTCCTCGGTGGGCCTGGGCGGCGAGCTGTTCCTGCAGTTGCTCGACAGTCACCCGGATGTCGATGCGATCTTCTTCGGCAACGACGACCTGGCGCACGGAGCCCTGTTCGAAGCCCTGCGCTGCGGCATCAGGATCCCCGAGCAGATCTCGGTCCTGGGCTTCAACGACCTCCCCGCCTCGGCCCACATGGTGCCGCGCCTGAGCAGCATCAGCACGCCGCGGGAAGCCATCGGCCAGCGCGCCGCCGAGCAGATGCTGACGCTGATGGCGGGCAATCGCATCGCGCAACCGGTGGTGGACATGGGCTTCGAGCTGAAGGTTCGCGAAAGCACCTGAACCGACGCCCGCGGTCGATCCCTGCCGTCCAGCGGCAAGGATTGGCCGTCGCTCCCGCCGGGCCACAGCGCCAACCCTCGTAGAACCGGGGTTCGCAGGGGCGGCACGGGAATTGCTCCGGCCCATGGCCCAGCCATTACCTACAGGTGTCCATCATGTTGGTCAGTGCCAAACAGCAAGCGATGAATCTGCCCCTCAAGCGCCCCGGCGAAGACCTTACCGCCGAGGCCGCCAGCGGCTTGCAAAGCGCCGCCTTGCAAGCGTTGCGCGATAACGTCCAGGCCCAGGCCAGCCAGGCCAGCACCCAGGTCCAGGACTCGTTCACCCGCCGCGCCACCCAACAGGTCAACGCCGCCACCGCCATCAGCGACAAGGTGGACGAAGCGTTCGCCAAGACCCGTGTGCAGTTGCAGGCCAGTGCTTCGTCGGCAACCGAGAAGGCCAAGGCCGCCGGCAGCTCTGCCCTCGACGACTTCAAGGCCTACATGAGCAAGACGCCGGAACAGCGCCTGCGCGACAGTATCCTCGCGGAACTGGGCATCACCGAGGAGGAATTCGCGGCGATGCCACCCGAGAAGCAACAAGCGGTCGGCGAGCAGATTGCCCAGCGGATGCAAGACAAGGCGCAGATGGCGAAGGTCGAGAAAACCCAGGACAATCGCGCCCAGCATTCTGAACCGTCCGTGGATACCTTCCTCGCCTCGCTGTGAGCCGCACTGCCGCCATGCCTGAGACCCATTACGCCCGGTTGGACGAGCCGCTGTGGCCATTGATGAACAAGTTCTACCGCACCCATCAGTCGTCGATGAAGGCGGTACGGGACGCCCGGCTATGGGTGGCCCGGCGCGGTGGAATCGTCGCCGCACTGTGCCTGCGGCCGGTCTCGGGCGGGCATTGGTTGACCGGGTTGTTCGTCGACCCCGTCTGCCGCGCCCAGGGCATCGCGGCGCGATTGATCGCCGAAGCGGTGCAGGACGTGGAGGGACCGGTGTGGCTGTTCTGCCACCCGGACCTGCGCGGTTTCTATGAGCGCAGCGGCTTCACGTTCGACCCCGCCCTGCCCCACGCCATGGCTGAACGCTTGAGCCGGTATGCCCGCAGCAAGCCGATGATTGCGATGGGGTTGCTTCCTCGCTCCCACGGCGGGAAGTGATCATTTCGTGGGGTATCAATCGTCAGCCGCAGGGTCCAGGTCCGGGAACAGCACCTCGGTGAAGCCGAACTTGCTGAAGTCGGTGATGCGCGACGGGTAGAGGCGCCCGATCAGGTGGTCGCATTCATGCTGGACCACGCGCGCGTGGAAGCCCGAGGCCGTGCGCACGATGGGCTGGCCCTTGGGGTCGTACCCTTCGTAGCGGATGTGCCGATAGCGCTCCACCGCACCGCGCAGGCCCGGCACGGACAGGCAGCCTTCGAAGCCCTCCTCCACCTGCGTGTCCAGCGGGGTAATCAGCGGGTTGATCAGGATCGTCTGGGGCACCGCCTCGGCGTCAGGGTAGCGCTCGCTGTGCTCGAAGCCGAAGATCACCAGTTGCAGGTCCACGCCGATCTGCGGTGCCGCCAGGCCGACGCCACCGACGCTTTCCATGGTCTGGAACATGTCGTCGATCAACTGCCACAACTGTGGCGTGTCGAACATTTCCGGCGGGACAGGCGGGGCGATGCGCAGCAGGCGTTCATCACCCATCTTCAGGATTTCGCGGATCATGGTCGGGCTTCGTCAGGGTGGGGATGAGGAATCGAATGGTCGCGGCCCAGCCCCGACACGTGTTGTTTTTCGTGCTCGCCGGGGTGTTTTTCCCCCGGGTCCTTGCCTTCGGCCGACATGTGCTCGATGACGGCGTTCATCTCCGCGCCGAGTAACAGCACCGCCGAGGAAATGTAGAAATACAACAGCAGTACGATGATCGCGCCGATGCTGCCGTACATGGCATTGTAGTTGGCGAACGTCTTGACGTAGAACGCAAACCCCAGGGACGCGATGATCCACACCACCACCGCCAGCACCGACCCCGGGGTGATGAAGCGAAACTCCTGCTTGACGTCGGGCATCACGTAATAGATCAGCGCCACCGCCACCATCAGCAGGAACACGATCACTGGCCAGCGCACGATGGTCCAGAGCGTGACGATGAACTCTTCCAGCCCGACCTGGGCCGCGATCCACTCCATCACCTGCGGCCCGAGGACCATCAACGCCGCCGCGACCAGCAGCATGCCGGCGATGCCCACCGTGTAGAAGATCGACAGCGGGATACGTTTCCAGGCCGGGCGGCCTTCCACCACGTCGTAGGCGGCGTTCATCGCGCTCATCATCAGGCGCACGCCCGCCGAGGCGGTCCACAACGCAATGACGATACCCACCGACAACAACCCACCCTTGGATTGCTGGAGCTGGTCGATCACCGGGTTGACCTGTTCCAGGGCCTGGGGTGGCAGCACCAGTTCCGACTGCAAGCGCAGCCAGGAAAAGAAGTCCGGCAGGTGCAGGAAGCCGATCAGCGCGATCAGGAAGAGGATGAAGGGGAATAGCGAAAACAGCATCTGGTAGGCCAACGCCGACGCGTAGGTCGACATCTCGTCGTCGAGAAACTCGGTCACGGTGCGCATCATCACACGATGCAAGGGCAAGCCTTTCATGGCCGGGAACATCATGTGCGTCTCCTTTCGCCGCAACAAAGGAAGGTCGCTTGGCGACTCACGGGGTTGTTATGCAAGACAAAGTAACCTGTTTGGCGACGTTGGAACAATTTCCCCGGTGCAAGTTCGAGCCGACATGAAAACGGCCACCCGCGGATGGCCGTTCCAATCGTTTTTCCAGCAGGCCGGTTACGCGTTGTCGACGCCTTTTTTCACCGCGTCCTTGGCCTTGCCCACGGTTTGCTGGGCCTCGCCTTTTTTCTCCTGGACCACGCCTTCGGCGCGCATGCGGTCATTGTCGGTGGCCTTGCCGACGCCTTGCTTGATGTTGCCGACAGCTTCGTTGGCAACGCCTTTCACTTTATCGCTCGTGCTACCCATGATGTCTCTCCTGTGAACAACGTACGAAAAGTCATTACATGAGGGTTGACCGAAGCCATTCGCGGGGAGTTTCATTTTTTTCAGCGGTCCATTTCATCGCCAAATGCAGGTTGCGCTTTATGTTTGCCGGTCAACCCCCGAGAATGCCCCACGTATTCAGGCCCAGGCTTGAAGCTCCAATCCCGTAGGAACGTTATGAAACTCGATAAAAAGCAGGCCATCGCCCGCAGAAACCAGGAACTGGGCGGCGCCATCCTGGGCGTCAACAACTGCCATTTCAGCGAATTGAACCGCAACCGCAACATTTTCTGGTTCAACCTCCCGGTGACGCGCCTGGCCATCGGGCAGTACGAATGGATCCACTTGCTGCTGCACACCCCGGCCACCGATGAGTTGCTGCACCTGAAGGTGCCGACGGTGTTCCTGCGCGAAAAGATGGAAGGCCTGGAAGTACGCAACCAGGGCAAGCGCAAGGCGGCCCTGAGCCTGGAGTTGAGCGCGGACAAGGATTCGTACCTGCAAGACCTGCGGCCAGGGGGCACCAACCTGGATTTTGCGCAGTTTCGGGTATAGCCCACTGCCGGAGCAGCACTCTGTGGCGAGGGGATTTATCCCCGCTGGGCTGCGAAGCAGACCTGCAAAGCGAGGGCCGCTTCGCGCCCCAGCGGGGGATAAATCCCCTCGCCACCAAAAGCGCCGACGCCCGTCATCGTTGGCCAACAAAAAGCCCCGCTCAGGCGGGGCTTTTTGTTGGCACGCGAACCTACTTCTTCACACCCAGCTTCCTGAGTTCCTCATCGCGCAGCTCGCGCCGCAGGATCTTGCCCACGTTGGTGGTCGGCAATGCATCGCGGAACTCCACGGCCTTGGGCACCTTGTAGCCGGTGACGTTGGCGCGCATGTGCTCCATGACCTGCTCCTTGGTCAAGGTGACGCCCGGCCGTGCAACGATGAAAATCTTGATCGCTTCGCCGGATTTCTCGTCGGGGACCCCGATGGCCGCGCATTGCAACACGCCCGGCAACGTCGCCAGCACGTCTTCCAGTTCGTTGGGGTACACGTTGAAACCGGAGATCAGGATCATGTCTTTCTTGCGATCGACGATGCGTATGAAACCGTCCGGTTCGATCACCCCGATGTCGCCAGTCTTGAGCCAACCTTCGCTGTCGAGGATTTCATCGGTGGCTTCCTGGCGCTGCCAGTAACCTTTCATCACCTGCGGCCCCTTCACGCACAACTCGCCGACTTCGCCCAACGGCTGTTCGACCCCCGCGTCGTTGACCACCTTGCACAAGGTCGATGGCACCGGGATACCGATGGTGCCGACCTGGATGCGCTGGATCGGGTTGACCGTGGCCACCGGGCTGGTCTCGGTCATGCCGTAGCCTTCGCAGATCGGGCAGCCGGTCACCGCTTTCCAGCGCTCGGCGGCGGCCAGTTGCAGGGCCATGCCGCCAGACAGGGTGACTTTCAGCGCCGAGAAATCCAGCTTGCGGAACGCTTCGTTGTTGCACAGGGCCACGAACAGGGTATTGAGGCCGACGAAACCGCTGAACTTCCACTTCGACAGTTCCTTGACCATCGCCGGAAGGTCGCGCGGGTTGCTGATCAGGATGTTGTGGTTGCCGATCAGCATCATCGCCATGCAATGGAAGGTGAAGGCGTAGATGTGGTACAGCGGCAGCGGCGTGATCAGCACTTCGCAACCTTCATTGAGGTTGGAGCCCATCAGCGCCTTGCATTGCAGCATGTTCGCCACCAGGTTGCGGTGGGTCAGCATCGCGCCCTTGGCCACGCCGGTGGTGCCGCCGGTGTATTGCAACACCGCGACTTCGTCGCTGGACGGGTTCGCCTCGCTCACCGGCTGGCCATGGCCCTTGCCCAATACATCGTTGAACTTGACGGCCTTGGGCAAGTGATAGGCCGGGACCATCTTCTTGACGTACTTGATCACGCTGTTGATCAACAGGCGCTTGAGCGGCGGCAGCAGATCGGCCACTTCGGTGACGATGACGTGCTTGACGCTCGTCCGGGGGACCACGGCCTCGGCCAGGTGCGCCATGTTCGCCAGGCACACCAGCGCCTTGGCGCCGGAGTCATTGAACTGGTGCTCCATTTCCCGCGCGGTGTACAGCGGGTTGGTATTGACCACGATGAGCCCGGCGCGGATCGCACCGAATACCGCCACCGGGTACTGGAGGACGTTGGGCAACTGCACGGCGATTCGATCGCCGGGCTGCAAATCGGTATGCTGTTGCAGGTACGCGGCAAAGGCACCGGACAGCTCGTAGAGTTCACCGTAGGTGATCGTCTTGCCGAGGTTGCTGAATGCCGGCTTGTCGGCGAAGCGTTGGCAGGACTGCTTCAACACCGCCTGAATATTCGGATACTCGTCTGGATTGATGTCGGCAGCAATCCCAGCTGGGTACTTATCCTTCCAAAAGTCTTCGTTCATGGAAGCCCACTCCTCAGCAACGCGAATTCTCACCGCATTTGATGCGATTATTATTGGTGTGTGTTTATTGGTGAATCTGGCTTGGATCAAGGCCGAGAAGTCACAAAAGCGCGCCGAGAGTAGCAGCTTTGCCAAGGGTCGCCTAGGGCCAAAAGCAGCCCCCACAGTCACAAACATGACTCATGACCACTCAATGGTCATTTTTAGAGTAAAAATTCAAAACACCCTTTAATCGCCTTGCACACAAAAAACCGTGGGAGCGAGCCTGTTCGCGATGGCGGTGTATCAGCCGACATTTCTGTCACTGACATACCGCCATCGCGAGCAAGCTCGCTCCCACAGGGTTTCCATGAGGCAGTCGCCTCAGGCGATGTCGCGCAACTCACGACGCAGGATCTTGCCCACCGGCGTCATCGGCAACGACTCGCGCAACACGATGTGCTTGGGAATCTTGTAGCCGGTGAAGTTCTCCTTGCAGTAGGCCTTGAGCTCTTCGAGGCTGACGCCCGTTTCCCGCGCCACCACGAACAGTTTCACCGCCTCTCCCGAACGCTCGTCCGGCACGCCGATCACCGCGCAGTTGGCCACCTTCGGATGGGCCATCACCACGTCCTCGATCTCGTTGGGGTACACGTTGAAACCGGAGACGATGATCATGTCCTTCTTGCGGTCGACGATGCGCACGAACCCGTCCGGGTCGATCACCGCAATGTCGCCGGACTTGAACCAGCCCTCGCTGTCCAGCACTTCGGCCGTGGCTTCAGGCTTGTTCCAATAGCCCTTCATGATCTGCGGGCCCTTGATGCACAGCTCGCCGCGCTCGCCCAGGGGCTGCTCGACGCCGTCGTCGCTGATCACCTTCATCAGCGTGCCTGGCACCGGCAACCCCACCGTGCCCAGCCGCGACTTGTCGCCGTAGGGGTTGGTGCAGGCCACCGGCGAGGTCTCGGTCAGGCCATAGCCTTCGGTGATGCGGCAACCGGTGAGTTGCGCCCACCGTTCCGCGGTGGCCTTGACCAGCGCGGTACCGCCGGAGTTGGTGACCTTGAGGTGGGAGAAATCCAGGGTCTTGAAATCCGGATGGTCCATCAACGCCACGAACAGCGTGTTGAGCCCCAGCAGCGCCGAGAATCGCCAGTTCTTCAGCTCCTTGATGAAGCCACCGATGTCCCGCGGATTGGTGATCAGCACGTTGTGGTTGCCGGTGACCATCATGCACATGCAATTGGCCGTGAACGCATAGATGTGGTACAGCGGCAACGGCGCGATCATCACCTCCTGGCCTTCGCGCATCAGCGGCTGGCCATCGTCGCCGAACTGCCCGAGGCAGGCCCGGGCCTGTTGCATGTTCGCCACCAGGTTGCCGTGGGTCAGCATCGCGCCTTTCGCCAGGCCGGTGGTGCCGCCGGTGTATTGCAACACGGCGACGTCATCGAGGCTGACCTGTAGCGGCTTGATCGGCTGGCCGCGTCCCAGGCGCAACGCGCTCTTGAACGAAATGGCCTGGGGCAGCGAATAGTCCGGGACCATTTTCTTGACCTTGCTCACCATCAGGTTCACCAGCCAGCCCTTGGCGGCGGGCATCAGGTCGCCCATCCTGGCTTCGATCAGGTATTGCAGGTCGGTATCGGGCAGCACTTCCTGGACCTTCTGCCCGAACAGGTTCATGTACACCAGCGCCCGGGCGCCGGAGTCCTTGAACTGGTGGCGCATTTCCCGCGGGGTGTACAGCGGGTTGGTGTTGACCACGATCAGGCCGGCGCGCAAGGCACCGAACACGGCAATCGGGTAATGCAGGACATTGGGCATCTGCACCGCGATACGGTCGCCCGGCACCAGGTCGGTATGGGCTTGCAGGTAGCCGGCGAAGGCCGCGCTGTAGCGTTCCAGCTCGGCGTAGGTGAGGGTCACCCCCATGTTGCTGAACGCCGGACGGTCGGCGAATTTCTTGCAGGAACGCTCGAACACCTCGATGACCGACTTGTAGGCCCCGAGGTCGACGTCCTGGGGCACGCCGGCCGGGCGCTTGTCATTCCAGAAATCAGGCTGCATTGTTTTTGTCCTCTTTACCTGAGCGTATCCGGGCCGCATCTGTATCGCTTGCAGAGGCGGAGCTTCTGGGACACTAGCAGCTATGGTCAATCCGGCAAATATGGCAACCTGCGTCATAGATTGTGTGAATCTTCCTGCCCCGGCGTAGCCTGATCAGGCGAGACGCAACCGATGCGCTATACCATTGAGCAATCTCGCGCCAAGGAACCGCCATGATCCACCAAACGTTCTGGCTGACCGCAACCGACCACAGCCGCCTGTTCGTCAACCAGTGGCTGCCCGACACCGCGCCGGAGGCGATCATCCTGCTGGCCCACGGCATGGCCGAGCACAGCGGCCGCTATGGGCGCCTGGCCCAGGCGCTGTGCGACGCGGGCCATGGCGTCTATGCCCCGGACCTGCGCGGCCACGGACGCACCGCCGACGGGGCGACCCTCGGCCATTACGCCGACCAGGAGGGCTGGGCCAAGGTCGTGGGCGACCTGGCGACCCTCAACCATCACATTGGCCAGCAACATCCCGACACACCTATCGTGTTGCTCGGCCACAGCATGGGCAGCTACATCGCCCAGGGCTATCTGCTGCACCACAGCGCCAGCCTGCACGGGGCGATCCTCAGTGGCTCCAACTTCCAGCCCGTGGCGCTCTACCGCGCCGCCCGCCTGATCGCGCGCTGCGAACGCCGGCGCCAGGGCGCCACCGGGCGCAGCGCGTTGATCGAGTGGCTGTCGTTCGGCAGTTTCAACAAGCCGTTCAAACCGACGCGCACCGCCTTCGACTGGCTCAGTCGCGACCCGGCAGAAGTCGACAAGTACATCCGCGACCCCCTGTGCGGTTTTCGCTGCACCAACCAGTTGTGGGTCGACCTGCTCGGCGGGTTGCAGCAAATCAGCAAAGCGTCCAATCTCGCCCAGATCGATCCGGACCTGCCCTTGCTGGTGATCGGCGGCGAATGTGATCCGGTGAGCCAGGGCAAGCGTCTGAAGGATCTGGCCGACGCCTTGCGCGCCGCTGGCAGCCAGCACCTGCAATTGACGCTCTACCCGCAGGCCCGGCACGAATTGTTCAATGAAACCAACCGCGATGAGGTGACCGCCGACGTGCTCGCCTGGATTGCCCAGGCCCTGAGCCACAAGCGGCCGCCGCGCAGCGAGTAGGTTTCCCAGCGTTTTCCTTTTATCGAGTAGTCACAGGATTCAAGACACATGACCCAGGTTACCAACATCCCTTACGAAGCCCTCGAAGTCGGCCAGACCGCCAGCTACAGCAAGACCGTCGAAGAACGTGATATCCAGCTGTTCGCCGCGATGTCGGGCGACCATAACCCGGTGCACCTGGACGCCGAATTCGCCGCGGCGAGCATGTTCAAGGAACGCATCGCCCACGGCATGTTCAGCGGTGCGCTGATCAGCGCGGCGGTGGCGTGCGAGTTGCCTGGCCCGGGCACCATCTACATCGGCCAGCAGATGAGCTTCCAGAAACCGGTGAAGATCGGCGACACCCTGACCGTGCGCCTGGAGATTCTCGAGAAGCTGCCGAAATTCCGCGTGCGCATCGCCACCCGCGTGTTCAACCAACGCGATGAGCTGGTGGTGGATGGCGAGGCCGAGATCCTCGCCCCGCGCAAGCAACAGACCGTGACCTTGCCGACGTTGCCGGCGATTGCTGTGGGTTGATTACCCTCCAAAGTGAATGAGATGTGGCAAGGGGATAAATCCCCTCGCCACAACGTTATGGCTGGTCTTCGCGCACCTGCACACTCGCCGTCATCCCCGCGCTCAGGTTCACCCCTTCCGGCACCTTGTCCAGCTTGATCCGCACCGGGATCCGCTGGGCCAGGCGCACCCAGTTGAACGTCGGCTCGACCTCCGCCAGCAATTGCGCATCGGGGTTGGTGTTGCGGTCGGTGATGCCCCGGCTGATGCTTTCGACGTGGCCTTCCAGCGCGTGGTCGGCGCTCATCAGCCAGACCTTGACCGGATCGCCGACACGAATCCTCGGCAGCTTGGTTTCCTCGAAATAAGCCTGCACGTAGAAGGTCGAGTCATCGATCAAGGCCATGACCGGTTGCCCGGCGTTCACGTAGTTGCCTTCGGCCAGGCGCAGGTTGGTGATGTGGCCGCTGCGTGGCGCCAGGACCTGGCTGCGGGCCAGGTTGAGTTCGGCGACCTTGGCTTCGGCCTGGGCTTCGCGCAGTTCGCCACGGGCGATGCCGGCGTTGATCTGGGCGTTTTCCCGCAATTCGGCGCTGATGGCCTGGGGGCCCAGGGCAGCACGGCGACTGGCTTCGTGCTCGCGCAGGCTCAGTTGCTGCTGGCGGGTCTGGACCACCGCCCGGGCTTTCTCCACCGCGGCCTCGAAACGCTCGCGGTCGATGCTCAGCAACAGATCACCGGCCTTGACCTGCTGGTTATCCACCGCCTTGAGCTCACGCACCCAACCCGACACGTCGGGCGCGATCACCACCACGTCGGCGCGGATCCGCGCATCGCGGGTCCAGGGCGTGAGCATGTAGTACTGCCACAGATGAAACCCGGCGAAGATCGCCACGGCAACCACGCACAGCGTGACGGCGACACGTACGGAGGTACGCATGTTCAACTCCTATAGCGGCCCGAGGACCACGGTAATGACAGTCAGGACACAGACATACAGGGCGCAGTCGAACAAGGCTTCGTGCCAGATCCAGCGCCCGACCGGCAGCAGGCCGAGCAACAGGCGCAGCGCACCGGTCACCAGCAACGCCAGCACCAGGTAAATCAGGAAGGGGCTGAGCAACACTCCGCCCATCGACCACTCACGCAAGCCCATGGCTGTGCTCCCCTCGTTCAGGTTCGTGCTGGCGGCACCAGGCGCGCCAGCTGTTCTGCAATTGCACCACCGCGCCCTGGGCCAGTTTCAGCGCATCACTGGCGGGTTGGCTCGCCAACACCTTCAGGAGCTCGGTGCTCGCCGCAGCCAGGGCCTCGGCCCGGTCACCGGCCGGTCCGCGTTCGAGGATGCGCTCCAGCGCGTCGAAATAACGCTGCTGGGCCTGGCGCTCGGAAACCTGGGCGACGGCCAGGCTCAGGCGCAGGTGCAGCAGTTCATCGCCGATGTCCAGGCCCAGCAGGCCGTCGTCCCAACGGCTGCGCGCCTGCACCGGCAATTCCGGGTAATGCCGCGCCAATTGCAGCAATCGGTCGGCCATGCGCCCACCGAACCAGCTCTCGGCGCCACGCAGGTCGCGATGGGTCAGGCGCACCAGGTCGTCGAGCGTCGCCGCCAGCAGGCGCCGACTGTGCCAGGCCGGGTCCCGCAGGATCAGCAGGTTGAACGCCAGCACCGCCGCTCCCACGCCAATCATCATCGCCTGGGCATTGTTGAAGAACGCCCCGACGTCGTACTTCATGGTGTTGAGCGGCGACACGAGCACCACGAAGTGCAGGCAGAAGGAAGTGGCGGTGGCGAAGATCGGCGGCTTGGCCATGCCCAGTGCGCCGAAAAACAACGGCACGCCCATGGCCAGGCTGAGCAGGGCAAAACTGCTCCACTGCGGCAGCACGATCTCGCCGATCACAAACGCTACGGGCACGGCCAGGGCAATGCCGCGCAAGAAGGCCATGCCGATCTGCGCACCGTTGTCGCGGCTGGCGAACAGGCTGCAGACCACGCACGTGAGCACCAACGCGCCCGAAGCGGCGGGCCAGGCGGTCGCCAACCAGAAACTGGCCACCGCGAGGAAGGCCAGGGCGCTGCGGGCACCAAACACCATTGCCAGGGACAGGTCGCGGTGGGGCGCCAGGGTTCGCGGCGGGTCCGCCGCCGCCCGGCCCTCCCGCACTGCCGCCAGCGCGGCACAGGCGGCCAGGGCGGTGTCGAGCAGCAGCGCGATCCGGGCCAGGCAATAACTCTGCGCCGAACTGATCTGCGGGTCGTGGGACGCATCCAGCACCCGGGGACGCAAGGCTTGCAGCATGGCGCTGTCGCCGTCGAGGGCCTGCTGCACCTCGTCCAGCCACGGCTGGAGCGCCTCGGCTTCGCCGGGATCGAGTTGCTTCCACTGGCGACGCACCGAGCGAGAAATGCGCAGCAGCATCAACAGTTTCTGGCTCAAGCCACTGATGGCCCGGGCCCGCTGCCGGCCCAGGCGACCCTCGAACCAGGCATGCTCGCGCTGGGCATCCACTGCGACGATCTTGCCGAGGATTTCCAGCAAGCCCTTGCGGGCCTGGGCATCGCCGGCCAGGGTGGCACGGGCCGCGTGCATGCCGCTCTGCCAGGCGGCGTGGGCCTGGCCGGCCAACTGCCGCTCGACCCGCAGCGGCCAGAGCAAGGCGCTGGCCGCCGTGGCGCAGATGATCCCCAGGCTGATCTCGGTGCAACGCGCCACCGCCTGGTCGAATACGCTCAGCGGATGGGCGATGGCTGGCAGGGCGATGATCGCCACGGTGTACCCGGCCAGCACGAATGAATAGGACCAGGCGCTGCGCAGCAGCGTCGAACAGGCCGTGCAAACGCCCAGCCACGCCGCCAGGGCCAACAGGAACAACCACGGTGCCTGGGCGAACAAGGCCATGAACACCACCGACATGACCGTGCCCACCAAGGTGCCGAGCAAGCGCGCCAAGCCTTTCTGGACGACCATGCCGGACAACGGCTGCGCGACGATGATCGCCGTCATCAACGCCCACGACGGCTGTTCCAGGCCGAAGCGCAGCGCCAGCCACAGCGCCAGGCCAGCACCGAGCACGGTCTTGATGGCGAACTGAAGTGCGAGGCGGTCGGGAGCGAACAGGGCCTGGAAGGTAATGGGCACGCGAAGAACTCTTCTGGGGAACGTTGTAACGATAGATGGAATGAAGGTGATCGGCGGGCGCAATTATTAGCTAGCTAAGTACCTCAGTCCAGAGGCGATTACCCCTCGATTTCACAACACACTTTCTCTGACCCATGAAGCACCACCCCAGATCCCCGCAGGCCCGGGCGGCGCCCACAAAAAAACGCCAGGCAAGCTGGCGTTTTCTTGAATCAGGTGCGTCGCTTAGCTGGCGGCGCTAGCTTCGTTACGCAGGACCTTGACCTTGTCATGGTTGCGTTGCACGCCGTGGTACTGGCGCTCGACCAGGTCACGGATGCCCACCAGGTTGTCCTTGTTGATTTTCTCGATGGCTTCGCGATAAGCCTTCAGGGCATGGTCTTCACCGCGCTCGGCTTCGTTGAGGACCGCTTCTTCATCCTTGCCGGTGAACATCGACTTCACGTCGACCCAGCGGCGGTGCAGGTCACCGGCTACGCTGGTGGAAGTTTCCGGGTCACCGCCCAGCGAGCGCACAGCCGCTTGCAGCTCGGCGGCCGCCGAGGCGCAATCCGCCGCACGCTCGACGAAATACGCTTTCAGTTGAGGGTGCTTGATGTCTTCCGCGCAGGTCTTGAACCCTTCCTGGCCATCTTTGCTGGTCTCGATCAGGTTGTTCAGGACGGAGATGGATTCTTTGGTGATGTCAGTCATTTTTCAGTTCCTTTGCTGGTGAATAAAAAACCTGCAAGGACTATTGCATCGGCCATGCCAGGCCAAAAAACAAATCAATTACCAATAAAATCAACAGGTTACACATCAAGTCAAAATCTGTATCCGCGTTATTTGCATGATCTGTCAATTGGCCTGCATGCAGAATGCCTGTATTTTCCAGGCTGGTTGAACGAAGACGAATGCCATGAACCCGCAAATGCTTGAACTGCTGGTCACCCGCCAGATGCCCTTCGGTAAATACAAGGGGCGCATCCTGGCCGACCTGCCCGGCCACTACCTGAACTGGTTCGCCCGCGAAGGTTTTCCCCACGGCGAACTGGGTGGCCTGCTGGCGTTGATGCACGAAGTCGACCACAACGGCCTGTCCGACCTGCTCGACCCGTTGCGCGCCAAACACGGCAAACCCAAGCCCCGCCACTGACCGAGTGCCCCATGCCCGAAAATACGCTGCGCGCCCACGATGAAGCTTTCTGGCAGACCTTTGTCGGTCGCTACGATGTCGACCCCGAGGCACCGCTCAACCTGGAGAATGGCTACTTCGGGCGCATGTCCCGCACGGTGGTCGAGGAATACCAGCGCAACATCGAATTCATCAACCGCGCAAACTCGCTGTACGTACGCCAGCATTTCGACCGCGAACACGGCGAAGCCATCCGTCGCCAGGTGGCGCAGTTGGTCAACGCGTCGCCCCAGGCCGTGGCCCTGGCCACCAGCGCGGTGGATGCCCTGCAGACGCTGATTCGCAACTACAACGGCCTGAAGCCCGGCGACCAGGTGCTGATCAGCGACGTGGAATATGCCTCGGTGAAAAGCGCGATGCGCTGGCTGGCACGCCAGCGCGGCGCGGAAGTGATCGAGATCGTCCATCGGCACCCCGCCAGCTACGAAAGCCTGGTGGGCACCTACCGCCAGGCGTTCCTCCAGTACCCCCGGCTCAAGCTGATGCCGCTGACCTACGTCAACCACCTCACCGGGCTGGTCATGCCGGTCCAGGCGATTGCCGAGACGGCCCGGGAGTTCGGCATCGATATCATCCTCGACGGCGCCCATGCCCTGGGCCAGATCAACTTCGACCTGAAGAAGCTCGGGATCGAATTCGCCGGGTTCAACCTGCAGAAGTGGATCGGCGGCCCGCTGTCCCTGGGGTTCCTGTACATCGCCCCCCATCGGCTGGCCGACATCGATCCGGACATGGACGAAACCAGCTACCCCGCCACCGACGTCCGCTCGCGCACGCCCCACAGCACGCCCAACATTCCGGCCTTGCTCACCCTGCCCCTGGTGTTCGAGGAACACCGGGCCCTGGGCGGCGCGTCGGCCAAGGGCGCGCGCCTGAGCTACCTGCGCGACCTGTGGGTGACGGCGGTGCGCGACCTGCCGGGCATTGAAGTCATGACACCGGACGACCCGCGACTCTACTGCGGTATCACCGCCATGCGCTTCACTGCCCACGCCGACCAGCAGGTGATGGCGGACCGGTTGCTCGACGAATTCGGGATCTTCACCGTGGTGCGCCACACCAGCGTCGGGCCGTGCATCCGTATCACGCCGGGGTTGCTGACCTTGGCCAGTGATATCGAGCGCTTGACCGAAGCACTGATAGCGCTGAGCCACAACCGCTAAAATCCAGGCGAAAAAAAACGGTGCGCCGACCAAGCGCACCGTAAAACCGTAGAGCACCCAACGAGGTTTGGTTGAATCAGTCCAGCAGCGCCAACGCTTCGGCGGTGCATTCCTGAATGCGGGCCCAGTCGCCGTTCTTGATCCACTGCGGATCAAGCATCCAACTGCCACCCACGCACATCACGTTCTTCAAAGCCATGTAGCTCTTGATATTGGCCGGCCCGACGCCGCCGGTCGGGCAGAATTTCACTTCGCCGAACGGGCCGCCCAGGGCCTTGATGGCCGCGACGCCGCCACTGACTTCCGCCGGGAACAGCTTGAAGCGGCGATAACCCAGGCCGTAGCCTTCCATGATGCCCGAAGCGTTGCTGATGCCCGGCAGCAACGGGATCGAGCTGTACACGCTGGCTTCGAGCAGGTCACGGGTAATGCCGGGCGTGACGATGAACTGCGAGCCGGCGGCCTCGGCGGCCTCCAGCATGTGGCGGTCCAGCACGGTGCCCGCGCCGGTCACCAGTTCCGGACGCTGCTCGCGCAGCACCTGGATG
This sequence comes from Pseudomonas citrullilanati, assembly GCF_030580855.1. GTDB lineage: Bacteria > Pseudomonadota > Gammaproteobacteria > Pseudomonadales > Pseudomonadaceae > Aquipseudomonas > Aquipseudomonas citrulli. The sequence continues at coordinate 45,587 of NZ_JAUQOP010000025.1, read as the reverse complement.
GCCTTCAGGCCATGCTCGGAACGCAAGGTCACTTCCAGTGCCGTCAGGCCGCCAGCGGCCAGGGCGTCCGCCAGCGGCAGGATGTCCTGTTCGCGGGCGATGGTGATCACCGGCAGGATCCGCGCCTTGGCGCAGAGGCTGTCGATCAGGGCAACTTTGTCCGCCATGGAAACGGTCGGGGATGGGTTTGTCATAGCGGCTGATCCTTGGTTCATGGGCACCAGTAAATCTCTAACGTAGGTTGCAAAAACGCACGGATCGGCATTTCGGCGACGTTGTCACCGGCCACCGCGGCGTTCAGGGTGGTCAATTTCGACTGACCGGAAATCGACAGCACTTTGTGTTTCGCAGAGGCCAGCAGCGCACGGCTCATGGTCAGGCGCTGATGCGGCACCGTCGGCGCCAGCATCGGCCAGCAGCGGCGAGTGCCCTGGGCGTCCAGGGCTTGGGCCAGGTTCGGGCTGTCGGGGAACAGCGAGGCGGTGTGCCCGTCATCCCCCATGCCCAGCACCAGCACGTCGATGGCTGGCAGTTCGCCCAGCAGGCGATCGGCCCGCTCGGCCGCTGCGTCCAGGTTGGCGCTGGGGCTGTAGAGGCTCAGGAACCGGGCCTTGGCCGCAGCGCCTTGCAACAGGTAGCGCTTGAGCAGGCCGGCATTGCTGTCGGCATGTTCGACCGGCACCCAGCGCTCATCCGCCAGGCTCACCAGTACCTTCGACCAGTCCAGGTCCTGCTTGGCCAGGCTCTGGAAAAACGCCACCGGGCTACGACCGCCCGACACCACCAGGACCGCCGTGCCGCGCGTGTCGATCGCCTCGCGCAGTTGCCCGGCCACCTTCAGGGCCAACCCTTCGGCCAGCAGCACCGGGCTCTTGAATTCAAGGGCGCTGACGCCCTGGGGCAGTTTCACTTCAGATATCGCCATACCATGACCTCCCATCCCGCGTGATCAGTGCGATGGAGCTCATCGGCCCCCAGGACCCGGCCGCGTACGGCTTGGGCGCATCACCGGATTTTTTCCATCCGGCGATCAACTGGTCACACCACGTCCACGCGGCTTCAATTTCATCTTTACGGACAAACAGGTTCTGATTGCCATTCATGACTTCCAGCAACAACCGCTCGTAGGCATCGGGAATCCGTGCGCTGCGCCAGGTGTCGGAGAAGTTGAGTTGCAGCGGGCCGCTGCGCAATTGCATGCCCTTGTCCAGGCCCTGCTCCTTGGTCATCACCCGCAGGGAGATCCCTTCGTCCGGTTGCAGGCGGATGATCAGCTTGTTGCTGATCTGCAAGCGCTGCTCGGGGGCGAAGATGTAGTGGGACGGTTCCTTGAAGTGGATGACGATCTGCGACAGCTTTTGCGGCATGCGCTTGCCGGTACGCAGGTAGAACGGCACCCCGGCCCAGCGCCAGTTGCGGATGTCGGCGCGCAGGGCGACGAAGGTCTCGGTGTCGCTCTGGGTGTTGGAGTTGGGTTCTTCGAGGTACCCCGGCACCGCCTTGCCCTCGCTGTGGCCGGCGATGTACTGGCCGCGCACCACCTGGGTGGTCAGGCCTTCCGGGCTGATCGGCGCCAGGGCCTTGAGCACCTTGACCTTCTCGTCACGGATGCTGTCGGCCGAGAGGTCGGCCGGCGGGTCCATGGCGATCAGGCACAGCAGTTGGAGCAGGTGGTTCTGGATCATGTCCCGCAACTGGCCGGCCTTGTCGAAATAGCCCCAGCGGCCTTCGATACCGACCTTCTCGGCCACGGTGATCTCCACGTGGGAGATGTAGTTCTGGTTCCACTGGGTTTCGAACAGGCTGTTGGCGAAGCGCAACGCAATCAGGTTCTGGACCGTTTCCTTGCCCAGGTAATGGTCGATGCGATAGGTGCGGTTCTCGGGGAAGAACTGCGCCACCGCGTCGTTGACCTTGCGTGACGATTCCAGGTCCGAGCCGATGGGCTTTTCCAGCACCACGCGGGTGTTTTCGCTCAGGCCGACCTTCGCCAGGTTCTCGCAGATCGCGCCGTACACCGCCGCCGGGGTGGCGAAATAGGCAATGACCTGCTGGGCCGAACCGGCCTGCTCGGCCAGGGCCACGTAGTCGTCAGCCTTGAGGAAGTCGACATGCAGGTACGTCAGCCGCGCCAGGAAGCGCTCGACCACGGCCTCGTCCAGGTCCTTGTCGCCCACGTAGCGGCGCAACTCGGCGGCGATGAATGCCAGGTGCTGCTGCTCGCTGCCGGGTTCACGGGCCAGCGCGATGATTCGCGTGTCCTCGTGCAGCAATTGCGCGCCATCGAGTTGATAAAGGGCCGGGAAAAGCTTGCGCAGGGCCAGGTCGCCCAACGCGCCGAACAAGGCAAAGGTGCACGGTTCAACCGTAATCGAATGCATGATGTTTGTTCTTTTATCAAGTTAAGCTACAAATACCTTTTTTCAAGGCATCACTCAAGGAAAAATGTAGTAATAACTACAACATTTTCCGAAAATACCGTTTCCGAGTGGTGGTCCGTCGGAGCCAACAGTAGGATAGGCCACCGCAAAGGGTCGTATCAAAGACCCGTCTTCCTAGGAATCTTGTATGGACCGCGTGCGAAATTTACTGGAACAGATCCAGACTCGCCTTGAAGACCTCAACAAGGCCGAACGCAAGGTGGCCGAGATCATCCTGCTCAACCCACAGCAGGCAACCCGCTTCAGCATCGCCGCCCTCGCCCAGGCCGCGTCGGTCAGCGAACCGACCGTCAACCGGTTCTGCCGCTCGTTCGGCGTCAGCGGCTACCCGGAACTCAAGCTGCAACTGGCCCAGAGCCTGGCGAGCGGCGCGGCGTATGTCAGCCGTGCCGTGGAAGCCGACGACAATCCACAAGACTACACCCGCAAGATCTTTGGCAGCGCCATTGCGTCATTGGACAGCGCCTGCCAGGCCCTTGATCCAAATTTGATCAGCCGTGCCGTGGACCTGCTGATCCAGGCCCGCCAGATCCACTTCTTCGGCCTCGGTGCCTCGGCCCCGGTGGCCCTGGACGCCCAGCACAAGTTCTTCCGCTTCAACCTGGCGGTGACCGCCCACGCCGACGTGCTGATGCAGCGCATGATCGCCTCGGTGGCCCATACCGGCGAACTGTTCGTGATCATTTCCTACACGGGGCGCACCCGCGAACTGGTGGAAGTGGCGCGCATCGCCCGGGAAAACGGTGCGTCCGTGCTCGGCCTGACCGCGGAAAACTCGCCCCTGGCGAAGGCCAGCACCCTGAGCCTGAACATCCCGCTGCCTGAAGACACCGACATCTACATGCCGATGACCTCGCGGATCATCCAACTCACCGTGCTGGACGTGCTCGCCACCGGCATGACCCTGCGCCGTGGCGTGGATTTCCAGCCGCACCTGCGCAAGATCAAGGAAAGCCTCAATGCCAGCCGGTATCCGGTGGGGGATGAGTTCAACTGACTCGATCCAAATCTTCAGTGCCTGATGGACCGCCTTCGCGAGCAAGCCCGCTCCCACAATAACCTCGTGATCGCAAATGTGGTGCCTGGCATAAATCACCTGTGGGAGCGGGCTTGCTCGCGAAGGGGCCAACGGCATCACCAAAGCTCCTGAATCTAAGCCCCCACCCGCGCCTGCAAGCTCAAGTGAGCCCGTTCCCCGGGCGCCAGGCACAAGCTGTCGGTGCCGCCGCTGGCCGCCTCTACGCAGACGAACTCGCTGATCTCATCCCAGCTCACCCCCAGCAATGGCCGCGCTCCGGGGTGCCAGACCACGGTGTCGGCACTGTCGCCGGTGTCGATGCACAATTGGCGCTGCCAGGCGTGGTCCTTGAGCTGCAACTCGCCCTCGTGCTGGAACACCCGCTGGCAACCGCCATCGACCCGCAGCTCGCCTTCCTGCTGGCAAACCTCGCGGTTCAACTGGTCATAACCTTGCGCACCTTCCAGCCCAGACAGCGCTATCTCACCGACATCGCCAATACGCCAGTAGGCATGCAAAGCCTGGCTCAACTGGCACGGCAGGCTGTCCTGGTGCTCGGTGCTCAAGCGCAGTTCCATGCGTTCGCCCAGGTCGGCATGCAAATCCACCTGCCAGTCGCACAGTTGCAACTGCCAGTGCAGGTGCACGCCGTCGTCATCGCTGCGGCTGTCGAGCAGCTTCCAGTCAATCAGGCGTGCCCAGCCATGGGACGGCCAGGCGTTTTCACTGGGGTGGCGGCCATACCACGGCCAACACACCGGCACGCCGCCACGTATCGCCCCGACTTGCGGCCACTTGGCCGCGCACCACAACCAGGGTTTCTGGCCGCGTGGCTGGAAGTGCAGCAACTGCGCGCCCTGGCGACTGAAGACCGCCTGGCACAGCGGATGGTCGATCACCAGCACGTCGCGCTGCTGGTAGCGCTCCCAGGCAAACACCGGGCGCTCGCGCAAGGATCTGAAAAAGCGTTGCAGTGGGTGCTCATGCATGGGCCGCGGTCCTGGAAATCATTCAATACTCAACTGTGTACCGCTCATTTTTTGTGGCGAGAAGATTGAGCTGTGGGAGCAAAGCTTGCTCGCGATGCAAGCGCCTCGCTCCCCTGAGAGATCGCGTCATCTTCATCGCGGGCAAGCCTTGCTCCCACGAGTTCTGTGCTAGCCAGCCGGCGTGCCCCAAAAAAAAGCGGACAGCCTTGGCTGTCCGCAAATATGCGCACATAGAGAGGAGCTTATCGCAACAACGTTAGAACACCGACTGAATTTTCAGGCCGGCGACCAGGGCGTTGTCGACTTCATCCACGCCACCCGGGTGGGTGATGTACTGCAGGTTGGGACGTACGGTCAGCCAGTTGGTGACGTGGACGCCGTAGTTGAGCTCGTAGTTGTACTCGGTGCTGCGCAGCGGTGCGAACAACGGGTCGTTGTAGTCGTTGACGCCATTGGCAGCGTTGGTCAGCTCGGCATTTTTCTTCACGTCGTCGTTGACATGGATGCGGGCGAAGCCGATCCCGATGTCATCTTTGGGACGCGCGTCGAACGGCCCCTTGTACACGAACATCAACGACTGGTAGTTGTCGACGACGTTGGTGTCCTTGTCGTGGAAGGTCGCGTTGGCGGCGATGTTCAGGCCGCGGGACGCATCACCGTTGTGGGTGGTGAGCTGTTGCTGCGCGACGAACCAGTAGCCGTGCTTGCTGTCGTGGCTGCGGTAGGCGTTGCCGGTGGTCGCGGCATCGTCACCGTTGACGTCTTCGCGCACGTCATTGGCATCGGCCGTGCTCTTGTAGTAACCGACGCGGTATTCGCCAGGCAGGCTGTTGACCTTCGGCGTCCAGACCAGCTCGACCGGGATGACGGTGCCCTTGGTGCCGCTGCCGCTGAGCTTGAAGCCGTTGCCGTGTTCGAGCTGCGAAGGGTTCTGGTTGTAGGCGCCGATCTGCGCATAGAACTCAGGCGTGAGGTTGTACTTCACGCGGATCGCCGCTTGGCTGACGGGCCAGTTGTACCAGATGTTGGTCGCCCAGTTGCCCACCTGGGAGCCGCAGAACGCCAGGTTCTGGAATTCGCACGGGAAGGTGTTGAAGTCTTCGCCTTCGCCGAAGTAACCGGCCTTCACGTCCAGCTTGCCGTCGAGGAACTGGTGCTTGATCCACAATTGGGTCAGGCGGACCATGTGGCCACGGCCGTAGACTTCCTGGGAAGAACTCAAGGTGCCGGCACGCGGGTCGCCGACCCGGTCATTGGAGATGTTCTGGCCGTTACGATTGGTCAGCTGGATCTTGGCCTGGGTGTTATCCCAGCCCCACAGCTTTTGCAGGTCCAGCGCCACGCCCAGGCCGAACTGGTCGGAGTAGCGCGCTGTCTTGTCGTTGTTGTAGCCACCGTGCAGGTTGCCACCCACTTCACCGACATAGTCAGCCTTGATGTCGATACCCTGCTCGATCAGCTTGGTCCGTTCGCCGCCCCAGTCACCCGTCATCCACTTCGACTCGGCACTGAACGCGTCGTCTGCGTGTGCGCTACCGGCCAGCATCATCGCCGCAACGGCTGACAACTGGCAGATTAGCTGGGCATTGTTTTTCTTTTTCATCCCTACATCCTCGTCTTTATTTATTGTTATTAACTGTTTTTATCTAACGCGGTTTACAACGATTGCGGCGGACGGTCCCCCATCCACCGCATACTCCCCTGTAGGAGCAGGCAAACCCGCTTCCACACTGATCGCTCAACGACCCTTGAACTGGGCCACGTTCGGCGCCCGTCCTTCGGCTTGCGCTTGCCCTGCCACACCCAGGCGTTCGCCTGTCTGCGCATCAAATAGTAATACTTTTGAGGGGTCGAATTGCAACGTTAAAGTTTCACCGGCCTGCGGAGCCACGTCCGGCGACAAACGGCAGCAGACTTTGGTTTCATTTAGACTGACAAATACCAGGGTATCCGGCCCGGTCGGCTCGGTGACCTGGACCTCCGCCCGGATGGTCGGCAAGCCATTGGGTTCGCTGCCGGCCAGCACGATCTGCTCCGGGCGCATGCCGAGAATCACTTCGCGGTCTTCCAGGCCGGCGTCCTGCATGCCCAGCGGCAGTTCGCAACGGGCCTGGCCGCTGTCGAGCAGCGCCAGCAGGCGTCCGTCCTTGCGTTGCAGGCGCAGGGGGATGAAGTTCATCGGCGGCGAACCGATGAAGCTCGCCACGAACAGGTTGGCCGGGTTGGTGTAGATGTCCTTCGGCGTGCCGAACTGCTGGATGATCCCGTCCTTCATCACCGCCACCTTGTCGCCCAGGGTCATGGCCTCGATCTGGTCGTGGGTCACGTAGACGGTGGTGGTTTTCAGGCGCTGGTGCATCAGCTTCATTTCGGTGCGCATCTCGACCCGCAGCTTGGCGTCGAGGTTGGACAGCGGTTCGTCGAACAGGTAGATCTTCGGCCGCCGCGCCAACGCCCGGCCCATGGCCACGCGCTGTTGCTGGCCACCGGAAAGTTGGCCGGGCTTGCGGTTGAGCAGGTGCTCGATCTGCAGCAGCTTGGCCACGCGGTTGACCTCCGCGTCGATGTCCGCCTGGGGCATCTTGCGGATCTTCAGGCCGAACTCGATGTTCTCGCGTACGCTCATGGTCGGGTACAGCGCGTAGGACTGGAACACCATGGCGATGTCACGGTCCTTCGGGCTCATGCCGCTGACGTCCTGGTCACCGATCATGATCGCGCCGCCAGTGATGGTCTCGAGGCCGGCGATGCAGTTCATCAGGGTCGACTTGCCGCAACCCGAAGGGCCGACGAGGATCAGGAACTCACCGTCCTTGATCGACAATTCGATGTTCTTCAGGGTGTCCGGCAGCCCGGCCCCGTAGGTCTTGTTCACATTGCGAAGTTCAAGCGTTGCCATGATTACCCCTTGACTGCGCCGGCCGTCAGGCCGCGCACGAAATACTTGCCTGCCACTACATAGACCAGCAGGGTCGGCAGCCCGGCGATCATCGCCGCCGCCATATCAACGTTGTATTCCTTGGCCCCGGTGCTGGTGTTGACCAGGTTGTTCAGCGCCACCGTGATGGGCTGCGAGTCCCCGCTGGAAAACACCACGCCGAACAGGAAGTCGTTCCAGATCTGCGTGAACTGCCAGATCAGGCAGACCATGATGATCGGCGTGGACATCGGCAGGATGATCCGCCGGAAGATCGTGAAGAACCCCGCGCCATCCAGGCGCGCCGCCTTCACCAGCGCATCGGGAATGCTGACGTAGTAGTTGCGGAAGAACAGCGTGGTGAAGGCCAGGCCGTAGACCACGTGGACGAACACCAGGCCCGTGGTGGTGCTGGCCAGGCCCATCTTGCCGAGGGTGAACGAGGCCGGCAGCAGGACGGTCTGGAACGGCAGGAAGCAACCGAACAGCAGCAGGCCGAAGAACAGCTGCGAACCGCGAAAGCGCCACATCGACAGCACATAGCCGTTCAATGCACCGATGGCGGTGGAGATCAGGACGGCCGGGATGGTGATCTTGATCGAGTTCCAGAAGTAGCCGTTGACCGTCGCCCAGGCCTTGATCCAGCCGATGCCGCTGACCACGGTCGGCCAGCTCAGCAGGTTGCCGGTGCTGATGTCTTCCGGGGTCTTGAAGCTGGTCAGCAGCATCACCACCAGCGGCACCAGGTAAAGCAGTACGGCGAGGATCAGCACCGCGTAGATCGCGATGCGGCTCAGGCTGATGGCAGGTTTGGCAGCGAAACTAGTCATGACGCTTGGTCCTCAGCTCGGAGTACAGGTAAGGCACGATGATTGCGAGAATCGCGCCGAGCATCAGGATCGCGCTGGCCGAGCCCATGCCCATCTGGCCGCGGCTGAACGTGAAGGAGTACATGAACATGGCCGGCAGGTCGGAGGAATAACCCGGGCCACCGGCGGTCATCGCGGCCACCAGGTCGAAGCTCTTGATCGCGATGTGCGCCAGGATCATCACCGCGCTGAAGAACACCGGGCGCAGGCTTGGCAGCACCACTTTCCAGTAGATGCGCGGCATGCTCGCGCCATCGATCTGCGCGGCGCGGATGATCGACTGGTCGACACCCCGCAGGCCGGCCAGAAACATCGCCATGATGAAGCCCGAGGCCTGCCAGACCGCGGCGATCACCAGGCAGTACACGACGCGGTCCGGGTCGATCAGCCAATCGAGACGGAAGCCTTCCCAGCCCCAGTCACGCAACAATTTGTCCAGGCCCATGCCCGGGTTGAGCAGCCATTTCCAGGCCGTACCCGTGACGATCATCGACAGGGCCATCGGGTACAGGTAGATAGTGCGGATGAACCCTTCGCGACGGATACGTTGGTCGAGGAATACCGCCAGCAGCACGCCGATCACCAGGGTGATGCCAATGAACAGGCCGCCGAAAAGCGCCAGGTTCTTGCTCGCCACCCACCAACGGTCGTTGTCCATCAACCGCGCGTACTGCGCCAGGCCGGCCCATTTGTAGGTCGGCAGGAACGTCGAGGTGGTGAACGACAGCACGAACGTCCACAGGATGTAGCCGTAGAAGCCCACCAGGACGATGAACATGCTCGGCGCCAGCACCAGTTTTGGCAGCCAGCGTTGCAGCGCATCGAACGGCGAGGCCTTGCTGAACACAGCAACAGAACTCATGGGAAGATCCAAAACAAGGTTACAAGGACATCCCTTTTGTGGGAGCGAGCTTGCTCGCGATGACGGTGTGTCAGTGACTCATCTGCTGCCTGACACTCCGCTATCGCGAGCAAGCTCACTCCTACAAGGGAAGCGACGCTAATTACTTGGCCGACTGGACCGCCGCGCCCAATTTCTTGGCGGCATCGGCCGGGTCGGCTTTCGGGTCGTTGATGTAGTTGGTCACCACATCGAAGAACGCGCCCTGCACCGCCAGCGTGGTCGCCATGTTGTGCGCCATGCTCGGCTGCAGGCCACCGGACTTGGCGTCCGCCAGGAAGTCCTTGGCCGCGGTCTGGGCGCAGGAATCGAAGCCGTACTTGGCCATGTCGCCCAGCATGTCGTTGCGCACCGGGATCGAACCCTTGTTGATGCTGAAGACTTTCTGGAAGTTCTCACCCAGCACGACCTTGGCGATATCCTGCTGGCCAGCCGCAGTGCCCTTGTCCTTCTGCTTGAACACCGCCAGGGAGTCGATGTTGTAGGTGAAGGCCTTGTCGGTGCCCGGGAAGGCTACGCATTCGTAGTCCTTGCCGGCGACTTTCTTGGCGGCGGTCCACTCACTCTTGGCCCAGTCGCCCATGATCTGCATGCCGGCCTTGCCGTTGATGACCTTGGCCGCTTCCAGGTTCCAGTCCTGGCCCTTGCCGTCGACGTCCATGTAGGTCGCGACTTTCTTCAGCTCGGTCAGGGCCTTGACCATTTCAGGGCCGGTCAGGGCCTTGTTGTCCAGGTCGACCAGGGCCTTCTTGTAGCCGTCGGCACCCATGACCGACAGCACCACGGCTTCGAACACGGTGCTGTCTTGCCAAGGCTGGCCGCCGTGGGCGAGCGGGATGAAGCCCGCAGCCTTGAGCTTGTCGCCGGCGGCGTAGAATTCTTCGAGGGTGGTCGGGTTCTTGGTGATGCCGGCTTTCTTGAAGACTTCCGGGTTGATCCACAGCCAGTTGACGCGGTGGATGTTCACCGGCACGGCCACGTAGTCACCGTCGTACTTCACGGTATCGGAGACTTTCTTGTCGAGCAGGCTGTCCCACTTTTCTTCCTTGGCCACGTCCTTGAGCACGTCGCTGTCGAGCAGGCCGGTGGAAGCCCATTCCTGGATGTCCGGGCCCTTGATCTGGGCCACGCCTGGCGGGTTGCCAGCCACGGCGCGGCTCTTGAGCACGGTCATGGCCGTGGAACCGCCACCCCCGGCGACAGCGCCGTCCTTCCAGGTAAAGCCATCTTTCTCGACCTGGGCCTTGAGCACATCGACCGCGGCTTTTTCACCACCCGACGTCCACCAGTGGACGACTTCCACGGTGCCTTTGGATTCGGCGGCCAGGGCGCTGACAGGGAATGCTGCGACGGGAAGCAGGGAAGCAAGAGAAATGACAGTAGCGAGGCGAGAAATCGCATTCATCTAGAAGTACCTTTCTTGTTGTTATGCATGCAAGTCGGGGCTTGCGCTGCATGGATTCTAATCAGAGGGAATCCCTTCGCAGGTAACGAAGGGACGTGCAAATGTCACCACATGGTTACACAGGTGCAGGGCTGGAGAGCCGTGCCAGAGCCGTCGCCATGCTCGGCGCCAGGGGCAGGCGCGGGATCAGCACCGCTTGCCACGCATGGTACAGGTCTGGCTTGCCCGGCCAGATATCGGCGCTGGGCCGGTTTTGCGGATCGAGTTCGTGGTGCCAACTGCCGTCGCAGCGGTCGATGAAGTGCTTGTCGCAGAACGCCCAGAACGTTCGATACCAGGCTTCGTACTTCGCCTCGTCGGTGCGCTTGAGCAAGGCGCTGGCGGCCGCCGCGGCCTCGGCGTGGACCCAATGCAGGCGGTGGCGGACCACCGCGCGGTTGTCCCAGTCGAGGGTGTAGACAAGGCCAGGCGCACCGTCGACCTCCCAGCCGTGGCGGCAGTTCTGGTCGAAGAGTTTCTGCGCATCCTGGGCCAGCCAGCCCGGCGTCAACATGCCGATCTGGACCCGCGCCGCTTCGAGGTGCAACAGCAACCGTGCCCATTCGAACCCATGGCCGGGGGTGGTGCCGTAGGGGCGAAACCCGTCGGCGGGGTTGTCGTGGTTGTATTCGCGCAGCGGCTGCCAGTCGCGGTCGAAGTGCTCCACCACCAGGTAGTCGTTGGCGGCGGCATGGCCGTGGATCACCCGCTCGACGATGCGCAGGGCGCGCACCAGCCAGCGCGGATCCTCGGTGGCATCGGCCAGGGCGAGGAAGGCTTCGGTGGCGTGCATGTTGCTGTTGGCCCCGCGATACGCCTCCTCATTGCGCCAGTCGCGGCTGAAGGATTCGCGCAGGGCGCCCTCCTCTTCGCTCCAGAAATGCGTGTCGATGACCCGGACCGCTTCGTCCAGCAACGCCTGGGCGCCGGGACGCTGGGCCACCACGGCGGAACTGGCGGCCAGGGCCACGAAGGCATGCAGGTAGGCGGCCTTGCCGGTGTGTTCGTCACGGGGTTGCGCGTTGGCGAACCAGCCGCCGTGTTCGGCGTCCCGCAAAGGACCGCTGAGGGCCTGGATGCCGTGGTCCACCAGCTCGGCATAGCCGGGCAGGCCCTGGATGTGGGCCATGGCGAAACTGTGGGTCATGCGGGCGGTGTTCATGGTTTCGGCCAGCGCCCCGGCCGGAAGGCGGCCCTGGTCGTCGAGATTGCCGAAGCCGTCCGGCAGTTTCGACGCCTTGGCGAACGCCAGCAGGCGCAAGCCTTCGGCGGCGAGCCAGTGCTGGTGGGCAGGCGCGTTCAGCCAACTGCTGAAAGCCGGGAGGAAGGTGTCCATCGCGCGTCCCTTTTTTGTTGTTTTGACGCAGGGAGTCTAAACAAGGGAGGGCGGGCGGTAGGTAACGAAAGGGGCGAGTTATGTCACCGATTTGTGACATTTCCCTGAGGGATGGGTTGAGGCCACTGGCGCTATCGCGAGCAAGCTCGCTCCCACACTGGACCCAAGCTGTTCACTGCCCCCTGTGGGAGCGAGCCTGCTCGCGAAGAACGATAACGCGGCCTGACTAATCGGCGCTGCGAGGCAACTGCAACGTCACCCGCAACCCACCCTCGCGCAGGTTCTGCAGGCTCACTTCGCCGCCATGGCTATGGGCGATGTTGCGGGCGATGCCCAGCCCCAGGCCGTACCCTTGCTGTTGCCCGGCCAGGCGGAAGTGCGGCTCGAAGACTTGCTCGAGGCGCTGTTCCGGCACGCCTGGCCCTTCGTCATCGACGTGGAGGATGAACGCGTTTTCATCGTCTTCGATGTGCAGGTGGGCGTTCTGTCCGTATTTCAGGGCGTTATCGATGAGGTTGCCGATGCAGCGCTTGAGCGCCAGCGGCTTGCCGTGATACGGCGCCAGGGCCCGGCCGTCCTGGGTCACCCGGCCGTTGCCATTGGGCGCCAGATAGGGTTCCACCAGGCAATCGAGCACGTGGTTGAGGTCCACCGGCTCGATGTTCTCGTGGATGTCGGTGTCCTTCACGCATTGCAAGGCCCCCTTGACCAGCAGCTCCAGCTCATCGAGGTCGCGGCCGAACTTGGCCTGCAGGTTTTCGTCCTCGAGCAATTCGACCCGCAGGCGCAACCGGGTGATCGGCGTGCGCAGGTCATGGGAGATCGCGCTGAACAACTGGCTGCGTTCGGTCAGGTAGCGACTGATGCGCTCTCGCATGGCGTTGAACGCCCGGCCCACCTCCACCACTTCGCTGCCGCCGCCTTCCGCCACCGGTTCCACTTCGGCGCCCAGGGACATGTCTCGCGCCGCCCGGGCCAAGCGCTTGAGGGGCCGGCTCTGCCAATGCACCAGCAAGCCGATGAACAGCAACAGCAGGCTACTGGTGAGCACGATGAAGCCGACCTGCTGCTTGGGCAGGTCCTGCTCTTCGAGACTGGTGTAGGGTTCGGGCAGCAACGAGGCGATGTACAGCCATTCGCCCGGCGCCATCTGGATCTGCGTGACCAGCACCGGCGGGTTCACCGGCTCGAGCGTCAAGGCGTAGTGGGCCCAGGAACGTGGCAGTTCGTCGAGTTTCAAGCCGCCGTTGAAAATCCGCAGGTCCTCGGGGCTGACGAATTTCACCGAGATGTCGGCGTTATTGCCCAGGGACCGCCGTAGCACCTCGTCCACGGCCTTGAGCACCGCCAGCTTGCGCGGGGTGACCGGCAGCACGTCCATGCCCAGGGGCTTGTCGTTGAGGGTGACGACAAACCGCGTGCCGCCCATGCTGCGCAATTGGTCGAGGACCAGCGGCCGGTAAGCCACCGGCAACGAGCGCAGGTAGCTGACGCTGGCGGTCATCGAATGAGCGAGGCTGCGGGCGCTGGTGACCAGGCCTTCGAGCTGCGTGGCGCGCAGTTGCGACACCCAGATCAGGCTGGACAGCGTCTGGGCGAACAACACCACCAGCAACGTCAGCAACAGCATTCGCCCGAGCAGCGAGCGCGGCACCGGCACCCGCCGGACGACTTTCCTGGCCCAATCAATGACCATTGCTGGCAACCACACTGGCCGCCAATTGATAACCACTGCCGCGCACCGTGCGGATCAGCCGTGGTGGCTTGTCGGTGTCGCGCAAGCGCTGGCGCAGGCGACTGACGGCCATGTCGACGATCCGGTCCAGGGGCATCAGCTCGCGCCCACGGGTCGCGTTGCCGATGGTGTCGCGGTCGAGGATTTCCTGGGGATGATCGAGGAACAACTTGAGCAGGGCGAAATCGGCGCCGGAGAGAATCACTTCTTCGCCGTCGGCGTGGAACAGCCGATGGCTGACCATGTCCAGCCGCCATTCATCGAACGCCAGCACGTCGCCGCCGGAGCGTTCCTGGCCGAATTGCGCCCGGCGCAGCAATGCCTTGATGCGCGCCTGCAATTCGCGCGGGCTGAACGGCTTGCCCAGGTAATCATCGGCGCCCAGCTCAAGGCCAATGACCCGGTCGGCCTCGTCGGAACTGGCCGTCAGCATGATGATCGGCACATGGGCTTGGCGCGGATGCTGGCGAACCCAGCGGCACAGGCTGAAGCCGTCCTCATCCGGGAGCATCACGTCGAGGATCACCAGGTCGCTCGGCGCCTCGTTGAACGCCTGGCGAAACCCGGCGCCGTCCGGCGTGGTGCGCACCTGGAAACCCGCGCGGCTGAGGTAGGTGTCCAGCAGCTCGCGAATCTCCTGGTCGTCGTCGACCAACAAAATCGATTTGTTCACTGAACTCACAGGGCCGCGTCCTTGTTGTTTGGATTAGGGCGGATTATGCCTGATGGATACAGCCTACAAATACACTACAAAAACTCTGTGGGAGCGAGCTTGCTCGCGATAGCGGTGTATCAGCCAACATCAATGGCGACTGATACTCCGCTATCGCGAGCAAGCTCGCTCCCACAGGGGACACATTCAAACTTTAAGCGGGGGTCGACTGCTCCAACGCCACGCCCGCGCCCATCAGGCCCGAGTACGGCGCCGTGACCAGCCAGACCGGAATGCCCTTGAAGTAATCGCTCATGCAACCCTTGTCGGCGAAGCATCGGGCGAAACCGCTTTCCAGGAAGAAATCGGCAAACCGTGGGACCACCCCACCGACGATGAAGACGCCACCGCGCCCACCAACGGTCAGCACATTGTTGCCGGCCACGCGCCCCAGCCAGCGGCAGAACTGTTCGAGCACTTCCAGGGCGATGGGGTCGCCGGCCAGGCCGGCGGCGGTGATGGACTCGGGCGTATCGAGCACCGGCTCATGGCCGTCCACCGCACAAATGGCCCGGTACACCCGCGGCAAGCCGCTGCCGCTCAAGGCGGTTTCGGCGCTGACGTGGCCGATCTCGTTGTAGATGTGCTGCCAGAGCTGGGTTTCCCGCGGACTGCTCATCGGCAGGTCGACGTGACCACCCTCCCCGGGCAACGCCGCGAACCGGCCGCCCCCCAGGTCCAGCAACGTCCCCACGCCGAGCCCGGTACCCGGCCCGATCACCACCGCCGGGCGCATCGGCTCCGGGGTGCCTTCGCACACGACGCGGTACTCATCGGGACGCAGGCAGGTCATGCCCAGGGCCATGGCCGAGAAGTCATTGACCAGCAACAGCTTCTCCACCTGCAGCGTCTGGCAGAACGCCAGGTTGCTCAGGCGCCAGTGGTTGTTGGTGAAACGGAACGTATCGCCCCCCACCGGTCCCGCCACCGACAGGCACACCGAGCCGATGGCCCCGGGCGCCATGCCCAGGCCGGCCAGGTAAACCTTGATGGCATCCTCCGGGCAGGCGTAATCCGCGGTGGCCAGCACCTGGATGTTTTCCAGGTTGTGGTTCTTCCACAACGCGAAGCGTGCGTTGGTCCCACCGATGTCACCGACCAAAGCCAGTTTCAATTAATCGTCTCCAGGGCAGCGGTGAAGGCGCTGGCGCCCTGCTCTGCCGAGCTGAAGGCCATGCGCATGAAGCCGAACAGCTCTCGACCGGTGCCGATGTTGTTGCCCAACAGGCCCTTGGCCGGCTCGCGCGCGGCGAATTCCTCGGCGTCCACCTTCAGTTCCAGGGTGCCTTTGACGCCATCGACGCGGATGATATCGCCCTCCTGCACCCGGGCCAATGCACCACCGACATAGGCTTCGGGACTGACATGAATGGCCGCCGGGATCTTGCCCGAAGCGCCGGACATCCGTCCGTCGGTGACCAGTGCCACCTTGAAGCCGCGGTCCTGCAGCGAGCCGAGGAACGGGGTCATCTTGTGCAGCTCGGGCATGCCGTTGGAGCGCGGCCCCTGGAAGCGCATCACCGCGACGAAATCCTTCTCCAGCAAGCCGGCCTTGAAGGCGTCGGCCAGGTCCTGTTGGTCCTGGAACACCATGGCCGGCGCTTCGACGACCTGGTTTTCCAGGGCCACCGCCGAGACTTTCATCACGCCACGGCCCAGGTTGCCCTCCATGACCCGCAACCCGCCCTCCGGCGAAAACGCGCGGGCCACCGGGCGCAGGATGTTTTCGTCGAGGCTTTCGATCGGGCCGTCGCGCCACACCAGCTTGCCGTCCTCGAGGAATGGCTCCTGGGTGTAGCGACTCAGGCCGTGCCCCAGCACGGTGTTGACGTTCTCGTGGAGCAGGCCGGCCTCCAGCAGTTCGCGGATCAGGAACGACATGCCGCCCGCCGCCTGGAAGTGGTTGATGTCGGCCTTGCCGTTCGGGTAGACGTGGCTCAGGGTCGGCACCACCTCGGATAGGTCGGCCATGTCCTGCCAGGTCAGCTGGATGCCCGCCGCCATGGCGATGGCCGGCATGTGCAGGGTGTGGTTGGTCGAGCCGCCGGTGGCGTGCAGGGCGACGATGGAGTTGACCAGCGAGCGCTCGTCGACGATCTCGCCGATGGGCATGAAGTTGCCGCTTTGCTTGGTCATGCGCGTGACCTGGAACGCCGCTTCGCGGGTCAGGGCGTCGCGCAGTGGCGTGTTCGGGTTGACGAACGAAGCGCCCGGCAGGTGCAGGCCCATCACTTCCATCAGCAGTTGGTTGGTGTTGGCGGTGCCGTAGAAGGTGCAGGTGCCCGGGCTGTGGTAGGACTTCATCTCCGATTCCAGCAGCTCTTCGCGGGTGGCCTTGCCTTCGGCGTAGCGCTGGCGCACGTCGGCCTTTTCCTTGTTGGAAATGCCCGAGACCATCGGCCCGCCCGGCACGAAGATCATCGGCAAGTGACCGAAGCGCAGCGCGCCCATCATCAGGCCGGGCACGATCTTGTCGCAGATACCGAGCATCAGCGCCCCGTCGAACATGTTATGGGACAGCGCCACCGCCGTGGACAACGCGATCACCTCGCGGCTCGGCAGGCTCAGTTCCATCCCCGCCTCACCCTGGGTCACGCCGTCGCACATGGCGGGCGTGCCACCGGCGAACTGACCGACCGAGCCGATTTCGCGCAGCGCCTGCTTGATCTGTTCCGGGAAGGTTTCGTAGGGCTGGTGGGCCGACAGCATGTCGTTATAGGACGACACGATCGCGATGTTGGCGGCGTTCATCATCCGCAGGTGGTGTTTGTCTTCACTGCCGCACCCGGCGACGCCGTGGGCGAAGTTGGCGCATTGCAATTTGCCGCGCATCGGACCGTCGCTGGCTGCACCGCGGATCAATGCAAGGTAAGCCTGACGCGTGGCGCGGCTGCGGGCGATAAGCCGTTCGGTGACCTCAAGAACGCGGGGATGCATGTGTAGAACTCCAGGCTAACGGATGTGGCGACCTGATTGTCTATGCTGGTCAAAAGGCCGCGGCGCGCTGGGCGACAGGCGGTTTCTTGACCGTTCGGACCAGTTGATTCAGGTCACTCGTTGTAGATAAAACAAAATATTGCCATTAAAAAGGCTTGTTTTCTATTTTTATGCGAATAATCTTGTAATTCCAACAACAAATCGACGGCGGTGCAGTTAATGACTCTTCGAATCGCAATCAATGGTTTTGGCCGCATCGGCCGCAACGTCCTACGCGCACTGTATACCCAAGGCTATCGTCGCGACTTGCAGATCGTCGCCATCAACGACCTGGGCGACAGCGCGATCAATGCCCACCTGCTCAAGTACGACACCGTCCACGGCACGTTCGATGCCGATGTACAGCACGATCATGAAAGCCTGACGGTCAATGGCGACCGCATCTCGGTCAGCGCCATCCGCAACCCGGCCGAACTGCCCTGGGCCGCCGAGAAGATCGACGTGGTGTTCGAATGCACCGGCCTGTTCACCGACCGTGCCAAGGCTGCCGCCCACATCAGCGCCGGCGCCCGCAAGGTCATCATCTCGGCCCCGGCCAAGGGTGCCGATGCCACCGTCGTGTATGGCGTGAACCACGACATCCTGCGCCAGTCGCACCAGATCATTTCCAACGCGTCGTGCACCACCAACTGCCTGGCCCCGGTGGCCCAGGTGCTGCACCGCGAACTGGGCATCGAGAGTGGCCTGATGACCACCATCCACGCCTACACCAACGACCAGAACCTGACCGACGTGTACCACACCGACCCATACCGCGCCCGGTCGGCCACCCAGAACATGATCCCGAGCAAGACCGGCGCCGCCGAAGCGGTCGGCCTGGTACTGCCGGAACTGGCCGGCAAGCTGACCGGCATGGCCGTGCGCGTGCCGGTGATCAACGTGTCCCTGGTGGACCTCACCGTGCAGCTCAAGCGCGAGGCATCGGCCGAAGAGGTCAACGAACTGCTGCGCCAGGCCAGCCAGCATTCGAAGATCCTCGGCTACAA
The DNA here is from genome assembly GCF_030580855.1 of Pseudomonas citrullilanati. Lineage (GTDB taxonomy): Bacteria > Pseudomonadota > Gammaproteobacteria > Pseudomonadales > Pseudomonadaceae > Aquipseudomonas > Aquipseudomonas citrulli. The sequence goes on along the minus strand of NZ_JAUQOP010000025.1, from coordinate 27,242 downwards.
CAGCCTGCCGCTGGTTTCGAGCGACTTCAACCATAACCCGCTGTCGTCGATCTTCGACGCCAACCACACCAAGGCCAGCGGCAAGCTGCTCAAGGTGTTGGCCTGGTATGACAACGAATGGGGCTTCTCCAACCGCATGCTCGATAACTGCCTGGCGTTGTGTAACGCCGAATAACCGACACCGTAGTATTGAGCTTCCCTGTGGGAGCGAGCTTGCTCGCGATAGCGCTGGATCAGCTATCGATGATGCAGGCTGACCGGACGCCATCGCGAGCAAGCCCGCTCCCACAAAGGCTCGACAGTGGTAACAATTCCAGGCTTGACCCGCTCAGCAGATGATAAGCATTATCATCTACTCGAATCGGATCGGGCCTTACCGTGAGTCAATCGCGCTTCCACCACGTCTTCCTCGCCCAGCGCATGCCGCTGCTGCGCACCCTCGAGCGCATGGTCAACAACCCCAGTACCGCCGAGGACCTGCTCCAGGAAACCTACCTGCGCGTCTCCCGCGCATTGGCCGAACGCCCGGTCGAGCACCTCGAACCCTTTGTCTTCCAGACCGCTCGCAACCTGGCGCGGGATCACCTGCGCGCCCGCCGGCTGCGCTCGCGGACCGTGCTGGACGATGTCCCCCTGGAGGTGGTCCACAATGTGGTCGCGCCCCAGGGCAGCGCCGAGGACGCCGTCCATGCCGGGCAGATGCTCGAACGCCTGAATGTCAGCCTGCAGGCGCTGAGCCCGCGCCAGCAGCGGATCTTCATCCTCAGCCGCCTGCATGGCCTGCGTTACCAGGACATCGCCGCGCAACTGGGCGTATCGTCCAGCACGGTGCAAAAGGAACTGAAGCTGATCATGGCGATCTGTGTGGGGAGTTGCCAGCCGTGAGCGCCACGCCCACCGTGGCGCTGGGCTTGCCATCCGCGGCCTGCCGCTTGTAGCTTGCCACCTGCCATTCACACCGAGTAGCCAACGTGACGGACAACCATCACTCACCCGAGACCGCTGCGGCGCACACCGCCCATGCCATGGAACAGGCGCTCGACTGGCTGATCCTGCTGGAGCACCCCAGCGAGGAACAGACCCGGCAGTTCCAGGTCTGGCTGGCGGCCGATCCGCGCCATGGCGAGGCCTTCGCCCGGGCGAAGGCGATCTGGGAAGGCCCGCAGGTGCTGGAAAGTGCCCGGCAGCTCGACGCCGTGCCCAAGGCCAGCCGCCGCTCACGCCTGCGTGCCCATTGGAAACCCCTGGCGACCGCCGCCGTGCTGTTCCTCGGCCTGTTCAACTTCGGCGATTTGCCCCTGCGCTTGCAGGCCGATCACCTGACCGTGGTCGGTGAGCGCCAGCGCCTGCAACTGGAAGATGGCTCCAAGGTCCTGCTCAACACCGACTCGGCGTTCTCCAGCACGTTCAACGAACAGCGACACGTGGCCCGCCTGTACAAGGGCGAAGCGTTTTTCGAGGTGCCCGCCAACCGCAACCTGCCACTGGAAATCGACGCCGGCCCGGTCACCGCCAGCGTCAGCGACACCACCTTCGCGGTGCGCTACCTCGACGGCGTGGCCCAGGTCCAGGTGCAACGCGGCGATGTCGACCTGCGGGCCAGTCGCAACGACAGCCATGTGCGGCTGTCGGCCGGGGAAAGCATCCGCATCGGCCCCAACGGCTTCGACCGCCCGGCCCGGCTCGACAGCGCCACGGACCTGGCCTGGGTCCAGGGCCGGCTGGTGTTCGAGAACCGGCCGTTGAGCCAGGTACTGGCGGAACTGCAACGCTATTACCCCGGTTGGATCATCAACACCAACGAGCGGTTGGCCGGCGTCGCGGTGACCGGCAACTATCGCCTCGACCAGCCGCTGGACGTGGTGCGTTCCCTGGCCCAGATCACCTCGGCGCGCCTGCAGGAATTCCCGGCGCTGGTGATTTTCAACTAAATGAGAATTATTTTTACTCGATAGGCTTCGCTGGTTCGTCTCGTTATAGCCAATGCAATTGATTCGCATCCAGCCATGCGATCTGCACCCTATAACAGATGCGACACGGAGCGCTATCGATGTCCTCTCGCCTTACTTGCCGGTTCCTCGCCCCTTCTTGCACGCTGTCGCTGCTGACCGCCGCCCTGCTGATGGCCGGCCCGGTCCCCGCCATCGCGGCCACCGCTGCGCAAGCACCCGCCAGGAACATGGGCGACTACACCTTCGCCATCGCCCGGCAACCCTTGGTCTCGGCGCTGAACGCCTTCACCGCCGTCACCGGCTGGCAGGTCGGCCTGCCGGCGGAACTGGCCGAAGGCGTCGCCTCGCCGGGGGTGAACGGCTCGCTGCCGGCGGACAAGGCCCTGGAGCGACTGTTGCTGGGGACGAACCTGGACTATCGCAAACTGGGCGAGAACAGCATCGTCCTGGAACAACGCAGCCCCGCCAGCGCGATGAACCTGCCCCAGGTGACCATCAGCGCCACTCGCCAGGAACAGGACGTCACCGCGGTGCCGAGCACTGTCACCGTCCATGACCGCCAGGCGCTGGATCGCGGCAACGTCGACACCCTCAAGGACCTGGTGCGCTACGAGCCGGGCGTTTCGGTGGGCGGCGCCGGCCAGCGCGGCGGCATCAGCGGCTACAACATCCGCGGCATCGACGGCAACCGGATCCTGACCCAGGTCGACGGGGTCGCCATACCCGACGGTTTCTTCAACGGCCCCTATGCCAAGACCCAGCGCAACTACCTCGACCCGGAAATCGTCAAGCGCGTGGAAATCCTCCGCGGCCCGGCCTCGGTGCTGTACGGCAGCAACGCCATTGGCGGCGCCGTGAGCTATTTCACCCTCGACCCGGATGACATCATCAAGCCGGGCCAGGCCGCCGGCGCACGCCTGAAGAGCGGCTACAGTTCCGCCGACGACAGTTGGCTCAAGTCTGCCACCGTCGCCGGCCGCGGCGGTGCCTTCGACGGCCTGTTGCACTACAGCCAGCGCGATGGCCACGAAACCGAATCCTATGGCAGCCACAGCGGCACCGGCCTGGACCGCACCGCCGCCAACCCGGAAGACGTGCGCGCCAGCAACGTGCTCGCCAAGCTCGGCTGGAACTACAACGATGATTCGCGCCTGGGCCTGGTCTACGAGAAGTACAAGGATGATCGCGACACCGACCTGAAAAGCGCCTACGGCGGCCCGTACTCCAACGGCGGGCCGGCCATACCCGCCAGTGTGCTGCCGGGCGGCATGTACCAATGGCGCACCGGCAACGACACCATTACCCGCGAACGTTTCGGCCTGGAACACAGCTTCGCCCTCGACAGCCCGCTCGCCGACCACATGAAGTGGAGTCTGAACCACCAGGTCGCCAAGACGAACGAAAGCACCGAGGAATTCTACTTCCCGATCACCCGCCAGGTGCTGCGCACCCGCGACACCCTCTACGAAGAAAAACAGTGGGTCTTCGACGCGCAACTGGACAAGGCCTTCAGCCTCGCCGACACCGATCATGTGCTGACCTACGGCACCACGCTCAAGCAACAGAAGGTCACCGGCTCGCGCAGCGGCAATGGCGTGTGCCTGGCCGTCGGCCGTGGCTGTACCGCCGTGGGCGCCATCAGCGCGGCGGATGTGCTGGCCAAGGCCAGCGACTTCCCGGACCCGACCATCAACACCTACAGCGTGTTCGCCCAGGACCAGCTCAGCTGGGACAAGTGGACCTTCACGCCGGGGCTGCGCTACGACTACACCCAGCTCAAGCCCCATGTCACCCAGGCGTTCCTGAACACCGCCGACCCCACCGGCGCCGGCAATGTGAGCGACAGCGACAAGACCTGGCATCGGGTCTCGCCCAAGTTTGGCCTGACCTATGCCTTTACCGACCAGTACACCGGCTACGGCCAGTACGCCGAAGGCTTCCGCACCCCGACCGCAAAGGCCTTGTACGGGCGCTTCGACAACGCGGGCGTCGGCTACAGCGTGGCACCCAACCCCGACCTGGAACCGGAAAAAAGCCAGAGCTACGAGACTGGCCTGCGTGGCCGCTTCGACGCCGGCTCGTTCGACGTGGCGGTGTTCTACAACAAGTACCGCGACTTCATCAACGAGGACGCCATCACCCCCGGCGCCGACCAGTTGACCTTCCAGAGCAACAACATCAAGCACGCCACCATCAAGGGCGCGGAGATCAAGGGCCGCCTCGACCTGGATGTACTGGGCGCACCGAAAGGCCTGTATACCCAGGGCTCGGTGGCGTATGCCTACGGTCGCAACAACGACACCGGCCAGCCGCTCAACAGCGTCAACCCGCTGACCGGCGTGTTCGGCCTCGGCTATGACCAAAACCAGTACGGCACCTTGCTCAGCTGGACCCTGGTGAAGAAAAAAGACCGCGTCGACGACAGCAACTTCAATTCGCCCGATGGCGTGAGCGGCCAGTTCAAGACCCCGGGCTTCGGCATCCTCGACCTGAGCGGCTTCTACAAGGTGACCCAGGACATCACTGTCAGCGGCGGCCTCTACAACCTCACCGACAAGAAGTACTGGCTGTGGGACGACGTACGTGGCTACGACAGCGTCGGCGAAGCGGCGGTATTGAGCCCCGCCAACCTCGACCGCCTGACGGCCCCCGGCCGCAACTTCGCGGTCAACCTGATCTGGGATATCTGACCCGGTTTCCAAAGCACTGTGGCGAGGGGAGTCATGTGGGAGCAAGGCTTGCCCGCGATGAAGACGATGCGGTCTTTCAGAAGCCGAGGCGTCTGTTTCGCGAGCACGTTTTGCTCCCACGGCACGGTGCAGATATCCCTCACCACACGCTATCACTCGAAGGAGTTTTTTCATGACCGCACAACGTCCCGCTTCACGCTCCCAACGCCTGAACCAGATCACCCACGAACCCCACGCCAGGCTCGACGCCCTGGTCAAGGCGCACGCGCCGTTCGAAACCACGGCCAGCTACGCCCGCTTCGTCGTCGCCCAGTACCTGTTCCAATCGGAACTGGTGGCGCTGTACAACGACGCCGGGTTGTCCCGCCTGATCCCCGACCTGCCCGCCCGCTGCCGGGCCGAAGCGGCCAAGGCCGACCTGGCGGACCTGAACACGCCAGTACCGGCGCCCGTGGCCGGTGCGGTGAAGAACCCGACCCGGGCCGAAGCCCTCGGCTGGCTGTTCGTCTCCGAAGGCTCCAAGCTCGGTGCCGCGTTCCTGGTCAAACGCGCCGTGGGCCTGGGGTTGAGCGAAACCTTCGGCGCCCGGCACCTGGCCGAGCCGACCGGAGGCCGCGCCGAAGGCTGGAAAACCTTCACCCGCCTGCTCGACGACCTGGCCTTCAGCGAACAGCAGGAAGCCGAGGCGGACCAAGGCGCACTGGCTGCATTCAACCGGTTCACCGTGTTGCTGGAACAGGCCTATGCGGCCGAGTTGGCCTGAAAACTCACCACTGCCCCCTGTGGGAGCGAGCCTGCTCGCGAAGTCGGTGTATCAGCCGACATCCTTGTTGACTGACACGCAGCCTTCGCGAGCAGGCTCGCTCCCACGAGAACTGCGCATGACTCAAAGACATTGATGAACAGACGTCCAAGACTCGCCCAACTGCTCTTCGGCCTGCTGGCCTACACCAGCCTGGCCATCGGCCTGGTCGCCCTCGTCGTGCCCGGCTTGCCGACCACCGAGTTCATCCTGCTCGCCGCCTGGGCCGCGACCCGCAGTTCGCCGCGCCTGAGCGCCTGGCTGGAGCGCCATCGGCTGTTCGGGCCGATGCTGCACAACTGGCGCAATGGCAAGGTCATCCCGCGCCGGGCCAAGGTCGCCGCCACGACCAGCATGCTGCTGTGCGCCGGCTTGATGCTGGCGATGCTCAATCATGGCTGGCCGCTGTACCTGGCCCTGGCCGGAATGGGCCTGGGCAACCTGTGGATCTGGTCCCGTCCCGTGATGACAGTGCTGCCACCCGCAGGCGAGCAGGCCAGGCCCTCGGCCTCCAGCCCCCCGAATAAATCCATTTGATCTATGCTCGTCCTCTCACTTGGGAGGGCCTGCGATGACTGACTTGCTCACAACCGTCCAAGCCGCGCTCGGCTTGCCCACGGCGCCCATCGCCTTCACCGGCGAAGGCGCCCTGCCCTCGGCATTCGCGGTCACCGAGCTGGCCAGCGCCAGCCTCGCCGCAGCCGGCCAGGCGGTCGCCGAACTCCTCCACCGGCAAACCGGGCGCCTGCCCACGCTCGAAGTCGACCGGCGCCTGGCCTCGTTCTGGTTTTCCACGTCCCTGCGCCCGGTGGGCTGGCGCGTGCCGCCGATGTGGGACCCGGTGGCCGGCGACTATGCCACTGCCGACGGCTGGATTCGCTTGCACACCAATGCACCGCACCATCGGCAGGCGGCGGAAAAAGTCCTCGGCCCTTGCGCTGATCGCGCGGACATGGCGACCCGGGTTGGCCGCTGGAACAAGACCGAACTTGAACAGGCCATCGTGGACGCCGGTGGCTGCGCCGCCGAGATGCGTTCGTGGCAGGCCTGGCAAGCCCATCCACAAGGCCAGGCGGTGAATGCCGAGCCACTGGTGCACTTCGCTGAAAGCGTCGAGGCCCAGCCAAGACCCTGGCTCGGCTCCGTGGCCCAGCCACTGGCCGGCCTCAAGGTGCTGGATTTGACCCGCGTCCTGGCCGGCCCCGTCGCCAGCCGCTTCCTTGCTGGCCTGGGGGCCGACGTCTTGCGTATCGACCCACCGACCTGGGACGAGCCCGGCGTGGTGCCGGAAGTCACCCTGGGCAAACGCTGTGCACGCCTCGACCTGCACCAGGCCGACGACCGCGCGGTGTTCGAAGCCTTGCTCAAGGACAGCGACATTCTGTTGCACGGCTACCGCGCCGACGCCCTCGAAGGCCTCGGCTACGGCGCCGAACAGCGGCACCGGATCGCCCCGGGCCTGATCGATGTCAGCCTCAACGCCTACGGCTGGAGCGGCCCGTGGCAGAACCGGCGCGGCTTCGACAGCCTGGTGCAGATGAGCAGCGGCATCGCCGCGGCCGGCATGGCCTGGAAACAGGCCGACATCCCGACCCCGCTGCCCGTCCAGGCCCTGGACCATGGCACCGGCTACCTGATGGCGGCTAGCGCCGTGGTGTTGCTGGCCCGGCGCCTGGCAAGCGGGCACGGGGGCTCGGCACGCCTGTCGCTGGCGCGCACGGCCAAACTGTTGATCGAGCGTGGTGCCGGCGACTCGGCCGCCCTGCGGCCCGAAGACGCCAACGACCTGGGCGTGCTGGTGGAACAGACGCCGTGGGGCCCGGCGCGACGGTTGCAGGTGCCGCTGAAAATCACCGGCACGCCCTGGCAGTGGGCGCTCGCAGCGACGCCGCTCGGCGCCCATCGAGCGCACTGGTCATAAAGCCCGCCACCTGACCTGGGTCAGCTCTCGACGCGGTGAATCAACATACGCTGTGACTCTCCTCGGCTGCCTCGGAGTCATGCAATGTCTGATACCCCCGGAAAACTTCGTTTGGGTGCGTTGGTCGCGCTGGTAGTGGGCTCGATGATCGGCGGGGGGATCTTTTCCTTGCCGCAGAACATGGCCGCCAGTGCCGACGTCGGCGCCGTGCTGATTGGCTGGGCGATTACCGCGGTGGGCATGCTGACCCTGGCCTTCGTGTTCCAGACCCTGGCCAACCGCAAGCCCGACCTGGACGGCGGTGTGTACGCCTACGCCAAGGCCGGCTTCGGCGACTACATGGGTTTCTCATCGGCCTGGGGCTATTGGATCAGCGCCTGGCTGGGCAACGTCGGCTACTTCGTCCTGCTGTTCAGCACCCTGGGCTATTTCTTTCCCATCTTCGGCGAGGGTAACACCGTCGCCGCAGTGGCCGGTGCGTCGCTGCTGCTGTGGGCCGTGCATTGGCTGGTGCTGCGCGGCATCAAGGAGGCCGCTTTCATCAACCTGGTGACCACCGTCGCCAAGGTCGTGCCGCTGGTGCTGTTCGTGCTGATCGCGGTGTTCGCCTTCAAGCTCGACATCTTCACCGCCGACATCTGGGGCCTGAGAAATCCGGACCTGGGCAGCGTGATGACCCAGGTTCGGCACATGATGCTGGTCACCGTGTGGGTGTTCATCGGCATCGAGGGCGCGAGTATCTTTTCCGCCCGCGCTGAGAAACGCACCGACGTGGGCAAGGCCACCGTGATGGGTTTCATCACCGTGCTGCTGTTCCTGGTGCTGGTGAACGTGCTGTCCCTGGGCATCATGACCCAGCCGGAACTGGCGAAGTTGCAGAACCCTTCCATGGCGGCGGTGCTGGAGCACGTCGTGGGCCATTGGGGCGCGGTGCTGATCAGCGTCGGCCTGATCATTTCGCTGCTTGGCGCCCTGCTTTCCTGGGTATTGCTGTGCGCCGAGATCATGTTCGCCGCCGCCAAAGACCACACCATGCCCGAGTTCCTGCGCCGGGAAAACGCCAACCACGTACCGGCCAACGCCCTGTGGTTGACCAACGCCATGGTCCAGCTGTTTCTGGTCGTCACCCTGTTCTCGGCCAGCACTTACCTGTCACTGATCTACCTCGCCACTTCGATGATCCTGGTGCCGTACCTGTGGTCGGCGGCCTACGCCGTGCTGTTGGCGGTGCGCGGCGAGACCTATGAGAACGCCCTGGCCGAGCGCCGCAAGGACCTGGTCATAGGCGCCATCGCCCTGATCTATGCGGTGTGGCTGCTGTATGCCGGCGGGATCAAGTACCTGCTGCTCTCCGCCCTGCTCTATGCCCCCGGAGCGATTCTGTTCGCCAAGGCCAAGCACGAGCTGGGCAAACCGATTTTCACCGCTGTCGAGAAGCTGATTTTCACCGCCGTGGTCGCAGGCGCCCTGGTGGCGGCCTATGGGCTCTACGACGGCTTCCTGACCTTGTGACCACTGAACGTTTTAACGGGAGGATGTGTAATGACCACGGGAAAAATGCAGTACGGCGTTCATTCCGAAGCCGGTAGATTGCGCAAAGTCATGGTGTGTTCCCCAGGCCTGGCCCATCAGCGGCTGACCCCGAACAATTGCGATGAACTGCTGTTCGATGACGTGCTGTGGGTCAACCAGGCCAAGCGCGACCATTTCGATTTCGTCACCAAGATGCGCGAACGGGGCATCGACGTGCTGGAAATGCACAACCTACTGACCGACGTCGTCGCCATCCCCGAAGCCCTGGACTGGATCCTGCAACGCAAGGTGACCGCCGACTCGGTGGGCCTGGGCCTGGTGAACGAAGTCGATTCCTGGCTGCGCAGCCTGGAGCCGCGCCATATCGCCGAATTCCTGATCGGCGGCGTCTCGGCCGATGACCTGCCCGACAGCTTCGGTGGCAAGACCCTGCAGATGTTTCGCGACTTCCTCGGCCACTCCAGCTTCATCTTGCCGCCGTTGCCCAACACCCAGTTCACCCGCGACACCACCTGCTGGATCTACGGCGGCGTGACCCTGAACCCGATGTACTGGCCGGCGCGCCGCCAGGAGACCCTGCTGGCCACCGCCCTCTACAAGTTCCACCCCGAGTTCACCCAGGCCGACTTCCAGATCTGGTACGGCGACCCGGACCTGGGCCATGGCAGCGCCACCCTCGAAGGCGGCGATGTGATGCCCATCGGCAACGGCGTGGTACTGATCGGCATGGGCGAGCGCTCGTCCCGCCAGGCCATCGGCCAACTGGCTTTGAACCTGTTCAAGCACGGGGCGGTGGAGCGGGTCATCGTCGCCGGCCTGCCGAAGTCCCGGGCGGCCATGCACCTGGACACCGTATTCAGTTTCTGCGACCGCGACCTGGTCACGGTTTTCCCGGAAGTGGTGAACCAGATCGTCGCTTTCTCCCTGCGCCCCGACGAGAGCAAACCCGGCGGTATCGACGTGCGCCGCGAGCAGGGCAGCTTCATCGACACCGTGGCTGCCGCCCTCAAGCTCCCGGCGCTGCGCGTGGTGGAAACCGGCGGCAACAGCTTCGCCGCCGAACGTGAACAATGGGACGACGGCAACAACGTGGTGGCCCTCGAACCGGGCGTGGTGATCGGCTACGACCGCAACACCTACACCAACACGCTGCTGCGCAAGGCCGGGGTGGAAGTCATCACCATCAGCGCCAGCGAGCTGGGCCGGGGCCGCGGCGGCGGCCATTGCATGACCTGCCCGATCATTCGCGACCCGATCGACTACTGACCTTCGAGCCCCCGGGATCGGTACCGCAAGGCCACCCGGGGCCCCTACACCCGAGGAGATCCACATCATGGCGTTCAACATGCGCAACCGCAGCCTGCTGAGTCTGATGCACCACACCCAGCGCGAGCTGCACTTTTTGCTGGACCTGTCCCGCGACCTCAAGCGGGCCAAGTACACCGGCACCGAACAGCAGCACCTCAAGGGCAAGAACATCGCGTTGATCTTCGAGAAGACCTCGACCCGTACCCGCTGCGCCTTCGAAGTCGCCGCCCACGACCAAGGCGCCCACGTCACCTACATCGACCCGGTGTCGTCGCAGATCGGCCACAAGGAAAGCATGAAAGACACCGCCCGGGTCCTGGGACGGATGTTCGACGCCATCGAATACCGTGGCTTCGAGCAGGAGATCGTCGAGGAACTGGCCAAATTCGCCGGGGTACCGGTGTTCAACGGCCTGACCGCCGAATTCCACCCCACGCAAATGATCGCCGACACCCTGACCATGCGCGAACACAGCGACAAGCCGCTGCATGACATCCGCTACGCCTACCTGGGCGACGCCCGCTACAACATGGGCAATTCGCTGCTGATGATCGGTGCCAAGCTGGGCATGGACGTGCGCATCGGCGCGCCGAAAGCCTTGTGGCCGCACCAGGATTTCATCGACCAGTGCCAGGCCTTCGCCGCCGAGAGTGGCGCGCGCATCACCCTCACCGAAGCCCCCAATGAAGCGGTCAAGGGCGTGGACTTCATCCACACCGATGTCTGGGTGTCCATGGGCGAGCCGGTGGAGGCCTGGGACGAGCGCATCGAGCAACTGCTGCCCTACCAGGTCAACGCGCAACTGATGAAGGCCGCGGGCAACCCGCGGGTGAAATTCATGCACTGCCTGCCGGCATTCCACAACAGTGAAACCAAGGTCGGCAAGGACATCGCCGCCCGCTACCCGAACCTGGCCAATGGCGTCGAGGTGACCGAGGACGTGTTCGAGTCGCCGGCCAACATCGCCTTCGAGCAAGCGGAAAACCGCATGCACACCATCAAGGCGATCCTGGTGGCGGCGTTGGCGGATATCTAGAACCCAACGCAGCTTGCTCTCTGTAGAAGCAGATCTCTGGGGGTGAGGTCTGTGGGAGCAAGGCTTGCCCGCGATGGCATCGTCTCGGTCTATCAGCTGCATCGAGGTGTCCGTATCGCGGGCAAGCCTTGCTCCCACAGGCCATATCCCAGAGGTGAGCAGGTTGCCATTACCTCTTTGTGAGAAGGACAGCATCATGCGCATCGTCGTTGCCCTGGGCGGTAACGCCCTCCTGCGTCGGGGTGAACCCATGACCGCCGACAACCAACGCGGCAATATCCGCACCGCCGCCGAACGAATCGCCCGGATTCAACCCGGCAACCAACTGGTAATTGCCCACGGCAACGGCCCGCAGGTCGGCCTGCTGTCGTTGCAGGCGGCGGCCTACACCTCGGTGACCCCGTATCCGCTGGACGTGCTGGGCGCCGAGACCGAAGGCATGATCGGCTACATCATCGAGCAGGAATTGGGCAACCTGCTGGACGTCGACGTGCCGTTCGCCACGCTGCTGACCCAGGTGGAAGTGGACGCCAACGACCCGGCGTTCCAACACCCCACCAAGCCCATCGGCCCGGTCTACAGCCAGCAGGAGGCGCAGGCACTGGCGGCGGAAAAAGGCTGGACCATCGCCCCGGACGGCGACCGGTTTCGCCGGGTGGTCGCCAGCCCCAGGCCCCGGCGCATCTTTGAAATCCGCCCGATCAAGTGGCTGCTGGAAAAGGGCAGCGTCGTGATCTGCGCCGGCGGCGGTGGCATCCCGACGATGTACGGCGCCGACGGCAAGCTGCAGGGCGTTGAAGCGGTCATCGACAAGGACCTGTGCTCGGCGCTGCTGGCCGAACAACTGGAGAGCGATCTGCTGGTGATCGCCACCGACGTCGAGGCCGCCTGCATCGACTTCGGCAAGCCGACCTGCAAGGCCATCGCCAGCGCCCACCCCGACGACCTGGAACAACTCGATTTCGCCGCCGGTTCCATGGGCCCCAAGGTGCAGGCCGCCTGCGAGTTCGCGCGCAATACCGGCAAGGTCGCGGTCATCGGGTCGCTGTCGGACATCGATGCTATCGTCCAAGGCACCGCCGGCACCCGCATCAGCACGGCGACAACGGGCATCGCTTATCGATGATCGGAAACTCCCGGGGCGGATCCGCGGTCTGCCCTACTTCTACGCCTTCCAAGGAGAGTCGCTCATGGCCCTGTTCCAACCCGGTCACCTGCATATGGAGCGCCACGCGCTGAACAAGGATGACCACAGCTACAACCTGTGCATCGACTACGAGCTCGCCCAGGACCCCAAGGAAGGCCAGGGCATGTCGTTCCGGTTGCACGGCACGGTGGAGGACAAGGCCGTGGACGAGACCTTTTTCCTGGCCAAGGACCAGGCCTTCGACTTCGCCCGCCACGCCACGCGCATCGCCCAGAAATACGGCCTGCCCAAGAGCGCCAACATCGGCTCGATGCACAAGTACTACGACGAGATGTTCGAAGACGTGCGCCACCAACTGGACGTCAAGCCAGGCGACCCGATGAAGCCCGAGCATTTGGCGTAAGCGCCCGAAAGCCCCCCCATCCCCTGTGGGAGCAAGGCTTGCCCGCGATGCAAACACCTCGGTGTAGCAGATAGACCGAGGCGATACCGTCGCGGGCAAGCCTTGCCCCCACAAGCTTGCTCCCACAAGGGGCTATCAGTGTTCTGAATATCGGGTTACACACAAGGCCTGCTTGGCTGGCAACTCGCTATAGCTGACCTATTCTGAAAGGAGTACCCCCGGGTATTCGTTCAGAGGTCACCGCCATGAACATCAAAACAAGAAGACGCCTCGCCATCTTCGTCACCTGCGCCGCCACGCTTGCGCTCTATGGCACGGCGGCGTACCGGGTGGAGCAGGCCCGGCAACTGCCCCGCGAATTCGCCAGTTGCAACCTGGAGCGCTGCATCCCCCACAACGCGACCCTGAACGCCCTGCGCTGAGGCGCTTCAGTCGTCCTGCTGGTCGGTCTTGAGCCGGTCCCGGAACGCCTTGGGCGAGATACCCACGCGGCGGCGGAACAGGCGGGTGAAGTTGGTCGGGTCGGAAAACCCGAGCATTTCGGAAATCTCGTAGATCGTCATGCCGGTGTAGGTCAGCAACCGCTTGGCTTCCAGCAACTGCCGCTCATGCATGATCTGCAGCGCCGGTTGTCCCGCCAGTTCGCGGCAGGTGCCGTTGAGGTGGGACACCGAGATGCCCAGGCGATGGGCCAGGTCTTCGACCTTGACGTGCTGGCGATAGGTCTCTTCCACCAGCTGGATGAACCCGTTCAGGTATTCCCGGGCCCGTTGCGGGCGCTGGGTCTGGGTGCGCCGCTGCATGACCTGGCGGCTGACCCAGACCATGATCACGCTGACCAGCGCGTGCATCAGCATTTCCCGGGCCGGTTGATGGCCCATGTACTCGCTCTGCAAGGCGCTGAACAGGCTGTTCAGGTAGTCGGCATTTTCACCGGCCGGGTAGCTTTCGGCCTGGGCCAGGACGTTGACCGAATGGCCCAGCTGCCCTTGCAGGTGCGTCACCAGCGGCGCCGCCAACGTCACCACGTAGCCGTCCACGTCCTCGGAAAACCGGAACCCATGGACCGACAGCGGCGGCAGGATCTGCACCGTCGGCTCGTCGAGCTGGGTGCGCTGGCCTTCGATCTCCAGCTCCGCCCGCCCCTTGTACACGAACAACAGCTGGCACAGGTCGGCATGCCGATGGGGCTTGATCTCCCATTGATGTTCGCTGCTGCGCTTGGAAATGGTTTCACAGTGCAGCAGGTCCGGTGTCGGCCAATCCTGGCCCTCGCCATAGAGCTTGAACACCGGGATCGAAGGCAGCTCAGGTTTTTTCATATCGCGGATCCGGGGCCTGGGGTTGCGGGCGATAATCGCACCAATTGGCAGAAAGAACAGGTATCGGCTCAGTTTTCCCCTTCAATTGACAGGTCCGCAAGCGAAAAATGCACGCACTCGGTTCATAACAATCAATGCCGGCCCTGGGTCGAGCTTCGTGCGAGTCATAACAACAATGAAAACCCTCAAGACCCAAGTTGCCATTATCGGTGCCGGCCCCTCTGGCCTGCTGCTCGGCCAGCTGTTGCACAACGCCGGCATCGACACGGTCATCATCGAGCGCCAGGCGCCGGATTATGTGCTCGGCCGCATCCGCGCCGGGGTGCTGGAGCAAGGCATGGTCGACCTGTTGCGCCAGGCCGGGGTCAACCAGCGCATGGATGCCGAGGGCTTGCCCCACGACGGCTTCGAGCTGGCGCTCAATGGCCGCCGGGTGCACATCGATCTCAAGGCGCTGACCGGCGGCAAGCACGTCATGATCTACGGCCAGACCGAGGTGACCCGCGACCTGATGGCCGCCCGCCACGCCGCCGGCGCCCGGACGTTCTACCAGGCTGACAACGCCCGGCCCCACGACCTGCAGACAGACCAGCCGTTCGTGACGTTCGAATGCCAGGGGCAAACCTGGCGCCTGGACTGCGACTACGTGGCCGGCTGCGACGGCTTCCATGGGGTGGCGCGCCAGTCGATCCCGGCGGACAAGCTAAAGGTTTTCGAGCGGGTCTACCCGTTCGGCTGGCTGGGTGTGCTGGCCGACACCCCGCCGGTCCACGACGAACTGGTCTACGCCCGCCACGCCCGCGGCTTCGCCCTGTGCAGCATGCGCTCCACGACCCGCAGCCGTTATTACCTGCAAGTGCCCGTCGAGGAGCAACTGGCGGATTGGCCGGACGCGCGCTTCTGGGCCGAACTCAAGGACCGCCTGCCCGCCGACCTGGCCAAGGCCCTGGTGACTGGCCCGTCCATCGAGAAAAGCATCGCGCCGCTGCGCAGTTTCGTCGTCGAGCCTATGCAGTACGGGCGCCTGTTCCTGGTGGGGGATGCCGCGCACATCGTCCCGCCCACCGGCGCCAAGGGCTTGAACCTGGCGGCCAGCGACGTCAGCACGCTGTTCAACATCCTGCTCAGGGTCTATCGCGACGCCCGGGTGGATCTGTTGGAGCGATACTCCGCCATCTGCCTGCGGCGCGTCTGGAAGGCCGAACGGTTTTCCTGGTGGATGACCTCGATGCTGCACCGTTTCGACGACGACGCCTTCAACCAGCGCATCAGTGAAGCGGAGCTGGAATATTTCGTCGATTCCGAGGCCGGGCGCCAGACCATCGCGGAAAATTACGTCGGACTTCCTTACGAGGCTATCGAATAGCCGGCTACCGACTTAAACTGCGGGCTCCGTTCCCTTCGCCCCCCGGCGCGACGCCCGCAGGTTTTGCCGTGACCCAACTCAACACCCCGCACGCCCCGAAGCCCGCCATCCGCAGCATCCTGGTCGCGCTGATGCTGGCGATTTTCCTCAGCGCCCTGGACCAGACCATCGTCGCCGTGTCGATGCCGGCCATTTCCGCGCAATTCAAGGACGTCAGCCTGCTGGCCTGGGTGATCTCCGGCTACATGGTCGCCATGACCGTGGCGGTGCCGATCTACGGCAAGCTCGGCGACCTCTACGGGCGCCGGCCACTGATGCTGTTCGGCATGGGCCTGTTCACCCTGGCCTCGCTGTTCTGTGGCCTGGCCCAGGACATGGAGCAACTGGTGCTGGCGCGGATCTTCCAAGGCATCGGCGCCGGCGGCATGATTTCCGTGAGCCAGGCGATCATCGGCGACATCATTCCGCCCCGCGAACGTGGTCGCTACCAGGGTTACTTCAGCAGCATGTACGCCGTGGCCAGCGTCGCCGGGCCGGTGCTGGGCGGCTACATGACCGAATACCTGTCGTGGCGCTGGGTGTTCTTGATCAACCTGCCCCTGGGCCTGGCGGCCTGGTGGGTGGCCCGGCGCACCCTGGTGGGGCTGCCGGTGCCGCAACGCACGCCGATCATCGACTACTTGGGCACGGTGTTGCTGATCATCGGCCTGACCGCCCTGTTGCTGGGCATCACCCAGATCGGCCAGGGCCACGCCTGGCACAGTCGCGAAGTGCTGGGCTTGCTGAGTTGCGCGGTGGTGGGCCTGGGGATCTTCGTCTGGCACGAGCGCCGAGCCCGAGAACCGTTGCTGCCGATGCACCTGTTCGCCAACCGCAGCGCAGTGCTGTGCTGGTGCACGGTGTTCTTCACCAGTTTCCAGGCGATTTCCCTGACGGTGCTGGTGCCGCTGCGCTTCCAGAGCGTGACCGGCGCCGGCGCCGACAGCGCGGCGCTGCACCTGCTGCCCCTGGCCATGGGGCTGCCGATCGGGGCGTATTGCGCCGGGCGCCGGACCTCGGTGACCGGGCGCTACAAGCCGATGATCCTCAGCGGTGCGTTGCTCTTTCCGTTCGCCATCCTCGGCATGGCATTCACCCCGCCCGACGTCTTCTGGCTGAGCAGCCTGTTCATGCTGCTCGGCGGCATCGCCTCGGGGATGCAATTTCCCACGTCCCTGGTGGGGTCGCAGAATTCGGTGCAGCAACAGGACATCGGTGTCGCCACCAGCACCACCAACCTGTTCCGTTCCCTCGGCGGGGCGGTGGGCGTGGCCTTGATGTCGGCGTTGCTGCTGGCCCTGTTGCAGGATTCCAGCTTCGCGCAAATCGCCGGGACCTCGCTGATCGGCGAAGGGCACTCCGGCAACGTCCTGCTGGACGGCCTCAACGCCGCGCCAGGCGCAGCGCAGGATGCCCTGCGCCGGGAATTGCAGGTCACGTTCCGGCACCTGTTGCTGATCGGCGCGGCGGTGTCGCTGCTGGGGTTGGCAGCCGCGCTGGCAATGCCCAATCGCCTGTTGCGCGGGCGTGATGAGAAGGTTCGCTAGCCAGAACGCCCAAGAACCTGTGGCGAGAAATTTGTGGGAGCAAAGCTTGCTCGCGAAACAGGCGCCTCGGTTTTCCGAAAGACCGCATCGCCTTCATCGCGGGCAAGCCTTGCTCCCACAGATGGATATCAGGCAGTCGCCACGACACCTTCAGGCACCACCACGGCGCTCATCCCGTCTTTCATCCGCTTGGCGTCGCGCACAAAGCAGCGCGAAGCCAGGAACAGGAACACCATGGTCATGAACAGGGCCACCGGGATCAGGTACATCGCGTCGTGCAGGCCGATGGCCTTGAACGCTTCGGTCATCTGCGGGGCGCCAGCCGCGGCCATCGCGGTACGGGCGAAGTAGTCGGACAGCCCGCCCACCACCACGGGCCCCAGGCCGCCGCCGAGAAGGTAGAGCCCGGCAAAGAACAGCGCCATCGCCGTGGCCCGCAAGCGTGGCTCCACCACATCCTGGATCGCCGTGTACACGCAGGTGTAGAAGTTATAGGCAAACAGCCAGCCGACACTGAACACCGCGACGAACACGCCGATTTCGATACGCCCGGCGTGCAACGCCCAGGCGGTGGTGACCGTCGAGATGACCAGGCTGAACGCCGCGAACAACAGGCGACCACTGGCCACCCGCTGATGGATCTTGTCGGCGACCCAACCCCCCAGGGTCAAGCCGAACAGGCCGGTCACCCCGACCATGATCCCGGTGGCCACGGCCGCCTCGTGCAGCGGCATGAGGAAATAGCGCTGCAGCATCGGCACCAGGAAGGAGTTGCAGGCGTAGGTGGCGAAGTTGAAGCACAGCCCCGCCAGTACCAGCCACAGGAACGTCGGAATGGCCAGCACCCGCCGGATTGGCCGGTCGACCTTTTCCTGGGAGACCTGGACGGTTTCCGCCGCGCCGCGCTTGGGTTCCTTGATGAAGAACATGAACACCGCCAGCACCAGCCCTGGCACGGCGGCGATGAAGAACGGCGCGCGCCAGCTGTCGAAGGCCTTGACCATCGCGCCGATGGTGAAGAACGCCAGCAGCAGCCCGAGCGGCAGGCCCAGCATGAAGATGCCCATGGCTCGCGCCCGGCGATGGGCCGGGAACAGGTCGCCGATCAGCGAGTTGGCCGCCGGTGCGTAGCTGGCCTCGCCAATGCCGATGCCCATGCGCACCACCAGGAACGCCCAGAAACTGCCCACCAGGCCATTGACCGCCGTCAGCGCGCTCCAGGTCGCCAGGCCCCAGCCCATCAGCTTGCTGCGCGAACCGGTGTCGGCCATGCGCCCCAGCGGCAACCCGGCCACGGCGTAGACGATGGTGAAGGCGGTGCCGATGATGCCGATCTGGAAGTCGCTGAGGCTCCATTCCATGCGGATCGGCTCGATGATGATCGCCGGGATGGTGCGGTCGAAGAAGTTGAACAGGTTGGCGAGGAACAGCAGGAACAGAATGCGCCAGGCATTCGCCGCTTGGGTCGAGTTCTGCATGGGTCCGTCTCTTTTATTGTCGTGGGGCAACGGCAAGGCATCCGAGCCCGGAACCTCAATCTAGACAGCCATGGGCGGGCTGTCTCCGATCATTCGCCGGGCTGATACCCGACCATGGCGAACAGGGGTTTATTGATGGCGATCAAGTTCCTGTCACAAATGCCATCATTTCGCCTATTCGTGGTTAAAGAACGCCGGCCAGTGGCCGATTCAACGGGACAGGAAAAAGATTCTCCCGAGCGCAGCTCAGGTCGCAGCCCTGACCGCTTGGGCCGACATTCGCGCCATCAAGGACGCGAGCTCCCATCCGCTATGGTTCGATGACCGGGGTCGTCGAGCCGACCAGTTCAGGCATATGGCGCACAATGACCTCAAAAAAAACAGCCACTGCGGTATCCGATCTGACGCTGAGCCCAGCCGCCAACGGCCCTGAAACCTCCAGCCTTTCGAGCAGCTCGCGCTCCCTGTCGACCCAGCAGTACCTGTATTTCACCGAAACCAACACCGACCGCATCCTCGACAACCTCGACGGCCTGCGCGACACCGTGTTCCCGCGCCCGCCGCACCTGGTGGATGACGACTACGACCGCAACCAGCAGGAATTCCCCTCGGTGTGCCTGATCGGCCTGGGACGCTGCGGCTCCAACATCGCCCTGGATGTGGCGGAGCTGGTCTACAACGCCCGCAAGTTCTACCTCAACGAATTCAACGCCGAAGACAAGCACTACGACAAGGGCTACAGCCCTGCGCAGTGGATCCGCCAGAACCTGCGCCTGGGCAACGGCAAGGCCAGCAAACCGGTGTTCCTGGTGGAGCCGCTGGTCATGCTCGGCGACCTGGACAAGGACATTGCCGGGCGCATCCGCTTCTCGCGCAAGGGCGAGAAAAGCGGCTTTTTGCGCGACTACAGCAAGATGAAGATCATGGACCTGTCTGAAGTCCACGCCGGTGGCGCCGGTAACGCGCCGATCCTGGGCCAGTACCTGGCCAAGATCATCCTGAACAAGGACACCCAGCGGTTCTCCAGCCCCGACTGGAAAATGATCCACTCGTACCTGATCGACAGCTGCGGCATCAAGGCCAACCAGTCGCGCCTGTACTTCTCGATTTTCAGCGCCGGCGGCGGTACCGGTTCGGGCATGGCCTCGGAGTTCGGCCTGGCCCAGCAGTACTCGTACATGAACAAGACGTTCGACACCAAGCCGATGGACGAACACGACAGCAAGAGCGGTCATTCCTTCGTCTTCGAACCGATCTTCACCAGCGGCATCTGCGTACTGCCGAACATTTCCGATCACCGCAGCGAAATGTCCGAGGCCCTGCACATCAACGCCGGACGCCTGCTGTGCAAGTACCTGTCGGAAGAATGGGATTTCTCGTACAACTTCGCCAACGAAGACAGCAGCGAAGCCAGCGTCATGGGCCGGATCCGCCCCTGGAACGCGATGATGCTGATCTCCAACGACATCATGCGTTATGCCGAGGAAAGCGACGACGGCAACATCCAGAACATCGACGTCAACGCCATGGAGAAGCACGCCAACCAGTACATCTCCCAGCAGATCTTCAACATCCTGACGGCCCAGGCAGTCACCACCGACTACGACCAGAACTATTTCCGCCGGGCCGGCATCGACATCGGCGAAACCATTCGCCTGGACGCCAACGACCTGTTCATGAGCCTGGCCGGCCCGGTGGCGATTGCCTACGCCGAATCGGTGGTCCCGGAAACCCCGGCGCCGAGCGGCGACAAGTTCAAGGTGTTCGACAAAGAACCACCGCGCCTGAACATCGATGACCTGTTCTTCCGCTCCATCGACCTGCCGCATTTCAACAAGGTCACCCAGGCCATCGAAGGCATCAGCCTGTTGCCCATCGAGTCCAAGCGCTACCGGGCGTCACTGGAGCAGTACAAGAATTCCGGCTACGACGCCGCGGCCCTGCACGACCTGCACTTCTTCAAGAATTGCTCGTCGGTGGTGTCGATCGTGTCGTTGCCCAAGGACTACAAGCTGTCCTACATGGACCTGAACCGGCTCAAGACCCACCTCAACAGCCTGTTCCCCAACACCACGCTCAAGCGCTACGCCCTGGTGATCGGCGCCTCGGCCAACCTGTCGCTGACCACCCTGATCGCCAAGAGCCCGTGCCTGTCGGATGACTTCCTGACCCTGATCGTGGCCTTCATCAAGCGCTGCTTCGCCCGCACTCCGTATCGCTTCGACGACACCCTGGACAACTCGATCCTGGACTTCATCATCAACGAGGATTTCGACGAGCAACGGATCGACGACCTGCTCAACGAATTCGAAAACCCGGCGAAGATCCTCGATACCAACTGGTACGCCATCAAGCCGATGTACGAGAAGAAGTACCGCGAGCTGATCAGCGACAAGGAGAAGTTCGTCTCGATCAATGACATCCGCCTGTCCCGCGACTGCGTGAAGAAGGCCATCAAGTACCTGCGCGAGATCTACCGTCATCGCATTGGCAAGACCAAGGTCATTTCGCTCAATAACCATACTGGGCGGACTTACTGAGGCCGACGTAACACCGTGTTGCCTCCAATCGCGAGCAAGCTCGCTCCCACAGTGGGTCTGTATACACAGCACCCTGTGGGAGCGAGCTTGCTCGCGATAGCGGCCCTGAGGCCTGCACCCGAACAACATCCAGAAACAATTGAGCAGCCCAAAGGCTGCTCAATCAACTGTTCCCGTTACGTATACGTCACCCTCTCCTGTGGCGTTTCACCACGGCAGGATGCCATCACGCTACTCACCTACACACTTTTCGCCCGCCACGACAACGAACCAAGTTGGTGCATCGATCATTTCGACGCCCTTTCCTGGATCATGATCCAGGGTGAAACCACCACCGCCCACAGCTGCGGATCACGCCCGAGGAAATCCAGCGCCCGCGTTTCAGACAGTTTCGCGAGCTGCCCGGCGGCCAACCAGGCGGCGACTTTCTCGCCTTCGTCCTGGGCCACGGCTTCGGCGGCGGCGATCAAATCCAGTGCCGGGTCGACCCATAATAGGGCACCCTTGGCGAAGAACGGTTCGAGCTCTTTCCAGGTGATGGATGCGGTTTCACCAAGCAGCTTGGCATAGAGGGTGCTAGGTTCTTGGTTCATGGGCCTGTCCGGAAAAGAAATCGGCGCGAATGATAACGTCGGTGGTCCGGCAGAAAAACCCGGTAGTAATAGGAGGGCTGATTGAAAAGTGCAGCAGGCGCCAGGGAATACCGATTTGACCGGAGAACCCTCGCCGCCATTCTGTCTTTTTCTTTCAATAAAGCGACACCCTCAGGATTTGCCCCCAAGCGCCAGCTTCCCTTGCCAACAATCGGCGCTCTACACTGTACCGGTACAGTTGCCGGGGGCATTTTCCGCGAGGATATCCAAGATATCTGACCCGGTTCTGCTGCTACGGCGCCAGGACTATAAAAACTACAACAGCATGAGTGGAGCACTATGACTAAGGCTACTAAGCAGATTTCCAAACTGTTTGCCGCTATGGTTCTGGCCGGGGTTGCCAGCCATTCGTTCGCCGCGGACACCATCAAGATCGGCATCGCCGGCCCTAAAACCGGTCCTGTAGCCCAATACGGCGACATGCAGTTCAGCGGCTCGAAAATGGCCATCGAGCAGATCAACGCCAAGGGTGGTGTGAACGGCAAGCAACTCGTCGCCGTTGAATACGATGATGCCTGCGATCCAAAACAAGCGGTTGCCGTGGCGAACAAGGTCGTCAACGAAGGCGTCAAGTTCGTGGTCGGGCACCTGTGCTCCAGCTCCACCCAGCCGGCTTCGGACATCTACGAAGACGAACACGTGGTCATGATCACCCCGGCCGCGACCAGCCCGGACATCACCGCCCGCGGCTACAAGATGATCTTCCGCACCATCGGCCTGGACAGCGCCCAGGGCCCGGCGGCCGGCAACTACATCGCCGACCACGTCAAGCCGAAGGTCGTCGCGGTCCTGCACGACAAGCAGCAGTACGGTGAAGGCATCGCCAGCGCGGTGAAATCGACCCTGGAGAAGAAAGGCGTGAAAGTCGCCGTCTTCGAAGGCGTGAACGCCGGCGACAAGGACTTCTCCTCGATGATCGCCAAGCTCAAGCAAGCCAACGTCGACTTCGTCTACTACGGCGGCTACCACCCAGAGCTGGGCCTGATCCTGCGCCAAGCCCAGGAAAAAGGCCTGAAGGCCAAGTTCATGGGTCCGGAAGGCGTGGGTAACGACTCCATTTCGCAGATCGCCAAGGAATCGTCCGAAGGCCTGCTGGTGACCCTGCCGAAGTCCTTCGACCAGGATCCGGCCAACATCGCCCTGGCTGACGCCTTCAAGGCCAAGAAAGAAGACCCGAGCGGCCCCTTCGTGTTCCCGTCCTACTCGGCGGTCCAGGTGATTGCCCAGGCCATCACCGAGACCAAGAGCGAAGACCCGGCCAAAGTGGCTGAAGCCATCCACAAAGGCACCTTCAAGACCCCTACCGGCGACCTGAGCTTCGACGACAAGGGTGACCTGAAGGACTTCAAGTTCGTGGTCTACGAGTGGCACTTCGGCAAACCTAAAACCGAAGTTTCGCCCCAGTAAGGCCTGGCCTGACTGACTGCCCACAAAGCCCACGGCGTGCCGTGGGCTTTGTCTTGAATGTATTGGGCCGCGCTGGCGTGATCCGCCAGTCTCCCCACCTGAAAATCTCAAAACCGTCATCAGCGGTTCGCTGGCAAACCTCGTGCTCGAAGTGGATGCAGATCCACGGGGCCGGGCGGGAAAATGACTCCACCAGTGAAATGCGTATCAGGTTTTTAGGAGCGCTGTAATGCCTGACATCTATCACTTCTTCCAGCAGCTGGTTAACGGCCTGACCGTTGGCAGCACGTATGCCCTGATCGCCATCGGCTATACGATGGTCTACGGCATCATTGGAATGATCAACTTCGCCCACGGCGAGGTGTACATGATCGGTTCCTACGTGGCGTTCATCGCCATCGCCGGGCTGAGCATGATGGGACTCGACAGTGTCCCGCTGTTGATGACCGCGGCTTTCATCGCGAGCATCGTGGTCACCAGTTCCTATGGCTACAGCATCGAACGGATCGCCTACCGCCCCTTGCGCGGCAGCAACCGTCTGATTCCGCTGATTTCCGCCATCGGCATGTCGATCTTCCTGCAGAACACGGTTCTGCTTTCGCAAGACTCCAAGGACAAATCCATTCCCAACCTGATTCCGGGCAACTTCGCCATCGGGCCAGGTGGCGCACATGAAGTGCTGATTTCCTACATGCAAATCGTGGTGTTCGTGGTGACCCTGCTCGCCATGCTCGGCCTCACGCTGTTCATCTCCCGCTCCCGCCTGGGCCGCGCCTGCCGCGCCTGTGCCGAAGACATCAAGATGGCCAACCTGCTGGGCATCAACACCAACAACATCATCGCCCTGACCTTCGTCATCGGTGCGGCCCTGGCGGCCGTCGCGGCGGTGCTGTTGAGCATGCAATACGGCGTGATCAACCCCAACGCCGGTTTCCTCGTCGGCCTCAAGGCCTTCACCGCCGCGGTACTGGGCGGTATCGGCAGCATCCCCGGCGCCATGCTCGGCGGGTTGGTGCTGGGCGTAGCGGAAGCCTTTGGCGCCGACATCTTCGGCGACCAGTACAAGGACGTCGTGGCGTTCGGCTTGTTGGTTCTGGTCCTGTTATTCCGGCCGACCGGCATCCTGGGCCGCCCGGAGGTTGAAAAAGTATGACTAGGCATCTCAAATCGGCGCTCTTCAGCGCCCTGCTGGTCTGGGCCGTGGCCTACCCGGTACTCGGTCTCAAACTGACCATCGTCGGCATCAACCTGGAAGTGCATGGCACCAGTCCGGCCATCCTGATGACCATCGCCGCGTGCTCACTGTTGATGTTCCTGCGCGTGCTGTTCAGCACCCGGATCAGCGCGGCCTGGAAGTCCTCGCCCGGCCTGCCGGTGATCCCGGCCAAGGCCAGCAACTTCCTGACCCTGCCGACCACCCAGCGCTGGATCATCCTGGCCCTGATCGTCGGCGCGCTGGTGTGGCCGTTCTTCGGCTCCCGCGGCGCGGTGGACATCGCCACACTGATCCTGATCTACGTGATGCTCGGCCTCGGCCTGAACATCGTGGTGGGCCTGGCGGGCTTGCTCGACCTGGGCTACGTGGGCTTCTACGCCGTCGGGGCCTACAGCTATGCGCTGCTGTCCCATTACTTCGGCCTGAGCTTCTGGATCTGCCTGCCGATCGCCGGGCTGATGGCCGCCACCTTCGGCTTCCTGCTGGGCTTCCCCGTGCTGCGCCTGCGGGGCGACTACCTGGCCATCGTGACCTTGGGCTTCGGCGAGATCATCCGTCTGTTCCTGCGCAACCTGACCGACATCACCGGCGGTCCGAACGGCATCAGCAACATCGAGAAACCGACCTTCTTCGGCCTGACGTTCGAACGCAAGGCCGCCGAGGGCCTGCAGACGTTCCATGAGTACTTCGGCCTGGAATACAACTCGATCAACAAGGTGATTTTCCTCTACCTCGTTGCCTTGTTGCTGGCCCTGGCCGCCTTGTTCGTGATCAACCGCCTGCTGCGCATGCCGATCGGTCGTGCCTGGGAAGCGCTGCGCGAAGACGAGATCGCCTGCCGTGCGCTGGGGCTCAACCCGACCGTGATCAAGCTGTCGGCCTTCACCCTGGGCGCCGCGTTCGCCGGTTTCGCCGGCAGCTTCTTCGCCGCCCGCCAGGGCCTGGTGACGCCGGAGTCCTTCACCTTCATCGAGTCGGCGATCATCCTCGCCATCGTGGTGCTGGGCGGGATGGGCTCGCAGCTGGGGGTGATCCTGGCCGCCATCGTGATGATCCTGTTGCCTGAAATGATGCGTGAATTCAGCGAATACCGCATGTTGATGTTCGGCGCCCTGATGGTGCTGATGATGATCTGGCGTCCCCAAGGTCTGCTGCCTATGCAACGCCCACACATGGAGCTGCGCAAATGAGCCGCGAGATCCTGAAAGTCGAGAACCTGAGCATGCGCTTCGGCGGCCTGCTGGCGGTCAATGGCGTGGCCCTGACCGTGAAAGAGAAGCAGGTGGTTGCCCTGATCGGGCCGAACGGCGCGGGCAAGACCACGGTGTTCAACTGCCTGACCGGCTTCTACCAGCCGACCGGTGGCAGCATCCTGCTGGACGGCGAGCCGATCCAGGGCCTGCCGGGGCACAAGATCGCCCTCAAGGGCGTGGTGCGTACCTTCCAGAACGTGCGGCTGTTCAAGGACATGACGGCGATCGAGAACCTGTTGATCGCCCAGCACCGTCACCTGAACACCAACTTCTTCGCCGGCCTGTTCAAGACCCCGTCGTTCCGCAAGAGCGAACGCGAGGCCATGGAGTACGCCGAGTACTGGCTGGAGAAGGTCAACCTCAAGGAGTTCGCCAACCGGACCGCCGGCACCCTGGCCTACGGCCAGCAACGGCGCCTGGAAATCGCCCGCTGCATGATGACCCGCCCGCGGATCCTCATGCTCGACGAACCGGCTGCCGGCCTGAACCCCAAGGAAACCGAAGACCTGAAGGCGCTGATCAGCGTCCTGCGCGAGGAGCACAACGTCACCGTGCTGCTGATCGAGCACGACATGAAGCTGGTCATGAGCATTTCCGACCACATCGTCGTGATCAACCAGGGCACTCCCCTGGCCGACGGCACGCCGGAACAGATCCGCGACAATCCTGAAGTGATCAAAGCCTACCTGGGGGAAGCGTAAATGCTGCAGTTCGAAAACGTTTCCACCTTCTACGGCAAGATCCAGGCCCTGCACAGCGTCAACGTCGAGGTGCGCCAAGGCGAAATCGTGACGCTGATCGGGGCCAACGGCGCCGGCAAGTCCACGCTGCTGATGACCCTCTGCGGTTCGCCCCAGGCCCGTAGCGGCAGCATCCGCTACATGGGCGAGGAACTGGTGGGCCAGGACTCTTCGCAGATCATGCGCAAGAGCATCGCGGTGGTGCCGGAAGGTCGTCGGGTCTTTGCCCGGCTGACCGTGGAAGAGAACCTCGCCATGGGCGGATTCTTCACCGACAAGGGCGACTATCAGGAACAGATGGACAAGGTCCTGCACCTTTTCCCACGCCTGAAAGAGCGCTTTACCCAACGTGGCGGCACCATGTCCGGCGGCGAACAGCAGATGCTCGCCATCGGTCGTGCGCTGATGAGCAAGCCCAAGCTGCTGCTGCTCGACGAACCGTCCCTGGGATTGGCGCCGATCATCATCCAGCAGATCTTCGACATCATCGAACAGCTGCGCAAGGATGGCGTGACGGTGTTCCTGGTGGAGCAGAACGCCAACCAGGCCCTGAAAATCGCCGACCGGGCCTACGTGCTGGAAAACGGCCGCGTGGTGATGCAGGGCAGCGGTGAAGCCCTGCTGACCGATCCGAAAGTGCGCGAGGCGTACCTGGGTGGATAAGCGGTCGCGGTAAACGAAAAACGGCCTTCGGGCCGTTTTTTTTGCCTCCAGCAAATCTGTGGCGCGGGAGCTTTCATGTAACCCGAGCCATGGCTCAGGAACCGCCCGTGGGGGGGGGGGGGGGGGGGGGGGGGGGCGGCCCCCCCCCCCCCCCCCCCCCCTTGTGGGGGGGAATAAAAAAAAAAAAAAATAAAAAAAAAAAAAAAAAAAAAAAAATAAAAAAAAA
>NZ_JAUQOP010000024.1 GCF_030580855.1 Pseudomonas citrullilanati | reverse complement strand
GAGCCTGCTCGCGAAGAACGATAACGCGGCCTGTCGATCAGCACGCGGTGTCCGCTTCGCGAGCAGGCTCGCTCCCACAGAGTGGGGACTGAATATTCCGGAAAAGGCAGGCGCCTACATCTGTGTTGCCATCCCCTCGACATCCATAGCCGCCTGGCGCAACGCTTCGGAGCGGGTGGGGTGTGGATGGCAGGTGAGGGCGATGTCCTCGGCCGAGGCGCTGAACTCCATCGCCACGCAATACTCGCCGATCATTTCGCTGACACTCGGGCCCACCAGGTGCACGCCGAGGATTTCGTCGGTGCGCTCATCGGCCAGGACTTTGGCGAACCCTTCGGTCTCGTGGTTGATCTTCGCCCGGCTATTGGCCGTGAACGGAAATTTCCCGACCTTGTAGGCACGGCCTTCAGCCTTGAGCTGCTCCTCGGTCTGGCCGACGCTGGCCAACTCCGGACGGGTGTAGATGACGCTGGGGATCAACGCGTAGTTGACCTCGGCCGCCTTGCCGGCGATCCGTTCGATGCAGGCCATGGCTTCGTCTTCGGCCTTGTGGGCGAGCATCGGTCCGGACGTCACGTCACCGATCACCCAGACCCCTGGCGCTTCGGTGCGGTGGTGCCGGTTGGCGAGCATGCCGCGCGGGTCAGGCTCCAGCCCGACGTTGGCCAGCCCCAATCCCCGGGTGTAAGGCCGGCGGCCGATGGCGACCAGCACGTAGTCGGCGTCCAGGCTCTGGGCTTCGCCGCCGGCTGCCGGTTCAACCGTCACCTGCACACCGGTGGCCGACGGCACGGCGCCGGTGACTTTGCTGCCCAGCTTGAACGTGATGCCTTGCTTGGCCAGCGCCCGCTGCAAGGTCTTGCCGGCTTCGATGTCCACCCCAGGGCAGATGCGATCAAGGTATTCCACCACGGTCACCTGGGCGCCGAGCCGCCGCCAGACCGACCCCAGTTCGAGGCCGATGACGCCTGCGCCAATCACCACCAGGTGGCGCGGTACTTCACTCAGCGAAAGCGCGCCGGTGGAGTCCAGGATGCGTTGGTTATCGAAGGTCACGCCGGGCAGCGGCATCGGTTCGGAGCCCGTGGCGATGACGATGTCCTTGGCATTGAGTTCGGTCTTGCTGCCATCTTCAGCGGTGACGGTCACCTTGCCTGGCCCGTCGATGTGGCCCCAGCCCTTGATCCAGTCGACCTTGTTCTTGCGAAACAGAAATTCGATGCCTTTGGTCAGGCCCGCCACGCTGTCGTCCTTCTGCTTCATCATTTGCGCAAGATTGAGGGTAGGGCTGACGTCGATGCCCAGGTTGGCGAACGCCGTGCCTGTCGCTGCTTCGTACAGTTCGGACGCGTGGAGCAATGCTTTGGACGGCATGCAACCGACGTTCAAACAGGTGCCGCCCAAGGTGGCCCGGCCTTCGACACACGCGGCCCGCAACCCCAATTGGCCCGCCCGGATCGCTGCGTTATACCCGCCAGGCCCGCCCCCAAGAATGACCACGTCGTAATTGCTCATCGCGCTTCTCCCGCTTGGCCTGATAAAAAATTATGCTCGTAATATGAGCGTTTCCACAGATAACGGTCAAGGCTTATGTCAAGGGGCTGGCAGAAGCCCCGCATGAAGAATTCCAAACGGAAATTTCACAGTAATCGTTATAAGGTAACGCCATACAACGAAGCGGCGGTGGCCTCTATCCACCTGCCCGGATTCTGATCGCCACAAGCGCTGGGGTGGTATGCAAGTCGATCTCGATGTCGAGGGGGGGCAGGTGGCCGATTGGCCGCGCTTTCAGCGTGCGTCATTGCACGGGCGCCGTCTGCGGTGGAAGGTCCTGGCGCTGGGGAGCGCGGCGGGCGTGGCCTGGGTGCTGGCGTTTTTCATCGGGCTGTTTTCGCCGCTGTCTCTGTGGCCGGCGCTACTGGTGGGGCAGGGCGCGGGTTTACTGGTGCTGCTGGCGGGTTTGCAGTCCGCCGGATGGATCGCCCAATGGCGCAGCCAGGCGTTGGCGCCGCCGACGGATCACCTGGCCTCGGCGGAACCGGCGGTGGTGGAGCTGGGTTGGTACGAACGATTGCTCGAACGACTCGGTGCGCGCTGGACCGGCCTGCTCACGCACATCGGCGCCCCCGCCTTGTGGCTGGCCGGTTGGGCAGTGCTGGTGCTGGTGAGCCTGGCACAGGTGTGGAACCTCGCATTGCCCGCCGCGAACCTTGGCACATCGGCCAGCGTCGGGGCGGTGCTGTCGTTACTGCTGGCGTTCGGGTTGCTGGTGTTCGAGCGCCAATTGGCCCAGCAACCCGCCGTGGAGTGGCCGGAAGCGCAAGCACTGGCGCAATTGGCGCGGGTGCCGATCATTGTGCTGGTCCTTGGCGCCTTGTGCCTGTTGTTCGCGGCTGAGACATCGGTCTGGCCCGCGCGCCTGGCCGTGCTGATGGCGGTGCTGCCCGGACTGGTGGCGGCAGAATTGCTCCTGCGTGCGGTGTTGTCGTTGTTCAGCCCGTGTCGGGACACCGTGGAACCCACGTTGCTGGGGCGCAGTGTCATTGCCGATCTGCTGCGTTGGCCACCGCAACCGTTGCTGGCGCTGCAACATGAACTGCACAACCGCTTTGGCATCGACCTGCGTCAGATCTGGGCGTTCAGCTATATGCGACGTGCGTTCCTGCCGGTGCTGGCGGTGGTGGCCCTGGTGGGCTGGTTGCTGACGGGCGTGCACGAAGTGCCGCTACAGGAGCGCGGCATCTATGAGCGCTTCGGCAAGCCGGTGGAGGTCTTCGGCCCAGGGCTGCACGTGGGGCTGCCTTGGCCGTGGGGCCGGGTGCTGGCGGTCGAGAATGGCGTCGTGCATGAGCTGGCGAGCAGTGTCGCCGACACCCGCGCACCCACCGACGTTGTGCCGGCCGAGGGCCCGGCGCCGGCGGTGGCCAACCGGTTATGGGACGCCAGCCACGTCAACGACAAGTCCCAGGTGATTGCCAGTCGACGGGCTGAGCAAGAGAGCTTCCAGATCGTCAACATGGACGTGCGTTTCGTCTATCGGATCGGCCTGACTGACGCTGCCGCGTTGGCCGCGACCTACAACAGCGCCGACGTCCCGACCCTGATTCGCAGCACGGCCAGTCGCGTCCTGGTGCATGAGTTCGCTTCGCGCACGCTGGACGGTCTGCTGGGCGCGGACCGTGTCAGCCTGGCCGACGAGATCGGCCGTGCGGTCCAGGCGGATCTGCAAGCGCTCGACAGCGGTGTGGAAATCCTGGCGACGGTGGTGGAGGCGATTCATCCGCCGGCCGGGGCGGCCAATGCCTACCACGCGGTACAGGCGGCGCAAATTGGCGCCCAGGCGCTGATCTCGCGGGAACGCGGGGCGGCGGCGGAACAGACCAACCAGGCGCAACTGCAGGCCAGTGTCGCCCTTGACCAGGCTCGAGCCGGGGCCCGGGAAACCGACGCCTCGGCCCAGGCCGCCGACCTTCGCTTCGATGCGGACCGCAAGGCCTACGCCACGGCCGGGCATGCCTTCGTGCTGGAGCGCTACCTGGGGCAATTGAGCCAAGGCCTGGGCAACGCCAAGTTGCTGATTCTCGATCATCGGCTGGGGGGCAGCGGTAACGCGCCAACCATCGACCTGCGTACTTTCACGCTGCCGGCAGACCCCGTGTCGCCGCGTAACCCTGTCTTGCCAGGAGCTGCCCATTGAGCCAGTCCTCTTCTCACGGTC
Source organism: Pseudomonas citrullilanati (assembly GCF_030580855.1). Taxonomy (GTDB): domain Bacteria; phylum Pseudomonadota; class Gammaproteobacteria; order Pseudomonadales; family Pseudomonadaceae; genus Aquipseudomonas; species Aquipseudomonas citrulli. The sequence goes on along the minus strand of NZ_JAUQOP010000024.1, from coordinate 86,693 downwards.
ATCACGATCACGCCGGTCATGCCCACGGGCATCACCATGGGCATCACCATCACGGCGAGCCACAGGAAGCCGGACCGTTTCCCTGGCGGCGCATGGGTTGGGCGGCGCTGCTGGTGGCATTCGCCGTCGCCGCCGCGAGCCTGGTGCAGGTGCGTTCCGGGGAGGCCACGGTCATCACCCGTTTTGGCAATCCGGCGCGGGTGCTGCTCCAGCCCGGGCTTGGCTGGCGTTGGCCGGCACCGTTCGAAGCGGTGATCCCGGTGGACCTGCGCTTGCGCACCACCTCCAGCGGCCTGCAGGACGTCGGCACGCGTGATGGCTTGCGAATCATTGTCCAGGCCTACGTGGCGTGGCAGGTCCAGGGAGATCCAGACAACGTGCAACGTTTCATGCGGGCGGTGCAGAACGAGCCGGACGAAGCGGCGCGGCAGATCCGCACGTTTGTCGGCTCGGCACTGGAAACCACGGCGGCCAGTTTCGACTTGGCGAACCTGGTCAACACCGATGCCAGCCAGGTCCACATCGCCGATTTCGAAGCGCAATTGCGCCAGCAGATCGATCAACAGTTGCTCACCACCTACGGCGTGCGGGTGTTGCAGGTCGGCGTCGAGCGCCTGACCTTGCCGTCGGTAACACTGGCCGCGACGGTGGATCGGATGCGCGCCGAGCGTGAAACCATCGCCACTGAACGCACTGCCATTGGCAAGCGCGAAGCGGCGCAGATACGTTCTGCCGCCGAGCGTGATGCGCGAGTCATGCAGGCCGACGCCACGGTGAAGGCTGCCGAGATCGAAGCGCAATCGCGGGTGGAAGCCGCCGAGATCTATGGCAAGGCCTATGCGGGGTCGCCGCAGCTTTATAACCTGCTGCGCTCGCTGGACACTTTGGGTACCGTGGTTGGCCCTGGCACCAAGATGATTTTGCGCACTGATGCGGCGCCCTTCCGCGTGCTGGTGGACGGCCCGCCAGCGATGGATGCCAAGGGTGGAACACAACCATGAGTTGGGTTCCACGTGGAACAAATCCATTATCCAGCCCTTGGGCCCAGGCTGGACGCTTGGCGTTTTTCGGGCTTTATGCGGTCACCGTATTGGCGGCTTTGGCCTGGGCTTTCTCCAATGTGCGGCAGATTGATCCGCAGAACCGCGCCGTGGTGTTGCACTTCGGGGCCCTGGATCGCATCCAGAATGCCGGGTTGTTGCTGGCGTGGCCCAGTCCCGTGGAACAAGTGATTCTGTTGCCGGCGGCAGATCGCGTTCTCGAACGGCGCGTGGACAGTCTCTTGCGCTCGGACGCCGCATTGCAGGCCGACCGAGTGGCCAGTTTCGCCACGCCGGTCAGTGATGCACTGGCAGGGTCGGGCTATCTATTGACCGGTGATGCCGGGGTGGTGCAGCTCGATGTACGGGTGTTCTACAAAGTCACCGACCCCTACGCTTTCGTGTTGCAGGGTGAACATGTGCTACCGGCCCTCGATCGTTTGGCGACCCGCAGTGCCGTGGCCCTGACGGCGGCACGGGACCTGGACACGATTCTGGTGGCGCGTCCGGAACTGATGGGCAGTGACAGCCAGGCTGCCGAACGCCGGGAACGGTTGCGCGGCGATCTGGTGCAAGGCATCAATCGGCGCCTGGCTGAGTTGGCGGCGACAGGGCAGGGGCTGGGTATCGAAGTGGCGCGGGTCGATGTCCAGTCGAGCCTGCCTGGCCCGGCGGTGAGCGCTTTCAACGCGGTGCTGACGGCCAGCCAGCAGGCGGATAAAGCCGTGGCCAATGCCCGCACCGAGGCGGAAAAACTCACCCAGGCGGCTCGACAGGACGCCGATCGCGCCCTGCAAGTCGCCCATGCCCAGGCCAGCGAACGGCTCGCCAAGGCCTCGGCCGACACGGCCACGGTGTTGGGCCTGGCGAAGACTCAAGGCGCCGAGCCGCAGATGCTGCTGCGCCTCTACCGCGAACGTATGCCGGCGATACTTCGCCAGGCCGGTTCGGTGACCACGGTCGATCCGAAAGACGATTCCCGCCTGATCATCCAGGGAGCTGAACAATGACTGCCCACGCCACCGCGATGCCAATGTTGTCTTCGGCGGAACAGCGTACCGCCGCGCGACAACTGACCCTGGCGATGCTTGCGCTCGGCCTGCTTGCCTTGGGCCTGGTCTGGCGCGGCGGGTGGCCGCAGCAGACGGGGGTCAGTCAACTGTTGTTGGGGGCTGCCTCATTGCTGGTGGCGGTTCCGGTCATGCGTTCGGCCTGGTACAGCTTGCGCTACCCCAGCCTGCACGGAATCACTGACCAGTTGATCGCCCTGGCAATGCTCGGCGCCTGGGCCACTGGCGATCTGCTGACGGCGGCACTGCTGCCGATCATCATGATCTTCGGCCATGTGCTGGAAGAGCGCAGCGTCATCGGCTCCCAGGAGGCGATCCATGCCCTCGGCCAACTCACTCGCAGCCAGGGCCGCAAAGTGCTGGCCGACGGCTCGATCACCGAAGTCGACAACGCCACGTTGCGCCCGGGCGACGTGGTGGAGGTGCGAGCCGGCGACCGGGTCCCCGCCGATGGTCGAGTGCTGTCCGGCCAGGCCAGCCTCGACACGGCACCGATCACCGGCGAATCGGTGCCCCTGGAGGCGGTAGTTGGTACCGAAGTGTTCGGCGGCGCGATCAACCTGGATGGCCTGCTGCGGTTGGAAGTGACCCGCACCGGTGATGAATCGACGCTGGGCAAAGTCATCGCCCTGATGCAGAACGCTGAACGTTCGAAGCCACCCATTACCCGGTTGCTGGAGCGCTACGCCGGAGGCTATCTGGTGCTGGTGTTGTTGCTGGCGACGGTGACCTGGTTCGTGACCCAGGACGCCCAGGCCATGCTGGCGGTTCTGGTGGCCGCGTGTCCTTGTGCGTTGGTGTTGTCGGCACCGGCCACGGCCATTGCCGGCATCGCCGTGGCGGCGCGTCACGGCATCCTGATTCGCAGCTCGGCCTTCCTGGAAGAGCTGGCCGACCTGACGTCGCTGGTGGTCGACAAGACGGGGACCCTGACCTATGGCGCCCTGCGTCTACAGTCCATCGAACAGGCCCAGGACGCTCCTCTTGCCTTGTTGCTGCCCTTGGCGGCGAGCCTGGGTTCGGCCAGCAGCCACCCGGTCAGCCGTGCGTTGGCCGGCCTGGTCGAGCCGGAAAACGGCTTGCCGCTGACGCAGATCCACGAGCTCCAGGGGCTCGGTGTGGTCGCGATGACCGGGGAGGGCGAAGCGGCGCTGGGCCGTCCGGAGTTGTTCGCCCAGTTGGGGATCGAGACGTCCGCGATCCCTGTCCATGATGGCCCGATTGCCGGCCTGGCCCTGGACGGACAATTCCTGGCCTGGCTGTTGTTGGCCGACAGCGTCAAGCCGGAGGCCCGGGCCGCTTTGGCGGAGCTGCGCGAGTTGGGCCTGGGCCGCCAGGTATTGCTGACCGGCGACCGGCAGAGCGTGGCCGACACCTTGGCCGAGGAGGTCGGCATCCGCGACGTACACGCCCAGGCACTGCCGGAAGACAAGCTCCAACGGGTCATGACCGAGATCGACCAGGGCTTTCGCCCTATGGTGGTGGGCGATGGCATCAACGATTCGCTCGCGCTCAAGGCCGGTGTGGTCGGTGTGGCGATGGGGGCCGGTGGTGCGGACATCGCCCTGGCATCGTCGGACATCGTGCTGATCGGCAGCGACCTGCGCCGCCTCGGCACCTGCGTACGGCTCAGCCGCCAATGCAGGCGCACGCTGCAGGTCAACGTCATCATCGGCCTGGGCTGGACCCTGGCCATCGTCGCCTTTGCCGCGTTCGGTTGGCTCGGCGCGGCCGGGGCGATGATCGCGGCGTTGCTGCATAACCTCAGCACGCTGCTGGTGCTGGGCAATGCCGGGCGGTTGTTGCGGTTCCAGGAGCCGCTGCTGAAAATCAAGGAAGGCTGACCCCGGCGAACTGTCCGGCACCGTTGCAGTCTTCTAGTGGAGAGGGCGTGCCATCGCTGGTCGTACCCGTTACAGGGAGTGAATATGGGGCAGCAATAGAGAAAGGCTATGCATTCGATAGCCTGCTATTTTTCTATGTTGGTCTACCCTCAGTTCAGATGTTCTGAAACCAGGGGGATATCTCATGCTCGCGCAACTTCCACCGGCCCTCCAGAATCTTCACCTGCCGCTTCGGCTGCGGCTCTGGGACGGTCATGAATTCACACTGGGGGCCGATCCCAGTGTCACGATCGTGGTCAAGGACCCACAAATGGTCGGGCAATTAACCCACCCCAGCCTGGATGCGTTGGGTGCGGCGTTCGTCGAAGGCAAACTGGAACTGGAAGGCTCGATCCAGGAAGTCGTGCGGGTCTGCGATGAGTGGAGCCAGGCACTGGTGGAGGAAGATGCGGGCAGTCATCCGGTGCGTTCGGCCCATGACAAGGAAACCGACGCCAAGGCGATTTCCTATCACTACGATCTTTCCAACGCGTTCTATCAACTATGGCTCGACAGCGACATGGCCTATTCCTGCGCCTATTTCGAGACGGGCAGCGAAACCCTCGAACAGGCCCAGCAAGCCAAGTTCCGGCATCTGTGCCGCAAGCTGCGGCTGCAACCTGGCGATTACCTGCTCGATGTAGGGTGTGGCTGGGGCGGTTTGGCGCGCTATGCGGCGCGGGAGTTCGGCGCCAGGGTCTTCGGCATTACCCTGAGCCGTGCGCAGCTGGACCTGGCTCGGGAGCGGGTCAAGGCAGAAGGCCTGGACGGCCAGGTGGAACTGCAATTGCTGGACTACCGGGACCTGCCCCAGGACGGGCGCTTCGACAAGGTGGTGAGCGTCGGCATGTTCGAACACGTCGGCCATGCCAATCTCGAACAGTACTGCAAGACGCTGTTCGGCGCGGTACGCGAGGGCGGGCTGGTGATGAACCATGGCATCACCGCCAAGCACACCGATGGGCGGCCGGTCGGCCGCGGCGCGGGTGATTTCATCGAGAAGTACGTGTTCCCCAACGGCGAGTTGCCGCACTTGTCGATGATTGCCGCCCACATCAGCGAAGCCGGGCTGGAGATTGTCGACGTGGAAAGCCTGCGCCTGCATTACGCACGCACCCTCGATCACTGGAGCGAGCGCCTGGAGGACAACCTGGCCGCCGCCGCGAAGGAGGTGCCGGAGCAGGCGCTGCGTATCTGGCGCCTGTACTTGGCCGGTTGTGCCTATGCGTTCGCCAAGGGCTGGATCAACCTGCACCAGATCCTGGCAGTCAAAGCCCATGCCGACGGTAGCCATGATCTGCCCTGGACCCGCGACGATCTCTACACCCCTTAAAGGATCGGGGAGATAAGCCGAGCGACCCGCATGCCGATCTTCTGGAGGCGGTGGGTCTCCCGGCTTTCCTGTTTGTCGATTTCCTGGGCCTGGGCGAAATCCTCTTCGAGCATTCGCTCGACCTCACTGGCAAACGGGATGTCCACGGTCAGCAACATGACTTCGAAGTTCAGCCGGAACGAACGGTTGTCCAGGTTCGCGCTGCCGATGGCGCTGATTTCCCGGTCGATCAGCACCACCTTCTGATGCAGGAAACCGGGGCCATAGCGAAACACCCGCACCCCGGCGCGCACCGCTTCGAATGCATACAGGCTTGAGGCGGCATAGACCACCTTGTGGTCCGGCCGGGAGGGCAGCAGGATGCGCACGTCCACGCCGCGCAGCACCGCCAGGCGCAATGCGGCGAATACCGCTTCGTCGGGGATGAAATAGGGCGTGGTGATCCACACCCGCTCAGTGGCCGCGTGAATGGCCTCGACGAAGAACAGCGAGCAAGTCTCATAGGCGTCGGCCGGTCCGCTGGCGAGCAACTGGCAGAGCACGCCGCCTTCCGGGTACGTGTCTGGCAGGATCAGCGGGGGCAGCGAGCGAGCGGCCCAGAACCAATCTTCGGCAAACGATTCCTGCATGCTCGCCACCACCGGCCCGCGCACTTCGACATGGGTGTCGCGCCACGGCGCCAGCGGCGGCATCTCGCCCATGTATTCATCGCCCACGTTGTGTCCGCCGACGAAGCCCAGCACACCGTCCACCGCGACGATCTTGCGATGGTTCCGGAAGTTGACCTGGAACCGATTGAGCCAGCCGCTGCGGGTGGCGAACGCCTTTACCTGGACGCCGCCATCGCGCAAGGCCTGGACATAGGCATGGGGCAGGGAGTGGCTGCCGATACGGTCATACAGCAGGTACACCGCGACGCCTTCGGCGGCCTTCTTCAAGAGCAACGCATGCAAGCGCTGGCCGAGGCGGTCGTCGTGGATGATGAAAAACTGGATCAGCACCGCCTCGCGTGCAGCTTCGATGGCTTGGAAAATCGCTTCGAACGTGGCGTGGCCGTTGACCAGCAGGCGCAGCTGGTTGTTCGCCAGGCAGGGCGTACGCCCCAGCTTGGGCATCGCCCGTAGCGAGGCGTAGGCCTGGGAAGCGCGAGCGGCGAGGGCTTCTTCGACCCAGGGCCGCCAGTTCAGCTCGGAGACGGCCTTGCGCATTTCTTCGTTGGCTTGCCGTCGCGCCTTGATGTAGCCGTCAAAGGTGCTGCGGCCGAAAACCAGGTAAGGAATCAACGTCAGGTAGGGAATGAACACCAGGGACAGGGCCCAGGCGATCGAGCCTTGGGCGGTTCGCACGGTCAGCACCGCATGGACGGCGGCGATGGAGCCCAGGGTATGCAGCAACGCGATCAGGTAACCGAAGATATGCGGGCCGAAATAATCCATGGGGCAGCCGTGCTCCTGAAGTTTCAATGCTTAACAGACCATGTTCCAAGGCGATTGTCGCTATTTAATTCAGCCGTGGCGGCCTGAACCGAAACCCGTGGGCGGCGTCTAACGGCCACTTGTCCTCTGGAGTTTTCGCAATGAATGTTCGTCTGCTGGGTGTGGCCATGGCGATGGGGTTGTCGGTATCGGTGGCGGCCCACGCGCAAATGCTTCAGCCGGGATTATGGGAATTGACCACCAGTAACATGAAGGTCGATAACCAGAATCTGCCGGACCTGCAAATGATCCTCGGCCAGGTGCAAAGCCAGATGACCCCGGAGCAACGGGCGATGCTGGAAAAGCAGGGCATTACCATGGGCGGCAAGGGCATTCGTGTCTGCCTGACCCCGGCGCAGGTGCAAACCAACGATATTCCGCTGCAAGATCCGCAATCGGGTTGCAAGCAGCAGATCACCGAGCGGACCGGCAACCAGTGGAAATTCCGCTTCAGTTGCCCGAAAGCCCAGGGCAATGGCGTGGCGACGTTCCAGAGCGACCGGGAGTTCACGACCAAGGTGAACGGCACGTTCAATGCCACCGGTATCCAGCAGAACGGCAGCCTCGATACCCGTGCCGTGTGGTTGGGGCAGGATTGCGGAGCGGTCAAGCCACGGGCTTGAGAGCCTTGAGAAGTGAAGGGTGGGCGCTACGAATGCTCCCACCTTTTTTTGCAAGCAGACCCTGAGGTCAGGGTCGGCTCAATGCCTCGTACAAAGTGTTGAGGTTGTATTCGAACAGGCCAGTAAACGTGCTGGCCGGGCCGCTGGCGGCCAGTGCATCGGAGTACAGCGTACCGCCGATGTGGGCGCCGCTTTCATCGGCGATCTGCTTGAGCAGGCGCGCATCCTTGATGTTCTCCATGAACACCGCTTTGACCTTCGCCTGGCGTATCTGGGTAATCAGCGCCGCCACTTCAGCGGCCGAAGGTTCGCGTTCGGTGGACAGTCCCTGGGGCGCCATGAAGTCGATACCGTAGGCCTGGCCCAGGTAGCCGAAGGCATCGTGTGACGTCACGATCTTGCGATTGCCCGCGGGCAATGCGCCGAGCTTGGCCTTGGCGTCGGCCAGAAGGGCATAGATCTTTTTCAGGTACGCCTGGCTGTTGCGTTGGTAATCCGCCCGGTTGGCCGGGTCAGCGGCTTCCAGCGCCTGGGTGATGTTACGCACATACAGCTCGGCATTCGCCAGGTTGTGCCAGGCATGAGGGTCAGGGACGGTTTCGCCGTCCTCGTCCAGCGAACGTGGGATCACGCCACGACTGGCACTGATCACCGGCGCGTTGGTTTCGGTGCTGGTGACCAGGCGATCCAGCCACGGCTCGAAGCCCAAGCCATTCTTGATGATCAGTTTCGCCCGCAGCAACGCCTGGGCGTCATCCGGCGTGGGTTCGTAGGTGTGCGCGTCGGCGTCCGGGCCGACCATGTTGGTGATCTGCACATGCTCGCCGCCGATCTGCTGGGTCATGTCGGCGAGAATGCTGAAGCTGGTCACCACCTGGAGTTTCTCGGCAGCGGATAAAGACATCGACAGCATCAGGCTGAACAGCACGAGTAGGGCGCGCATCGGGAAACACCTCATTGGGATGTGAGCAAAGGCGGGCGGCGCAGCAGGCCGTGCACCGGACCGAGTACCACGGACAGCAGGTACAGCAGGCCCGCCACCAGCACGATGGACGGACCGCTGGGCAGCGAGTAATAGAACGACAACAACAGGCCAAGCCAGACCGAAAGGCAGCCGAGCAGCGCGGCGACCATCATCAGCACCGGCAGCCGTCGGCTCCAGAATCGCGAGGCGGCGGCCGGCAGCATCATCAGCCCGACCACCATCAAGGCGCCGATGGCCTGGAAACCGATCACCAGGTTCAACACCACCAGGGTCAGGAACACACCATGGGCCAGCGGGCCGAGGCGACTGACGGTTTGCAGGAACAGCGGGTCCAAGGTGTCGAGCAACAAGGGCCGATAGATCAGCGCCATCGCCATGAGGCTGATCGCCGAGACCCAGAGCATGCCGGTGAGCGTTGGACCGTCCACCGCCAATGCCGAGCCGAACAGCAAGTGGAGCAGGTCCAGGCGCTTGCCGGCGATCCCGAGAATCAACACGCCGGCCGCCAGGGAGATGGGATAGATCGCCGCCAGGCTGGCGTCTTCCCGCAAGCCGGTGCGCCGGGTAATCCACGCCGCGAGCCCGGCCATGCTCAAGCCAGCCCCCAGGCCACCGATCGTCAGGGCGGGCAAGCTCAAGCCAGCGAACCAGAAACCCAGGGCGGCGCCGGGCAAGATGCCGTGGGCCACCGCGTCGCCGATCAGGCTCATGCGACGCAATATCAGGAACACGCCCAACGGGGCGGTGCTGCACGCCAGCACCAGGCCGCCCAGCAACGCCCGACGCATGAAGACGAACTCCTGGAACGGCTGCCACAAATGCGCGGCCGCGAGCATCAAGCCACCCACGCGCTGGGCTGTTGGGCAATCAGCTCGGCACTGCGTCCCAGCACACAGCCGGCTCTGTTGATCAGCAGCGTGTCGGGAATGTGTTGGCGCACCGCAACCAGGTCATGACAAACCACCACCACGGTCCGACCCTCGGCATGCCAGCCGTGGATGTGTTTCCACAGCAGGACCTGACCTTGTTCGTCGAGGGCGGCATGGGGTTCATCGAGCAACAGGAGTGGCGCTTGCGCCAAACTCAGGCGGGCGAGCAGGGCGCGTTGCAGTTCACCGCCGGACAACGCCATCAGCGGACGACGTTCGAGTCCTGTCAGTGCCCAATCGTCTAGCGCGTCCTGGAGCAGCTGTTTGCGGACCAGGGGCGTGTGACGGTTCCCCCACGCGCCGGCGGCCACCAACTCTTGCACGTTGATGGGGAACTGGCGATCGAGGTGCTGCTGTTGGGGCAGGAATGAAACGCCGCCGCGCCGTGGCACCTCCAGCAGAACGTGTCCGGTCAGCGGCTTTTGCAGCCCGGCGAGCACTTTCAGCAGGCTGCTTTTGCCCGAGCCATTGGCACCGATGATCGCCGTCAGGCTGCCTGCTGGTCGCTCCATATTCAAAGGCGGGGTAAGGGGCTGCCCGGGGGCGCCCCAGCAGAGGTCCTGGCAGCGAATCATAATGCCTCCCGAGACCAGTGGCTTTGGGCGACGGCATCATGGGCATGCAGGCTCTCGGCATGAACCACGCGAACCTGGCCGGCGGCGATGCTCGGTGATGGGCTCAAGGCGGCGTGCAATCGGCGGGCGGCGTCTTCGCAGAACATCAGGTTCTGGCCGTTGGCGAGGGCGAACGCTTGCTCGTCGGCGCGCTTGACCGCCGTTTGCACCGCCGTGCCGAGAGCCGCCTCGGCGTTGTCGATGAAGGCCCGCAGCGGCAGTTCATCACAATCGCTGCTCAGCAGCAGCGACAACGTGGCGGTGCTGCGCTGACTGTGAGGTGTCGCGACGATGCCATTCGATGAGCCCAGCCAAGCGAGAACGTCTGCGTGCTCCAGTTTCTGGTTGGCGAAGTCGTCGATGAATCGCTGCTGGATCAACTGCCGGGCGAGGGCGGCTGAACAAGGACAGGTGGAGGAATAGGGGATCTGAAGCTGTAGTTCCACGTGGAACATAGTGTGTTCCAAATGCGCTTCAATGCTCAGTGGGTAGCGTTTCCAGCCGGCCAGGGGGCTGATCAGGGCCGGTCGCTTGAGCAGCACATCGGTGTGAATGCGCAGGGTCGCTTTGCGCGACAGGCCTTCATGGCTGACGAGAAATTGCCGGAGGATTTCCCGGATCAGTTGCGGCGACAACGGTGCTTCTTCGAGTATTTGGAGTGCGAGGTACAGCCGGGACATGTGAATGCCTCTCGCTGTGCCATCGTCGAGGCTGACGCCCGCATCAACTGTTGCGCTCAGGCGTTGCCCATCGATCAACACCGGGGTCGCGATGCCACACATGCCCACCCAATCAAGGGGGATAGTTTCGGATGGAACCTGCGCGGCCACATCGGGCAGTGTTAACGCATTCATGGTCGAAGTCCGTGAGATATTCGAAGTAGATGTTATAGTATTACATGTAATTCGAATACACCTTACTCATGAACGGATTTTCATTCTCCCCGACGTTCCACGTGAAACATCAATGGGACGAGTCGCGGCAGCCGCTGAGGCGAGCGCAGATAAATGAACCCGCACTGCCGCCCGAACTGGCAAAGCGATTTATCGTGGTCCAGCCTACTCGTCGACTGTAACCGACCCAACTTTCGCCGTTGGAAGCCACGCCGGTGAAGAAGGTGAGTTGGCCATATCGATCGTTGGTCTGCGCCCAGTAGCGCTGATTGATTGCTTCAAATCCTCTGAGATAAACCGTATTTCCGGCGGTCATGACGCTGTAGGCGTTGCCTTGTCCGTCTTCGCAAGCCAGCAAATTCGCGCTGCGGGTGCAGGTCGCCAAAAGCGGACTTTGTGCGGAAAACGCACTCAACGCCGCTAACAGCCACGGACCCGCTATGACGAAGCGCAAAAGTTTGCTCATGAAATGGTCTCGGCAATCGGGGTTGGCACAGTGGAATAGTTATAATATAACATAAAAATACCTGAGACTCGCCAAAGGTCCGATGATGAGCAACGACGCGCGTCGATCGCACCCAGGCAGCCGCCCGATGAGGATGTACCCATGCCCAACCGCCTTCCCGTTACCGTGCTTTCCGGATTCCTGGGTGCTGGAAAAAGCACCTTGCTCAACCATATCCTGCGTAATCGCGAAGATCTGCGGGTGGCCGTGATCGTCAACGATATGAGCGAGATCAACATCAATGGCAGCGAAGTCCAGCGCGATGTCACTCTGAACCGTGCTGAAGAAAAGCTCGTGGAAATGAGCAACGGCTGCATCTGCTGCACCCTCCGGGAGGACCTGCTGGAGGAAGTCGGCCGGCTCGCCAGGGAAGGGCGCTTCGATTACCTGCTGATCGAGTCCACCGGCATTTCCGAACCGCTGCCGGTGGCGGAAACCTTCACTTTTCGTGACGACCAAGGCCGCAGCCTGGCTGACGTCGCCCGACTCGACACTTTGGTAACAGTGGTCGATGGTGTGAATTTCCTGCTGGATTATCAGGCCGCCGAGGGCCTGGCGTCCCGGGGCGAAACCCTGGGGGAAGAGGACGAGCGCTCGATCACCGATTTGCTGATCGAGCAGGTCGAGTTCGCCGATGTGATTCTGATCAGCAAGATCGACTTGATCAGCCGTCACGAGCGGGAAGAACTGATCGCGATCCTGCAGCGCCTCAATACTCAGGCGCAGGTAATCCCCATGACCATGGGGCAGGTGCCCTTGGGACGGATCCTGGACACCGGCTTGTTCGACTTCGAGCGCGCCGCCCAGGCGCCTGGCTGGCTCCGGGAATTGCGTGGCGAGCATGTGCCTGAAACCCAAGCGTACGGAATTGCCTCGACAGCTTATCGGGCGCGCCGGCCATTCCATCCCCAGCGGTTCTTCGACTTTATCGACCGGCCATGGACCCAGGGCAAACTCCTGCGTTCGAAAGGCTTTTTCTGGCTGGCCAGCAAACCTGAAGAAGCGGGCAGTTGGTCCCAGGCGGGGGGCTTGATGCGGCATGGCTTCGCCGGGCGCTGGTGGCGGTTCGTCCCCGAGGACCAGTGGCCGCAAGACCCGGAAAGCACGGCAGCCATCATGAACCATTGGCTCGCGGCCACGGGCGATTGCCGCCAGGAGCTGGTCTTTATCGGCCAGGGCCTGGATTTTCCCCGACTCACCGCCGAACTGGACGCCTGCCTGCTCACCGATGCGGAAATGGCCCTCGGCGTCGAGGTGTGGCGACGGTTGCCGGACCCTTTCGGCGCGTGGCATGACGAGGTTGCCGCGTGATGCTGGCGGCGCGTCTGGACAATACCGGGGTGCGCCAGGTCCAGGGCGATACCCCGCTGACGCTGGCGCAAGTGCTGGACGACGACACCAACCTGGCGGTGTGGCAACGCCAGCTCCCCGCACACATTGGCGACTTTGCGGCGATGGTGCTGGCGATGGACTCGCCGCTCGCCGAATCACGAGTCATCGAGTGGCCGGATGACGACGCCGCCCCCAATCTGGAAGGCCTCGCCTCGGGCTTCAGGGATTTGCACGGCTACGAAGGGTTCGTCACCGATGTTGCCTGGCTGGTCAGCGCGTTCGGGTGTCTACTGGGCGCGCGGCGTATCGGCCTGCGCCTGCGAACGTTGGACAAGGCCATGTGCCCGCGCTTCCATGTTGACCACGTGCCGGTACGCCTGCTGACCACCTATGCAGGTGTGGGCAGCCAGTGGCTCGAGGAGGGCGTGATGGATCGCCGACGTCTTGCCGAGCCTGCGGCGGAGCCCGTCGATCCACGTGTCATCCAGCAGCTTCGCAGCGGTGACGTGGGCTTGCTGAAGGGCGAGAAATGGCACGGTAACGAAGGCCGGGGCCTGGTTCATCGCTCGCCGCAACTGGCCCCGGGGCAGCGCCGCTTGATCCTCACGCTGGACTGGCTGGCCTAGGGGGCGAGCCAGGTGCCCTGGCTTTGTCCCTGGCAAAATGGCTTGAGATAAGCCGCATCGGTGGCCACCCCGTAATAGTGAATATCCTGGCGATAAGGCATATTGGCAACTTGGGCGTTGCTGCAGATGCCGAACGCGCCGCCAGGGCATTGGTCGACGTACCGCACCTCGACTTTCTGGCCGGCAAGGCTCGGTTGGCAGAAACCGTCGGCGAACAGCTTGGCTGGAATGTTGCGGTTCTGCTGGCAGACTTTCACATCCAGCCGTTCCGCCTGGCTGTGGACCACGCAAGCCTGGGCCAGCGCCTGGCCTGAAACCAGTGCCAGCAACAACCCGCCAATCATCCGCATCTTCACCTCCTTCGAAAGCCGTCGATTATGTTGCAGCACATTCCCACCCATGTCATCGCCGGCCCCTTGGGCGCTGGCAAAACCACCCTGATCAAGCAGCTGCTGGCCCAGCGTCCGGCCAACGAGCGCTGGGCGGTGCTGATCAACGAGTTTGGCCAGATCGGCCTGGACGCGGCATTGCTGACCCGGGACGCCGATGGTATCGCACTGGGCGAGGTGGCCGGGGGCTGCCTGTGTTGCGTCAACGGCGTACCGTTCCAGATCGGCCTGGGTCGGTTGCTGCGCAAGGCCCGTCCGCATCGGCTGTTCATCGAACCCTCGGGCCTGGGTCATCCCGTGCAGTTGATGCAGCAGCTGAACCAGGCGCCATGGCTTGGCGTGCTGGCGGTACAACCTTGCGTGCTGGTGCTGGATGCCCAAGCGCTGGCGGACGGCAAGCCGTTGCCCGAGGCCCAGCGAGAAACCTTGGCGGATGCCGGGCTGTTGGTGCTGAACAAGTCCGAGCGCCTCAGCCAGGCCGATCGTGAACGCGCGGCCGGGCAACTGCCAGGACGCCTGCTGCACTGGACGGAACAGGCGGCGCTGCCCCTGGATCGATTGCCGGGGCTGGCCGTTCGAGGGAGCGGAGCCGTGGATAACGTGAAACTGCCCAACGGCGTGGGCGAGCTACCGGCCATCTGGAGCGATCCTTCCCTGCCGATCTGTCTGTTCCAGCAACAGGGCGACGCCTGGAGCATCGGCTGGCGCTGGCACTCTGACCAACGGTTCGACACGGCGGCGGTGATCCACTGGCTGCAAGGCTGCGCCTGGAAACGGGCGAAGATGATTATCCACGGCACCGACGGTTGGTTCTCGGCCAATGCCGTGGGCGACGCGACACCGGGCTGGCAACCCAGCGAGTGGCGGCAGGATTCACGGATCGAATTGATTTTTGACAGGCCCCAAGACGTGGCGGCCCTGCAAGCCGGCCTGGCGGATTGCCGGCGCCCCTGAATCAGTGCAGTTTCAAGGCTTCCACTTGTTGTGTTCCTGGCGCCACTGGCTCAGTTCGATGACTTCGGCCCTGGGCCGGGTCTGGACGGGTTCGATCGGTGCGGGTGGGGTTTCTTCGAACGGCATGGGGTAGGGGGCCAGTTCGATGTGTGCACTGTGGGCGCCGAACTGGGTAATGGTGCCCGAGTGGCGAGTTTCACCGGTGACGGTGAATTCGAAATCGTAGATGCGCGCCAAGCGTCGTCGGCCGTTGGCATCTTTCACGAACCCGATCTTCTTCAGGGCCACGTTGCCGTCCAGCAACTCGATCTTGAGCTGGGAGCAGTGCTGCATGACCCTTGCCAGCGCCCGTTCGCGCAAACCATGGTTGTGCCACAACCACGCGGCGCCGGTGGCCAGCAGCATCAGCACGAAAATGTTTCCAAGGGTCAGCATGAACGAAGTGCTCCAACAAGTTGCCGTCAGCTTAACTGTGTCGCCGGTCTGTCGTACAGGCTGCGTTTAGTCGCATACTGCGCGGCTTGAATTTCATTCGTTTTACGGAAACTTCCCGCATGAAACGCACACCTCATCTGCTTGCCATCCAGTCTCATGTGGTATTCGGTCACGCCGGCAACAGTGCCGCCGTGTTCCCGATGCAGCGGGTCGGGGTCAACGTCTGGCCGCTCAATACCGTGCAGTTTTCCAATCACACCCAATACGGCCAATGGGCCGGCGAGGTGTTGGCGCCCCAACAGATCCCGGCGCTGGTAGAGGGCATCGCGGCCATTGGTGAGCTGGGGCAGTGCGATGCGGTGTTGTCCGGCTACCTGGGAAGTGCCGCCCAGGGGCGGGCGATTCTGACGGGGGTCGCGCGGATCAAGGCCGCCAACCCGAAAGCGTTGTACCTGTGCGATCCCGTCATGGGACATCCGGAGAAGGGCTGCATCGTGGCCCCCGAGGTGAGCGAATTTCTGTTGGAGGAAGCCGCGGCCGTGGCAGACCTCATGTGCCCGAACCAACTGGAACTGGACAGCTTCTCGGGGCGCAAGGCGCAGTCGCTACTGGATTGCCTGGCCATGGCCCGTGCGCTGCTGGTCCGTGGTCCGAAGGCGGTATTGGTCAAGCACCTGGCCTACCCGGGCAAGCCGGAAGACAGTTTCGAAATGCTGTTGGTGACCGCCGATGGCAGTTGGCACCTGCGCCGTCCGCTGCTGGCGTTCCCGCGTCAGCCGGTGGGCGTGGGTGACCTGACGTCGGGGCTGTTCCTGGCGCGGATCCTGTTGGGCGATAGCCTGGTGGCCGCCTTCGAATTCACCGCCGCTGCGGTCCATGAGGTGCTCCTGGAGACCCAGGCCTGCGCCAGTTACGAGCTGGAACTGGTGCGTGCCCAGGACCGTATCGCCCATCCTCGTGTGCGGTTCGAGGCGGTGCCGATCAGCCTCTGATCGCGCGCTGTCGATTGCGAGCGATGGCGGGGTGTCGTCGTCAGCCGTTTGTATTGGAATGAGGGGCTCTTCGCGAGCAGGCTCGCCCCCACATTGAGCGGTGGGGCGTGGGAGCGAGCCTGGTCGCGAAAGGCCGGGTTGCGAGTCGTCCATCAAGTACCGTCGGCCTTGATCTCCTGATAGCGTTTTTCCAGTTCCTGGCGGATCTGCCGGCGTTGCTTGGCCTGCTCGTAGCGGCGCTTTTCTTCACTGTTGTGCGGTTGCAGTGGCGGGACGGCGGCGGGCTTGCGCTGGTCGTCCACCGCGACCATGGTGAAGAAGCAGCTGTTGGTGTGGCGCACCGAGCGTTCGCGAATGTTCTCGGTCACGACCTTGATACCCACTTCCATCGAGGTGTTGCCGGTGTAGTTCACCGAGGCGAGGAAGGTCACCAGCTCGCCGACATGAATCGGCTCACGGAAAATCACCTGGTCAACCGACAGGGTCACCACGTAGCGCCCGGCGTAGCGGCTGGCACAGGCGTAGGCGACTTCATCGAGGTATTTGAGCAGGGTACCGCCATGGACATTGCCAGAGAAGTTGGCCATATCGGGGGTCATCAATACCGTCATCGACAGTTGGGCGTTTCCGGGTTCCATAACGTACTCACGGTTCAAGGCAGCAATGTAGGAAGGCACCTCTGCGGGCGCTTGTGAGGGGCTGCACGCGACGCGCCCTGCATCCCCCTGTATCGGGACGCTGGGCCTGTGATTGCCGTCACGCGCCGACGGATCTGTTTCCTTATATTGCACCGTCTTTTTGTCAGAAGTCGCGGTGTTAACCTTCAAAAAGCCCAATGGGAGGGCATTTCCTACAAGGGAAACGGATTTATCCAACCCTGCAATGGGTCATTGGGAACAGGGAGCCGCCACATGCATGCCATCAGTTTTATCCAGGACCTGGCGATCATCATGATGGCAGCGGGGTTGGTGACCGTGCTCTTCCACCGTTTCAAGCAGCCGGTGGTGCTGGGCTACATCGTCGCCGGCTTCCTCATCGGCCCGCACACGCCGCCGTTCGGGTTCATCCACGACGAAGACACGATCAAGACCTTGGCCGAGCTGGGGGTGATCTTCCTCATGTTTTGCCTGGGCCTGGAGTTCAGCCTGCGCAAGCTGTTCAAGGTCGGGGCCACGGCGTTCATCGCGGCGTTCCTCGAAATCGTGCTGATGATCTGGATCGGTTACGAAATAGGACGCTGGTTCGACTGGGGCACCATGGATTCGTTGTTCCTGGGCGCGATCCTGGCCATTTCCTCGACGACCATCATCGTCAAGGCACTCAACGACTTGAAGATGAAGAACGAGCGCTTCGCCCAGCTGATTTTCGGGGTCCTGATCGTCGAGGACATCCTGGGCATCGGCATCATCGCCTTGCTCTCGAGCATTGCCGTCAGCGGCTCGGTGAGTTCCGGCGAGGTGTTTTCCACCGTCGGCAAGTTGTCGTTGTTCATGATCGTCGCGTTGGTCATTGGCATCCTGTTGGTGCCGAGGCTGCTGGCCTATGTGGCGAAATTCGACAGCAACGAGATGCTGCTGGTTACCGTGCTGGGCCTGTGTTTTGGCTTCTGCCTGCTGGTGGTGAAGCTGGAATACAGCATGGTGCTCGGCGCGTTTCTGATCGGCGCGATCATGGCCGAGTCCCGACAACTGCTGAAAATCGAGCGGTTGGTGGAGCCGGTGCGTGATCTCTTCAGCGCGATTTTCTTCGTCGCCATCGGCTTGATGCTCGACCCGGCCATATTGCTCCAGTACGCCTGGCCGATTGCCGTGATCACCGCTGCGGTGGTGCTGGGCAAGATGTTGTCTTGCGGCCTCGGCGCCTTTATTGCTGGTAACGACGGACGTACCTCGTTGCGTGTTGGGATGGGGCTTTCACAAATTGGCGAATTTTCCTTCATCATCGCTTCGTTGGGGATGACCTTGCAGGTCACCAGCGATTTTCTCTACCCCGTGGCGGTCGCCGTTTCGGTCCTGACCACGTTGATGACGCCTTACCTGATTCGAGCGGCCGACCCGCTATCCGTCAGGTTGGCGAGCGTCATGCCACAACGGCTGACGCGGGTGCTGGGGATGTACGGTGAGTGGTTGCGCAGCATCCAGCCCCAGGGCGAGGGGGCGATGGTGGCCTCGATGATCAGGCGCATTTTGCTCCAGGTGGGCGTGAACCTGGCGTTGGTGATCGCGATCTTCGTCTCGGGCGGTTATTTTGCCGAGGGCATCTCGGCGTATCTGCAAGCCTGGATCAGCGACCCCAGCTGGCAAAAAGCGCTGATCTGGGGCGGGGCATTGTTGTTGTCGCTGCCCTTCCTGATTGCCGCGTACCGCAAGCTCAAGGCGCTGTCGATGCTGCTGGCGGAGCTGGGCGTGAAACCGGAGATGGCTGGCCGTCACACCCAGCGCGTGCGTCGGGTGATCGCCGAAGTGATCCCGATCCTTTCCTTGCTGATGATTTTCCTGCTGTTGGCAGCCCTGTCGGCCAGCATTTTGCCGACCAACAAGCTACTGGGACTGATCGCCGTGGTGGCCATCGCCGTGGCGGCGCTGCTGTGGCGCTGGTTCGTTCGCCTGCATACCCGGATGCAGGTGGCCTTGCTCGAAACCCTGGACAATCACAAGGAGTCGTCCGGACACTGACTGGCGAGGGCAAACCTCTATCAGCTTTCCAGCCAGACGTCCCGGGCCCAGTGCCAGACCGATTCCCAGGTCTCCTCGGCAATCAGCTCTTCTTCGGCTTGCCACAGCACGACCGTGCCGTCCTCCTCGACGCAGTAGTAATCGTCGCCATCCTGGCAGATCGGAATCAGGCTGCGATCAACGCCGGCGTCCCAGGCATTGGCCGCCACATCTGGCAGGTAGGTGTGCGACTGTGGGTCGGTGACGGTAACCGGTTCCAGGCTGCCGTAGACGACATCGCTGACGGTCAACAAAAACTCCCGGAAAACGAACGGGATATCGATGAACAACTGCTCTTCGATCTCTACCAGTAGGTCTTCGTCGGGCAACTCCAGCGGAACCGGCACGGGTTCGTTGGCTTCACGCAATTGTTCGATGATTTCTTCCACGTCCGGGGATCCTCTTTCTCGATGGCGCGGTTTTGTATGGAGCGGTTTATACAGTAGCTCGCTATAGATGCAACCGCGAAATAGAAAACCCCGGCCTGGACCGGGGTTCTTTTATTTCAACATGCAAAACGCGCCAAGGTTCAACTGTTCTGGCGGATACCGGCTACCAGCCAAGGCTGGTCATCGCCCTGGGCACGTTCCATGTTCCAGCTTTCGCTGAACGCTTCGCCCTGGTCGAAGCGAGAGTTTTTCGACACACCGCTGAAAGTCAGGGTCGCGATGGTCTTGTCGGCGCGATCATCGACGCCATCCAGCTGCACATGCAGGTTGTCGATGTGGGTGGACTGGAAGCCATCACCCAGCTCGGCACGCTCGCGCTTGAGGAACTCCAGCAGTTGTGGGGTCACGAACTCGGCGATCTTGTCCATCTCGTTCGCATCCCAATGCTGCTGCAAGGCCTGGAAGTGGCTGCGTGCGGCTTCGACGAAACGCTGTTCGTTGAACCAGGCGGGAGCGTTGATGACCGGACGGGCCGCCACGGGCGCCGCCGAACCGCCGAAGATCGAACCGCCAGCGGGCTGCTGGTTGAACACTTCACGCTGCATCGGCGCGCCGGCCGGAGCGAATTGCTCCTGCTGCTTGCGGCGACGGGCGGCGATGAAACGGAACACCAGGAAGGCGATGACCGCCATGATCAGGATGTCGAACAACTGCATGCCCTGGAAGCCGTCGCCCATGAACATGGAAGCGAGCAGGCCACCGGCGGCGATGCCGGCCAGGGGGCCGAGCCAGCGCGAAGCGCCGCTGGCCTTGGTGGCTGCGCCAGCGGCACCGGCCGCACCCGCGGCGGCCGTGGACCCGGCGGCAGAGGAAGGGGCCATCTGGCTGGTCTGGTGAGTCGGAGCGGCGCCCGAGCTTTTACCACCGCCAAAGCGCTTGGCGGCGTTGGCATCGATGGCCATCGTCAGGCCAATGCACAGCGCCATGGCGATGCTAAGAAAACGTTTCATATAAAGGCATTCCCATTTGTGAATAGCACACGCGCCATGTTGCACAGGTGAAGTGGTGCTGGCTAGCGGCAGAGTGTTTCGGGCTTTTGCGCGACAGGTGAGGTTCAGCTTCAGTCGCGCAAGAGGACTTGTTCGCTTTGGGTCGTAGGAAAGGGGCACAAGTTTTGTCGGAAACTAATAGGGTGGGGCGGCATCTGTGGGAGCAAGGCTTGCCCGCGATAGCGATCTATCTGACGCATCTTATGTCGGATGCGCCACCGTCTCGCGGGCAAGCCTTGCTCCCACAGAAGATACTTCTTGCGCAATCTTTAGATCGCTTCCAGCTTGGCATACCCCAGCATCAGCCATTTGCTGCCTTCGCTGAAGTTCACCTGCACCCGGGCCTGGGCGCCGGCGCCTT
Organism: Pseudomonas citrullilanati; assembly: GCF_030580855.1. GTDB lineage: Bacteria > Pseudomonadota > Gammaproteobacteria > Pseudomonadales > Pseudomonadaceae > Aquipseudomonas > Aquipseudomonas citrulli. The sequence goes on along the minus strand of NZ_JAUQOP010000024.1, from coordinate 66,102 downwards.
CGAAGTTGAGGATCACGCCATCGCCGAACACCGAGTGCCGTACGGCCTGGCCAAGGCTGAAGCCGGTTTCCGGGATGTCGCTGCCGCCGAACAGGCTGCTGGTGCCTTGCGCCTGGCCGCCGAACGGACGGCTGACGCTGTTGGACAGCCGCACTTCCTGGATCAGGCCCTTGGGCACTTCACGTACGAAACGCGACACCTTGTTGTAGGTCTCGCTGCCGTACAGCCGTCGGGTTTCGGCGTAGGTCATGACCAGGTTCTGCATGGCGCGGGTGATGCCGACGTAGGCAAGGCGCCGTTCCTCTTCCAGGCGCCCCGGCTCCTCCAGGCTCATCTTGTGGGGGAACAAGCCTTCTTCCATGCCCACCAGGAACACGTAGGGGAATTCCAGGCCCTTGGCGCTGTGCAGGGTCATCAACTGGATGCTGTCTTCGTGTTCGTCGGCCTGGGTGTCGCCGGCTTCCAGGGACGCGTGCCCGAGGAATGCCGCCAGTGGCGACAGCTCGGCGTCGTCCTCGGTGTTCTCGAAGTTGCGCGCCGCGCTGACCAGCTCCTCCAGGTTTTCCACCCGGGCCTGGCCTTTCTCGCCTTTTTCCGCCTCGTGGTAGGCGATCAGGCCGGACTGCTCGATGACGGTCTGGGTCATCAGGTGCAGCGGCATCTGCGCGCACTTGGCGGCCAGGTCCTCTATCAGGTCCATGAACGCCTTCAGTGCACCGGCCGCGCGACCGGTCACGCCCTTGTTGGTCACCAGCTGGCGCATGGCTTCCCACATGGACACGTGGCTGTGGCGCGCGTGATCGCGAATCGCTTCGACGGTCTTCTCGCCGATGCCTCGCGTCGGCACGTTGATCACCCGCTCCAGGGCCGCGTCGTTGCCGCGTCCTTCGATCAGGCGCAGGTAGGCCATGGCATTCTTGATTTCGGCGCGTTCGAAGAAGCGCTGGCCGCCATAGATGCGGTACGGGATGCGTTCGCGCAGCAAAGCCTCTTCCAGCACCCGCGACTGGGCGTTGGAACGATACAGGATGGCAATGTCGCTGCGCGCCAGCCCGGTTCTCAGCGCGCTCTCGATGGTTTCCACCACATAGCGCGCTTCATCGTGTTCGTTGAAGGCGGCGTAGAGGTTGATCGCCTCGCCTTCGCCGCCATCGGTCCACAGCTCCTTGCCCAGGCGCCCGGTGTTGTTGGCGATCAGGGCGTTGGCGGCCTTGAGGATGCCGGCGGTGGAGCGGTAGTTCTGTTCCAGGCGGATGACCTCGGCGTCGGGGAAGTCCGCCGAATACTGGTGGATGTTCTCGATCTTGGCGCCGCGCCAGCCGTAGATCGACTGGTCGTCGTCACCCACGACCATCAGGCTGTCACCGCCCTTGGCGAGCAGGCGCAACCAGGCGTACTGCACGGCGTTGGTGTCCTGGAACTCGTCCACCAGCACATGGCGGAAGCGCTTCTGGTAGTGCTCCAGCAGCCCGGGATGATCACGCCACAAGTCCAGCGCCCGCAGCAGCAGCTCGGAGAAGTCGATGACCCCGGCGCGCTGGCAGGCGGCCTCGTAGGCTTCGTAGATGCTGCGCATGGTCGCCAGGAACAGGTCGCCGCTGGCCTGGATGTGTTGCGGGCGCAGGCCTTCGTCCTTCTGGCCATTGATGAACCACTGGGCCTGGCGGGCGGGCCAGCGTTGCTCGTCGAGACCCAGCTCGCGGATCACCCGTTTCACCAGGCGCTGCTGGTCATCGCTGTCGAGGATCTGGAAGGTCTGGCTCAGGCCGGCTTCCTGCCAATGTGCCCGCAGCAAGCGGTGCGCCAGGCCGTGGAAGGTGCCGACCCACATGCCGGCGGGGTTGATGCCCATCAACTGCTCGATGCGATGTCGCATCTCGGCCGCGGCCTTGTTGGTGAAGGTCACCGACAGGATCGAATGGGGCGAGGCGTTCTCGACCTGGATCAACCAGGCGATACGGTGCACCAGCACTCGGGTCTTACCGGAGCCGGCACCGGCCAGGACCAACTGACGACCCACGGAGGCAGCTACGGCCTGGCGTTGGGCATCGTTGAGGGAGTTCAGCAGAAGGGAGAGATCATCGCGCATCGGGGCATTCTAGGGTGCGGCGCCACCCCGGGCAAACTCCGCTTTGCCTGAGCCGATGAAAGATCGTTTGAGGATGACCGGTTGGTCATGGGCTGCAGCCGTTGTCGGTGCTCGCTTGCAGGGGCCGCAATGGGATGAACAGGCGAGTATTTTCCGTATTTTTATGAGCTGGAGCAGTGTGGGATGGCTTCGCGCTTGTGTATGCTCGGTGCTCGTTTTCGGGTTCTCCGTGCCCTCTGAATAAGAACAAGAACAGTGCCTATGACCCTTAATTCCGATCTGGCGGGCCCTTGTGTGGAGCCGCGGGTCATCTGCAAGCAGTACGCCACGGAGATGGCGGTCGAGCGTACACGGATGCTGTACCAGGGCTCGCTGCTGCCCACGCTGTTCATGTTGATCAACGGCCTGGTCTGCGCCGCGCTGCTGTGGCAGCCGGCGCGCTATTTCCTGGTCAGCGTCTGGCTGGTCTGGTTGTTGTCGCTGGTCGCGTTGCGGGTGATCCAGGTCGCCGCGTTCGATTCGGCGATGCCGAGTCGCCAAGCCCATCCGATCTGGCTGCGCATGTTCTTGCTGGGCTCGGCGATGACCGGCCTGACCTTGGCCGGTGCCGGTATCGCGTTGGTACCGGCCGACAGCTTCCAGCAGCAGGCCTGGGTATTCGGCCTGATCGGCGCCGCTACCCTCTCGGCCAGCGTCGCCTACGCCGTAAGCCTCCCCGCCTACCTGTCGTTTACCTTGCCCTGCCTGTTGCCGGCCATCGCCTACCTCTTCTGGGGCGGTGACGAGCAACAGCACGGCTGGGGCTGGCTGGGGCTGGTGGTGCTGGCTTCGCTGAGCGTCGTGGCCTGGCAGGTCAACCGGCTGATCCAGAATGGCCTGTTGCGACGGTTCCAGAACCAGGCGCTGATCGAGCACTTGCAGCAGGCGCAAATCCGCGGCGGGCAACTCAACGAAGCGTTGGCCCGGGAAGTCGAGCAGCGTCGTGCGGCGGAGGACAAGCTGCGGGCCGCCCAGGTCGGCCTGGAAGCACGGGTCGCGCAGCGCAGCCTCGAACTGGAGGTGGCCAGCCAGGCCCTGAGCAAGAGCGAGGCGCGCCTGGCCCTCGCGCTCAAGGCCAGCGAACTGGGGCTATGGGACTGGAACCTGCAGACCGACGAGGTCCATCACACCCAGCTCAAGGAGTTGTTCGGCCTGGAGCCCGAGTACGTCACGGCGATGCTCAGTCATCTGACCCCGCGCCTGCATCCCCAGGACCTGCCGGCCCTCAAGCGGGCCCTGGTCGAACACCTCAAGGGGCGCAGCGAGGATTACCAGATCGAGTACCGTATACGTCACAGCGACGGGCACTGGGTCTGGATCGAAGACCGGGGCCGGGCGGTGGAGCGCAGCGCGGCCGGCCGGGTGTTGCGCATGGTGGGCACGCGGCGAAACATCAGCGCCACCAAGGAGCTCGAGCAGCAACGGCAGCTCGCGGCCACGGTATTCGAGGCTGCCAGCGAAGGCATCGTGATCTTCGATCCGGGCTTTGTACTCTTGGCCGCCAACCAGGCCTTTACCCGGGTGACCGGGTTCAGCATCGATGACATGCTCGGGCGCAATGTGGTCGACCTGCCGTGCAGTCGCGATGCGCGCCGGCACTACCCGGTCATTCGCCAGTCGCTCAAGCAGCATGGCTCCTGGCAGGGTGAACTGGTGGAAGCGCGGGCCAATGGCGAGCTGTACCCGCAGTGGCTGCACTTGAACGTCGTGCGCGATGCCCGGGGAAATGTCAGCCATATCGTCGGCTTCTTTGCCGACCTTTCGGCGCGCCGCGAATCCGAAGAGCGGATGCGCTACCTCACCCATTACGACGAACTGACCGGGCTGGCGAATCGCTCGCTGTTTCGCGAACGCTTGCAGGAAGCGCATCAACGGGTGCGCCAGGGCGGACGACGCAGCTTGGCGCTGCTGCACATCGACCTGGACCGCTTCAAGCTGCTCAACGACAGCCTGGGCCACGATATCGCCGACCAGTTGCTGCAGAAAATGGCCCGGCGCCTGATCAATGCACTGCCCGAAGCCGACACCATCGCCCGTTTGTCCGGCGACGAATTCGGCGTGCTGTTCGACGCCTATGGCAATCTCTCCAGCCTGGCCCGGGTGGCCACGCGGTTGTCGGCCAAGTTGCGCCTGCCGCTGACCATCGAAGGCCATGAGTTGGTGGTCAGCGCCTCCATCGGCATCAGCCTGCTGCCCGATAATGCGCGGGAAGTGTCCACGCTGGTCAGCCAGGCCAATATGGCAATGCAACATGCCAAGCACCTGGGCGGCAATAATTTCCAGTTCTACACCGACAGTCTCCAGGCCAGCACCCTGGAGCGCCTGCAATTGGAAAACCAGCTGCGCAAAGCCCTTGAAGAGCAGCAATTGAAGGTCTTCTACCAACCCAAGTTGTGCCTGGCCACCGGTCGCCTGAACGCTGCCGAAGCCTTGGTGCGCTGGGACCATCCGGCCATGGGGCGGATCCCGCCAGGCGACTTCATCGGGCTGGCCGAGGAAACCGGGCTGATCGGGCCGATTGGCGAGTTCGTGTTGCGCCAGGCCTGCTGGCAGGCCTGCGAATGGCAGCGCGAGGGTCTTGCGCCAATCAGGGTCTCGGTCAACCTGTCGGTGCATCAGTTGCGCCAGGGCAAGTTGGTCAGCCTGGTGCGCCAGGTGCTGGAAGAAACCGGGCTGGAGCCTCGTTACCTGGAACTGGAGCTGACCGAAAGCCAGCTGCTCGACAGCGTCGAACACATCATCGCGACCTTCCAGCAACTGCGTGACCTGGGCGTGACACTGGCGATCGACGATTTCGGCACGGGCTATTCGTCCCTGAGCTACCTCAAGCGGATTCCGGTGGATTACGTGAAGATCGACCAGGCGTTCATTCGCGGGCTGGGGGAGGGCAGCGAAGACGCGGCGATTACCCGGGCAATCATCGCCATGGCCCATGGCTTGTCGCTGAAGGTGGTGGCTGAAGGTGTGGAGCGGGATGACCAGTTGGCGTTTCTCAGGCACGAGGGGTGTGACGAGGTTCAGGGCTACCTGATCAGCCAGCCAATCGAGGCGCAAGGGCTTGGAAACCTGTTGAAGGCTCAGGATTGAGCGTGAAGAAACTTCCCACCGAATCCTCATTGGATTCGGCGGGAAGTCAGGAAGCCATGTTTTTTATTCGGTGATCAGAACATCATCGATATGGTGCAGTAACTCGCCTTCATAAAAGATGCTGACGCCCGTTACATTGGAATTGCCAGCCACTTTATATTCGACAGGCTTGTCGGTCATGACTTGCAGGAACACGCCGTCGGAACTTTCAAGTTTCAATTCCAGGCGCAGGTCGAAGGATTTGTCTTGTAGCTGGCTGCGTTCCAGCCTTGGCGTAACGCCCGAGTTAGGCAGGGTGACGGTGCCTGTGACGCGGAAAAAGGCGTCGCCGGGCATGCGGTTTATTTGTGCGGTCCAATCGTTGGTTTTAATGTTCATGGTGTAACTCCTGTTATCGTATGTTTGCTTCCTGCGGACTCAATATAACCACTCGAAGGGGGTTGAGAAATAACGAGGGTGGTTTCATTTGTAAGTTGATTTATGTGTAGGCGCAGTGGCCGATAAAAACAACTAATCCACTGCAGTCAGTCGCCGCGTGTTAGTTGATCGTTCATGTAACGAGCGACAACCCAGGGCGGAGCCGCCGCCGGGAAGATCCCGCGGCGCCTCGCCCAGGTGGCTACATCAGGGATCTTCGGCTAAAACAAAGGCGCAGCGCGGTGATTCAGTTACGTTTAGGGCAGGCAAAAAGCCGATTCTTGTAGTATAACTACAAGCTTGCTACATCCCGGCACCTGCCAATAACAAGAGTCCAGCCCCTTGAACCTGTTGCAACATATCGCCCAGTCACGCCACCTGCTGCGCAAATCGGAGCTGAAAGTCGCCGATCACGTGCTGCTCGATCCTGCGGCCGTCATGCACAGCTCGATGGCGGACCTTGCCCACAGCGTTGGTATCAGCGAACCGACCATCGTGCGTTTCTGCCGGGCCATCGGTTGCTCGGGTTTCCAGGACCTGAAGCTGAAGCTGGCGCAAAGCCTCGCCGCTGGCGCGAGCTTCGGCCAGTTCGCGATCCACGAAGACGATTCGGTCGCCGACTACAGCCTGAAAATCTTCGACACCACCCTCCACACCCTGATGGAGGTGCGCGAGAAGCTCGACCCGGTGGCCCTGCAGAAAGCCGTCACGGCGATGTCCCAGGCCCAGCGCGTGGAGTTTTATGGCTTCGGCGCTTCAGGCGCGGTGGCGGCCGATGCCCAGCACAAGTTCTTCCGGCTGCTGCTGACGGCGGCGGCCTATTCCGATCCGCACATGCAGGCGATGTCGGCCGTGACCCTGAAACCCACCGACGTCGCCATCTGCATCTCGCAGTCGGGACGTTCCAAGGATTTGCTGATCACCGCGAACCTGGTGCGCGAGAGCGGCGCCTCGCTGATTACCTTGTGCCCGAGCCAGACTCCCCTGGCCGAACTCTCCACGGTGAACCTGGCCATCGACGTGCACGAAGACACCGAAATCTACACCCCCTTGACCTCGCGCATCGCCCACCTGGTGGTGATCGACGTGCTGGCGATGGGCGTTGCAATGGCCCGGGGGCCGAGCCTGGTCAACCATCTCAAGAGCGTGAAGCGCAGCTTGCGCAGCCTGCGGTTGTCGCCCAAGTCGGTGAAGGCGCTGGACGACTGAACTTGAAGCGGATGCTGTCTGTGGCGAGGGGATTTATCCCCGTTGAGCTGCACAGCAGCCCCTCGAACAGCCACTGCAAATCACCTGACACACAAGAAAAAGCTGGGGTCTGCTTCGCAGCCCAGCGGGGATAAATCCCCTCGCCACAATTCATCGTTCTGTAACCCTGGCGCCGCCAAACGGTCATCCCGCCCCTGCATCGTAAAGCTCCCGTATACGTCTTGGGAGTCTCGATATGACCCAGTCCTACGAAGAACGCAGCGCCGTCAAAACCCGTCGTCAGCAAGAAGACCAGCGCCGCATGGCCTTTCGTCGTGCGATCGAAGACCGCTGCGAACAGCGCCAGCTCCTGGCAGAAATCAGCGAATTCCCTGACGCCGCAGAATTCAATTACTGGCAGGCAACGCCGGCGGCTTCCCGTCGAAACGTTCAACCAGGCCAATGATCTGAGCACGTTCGCCGCGCACGAACGCCAGGAAGGCGTGAGCCACCGGTGACAGGCGTTTCGCCCTGGCCTGCACCAGGCACCAACTGCGGTACAGCGGCAGTTCCTCCACCGGCAGCTCGACGAGTGCGCCGGACGACAGCTCCCGGCTCACGGCGTGGCGCGTCAACAGCGCCACGCCCAGCCCGGCCACCACGCATTCGCGCTGGGCCTCCGCCGAAGCGACCTCCAGCGTCTGGGTGAAGTGCACCCGTTTCTCCTTGAAGTATTCCTCGCAGGCCAGCCGCGTGCCTGAGCCCGGCTCGCGCAGCAGTAGCGTATAGGGCTCCAGGTCCTGCAAGCGCAATGGGCCCATGTGGCACAGCGGATGGTCCGGGGGCGCCACGGCGACAATCGGGTTGTTGAGGAACGGCAAGAACTCCAGGCCCATGTCCTGGGGCACCATGGACATGATCACCACATCATCGCGATTGTCCGAGAGCCGGCGGATGACCTGGCCGCGATTGACCACCGTGAGGCTCAGGTTGACCTCCGGGTGCTGGCGCTTGAACGCGGCGAACAGGTGCGGGACGAAGTACTTGGCGCTGGACTCCACCGCCAGCTTCAATTGGCCCTGCAGCGAACCCTGCATGTCCGACAGCTGCATGTCGAGGTTCTCCAGCCGCCCGAAGATGTCCCGGCTGGCGCGTTGCAGGGCTTCGGCGGCCTCGGTCATGTAGAGCTTCTTGCCGACATACTCGAACAATGGCTGGCCAATCAGCTCTTCCAGGGATCGAATCTGTAGGCTAACGGCGGGTTGTGTGAGAGACATTTCGTCAGCTGCACGGCTGTAGGACCTCAGGTCGCACACCTCATTGAAAATCTGCAATTGACGCAATGTCATACGCATCAACGACTTACGCATTTTCTAAGCACTCTGGAGCGGGACGGATAGCGCAACTATAAGTGTTTGCTTATGCGTGACCCAATAAATATTCATTTTTGTTAATCAACGCCCGGGACTAGTGTGGGGCTGCGACCAATTGTTACATCTGGTCACGCGTCGGCCTGGATCCCAGGCCGTGGTATCACCGGCTCAAGGGAACCTCCAATTGATAACAAAGATCCTGATCGCCAACCGTGGTGAGATTGCCGTCCGCATCGTGCGCGCTTGCGCCGAGATGGGCATTCGCTCGGTCGCGGTCTACTCCGACGCGGACCGCCATGCGCTGCATGTCAAGCGTGCGGACGAGGCCCACAGCATTGGCGCCGATCCGCTGGCCGGTTACCTCAACCCGCGCAAGTTGGTGAACCTGGCGGTGGAAACCGGCTGCGATGCGCTGCACCCCGGCTACGGCTTCCTTTCGGAAAACGCTGAACTGGCTGACATCTGCGCCGAACGCGGCATCAAATTCATCGGCCCGTCGGCGGAAGTCATTCGCCGCATGGGCGACAAGACCGAAGCGCGCCGCAGCATGATCAAGGCTGGCGTACCGGTCACGCCAGGCACCGAAGGCAACGTGTCGGGCATTGAAGAAGCCCTGGCTGAAGGCGACCGCATCGGGTACCCGGTGATGCTCAAGGCGACGTCCGGCGGTGGCGGCCGGGGTATCCGCCGTTGCAACAGCCGCGAGGAACTCGAACAGGCGTTCCCCCGGGTGATCTCCGAAGCCACCAAGGCGTTCGGTTCGGCGGAAGTGTTCCTGGAAAAGTGCATCGTCAATCCCAAGCACATCGAAGCGCAGATCCTCGGTGACAGCTTCGGCAACGTGGTGCACCTGTTCGAGCGCGACTGCTCGATCCAGCGCCGCAACCAGAAGTTGATCGAAATCGCCCCGAGCCCGCAACTGACCCCCGAGCAGCGCGCCTACATCGGCGACCTGTCGGTACGCGCCGCCAAGGCCGTGGGCTACGAGAATGCCGGCACCGTGGAGTTCCTGCTCGCCGAGGGCGAGGTGTACTTCATGGAGATGAACACCCGGGTGCAGGTCGAACACACCATCACCGAAGAAATCACTGGCATCGACATCGTGCGCGAGCAGATCCGCATCGCATCCGGGCTGCCGCTGTCGGTCAAGCAGGAAGACATCCAGCACCGGGGCTTCGCGTTGCAGTTTCGCATCAACGCCGAGGACCCGAAGAACAACTTCCTGCCCAGCTTCGGCAAGATCACCCGCTACTACGCCCCCGGCGGCCCCGGCGTGCGCACCGACACGGCGATCTACACCGGCTACACCATCCCACCGTTCTACGATTCGATGTGCCTGAAGCTGGTGGTCTGGGCGTTGACCTGGGAAGAAGCGATGGACCGCGGCCTGCGGGCCCTGGACGACATGCGTCTGCAAGGGGTCAAGACCACCGCGGCGTATTACCAGGAGATCCTGCGCAATCCGGAATTCCGCAGCGGCCAGTTCAATACCAGCTTCGTCGAAAGCCTTCCTGAACTGACCAACTACTCGATCAAGCGCAAACCCGAAGAGCTGGCCCTGGCCATCGCCGCCGCCATTGCCGCCCACGCAGGCCTGTAAGGAATCATCACCATGTCCAAGAAGATCTTTGTTACCGACACAATCCTGCGCGACGCCCACCAATCGCTGCTCGCCACTCGCATGCGCACCGAAGACATGCTGCCGATCTGCGACAAGCTCGACAAAGTCGGCTATTGGTCGCTGGAAGTCTGGGGCGGCGCGACGTTCGACGCCTGCGTGCGCTTCCTGAAGGAAGACCCGTGGGAGCGCCTGCGCCAGCTGCGCGCGGCCCTGCCCAACACCCGCCTGCAAATGCTCCTGCGTGGCCAGAACCTGCTGGGCTACCGCCACTACAGCGATGACGTGGTCAAGGCTTTCGTCGCCAAGGCCGCCGTCAACGGCATCGACGTGTTCCGCATCTTCGACGCGATGAACGACGTACGTAACCTGCGCGTTGCCATCGAGGCCGTGAAAGCCGCCGGCAAGCATGCCCAGGGCACCATTGCCTACACCACCAGCCCGGTGCACACCATCGACGCCTTCGTGGCCCAGGCCAAGCAAATGGAAGCCATGGGTTGCGATTCGGTGGCGATCAAGGACATGGCCGGCCTGCTGACCCCGTTCGCCACCGGCGAGCTGGTCAAGGCGCTGAAGAACGAGCAGTCGTTGCCGGTGTTCATCCACTCCCACGACACTGCCGGCCTGGCCGCGATGTGCCAGCTCAAGGCGGTGGAAAACGGTGCCGACCATATCGACACGGCCATCTCCAGCTTCGCCTGGGGCACCAGTCACCCGGGCACCGAGTCGATGGTCGCGGCCCTTAAAGGCAGCGAGTTCGACACCGGCCTGGACCTGGAGCTGTTGCAGGAGATCGGCCTGTACTTCTACGCCGTGCGCAAGAAGTACCACCAGTTCGAAAGCGAGTTCACCGCGGTGGACACCCGTGTCCAGGTCAACCAGGTGCCGGGCGGGATGATTTCCAACCTGGCCAACCAGTTGAAAGAGCAGGGCGCGCTGAACCGCATGAACGAAGTGCTGGCGGAGATCCCGCGGGTGCGTGAAGACCTCGGTTTCCCGCCGCTGGTGACCCCGACCTCGCAGATCGTCGGCACCCAGGCATTCTTCAACGTGCTGGCCGGCGAGCGCTACAAGACCATCACCAACGAAGTGAAGCTTTACTTGCAGGGTGGCTACGGCAAGGCCCCGGGTGCGGTGAACGAGAAGCTGCGGCGCCAGGCCATCGGCAGCGAAGAGGTGATCGATGTGCGGCCGGCCGACCTGCTCAAGCCGGAGATGACCAAGCTGCGCGGCGAGATCGGCGCCCTGGCCAAGTCCGAAGAGGACGTGTTGACCTACGCCATGTTCCCGGACATCGGCCGCAAGTTCCTCGAAGAGCGCGAAGCCGGCAACCTCACGCCAGAAGTCCTGCTGCCCATCCCTGAAGCGGGCAGCGTGGGCTCGGCCAGCGGCGAAGGCGTGCCGACCGAATTCGTCATCGATGTCCACGGCGAAACCTACCGCGTCGACATCACCGGCGTGGGCGTGAAGGCCGAAGGCAAGCGCCACTTCTACCTGTCCATCGATGGCATGCCCGAAGAGGTCGTGTTCGAACCGCTCAACGAGTTCGTCGGCGGTGGCAGCAGCAAGCGCAAGCAGGCCACTGCCCCTGGCCACGTCAGCACTACCATGCCGGGCAACATCGTCGATGTGCTGGTCAAGGAAGGCGACGTGGTCAAGGCCGGCCAAGCGGTGTTGATCACCGAAGCCATGAAGATGGAAACCGAAGTGCAGGCGGCCATCGCCGGCAAGGTCACCGCCATTCATGTGGCCAAGGGCGACCGGGTCAACCCGGGCGAGATCCTGATCGAGATCGAAGGCTGAGTTAACAGCCTCGATCCAGCGTTTTACCTCGGGGGGGCATGGGCTCCCCTTTTTTTTGCCTGCGAAACCGGCTCAGAACATCATTCGCCATTGGCCCGTCAGCGCGCCATGGCGGTTGTCCTGGCCGGTTTCACCGCTGTAGCCCAGGCCCAGGGTATGGCGCGGCGACAGCGCCAGGTCCAACCCGGCTTCGAGGAGCAGGCTGTCGCGGTCCAGTTCGATGCCTTCGACGGTGTAGGTGGCTCCTCCCTTTGCCAGGCGCTGCTCGGAGACACCCTTCACTTCGCCGTACCGATGCCTCCAGCCGATATTCAATCGTGGCGTCAGCCCCTTGCCATGGTCGAGCGCGAAGGTGCGGGCCAGGCGCAGGCCCAGGTTGCTGTGGTAGGCGTCCTGGGCCTGGCGGTTGAATTGCAACGCCGCGTCGCCACCTTTCTCCGTGAAGCCGTCGCGCTGGTAGCGCTGGTAGCCCAGGTGAATGTAAGGTTCTGCCTCGACCGGGCCACTGCCCAGCTCGTAGCCCAGTTGGGTAAAGACCTGTTGCGTGCGGGCGTCGTAGCGCCCCTTGAGGCGGTCGCTGAAACCGTTGAAGGCCACGTGGCGCTTGGTGCTGCCGACGTGGTCGCCGAAGGTTGCGCCCACGCGCAGTGCCAGCGGGCCGCCCTGGCGCAGGGCGTAGGCGCCGAGCTGCCAACTGTCGAGCCCACCGTCGAAGCGGTAGCCGTCCAGCCGCGTCTGGCTCTTGCCGCCGATGATGCCCAGGCGCCATGTCGGGCTGACAGCCCAGTCGGTGCCCAGCACCAGGCCTTCTGTCGAATGCTTCAGGGCGTCGCCACCCAATTGTTTGCCGACCGTGCCGCGGTGGCCGATGGCCCGGACCCACACTTGGCCATCGCCATAGCCGTGCCCTGGGGTGTCCTGGCCCATGGCCGACAGCATGCTGGTGCTGATCGGGGCGATGCTGCTCAAGGTGGCATTGCCCAGGTCTGACGTGTGATAGCCGCTCAATTGGTCGAGGGCATCGGCGGCGGTGATCCGGTTGGTGCCGAGCAGGGCGCTGATGGCGGCGTTGGGCCTGGGTACTGGGTCGGCGGCTTGCAGGGGGCGAGCGGGTACGGGCGCGGCGTCGGGGACATTGGGCGCTGCGCTGGGTGTGTGGGCGGCCCCGTCGAGGGTCGGTTCGACGGCCGGTGCCTGTGCAACGGCAGGCGTTTCGACGGGCACCGGCTGTGGCGCGTCGATGCTCGCCGCAATCGCCTGGCCGTGTTCGGAGGTGGCGATTGCCTCGATCGGGACCTTATTGCGGGTGTAGGTCAGGCGCACCTCCTGCTTGTCCGGGTAATGCGCGTTGGCGTCGACAAAGGCCAGTTCACTGACGACCTGGCCGAATTCACCCTCGATGGCGCTCGCCCGGATAACGGTGTGCTCGCCGGCCTCGATGTCTTCCCCGGCTACACCGGTGACGGTCAGTGTGGCCTTGTCCAGGCGTGCGGTACCGCCCACGTCGAGGGTGGCGAACCGGCCGTCGGCGTCGATGCGATAGATCAGGTTGGCCGTTTCCGACAGGGCCAGGTCCCGGGTCACTGAAGGGGCACCGATCTTCGGGCCGATCTCCAGCTCGCCGGCGACGTTGAGCAACTCCACGGTACCGTTGCCGCTGAACCAGGCCTTTTCTGCCACGTCGACCCGGCCGGTGACCGTGCCGGTGTTGGTCATGCGCGCTGCTTTTTCCAGGTTCACGTGGTTGGCCACGACGCCTTTGTTATCGAACGTACCGAGCACGCCGACCTGCCCGTCGATGTGGCCGGTATTCACCAGCGTGGTCTTCGGTTCGATCACGGCCCAACCGGCGAAGCGCCCGGCGTGTTCCCACTCGCCCTTCGTGGTGTGCAGGGCCACGAAGTGGCGGGCCTCTTCCAGGGTGCCGCCCTTGGCCGCGTCCAATTGCAGGACGTTGATGCCGCCACCACCGTCCAAGGCGCCGACGAACTTTGCGCGTCCGCCGAGGGTGGCCAGGTCGTTGGTGTCCGCCAGTTGCTCTGCGTCCTTGTGCGGCTTGGGGTTCTTGGCTGGGTGGGTGTCCGGCGCGTCGGCGAATGCCTTGAGGCGGCCCTGCAGTTCGGCTGTCGTCTGGGCGGGGCTGGCGATATCGGCCACGGGCTGCGCCATGGATACATCGGCACAACCAAGCACCAGGGCAACGGCCAGGGCGAGGTGTTGGGGCGGGTATACGTGTCGGGTTGGCATCGGGTGCGGCCTCTCGTGAACGGAGTCCGCACTTTAAAAATTCCACCCGCCTCGGGATGCCGGCCATGTCCTTGCCGCGAGCAAGACGCGGCAGATCAAATTCGTAGGCCAGCAAGGGAGCGCTCGACGGTTCATGGCATCGGCTTTCAAGGCCCGATGTTTTGCCCTACAGCCTTCTAGGACCTGTCGGTTTGACCGGCTGGGCGACCTCAGCTGCGCTTGAGGTACGCCTTCCCATAATGCCGCTCCATCCGCGCCTGGATCAGTTCCAGGGCAATGGACATCAGCCAGTAGAGGATCGCCGCCGTGGTGAGCATTTCGATGTAGCGGTAGCTGGAGCGTCCGTAGGACTGCGCCAGGAACATCACTTCCCAGACCCCCATCACCGAGATCAGGGACGAATCTTTGAGCATCGAGATGAACTGGTTGGTGGTGGGCGGGATGATGGTGCGCATGGCCTGGGGCAGGGTGACGCGCCAGAAGATCACGGTTTCGCTCAAGCCCAGCGCCAGGGACGCTTCGCGCTGGCCGTGGGGGACGCCAACGATGCCGGCGCGGAAGATTTCGCTCAGGTAGGCGCCGTAGTTCAGCGACAGGGCGATGACCCCGGCGGCGATCGCTCCCGGGACCACGCCCAGTTGCGGCAGGCCCAGGTAGATCAGCAGGATCTGGATCAGCAGCGGTGTGCCGCGAAAGAATGACGCGTAGAAGCTGGCGATGCCGAACGCCACCGCACTGTTGGACAGCCGCGCCAAGGCGGTAATGAAGCCCAGCAGGGACGAGGCGACGATCGAGCACAGGCACAGGAACAGGGTCAGCGCGGCGCCTTGCAGGAAACCGTTGGGGGCCAGGTGCACGCCGAGCAGGTTCGGCAGCTTGTCCAGGATGATCGAGAATTTCAGGTCGAAGCTCAGGAAGAAACTCGCGAACAGCGCCAGCAGGGTGGCCCAGGTCAGGTACAGCCGGGTGCGAAAGCCGAAGATTTTTTGCAGGCGTGATTCAGCCACCGAAGGCGGTGGCTGAGGGGGTGGAAAAGAAGTCATTGGGTGATGTCGGCGCCGATCCATTTCTGCGAGAGTTTGCTCAAGGTGCCGTCCTGTTTCAACTGCGCGAAGGCCTCACGGACCTTGCTGTCCCATTGGGCGTCGCCCTTTTCGATGGCCACCGAATTCGGCTCGGAATACAGCGGCTCGCCCGCCAGTTTGAAGCGCTTGTCTTCGGTCAGGCGCGGCTGCGCGGTCACCAGGTTGGTCAGCACCGCATCGAGCCGCACCCCGGCGCCCAGGCCAAGGTCCTGGAACGCCACGTTGTCGGTGTCGTAGGGGGCCACCTGCACGTTCTCGAAGGGGTAGTTCAGGTGGGTGTCTTCGGCGCCTTCGATCACCAGGTTCTTGTTCAGGTAGCTTTCGTAGCTGGAGGCGCTGGTGAGGCCGACTTTCTTGCCGCTCAGGTCCTGGGCGCCGTGGATCCGGTCGTCCTTGGCGTTGACGACGATGACGGCGGGCGAGGCGTAATACTGCACCGGGAAGTCGAACACTTCGGCGCGAGCCTTGCTCGGGGTCATGGAGCAGATGCAGATGTCGTAGCGCCCGCTCCAGTGGCCGGCGGCGATCACGTCCCAGGATGGGGTTTCCAGGCGCAGCTTCACGCCCAGTTTCTCCGCCACGGCCTTGGCGACATCGACGTCGAAACCGTCGAGCTGGTTCTGTTCGTTGAGGAACGAGAAGGGCGGGTAGCTTTCCATCAGGACGCCGACCAGTTCCTTCTTCTGCTCGACGCGATCCAGCGTGGCACCGGCGAGCGCCTGCGTCGAGGCGGCCAGCAGGACCAGGCCCAGGGCCAGCAATGGTTGTCGTTTCATGGGAAGCCCCTGGGTAGAAAAATAAGTTGTAGGCACTCGATGGCTGCGTATTAAATAGTTATAAGAACCGCTCCGGTAGTGAGTATTTTTCATAAGCTTATGAGTGAATCGCATATGGGCGCAGCAACAGTCATTCTCGATGGCGGCATGGGCCGCGAACTGCAACGCCGGGGCGCGCCGTTCCGCCAGCCGGAATGGTCGGCCCTGGCCTTGAGCGAAGCGCCCGAGGCGGTGGAGGCGGTGCACGCGGCCTATATCGCCAGCGGTGCCCAGGTGATCACCAGCAACAGTTATGCGGTAGTGCCGTTCCACATTGGCGAAGCGCGTTTCGCCGCCCACGGCCAGGCGCTGGCGGCGTTGGCCGGTGAACTGGCGCGCCGCGCCGTGCAGGCGTCGGGCAAGCCCGTCCGGGTGGCCGGCTCGCTGCCACCGTTGTTCGGTTCCTACCGTCCCGACCTGTTCGACGCATCCCGCGCCAGCGAGTTGCTGGCGCCGCTGGTGTCGGGCCTGGCGCCCCATGTCGACCTCTGGCTGGCGGAAACCCAGAGCTCGACCGTCGAAGCCCGGGCGATTCACGCCGGGTTGCCGAAGGACGGCAAGCCGTTCTGGCTGTCGTTCACCCTAAAGGACGAAGACACCGACGACGTGCCGCGCCTGCGCTCCGGCGAACCGGTGGCGGAGGCCGCCGCAGTGGCCGCCGAGCTGGGCGTCCAGGTGCTGCTGTTCAACTGCAGCCAGCCGGAAGTGATCGGCGCGGCCATCGACGCGGCGCGGCAGACGTTCGAGCGCCTGGGCGCGGCCATCCACATCGGCGCCTACGCCAACGCCTTCCCGCCGCAACCGAAGGAAGCGACGGCCAACGACGGCCTGGACCCGCTGCGCGAAGACCTCGACCCGCCGGGTTACCTGACCTGGGCAACGGATTGGCAAGCCCGCGGGGCCAGTCACTTGGGCGGCTGCTGCGGGATCGGTCCCGAGCATATCGCGGTGTTGGCGCGGGCGCTGGGCTGAGGCCGCGGCGCTGCAGGACACCTGGGCTTACGGTTTTCGCCCGTGCCGCCAGCGCGGCCATACATATGTATGGCAAGGGTGACCCAGCGGCGGGATAGGGTCCGGTTTTCTTCAATGACCGGACCCTTCAATGTCTATTTTGACCAACGATCAACCGGGCGCTGACCACCCAGCGCCGCTCAGCCCCCAGGGAAAAGAACAGGCCAGGTTGCTGGGGCTGCTGGACGGCAACCAGGCGCAACTGGCCCGTCTGTTCGCCGGCCTGCCGACGTTCGATACCGTGATCAAGCGGTTATTGGTGGCGGCGCTCAAGGCCAGGATTCCCGAGCGTGCGTTTCGCCCCTCCGTGCTCGAGGCCATCGATCCGGCCGACTGCTATGTGAATCACTTCGCGACCGACGCAAACGGCCGGCGCCGGTTGACCGCCTCCCAGCGTTTTACCGAGGTCATGCGGGACTGCTTGCTGGCCGACACACCGGCGATCTTCACCCCGGGCCAGGTCGGTTTTTTTACCCGCCCAGACTCGGTGCAAGAACCCGACAGCCTGTTCGTCGCGCCGGTGGACGCCAAGGTTGCGGCGGCCCTGGAGTCGGCGCTCTACATCGCCAACCCGACGACCAATGACCGGATCAAGCGCCAATTCCGCGAGGACCTGGCGCTGTTTCGCACCGCCGCGTATCAACTCGATTCGTTGGAGACCGCAGCGCCATCGACCACGACCACGGCGTTGGCCGTGCTGCTGGCCCGGCGATTCCTGTACCTGTTCAACCTGTACAAGGTCGACCGCCCCGGTGCCGATGGGCTGATCCCCAGCGAGCGCATCCAGCAGAGCGACGAAGACCGCCTGCTGGACATCATCACCACCCACCCGTCCATGGCGCAACGCAGTCGCTTGTTGCGGGCGCCCATTCCCCATGTCTATGCGGTCATGCTCGAAGGCACTGCGACGCCGCAGAAGTGGCCGGCGGCGATGGTGATCAAGTACACCGACCGGTTGTCGCTGTTCCTGTATTCCCTGGAACACGGCCTGCAGCGATTTCGTTCAGTCCAGGACCTGATCGCCCAGGTACGCCCCGTGCATCAAGGGCAGGCGCGCACGATCGTGGATATTTCCACGGAGCTGGCCGGGCCAGTCTTCGAGGTGGCGGCGCAGGACCTGTTGCAGGGGCAGGGCACGGCCCTGGACGCCGTCCTCGACGCCCCCGAAAACCCGACGCTGGCCTTGCAGACCTTCGCTCGACACACCGAGGACGCGCTCGCGCTGCCGATGTTGTCCCTGGCCGGGCCGCTGGCGGTCCGTCAGCACACCTTGGTCGAACAGCATCGTCCTGCTTTCTACAGGGCGGCGACGCGTGCGCAGCAGGCCCTTTATCGGCGTCTGGAAGAGCAAGCGGCGCAGGCGGCCTATGTGTTGGGGGACGGCATTGCGACGTTGAGCCAGTTCACTCGCCAGCAGATCAGGCTCGATCTGCAGCGGACTTTCCACCCGGCGATAGACCCTGATCCGGATAAAACCCAGGTCACGCTGTTCCAGGGCGAGCGTGCCCGGCCCCCGCAATCGCGGCGCACCAGCCTGACCCAGTTGATGCTCGACCATTTGCGTCCGGTGCAATACCCCAACGCCATGCGCGAAGTGTCGCCCGTCCAAGTGCTCGACCCGCAGGGCGAGCGTGTCAGACACCCGGCGAGCGGTTTTTTCATCACCTTGACGGGGGCCCAGCTGGCCCGGATGGCGATCCGGATCGATGCCGGTGGCCGGTACGAAACCATGCTTCGGCAGAAGCTCAACGAACCGGGGTTCAAGGCGGCGTGGCGCACAGCGTACCTGGCTCATTTGACGTTCAAGGGCCATGAGGCCTCGCTCAAGAACGAGGCGGTGTTCAAGGCCACCGTGATCGACCCGGCGTTCACCCCACCGAAGGCGCAAAAGCGGGTGCTGGCCTGGCTAAACGCTGTACTGCAATCGCCGGACGCCGCACGGCGTGCCTTGGTCGACCGGCGCAAAGTCTGCGTGCACGGCCTCCTGCTGGGCGGCACCGTGAGCGCCGGCGGGCAGGGTTCGATGGGCAATGCGGTGAGTGTCGACGGCGTATTGGTATTCACCGACCAGGAAGGGCCCGAGATCACCGGCACCGTCGGGGTGTATTTTCCCGACAGCCCCGAGGGCGATGATTTCCATGAGTTCGCGGATCTGCAGGTCGGCATTGGCGGGCTCTTGCAGCACGAACCTTGGCGGGCCTACCTGCGTTCGCGCTTGTCCACCCTGGATGCCGAACAGATCAAGCGCGCCCTGGGTCTGCGGGGCGGGCGCCCGCTGGTTCGCGGCGCATTGCTCAAGGGCGACTTTCTCGACGACCTTCATCGAGCCTATGTCGAGTTCCACAGCGCTTATGCCGACCACCGCTCCAACAGCACCCGGGAGAGTGGCCAGACCCTGGCGAAGTGGGTGGTGACCGCCGTTGAAATCGTCATGGACATCGCCGGCCTGCTCCTGGTGCCGGGTTTCCAGCTGCTGGGCCGTCTGGTCAGGACCGGTTTGCTGGTGCTGCGCACCGGCTCGGTGCCCATGAACCTGCCGACGCTGGCCTTCGTCCACAAGGTCGCCAATTATGCGGGCAGGGGGTTGCCCGGCGGCGTGAACGTCCCGGTGCGGGGAAACGCCACGTTCCTGGCGCTGCCCACGCGCCAAGCCCAGGCGCACGCGGTGCCTGGCTTGCCGTTGGAAGAGGCGCTGTACCGCCGCTTTGCCGTGACCGATAGCACGCCCCTACGTGGGTTGACCCCCAACCCCCAGGGCTTCTACCGCCCCAGCATCACCGACGGCGCCACCGGGCGCGTGACGCGTCCCGTGTACGTGCGCCAACCCAATGGCACGGTGTTCCGGGTACACGACCATACGCCCTTGAAAGCCACCGAAGCGACCCTGGTCGACCCGGTCACAGGCTTGAGCATCCGCTCCAGCGGTGTGATGAGAAGCACCGTGGCGCGCATGGCCAATGGCGAATGGCGCGCGGTCGGCTTCGGCCGGGGCGGCGGCAAGCGGCCGTCACCGTCACCCGAACCCGGACCTTCGAGACCACCGCAACCTCAGCCGTCGCGCTCCGTTTCCGAACTGGTGCGCACGCCCCACACATGGGACCTGGACATCATGGACCTGGTCCCGGCCATGATGACCCGGCTGGCGATCTGGCCCCGCAACCGCAGCTTGTTGATCATGGACCAAAGGCCCACGCGCCAGGATTGGTCGGTGCGCTTTACCCCCGGGCAAACCGAAAGTGGCTACCCGGCCAGCCATCATCCGCGCCGGGCCAGCACCGATATCGTCCTGAGGCGAACCGGCGAGAGTCATTACGCGCTGGTGCTGGGTGACGACCAGGAGGTCACGTTCGCCGCCGACGGCGATTGTTTCTTCAATGCCATCGCCCGGGGGCTGAACGAGGGGCAGGCCCAGCCGACGTTCACGATGCAGGGGCTGCGCAATGAAGTGGCCGACTACATCGACCTGCATCCAGAAGTGAGCAATTATCTGGTGGCACAGCCTTCCGCCCTGCAACAGGCGCTCTCCGATCACGCCCAGACGCTGGAAGAGCTGCTGAACGAGGCGGCACTGTTCGACCTGACCCAGATCATCCATGGGGCCCCCAATCCGCATCGTTTGTTCCAGCCGATCCTCAACTACCTCGACCTGCAAGCGCGAAACTCGGCTCGCCAGGTCCTGGACCGCGGCCGACATACCGTCCTGCCCGCCGAAATGCTGCAATACATCGGGCGCCTGGTATCACCCCGGGCTCCCGCTCGCCTGCAATTGAGCAGCTTTGCGTACTACACGCAGCACGATGATTCCTTGCGCCATTTTTTCGAGGACACCCTGCTCGGGCCTGTCCCGGAAGCGGAGCTCTTGGAGTTGCTCAACAATGAATACCTCGTGCTCTCCCAGGATGTGATGCACATCCTGCTGGAATACGGCATCCGCGCGCGGAACCTGACGGACCATCATCCGCGCAACGACCTGGCTTATGTCCGCTACGACCAGGCCGTGCATGGCCAGCTCAGTGACGAGCAACTGGAACAACAACTCAACGGTGCCTACCTGGTGGACCGCGATGACCTGAAGAAAGTCGGCGAACGCTACGAGCTTGAAACCGGTGGGCGCCTGGATGACGAAGAGCTGATGGAGCAGTTCATGTACTACGACAGGGTCGAGGACATCACCGATTTGCTCACGGTGTCCCTGCAGCGGTTTCCCGTGTTGGCGAGACGCGCCGAGATCCTGCTGCAATCGCCCGTGATTGCCTCCAACCTGGGCGGCCTGTTTCCGGTCCATGTGCTGGCGGCGTGGATACGCAATCCGGCACTGTCCGATGCCCGGCTGCAGGTCATTGCCGAGTACGCCGGCAGCCGCTACCAGGAGGTGGCGAGCCGGGGCAGCATCGATATCGACTGGATGCAGCCGTTCAACGATCGCAACCTGCGCAGCCTGATGAATAACCAGGGCGCGTTGATAAGGTTCTGGGATTTTCTCCAGGGCACGCGGTATACCGGCCGCAGTGACCTGGCCACGGTCGCGGAGTTGTTCAGGGTGGCCGGGCAGCCGCCGTCCAATACCCGGATGACCACCCTGTTCGGCATGCCCAATCTCGCCGGGACCGTCCAGGGCATCCCGGGCCTGTCACCGGAGGAGGCCCGGTACATCTGGGAAGACCTGGTCTCGCCGCACTTCAGCGATGAAACGATCCGCCAGACCCTCGGGCGACCAGGTTCGCTGCGTTCACGGGCCGCCTTCACCAGCGCCCTGATCGACAGCCTGGCCGCCGAGGAGGCCCGGGTGTACCAGTTGATCCAGGCCGTCTACGCGGTCGACCATCGGCAGGCGATGGGGTTCTTGCACGGTTTCGACTTCCCGCTGGGCCACGCCGAACATACCCGCTTGAACCTGGCGCTTTACCTGAACCGCCACGGCCTCGTACCGCAGTGGGCCTGGTCGTACGCCCGGGCGCACGTCACCGCCGAGTCGCTTCGCCCGTTCCTGGCAACGCGCCGGGCGCCACGCAGCGAGTGACCGCGGGCAATCCTGCGTCATCGCGGCCGGCTCGCGATGGCGCAGGGCTCATGCCTGGCTGGCGCGACACGCCGCCAGGCCACGGCGCTGCCCGCCTTCCAGCTGGTTTTCCGCGCTCAACCAGCGCTCGAACCCCGCGCCAATGGCCGGCCATTCCGAATCCAGCATCGAGTACCACGCGGTGTCGCGGTTCTGCCCCTTGACCACCATGTGCTGGCGGAACACCCCTTCAAAAGTGAAGCCCAGCCGCTCGGCGGCGTATCGGGAGCGGGCGTTGGCGTTGTTGCACTTCCATTCGAGCCGGCGATAGCCCAGGGCGAAGGATTCCTTGGCCAACAGGTAGACCGCTTCGGTGCTTTTCGGCGAGCGCTGCATCGGCGCGCCGAAGGTCACGTGGCCGATCTCGATACGGCCCTGGGCCGGGACGATGGACATCAGGCTGAGCAGGCCTTGCACCTGGCCGCTGGCGCGGTCGACCACGCTGAAGAAATACGGGTCGATGTTGGCGGCGTGATTCTGGAGCCACGCATCGAACGCGCTGCGCTCCTTGAACGGACCATAGGGCAGGTAGTCCCACAGCTTCGGGTCGGCCCCGGGACCTTCGAGCGCTTGCCAGAGATCGTCGCCATGGCGCGCCGGGTCGAGTTTTTCCAGGCGGACGAAACGCCCTTCGAGCAAGCGTGTGTACGGCGCCGGGACACCTTTCCAATCGGCGAGTGAAGTCGACATGCTGCGCTCCTTACAGGGCTTTGCGAAATTGAATGAAACCCGGGCGTTCGGCGATGCGCTCATAGAGCTGGATCGCCGTGGCGTTGGTTTCGTGGGTCAACCAGTGGACCTTGGCGCAGCCATCGGCCTTGGCCGTGCGGTAGACGAACTCGATGAGCTGGCGGCCGACGCCGCTGCCCCGGCAGGACTCCGTCACCAGCAGGTCCTGAAGGTAGCAGGAGTTCTCGATGCTCCAGTTCGACCGGTGATAGATAAAGTGCACCAGGCCCACCGCAGTGTCGCCGTTCCAGGCGAGGGCGCCGTGGGTCGGCTCGCGCTCGTCGAGCAAGCGTTGCCAGGTGCTTTGGCTCACCGTGTCCGGCAACTCGGTGTTGTAGAACCGCAGGTAGGCCTGCCACAACGGCAGCCAGGCGGCATGATCGTCTGCGGTGACGAGGCGGATTTCGATCTGGCTCATGTTCACTCCTTGGGTGATCGTTCAGGCATCAGCCGCGCGAGCGCCTGATCCTGCGGGTCGAGACTGTGGGCGAGGCCGTCGCGCACCCCGGTGGCATCCGCCGGGCTGCGGTTCTGGCTGAGCTTGCGTTTGCCCTCCAGGCGCTGGATGGGCAGGGCGAAGCCGACGATGGCCTTGAGCATGCTGTCGAGGTACTGCGCCGGGGCATCCTCGATCTTCCATGGCTGGGCACGGCCGGCTTCGTGGCGGTCGGTGAGAGCGCCCACCAGGTCGCGCAGGCGCTGGGCATCGTCGAACACCTCGGCACGGCCATAGGCATGCACGGCCAGGTAGTTCCAGGTCGGCACGACCTTGCCGTGTTCGGCCTTGCCGGGGTAGAACGCCGGGCTGACATAGGCATCGGCCCCGGCGAAGATCACCAGCGCCTCGGCGCCGGCCTGCAAGTCGTGCCATTGCCGATTGGCCCGGGCCATATGCCCGTACAGCGTGCCATGAGGCCCCTGGTGGGTATCCAGCAGCAGCGGCAGATGGCTGGCTTGCAAGCCCTGCTCACCCTGGGTGACCAACACCGCCAGGCGGCAATCGCCGATCATCCGGTGGAGTTGGGGCAAGTCGTCGACGGCAAAGGCCTGGGGGTTGTACATGGTGTTTTTCCTTGGCGAATGCGAGCATCCTAGGCAGGCCATTGGTCTGTGGTAAGAGCCACTTGCGACCAATTCGATAGGTCCATTGATGAGTGCTGCCATGCCGGATTCCCTGCCGCCGCTGTCTTTCAATCCTGCCGGGATCGAACTCGATCGCGGCCAGGGCCTCAGCCGCCAGCTCTACCAGGCCTTGCGCACGCGGGTGCTGGACGGGCGCCTGGCCAGTGGCACGCGCCTGCCGGCCAGCCGCGACCTGGCCTCGGCGTTGTCGATTTCCCGCAACAGCGTGGTGCGGGCCTACGATCAGTTGTACGCCGAAGGCTTCATCGAAGGACGCGTGGGGGATGGTACCTACGTGGCGAAACTGTCGGGTGCGACGCTGCCGCTGAAAAACATATCCACAAAAGTGTCCACAGGCTTTTCAACAGGCTTACCCACAGCCTTATCCACAAAATCAGGGGATTTACCTGGGGTTTCATCCAGTAAAGTTATCCACAGCACGGCGTTGGAACGGCTGCAAAGGCACCATTTGTCCCAGCCTCCCAGCGGTCCGCCGAGGGCGTTTCGGGTGGGGGTTCCGGCATTCGATCTGTTCCCTTTCGAGGTCTGGGCCAAGCTGAACGCGGCTTTCTGGCGCAAACCGGATCTGCAGCAGCTGTGTTATGGCGACGCCCAGGGCGATGGACGCCTGCGCGGCTTGATCGCCGCGTACCTGCGCAGTTCCCGTGGCTTGCACTGCACGGCTGAACAAATTGTGATCACCAGCGGTGCACAACAGGGCATCAGCCTTTGTGCACAGCTGTTGATCGATCCTGGTGACATCGTCGCGGTGGAGAATCCCGGCTATCGCGCCGCCGGGCATGCGTTTGCCGTTGCCGGCGCCCAGGTCAGGGGCGTGCCGGTGGACAGCGATGGCCTCGATTGCGCGGTGCTCGGTACGCTCGACGGTTGCCGCCTGGCCTATGTCACGCCCTCCCATCAATACCCCACGGGCGTGGTCATGAGCCTGGCGCGGCGCCTGGAGTTGCTGGCCTGGGCCGAGCGCAACGACGGCTGGATCGTCGAGGATGACTATGACGGCGAATACCGCTACAGCGGCGCACCCCTGGCGCCCTTGGCGGCGCTCGATCGCCAGGGGCGGGTGCTGTATGTGGGGACCTTCGGCAAGGTGGCGTTCCCGGCCCTGCGCCTGGGTTACCTGGTGCTGCCGGCCGGCCTGGTCGATGCCTTCGCCCGACGGCGGGCCGTGGACGTGCGCCATTCCGAGGTCAGCACCCAGGCGGTGATGGCCGAGTTCATGGCCGCCGGGCATTTCCAGCGGCACATCCGGCGCATGCGCCGGGCCGCCCTGGCCCGGCGTGACGCATTGCTGGCACGCTGGCCGAAGGCAATCGAAGGGGTCGGCTCGATGCCCACGGTGGTGGCGGGCCTGCACGTGACGGTGCCCGTGGACGCCGTCGAGCGCGAGCGCGAGCTGATCGACCAAGCGTTGGCTGTCGGTGTGGAAGTCAACGGGTTGAGTGGCTACTGGTTGCCCACGACCGAGCCGGCCCAGGTGCGGGCCGGGCTGGTGCTGGGGTTCGCCGCGGTCCCGCCAGCGGCGATCGATGCCGCGCTGGCGAACCTGGTCAAGGCCTGGAAAACCTGACGGTACGGCGCCGCAGGAATGCCCCTGGCGACCTCAGTGGGATTTCTTCTGGAAGAACACCTCCTTGGCCTGGTCGATGGCGATTTCGCTGCGGTAAAGGTCGATCAGCTGGCGCTGGCCAAGCCGCTCGATAGGCGCTTCGAGGTACCCTTCCTCGATCTGCTCAAGGGTTTTCAGGCGGGCGGAAATGAACGCGTGGGCCGGCACCCAATTGGTCGAATAGCGAAAATCCGCGTACCAGAGCGTCTTGCCGGTTTTCTGCTCCTTGATCTCGTAGCGGTCCAGGTAACCGAAAGGGGCTTGCTTGATGCGTTGGCGGCTTCGCTGCTTGGTGATGGAAATCTGGTTGCGGCTGCGCAGCCAGAGGACGCCGCTCATGGTCGGCGGCCGCTGCTTGATGACGTGCAGCACCGTTTCGAAACCCAGGTCGTAGAGCGCGCTCGACTCCTTTTCCAGTTGGCTGCGCAGGCGCTCGGCGGAGCGACGCTGGGCTTCGGGCAGTTCGGTGGTTTCGTTCGAGACGACACCCTGGGCTTGATCGAGCGCTTTGTTGATGGCAGCGCTGACTTTTTCCATCCGGCGGGCATGGGCGTTGAGGATCATGCCGATCCCGGCGGCGGTCCGGTGCGACTGTTTGACCGTGTGCTCGACCTGCGTCTTGAACGCGGGCAGGCCGTTGATCAGGTCCGTGCCCTTCGCCATGCTGGTGGCCAGCGCGGGCACCACGGCGGGCTCGCCGCCGGGTTTCATGTGGGGTATCCATTCGCCGGTTTCCTTGCGGTGGAACGTGACGATGATCTCCCCGGAAAACGGGTTCTTGACGTCGACCCAATCGGTTTCCTCCAGCGACCTGGACAAGCGCGGCTCGCCGCTGACCAGTCCCCAGAACCGGGCCCTGATGAACTTTTTCCGCGGCCTGGGGCGTTGCTCGTAGGGGCTGTGGGCGTTACGTCGATCGTTGCGTTCCTCCAGGGCCGACCCCAGGCGCTGCAGGGTGCTTTTGACCAGGGTGTCGATGCCGCTGCGCAGGCGATTGAGCTGCGCCGAGCGGATGCTCGTCCTGTATTCCCCGCCCAGGTATTGCAGGTGTTCGTCGATGGCCATGAACTGTTCGGCCAGGCTGCCGAAAGCGTCGATCTGCTCGTCCAGGCGGATTCGGCTTCGTTCGTCGGCTGCATCGCGCAGGCTCTGGAACGCCACGGTGGCGTTGTCGACCAGATGATTGAGTTCTTCCCAGGCTTCGGGCACCGACTCGACGCTTTCAAGGGACAGGCAGAGGTGGCGGAACATATCCAGCTTGATCAGGCGCAGGTCGTCACCGGTATGCATCGGCAGCTTGCGGCGGTGCTGGCGGACGAACTCGAAACCTTCGCGGCCCATCTGCTTGAGCTCGGTGAAACGCGTCTCCATGTAGTCGAGGCGTTCGATCATGTCGTCGCCGACGTTGACCATCGCCTGGGCCGTGTCGATGTGCTGTTGCTCCAGGACCTTGACCCCGGACGTGATCATGCCCTTGGCCTTGTCCATGGTCGGGTCGAACCGTTCGCCGAGGGCGTCTATTTCGGCGAAGGTGAAATTGACCTGGGCATTCAGGTAGCCGAGGCGGGTCCGGGGGTAATCCGGCCTGGACTGGAAGACGGGCCACTCCAATAGCGTCTTCAGGGCCTCCTCGTAACGCTCGCGCTGGGTTTTCAGCGCCCCGACGTATTCATCGCGCTTGAGCTCCCTGGCGCTGCCCGAGGCCTCCTTGAGGGCCTGCGCTTCCATGGTCAGCAGTTTCTGCGCCTGGGGTTTCTTGGCTTCGAAGCGGTTCAGTTCAGCCAACAGCTCGACCCGGCGATGCTGGGCATTGGCAATGACCTTTTCCCGCACCCCCTGGGAACCGATGCCGCGGATGCGCAAGTGCGTGTCGATATGCCATTGGCCCTGGGCGTCGCGCATCAACAATGGGCCGATGCCGGCGGGATCCTTGCTGTCGATGATCGAGACCTGCCCGTGCTGCACGCCCACCTTGAACCACCTGCCCGAGAGGTAGGCTTTCCAGTCCCCCTGTTGCCCATAGAGGCCCTTGAGCGGGCCAAAGGCCTGGGGGTGCCCGGGGGCTCGGGGGGCTGCGATGCTGAAGGCGTCGAGCAGCGTGGCGCTTTCCCGGGAGCGGCTCATCAGGGCGCCGCTGGAATGAATGCGCTCGTAATGCTCGGTCAGCAAAGCCTTGGAGAGGCGGGGCGGCTGCTGCTCCATCACCAGTTCAGGCCGTGGCTTGAGCAGGTTTTCCAGTTCGCTCACCGGTCGTGGTGCGTTCGCCGGCTGGCCACGCTTGGTCTCCCGGCTGCGGCTGACGGTATGGGCCACGATCACCAGGGAGATGTTCAACAGCAGGTCCACGAACACTTCCCACTTGGCTGGGGCGTCGGCCCCCTCGGCGTCGCGCGTCAGCTTGTCGATATCGTCCAGGGTCTGCCAGAGCCAGGCCACGGTGCCTGCGGTGGTGCCCAGGTAAGGCAAGGCCACGTTCAGTAGCAGCCAGCCGGCCCGTTTGAAGGACTCCCATCGGTTCTCGCGGTTGGAGACCGATTGCCGGTCGGCCAGCGTGACCAATGCGTCGGCGTTGGCCTTGTACAGAATCGGCAGGAAATCGGCGCCCAGGGTCTTTTCGCTCAAGCTGATGGGGCCGCTGTTGGCCAGGGAGGTTACCGGCGCGGCCACGAATGCCAGGATGGTCCAGGGCGAGGGCAACAGGTCCGGGAACACGTAGCGGCCGTAATCCTCCCGCACCCCATCGGGCAGCCAGGCCAGGACCGATTGGCGCAAGGCCGGGGTTTGCCTGATCGCATACAGCAGGTTGCTGAACGAGGGGTACTGGCTCAATTGCGGCTCCAGCATCGGCCGGTACAGCAGGCAGGGACCGGCGTCCGAGTCCTGGGGGCCGATGATGAACATGTTGGTGACCACATCCTCGGTGTTGCCCAGTTGCAGTTCGGCGACGAAGGCCAGCCGGCGTATGACGATGGTCTTGCCGTCCACCTGGCGATCGGCTTCGTCGGGGGCCATCAACGCCGCGACGTAGCGGTAGCCTCTTTCGTCCAGGTTGCCCAAGCCACGGATCTTGCTTTCCAGCGCGAGCATCGGCAGCTGGAGGCGCAACTGCGCGCTGAACAGTCGTTCGCGCCGGGTCGATTCGGCGGGGTCGTCGAGCAGTGTGTGCTTGACCAGCTCCGGGTAGACGCGACCGATGTCGACCTGCGTGATGAGGTTCTCCAGGTAATCGACGGTCATCCACGCGGGCAACGGCGTGTTGTCGTCCAGGCTTTGCACGGTCTTGTTGCCGAGGGGCAGGGCGATCAGGTTCTGCAAGGCCAGGTCGACGAGGCTGAACCGGGTGGTGTCGACCTTGCCGGGCACGACAAAACTGCCCCATATCACGGGGCTGCGTATCTCGATCTGGATCTTCTCCAGGTCGAGCGTCGAGGCGTCGGCATGATCGGCCTGCATGCGCTGCTTCAGGGCCGCCAGGGTGAAGTCCCTGATCGGCGCGATGCCGTCCAGGTAGGTTTTGCCCGCGTGGAGGCTGCCGAGTATCGACAGGTCCCTCATGTGTTGGGCGAACAGGATCTGGTCCGATGTCGAGGCCGACTGCAACCAACGGGGGATCTCCCGCTTGAACCAGGCCTCCACCGGATCGTTGTCCACTTCCTGGCTGGCCGCTGGAGGCTGCCAACGCTCGTAGGGCGTCACCGTTTGCAAGCTGGAGGTGCTGATGAGCTTGAGCTGCTCGGAAATCATCCCGCAGGCCTTGTGATCGAAGATATTGCCGTCGGGCTCATAGAGCTGCCAGCGGACCTTCCCGTACTGGTTGGCGTACAGGTGGGCCGGAAGGGATTGCCCCAGTGCGTGCTGTGAGCTGTATTTCTCGTAGCCATTGAGCAGCGAGTACTTGAGGATGACTTCGCGCTTGTCGATCTTGCCAATCAGCACCATGATCGAGTTTTCAGTCAGGCGCCGTACCTGGTTGTCCTCTATGCCCTCCATGTCGATCAAGTAGGCGTGGCAGTCGTAGAGGCTGTTGTCCCGGCGGCCCTGGCGGTCGGGGTACTGGAACAGGTGCCTGGCCATGGCGCATTCCGCAGCGCTCCAGCCCCGCACGCGGTGGACGTCCCAGGCCCGGCGCAAGGTATTGGAGAGCTCATGCCAGCGTGGCCCGGAATCGCCGACCGACGCGTTCCAGTACGCCAGTTGCTGTTCCTGGCAAGCCGTGGCCATGGCCGGCACCAGCTCGTTGATCAGGTTTCCAATCTGGTCGATGCGCACGGGCAGATGCACCTCCGGCACCGTGAGCGGCAACTGGGTCAAGAAGTGCTCCCCTTGGATCAGCAGCGTGGGCTCGCTATCGTCCACGCGCCTGGCGAGCATGTCGCTGAGGGTTTCGTAGCGCGTCTGGCCCTGGACGACTTCGCCATCGACGATGTTCCAGGTCGGTTGGCCGACCACCGTAGTGAGCGGGTCGAGGTTCAGTGTCGGGTACAGCTTCCTGAGGCCGTCGCGCAACAGGATGGTGGCCACTTCCGGGTAGGTGGGGCCGGCGAACAACTGGTTGATCACGGCTTCCCTGGGGTTGGCATTGAGTGTTGCGTGGGGTGTGCTGGCGGTTGTTGTCATCGGACATTCCCTGTCTGGCGGAGCATGGAAACCCCCGGAGCGCAATGCCTCGGGGGTTTCCATGCTAGGCACTTGCCTGGCAGGGGGGTGGTAACTATGTATAGGCGATCCCGACGCCGGTTACTGGCCGGACTTGATCCGCGTCCACGCCCGGGTCCGCGCGCGCTCGGCATCCCTTGGCAACGGCTGCAAGGTGTAGAGCGAGGCCATGGCCGCTTCGGTCGGGTACAGGTTGGGGTTGTTGCGGATCGCCGGGTCGACCTTGTCGGTGGCGTCCTTGTTCGGGTTCGGGTAGCCGACGAAATCGCTGATCGGCGCGATCACCTGCGGTTGCAGCAGATAGTTGATGAAGACGTAGGCGTCGTTCGGGTTGGCGGCGCCCTTGGGAATGGCGAGCATGTCGAACCAGATCGGCGCGCCTTCCTTGGGCAGGCGCATGTCCACGACCACGCCGTTCTTGGCCTCCTTGGCGCGGTTGGCCGCCTGGGAGAAGCTGCCCGAATAGCCCACCGCGACGCAGATGTCGCCGTTGGCGATGTCCGCCATGTACTTGGACGAGTGGAAGTAGGTGATGTACGGCCGGATCTTCATCAGCAGCGCTTCGGCCTTGGCGTAGTCCGCCGGTTTTTTGCTGTTGGGGTCCAGGCCCAGGTGCTGCAAGGCCAGCGGCAGGATCTCCGACGGCGAATCCAGCAGCGCCACGCCGCATTGCTTGAGCTTGCCGAGGTTTTCTTCCTTGAAGATCAGGTCCCAACTGTCCACCGGCGCGTGGTCGCCCAGGGCGGCCTTGACCTTGTCCGGGTTGAAGCCGATCAGGATGGTGCCGTACATGTAGGGCACGGCGAATTTGTTGCCCGGGTCATTCGCCTCGATCAGTTTCATCAGCTTGGGATCGAGGTGGTTCCAGTTCGGCAACTTGCTGCGGTCCAGGGGCTGGAAGACCCCGGCCTCGATCTGCTTGGCCAGGAACACATTGGACGGCACCACCACGTCGTAGCCGGAATTGCCGGTCAGCAGCTTCGCCTCCAGGGCTTCGTTGGTGTCGAAGATGTCATACACCAACTTGACCTGGCTGTTCTGCGCCTTGAAATCTTCCAGCGCCTTGGGCGTGATGTAGTCGAACCAGTTATAGACACGCAGGGTTCGTTCTTCGGCGTGGGCCGTACCCAGCAGCGCGGCGCACAGGGCCGGCACCATCAAACGCTTGAGTCTGTTCATGCTTGTCTTCCTCATGGGGCGCTTTGGAAACCTTCAAGGACGTTCACGGCATTGATGCCGATTTCTGCCACCGCATAGCCGCCTTCCATCACGAACAGGGTCGGCTTGCCGAGTGCGGCGATGCGTTTGCCCATCGCCAGGTAATCCGGGCTGTCGAGCTTGAATTGCGAGATCGGGTCGTCCTTGAACGTGTCCACCCCCAGCGACACGACGATGACATCGGCGTCGTAGCCGCGGATCTGTCCGCAGGCCTGCTCCAGCGCCGCGCTCCAGGTGTCCCAGCCCGAGCCGGCCGGCAAAGGATAGTTGAAGTTGAAACCTTCCCCGGCGCCTTCGCCGCGCTCATCGGCATACCCCAGGAAGAACGGAAACTCCGCCTCCGGATGACCGTGGATCGAGGCGAACAACACGTCGTTGCGTTCGTAGAAGATCGATTGCGTACCGTTGCCGTGGTGGTAGTCCACATCGAGGATCGCGACCTTCTCGTGCCCCTGGTCGAGAAAGGCCTGGGCGGCGATGGCCGCGTTGTTCAGGTAGCAATAGCCGCCCATCAGGTCACCTGCGGCGTGATGCCCCGGCGGGCGGCACAACGCGAAGGCACTGCGGGCGCCGCCCTGGACCTCGGCCTGGGCGGTGAGGGCCACCTGCGCGGCGCTGTAGGCCGCTTGCCAAGTGCCGGCGGTAATCGGCGCACCGCCATCGAAGCTGTAATAGCCCAACTGGCCGTGCAGGCTGGTGGGGATGACCGTGCGCAACGTCCGCGCCGGCCAGGTGAAGGGCAACAGGTCACCGTCGCGCTGGTATTTGGCCCAGCGGTCCCAGGCGCCCTTGAAGAATTCCAGGTACGCCGCGCTGTGGATGCGCTGGATCGGCCCCAGGCCAAAATCCCGCGGCGCCTCCACCGGCCCCAACGCCTGCGCCTTGACCCGCTCCAGCACATGATCGGCCCGCGACGGCATCTCGAAACACGGCATCAACTGCCCATCCATCAACTCGCAGCGGCCATGGTGCAAGTGGTGATCGTCGGAATAGATCGTCAGCATTTATTGTTCTCCGCAAGGCTGTTCCGGTAGCTCACAGTCTTGCGGGATGCGCTGTTGGAGAGAACGGCAGGAGCGGCCAAAAGGGGATCGAAATGGCCAAAAGGTTTGACCGTAAATGGCCTCTTTGTGGGTGCAGGTGTGCATCACAAGGTTCGTGAGGCCTACGCCCGGAATCTGGTTGATGCCTCACCGAATCCTTTATCATCGCCCCGCTATTTAGCAGTCCAAGGCCTGTATCTTGCTGGCTGGCGCGCTGGCCATTGGCGGCTGCACTTCGTTTCTGCCGGGCAAGCAGTACGTCGTTCCCAGCCCCGACGAACCCTGCGCAACGGTTCGCCTCAAGGCAGCCAGTGCACACAAATCCCCGTGGCGAGGGGATTCATCCCCGCTGGGCTGCGTAGCAGCCCCCAACAATCAATTCATCGAAGGCGACACATGCCTGCAATTATCCGCCTTGCTGTACCGGAGGATGCCCCCCTTCTTCCCGCCATTGAAATTTCCGCCGCTCAGGCATTTCGCCTGATTGACGAATTGAGCTGGCTGGCTGAATCGCCCCCGATGTCCATCGAATGTCATAGCCAACGGATTGCTCTATCGACGTGTTGGGTGGCAGTAGATGCCGAAAATCGGCCGCAAGGATTCCTCAGCGCGGAGCGCCACGGCAATGATCTTCACATTTATGAATTATCCGTGATGCGATCGATGCAAGGACAAGGCCTAGGGCGGCAGTTGATCGAAGCAGCGAAAGCCTATGCGCGCTCAAGCAGGCTTGGTTTCGTAACGCTCACGACCTTCACAGATGTACCGTGGAATGCACCGTTTTACTCCCGCATGGGCTTTCAGACTAAAGCCAACCCAGACCTGGATCAGAGGCTAGCGGCGATATTGAGCATGGAATACCAGCACGGATTCGCTCCGGAAAGTCGTTGTGCCATGGCATGGCCAGTGGCTTGAATGCTGACGTCATCAGGGTCAGAGAAGGACGGTCCGCTCAGGGCCAAGCGAGCCTTCGGAAGAGGAGGCTGTTCAATTGATTGGAGTGGCTAACGACGCTTGGGTGTAAAACACCAGCCTGGTTATTTCTTGCCTTGGGCCGCTTCCCGAGCGGTCTATGGGGCTATGGCGTAATACACGACGTCGAGAAGCTGTTCCATGTGGGGTTGAGTTTCTTCCGATCCAGACTGTGCATTGACAGGAAGGGCCTCATCGCGGGCAAGCCTTGCTCCCACAGAGGATTGGCGTTGTTCACAGCATTTGTGAGCAGTGGAGATACCTGTGGGAGCAAGGCTTGCCCGCGATAGCCATCTAGGAAGCCGCCGCGCCCACGGCGACAAACAGGCCGAAAAAGAAATGACCGTGTTCCTGAAAAAGCTGGACCGCCATACCTGAAGGCTACGCACCCGTGGCGAGGGAGCTTGCTCCCGCTTGAGTGCGAAGCACTCATGGAAAACATCAGAAATAAATCCGCTTCTACTTAAAGCTAGCAATCTATAGCAAAAGATAGGTATTTGAGCTAGCTTTGGCTATCTTTATATAGATTTCGTTACTTTGTGAGGCCGACATGGATCCCTACCGTAATCCGTTTGCACCCGGTGCGGGCAGCAGGCCCCCTGAACTGGCGGGACGCGATCTGATTCTTGAGGATGCAAGAATTGCCTGCGGACGGGCCATCAATGGGCGAAGCGCTCGTTCCATCATGCTCCTTGGGTTGAGAGGCACGGGTAAGACGGTTCTGTTGAACGAGATAGGAAAAATTGCGAAGGAGGCAGGTCTTCTCGTCTCCAAGGTGGAGTTGCCAGAACGCGAAAGCCTTGCACGTCTTATCTATCCTGAGATGCGAAAAGTCATGCGCGCGCTTTCCGGCCTTGAGGCCGCCAAGCAAATTGCTAATCGTGGGCTGAAAGGTCTTCGCGGCTTTGCATCAATCTTCAAGATTGATATCGGCGGTATTGAGGTCGGTGTTGAGCCTGAGCCTGGACTCGCGGATAGCGGAAATCTTCAATATGATCTGCCAGATCTTTTCACCGTAATAGGCGAAGCGGCACAGGCCGCCGGCAAAGGCTGGATTCTGCTCATCGATGAAGTGCAATACCTCACCGAAGCAGATCTATCGGCATTGATTGTCTCTATCCATCGCATGTCGCAAGAAGGGCTTCCGGTGCTGCTGGTCGGTGCTGGTCTTCCGCAAGTCGCCCGGCTGGCGGGTGAAGCGAAGTCATATGCGGAGCGGCTTTTCCTTTACCCGGAAGTGGGGCCGCTTGATCAAGTGTCTGCGACTCAAGCTGTTCAAAAGCCAATCGTGGAGGAGGACGCTTCAATCAATGCTGCAGCGCTGGGCAATATCGTTGAGCGGACGCAGGGCTATCCTTTCTTCCTTCAAGAATGGGCATCCACGGCATGGAATATTGCCGAGGGGCCTGAAATTACTGTTGACGATGTCGAGCATTCTTATTCGGAGACATTGGCCTCTCTTGACGCGGGTTTCTTCAGGGTCCGCATTGATCGGCTCACACCTTCGGAAGTGCAGTTTGTGAAGACCATGTCCGGGCTTGGTGACGGCCCTTATGCCATCGCTGATATTGCGAAAGCGATGGGACGTCCTCAATCATCGCTTGGACCGACTCGTGCCAACATCATTTCCAAGGGCATGATCTACAGCACAGATCATGGTTACCTGAATTTTACCGTTCCACTTTTTGCGGAATATATGCGTCGACAGGTATGAAGCCTGCAATGTTCCCGAACAAGCGTCGGCCCATACGGGACTTTCCAATACATGGGCAATCACGGGATCGTCTTCAACGTCTCGCAAATCACCCTCATCGACAGCGTGCGCGGAGCCTGCGCGGTTGCAATTGGCCGTATGGAGCTATCGCTTACGAAGCATAGTGGTGAATAGCTAGAGCCTTATTCGTCCGCTTTCACATATAGAAAACCAAAAACCCGACGCAAAACGTCGGGTTTTCTCGTTGGGAAAAAAATCCTACTGCCGCGGCTCCACGTTATCCAACACCCGATTCGCCAGCAACGAACTCAACTCAATCAACTGCTGTACCCCAAGCGCCACATGGCGCCTCGATCCCTCCAGATCAAACGCCAAGTCACTCACCATCGCATCAGCCGAAGCCAGCGTCTCACTGAGATTGGCGAGCAAGCATTCGTTGTCTAGGCCTTTCACAATGGTGAAAACCTGCCCCGGTTTGGGCTCGTCTTGGGATTTATCCGGCTTCGGTAGCAAGTAGTGATCGAGCACCCGTTTGGTGGTTTCGTCTTGCTGTTTGGCTTTGGATTTTGCGGATTGTGGGGAGGGGGCTGCGTCTGGGGGATTTGGAGTTGCTTTGAACATTTTCACGTTTCCTTTGTTAGTAGGCCGCCACCGTCTCGCTACTAAACGAAAGGGAGGCAGCTGTGCGCAAGTTAGTAGACCGGTAGGAAACGAAAACCCGGCGCGCCCGAGGGCGCCATGCGCACAGCCACCATCGAGTGCAGGCAATGCCCGACTGATGAGACTCATGCGACCGTATCCTGAACCGGGCTACTAAACCCGACCACTGATGGGCAGTGGCAGGAAGACAATAGAACCCGGGGACAGGGCGCACAAGCGGGCGGATTCTGGCGTAGTTGTAGGCAAAGGCGCAAGGATGCGTAGCTTGCTGGTAGGGTGTAGGTGAGGGCTGTAGGAGAGAGGGTTTTTGGCGATGCGGGTGGCTTTTTCTGCGCCGGAACAGAGGTGATTTCATCGCGAGCAAGCTCGCTCCCACAGAAGATCGGGGTTGTTGCAGATGGTGTGTTCACCACCATCCAGTGTGGGAGCGGGCTTGCTCGCGAAGGGGGCGGCACATTCAATATTGATGCAAGCTGACCCACTGCTTTCGCGAGCAAGCCCGCTCCCACAAGGAGTGGCGGTGTTGCAGATGTTGTGTTCACCGCCCGGTGTGGAGCTTGCTCGCGATAGCTATCTGGTGGAAATGAGGCGGCCTCTGAAAAAGCTGGACCGCCATTTCTGAGCCACACTTCAGCTCCCTTGATTGTTGCAGTCGGCTGCATGCTTGAGGTACGTCAGGGCTTTCTGATCACCCATTGAATCGAGATAGGTAAGTTGCGCATTCACCAAGCCGCAGTCTTGGCCACCGTCTTCGCTCAGCGAAACCACTTTTGCGATATCCAGGTGACTGCCGTAGGAATAGGTTTCGCCGGCTGTTTTGTCCTGGGCCATGGCGGGTAATGCGACGGCGCCCAGGGCGGTGATCAGGCAAGCGGCAGCGATGTTCTTCAGGTTCATGGTCGTTTTCCTTCAATGAGTTCGATGGTTTCATCGAGGCGATTCGTGTTGTCTCGATGGGCTCATTAAAGGCCCGCGAGGTATCTCGGCTGTGTCGAGAAATGCCTCGGTTGGATGGGTTACGTATCTGAGGTGGGTTGCGATACAGAGCGATACAATCGCCACTCTTTTTGCGTCGGGGAGCAGGGCATGGAACATGTCGATCACGTATTGATCGTGGATGATGATCGGGAGATCAGGGAGCTGGTTGGCAACTACCTGAAGAAGAATGGCCTGCGCACCACCGTGGTCGCCGATGGCCGCCAGATGCGGGCCTTTCTCGAAACCAACCAGGTGGACCTGATCGTGCTCGACATCATGCTGCCGGGGGATGACGGGCTGCTGCTGTGCCGCGAACTGCGCGCCGGCAAGCATAAGGCCACGCCCGTGCTGATGCTGACGGCGCGCACCGACGAGACCGACCGCATCATCGGCCTGGAAATGGGCGCCGACGACTACCTGGCCAAACCCTTCGCCGCCCGGGAGCTACTCGCGCGCATCAACGCCGTGCTGCGGCG
Source organism: Pseudomonas citrullilanati (assembly GCF_030580855.1). GTDB lineage: Bacteria > Pseudomonadota > Gammaproteobacteria > Pseudomonadales > Pseudomonadaceae > Aquipseudomonas > Aquipseudomonas citrulli. The sequence goes on along the minus strand of NZ_JAUQOP010000024.1, from coordinate 29,076 downwards.
GACCCGCATGCTGCCGCCCAACTTCGTCGTCTCCGAAAGCGGCCGAATGCTCAAGTTCGGCCGCTGGCGCCTCGACACCACTGCCCGCCACCTGCTCGATGAAGACGACACGCTCGTTTCGCTGAGCGGTGCCGAATACAGGCTGTTGCGGGTATTTCTCGATCATCCCCAGCGGGTGCTGAGTCGCGACCAGTTGCTCAACCTCACCCAGGGCCGCGACGCGGACATCTTCGACCGTTCCATTGACCTGCTGGTCAGCCGCGTGCGCCAGCGCTTGCTGGATGACGCCCGCGAACCGCTCTACCTGAAGACCGTGCGCAATGAAGGCTATGTCTTTACCTTTGCCGTCGAAGTGCTTGGGGAGCAGTCATGAAGCTCGCCTTGCAATGGCCCCGCACGCTGGCCTCGCGGTTGTGGCTGGTGTTCCTTGTCGGTCTGATACTCGCCCAGGCCCTGACGTTCGCCGCCCAGTATTACGAACGCTACGAAAGCACCAAGACGGCCATGCTGGGCAATTTCGAACACGACACGGCGACGTCCATCGCCATCCTCGACCGTCTGCCGGCGGCCGAGCGTCTGGCATGGACCAAACGTCTGCAGCGCCGCAACTATGACTATTTGCTGCGCGAACATGATCCTGGCATTCCACTCACTTCGAACGATCTCGCGGCGACGGCGGCGCAATCCCTTCAAGTCGCGCTGGGCCGCGACTACGACCTGACGCTTGTTGAGATCCCGGGGCCATTCCAGCATTTCCAGGCTCAGGTGCGGCTGGCGGACGGCAGCCCGGTCACCATCGATGTGCGCCCTTCGGTCCGGCCGCTGTCACCCTGGTTGCCCTTCGTCCTGTTCGGTCAGCTGGTGTTGATCATCGGCTGCACCTGGCTGGCCGTGCGCATCGCGATACGCCCGCTCAGCCGCCTGGCCGAGGCGGTCGAGAACCTCGACCCGAACGCCCACCCCGTGCAGTTGGATGAAAGCGGCCCACGGGAAGTGGCCTACGCGGCCCGGGCCTTCAACAGCATGCAGGCGCGCATCGCCGCGTACCTGAAAGAACGCATGCAGTTGCTGGCGGCCATTTCCCATGACTTGCAGACGCCCATCACGCGCATGAAGCTGCGCGCCGAGTTCATGGACGACTCGGTGGAGAAAGACAAGCTGGGCAACGACCTGAACGAAATCGAGCACCTGGTGCGCGAGGGGGTCGCTTACGCCCGCAGCGTCCATGGTGCGACCGAGGCCAGTTGCCGCATTAGCCTGGATTCCTTTCTCGACAGCCTGGTGTGTGACTACCAGGACACCGGGCGGGAGGTCAGCCTGCGCGGCAAGAACGGCGCGGTCATCGAGACACGGCCCCATGCCTTGCGCCGGATCCTGGTGAACCTGGTGGATAACGCGCTGAAGTACGCCGGCACCGCCGAAGTGGAAATCGCCGGCGACGCGAACACGGGCGTTTCGATCCGTGTGCTTGACCGAGGCCCGGGCATTCCCGAGGAGGTCCTGGCGGAGGTGGTCAAGCCGTTCTATCGCGTGGAAAGCTCACGCAACCGCAGCACCGGCGGCACCGGCCTGGGCCTGGCCATCGCCCAGCAGTTGGCCGTGGCGATTGGCGGTTCACTGAGCCTGCGCAACCGCGACGGCGGCGGTCTTTGCGTGACCCTCGACTTCGTGCCCCAACGATAGGCCCCGCGGGCTGTACACCCCTGTGCAGCCCCCGCGACCGGGTTCGTGGACCCGGGTTTGTAAGCCATTGTATCCAGCGCATTGGCGTACTCAAAAGAACGCATAACCACCGGTTTTCGAACATAGCCGGTATACATCCCCTTGCAAGAATTCTCCCCATCGACTCGCCACCGGATCCCCGAACGGCGAGCCCTGACTACCGGAGAACTTGCCATGACGATCCAATCCTACCGTCCCCAAGGCTGGCCGCTGTTCGGCCTGATCGCCGCCCTGGTGGTGGCGATGAGCATTACGGCTGTCGCTGTACAACCCGACCTGGTCGAGGGGCTGCGCAGCGCCATTCGCGCCACCGCCCGTTCCTCCTTCGCCTTGTTCCTGGTCGCGTTCACCGCGTCGGCCTTTGCCGTGCTGGTGCCTTCGGCGTTCTCCAAGGCGCTGGTGCGTGAGCGGCGCTTCATCGGCCTGGCCTTTGCCTTCTCCCACCTGGTGCATGCCGTGCTGATCTACGGGTATGGGCAGCTCAATATCGAATTCTGGCCGGGTCGCACCGTTGCCAACAACATCCCGGGCGGGACCGCCTACGCCTTCATCCTGCTGATGGCGCTGACGTCATTCAAAGGCCCCGCCCGACTGCTGGGCCCCAAGGCCTGGAAGGCCTTGCACGTCACCGGCATGTGGGTCATCGCCGCCGTGTTCGCCTTCTCCAACTTCAAACGCATCCCGATGAGCGACTGGTACGTGCTGCCCTTCGGCCTTACCTGCGCCGCCGTGGCGATCCGACTGGTCGGCAAGCTGGCCATCGCCAACAAGCGCAGCCAAGCCAGGCAAGCGTCGATGCGCCGAGCGGCAGTCGCCTCCTGACAGACCCGCGATCCGCAACAGGCACGACCTGGTCGTTCACACATTCTCAGAAGCAGTCATCCCGGCTGCCTAAAAACAAGGAAGCAAAAATGAGCAATAGCATCCCTACCTCTCAGGCCGACACCCACAAGGACCGCCTCAACCAGGACCTGTTGGACTTCCTGGGCAAGTAAGCCCGTCGCTCCCTCCAATCAATGAATGAAAAGGAATGATCATGCCTACTATCAAATCACTCTTGGCCGCCACCATCACCGCAGCCGTGGCTCTGACATCGCTGCATAGCGTCGCCGCGCAACCCGACGCCGCCAAGCCCACCGTCGTGCTGGTGCATGGCGCCTTTGCCGAATCGTCCAGTTGGAATGGCGTCGCCGCCCAATTGCTGAACCAGGGTTACCCGGTCGTCGCGGCGGCCAACCCGCTGCGCGGCGTGAAGCAGGACGCCGATTATGTTGCCGACATCGTCGAGCACACCGCCGGCCCGGTGATCCTCGTGGGCCACTCCTACGGCGGCGCCGTGATCACCAACGCGGTGCACGACAACCCCAGGGTCAAGGCGCTGGTCTACGTCGCGGCCTTCGCGCCGGACAAAGGCGAAACCGCCATCGAACTGTCCGGTCGCTACCCGGGCGGCACCCTGGGGCCGACCTTGGCCGCGCCGGTGCCGCTGGACGACGGCAACAAAGACCTCTACATCCAGCAGGACAAATTCGGCCAACAATTCGCCGCCGACGTCCCAGCGGCCGAATCGGCCCTGATGGCCGCCACCCAGCGTCCCATCAGCGAGGCTGCATTGAAGGAAGCGTCTGGCGACCCGGCCTGGAAAAAAACGCCGTCGTGGTTCATCTACGGCTCGGCGGACAAAAACATCCCCGAAGCCGCGCTGAAATTCATGGCCGACCGCGCCGGCTCGAAAAAGACCGTCACCGTCCAAGGCGCCTCCCACGTGGTGATGACGTCCAACCCGGGGAAAGTCGCCGAGCTGATCATCGAAGCGGCGCAGGCCAGTTCCAAAGGCTGATCGCGTACTGACTGAAAGACCCGGCGCAGGACGCTGATGCCCATCAGTTAAGGATCAAACGGCACAAACCCTGTGGGAGCAAAGCTTGCTCGCGATAGCGACAGATCAGTCAACATTGTGACGGACTGACTTAGCGCAATCGCGAGCAAGCTTTGCTCCCACAGGTTTGTGGCATTTTCTGTTCAAACCGAAGCGCGTTTGGTGGCCCATTTACTGGCGTCGGTATTTGGATTGGCTCGGAAATGGACAACGCAGTGGCTTTATAGCTGGCCGCGTACAGGATGAAAAGTACTAAATCGGGCATCGTCATGTGGGTAAGCAAAGGTCTCCCGTCGGGCAGTCCTAATCACCCTCCACCTCACTCCCCAACCGACTCCGCATCGCTTAAAACTTCATCCTGAAAACAGGGAAACGGGTCCGAAATGAACACCGTCAGCACATGAATCCCTTCCAGCAAAGGGCTTTTGATTCAACGAGGACTTTTGTTCTCCGACAGGCAATTACCGCCATCGACCACAAGCAGTTCGCCCGTGATGTAGCTGGCTTCCGGAGAAGCAAGAAAGGCTACCGCAGCGGCGACTTCCTCCGGTCTGCCCGCACGCCCGACGGGAACATACTTCGCTGCAGCCAATTCCTCGGCTGTGCTGGACTGCGTCGCGATCCACCCGGGGGCAACGGCATTCACGGTGATGCCGAACGGAGCGACTTCCAGGGCCAAGCTCATGTTCATCCCGACGATCCCGGCCTTTGCCGCGGCATAGGCGGCCTCGCCGGGATTGCTGACGCGGGTGCCGGTGGTAGAACTGATATGCACGATGCGCCCGTATCGACGATTTTGCATGCCCGGCAATACGGCTCGGGTCAGCAAAAATACAGTCGTCAGGTTGCGGGCGATCGCGGTGTTCCAGGCATCGACGCTCATAGTGGCCATGTCCGAGAACACCTCGGCTTCACCCTGAACCGCCATGCCGGCGTTGTTCACGAGCACGTCGATTGTTCCCCATCGCGATTCGGCCCAAGTCACCAACTCGGCGACTTGAGCTGGCTGGGTGAGATCTGCCGCGCGACCGTCCACCTCATAACCTTCCGACCTCAGTTGCGCGACGCGATCATGGATGCGGGCGCTGCTGGCGGTGATGACCAGGTTTGCCCCCAGGTTACCCAAGCGCCTCGCGATGGCCAGACCGATCCCATGTTCGCTGCCAGCGCCACTGACCAAGGCGACCTGGCCCTTCCAATTCATCAACATGCAATGCTCCGTGGCCTACGCAGGAATACTGTTGACGGTTGAGAATAGACGGTGCGAGGCCGTAGCCATTCGCCGAAGACTCTACACAGCGGTATCTGGCGGATTTCGACCGTTCTATTTTTACAGCAACAGACTGTTGGTTATAGATAATCTATCTGCGAATCATTAGCATTAGTGGTTTTTGGCGCTCCGTTTCCCGGCAGGTACTCACTCCATGCTATTTCCATCTCGCCTTACGTTGCTGGCTGCATGCTGCTCGGCCAGCTTTCTGGCCCAGGCGGCAGAGCCTATTGAATTGGGCGTAACCGACGTTACCGCCAGTGCGATAAAACCCAATTCCAACACGCTACCCACGCCCTACGCGGGCGGTCAGGTGGCGAGGGGAGGCCAGATGGGCGTGCTGGGGAATCAGGACAACATGGATGTCCCGTTCGTGATGACGAGTTACACCGCGCAGTTGATTGAAGATCAACAAGCTGAGGACGTCGGCGATGTGCTTCTCAATGACCCGTCGGTGCGCCAATCCTATGGGTTTGGTAACCAATCCCAAGTGTTCGTGATCCGGGGCTTGCCGCTGAACAGCGACGACATTTCCTACAACGGGCTGTATGGCGTTCTACCGCGTCAAATTCTGTCGACGGAGGCTATCGAGCGGGTCGAGGTGTTCAAAGGTCCCAACGCGTTTATCAATGGTGTCAGTCCGACGGGCTCGGGCCTGGGGGGCGGCGTCAACTTGCAGCCCAAACGTGCGGAGGATAGCCCGACTCGTCGCTATACCCAGGACATCAGCAGCGATGGCCGCATTGGCGAGCATTTGGATATCGGGCAGCGATTCGGCGAGGATGACCGGTTTGGCGCCAGGTTGAATTTGAGCCAGCGGGAAGGTGAAACAGCGATCGACGACCAGGATCAGCGCACGAAGTTGTTCGTTGCGGGCCTGGACTATCAAGGTGATAACTTCCGCGTTTCCACCGATTTCGGGTATCAGAAACAGCGTATCAATGGACTGCGTAATTCCGTGAATATCGGCAATGCCACCCGCATTCCCACGGCTCCAAACGCGAGCCACAATTATGGGCAGGACTGGACTTACTCCGAAACGGAAGACACGTTCGGCATGGTCCGTGGCGATTGGGACCTGAACGAAAACTGGACCGCCTACCTGGCTGGCGGTGCGAAGCACACCCGCGAAACCGGGGTATATGCCACCCCGACACTGGTAGGCAACAACGGCGTAGCGACGATCGGTGGCTCGGAAATTCCTCACAATGAAGACAATACTTCGTTCAGTGGAGGGTTGAACGGGCGCTTTGATACTGGCCCTGTTTCCCACCAAGTTGCGATCGGTGGCTCGACGATCTGGACCGAGCAGGAAAACGCGTACACGTTCTATCGTTCCGTGACCGGGAACAGCAACATCTACAACACCCCGAAGCTTCCTAAGCCGACGGCGGTGTCCAGCACGGGCGGTGAAATGGGTGATCCCGGGGTGACCGGCAAAACCCGCAACCGAAGTCTGGCGGTTTCCGACACGCTGGGCTTGTTCGATGACACATTGCTGGTTACTTATGGTGTTCGGCGTCAGCAGTTGCGTGTCGAAAACTATAAATACGATGGCACCACTTCAAACGGAGCAGCCAATCCAGCAAACGATGGCAGTCGTAGCGCGCTCTACGAGGAAGCCATTACCACGCCGGTTTATGGCATCGTGTATAAGCCCGTGGAGAGCGTATCGCTCTACGCCAACCGGATCGAAGGCTTGGCAAAAGGGCCAGTGGCGTCCGGTACAGGCATCACGAACCTGGGCCAAGCCTTTCCCCCAGGCCGCACAAAACAGTTGGAAGCGGGCATCAAGCTGGACCTGCAAACCTTCGGTGCCAACCTGGGTGTTTTCCGCATCGAGAAACCTTCCGATGGTTACGTCGACAACGCGCAGAGCCTCTATGTGCGTGACGGTGAGCAGGTCAACAAAGGGCTGGAGATCAGCGTTTTCGGCGAACCCATCGAAGGCCTCCGGTTGATGGCCGGCGGTACCCGCATGACGTCCGAACTCAAAAAAACCGCGGGCGGCCTCAACGATGGCAATCACGCCATTGGCGTGCCAACGTTCCAGCTCAATGCCAGCGTGGATTGGGATGTGCCGGGTATCGAAGGTGCCGCGCTCAGCGCAAGGATGTTGCGCACGGGCGGGCAGTACGCTGATCAGGCTAACAACCTGAGCTTGCCGACATGGAATCGTTTCGACGCTGGTGCACGTTACAAAATGAAATTCGTGGAGAAAGACCTGACGTTGCGCGTCAACGTGGAAAACATCACCGACAAGAACTACTGGGCCTCGGCCAACGGCGGCTACCTCTCGCAGGGTGATCCGCGGTTGGTGAAGTTTTCGGGGACTATCGATTTCTAAGTGCTAGGTGAAGTGAAGAGGGGACAGGTTTGCTGGAAATAGGTCTGTCCCCTTTTCGTTGATGGGTAATGACTACCGCCGCGGCTCCACGTTATCCAACACCCGATTCGCCAACAACGAACTTAGCTCAATCAACTGCTGAATCCCGAGCGCCACATGACGCCTTGACCCATCCAGGTCAAACGCCAAGTCACTCACCATGGCATCCGCCGAGGCCAGGGTTTCGCTGAGGTTGGCGAGCAGGCATTCGTTGTCGAGGCCTTTCACGAGGGTGAATAGCTGGCCCGGTTTTGGTTCGTCTTGGGATTTATTCGGCTTCGGTAGCAAGTAATGATCGAGCACGCGTTGGGTGGTTTCGTCTTGCTGTTTGGCTTTGGATTTTGCGGATTGCGAGGTGGAGCCTGCTTCAGGCGGATTGGGCGTTATCTTGAACATAGGTATGTCTTCTCGGTTAGGCCGCAACCATTTCGCTACTAAACGATAGGGTGGCGGCTGTGCGCAGGTTAGTAGACCGGTGACATACCTAAAACCGGCGCGCCCGAGGGCGCCATGCGCACAGCCACCATCGAGTGCAGGCGAATGCCTAACTGATGAGACTCGTGCAACCGGGATGTCATCCGGGCTACTAAACCCGACCACTGATGGGCAGTGGCAGGAAGACAATAGAACCCGGGGACAAGGCGCACAAGCGGGCGGATTCTGGCGTAGTTGTAGGCAAAGGCGCAAGGATGCGTAGCTTGATAGGGGTGTGTAGGCAGGGGCTGTAGGAGAGGGTTTTTTGGGTGGTGCGGGTGGCTTGTTTGGCGCTGGGACCGGGGCTTGCTCACGATAGCGGTCCAACCGGTCAATCACTGACACAAATGAAATGATTTGAATCCAATCCGTTCATTATAGAAAATCGACGCCTTTACCTCGAAAGGAAACGAGTGATGAAGTTCGAAGGGACTTACCAATACATGGGCACTCACGGAATCGTCTTCAACGTCTCGCAGATCACCCTCACCGACAACGAGCGCGGACGCTTGCGCGAACTGCATTTTGGCGAAGCGAAAAGCGCCCACTACGAGGTCAACACCAAGGTCGTCGAGGTGTACGACAAGATGCAGGCCAAGGGCCTGCCGTGCGTGATGATGATCGGTATCTCCAAGCCGTTGACCCGCCAACAGGGCGATGCCCTCAACGCCCAACGCACCACGATTGCCACCCTTGCTGGCTCTGCCTTCGGTGTTGCCGCCAAGGCCGTAGCCCCTTCTTACGTGGCGACATCTGTAGGGGCCGGTGTGCGCAAGTATGCCAATGAAGTCCTGCCCACCTACCATGCGGGCGATGTACTGGTCAGCATCGAGGCACAGGTCAACGGCGGCATCGGCCCGCAACGCAGCCTCTCGACATTGATCATCAAGACCTGACTGGAGACGTACATGTCCGACATGACTCAATTGGTCATTGCCTTGGTGATGTCCTTTCTGCTCGATCAATTCCTCAAGCCGTATCTGCTGCGTAAGTGGCTAGGCGTGGTGTTGGTGGCGGCGGGTGCGGTTGGCAGCGTTGTGGCGGGTCAGAGCCGTTTCTTGGGGTTTGATCTGGGGTTGCTGTCGGTTTTTGCCGTGACGATTGGGGTGGGGTTGTTCATGAGGCGACGGCGGTTTGAGTAGGTTGGCTGAAGGGAAGAAGTGGGGCAGATTGAGCCTGTAAATAAATTCGTCCCCATATTCTCGGGCGCTACGCGCCCGGCGGATAGCCCAGGTGATGACCGAGCTCGGCGCTCAAGGCTCGTTCGATCAGCGCCTTTTTGGACGCCGTAGAGGCGTCCTCGATAGCCTCGGCAGTCATCAGACCCTCACCGAACTGCTCGAGCAGCTCCTTGGGGATTTTGGGTAGGTCTCGCAGTGGTTTCTTCTTGATTGGCATACATGCACCTCTTACCCATGTTATGCCCGAACACAAAATTTCTGACACCCACGGCGCAGAATTATATTAGAAAACAAATTCGTCCTTTTATTCCTAAAACACTGTAATCCATTTCCCAAGCGGTGACTGGGGTATTGAGCCTCCTACATCTTCGTGCTTAATTAGAAAAGCCAGATAAAAAATCTGGTCATAGTATATTTAAGTTTACGATCACAAAAGGACTTGACCCCATGAAGCAGAACGGAATTGACTTGCCCCCGACTCAGGTAAACGGTACATGGCGAGGCTCGTTAGGAGGATATTGGTCCACGGACGGTATCATCATTGATGGTACTTATATATTTCCACCGCCTCAGCCAGATGTACTAACAGAAGATGACGATTTTTATATAACCGATCTTATAAAAACTCAGACCGGGCTGGATGATTTTACTTTCAATCTTAAAGTTCTCGATAAGGCTGTAAATCATAAAAATGCTTATGGCGCAATAAAAGATATATGGCAAATTGTCGAGCGGGAACGTGGTTGGGTAGATCCTCACTGGCGTATAAATGACGTGTTTTTCAAGAATAAAGCTATTTGTTTTAGTTTGGCTGATGCGCTTGAGAGAAGTGGTTTTACGTCGAGGGAGGCTATTATCGCTATCGCTAACTCAAAATACGCCCGTAGTACAACATACAAATTGGAAACGCCTAAGTTATCTGGAGGTACGTTCAGCCCGGTCAAAGCGTTGGCGCATTATTTATGGGGGAAGGGGAAGAAGCTTGAGGTAGATATAAATACTATTGGTTTGCAAGTAAGAGAACACAAACTCCCATTATTGCAGCAGACTATCGAAAATACTAAGTCGCCGGGTACGTATCATCTGGTGGACCCAAAGATAGCTTACGATACGGGCAAGGACAGCCTTATCACTGGTGCTTACCTCGGGCGAATTACACTCCGTGTTGAGGGCGATTTTACTCGCCACCAAGACACATCTTGGCAATTCTTGGGAACAGTCAAAGCCTACCATGACATTTATGACTTCAATAAAAGCGATAGACCCCTGGCGCTTGAGCAAATGACTACGGCTGGCAGAGCCCTACCAGGGAAAGGGTACCCAATCAATATTTCGGGTGAACACAAAATTCACTTGATAGGAAAAGGTTTTAAAACTCCTAACTTCTAAGTGGTAGTGCCATGGTGTGGTAATGCTATTGCCATGGGGCAAGGACAAAAACATGAAGATAAGACATTCTTTTGTTTTCTATTTGGCAAGTCTCTCGGCTACCCCAGTAGTCGGTGGCTATAATTTATACTTTAATTTTGAAAATAACTTATATGCTATCGAGCATGACACCATCGCTATTCCATTTGCAGCAATTGTTGGCACGCTATTCATATTGCTGCTACTTTTAGTTTTACAACGACCTTATCGGCTAAGAAAATCAAAAAATGTGCCTCAGACCCTTCTTGAAAAGTCCGCAAGCATTTTCGCCACAGCTGTAACGGCAGTGCTATTGCTTGATCATATTGTCTACTGGGCACACCCAAGCCATTTGCCAACCTTCTTGATTTTTCTTGCAGTTTTTTGTTTCTACGTTTATCACCAGCTACAAATTTATGGTGTTGTAAGTGCGGGCACGAATCACTAGAAAAATCCTCAAGGCGGACTAATATAAGAAGATGGCGGAACCACATACATGTATACGAACTGGTTATGCTCGCCATTTTTTGCAATTTGACGGCTGGCGCTAGAAAGGGAGCTGTAATTTCAGGATGTTTATAGAGTATTCGTACATTATTTGCAAATAGAAGAACCAAAACCCGGCGCCAAACGCCGGGCTTTTTTCGTTGGGAAATATTACTGCTGCCTCGGCTCCACGTTATCCATACCCGATTCGCCAACAACGAACTCAGCTCAATCAACTGCTGAATCCCAAGCGCCACATGCCGTCTTGACCCATCCAGGTCAAACGCCAAGTCGCTCACCATGGCATCCGCCGAGGCCAGGGTTTCGCTGAGGTTGGCGAGCAAGCATTCGTTGTCGAGGCCTTTCACGACGGTGAATAGCTGCGTAGGAGCGAAGCAACTTCCAAAGGTTGAACGCGTCCAGCCTGACATATCGAGATGATTGTTTGGGGCTGCTGCGCAGCCCAGCGGGGATAAATCCCCTCGCCACAATGAGTTCACACCACAATGAATCGGCATGGCTCAACTGAATGCCATGCCCCTGGAAGCGCTATTTATGTAGGGGGGTGCTGGTCAGCCAGGATAATCAGCCCAGCACACACCCCGTGGCGAGGGGATTCATCCCCGCTGAGTTGCGAAGCAACTCCAATGGTTGAACGCGTCCAGCTTGACATATCGAGATGATTGTTTGGGGCTGCTGCGCAGCCCAGCGGGGATAAATTCCCTCGCCACAATGAGTTCACCCACCACAATGAATCGGCATGGCTCAACTGAATGCCATGCCCCTGGAAGCGCTATTTGCGCTTGAGCATCTCCGGCAATTGCGCCACCAGTTTCTGGTTGTTCAACGGTGCGCGGATGAAGCCGCGTTGCTTGCCGTCGGGGCCGATGACGGCGAGGTTGCCGCTGTGGTCGACGGTGTAGTTGGGTTTGCTGGTGTCCGCCGGGATGAACGGGATGCTCACGGCGTTGGCGAGCTTTTGCAGGTCTTCGATGGATGAAGCGGTCAGGCCTTTGAATTGCGGATCGAAGTAGCCCAGGTATTGTTTGAGCTGCTTGGGCGTGTCGCGGTTGGGGTCGACGCTGACCAGCACGATCTGCAATTTTTCTACTGTCGCGGGCGGCAGTTCGCTCTTGATCTGGCGCAGCTGGGCGAGGGTGGTCGGGCAGATGTCCGGGCAGAAGGTGTAGCCGAAGAACAGCAGGCTCCACTTGTCCTTCAAGCTATCGATCGCCACGGGCTGGCCGTCCTGGTCGGTCATTTTCACGTCCGGCAGGGTGCGGCTCTGGGGCAGCAGGATGATGCCGGCGTCGATCAGTGCCGTCGGGTCGCCTTCGCCCTTGCCGGACAGCACCTTGTTGACGGTGAGGCCGAGGATCAGCGCGATCACGGCCACGAGGATGAAGACGGTTTTCTGGGTTCGAGTCATAGGCTCAACAGTAAGTAGTGATCTACAAGCAGGGCGATGAACAGCAGGAACAAGTACCAGATAGAGTACTTGAACGTGTTGATCGCCGCGTGCGGCCGACTGCCACGGTACAACACTACGGCCCATTGCAGGAACCGGGCGCCGAGCACCAGGGCGCAGACGAGATAGAGCATCCCGCTCATCTGGATCACGAACGGCATCAGGCTCACCGCCAGCAGCACCAGGGTGTAGAGCAGGATGTGGATCTTGGTGTAGTGCTCGCCGTGGGTCACCGGCAGCATTGGGATGTCGGCCTTGGCGTATTCCTCCTTGCGGTGGATGGCCAGGGCCCAGAAGTGCGGCGGGGTCCAGGCGAAGATGATCAACACCAGCAGCAGCGGTTCGGCGCTGACGTGACCGGTGGCCGCCACCCAGCCCAACAACGGTGGCGCCGCGCCGGCCAGGCCGCCGATGACGATGTTCTGCGGCGTCGCCCGTTTCAGGAAGCCGGTGTAGACCACCGCGTAGCCCAGCAGGGAAGCGAGGGTCAGCCAGGCGGTCAGCGGGTTGGTGAAGGCCAGCAGCAACGCTTGGCCGGCCACGGCCAGGGCCAGGGCGAACGTCAGGGCCGCCGCCGGGGAGACCCGGCCCTCGGCCAGTGGCCGCTTGTGGGTACGGGCCATGACCGCGTCGATCCGCCGGTCCACCACGTGGTTGACCGCCGCCGCGCCACCGGCACACAGGGCGATGCCCAGGTTGCCGAACACCAGCACCGTCCACGGCACGCCGGCCCGGGTGGCGAGGAACATGCCCACCAGCGAGGTGATCAGCATCAGCACCACCACCTTGGGCTTGGTCAGCTCCAGGTAATCGCGCCAGATCGCTTGGCTGTGGCGTTCACCGGTCAGGGTTGCCATGGCATCTCTCCTTTTATTGTCAGGGGGCTGGCGCCGTGTTTAGCCGGGGTGAGCCGCCAGCGCAGCGGGACTTGGTGCCTGACCCGGACCAGGCTGGTGCGGGCGTGATAATTGACCAGCACCAGGGTCAGCAACAGCGCCGCGCCCCCGGCGTTGTGGGCGACGGCCACCGGCAGCGGCAGATGAAACAGCACGTTGCTGATGCCCAGCGTGATTTGCGCCGCCAGGGCCGCCAAGACCAGGCCGGCGAGGCGGGTCATGCCGACGGTTTTCAACTGCCAGGCCAACCCGAGCAGTACGACGGTCACCAGCAGCGCGCCGATGCGGTGGGTCAGGTGGATGGCGGTGCGGGCGTCGCTGTCCAGTTGCCCGCCCAGGTAATTGGGGCCGATGTGCTGGGTGAGGTGAAAGCCATTGGCGAAATCCGCCGGTGGCAGCCATTGGCCGTGGCAGGTGGGGAAGTCGATGCAGGCCACGGCGGCGTAGTTGGAGCTGACCCAACCACCCAGGGCAATCTGGCCGATCACCAGCAGCAGCCCGGCGGTGGCCCAATGTTGCAGGCGCTTGGGCACGGTCAGCGCCGGCAATACGCCGGACAACCGCAAGGTCAGCAGGAACAGCAGGCTCAACGTCGCGAACCCACCCAGCAAATGCCCGGTCACCACCTGCGGCCAGAGCTTGAGGGTGACGGTCCACATGCCAAATGCGGCTTGCGCGAACACCACGGCCAGCAGGAACAACGGCAGCTTCAACGGCTGGCCGGGGCGGTGACGGTTCATCCAAGCCCGGGCGGCCAGCGCGGTGATCAACAGCCCCAAGGTCCCGGCAAAGTAGCGATGGACCATTTCGTTCCAGCCCTTGTGGGCTTCCACCGGGGCGTCAGGGAAGTGCAGCTCGGCATGGGCCAGTTGGGCTTCGCTCTTGGGCACGCTGATGAAACCGTAGCAACCGGGCCAGTCCGGGCAGCCGAGGCCGGCGTGGGTGAGCCGGGTGTAGGCGCCCAGCAGGACGACGATCAGCGCCAGCAACGTGGCGAACAGCGCGAGGCGAAATCCAGGTTTGGCCATGTCGATGCCCTCATCCGATGTTCGACAGTTTCAGCAGGTGGCGCAGGTCGTTGAGCAGGTCCTTGCCCTTGACCCGGGCGTCGTAGCGCAGCACCAGGTTGCTGTGGGGATCGACGATCCACAGCTGGGCGCCGCCGGCATCCTGGGCGCCTTTGCGGTAGGCCGGCAGGTCCAGCGGGTAGCGCTGCAATTGCGGGTATTCGCGTTGCAGCTGAGCGTCGTATTCGGCGTCCAGCGGCTGGGCGATGGCCAGGGCATGGCTGGCGCGGGAAGCGTCGCGGCCCAGGCCGATCTGTACCTGGCGGGCCAGGTACACCAGTTGCCGGCAATCCACTGCGCATTCCTTCGGCGCGGTGACCAGGATCTGCCAGCGCTGCTCGTCGGCCTGCACGCCGATCTCGGCGCGGGTCTGGCCGTTGCCGATCAACTCGCCGTGGTAGCTGCGGCTGTCCGGCACCCAGAATTGGAACTTGTACATGCCGGTGGCCAGGATCATCGGTCCAATCACGCCGAACACGATCAGCAGCAGTTGCAGGCGTCCCTTGCGCCGGCTAGGGGTGGCGGGTGCCTCAGACGTGTTGGTTGGATTCATGGTGGTTCCCATGCGGTCTCCCTGCGTTGTGCCATCCGAGATAGAGAAAAAGGCCGAACAGCGCCGCCGCCATGGCGAACCACTGCACGGCATAACCGAGGTGTTTTTCCGGCCCCATGCTCACCACCGGCCAGTCGGTCCGGTAGGCGCCAGGGCCGCTTTGCTGGCGTAATTCATAGCTGAAGCCGTTGCGACCCAGTTCCGCCCAGAGCGTGTCCGGCTTGATGGCGGTGACCAGGCGCGGCCAGGGGGCGGCGGTCGGGTCGGCGTGGAGCTGGAAGGTCGCGCCCGGTGCGACATAGACCCAGGCCTGGAGGCTCACCGGTTGTTCGGGGGTGGTGAAGACCGGCGGCGTGCGGCGATCAGGCCACGGCAGCCAGCCGCGATTGACCAGCAGCCACACCCCGCTGGCGGGGTCGAGAAACGGCTGGAGCAGTTCGACGCCGACCTGGCCGTCGTGTTGGCGGTTGTCCAAAAGGAGGCTGTGCTCGGCATCGAACTGGCCGTGCAACTCGAGCAGCCGAAAGGCCGGGTCGCCGGCCTGGGCCAGTTCGGCGCTGTCCATCGGCGGCGCCACGCGGCGCTCGGCGTACTGTTGCATGAGCACGCGCTTCTGTTCGCCGCGGCCCAACTGCCAGAACCCCAGGCACACCATCACCGGCACCAGCACGGCCACCACCAGCGACGGCACGAGGCCCGGCCGGAAGCCTTTCATGGCGCCGTCCGAAAGTGCTCGAACGGGATAGCTATACTCACCTGCATCGCGTCCCCCCGGAGTGTCCCCAATGCTAAAAGCGGCCATCGTCCTGATGCTGATTGCCACGGTTGCAAGCCTGTTCAGCGGCCTGTTTTTCCTGGTCAAGGACGACAGCGATTCGAATCGCCTGGTCATCGCCCTGGCGGTGCGGGTCTGCCTGGCCGTGATCACCGTCGGCTTGATCGCCTGGGGCTTCTTCAGCGGCCAGTTGGTGTCTCACGCGCCCTGGTAGTCGTGCCTCAGAGCACGTAGACGAAGATGAACAAGCCGATCCACACCACGTCGACGAAGTGCCAATACCAGCTCGCCGCCTCGAAGCCGAACTGATGCTCGTTGTCGAAATGCCCGCGCAGGATGCGCATCAGCATGACGAACAGGATGATCGTGCCGATGGTGACGTGGGCGCCGTGGAACCCGGTGAGCATGAAGAAGGTGGCCCCGTAGACGCCGGAGCCGAGGGTCAGGCCCAGTTCCTTGTAGGCATGGATGTATTCCTCGGCCTGGAAGCCCAGGAAGGCGCAACCCAGCAGCACGGTAATCGCCAGCCACAGCTTCAGCGCGCCGCGATGGCCTTTTTTCAAGGCGTGGTGGGCGATGGTGATCGTGACGCTGGAACTGACCAGCAGCACGGTGTTGAGCAGCGGCAGGCCCCAGGGGCTGATGACTTCCTTGGGGGCCGGGTAGAGTTTCGGGTCGGGGTTGTTCAGCAGCGGCCAGGCGTATTCGAAATTCGGCCAGAGCATGTGCGACAGGCCCTTGGTGCCTTCGCCCGCCAGGCCCGGCACCGACACGTGGCGGACATAGAACAGCGCGCCGAAGAAGGCGATGAAGAACATCACCTCGGAAAAGATGAACCAGCTCATGCCCCAGCGAAACGAGCGGTCGAGCTGCGGGCTGTACAGCCCGGCGCGGCTTTCCTTGATCACCGCGCCGAACCAGCCGAACAGCATGTAGGCCACCAGCAGGCCGCCGACGAAGAAGATCAGCGGGCCGTGGGATTCCGGTCGCGCGGCCTTCAGGTCGTTGAACCAGGTCGCCAGGCCGTACACCGTGACGAACATCCCGACCGTGGCGATGATCGGCCATTTGCTCTGGGCCGGAACGTAATAGTGTTCGTGAGTTGCCATTTATTGTTCTCCTTATCGGGCACGCTATCGGTCAGTGTTTAGAGCCACCGGTGGATGACGAGCGGTGATATCGAACAGCGTGTAGGACAGCGTCAGGTGCTTCACTTCCTTGGGCATGTCCCGGTCGACGATGAAGCGCATGGGCATTTCGATGCGTTCGCCGGGTTGCAGCACTTGCTGGGTAAAACAGAAACATTCGGTTTTGTGGAAATACGCCGCCGCGGTGCTCGGCGCGATGCTCGGCACGGCCTGGGCACTCATTGGCCGGTTGGTGGGGTTGTGGGCGACGAAGACCATCTCGTTCACCGCGCCCGGGCGCACCACCAGTTGATCGCCCTTGGGGTAGAAGTCCCAGGGCATGTCCACCGAGTTGGTCGACACGAACTGCACGCGCACCTGCCGCGACTCATCGACCACCTGCTCGCCTTCGTACTGCCCGGCGGTCTTGCCGTTGATGCCGAACGCCTTGCACATCACGTCGTAGATCGGCACCAGGGCAAAGCCGAAGACGAACATGGCCACCACCACGACCAGCAGGCGGGTGACCAGTTTCTTCAGTGAAATCGAGTCAGCCATGATTTTCAGACCTCACCGAGAACCCTGTGGGAGCGAGCTTGCTCGCGATGCAGGCAGCGCGGTGTGTCAGGTACACCGCCATCGCGAGCAAGCTCGCTCCCACATGGGCGCCATGTGTCATCTATTTCACTTCCGGCGGCGTCGTGAAGGTGTGGTACGGCGCCGGCGACGGCACGCTCCATTCCAGGCCTTCGGCGCCATCCCACGGCTTGGCCGGTGCCGGTGGGCCGCCACGGATGGTCTTGATCACAATGAACAGGAAGAAGATCTGCGTGGTGCCGAACATGAACGCGCCGATGGACGAGACCATGTTGAAGTCGGCGAACTGCAGGTTGTAGTCGGGGATCCGCCGGGGCATGCCCGCCAGGCCGACGAAGTGCATCGGGAAGAACGCCATGTTCATCCCGATGAACGACAGCCAGAAATGCAGCTTGCCCAGGGTCTCGTCATACATGTGGCCGGTCCATTTCGGCAGCCAGTAGTAGGCCGAGGCGAAGATCCCGAAGATCGCGCCAGGCACCAGTACATAGTGAAAGTGCGCGACCACGAAGTAGGTGTCCTGGTACTGGAAGTCCGCCGGCGCGATCGCCAGCATCAACCCGGAGAAACCGCCGATGGAGAACAGGATCACGAACGCCACGGCAAACAGCATCGGTGTCTCGAAGGTCAGCGAGCCCTGCCACATGGTGCTGGCCCAGTTGAACACCTTCACCCCGGTGGGCACGGCGATCAGCAAGGTGGCGTACATGAAGAACAGCTCGCCCACCAGCGGGATGCCCACCACGAACATGTGGTGCGCCCAGACGATGAACGACAGGAACGCGATGGCCGCGGTGGCGTAGACCATCGAGGTGTAGCCGAACAGCGGCTTGCGCGAGAAGGCCGGGATGATCGAGCTGACGGCGCCGAAGGCCGGCAGGATCATGATGTACACCTCGGGGTGGCCGAAGAACCAGAACACGTGCTGGAACAGCACCGGGTCACCGCCGCCGGCGGCACTGAAGAAGCTGGTGCCGAAGTGGATGTCCATCAGCATCATCGTCACGCAGCCGGCCAGCACCGGCATCACTGCGATCAGCAGGAACGCGGTGATCAGCCAGGTCCAGACGAACAGCGGCATTTTCATCAGGGTCATGCCGGGGGCGCGCAGGTTGAGGATGGTGGCGATCACGTTGATCGCGCCCATGATCGAACTGATCCCCATCAGGTGGATGGCGAAGATGAAGAACGTCACGCTTTCCGGCGCGTAGGTGGTGGACAGGGGCGCATAGAAGGTCCAGCCGAAATTCGGCCCGCCCCCGGCGGTGAACAACGTCGAGACCAGCAGCAGGAACGCCGCCGGCAACAGCCAGAAGCTGAAGTTGTTCATGCGCGGCAGGGCCATGTCCGGCGCGCCGATCATCAGCGGGATCATCCAGTTGGCGAGGCCGACGAAGGCCGGCATCACCGCGCCGAACACCATCACCAGGCCGTGCATGGTGGTCATCTGGTTGAAGAACGCCGGCTCCACGATCTGCAGGCCGGGCTGGAACAGCTCGGCGCGGATCACCATGGCGAACGAGCCGCCGAGCAGGAACATGGAGAACGCGAACCACAGGTACAGCGTGCCGATGTCCTTGTGGTTGGTGGTCAGTACCCAGCGCATCAGGCCCTTGGCGGGGCCGTGGGCGTGGTCGGCGCCGGCATGACCGTGGTCATCGATCACAGCACTCATGTCCTGTCTCCTTCGAACGAATGGGCTGGACGGCGCGGGGCGATCAGCCCCGACCGGTTGCGGAAGCACACGTCAGGCCGGCTCATTTGCTTTCCGCCTGTTTGAGTTCCAGCACTTCTTTAGGCGTGACCATGTCGCCCTTGTTGTTGCCCCAGGCGTTGCGTTCATAGGTCACGACGGCGGCGATATCGACTTCCGACAATTGCTTGCCGAACGCGGCCATGGCGGTGCCAGGCTTGCCATGGAAGACCAGGCTCAGGTGATCAGCCTTGGGCCCGGTGGCGATCTTCGAACCCTTGAGGGCCGGGAACATCGGCGGCAGGCCCTGGCCCTCGGCCTGGTGACAGGCCACGCACGTGGTGTGGTAGATCTTGTCGCCACGTTCCTTGAGTTCGTCCAGGGTCCATTCCTTGCTGGTCAGCTCCTTGAGCTGCGCAGCTTCGGCCTTGCGTTCGCCCAGCCATTTCTCGTAGTCGGGCTTGCTCTTGACCTCGACCACGATGGGCATGAAGCCGTGGTCCTTGCCGCACAGCTCGGCGCATTGGCCGCGATAGATGCCGGGCTTGTCGACGCGGGTCCAGGCTTCGTTGACGAACCCGGGGATCGCATCGCGCTTGACCGCGAAGGCCGGCACCCACCAGGAGTGGATGACGTCGGCGGAGGTCACCAGAAAGCGCACCTTGGCATCGACCGGCAGCACCAGCGGCTTGTCGACCTCCAGCAGGTAGTGCTCGCCCTTGGCGCTCTGGTTATGGATCTGTTCGGCGGGTGTCGCCAGGTTGCTGAAGAACTCGACGTCCTGGCCCAGGTACTTGTAGTGCCATTTCCACTGGTAGCCGGTGATCTGGATGTCGATGTCCGACTCGCTGGAGTCGTACATCTTTATCAATGTGGCGGTGGCGGGAATCGCCATGGCCACCAGGATCATGAAAGGCACGATCGTCCAGAGGATCTCGACGCGGGTGTTTTCATGAAAGTGGGCGGCATTCTGGCCGGTTGAGCGGCGGTGCATCATCATCGACCAGAACATGGCGCCGAAGACGATGATGCCGATGACTACACAGATCCAGAAGATGGTCATGTGCAAGTCGAACACTGCGTGGCTGATCTGTGTCGCTCCAGGCGCCATATTCACAGTCCAGGCGGCGTGCGCCGGGCTGAAAATCGACCACAACAGGAGGCCCATCCATACGTGTGGATGTCGCGTCATTGCGGGTTCCCCTTATCGTTCTTGTTATCCCGTAGGCGTAGCGCCTGCGGCAAGGAGAGCGGCTACATCAGACTGCGAACTCGACCGCCGTGCCTTGCTGCCTATGCATCGGGTGTCATCAGCTAACTCCATTCCAAACCGAGTATAGACAGCGACTGCAACCTCGCAACGCGACCGCGTAAATCGTTTGAAACAGGGGGGACTTGCGCCGGGGGCCGCGAATGGAGAACGATGCAGTCTGAGTGATGGCAAACCGATATAACTGCGACGTATCAAGGATGAACGGGTTATGACAAATGGGTCTTAGGAGTGCGTATGCGCCAGCTAAGTTATGTCTTCCCTAATTCACTGCCTTTGTTTTCCTGGAGTTGTCATGAACACCGCCGCATTGCGCGAGCAGATCCAAAAAGCCCAACAACACGAAGCCCAGACCGGCCAGTTGGCCCGTCAGCTGGAAACCCAGCTACCGCACCTGCACCGTGCCATTCAATTGCCCGAGACCAACGCCAATGCTGTCCTGGCGCGTTTTGTCGCCGCCTACATCGATGAGGTGCCTGACCTGCTCGATGCCGCCAACGACGTCGCCCGGGAGGCGGGGATCGAGCCGCAGATCAAGCCGGTCCTGAAGATCGCCGAACAGTATTTCCTCCAGCCGCCGACGATCATGGCCGGCCATGTCGGGCTCGACAGCCTGCTGGACGAAGCCTACCTGGCCCATCGATTCGTCGAAGAGGTCAATGACCTGTACATCAAGCATTTCGGCCAGCCACTGATCCCCCTGGACATGACGGTCGCCAACCTGATCGCCCACCAGTTGATCGGCGAGGCCTTCGCCAACCAGCTCGATGAAGTGGTGCATCACGCCTTCGACGAGATGCTCAACGACGAGACATTCGCCCTGGAGTCGGTGGAAAGCTACCGCGAGAAGCTCAGCAGCCCGCAAACCGGTGCCGCCTGGAAGCGCTGGCCTTGCATGTCGCGCCGCCTGGGCCTGGGCCTGGAGCTCGATCAGCCCGCCGCTTGACGCGTTGGGGCGGGCATCCGCATCGTGCCCGCCCCACAGAAAGCCGCGACCGGTGCGCCGGCCCATTCGCGCCCGGCGCTAGCAGAAACGCTTTGTAAAACTCCATGCTGGCCTTTCATCCAATTGTCATATTTCAGCCATAGAGTGTTCACACGGCTTACCGATACTTGGCCGACTTAACACACCCTATCTGCTAGGAGTAAGGCATGAAACTGAAGCGTTTGATGGCGGCAATGACGTTTGTCGCTGCTGGCGTCGCGACTGCCAACGCGGTTGCCGCTGTTGACCCTGCGATCCCGAGTTACACCAAGACCACTGGTGTATCGGGCAACCTCTCCAGCGTCGGCTCCGATACCCTGGCCAACCTGATGACCTTGTGGGCCGAGAACTACAAGAAGGAATACCCGAACGTAAACATCCAGATTCAGGCCGCCGGTTCCTCCACCGCGCCGCCCGCACTCACCGAAGGCACCGCCAACCTGGGCCCGATGAGCCGCAAGATGAAGGACAACGAGCTGCAAGCCTTCGAGCAGAAGTACGGCTACAAGCCAACCGCTATTCCAGTGGCGGTCGACGCCCTGGCGGTATTCGTGCACAAGGACAACCCGATCCAGCACCTGACCATGGAACAGGTCGACGCGATCTTCTCGTCCACTCGCCTGTGCGGTGGCAAGACCGACGTCAAGACCTGGGGCGACCTGGGCGTGACCGGCGACCTGGCCAACAAGCCGGTACAACTGTTCGGTCGTAACTCGGTATCCGGCACCTACGGCTACTTCAAGGAAGAAGCCCTGTGCAAAGGCGACTACAAGGCTAACGTGAACGAACAGCCTGGCTCGGCTTCGGTCGTGCAGTCCATCAGCTCGTCGCTCAACGGCGTGGGCTACTCGGGCATCGGCTACAAGACCGCCAGCGTGAAAACCGTGGCCCTGGCCAAGAAAGGCAGCACCGATTACATCGAAGACACCGAAGAAAACGCCCTGAACGGCAAGTACCCGCTGTCGCGCTTCCTCTACGTGTACGTCAACAAGGCTCCGAACAAGCCTCTGGCCCCGCTGGAAGCCGAGTTCGTGAAGCTGGTCCTGTCCAAGCAAGGCCAGGAAGTCGTGGTCAAGGACGGCTACATCCCACTGCCCGCCAAGGTAGCCGCCAAGGCCCTGGCTGACCTGGGCCTGTCGGAAGGCGGCAACGTCGCCAAGCAGTAACACCTGAGTCCGGGCCAGCGCCCGGACTTTTTTGTGGGGGCGGGCAGGCTCGCTCCCCACACACGAATTTCCCCTGCGCTGCCGGTTCCCACGGGCGGCGGTTTTGTTGCGTCACTGCATTGTCATCTTTCTGTCATACAGGATCGCTAGGGTGTGCGCATGAATGATCTGGCCAATTCCACAATGACTACGACTTCCCCTCCCAAGCGCATTGACTTCAATACGCCTGAGCTGCAACGCAAGCGCCGTATCCGTGCGCTCAAGGATCGCCTGACCCGCTGGTACGTGCTGGTGGGCGGCCTCGCGGTACTCGCCGCCATCACGTTGATCTTCTTCTTCCTGGCCTATGTGGTAATGCCCCTGTTCCAGGGCGCGGACCTGACCGCCAAGGACTCGATTACCCCGGCCTGGATGCAGGACGCCGGCAAACCGCTGATGATCGCCATCGAAGAACAGAACCAGGTGGCGATGCGGGTTTCCGACAAGGGCCAGGCACTGTTTTTCGACCTGGGCAGCGGTGCCGAATTGCGCCGCGTCGACTTGCCGATCCCGGCCGGCACCCGCGTGACCTCCATCGGCAAGGACCAGCCCGGCAGCCCGCTGGTGGCGGTCGGCTTGTCCAATGGCCAGGCCCTGGTGTTCCGTCACACCTATAAGGTCAGCTACCCGGATGGCAAGAAAACCATCTCGCCCGCGGTCGAATACCCCTATGGCGAAACGCCTATCGCGTTGAACGAGCAAGGCGCCGCCCTGGAGCACGTCAGCCTCAACGCCACCGATTCGACCCTGCTGCTGGCCGGTTCCAGCGGCGCCCAACTGCAGGTGCTGTCGCTGACCAGCGAAGAAAACATGATGACCGGCGAAGTCACCAGCGAGCAGACGCGCATCGAGTTGCCGCAGATGACCGAACCGGTGAAGCACATCTTCGTCGATCCGCGCCAGCAGTGGCTGTACGTGATCAACGGACGCGCCCAGGCCGATGTGTTCAGCCTGCGAGACAAGAGCCTCAACGGGCGCTACAAGCTGCTGGAAAACGGTGAGGCCCAGGTCACTGCGGCGACCCAGCTGGTGGGTGGCATTTCGCTGATCGTCGGCGACTCCAAGGGTGGCCTGAGCCAATGGTTCATGGCCCGCGACCCTGACGGCGAGCAACGCCTGAAGCAGATCCGCAGCTTCCAGATGGGCACCACGCCGATTGTTGAAATCACCGCCGAAGAGCGTCGCAAAGGCTTCGTGGCCCTCGACGCGGCCGGCAAGCTCGGGGTCTTCCACAGCACCGCCCACCGCACCTTGCTGGTGGACCAGGTGGTCGACGGCCAGGGCCTGTTCGGCATGTCGCCACGGGCCAACCGGTTGATCGTCGAGCAGGGCGGCAAGCTGCAACCGCTGACGCTGGACAACCCGCACCCGGAAGTGTCGTGGAGCGCGTTGTGGAGCAAGGTCTGGTACGAAAACTACGACGAACCCAAGTACGTCTGGCAATCGACCGCGGCCAACACCGACTTCGAACCCAAGCTGAGCCTCTCGCCGCTGACCTTCGGTACCCTCAAGGCGGCGTTCTACGCAATGCTGCTGGCGGCACCGCTGGCGGTGGCGGCGGCGATCTACACCGCGTACTTCATGGCCCCGGGCATGCGCCGCAAGGTCAAGCCGGTGATCGAGCTGATGGAAGCGATGCCGACGGTGATCCTCGGTTTCTTCGCCGGCCTGTTCCTGGCGCCTTACGTCGAAGGCCATCTGCCGGGGATCTTCAGCCTGCTGATGTTGTTGCCGATTGGCATCCTGGTGGCCGGTTTCTTCTTCAGCCGCCTGCCCGAGTCCGTGCGCCTGAAGGTGCCGGACGGTTGGGAAAGCGCCTTGTTGATCCCGGTGATCCTGTTCGTGGGCTGGCTCTCGCTGTACATGAGCCCGTACATGGAAGCCTGGTTCTTCGGCGGTGACATGCGTATGTGGATCTCCCACGACCTGGGCATCACCTACGACCAGCGCAACGCCCTGGTGGTCGGCCTGGCCATGGGCTTCGCGGTGATCCCGAACATCTACTCCATCGCCGAAGACGCCGTGTTCAGCGTGCCTCGCGGCCTGACCCTGGGCTCCCTGGCCCTGGGTGCCACGCCGTGGCAGACCATGACCCGCGTGGTGATCCTCACCGCCAGCCCGGGCATCTTCTCGGCCTTGATGATCGGCATGGGGCGCGCGGTGGGTGAAACCATGATCGTGCTGATGGCCACCGGCAACACCCCGGTCATGGAAATGAACCTGTTCGAAGGCTTGCGCACCCTGGCGGCCAACGTGGCGGTGGAAATGCCCGAGTCGGAAGTCGGTGGCAGCCATTACCGCGTGCTGTTCCTGTCGGCGCTGGTGCTGCTGCTGTTCACCTTCGTCATGAACACCCTCGCCGAGCTGATCCGTCAGCGTCTGCGCAAGAAATATTCGTCGCTTTAAGAAAGGTAGAAGTCTGTGAAACAGAACTCCCTGAAAGGATGGTTCAAGAGCGGCGCCCCCGGCGTCTGGATCAGCGGTGGCGCGGTGTCCATCGCGGTCATCATGACCATTGGCCTGCTGGCGGTGATCGCGGTGCGCGGCCTGGGTCACTTCTGGCCGGCGGACCTGGTCCACGCCAACTACAACGTGCCGGGCATGCCCGCGCACCTGGTGGTGGGCGAAGTGGTGCAGAAAGAAGAAGTGCCTCGCGAGCGCCTCAAGAGCGCCGGCCTGCCGGTGCCTGACGAAGGCCCGGAATTCATGACCCGCGAGTTGGTCAAGGTGGGCAACCGCGACCTCAACGGCACCGACTTCACCTGGATCGTCGGCGATTGGCTGACCAACCAGACCACGCCACCGGAACTGATGGCCATCGAGCGCCGCGAGTGGGGCAACTTCTACGGCTACCTGGTCAACGTCAAGGAAGATGGCAAGGTCGTCGCCGAGGGCGAGGCCGCGTGGCCGGAGTTGCAGGCTCGCGTCAAGCGCGTCAACCAACTGGCCGCCGACCTCAAGACCCTGGAAAAAACCGACATCGGCGCGATCAACGCCGGCCTGGAACGCATCCGCCTGCACGGGCGCAAACTGGAACTGGACGGCAAGCTCGACGCTGCCGCCCAGGCCGACCTGGAAAGCGAGCGCGCCGAACTCAATGCCCGCTACAAGGACATCGAAGCGCGCCTGTCCGACCTGCATGCGCAGTTCAACCGCGACAGCCTGACCGCCCGCGATGCCAACGGCAAGGAAGTGGAGATCGGCATCGGCAAGGTGGTGCACGCCTACCAGCCGAACGCCATGGGCACCCTGACCAAGCTCGGTTTCTATTTCAGCAAGGTCTGGGAATTCCTCAGCGACGACCCCCGTGAAGCCAACACCGAAGGCGGCATCTTCCCGGCGATCTTCGGCACGGTGATGATGACCCTGATCATGGCGATGATCGTGACCCCGTTCGGCGTGCTGGCGGCGGTCTACCTGCGCGAGTACGCTCGCCAGGGGCCGATGACCCGGCTGATCCGCATCGCGGTGAACAACCTGGCGGGCGTTCCGGCGATCGTCTACGGCGTGTTCGGCCTGGGCTTCTTCGTCTACGTGCTGGGTGGCTCGGTCGACCGCCTGTTCTTCCCCGAAGCCCTGCCGGCGCCGACCTTCGGCACCCCCGGCCTGCTCTGGGCCTCGCTGACCCTGGCGCTGCTGGCGGTGCCGGTGGTGATCGTGGCCACGGAAGAAGGCCTGGCGCGGATCCCGCGCACCGTGCGCGAAGGCTCCCTGGCCCTCGGCGCGACCAAGGCCGAGACCTTGTGGAAAATCGTCCTGCCGATGGCCAGCCCGGCGATGATGACCGGGATGATTCTCGCCGTGGCCCGTGCCGCCGGTGAAGTGGCGCCGCTGATGCTGGTGGGCGTGGTGAAACTGGCGCCGTCGCTGCCGCTGGACGGCAACTACCCGTATCTGCACCTGGACCAGAAGATCATGCACCTGGGCTTCCACATCTACGACGTGGGCTTCCAGAGCCCGAACGTCGAGGCGGCCCGACCGCTGGTGTACGCCACGGCCCTGTTGCTGGTGCTGGTGATCGCGGTACTGAACCTGTCGGCGGTATGGATCCGTAACCACCTGCGCGAGAAGTACAAGGCGCTGGATAGCTGATTTCTATGTGGGAGCGGGCTTGCTCGCGAAGACGGCGGTACATTCAGCAGAGATGCAAGCTGATACACCGCTTTCGCGAGCAAGCCCGCTCCCACAAATACACAGATTGGCAGGGCCACCCGGTGGCCGGCCGAACCGAATTTGTTAGCACAGGGAGCCTCCCATGCAACACGAAGCACATTCACACGGCATCAACCTGTCGGCCCTGGGCCGCGACAAGCAGAGCCTGGACCTGGCCCAGGAAACCGTGGCCATCGAAGTGCCCGGCCTGAGCCTGTTCTACGGCGAGAAGCAGGCGCTGTATGACGTCAGCATGAACATCCCGAAACAACGCGTCACCGCGTTCATCGGTCCGTCGGGCTGCGGCAAGTCGACCTTGCTGCGCACCTTCAACCGCATGAACGACCTGGTGGACGGTTGCCGCGTCGAAGGCGAGATCAACCTCTACGGCAACAACATCTATCGCAAGGGCGAGGACGTGGCCGAGCTGCGCCGTCGCGTGGGCATGGTGTTCCAGAAGCCCAACCCGTTCCCGAAGACCATCTACGAGAACGTGGTCTACGGCCTGCGCATCCAGGGCATCAACAAGAAGCGCATTCTCGACGAAGCCGTGGAGTGGGCGCTCAAGGGCGCGGCGCTGTGGGACGAGGTCAAGGACCGCCTGCATGACTCGGCCCTGGGCCTGTCCGGCGGCCAGCAGCAACGCCTGGTGATTGCCCGTACCATCGCCGTGGAACCGGAAGTGCTGCTGCTCGACGAACCGTGCTCGGCGCTGGACCCGATCTCGACGCTGAAGGTCGAGGAGCTGATCTACGAACTCAAGTCCAAGTTCACCATCGTCATCGTGACCCACAACATGCAACAGGCGGCGCGGGTTTCCGACTACACCGCGTTCATGTACATGGGCAAGCTGGTGGAGTTCGGCGACACCGACACCCTGTTCACCAACCCGGCCAAGAAGCAGACCGAAGACTATATTACGGGCCGCTATGGCTAGCGGCCGCTGCGAGCCGCGAGCTTCAAGCGGCAAGTCAGAAACGGTGCGTCATCAGGATCAACTTTTAACTGCTTGAAGCTTGCAGCTTGAAGCTCGCAACTTTCGCGGAGCGAACCCCATGATTTCGAAGGAAGGCCTTACTCACCACATTTCCGCCCAGTTCAACGCCGAACTAGAGGAGGTGCGCAGCCACCTGCTGGCCATGGGCGGCCTGGTGGAAAAGCAGGTCAACGACGCGGTGACCGCGCTGATCGAGGCCGACTCCGGCCTGGCCCAGCAGGTGCGGGAGATCGACGACCAGATCAACCAGATGGAACGCAACATCGACGAAGAATGCCTGCGTATCCTGGCCCGTCGCCAGCCGGCGGCTTCGGACCTGCGCCTGATCATCAGCATCTCCAAGTCGGTGATCGACCTGGAGCGGATCGGCGACGAAGCCACCAAGATCGCCCGCCGGGCCATCCAGCTGTGCGAAGAAGGCGAGGCCCCGCGCGGTTACGTCGAGGTGCGCCACATTGGCGACCAGGTGCGCAACATGGTCCGCGACGCGCTGGACGCCTTCGCCCGCTTCGACGCCGACCTGGCGTTGTCGGTGGCCCAGTACGACAAGATCATTGACCGCGAATACAAGACCGCCCTGCGTGAACTGGCGACCTACATGATGGAAGACCCGCGTTCCATCTCCCGGGTCCTGAGCATCATCTGGGTCCTGCGTTCCCTGGAGCGTATCGGCGATCATGCGCGCAACATCTCCGAACTTGTGATCTACCTGGTGCGCGGTACCGATGTACGGCACATGGGGCTCAAGCGCATGAAGGAAGAAGTTGAAGGCACCCTGTCCGAAACCGCTAATGTTCCGGGCGAGACTGACGATAAGTAAGATTGCCAAGAAAAGCGCCCGGCCTTCTGGCCGGGCTTTTTTTTTGGGTTTTTTTTAATCGAAAGCAGCACCCCGTGAACGAAAAGTCCCGGCGTGACTGACGGTTTTTGGCAATGTGCCATCAGTAAAAGCGGTATGCTTGCCGGGATTTTTTAGAGGTGTATCTGGATGAGTAAGGTCAGTGTGTTGGTCGTGGATGATGCTTCGTTCATTCGTGACCTGGTGAAGAAGTGCCTGCGCAATTACTTTCCGGGCGTGCGCATCGAAGACGCGGTGAACGGCAAGAAAGCCCAGGCGCTGCTGGCCCGCGAGGCGTTCGACCTGGTGCTGTGCGATTGGGAAATGCCCGAGATGTCCGGCCTGGAACTGCTGACCTGGTGCCGTCAGCAAGACAACCTCAAGGGCATGCCGTTCGTGATGGTGACCAGCCGGGGCGACAAGGAAAACGTGGTCCAGGCGATCCAGGCCGGCGTTTCCGGCTACGTCAGCAAGCCGTTTACCAACGAACAGTTGCTGACCAAGGTCAAGCAGGCCCTGCACAAGGTCGGCAAGCTCGACACCCTGATGAACAGCGCCCCGACCAAGATGAACTCGGCGTTCGGCAACGACTCCCTGAGCGCACTCACCGGCGGCAAGGCCGCTCCGGTCGCGGCAGCAGCGCCTGCC
>NZ_JAUQOP010000023.1 GCF_030580855.1 Pseudomonas citrullilanati | reverse complement strand
TGGCTCAGCAATCGTTGGTTACATCTTTGATTTCTCGCGGAGTAACTTGTGATGCTGATAATCTGTTGACTAGCAGTCTGACTCCACAAGCACCCACACGAATTGCTTGATTCAGTTGTTAAAGAGCGGTGGTTGATTCTTTCGTCTCAACCGAGGCGCGCATTCTACAGCGCCTGGTGTTGCTGTCAAGCGGTTATTTTAGAAGTTTTTCAAAGTTTCCCTCGGGAAACATCAACAACTTCAACCACTTGCGCTTCCGATCTCTCGTTAGCGGGAGGCGAATTCTACAGCGTTGTTCGCTGCTGTCAACACCTCTTTTTCAGCGCTTCCGGACTTCGATGAACTGAAGTCCTGCGCCGCCGAAAATCATCTAACTCATTGAAACTCAAGGAGTTTTCCGTTTCGACTGCGCCGGAAGTGGGGCGAATTATAGACGTCTGGAAACTGCCGTCAACACCTATTTTTCACAATTCTGTCATATCGGTCAGAAAGCCCCGTAAATAAAGAGGCCGGCGCCTAAAGGCGCCGGCCTCTTCCACTACTCCCTTACAGGCTCGGGAACGCGAACTGCGAAGCCTCATGGCTGGCGCGTTGCGGCCAGCGCTGGGTAATCGCCTTGCGGCGGGTATAGAAACGCACGCCGTCCGGACCGTAGGCGTGCAGATCGCCGAACAGCGAACGCTTCCAACCGCCAAAGCTGTGATACGCGACCGGCACCGGCAGTGGGACGTTGACGCCCACCATGCCAACTTCGATCTCGTCGCAGAACAACCGCGCCGCTTCGCCATCCCGGGTGAAGATACAGGTGCCGTTGCCATACTCGTGATCGTTGATCAGTTGCATCGCCTCTTCCAGGCTGTTGACCCGGACGATACACAGCACCGGTCCGAAGATCTCTTCCTTATAGATGCGCATCTCGGGTGTCACGCGGTCAAACAGACAGCCGCCCAGGAAGAAACCTTCCTCATGCCCGGCCACGCTCAAGCCGCGGCCGTCAACGATCAGCGAAGCCCCCGCCGAGACACCGTCTTCTATATAGCCGCTGACCTTGTCACGGTGCTGGCCGGTCACGAGCGGCCCCATGTCCAAGCCGCAGGACGTGCCCGCGCCGATCTTCAGTGCCTTGATCTGGGGCACCAGCTTGGCCACCAGTGCATCCGCCACCTGGTCACCGACGCACACCGCGACCGAAATCGCCATGCACCGTTCGCCGCACGAACCGTAGGCCGCGCCCATCAGCGCACTGACTGCATTGTCCAGGTCGGCATCCGGCATCAGTACCGCATGGTTCTTCGCGCCGCCCAGCGCCTGGACGCGTTTGCCCCGACGAGTGCCTTCGGCATAGATGTATTCGGCAATCGGCGTCGAACCGACAAAGCTCAGGGCCTTCACTTCCGGCGCTTCGATCAGCGCATCCACCGCCGTCTTATCGCCATGCACCACGCTCAACACACCCTTGGGCAGACCCGCTTCCAACAGCAACTGGGCAATCAACAGGGTCGAACTCGGGTCGCGCTCGGACGGCTTGAGGATGAAGCAGTTACCGCAAACGATCGCCAACGGGTACATCCACAGCGGCACCATCGCCGGGAAGTTGAACGGCGTGATGCCCGCGACGACACCCAAGGGTTGGAAGTCTGACCACGCATCGATATTCGGTCCTACGTTACGGCTGTACTCGCCTTTCAGAATTTCCGGCGCTGCACAGGCGAACTCGACGTTTTCAATGCCACGCTTGAGTTCACCCGCCGCATCTTCCAGTGTCTTGCCGTGTTCTTCGCTGATCAATTGGGCGATGCGCGATTCGTTCTGCTCCAGCAATTGCTTGAAACGAAACATCACTTGCGCACGCTTGGCCGCCGGAGTGCTGCGCCAGGCCGGGAAAGCCGCCTTGGCGGCGTCGATGGCCTGTTGGATGGTCGCGCGATCAGCCAATGGCACTTTATGAATCGCCTGGCCAGTGGACGGGTTGAACACGTCGGCCGTGCGAGCGCTGTCGCTCAGCAGTTCGCCATTGATCAAATGCGGGATGAGGCTCATGGGGGCTCCAGGATGTTATCCACGGGCGCCCATCATCGGACGCCCGTTGTTGAAAGCTATTAAGGAAGGTTGGGTCAGTCGAGCTTGTTCAGCACTTCACCCACCGCATCGAACAACCGGTCCAGGTCCTGCGGCTTGCTGTTGAAGGTTGGCCCGAACTGCAAGGTGTCGCCGCCAAACCGCACATAGAAACCGGCCTTCCACAACGCCATGCCGGCCTCGAAGGGACGCACGATTGCGTCGCCGTCGCGCGCGGCGATCTGGATCGCCCCGGCCAGGCCGTAGTTGCGAATGTCGATGACGTTCTTCGCGCCCTTCACGCCATGCAATGCGTTCTCGAAATGCGGGGCGATCTCGGCCACGCTCTGTACCAGGTTCTCCTTCTGCAACAGATCCAGCGCCGCCAGACCGGCCGCGCAAGCCACCGGGTGCGCCGAGTAGGTGTAGCCATGGGGGAATTCCACGGCGTACTCGGGCGTCGGCTGGTTCATGAAGGTCTGGTAGATCTCGGAGCTGGCAATCACCGCGCCCATGGGGATCGCGCCGTTGGTGACTTGCTTGGCGATGCACATCAGGTCCGGGGTCACGCCAAAGCTGTCGGCACCGAACATCGAACCGGTGCGGCCGAAGCCGGTGATCACTTCGTCAAACACCAGCAGGATGCCGTGCTGGTCGCAGATTTCCCGCAGGCGCTTGAGGTAGCCCTCAGGCGGCACCAGCACGCCGGCCGAGCCCGCCATCGGCTCGACGAACACCGCCGCGATGTTGGAAGCGTCGTGCAATTCGATCAGCTTCAGCAACTCATCGGCGAGGGCGACGCCTCCCTCCTTGGGCATGCCACGAGAATAGGCATTGCTGGCCAGCAGCGTGTGCGGCAGATGATCGACGTCCATCATCGCCTGGCCGAACAGCTTGCGGTTGCCGCTGACACCGCCAAGGCTGGTGCCGGCGATGTTAACGCCGTGATAGCCACGGGCACGGCCGATCATCTTGGTCTTGGTCGCCTGCCCCTTGAGGCGCCAGTAGGCCCGGACCATCTTCACCGCGGTGTCGGCGCACTCGGAACCCGAATCGGTGAAGAACACGTGATTGAGGTTGCCGGGGGTCAGGCTGGTGATTTTTTCCGCCAACTGAAACGACAACGGATGGCCGTACTGGAACCCTGGGGAATAGTCGAGGGTGCCCAATTGCTTGGCGACCGCCTCCTGGATCTCCTTGCGGGTGTGCCCGGCACCGCAGGTCCACAGGCCCGACAATGAGTCATAGACCTTGCGGCCCTTGTCATCGACCAACCAACTGCCTTCGGCGGCCACGATCAGGCGCGGATCGCGCTGGAAATTGCGGTTGGCCGTGTAGGGCATCCAGTGAGCATCGAGCTTGAGCTGACTGGCCAGGGAGCTGGCAGCGTGTTCGGGCATGTTCATCGACAAAACCTCTCAGGACAAAGGCGACAGGGATCGGAAGGCGTTCTTGCAGCTAAGTTGCCACGGCGATAAAGTCGGTGAAATCCAACTTTTCTAACCTTCAGTCAGCAGACTACTAAACTATGAGCGCGCGCCGTCCCGATCCCCTGGCCCAGGTCAGCGACTTCGACATCCGCTTGTTGCGCATTTTCCGCAGCGTGGTGGAATGCGGTGGATTTTCCGCCGCCGAAACGGTGCTCGGCATTGGCCGCTCGGCCATCAGCCAGCAGATGAGCGACCTGGAGCAGCGCCTCGGCCTGCGTTTGTGCCAGCGCGGACGCGCCGGGTTTTCGCTGACGGAAGAAGGCCGCGAGGTGTATCAGTCGGCGTTGCAGCTATTGAGTGCGCTGGAAAGTTTCCGCACCGAGGTCAACGGCCTGCACCAACATCTACGGGGCGAGCTGATCATTGGCCTGACCGACAACCTGGTCACCCTGCCCCACATGCGCATCACCCACGCCTTGGCGCAACTGAAGGAACGTGGGCCCGACGTGCAGATCCAGATTCGCATGATCGCCCCGAATGAAGTCGAGCAAGGCGTGCTCGACGGTCGCCTGCATGTTGGCGTGGTGCCCCAGGCCAGTGTCCTGTCGGGGTTGGAATATCAACCGCTCTACAGTGAACGGTCGTTGCTGTATTGCGCCGTAGGACATCCGTTGTTCTATGTGGACGACAAGGCACTCGACGATGCCCGACTCAACAGCCAGGACGCCATCGCCCCCACCTTCCGCCTGCCGGCTGAAATCCAGGCCCACTATCAGGCGCTCAACTGCACGGCCAGCGCGTCGGATCGCGAGGGCATGGCGTTCCTGATCCTGACCGGACGCTACATCGGCTACCTGCCGGATCACTACGCCAACCTGTGGGTCCAGCAAGGCCGATTGCGGGCCCTGAAACCTGCGACGCGTTTCTATGACTTGAGCCTGGCCTCGGTCACGCGCAAGGGACGGCGGCCTCACCTGGTGCTGGAGAGTTTTCTCGAAAGCCTGGCGGCAACTCGTTGATCGGGGCGCCCGTGCGCCGAGATATCCCCAAGCCGCTTTAATGACGGCGACACTTGTCGGATCGCCGCCGGTGCGCTATCAACGCATTTGCTTGCCCCACAGACCCAGTTCGGAAACGTCCATGACCTTTGAAGTCCCCGCCCACGGTGGCAAGCCCACCAGTCGCATTCGTCAAAAGAACGAAGAGACCATTCTCAAGGCCGCCGAAGATGAATTCGCCCGCCACGGGTTCAAGGGCACCAGCATGAATGCCATTGCCCTGAAGGCCGGGCTGCCCAAGGCGAACCTGCACTATTACTTCACCAACAAGCTGGGCCTGTACATAGCGGTGCTGAGCAACATCATCGAACTGTGGGACAGCACCTTCAACGCCCTGAGCGCCGAAGACGACCCGGCCGAGGCGCTGACTCGCTACATTCGCGCCAAGATGGAATTCTCCCGTCGCCAGCCCCAGGCCTCGCGGCTGTTTGCCATGGAGGTGATCAGCGGTGGCGAATGCCTGACCGAATATTTCAACCAGGATTATCGCGCCTGGTTCAGCGGTCGCGCCGCTGTATTCCAGGCCTGGATCGACGCCGGCAAGATGGACCCGGTCGATCCGGTCCACCTCATTTTCCTGCTGTGGGGCAGCACCCAGCACTACGCCGATTTCGCCACCCAGATCTGTCGCGTGACCGGACGCAGCAAACTGACCAAGCAGGACATGATCGACGCCGGTGACAACCTGATCCGGATCATTCTCAAGGGCTGCGGCCTGACACCTGCCATTTAAGATTGCCCATGCCTTTTACCCTTGCCGGTTTTTGCGAATACCGCGAAGAAATTCGCAAGAGCCGCTTCATTACCTTCGCCGCCCCCATCACCAGCCCCGCCGATGCCCAGGCCTTTATCGACCAGCACAGCGACCTGGACGCGACGCACAATTGCTGGGCCTGGAAACTCGGCGATCAATACCGCAGCAACGACGACGGCGAGCCGGGCGGCACGGCCGGACGTCCGATCCTGGCCGCTATCGAGGCACAAGCCTGCGATCAGGTGGTGGTGCTGGTGATCCGCTGGTACGGCGGGATCCAGCTGGGCACGGGCGGATTGGCGCGCGCGTACGGTGGCGGCGCTAACAAATGCCTGCAAAACGCCGACAAGATCGAATTGATCAGCCGTGTGGCGCTGCACTGCTCCTGCGGCTTCGCCGAATTGCCCCTGGTGAAGCTGCGGGTCGCCGAGTGCGGCGGGTTGGTGAATGAAGAACGCTTCACCGCCAATGGCGTGGCGTTGCAGCTGGCCGTTGGCGAAGCGCACATCGCGCTGTTGCAAAGGCAACTGGCCGACTTGAGCCGTGGTCGGATCCTGCTGGAACGCTGAGTGCGATGACCCTACGCCGCAGGAAATTGCCCACATCCACTGTGCACCCGGCTGTGGATAACCTGAGCACATCCCTCTGCAACCCTTCTGTCACGCGGGTTTGAGAGGGTTGCTCAATTTTTGTCCAATGCCTCACCCAATCGGCAAATCCACTCAAAAAACAGACGGTTGCGGCGGTTTATCACCTTTGGGAGAAAGCCGCGCAGCGCTTATGCCTGCGCGCTACGCTTGCGCACAATTACTGTGGAGCAAGCTGTGGATAACCCGTTTATGGGTCTTCAGGTGCCAATAACGGCATGGCCCGCGGGAGCTTGTTCATTTTTTAACCAAGCGCCACGAACAGGCAAGACTTGCAACACGCCCCAGGCCAACTCAAAGAACAGGAAGACCCCGGCAATGGCGCTGGCACCCTGGATCAGCGCATAAAGCATCCAGCTGGCGAACAGAAACCGTCCCGCCGCGTCATAGCGCCCATACACTGCCTGTGGATCACGAATCCGTAACACTGCCCATACACAGACGATCGAGCCAAACAGGTTGGCTATCAGCACATGCACGGGCGCAAACGGCGGCAGTTCACCCGGCAGATCCAGTGCCTGGGCGATGCTCGCCAGCAGCCCATGCATGGCGGCAAACGTCCAGGGCGTGGCGAAGGCGGCCGTCATCAGCAGGTCGTACCAGGCGCTGCCGCGCACCAAACGGCGATATTGTGTTGGGGTCCACATGAACAATGCTCCAGATAATCAAGGAGCAAACAGCCTAAAGCCTGGGGTATGCTCCAGGGTCAAGCCCTTCCGGAGATCCTCATGCGCATCGGCGAACTCGCCCAGGCCTGCGCCGTCAGTCGCGACACGTTGCGCTTCTATGAGCAACGCGGCCTGATCGCGGCGGGACGCAGCACCAACGGTTATCGCGATTACCCCGTCGACACGGTACAACTGGTGCTCTATATCAAGACGGCCCAGCGCCTGGGCTTTACCCTGGGCGAGATCGGTGAAAGCGTCGCTGCCCTGTGGCATGCACCGGACCCGGACTGCGCCGTCACCCAACTGCTGCAGGACAAGCTGAACCTGATCGAAACCCGCATCACCGAACTCGACGCACTGCGTCACGAGCTGAAACAACGGCTCGGGCAACGTTGTCCATTAAATCCGTGACCTTTTTCTTTCAAGGATGCCCTCATGAATTCGGCAAAAAACGCATTGATCATCGGCGCTTCCCGGGGCCTGGGCCTCGGCTTGGTGAATGTGCTGCTGGACGATGGCTGGAACGTGACCGCCACCGTGCGCAATCCGCAGAACGCAGAGGCGTTGAAGGCGTTGGGCCCGGTGCGGATCGAGAAACTCGACATGGACGACCAGCAGGCGGTCATCGCCCTGAGCCAGCAGCTCAAGGGTGAAACCTTCGACCTGCTGTTCGTCAATGCCGGCGTCAAGGGCCCGGACAACCAGAGCCCCGGCGGCGCGACGCTGGCCGAAGTCGGCCAGTTGTTCTTCACCAATGCCGTGGCACCGATCAACCTGGCGCAGCGCTTCGTCGGCCAAATCCGCGACGGCAGCGGCGTGTTGGCGTTCATGAGTTCGGTACTGGGCAGCGTGACCATGCCCGACGCCCCGGAACTGGCGCTGTACAAGGCCAGCAAGGCCGCCCTCAACTCCATGACCAACAGCTTTGTCAGCCAACTGGGCGACCAGGCGTTGACCGTGCTGTCCCTGCACCCGGGCTGGGTGAAGACCGACATGGGCGGTGAAGGGGCGGACATCGATGTCCAGACTAGCACTCGCGGGCTGATCGACCAGGTCAACGCCTTCGCCGGCAAGGGTGGGCATCATTTCGTCAACTACAAGGGCCAGACGATTCCCTGGTAAGTCCACTGCCCCTCTTGTGGGAGCGAGCCCGCTCGCTCCCACCCTGGATCAGGCTTGGGGCACTGGAAATCTCCCCGGCTACCTGAGTAAACTCCGCACCTCGCCCGGTCCAACGGGCGACCCTGGATCAGCAGACAGGGCATCACTGAGCTGGCTAACCTGAACCCACTTTCAGAGGAGCCGGCCACCATGCCTGCGACCCGTACCTGGTTAAAGAATCCCCTCGCCATTTTCACCGCCAACGACCTCGACGCCCGTGGCGGTCTCGTCCTGCAGGACGGCGTGATCGTCGAACTGCTGGGCCCCGGCCAGCAACCCGCCCACCCCTGTGACGCGGTCTTCGATGCTCGCGAGCACGTGATCCTGCCCGGCTTGATCAACACCCATCACCATTTCTACCAGACCCTGACCCGAGCCTGGGCGCCGGTGGTGAACCAGCCGTTGTTCCCCTGGCTGAAGACCCTCTACCCGGTGTGGGCGCGGCTGACGCCGGAAAAACTCGCCCTGGCGAGCAAAGTGGCGCTGGCCGAATTGTTGCTCTCGGGCTGCACCACCGCCGCCGACCACCATTACCTGTTCCCCGACGGCCTGGAAAACGCCATCGACGTGCAAGTCGAGAGTGTCCGCGAACTGGGCATGCGCGCCATGCTGACGCGCGGTTCCATGAGCCTGGGGGAAGCCGACGGTGGCCTGCCGCCGCAACAGACCGTGCAGCAGGGCCAGGTCATTCTCGACGACAGCCAGCGCCTGATTGGCCGCTACCACGAACGCGGTGACGGCGCGCAGATCCAGATTGCCCTGGCGCCCTGCTCACCGTTCTCGGTCACGCCCGACATCATGCGCGCCAGCGCCGACCTGGCGGAAAAGCTCGATGTGCGCCTGCACACGCACCTGGCCGAAACCCTGGATGAGGAAGCGTTCTGCCTGCAACGCTTCGGCCTGCGCACCGTGGACTACCTGGACAGCGTCGGCTGGCTCGGCCCGCGCACCTGGCTGGCCCATGGCATTCATTTCAACCCGGATGAAATCGCCCGTCTCGGCGCCGCCGGCACGGGCATCTGCCATTGCCCAAGCTCCAACATGCGCCTGGCCTCGGGCATCTGCCCGACCCTGGAGCTGACCGCCGCCGGCGCTCCGCTAGGGCTGGGCGTAGACGGCTCGGCCTCCAACGATGCCTCGAACATGCTGCTCGAAACCCGCCAGGCGCTGTACATCCAGCGCCTGCGCTACGGGGCCCCGGCGATCACCCCGGACCGCGTCCTCGGCTGGGCCACCCGCGGCTCGGCGCAACTGCTCGGACGCAGCGACATCGGCGAACTGGCCGTCGGCAAACAGGCTGACCTGGCGTTGTTCAAGCTCGATGAACTGCGGTTCTCCGGCAGCCACGATCCGATTTCCGCCCTGCTGCTGTGCGGTGCGGACCGGGCCGATCGGGTGATGATCAGTGGGCAATGGCGGGTGATCGACGGCCAGGTGGAGGGATTGGACCTGAAGGGATTGATCGCCGATCACAGCCAGGCGGCGCGGGAGCTGATTGCCGGGAGTTGACTAACCTCAATCCAGTGTGGGAGCGGGCTTGCTCGCGAAAGCGGCGACATATTCATTAGAGAAGTCGCCTGACGCACCGCCTTCGCGGGCAAGCCCGCTCCCACAGTTTGATCGGCGCAAGGCTCAGAGCCCTAGCAACGACAACATGACAAACGTCGCGAACAGCACAAAGTGGGTCATGCCTTCGATGGCATTGGTTTCACCGTCGTTGAGGTTGATCGCGCTGACGATCAAGGTGATGAAGATCATCACCGTCTGCACCGGGGTCATGGCCATCTGGAATGGCTGGCCGGTGTAGAGGGCCATGGCTTCCATCACCGGTACCGTGAGAATCACCGTGGACAGCGACGCTCCCAGCGCGATGTTCACCACCGACTGCATGCGATTGGCGAGGGCGGCGCGCAGCGCGGTGAGGATTTCCGGCGCGGCGGAGATGGCAGCCACCAGGATCGCCGTGACCACCGGCGGCGCGCCCGAGCCTTCCAGCCCCAGGTCGATGGCCTTGGACATGACTTCGGCCAGCGCGCCGATCACCACCACGCCGAACACCAGCGCCGCGATGGAGAACGCCAGGCTGACGGGTTTCGGTTCCTCTTCCACCGGTTCTTTGCGACGGCGTTTTTCCGGGTAGCTGTAGCTGAAAAAGTAGCTGTGGGGCCCGACCTGCATGCGCAGGAACAACGTGTACAACACCAGCATCGCGCCGATGGTGAAGGCCGAATAGGTTTTCCAGCTCTCCCGGGGAATGAACTCCGGCACCACCATCGACACGCCCATGGCGGTGAGGATCATCACACTGTAGGTGCGCGCCGAATCGTCGTTGTAGACCTGTTCGCCATGCTTGATCCCGCCCATCAACGCCGCGAGCCCGAGGATGCCGTTGATGTCGAGCATCACCGCCGAATAGATGGTGTCGCGCACCAGCGTCGGCGACGCCTGGTTGCTCATCATGATCGCCAGGATCACCACTTCCACCAGCACCGCCGATAACGTCAGGATCATGGTGCCGTAGGGGTCGCCGACCTTTTCCGCCAGCAGCTCGGCGTGATGGGCCACGCGCATGGACGCCGCGACGATGAAGCCGATCAATGCCAATGCGCCGATCAACGCCACCATTTGCCCGCTGCCCAACAGCCAGTGCTCCAGCGGATAAGCCACGAACGCGGCGACCAGCGCCAGCAGCAGGAGTTTTTCTTGCTTGATCAACGTGAGCATCGCTGGCCTATTACCGTGCACGGGGTCATGAGCTACAGACTGTGGGGGGCCGCGAACGTTTCCTCTCGTGACGGGCAATGCTTGCACAGTGGATCAGCCGGTCAGGTTTTAGCCGACATTGCGCCCGGCCCCTGTAGAATGCCGCCATCGATTCGCTGATGAGAAAAAACCATGTACGACTGGCTCAACGCCTTGCCCAAGGCCGAACTGCACTTGCATCTGGAAGGCTCGCTGGAGCCCGAGTTGCTGTTCGCCCTGGCCGAACGCAACAAGATCGCCCTGCCCTGGAGCGACGTGGACACCTTGCGCAAGGCCTATGCCTTCAACAATCTGCAGGAATTCCTCGACCTGTACTACCAGGGCGCCGATGTGCTGCGCACGTCCCAGGACTTCTACGACCTGACCTGGGCCTACCTGTTGCGTTGCAAGGCGCAGAACGTGATCCACACCGAACCGTTCTTCGACCCGCAGACCCACACCGACCGTGGCATTGCGTTCGAAGTGGTGCTCAACGGCATCGCCGCCGCGCTCAAGGACGGCGAGCAGCAACTGGGGATCACCAGCGGCCTGATCCTGAGCTTCCTGCGCCACCTCAGCGAAGAGCAGGCCGAAAAAACCCTCGACCAGGCACTGCCGTTCCGCGACGCGTTCGTCGCCGTCGGCCTGGACAGTTCGGAAATGGGTCATCCGCCGAGCAAATTCCAGCGGGTCTTCGACCGGGCTCGCCACGAAGGTTTCCTGACCGTCGCCCATGCCGGTGAAGAAGGTCCGCCCGAATACATCTGGGAGGCCCTGGACTTGCTGAAGATCCAGCGCATCGACCATGGCGTCCGGGCGATCGAGGATGAGCGGCTGATGCAACGGATCATCGACGAGCAGATCCCGCTGACGGTGTGCCCGTTGTCCAACACCAAGCTGTGCGTGTTCGACGACATGTCGCAGCACAACATCCTCGACATGCTCGAGCGTGGCGTGAAGGTGACAGTGAACTCCGACGACCCGGCGTACTTCGGTGGCTATGTCACGGAGAACTTCCATGCGCTGCACACCCACTTGGGCATGACCCAGGACCAGGCCACCCGCCTGGCGCAGAACAGCCTGGATGCGCGGCTGGTGAAACCCTAGGGCCCATGATACCCCCTGGTGGGAGCGGGCTTGCTCGCGAAGACGGCGGCACATTCAGCATCAATGTTGACTGACGCAACGCCTTCGCGAGCAAGCCCGCTCCCACAGGGATCGCGTTTAACCGGTCCCCGTGCCTTCGCTCAACTCCTCCAGCGTCTTGCCCCGGGTTTCCATTCCGAACAGCCAGACCACCCCGGCCGCCACGGCAAAA
Source organism: Pseudomonas citrullilanati (assembly GCF_030580855.1). GTDB lineage: Bacteria > Pseudomonadota > Gammaproteobacteria > Pseudomonadales > Pseudomonadaceae > Aquipseudomonas > Aquipseudomonas citrulli. The sequence goes on along the minus strand of NZ_JAUQOP010000023.1, from coordinate 79,940 downwards.
CACAAGGCGCCCAGGGCGAAGACGCCACCCTGGCCGGTAATGGGGAATACCAGGCCGGTCACCAAGGGCCCCAGCAACGAACCGATGCGGCCGACCGCCGAGGCGAAGCCCGAGCCCGTGGCCCGCGCCGAAGTGGGGTACAGCTCCGGGGTGTAGGTGTAGAGCACCGCCCACATGCCGAAGAGGAAGAACTGCATCAACAGCCCGGTCCCGATCAGCAGGCCGACATTGCCGCCGAACACCGCACTCTGCCCATAGAGAAACGCCATCGCCCCACCGCCCAGCAGCGTGATGACGCACACCGGCTTGCGTCCCCACCGCTCCACCAGCCAGGCCGCCGCCAGGAAGCCGGGAATCCCGCCCAGGGAAATCAGCACCGTGTAATACACCGACTGGGTCACCGCGAACCCCGACTGTTGCAACAACGCGCTGAGCCAGGACGTCAGGCCATAGAAACCCAGCAAGGCAAAGAACCAGACGCTCCAGATCATCATCGTGCGCTGGCGATACAGCGGCGACCAGATCTGCGCCAGGGCCGAGAAGAAGCCGCCCGGTGCGCTCACCTGCCTGGGCAACCGGATCGGCTCCGGCAGGTCGGCGCGCCCCAGCGAAGCCCGGACCTTGTCTTCGATCCGGCCCAGCACCGCGTCCGCTTCGTCACCTCGACCGGCCTGTTCCAGCCAGCGCGGTGATTCGGGAATGAAGAAGCGGATCGCCAGGACGAACACCGCCGGTATCGCCAGCACCAGGAAAATGTCGCGCCAGCCGATCACCGGCAGCAGGAAGTACGACAGCACGCCCGCCGCCACGAAGCCCAGCGGCCAGAAACCGTCCATCAACGCGATATAGCGCCCGCGACGCCGGGCCGGGATCAGTTCCGAAAGCATCGACTGGGCAATTGGAAACTCCATGCCCATGCCAATGCCCAGCAGCACCCGAAACAGCGTCAAGGCTTCGAGATCCTGGGCCGTGGAGCACAGGTAGCTGGCGACGCCCCACAACACGATGCTCCACTGGAACACCGGCTTGCGCCCGAACCGATCGGCCAGCATCCCCGACAGCGACGCCCCCACGACCATGCCGAAGAAACTCGAACTGGCGAGCAGTCCGGCCTGGGCCGTGCTCAGGCCGAATTCGGTTTTGATCGACCCCAGCAGGAAAGTCATCATCGCCAGGTCCATGGAGTCGAAGAAAAACGCCAGGGCAATGATGATGAAGATCACCCGGTGATAACCGCTGATGGGTAACCGCTCCAGGCGCTCCGCCGCGCTGTAACCTTGAATGTCCATGCTGCCTCCCCGATCCGATGATTCCGCGGATTCGAGTGTGCGCGAACCTTGTGCGGGACCTTTGCTGGATGCGACCTGGCGGCAGCCCTGAGCGACTTGCCAGCGGCGTTCTAGAGCGCCATCTCCAGGCTTTCCTGCCTGGCGAACCGGTGGATCTCCTGTTGGCCGAGTGCGGTCACGTGCAGCGCGCGGGAATCGTTGGGGAGGCTCAGCCAGCCGGACTGCATGAACAGTTGCAGCAATGCCGCCCCCAGCGCGCCCCCCAGGTGCGGGCGTCGTTCGCTCCAGTCCGGGCAGGCGCAGGCGATGTGGGCATTGCGGTGGGCCAGGGCCTGGATGAACAGGCCGCGACCGGCCAGTTGATTGGCGCCCTTGAGGGTGACGGTCACCCGCTGGTCGCACTGCTCGACCCAGCCGGCGTCCACCAGGCGCTGGTACAGGTCGGCGGCCAGGGTGCCGCCCAGGTGATCGTCACACAGCCGGGCGCGCATCAGCGAGACGGGGGCCGACGGCGCCTGGGTCAGCTTGACGCCACGCTTGAAGACCTCCGGGACTTGCCGCGGCGTACTGACCAGCGTCGCGCTGGCCAGGGCCTCGACGGCCGCACCGATCTCCGGCGCCGCCAGGCGAAAGAAACGTCTGCGACCGCGCATTTCGTCTTTCACCAGGCCACCGGCGCACAGGCGCCCCAGGTGAGCGCTGGCCGAGGACGGCGACAGCCCGGCGAGCAAGGCCAACTCTTCGGCCTGCCGGGCCGTGCCGTCCATCAAGGCCCACATCATTGCGCTGCGCTTGGGATCGGCCAGCAGCGTGGCGATCTGGCTGATGCAAGGTGCATGTTCCATGTATTCACTCCCTGTTGAATCATTCGTCTACTGCTCTGGCGCCTATCGACCCGCCATGGGGCCGCCGAAAAGCGGCGCGGTAGGGCGCCGGCTCGGGCGGTCGCTAGTATAAGCGTGGCGGTCGAGCTTTCCTGCCCTCCGGAAACCTTTGGAGGCGATTGAACATGCGGGAAAATTCTCTATTTGCCCGCGACTATTGGCCCGCCCCTGCCGAGTGCGGGAATTGCGCGGTCAACTGCCCGCAGCGGGCCTGGAGCATGTCGCGTAAAAGCTTGATGGGTTTGCTCAATTGCGCCCGGTGCGCGCACAGCAGATGGAGGGGGGCCCGTTCGCATTGCAGGTGCGGCAGAAGGATTTTCAGACGCCCGGCCAGCACATCGGTGGAAACATCCAGCCACGATTTATAGGCAATCCCGGCACCCGCCACGGCCCAGCGCCGTACCACATCGGCATCATCGCTGAAGCGGTCGCCACTGACCGTGAGGCTCACGTCCCGCTTGCCGTCATGAAAGCACCACTGGTCGTGAACCCGGGTACCGAGCATGTACAGCAGGCAATTGTGCTGGGCCAGTTGCTCCAGATGCTGGGGTTCACCGTGGCGAGCCAGGTAGCCTGGCGAGGCACAGAGCACCCGGCGATTGTCCGGGGCGACAGGCAGGGCCACCAGGCTCGAATCTTCCGGCTCGCCGTAGCGCAGCGCAATGTCCACCGGTTGCTTGAACAGGTCGGCGATGCGATCGCCCAACAGCAGCCGCACCGTCAGCCCCGGGTGCTCGCGCTGGAACGCATCCAGCCAGGGCAGCAGCAGGTTGCGTCCCAGGTCCGACGGCGCGGACAACTGCAGTACCCCGCTGACCTGGTCCTGGCCGCTGGTCAGCAACCGCTTGCCTTCATCGAGGCTGCTCAACGCGGCGCGGGCGTATTCGAGAAAGCCTTCACCCTCGGCGGTCAGGCGCAGGCTGCGGGTGGAACGGGCCAACAGCCGGGCACCCAGGTGCTGCTCGATGCGCTTCAACGCGGCGCTGGCCACCGCCGCCGAAAGGTCCATGACCCGGGCCGCCGCGGAAAGACTGCCCAGATCCGCCGCCCGGACAAACAGCTGCAAGTCATCGAAGCGAAGCATGATGGCTCCATTATCAATAATGGGTTGAAAGAGCCTGTTCTTTTAGCCGGTTTTATCTGGCTGATAAATAGCTAACCATGGCGGCATCGTTATTCACCTCACGGAGCTGCTCATGAAAGCCATTGCCTACTACCATTCGTTGCCCATCACCGATCCCAAATCCCTGCAAGACATCGAGTTGCCAGCCCCCGTGGCCGGGCCCCGGGACTTGCTGGTGGAAGTGAAGGCCATTTCGGTCAACCCGGTGGACACCAAGGTTCGCCAGAACGTCCAGCCCGAAGACGGTGCGGCCAAGGTGTTGGGCTGGGATGTGGCGGGCGTGGTCAAGGCCGTGGGCAGCGAGGTCACGCTGTTCAAGGTAGGCGACAAGGTCTTCTATGCCGGTTCCATTGCCCGGGCAGGCGGCAACAGCGAATTGCACGCGGTGGATGAGCGTATCGTCGGCCACATGCCCAAGACCCTCGGTTTCGCCGACGCGGCGGCACTGCCACTGACGGCCATTACCGCCTGGGAATTGCTGTTCGAGCGGCTGCAAATCCAGGAAGGCCAGGAAGACCTGGGCCAGAGCCTGTTGATCGTCGGCGCGGCGGGTGGCGTGGGCTCGATCCTGACCCAACTGGCCCGCCAGCTCACCGGGCTGAACGTCATCGGCACCGCTTCCCGGCCGCAGACGCAGGCGTGGGTGCGGGACCTGGGTGCCCATCGGGTGATCGACCACAGCCAGCCGCTGAGCGAAGAATTGAAGAAGGCCGGCCACGGGCAAGTGACCCATGTCGCCAGCCTGACCCAGACCGACCATCACCTGGACCAGTTGGTCGAAGCCCTGGCGCCCCAAGGCAAGCTGGCGCTGATCGATGATCCCAAGGCGCTGGACGTGACCAAGCTCAAGCGCAAGAGCCTGTCGCTGCATTGGGAGTTCATGTACACCCGCTCGCTGTTCGAGACGCCCGACATGATCGAGCAGCACAAACTGCTCAATCGCATCGCCGAGCTGATCGATGCCGGTACGCTGAAGACCACCGTCGGCGAGCACTTCGGCACCATCAACGCCGAGAACCTGCGCCGCGCCCACGGGTTGCTGGAGAGCGGCAAGTCCAAGGGCAAGATCGTGCTCGAAGGGTTCTGACCAAGCCTGGCGCATGGCGAGGGACTGTCTCCCTCGCCATGCCTTCGGCGCAAGGATCAGTTCAGGGTGCCGTCAGTCCGAGACTTGACCGTTGTCACATTTGCGATCGCATTCCGGTCTACACTCGAGGCCTTTGCAACGCAATCTTTTACGTGAGGAGGTCAGCAATGAAGATCCTGATAAAAGAAGTGGCAAAATCCCAATGGCAAGTGCGGCTCGACCAGCACGTCGTGACCTTCCGCACCGAGGCCGAAGCCCAGGCCTTCGCCAATACCCTGCAAGCGCGAATTCACGCGCCGCATCATTTCCCCGAACAACAGCAACGCGCGGCCGGCTGATCAGGCCTCGCCAGCGGCCTGGGCCAGCGCCCGGGCATTCTGCAGGCGCCGGGTCAGCATCGCCGCACTGACCACCAGCAGCCCGCACAAGCTCATCACCAACGCCATGGGTACGGCGCTGCCGTCATGCAGCGCCGCTACCAGCGCGGCGGACCCGGCCGCCACGGAAAATTGCAGGCAGCCTAGCAGCGCCGAAGCGCTGCCGGCCCGGGCGCCCTGCCCGGTCATGGCGCAGGCGGAAGCATTGGGCAGGATGCAACCCAGGCTGGCGATGCAGATGAACAGCGGGATCAGCAGCGGCCACAACCGCTCGGGCTGCAAGGCACTCACGGCCAGCAGGGTCAACCCGGCGGCCAGGTAGACCCATACCGCACGGGCCAGCAGGAACGCCGGGCCACGCTTGGACAGCAACCGGGCGTTGACCTGGGCCACCAGGATGAACCCGGCCGCATTGGTGCCGAACACCCAGCCGAAGTGTTCGGCCGGCACCCCGTACAGCTTGATGAAGACGAATGGCGAGCCGGCGATATAGGCAAACATGCCGGCGATGGCGATCCCTCCCGTCAAGGCATGGCCGAGGTAGATCCGGTCGGTCAACAGCCGCGCGTACTGGCGCAGCGCCCCGGACAGCGGTTGCCGGGGCACATGGGCCGGCAGGCTTTCCGGCAGCCACAAGGCCACGGCCGTCGCCGCCAGCGCGCTGAACAGGGTCAAGGCGATGAAGATCGATTGCCAGCCATGCAGGTTCACCAGCAACCCGCCGAGCATCGGCGCGAGGATCGGCGCCAGGCCCATCACCAGCATCAGTTGCGAGAACACCTTGGCCGCGCCCACCGCGTCGCATTTGTCGCTCACCACCGCGCGCGAAATCACCATCCCGGCGCAACCGCCCAAGGCCTGGACGAAGCGGGCGGCGATCAGCCATTCGAGGTTCGGCGCGTAGGCACACGCCAGGGAAGCCAGGGTGAACAGGCCAACGCCGGCCAGCAGTGGGATGCGTCGCCCGAAACGATCCGCCACCGGCCCATAACCCAGTTGCCCGATGGACAGGCCGAGGAAATAGGCGGCCAGGGTCAGCTGGATGTGTTTTTCGTCGGTGCCGAAGGCCGTGGCCATGGCCGGGAAGGCGGGCAGGTAAAAATCGATCGCCAAGGGACCGAATGCGCTCAAGGCGCCAAGAATCAGAATGATGCGGAGGTTCATCGGGCGTCCAGGTCAGGCGTCAGTCGGCAGCCCGACAGTTTAGCCCTGCCGGGCGCGCTTGAACATTCCGATAGGTCGCTAACGATTAAAAAATTTCAGGCGGGGCTGACTTCGTAGCCCTCCTCCTTGATGGCCTCGACCACTGCATCGGTCGGCAGCGAACTCTGGACCTGTACCGTCTTCGCCCCCAGGTCGACCTGGACCTCGGCGGCCGGATCACGGGCCTGTACAGCCTGGGTGATGGCATTGACGCAGTGGCCGCAGGACATGCCCTGGACATTGAATACTTGCATGGGATGACTCCTTGGATTGAGGTTGCCAGCAGTTTCAAGCTTGCCCTCATGGCAAGGTCAAGTTCCAGGGAAAACTGCCGGGCTGGCAATCGGCAACGGGCTCAGCCAAGCTGCACACATCAAGGATTCCACACCGGAGGTTCAGCCATGCGCTGGTCAGCGTTCAGCCTGTTTTGCATGCTCGGTTTTTCAGCGGTGGTGCCCCAGGCATCGGCCGAGGATTACGGCGTGCTGATCATTTCCCGCGAGCGCCTGGAAGTGGCGACGTCCTGCGAAATCGGCATCTATATCCAGGACCAGCTCTCGGCCCGGCTGTTCCAGGAAGAGAGCACTTCCTTCAACCTGCCGGCCGGCCGATTCTCCTTGCGCCTGAAACTGCTGCCAGGCCAGGCACCGGGGTGCAACCCCGGCATGCTTGCCCCGGGCTCCCAGGAGATCGTCCTCAAGGCCGGCGAAATCCTGAAGTTCCGCATCGCCATGAACGACTCAGGCATGTTCCTCAAGCAGGCTGCCCTGGGTTATTGACCCCGCTCACTTCCCCAGGGCATCGGCAAGTGTTCGGGTGGCGCTTGACCTTGCCCGCATGGCAAGGTTGATCCTGTAGTCCTTCACTACAGGGAGCCAGACCGATGTCCGTATCCAGCACCTTCGACCTGCCGATCAGCGGCATGACCTGCGCCAGCTGCGCCGGGCGGGTCGAGCGGGCCCTGAGCAAGGTGGCGGGCGTGGACAGCGTCAGCGTCAACCTCGCCAACGAGCGCGCCCACCTCGAATTGAGCGGCCAGGTGGATCCGCAAACCCTCGTCGATGCCGTCAAGCGCGCCGGCTATGACGCCGAGATCAGCCCCGTCGAGCCCTCCGCCGAAGCGCGAAGCCAACACCTGAACCATGAACGCCTGGCGTTGGTGCTGGCGATCCTGCTGGCCGTGCCACTGGTATTGCCGATGCTGCTGCAGCCGTTTGGCGTGCACTGGATGTTGCCGGCCTGGGTGCAGTTCGCCCTGGCGACGCCGGTGCAGTTCATCTTCGGTGCACGCTTTTATGTCGCCGCCTTCAAGGCCGTGCGCGCCAGGGCCGGCAACATGGACTTGCTGGTCGCCCTGGGCACCAGCGCCGGCTACGGCTTGAGCCTCTACGAATGGGCCAGCGCCCGCCCCGGCAGCCTGCCACACCTGTATTTCGAAGCCTCGGCGGTGGTGATCGCCCTGGTTTTGCTGGGCAAGTACCTGGAAAGTCGCGCCAAGCGACAGACCGCCAGCGCCATCCGCGCACTCCAAGCCCTGCGACCGGAGCGGGCGATCCAGGTGGTCGACGGCCAGGAGCGCGACGTCGCCATCAGCGCCTTGCGCTTGAACGACCTGGTGCTGGTCAAGCCCGGCGAGCGTTTCCCGGTGGACGGTGAAGTGCTGCAAGGCCAGAGCCACGCCGACGAAGCCCTGATCAGCGGCGAAAGCCTGCCGGTGCCCAAGCAGCCCGGCGACAAGGTCACCGGCGGCGCCATCAATGGCGAAGGCCGGCTGTTGGTGCGCACCCAGGCACTGGGCGCCGAGACGGTCCTGGCGCGGATCATCCGCCTGGTGGAGGACGCCCAGGCCGCCAAGGCGCCGATCCAGAAACTGGTGGATAAAGTCAGCCAGGTCTTCGTGCCGGTGGTGCTGCTGCTGGCGCTGGCCACGCTGGTGGGCTGGTGGCTGTACGGCGCGCCGCTGGAAGTAGCCGTGATCAACGCCGTGGCGGTGCTGGTGATCGCCTGTCCCTGCGCCTTGGGCCTGGCGACGCCGACGGCGATCATGGCCGGCACTGGCGTGGCCGCGCGCCACGGGATCCTGATCAAGGATGCCGAAGCGCTGGAGCGGGCCCATGCCGTTGCCACCGTGGTGTTCGACAAGACCGGCACCCTGACCTCCGGCACTCCGCGCATCGTGCACTTCAGTGCCGTGGAAGGGAGCGAGGACACCCTGCTGCAATGGGCCGGCGCGCTGCAACGCGGCAGCGAGCATCCCCTGGCCAAAGCGGTGCTCGACACTTGCGGCGAGCGCGGCTTGAGCGTGCCGGACATCCGCGATAGCCAAGCCCTGACCGGCCGCGGCATCGCCGGCAACCTCGACGAACGCCGCCTGGCGCTGGGCAACCGGCGCCTACTGGAAGACCTGGGCCTGGGCCCCGGCGCGCTGGAGGCGTCGGCACAGGCGTGGGAGAGCGAAGGCCGCACGCTGTCCTGGTTGATCGAACAAGCCCCGGCGCCCCGGGTACTGGGCCTGTTCGCATTCGGGGACACACTCAAGCCTGGTGCCCTGGCGGCCGTGCAAGCCCTGGCCGAGCGTCATATCGCCAGCCACTTGCTGACCGGTGACAACCAGGGCAGCGCCCGGGTGGTGGCGCAGGCGCTGGGCATCGCCAACGTGCACGCAGAGGTGCTGCCGGCGGACAAATCCGCCCTCGTCGAACAATTGAAGGCGCGTTCGGTGGTGGCCATGGTCGGCGACGGCATCAACGATGCCCCGGCCCTGGCCGCCGCGGATATCGGCATCGCCATGGGCGGCGGCACCGATGTGGCCATGCACGCGTCCGGCATCACCCTCATGCGCGGCGATCCGCGGCTGGTACCCGCCGCGCTGGACATCAGCCGCAAGACCTACGCCAAGATCCGCCAGAACCTGTTCTGGGCGTTCGTCTACAACCTGATCGGCATTCCGCTGGCGGCATTCGGCCTGCTCAACCCGGTGCTGGCCGGCGCGGCCATGGCCCTGTCCAGCGTCAGCGTGGTGAGCAATGCGTTACTGTTGAAGTTCTGGACACCCCAGCCGCTGGAGGACAAGCGATGAACATCGGCCAAGCAGCCCGCCAGAGCGGCCTGAGTGCGAAGATGATCCGGTACTACGAATCCATCGGCCTGCTCAAGGCGGCCCACCGCACCGACAGCGGCTACCGGATCTACGGCGCCGACGACCTGCACACCCTGGCGTTCATCAAGCGTTCGCGGGACCTGGGGTTTTCATTGGAAGAGGTCGGCAAGCTGTTGGCCCTCTGGCAGGACCGCCAACGGGCCAGCGCCGATGTGAAAGCCCTGGCCCGGCAGCACATCGACGAATTGAACCAGAAAATCCGCGAGCTGGCCGAACTGCGCGACACCCTCCAGGACCTGGTGGATCACTGCCACGGCGACCATCGACCGGACTGTCCGATCCTCAAGGAACTGGCCTCGGGGTGTTGCAGCCCGGCCGCCTGAGGTGGCCGGAGCCCCCAGAACCGCTGAGGGAGCGAGCCTGCTCGCGAAGGCGCCGCCCCTGCGAACATACCTGTCGCCAGGTCCATCGCTTTCGCGAGCAGGCTCGCTCCCACAGCGTTGCTCCACAGAAGTTGAGTGGACTTAGGGACCGGGCTTTCATTGCATCCAGGGCGGAGGCGGTTCTTCGGCCTTGCCGGGCGGGGCGTCGTCGGCGGCGCGGACGGCCTGGCGACGTTCTTCATCCAGGCGAGCGGCTTCGATCTCGCGCATGATCCCGCCGACATCCGCCAGCTCTTGCGGCTCGTCGAACTCGCCGGTCAGCACGCTACCCGGGTGCAGGGTACCGGACTCATACAACGCCCACATTTCCTTCGCGTACCGGGTGCGCTTGAGCTCCGGGGCGAACCGGCCGAAGTACGAGGCCATGTTGCCGACGTCCCGCTCCAGCATGCTGAAGGCGTGGTTGTTGCCCGCGGCATCCACCGCCTGCGGCAGGTCGATGATCACGGGGCCCGTGGGGGTGAGCAGGACGTTGAACTCGGACAGGTCACCGTGCACCAGCCCGGTACACAGCATCAGCACGATCTGGGAAATCAGGAACGCGTGGTATTCGCGGGCCTGGTCCGGCTCCAGCACCACGTCGTTCAGGCGCGGCGCGGCATCGCCGTACTCGTCGGCCACCAGCTCCATCAACAGCACACCTTCGAGGAAGTCGTACGGCTTGGGCACGCGCACGCCAGCGTTCGCCAGCCGGAACAGCGCCGCCACTTCGGCGTTCTGCCAGGCGTCCTCGGCCTCCTTGCGCCCGAACTTCGAGCCCTTGGCCATGGCCCGGGCCTGTCGGCTGTTACGCACCTTGCGGCCTTCCTGGTATTCGGCCGCCTGACGAAAACTTCGCTTGTTCGCCTCCTTGTAGACTTTGGCGCAACGTAACTCGTTGCCGCAGCGCACCACATAAACAGCTGCTTCTTTACCACTCATGAGTGGGCGCAGCACTTCGTCGACCAGACCGTCCTCGATCAGGGGTTCAATGCGTTTTGGAGTCTTCATCAGCTTTTATTGTGGGTCCTTCATTACCGAACACGCGAATGACAGTCGTTATACGGCAATCCTCGCTCCACGGGGAGGGGTTGCCGACCTATGAGCTGCGATGCACACACTGTGCCGGATCGAACCGGCACGCCGAATCAGAGCCGGGCAAGGCGCGGCACCGGCAACGGAGCGCCAGGGCATTTGCTACAAACGCTGACAACCCTGTGCCGCCCAGGGTCAATGCTTGAACAACTCCCCCGGGGTAAAGCCGAACATGCCCTTGAACGCCGCGATAAAGGCCGAGGTTGAATCGTAGCCACAGGACAGCGCCGCACGGGTGACGCTATCGCCTTTCTCCAGTCCGCCCAGGGACGACAGCAAGCGCATGCGCTGGCGCCAGGCGCGAAAACTCAAGCCGGTTTCACGCTGGAACAAGCGCATCAAGGTCTTCTCCGACGTCCCCAGGCGTTCCGCCCAGGCGTGCAGCGTGACCGTCTGCTCGGGCTGCTCGATCAGCTCGTTGCACAGCGCCAGCAGGCGGGCGTGGCGCGGCAACGGCAGGGAAAAGCCCACTTCCGGCAGCGTCGCCAACTGGTCCAGCAACACCTGCACCAGGCGTTCTTCCTGGCTATTGTCCTGGGGGTAATCCGCCGGGAACTGGCAGAACACCTTGATCAGCTCGCGTGCCAGCGGCGTGACTTCCAGTACCCGACAACGTCCGTCCGCCCACGGGCAGGCCTGGCGATGGACATACAGGCTGCGCATCTCCGCACGGGTGGAAGTCACCACTTGGTGCTCCAGGTCCGCCGGGATCCAGATACCCCGCTGGGGCGGCGCGAAGAAGCTGCCCTCGGCGGTGTGCACGCCAAGGACGCCACTGATGGCGTAGGAAAACTGCACCCAGTCATGGCGGTGGGCTTGGGTCCAGGACCCGGCGTTCAGGCTCTCGACACGGGCGTAGAGCGGCCGCGGCAATTGCGTCAGGTCGGGGATACGGCGTTCGAGCTGCTGGTGTCCGTTAGTCGGCATTGATTGGCCTTATGTCGCAAGACGACTGTCTGGGACGACGGTAGGCTAAGTCGACTTTTCTTACAACTTGCGGTGCTCTATGCCTGTTTTCCGACACCTCAAACGGATCGTGACCGACTGGTTCCTCTGCGGCATGGTCCTGGCCACGGTGCTGGCCTATTTCTTTCCAACGTTCGGTGCCACCGGCGGCGCGATGCATGCCGAGTGGGTCGTCAACATCGGCATCTTCGTGGTGTTTTTCCTGCACGGGGTCAACCTGTCCGGCGAGCAGATCCGCCACGGCCTGAAGAACACCAGGCTGCACCTGATGGTGCAGGGTTTTACCTTTGGCGTATTCCCGCTGATCTGGCTGCTCAGCCACTGGCTGGTGGGCAGCCACGTCCCGGCGCTGTTGATGCTGGGCTTCCTGTACCTGTGCGCCCTGCCCTCGACCATTTCATCCTCCGTGGCCCTCACCGGCAGCGCCGGCGGCAACGTGCCGGCGGCGATTCTCAACGCAAGCCTGTCCAGCGTGCTGGGGGTGGTGGTGACACCGTTGCTGGTCAGCCTGGTGGTCGGGCGCGGCGCCGGAGGCATCGACCTGGGCTCGACCCTGCTCGACCTGTGCATGATGCTGTTGCTTCCGCTGGTGCTCGGACAGGTCCTGCGGCGTTGGCTGGCGGGGTTCTTCGGGCGGTACAAACGCTACACCGGCATCATCGACAAACTGGTGATCCTGCTGCTGGTGTACGCGGCGTTCTGCAATTCGATGGTGTCGGGGATCTGGCAGCAACAAGGTAACGGCCTCTTGCTCACCGCGGCATTGGGCAGCGCGCTGCTGCTGGCGATCATCCTGTGGATGACCACCCGCACCGCGCGCGCCTTGCGGTTCAGCAGCGCCGACGAAATCGCGGCGGTGTTCTGCGCCAGCAAGAAGTCCCTCGCCGCCGGGGTCCCCATGGCCGCGCTGATCTTTGGCAACAACCCCGGGCTGGGCCTGATCCTGTTGCCGATCATGATCTACCACCCGCTGCAGTTGATCGTCTGCTCGATCCTCGCCGAGCGCTACGCCAGCCGTCGGCGGGCACAAGTCGCCCAAGCGGACGCGGCGGTCCTCAACGCTCGATGATCGCCGTCACCCCCTGGCCGGCCGCCGCGCAGATGGAAATCAGCCCGCGGCCGCGCCCGGCGGCATCCAGCAACTTGGCGAGGTTGGCGACGATGCGCCCGCCCGTGGCGGCAAACGGGTGCCCGGCGGCCAGCGAGCTGCCCTTCACGTTCAAGCGGCTACGGTCGATGGCGCCCAGCGGGGCATCGAGGCCCAAGCGGGCCTTGCAGTAATCCGGGTCTTCCCAGGCCTTCAGCGTGCACAGCACCTGGGCGGCGAACGCTTCGTGGATCTCGTAGTAGTCGAAATCCTGCAGGGCCAGGCCGTTACGCGCCAACAAGCGTGGCACCGCGTAGGCCGGCGCCATCAACAACCCTTCGGCGCCATGGACGAAATCCACCGCCGCCGTTTCGCCGTCGCGCAAGTACGCCAGGATCGGCAGGCCCTGGGCCTTGGCCCACTCTTCGCTGCCCAGCAATACCAGCGAGGCGCCATCGGTCAGCGGCGTGGAATTGCCCGCCGTCAGGGTGCCCTTGGCGCTCTTCTCGAAGGCCGGCTTCAGGGCGGCGAGTTTTTCCGGGGTCAGGTCGGGGCGCAGGTTGTTGTCCCGGGTCAGTCCGAGAAACGGCGTCATCAAGTCGTTCTGCCAACCTTCGGCGTAGGACGCGGCCATTTTCTGATGGCTTTCCAGGGCCAACTGGTCCTGCGCCGCACGGGGGATCTGCCAGGTCTGGGCCATCAATTCGCAATGCTCGCCCATGCTCAGGCCGGTGCGCGGCTCGTTGATGCGCGGCAGGTCGGGCAGCAGGTGCCGGGGCCGCAATTGCAGGAAGGTCTTGAGCTTGTCGGCGGTGGTCTTGGCACGGTTGGCTTGCAGCAGGATCTTGCGCAGCCCTTCGTTGACCGCAATCGGTGCGTCCGAGGTGGTGTCCACGCCGCCGGCAATGGCGCTGTCGATCTGCCCGAGGGCGATTTTATTGGCCACCAGCAACACCGTTTCCAGCCCGGTGCCACAGGCCTGTTGCACATCGTAGGCCGGCGTGGTGGGCGACAACCGCGAACCCAGCACGCACTCGCGGGTCAGGTTCATGTCCCGGGAATGCTTGAGCACCGCACCGGCCGCGACTTCGCCAATGTGTTGGCCGTGCAAGTTGTAGCGTTCGATCAGTCCTTCGAGCGCGGCAGTCAGCATCGCCTGGTTGCTGGCGGTGGCATAGGCCCCGTTGGAGCGGGCGAACGGAATGCGGTTGCCGCCGATGATCGCGACGCGGCGTAGCTGTGTCATGAAGAACTCCCCGTGTAGGTTCGAATACGCAATGGCCAGGAAAACGCCGTTCCCTGCACAAGCGTAGGCTTTATCCCGGCGATCGAACGACTGATTGCCAATCATGGTCCACACTTGGAACCTCATCAGCCGGAGTGTGTTCCATGTCTGACCGTTATATCGACTTCGCCAATTCGCCCGTTGGCCTGCGTCTGGTCGGGGCCCTTGGCCTGCCTTCGCCGGTGCGCCTGGAACGCTGGCAGGCCGGGCGGCTGCGACCGATCGAAGGCGCGTTGCTGCTGGGCGGCGGGCCATTGACCGAACAGGTCGGCACGTTCGCCAAGCGCCTGACCGATGGGATTTTCGTCTACGGCGGCGAACCGGGCCTGGGCACCGAGTGGATCCCCGGCCACGGCCCGAAGATCAAGGCGGTGGTGTATGACGCCAGCCACCTGGTGCAAGCCGACCAGCTCAAGCAACTGCGGGAATTTTTCCAGCCGTTGATGAAGAATCTCGACCGCAGCGCCCACGTGGTCATCCTCGGCCGCGCCCCGGAACGCCTCGCGGACCCGTTCGCCGCCAGCACCCAGCGCGCGCTGGAGGGGTTCAGCCGCTCCCTGGCCAAGGAGTTGCGCCAGGGCGGGACGCTGCAATTGCTGTACGTCGGCGACGGTGCCGAAACCCAGCTCGAAGGTGCGTTGCGATTCTTCCTGTCGCCGAAAAGCGCCTTCGTCTCAGGGCAGGTCGTTCGCCTCGATGCCTGCGACACCCAGGTCCAGGACTGGACGCGGCCGCTCACCGGGCTCAAGGCCCTGGTCACCGGCGCCGCCCGCGGGATCGGCGCGTCCATCGCCGAAACCCTGGCCCGCGATGGCGCCGACGTGATCCTGCTGGACGTGCCACAGGCCAAGGCCGACCTCGATGCCCTGGCCGCACGCTTGAGCGGGCGCAGCCTGACGCTGGACATCTGCGCCGAGGACGCGCCGGCACAGTTGGTCGAACACTTGCCCGACGGCGTCGACATCGTGGTGCACAACGCCGGCATTACCCGCGACAAGACCCTCGCCAACATGACCCCGGAATTCTGGGACGCGGTCCTGGCCGTCAACCTCAACGCCCCGCAGGTGCTGACCAAGGCCCTGCTCGACAGTGGCACCCTGCGGGACCATGGGCGGGTGATCCTGCTGGCGTCCATCAGCGGCATCGCCGGTAACCGCGGGCAGACCAACTACGCCGCGAGCAAGGCCGGCTTGATCGGCCTGGCCCAGGCCTGGGCGCCCGCGTTGCAGGCCCGGGGCATCAGCATCAACGCCGTGGCGCCGGGTTTCATCGAAACCCGCATGACCGCCGAGATCCCCTTCACCCTGCGCGAAGCCGGGCGGCGCATGAGCTCCCTGGGCCAGGGTGGCCTGCCCCAGGACGTCGCCGAGACCGTGGCGTGGCTTGCACAACCGGGCACGGGCGCGGTCACCGGGCAAGCGCTGCGGGTGTGTGGGCAAAGCCTGCTGGGAGCATGACATGACGATTCAGTGGCATGAGGTCGGCGGCGCACCGTCGATGACCGCGCTCTACGCGAAAGCGGCGACGCGCCGCAAGGTCACTGGCAAGACCTTGCCGGAGCAAGGGCTGCGCCAGATGCTCCAGGTCGACCCGCAACGCCTGGCGGCCTATCGCAAGGTCTGCGGCTTCACCGAGAACGGGCTGTTGCCCCCGACCTATCCCCATGTCCTGGCGTTCGCCCTGCAGATGCAGTTGCTCACCGACCGGGACTTTCCGTTTCCGCTGCTCGGCTTGATCCACCTGAACAACCGCATCCGTGTGCTGCGGCCCATGGGCGGGGTCAGCCAGGTGCGCGCCAGCGTCAATGTCGAGAACCTGCAAGCCCACCCCAAGGGCGCGGTGTTCGACCTGGTGACCCGCCTGGAAGATCAATTGGGACTGTTGTGGCAAGCCCACAGCCAGATGCTGTGCCGGGGCGTGCAGCTCGACGGCACACCAGTGGAAGACGCACCGGCGACCCAGTTGGCGCTGGTGGAAGTGGCGCACTGGCGCGCGCCGGCCGACATCGGCCGGCAGTACGCCAAGGTGTCTGGCGACTACAACCCGATTCACCTGAGCGCCGCCAGCGCCAAGCTGTTCGGCTTCCCGACCGCCATCGCCCATGGCCTGTGGAACAAGGCCAGGACCCTGGCGGCGTTGGATCAGCACTTGCCCGAAGCCAACCTGGAAATAGAAGTGGCCTTCAGGAAACCAGTGCGCCTGCCCAGCGAGGTCACGCTGCTGGCGAGCGCGGCGGGGTCCAGCGGGGATTTGCGATTGATGGGGGCTGGAGAGTTGGAACATATGGTGGGGGGATGGCGGCCGGCGGGCTGACAACGCCGGCAAGGCGTGCATTGGCCACAGGCCGCTTTCGCGAGCAGGCTCGCACACAAGGGGGCCCAGCCCAAACCCACTGTGGGAGCGAGCCTGCTTGCGATGAGGCCCTCCCGCCCCCATCACCCGTTCAGAGAGCCCGCCCGGTGTGCGCCTGCTATCGCGGAGGGTAGGCCGAGAGGATCCGCGCCACCGTCTCCCGCACCGCCGTGTCGCGGTCGGCCGGGTTCGGCGAATCACTCATGATCTGCTCATCGCTCCCCCGCCACACCAGTTTGCCGTCCTTGCCATCGAGCAGGTCGATCTGCACGGTGGCGACTTTGTAGCTGATGTTGCGGGTTTCGTTGTACATCGGTCCGCCCCAATAGCCGTTCCAGGGGCTGCCCCAACCGCCGCCGTACTGAGTGGTCACCTCCTGTTGGCGATCCTCGACGATCAGGTAGGCCTGGACCCGCACATCCGCCTGCCCACCCGACGTCGCCGGACGCAGGCCGCGCTGGTCGAGTTGATCGGCAACGGCCTGGCGGATGCGCTGTTCGGTCAGGTCGCTCTTGATGCGTGGGTCATCGGGACGGTATTGCAGCGCCGGGTCTTTCCAGCTCCAACTGCGATAAGCCGCGAAATCGCGGCGGGTGTCGAAGTCGTGATTGACCTGGTTGGAGGCACAGGCGCCCAGCAGCAGCGCAAAGGACAACAAGGCAAGACGGCGCAACATGGCTTTTCTCCGTTGCAGGATCAACTGGGTGGGTAAGCCGACAGGGCTTTCTCCACCGCTTCGCGAATGGCATCCGTGCGTGCACCCTGGCTTTCACGCTGACGGGTTTCGGCGCTGGCGCTCCAGACCGGCTGGCGATTGCGTGCGTCGAACAGCTCGACGCGCACGACCACGACCTGCTCCTGATACGTGCGCACCACCGGCACCGTGTGATACATGCCATAACCAGGGCCGTACCCGGGGCCATAGCGGTTGTAGCCGCCGTAGTAGCCGGTGTCGTAGTCATCGCGCACCTGGCGCAGCCGGGTTTCCAGGCGCAGGTCGGCGCTGACGAACAGGTCGGCCGGCCGATTGTCATGCAATGGACGCAGGCCGCGCTGGTCCAGCGCGTTACTCACCGCTTCGGCCACCTGGGCCGAATCCGCCCACGCGGTTCCCGGCGGCATTCGCCCGTCGAGCCAGGCCCAACTGCGATAACGACCGTAGTCCCGGGGCGGCGCGGGGTACGCACTGCGATCGAACACCTGGGCCGCTTCCGGTGGCGCCGGCGGCAGCGGGTTGGACGTGGCGACATACGGGTTGCTGCCCTGGCAGGCCGCCAGCCCCAGGCACAGCACCAACACCCCTGAACGACCTTTCATGTTGCTCTCCAGTGCCTCTCGATCAGCGCGGACGGCAGATCCAGTGCAGATAACGTCCCAACCCTGCAAACGCGGGGTGGCGCCGGTGGGCCAGCTCCATTTCCAGCAACTGATCAAGCGCCACGCGCCCTTGGAACTCCGCGGGCATGTAGTCATGGAAAACCCGCACGCCACTCTGGTTTTCGACCTGCCACAGGCCTTCAAGTTGCGCCGCCAACGCGCGCGGATCAAGAGGCTGTTGCGGTGTCAGGCTCTGTTTTTCGCCAGCCATGTCATTTTTGCGCAGCTTGCGGAAATGCCCCTTGAGCAGGTTGCGATAGACCAGCGCGTCGCGGTTGTAGAAGGCCAGGGACAGCCAGCCGTCCGGCGCCGTGAGTTGATGCAGCACCGGCAGGATGGCGTGGGGCTCGGCCAGCCATTCGAGCACGGCGTGACACAGCACCAGGTCATAGGGTTCGGTGAGCTGGCCGAGCAGCGCCTGCCACGGCGCCTGGATGAACGTCGCCTCCCGCCCCGCCTCGGCAAACCGCTGGCGAGCGCCTTCGAGCATCGGTTCGGCCGGCTCGGCCAGGGTGACCTGGTGGCCACGTTCGGCCAGCCACAGCGACATATGCCCCAGGCCCGCGCCGATATCCAGCACCCGTAGCGGGCGGTCCGGCAGGCTTTCCAGCAGATCGGCCTGAAGCACCGCCAGGCGAATCGCGCCCTTGGCTCCACCGTAGATCTTTTCGGCGAAACGCGTCGCCAGTTGATCGAAATGACGGTCGCTCATTGGCCGAACCGCCGTTCGCTGTCGGCCAGCTTGCTGCGCACCACGGCGTCCATGTCCAGGCCCAATTCACTGCACAGCAGCAACAGGTACAGGACGATGTCACCGACTTCCTGCCCGGCATGGGCCAGCTTGTCCGCCGGCAACTGGCGCGACTGGTCCTCGGTCAGCCACTGGAAGATCTCGACCAGCTCGGCCATCTCCACGCTGGCGGCCATGGCAAGGTTCTTCGGGCTGTGGAAGCACCGCCAATCGTTACGGTCACGAATGGCGTGCAGGCGTTCGGTCAGTTCAACAAGGTTCATCGGGCTCTCCTGAATGGGCATAGCTTCGGGGGGATGACCGGCGAAGGCAAGCCTCTCGGGGTGCGTGGCGATTTGCCCCATAATCGAACCATCGTGACGCCAGCAGCTCCTACAATCAGACGCAACCCCAACCCGGTTCCCCTCAATCAGGATGCACACATGCAGGTAGAAAGCTTTTTCGAATGGCTCGGCCAAGCGCTCGGTTCGGTGATCCGCTTCATCGTCGACCTGCTCAGCGGCCTGTTCAACACCCTGGCCAACGCCGGCGGCAACTTCGTCGACGGCCTGGCGCGCACCTTGGGCATGGACACCTCGATCATCAGCATCATCGCGCTGATCGTCGGGTTGCTGATGCTGTACTCGGCGATCCGCGCCTTCATGCGGGCCTCGATTGTCATGGGGATCATCTGGCTGATACTGGGGTTGTGGTTGTTGAGTTGGATTATTCACTGACGCCCGGCGCCGTGGGAGCAAAGCTTGCTCGCGATACAGGCGCCTCGGTTCCCTTGAAGACTGCACCGTCTTTATCGCGGGCAAGCCTTGCTCCCACAGAATTTTGCTCGTTTCCCACGCTCCGGCGTGGGAAACGAGCAGGCAAGAACCCGCTACAATCGCGCTCCACCAAGGAGCCCGCATGTCCAACCTGATCACCGACTGGCGCGACCGCCTCACCCATCGCCGGGTCTGGGCGCTGGCGGCGCCGATGATTCTCTCGAATATTTCCGTGCCCCTGGTGGCGTTGGTGGACAGTACGGTCATCGGCCATTTGCCCCATGCCCATCAGTTGGGCGCGGTGGCGGTCGGGGCGAGTTTGTACACGGTGCTGGCCTGGGCCATGGGTTTCCTGCGCATGGGCTCCACCGGGTTCGCCGCCCTGGCCGCCGGACGGGGCGACGGCGCGGCGTTGCGGCAAGTGTTGGTGCAGGGCCTGTTGCTGGCGATGGGGCTGGCGGTGGTGCTGGGCGCTGTCGGCGTGCCATTGAGCGGCGTGGCGTTGCACTTCATGCAGCCGTCGGCCGAACTCGACCAATTGACCCGCGATTTCTTCCACACCCGGCTCTTCGGCCTGCCGGCGGCGCTGGCCAGCTACGCATTGGTCGGCTGGTTTCTCGGTGCCCAGAATGCCCGGGCGCCGCTGGCGATCCTGCTGGTGACCAACCTGGTGAACATCGCCCTGAACCTGTGGTTCGTGATCGGCCTGGACTGGGGCGTGGCCGGCTCGGCCCGGGCCTCGGTCGTTGCCGAGTGGACCGGCGCCCTGGTCGGCCTGGCGCTGGCGCGGGGGATGCTGCGGGCCTGGCCGGGGCACGTGGCTTGGGCGGCGTTGGGACGATGGCGGAACTGGCGCCCGCTGCTGGCGGTAAACCGGGACATCTTCATTCGCAGCCTGGCGCTGCAAGCGGTGTTCTTCATGATCACCGTACAGGGCGCACGCCTGGGGGATGCGACAGTGGCCGCCAACGCCCTGCTGCTCAATGGGCTGCTGCTGACCGCCCATGCCCTGGACGGCCTCGCCCATGCGGTCGAAGCCCTGTGCGGGCATGCCATCGGCGCCCGCGATCGCCTCGCCCTGCGCCGCTCGCTGGTGGTGGCCTGCGGCTGGTCATTGATCGCCAGCGTAGGGTTTGCGCTGCTGTTCCTGCTCGCCGGCCACCTGTTCATCGCGATGCAAACCGACATTCCCGACGTGCGCGACACCGCCGACCGCTACCTGCCTTACCTGGCGGCACTGCCGCTGATCGCGGTCTGGAGCTACGTGCTGGACGGCCTGTTCATCGGTGCCACCCGCGCCCGGGAGATGCGCAATGGCATGCTGCTGACCTTGCTGCTGGTGCTGCCCATCGCCTGGGCGTTGCAAGGGCTGGGCAACCATGGGCTGTGGATCACGTTCCTGTTGTTCATGGCCTTGCGCAGCCTGACCCTGGGGGCCATCGCCTGGCGGTTGCAGCGGCATGACCGCTGGCTCGGCCACCCCGGCCAATGACGCCTCACCCCGGATCGCCCTGCCATGACCGGCGCAACTGATCGAGGTAGTCGCGGGGCGAACCACCCGCCGCCCTCGGCACTGGCCGGGCGCTGGGGTGTTGCAAGCGCAGCCACAACCAGTCATCGAGTAGCGCCTGCTCGGTGAATCCCAGCGCCAGCCCCTCCTGCAGACTCTTCCAGAGCACCTGGTAATCGCGCTCGACGGAACATGACCAGCGCCAGGCATGTCGCTCCAGCAGGCATTGCTGGAGTTGGCGCTGCTGTCGCTCACTGAGGCTGTGTTCGTTCTCCAGCGCCGCCACCGGCACCCCGGGATTGATCAACTGCTGCCACCCCTGGCTGCCAATGGCGCGGTCGGCCCAGGTGCCACCGAACCAGCGCACGAGGTTGATCGGGCCCAGCCAGGTGCTGAGCTCCTGCGGGTCGCAACCGTCGAAGAAATAGCTGGCGGTGTGGGGGTTGTAGTAGTTCAGCAGGGCCTTGTGGTGCAGGCCCAAGGTCACCGTCAGCATCCGCCGCAGATGCGCCAGCAGTTGTTCGGCGGGCGCCGGACTGATCAACAACAGGCCTGGCCAGGCACGCGGGTCCAGATGACAGAGGCTGACCAACGCAGCGGATTGCCGCAGGTCCAGCAACAGCGGGCTGTGCTCCCGCAGCCCGCGCAACTCGGTGTCGTCGAACAGCACCCGGGCCGGGACCTGCGCGAACTGTTCCTGCAGGCGCCGCGCCACGCCGGGCGCACCGGGAACGTCGAGCAGCAACCAATGGGGCCCGGCCGGGACGCCGCCGCTCACGGCGCAAGGCCCGCGCCGG
This sequence comes from Pseudomonas citrullilanati, assembly GCF_030580855.1. Lineage (GTDB taxonomy): Bacteria > Pseudomonadota > Gammaproteobacteria > Pseudomonadales > Pseudomonadaceae > Aquipseudomonas > Aquipseudomonas citrulli. The sequence goes on along the minus strand of NZ_JAUQOP010000023.1, from coordinate 58,480 downwards.
GCAGGGTGAGCAACCGGCAGGTACATAGCGCCTCGGCGCAATGGCTGAAACTCCCGCCGCCGGGCAACAGGCACAACAACACCAGCGGCTCGGCGTTGCGGATCGCCGACAGGAGCATCGGGTCGGCTTGCGATGGCACCGGTGTGTCGAGGCTGGCCGGGCGTGTCGCGGATTCATCTGGCGAATCCGACGGCCCGGGCACCTCAAGAAAAGCACTGATCAACGGCCGGTCCGGATCGCCCTCGATGAAACTCACCAGCACCTCGGTGCCCTCGCGCAAGGCCTGTGCCCCCGCCGCCAATTCGGGTGCCAACGGCAACCAGCAATGACTGGGGCGGGCGCCCTCGCCCTGATAGACCCAGTCGAACTGCACCGCCACTCGTCCCGCCGCCGCCATGGCCGGCTCATCCACCGCCACGACCCAACCCCGCTGCCGGCTCGCCATGCGCGGCCTGGTCGCCAGCCGGGTCGCCACCGACGGTACGTCCTGGGGCATGGCCTTGAATTGGTTGCCATACACCCCCGCCTGGCCGCGATGCTCGACGCCCACCAGCAGCCAGCGTCGGTTCCAGTCCTCCAGGGGATGGGCCGTCAGCGCCAGCACCCGGCCCACGTGCAGGTGCTTCAGGTCGCTGCGCCCGCGGGCGACCGGCGTGCCCGGCAGCGTGCTTTGCACACTGAAGGCCCGCACGCCGGGTGCAGGCCGGTGGTCGCCGTAAACCGCCTCGCCCACCGGGGGGAACCCGCCGGGGCTGTCGCTGAACACCAGGCAGTGCCCGTCCCGGGAGTGCTCGAAATGAAAGTGGATACCGGCCTGTGCGCACAGCCGCTGGAGAAACTGCAGGTCCGACTCCCGGTACTGGGTGCAGAAATCCTGCGCGGGGTAATCGCCGATCAAGTCCAGGCACAGGTGCCGGCCGTCGATGCCATGCTCCCGGAGCACCTGGCGCAGGATCTGCGGCACCGAGCGAGCGCTGAACACCCGCTGGCTGAAGCGCTGCGCCAGGCAGGCCAGCTTCGGGCCGATGCGCACCCGGCACCCGGCGCCTGGCGGCTGCTCGACCAGTTCGTGCAACTGCCCATGAATGCCCCGGCCCGGGGCACCGAAGCTCAACCAGACGCTGCGATAGAGCAGGCCGGCCAGGTCCAGGGGGGCATCGGGGAGCGACAACTGCGCCTCATAGGCGAACGGTTCGCTGACGGCTTCGCTGCCCGTGAAGGCCACGACGACCAAGGGTTCGGGCAGACCGGCTATCTCCAGACGAAAGGCTGGCTCGCTGGCTGGATCGGACATCGGCGTTTCTCTACAGGAGGGGCGGCCGGGGATTCTCGCCGAGAGCCATGGCCGAGTAGAGGGCCGAAGTACAAGTTAGGAAAGGGACTACACGAAATTAGGACTGCGCCGGTTATGCGACTCAATGTGTGGAAATAACAACAACACAAAGAAAAATGCCCTTCAGGACTGCCGGAAAAAACCTGCGATTTGCGCAGTCGTTTCTGACAGAACTGGAGGGCAATGCTGATTGCTTAACAGAACAGCTGCCGTGGCCAGCCTCAAGCGCCCCCTGGTTGCAGGGGGCGGCGGGCTCATCAGGAGGACAGGTAAGACGAACGCGTCAGGCCCAGGCGCAGGGCGTCGAGGAACTGGGTGCGTTCGGTCGCGCTGATGCGGGCACTGGCGCATTTGTCGCGGTAGTGAGTCATCAACTCCTCCGGCGACAGGTGCACGTAGCGCAGCATGTCTTCGATGGTGTCGTGGGTCTCGATACCGGCGTGGTACACGCTGCCGTCGGCGTTCTGGTAGATGTTCACCGAATCGGTGTCACCGAACAGGTTGTGCATGTCGCCGAGGATTTCCTGGTAGGCGCCCACCAGGAAGATCCCCAGCAGGTAGTCCTCGCCCGGATTGAGGGCATGCACCGGCAGGCTGGTCTCGATGCTCTGCTCGTCGACGTACTGCTTGATCTTGCCGTCGGAGTCGCAGGTCAGGTCTTGCAGCACGGCGCGGCGCATCGGCTCTTCGTCGAGGCGATGCAACGGCAGGATCGGCAGCACCTGGCCGATGGCCCAGGTGTCCGGCAGGCTCTGGAACACCGAGAAGTTGCAGATGTACTTGTCGGCCAGCTTGTCGTTGAGTTCGTCCAGGACCTGGCGGTGGGAACGCTGGCGCGCCTTCAAGGAGTTGTGCAGGCGCCGGCAGACGGCGAAGTAGCACTGCTCGGCCAAGGCTTTTTCGGCCAGGGTCAACTTGCCGTCGGCGTACTGCGCGGCCACGTCGCTCATGTAGTGGGTGGCACGCCAGTAGGTCTCGGTGACCATCTCGATGTCGGTCGGGCCCAGCAGGTCGACCAGCCATTGCACGGTCTCCGGCAGTTCCAGCTTATTGTCGATCACCGGCACGTCGTCGTTATGCTTCTCGACGTCGGTCACCTGCACCACCAGCATCGCGTGGTGGGCCGTCAGCGAACGCCCGCTTTCGGAAAAGATGTGCGGATGCGGCAGACCCTGGGCATCGCAGAATTCCTTGAGCATGCCGACCACGACACCGGCGTAGTCGTCCATGTCGTAGTTGATCGAACTGGCGTTGCGCGAGTGCGTACCATCGTAGTCCACGCCCAGGCCACCGCCGACGTCGATGTGGTCCACCGGCAAGCCGAGGTTGCGCAGCTCGCCGTAGTAACGGATCGCTTCCTTGAAGCCATGCTGGTAGTCCGCCAGGTTGGCGATCTGCGAACCCATGTGGAAGTGCAGCAGGCGGATGCCCTGGTCCAGGCCCGCCCCGCGGAAGCGCTCGACCACCGACAGCAGTTGCGCGGCCGACAGGCCGAACTTGGATTTCTCACCACCGGTGTCGGCCCACTTGCTCGACGCCAGGGACGACAGCCGCACCCGCAGGCCGACCTGCGGCTTGACCTTGAGGGACGCCGCTTCCTCGATCACCAGCTCCACTTCGGACTCTTTCTCGATGACGATAAAGACGTTGTGGCCCAGCTTCTGGCCCATCAGCGCCAGGCGGATGAACTCGCGGTCCTTGTAGCCGTTGCAGACAATGGTCCCGCCCTTCGGCGCCAGCGCCAGCACCGCCAGCAGCTCGGGCTTGGAACCGGCTTCCAGGCCAATGGAGACGTTCTGGGTGGCGATGATGTTCTCGATCACCGCCTCCTGCTGGTTGACCTTGATCGGGTAGAGCGCGGTGTATTTGCTCTGGTATTCCAGGCGCGCGATGTTGCTGTCGAACGCACCGGTGAGCTGGCGCACGCGGTCTTGCAAGATGTCGGGAAAACGCACCAGCAAAGGCAGCGACAGGCCGCTCTGGCGCAGTTGCTCGACTTGTTCGAACAGGTCGATGGGCGAGCTGCCGGGACCGTTCGGACGGACTTCGACGCGACCGGCGTCATTGATCGCGAAATACCCGGCCCCCCAATGGCGAATCCCATAAACACTGCGGCTGTCCGCAACTGTCCATTGGCTGCCATCGTCTTTGCGTGTGCGTCGTACGGACATCGAAGTCCCCTATAAAGAAGTCAAAATGCACCATCCGGTCGGAGGCTGGGGCAGTCTAGAGAGTGAAAATGACGAATTGTCTGTCAGCAGGGTAGACCCTGCTGCCAACGATGAGTTTAGAAACCCGTTCAGAACAGGCTCTGTGAAAACCATGCGGGCGACCCCGAACCTGGGTTCGGATCAAGCCGAGGGTGGTTTTCACAGAGGCTGCTAGCCGCCGGATTTCTTCGCCTTGAAACCGTGCTTGACCAGTTCCGCCAGCAACAGCTCGACGTGATCGCCCTGGATCTCGATGACGCCGTCTTTCAACGCGCCACCGGTGCCACAGCGTTTCTTCAACGTGGTGGCCAGTTCCTTGAGCGCGTCTTCGGCCAGCGGCACGCCGGTGATGGTGGTCACCGTCTTGCCGCCACGGCCCTTGCTTTCGCGGCGCACACGGGCAATGCCGTCCCCGGCGGGGATGACGGTCTGTTTGCAGATGCAGGCATCCACCGGTTGACGGCAATCAGGGCAATGACGACCGGCGTCGGTAGAAAATACCAGGCCGCCCAGGGCGGCGAAGGATGCGGCTTTTTTGGCCACCGGCAATCCTCTCGGGAGGACAAAGACTGGTCGAGGAAGCAGTGCCTCGACCGCGAAGCCCCACTCAGGCAGGGGCAGCGCTACTGGACCGCAGACGTCGGTTCAGCTTGAAAAGTCGCGCAGTGTAACGGCAAAAAGCCGACTTGCTAAGGGCCAATCAGCGCCAATTTATAGCTTCTTTGCGACGCCATCGCCGTGGGCGCGCAGATAGCGCTCCAGGGCTGCCAGCGAGTCCGGGCAATAAGGCATGTGGCGGATTTCCTCCAGCACCTGGTCGATGGGCAGAAAGCGCGCTTCGAGCACTTCTTCCGGCTGCAGCACCAGGGGGCCGTCCCACACCGCCGAGAAGGCCGAGCACCACAGCCGGCTGCCGGTGTCTTCGAAATAGAAGTGGTCGTGGGCGGTCAGTTCGACACCGCTCACGCCGAGTTCCTCGGCCAGTTCCCGGGCAGCCGACTCGGTGTAGGTCTCATCGGCCTGCACCATGCCGCCCGCCGCCACGTCCCAGAACCCCGGGTAGATCGCCTTGCTGAGGGTGCGCCGGTGGACACACAGTTCACCGGCCGAGTTGAACAGCAGGATGTAGGTGCCGCGTCCGATCAACCCGCGCTCACGCAAATCCGACCGCACCAAGCTGCCCAGCAGGTTATCGTGTTCATCGACCCAGGCGATCAATTCGGCATCCGAGGCCACTCGGTGGGCGACCTCCCGGGCACTTTCGCTCATCGATCAGCCCTGGTTCAGCAGTTGCCGCAAGTCGATGACCGCCGCGTTGGCCCGGGAAATGTAGTTGGCCATCACCAGTGAGTGGTTCGCCAACACGCCAAAACCGCTGCCGTTGAGGATCATCGGGCTCCAGACCGGCTCCTGGGACGCTTCCAGTTCACGAATGATCTGCCGGACGCTGACCGTGGCGTTCTTCTTCGCCAGCACGTCGGCGAAGTCCACCTCGATGGCACGCAGCAGGTGCGACAGCGCCCAGGCCTGGCCCCGCGCTTCGTAGAACACGTTGTCGATTTGCAGCCATGGGGTCTCGACCACCTCTTCGTCCACCTGCGGCACCTGGCCCGGTGCCGGGATTTCGGTTTTCAGCGCGGTGTTGAGCTTGACCCGGCCGACACTGGCGGACAGCCGCTGGGACAGGGAACCCAGGCGCGTGCCGACATCCCCGAGCCAGTTGTTCAGGTTGTCGGCGCGGGCGTAGAACAGGGCGCTCTTCTGGGCCGGATCGGACAACCGAGCCTGGTAACGGCTCAGGGAATTGATGCCTTCCTGGTATTCCGACTCGCTGGATGGCAGCACCCAGCTGCGGTTATCGAAGTTGAAGCGCGGCTCGGCCTTGGCCAGGTCGGCGTCTTCGGCGGACTGGGACTGGGAACGGGCAAAGTCCTTGCGCAAGGCACGGCTCAGGTCGCGAACCTGCACCAGCACGCCGTACTCCCAGCTCGGCATGTTGTCCATCCACAGGCCCGGTGGGAAACGGTCGTTGGAAATGTAGCCGCCCGGCTTGGTCAGCAAGGTGCCGGCCACGGTCTTGAGGGTCTCGACGGTGGTGTAGCCCACCACCATTTGCCGGCCGTCGCGCTCGGCGGCGGCCTGGGCGTTCTGCTGCACCGGGAACAGCGCAGGCTCCTGGCTCCAGTACCAACCGAGGGCAATGGTCACCAGCAAATACAGGCCGACCAGCGTAGCCAGTGCCCGACTGAAAAACAGCCCACCCAGGTAGCTGCGGGTGTCCGATTTCGGTTCGGCGGCACGTTCAGGCGCGCTGCCCGCGCGGTTCTTCCAGTCCAGCATGGCGATATCCCTTCAATCACTTGAGTTCTCGGTTCGACCACAACCCTACGCCATCGTGCCTGATTTGAAACGCGATAATGTGGCCCCGATCAGGCCCGCGCTGGCGGGGTCGTCGAACAGCCACTATAAAGGAAGCGCCGCCGTCGGCCTACGAAACCCACCGGTCATTAACTGAATGTCGCGGTTGGACAGATTATTGACGTATGACACTCATGCAATGGAAAAGAGGTGCTAGCATAGAGCCACCAGTCGACCTCAGCATGCAGCCTAACTAGTAGTCAGGATATGACCGAGCCAGAAGACCCCAGCCGCGAGCGCCTCAAGCATCACTTTGCCCAGCGGGTAATTCACCAGGCTCGTCAGATCCTGGAGATCTGGCAGCGCCTGCAACGCAGCGAATGGTCAAGCACCGACCTGTCCGAGCTCAGCGAAGCCAACCTGCGGCTGCTGCGTTTCGCCGAGCGCTTCGAACAGCCCGAACATACCCTGCTCGCCCAAGGCATCAGCCAGTCGTTGCAGGCGGTGGACGCCAATCGCGGGCGCCTGAGCAGCCAATTGATCACCGAGATCAACCGCCTGATGCAGCGCCTGTCGCGCACCGGCCTACGCCACGGCGACCAGCTCGAACAGACGTTCCTGCCGCCGCTGCGCAAACCCATCTACGTACTGCTGCAAGACCATGACCGCGCCGAGCGCCTGGCCAAGCAATTGGAATTCTTCGGCCTCAGCGCCCAGGCCCTGGACAGCGTCGCGGCGTTTCGCGCGACGATGGTCGAGCGCCTGCCCGCCGCGATTGTCATGGACGTGGATTTCAGCGGCCCCGGTGCCGGCCTGAAGCTGGCCGCCGAAGCCCAGGAAGGCCTGGAGCAGCCGTTGCCCCTGCTGTTCTTCAGCCTGTTGGAAACCGACACGCCGACCCGCCTGGCGGCCGTGCGCGCCGGCGGGCAGGAGTTCCTCACCGGCACCCTCGAAGCGTCGAGCCTGCTGGAAAAAATCGAAGTGCTGACCTGCGTCGCCCAGTACGAACCCTATAAAGTGCTGATCATCGACGACTCCCGCGCCCAGGCCCTGCACACCGAGCGCCTGCTCAACAGCGCCGGCATCGTCACCCGCACGTTGATCGAGCCGATCCAGGCCATGGCCGAGTTGGCGGACTTCCAGCCCGACCTGATCATCCTCGACATGTACATGCCCGCCTGCACCGGCACCGAACTGGCCAAGGTGATCCGCCACAATGACCGCTACGTCAGCGTGCCGATCATCTACCTGTCGGCCGAAGACGACCTGGACAAGCAGCTCGACGCCATGAGCGAAGGCGGCGACGACTTCCTGACCAAGCCGATCAAGCCCCGCCACCTGATCACCACCGTGCGCAACCGCGCGGCGCGGGCGCGCAATCTCAAGGCGCGGATGGTGCGCGACAGCCTCACCGGGCTGTACAACCACACGCATATCCTGCAGTTGCTCGAAGATTGCAGCTTCCGCGCACGCCGCGAAGGCAAGCCGCTGAGTTTCGCCATGCTCGACATCGACCACTTCAAGCGGGTCAACGACAGCCACGGCCACCCCATGGGCGACCGGGTGATCAAGAGCCTGGCGCTGTTTCTCAAGCAGCGCCTGCGCAAGACCGACTTCATCGGCCGCTACGGTGGCGAAGAGTTCGCCATTGTCATGCCCGACACCGACATCGAGGCCGCCTGCAAGGTACTCGATGAAATCCGCCAGCGCTTCGCTGAAATCCACTACCCGGCCCAGCCCCATGACCTGTGGTGCACCTTCAGCGCCGGCGTGGTGGAGATGAGCGACGACTCCGACAGTCTGATGATGGCGAGCCAGGCGGACGAGGCGCTGTATCGGGCCAAACATGCCGGGCGCAACCGCGTCCAGGCAGCCAGGCAAAGTGCCACTTTTTCATCGGAATCCACCGATTCGGTCATGAACCTGTAACCCAAACGCAATAACTTCAGGCACTTACGATTCTGCCCCGGGTAGACCCCAGATGCGCCTGAAGTTGCTGACCAATCTCAATACCCTTCTTTTAGTTGCCGTGTGCCTGGGCCTCGGGGCCACGCTGTGGTGGTCGCAGATCGCCCTGGAGCGCCCCTATCTGTTGATGGAACGTTACCTGGGCCTGTCGCGGCAGTTCCAAGGCGAAGTGGCACGCAACATCGAGGAGTACCTGAACAGCGGCGACGCCTTGCGCCTGAGCGCAGCGACCCAAGCCCTGGAGACTCTGCAAAAGGAACTCGAAGCATTCCCGCCGGAGCTGGCCAAGACCCTGCGCCCGAGCCTGTCCAACCTCGACAGCTTCAGCAAGGCCGACCTGTTGGGGGCCGGCAAGCTGGCCGGCGATCCCCAGGCGTTGTTGCTCCAGGCCGAACGCGAGCTGAGCGCCAACCTCGACCAACTCGCCCAATACGCCCAGGGCGCACCGGCTTATCTGCCGCCGTTGTTCGCCGCATCGCAACACCTGGGCCGGCTTTCGCTCACCCGGGACAAACTGGTCAGTAGCGGCCGTAGCGAAATGGCCGCCGATGTCGAGCGGGAGCTGCAAAGCATCCGCACCCAGGCCGCCCAACTCGATGGCCTGCCGCTGCTCGGCGTGACAGCCAGCAGCGAAACCGCCGGCGACGATTTCGCCGCGCTGATGGGCCTGGAAACCCAGGAAAAGGCCACCGCCGAAGATGCCGGCATTGCCCTCAAGCGCGAACTCAACAGCTTGCTCGGCCGATACCCGGCGGAGCTGGCGCGCACCCGCGAATTGATCCAGAAACGCACCGAGCTGGGCAGTGCCACGCACCTGAAGACCGCTGAAGTGCAACAGGCCATCGATGCCATGGAGCCGGCGGTACGGGCCCAGCATGGGCGGATCCAGGGCGAAGTGCGCTTGATCCAGGGGGTCATGATCGGCCTGATCCTGCTGATCGCGCTGCTGATCGACACCTTGCAACGCCGCCTCGCCCGGACCTTGACTCACCTCGCGCCGGCCTTGTCGACCTGGGCGGAAGGCGATTTCAGTCGCGACATCCGCGTTGGCGCCAGCAACCGCGAGTTGCAGGACATCGAAGCGTCGCTCAATCGCTTGCGAGCCTATCTGGTGGACCTGGTGGGCACCATTCGCGTGAACGCCGAACAGGTGGCCGGCAGCAGCCGGACCCTGGCGGAACTGAGCGGCGAGCTGCACAGCGGCGCCGAGGACCAGGCCGGTGATACGGCGCTGATCCGCGATTCCCTCAGTGAACTGGAAGCGACGATCCAGCAAGTCGCCGGCGATGCCAGCCAGGCCGCCGACGCCAGCCGCAGCGCCGGACACGCGGTGGAGCAAGGGCAGAAAGTCATCGGCCTGAGCCTCACCGGGTTGCATGCGCTGGTGGGGGAAGTACAGGACAACGCGCAAATGATCGAGCAACTGGCCGAAGAGTCGGCCACCATTGGCGGCGTGCTGACGGTGATTCGCTCGATCGCCGACCAGACCAACCTGCTGGCCCTCAACGCCGCCATCGAAGCCGCGCGCGCCGGGGAAATGGGCCGGGGTTTCGCCGTGGTGGCCGAAGAAGTCCGCTCCCTGGCCCAACGCACGGCCGGCGCCACCGCCGAGATCCAGGCACTGATCGCCCGCTTGCAACAGGCCGCCCGCCAGTCGGTGGACGGCATGCGCGCCCAGGTCGAACACGCCGAAGCCACCGCCAACCAGGCCCAGGCCGCCGACGGCGCGCTGGATGAAATCGTCGGTGCCATCCAGACCATCGCCAACACCGCCGTGCGCATCGCCGACGTCACCGCCCAACAGAGCGGCGCCGTCAGCGAAATCCGCGACCACAGCGAACGGATCCATCAACTGGGCGGCGACAACCTGCTGCGCATCGGCCAAGGCCGGGAACAGGGCGATCACCTGTTGGTACTGGGTGGGCGCCTGCACACGGCGGTGCAAGCGTTTCGGGTCTGACGGACGTGGGAGCAGGCTTGCTCGCGAAGGCGGTGGGTCAGCTTGCAAAGATGCTGAATGTGCCGCCGTCTTCGCGAGCAAGCCCGCTCCCACATTTTTTGATCGAGGGTGTTCTTCGATTTCGTACCCACCACAAATCCCCTGTGGGAGCGAGCTTGCTCGCGATGGCGGTGCATCAGCTTGCATCGATGTTGGATGTATCGCCGTCTTCGCGAGCAAGCCCGCTGCCACAAGTTCATTTCCGTCGGGATGACCGGATCTGGGACCATAGTCATAAATTTCGCGCAAACATCGGTCATCGTGCTGGCTATTGCCGAGAACTGGACAGTCATTGAGGCTTTGCGGCATAGTCGCCGGGTTCTGACACCTGCTCACGGATAACAAGGAACAGCAGATGGCGACCCTATTGGTCCTGCACGGACCCAACCTGAACCTGCTCGGCACCCGCGAACCGGGCGTCTACGGCGCCGTGACACTGGCGCAGATCAACCAGGACCTGGAGCAGCGAGCCCGTTCCGCCGGCCATCATCTGCTCTGCCTGCAAAGCAACGCCGAATACGAATTGATCGATCGCATCCATGCCGCGCGCGGCGAAGGCGTGGACTTCATCCTGATCAATCCAGCAGCTTTTACACACACAAGTGTCGCATTACGTGACGCGCTGCTGGCGGTGAGCATCCCATTCATCGAAGTGCATTTGTCCAACGTGCATAAACGCGAACCTTTCCGCCATCATTCCTACTTCTCCGATGTAGCGGTGGGAGTGATCTGCGGCCTTGGCGCCAGCGGTTACCGATTGGCCCTGGAGGCTGCCCTGGAGCAGCTTGAACAACAAGCTACACGCCCCTGACCGACCCTTGGGAGTTGATGATTCATGGATATCCGTAAAGTTAAGAAACTGATCGAATTGCTGGAAGAGTCCGGCATCGACGAGCTGGAGATCAAGGAAGGCGAAGAGTCCGTACGTATCAGCCGCCACAGCAAGACCCCAGCCCAGCAGTTCTACGCCCCGGCACCGATGCAGGCTCCGGCCGCCGCGCCAGCGCCAGCCGCACCGGCTGCAGCCACCGCCGCCGCTGCTCCAGCCGCTGCCGCCGCCCCGGCGCTCAACGGCACCGTCGCTCGCTCGCCAATGGTAGGCACCTTCTACCGCAAGTCTTCGCCAACCTCGCCGTCCTTCGTCGAAGTGGGCCAGACCGTGAAGAAAGGCGACACCCTGTGCATCGTCGAAGCCATGAAGATGATGAACCACATCGAAGCCGAAACCAGCGGCGTGATCGAGTCCATCCTCGTCGAAGACGGCCAGCCGGTTGAGTACGACCAACCGCTGTTCACCATCGTTTGAACCGCGGAGAGCCTTTGATGACTGCGAAGTTGGAAAAAGTCCTGATCGCAAACCGCGGTGAGATCGCCCTGCGGATCCTGCGCGCCTGCAAGGAGATGGGCATCAAGACCGTCGCCGTTTACTCCAAGGCCGACAAGGAACTGATGCACCTGGGCCTGGCCGACGAGTCCGTCTGCATCGGCCCGGCGTCGGCTGCGCATTCCTACCTGCACATCCCGGCGATCATCGCCGCTGCCGAAGTGACCGGCGCCACCGCCATTCACCCAGGCTACGGCTTCCTGGCGGAAAACGCCGACTTCGCCGAACAGGTCGAGAACTCCGGTTTCGCCTTCATTGGCCCGAAAGCCGAAACCATTCGCCTGATGGGCGACAAGGTATCGGCCAAGCACGCCATGATCGCTGCCGGCGTACCGACTGTCCCGGGTTCCGACGGCCCGCTGCCTGAAGACGAAGAAACCGCCTTGCGCATCGGTCGCGAAGTGGGTTACCCGGTGATCATCAAGGCCGCCGGCGGCGGTGGTGGTCGCGGCATGCGCGTGGTGCACAAGGAAGAAGACCTGATTTCCTCGGCGAAGCTGACCCGCTCCGAGGCGGGCGCGGCGTTCGGCAACCCGATGGTCTACCTGGAAAAATTCCTCACCAACCCACGCCACGTCGAAGTCCAGGTCCTGTCCGATGGCCAGGGCCAGGCTATCCATCTGGGCGACCGCGATTGCTCGCTGCAACGTCGTCACCAGAAGGTCCTCGAAGAAGCGCCGGCACCGGGCATCGACGAGCAGGCGCGCCAGGAAGTCCTGGCCCGCTGCGTCAAGGCCTGCATCGACATCGGCTACCGCGGCGCCGGCACCTTCGAGTTCCTCTACGAGAACGGTCGCTTCTACTTCATCGAAATGAACACCCGTGTTCAGGTGGAGCACCCGGTTTCGGAGATGGTCACCGGTATCGACATCGTCAAGGAGATGCTCAGCATCGCCGCCGGCAACAAACTGTCGTTCACCCAGGATGACGTGGTCATCCGCGGTCACGCGCTGGAATGCCGGATCAACGCCGAAGACCCGAAAACCTTCATGCCAAGCCCAGGCACGGTCAAGCATTTCCATGCCCCGGGCGGCAATGGCGTTCGCGTCGACTCGCACCTGTACAGCGGCTATGCCGTTCCGCCGAACTACGATTCGTTGATCGGCAAGCTGATCACCTACGGCGCGACTCGCGACGAAGCCATGGCGCGCATGCGCAATGCCCTGGACGAAATCGTGGTGGACGGGATCAAGACCAACATCCCGCTGCACCGCGACCTGGTCCGCGACGAGGGCTTCTGCAAAGGCGGCGTCAACATCCATTACCTGGAACACAAGCTGGGCAACCAGCACTGATGATCCAGGTGATGTAGGAAAAGACCCCGGTCCATTGGCCGGGGTCTTTTTTTGGGCTCAGCCCACGACCACCATGGAAAACGCGTAACGCTCCAGCCACGCGTCGGGCGCCGGCTGGCCCTGCTGGGTGAGGACGACACCCCTGGCATTCTCCACCACGATCTCATCCTGCATCCGGGCCATGAACCGACGGGCCCGCTCCGCCACCCGATCCGTACCCCTCGGCGCCCGCGCCAGCAACGGGATGTAATACTCCTGCACCTGTGCGCCGGAGGTCTTGAACACTGACGTGACGCCGCTGCGCAGATCCAGGGCCACCCCATAGGTGTTGCCCAGGCAGGAAGAATACGACCAGTGATCCCAGGTGGGTTGCAGGCCTTCGCGCCGCATCACTGCGCGGATCCGACCGCCGATGTCGGCACCGGTCAGCCAGTCGCCGCCCACCAGGGTCGCGCGAATGTCCTTGGCAGTTCCGCCCAAGCGCTGCAAGACGTCTCGCACACTGCGCTCGACGAGCGAACGAACGTTGTGATCGAAATGAATGACCGCCCCCGCCCGGGTGCTCGGGTTGTACAGCGAAGCGATCACGCAGGATTGGGCGTTGAGGGAAAACAGATAATCGTCAGGCGATGTGCCGGACCTGGCCACGAGGGCCTCGCCTTGCAACGCGCCCCGGGCGATGTTCGGCCTGGCATGCCCGGGGAAGGCCTCGCGCAGGTCCGCCACCCGCCCCAGGTTGAGCACGTCGTCATTGCCACCTTTCAGGCCGACCGGGTTACGCACCCATCGGCCGTTGGGCAGCCGGCGGATCGGCAGCCTGTACAAGGCCCCGGGACGGCTGGCATCCACCAGGCACAACCCGCCGAAATAGGGGTCCTGCGCCACCTGGTAATACCTGCCGCGATTGTGGATGTAATAGGTGCTGCGCGGCTGCGCGAGGCTCGGCGGGCTGAGGTAGGTGCCGTGGTAAAGCCCCTCCTCCGTCACCTGTTGCAACTGCCCGGCAGGCGTCCTGGCCGCCTGCCTCGGCTTGAAGCGCACAGGCTGGATCATCGGGCCGGTTTCCCTGGCGACGCTCGCTGCGGCGCTCCTCAAGCGCAGGGACAGCAATGAGCCCGATCCCCGGGCAAGCAGCCGCGTGCGTTCCATCCAGCCGGTCAGGCCAGCGACCGCCCAGGGGCCGAGCGTGGCGAACAGCAATCCCCAGGAAGCGGCCAACCAGCGGCCCAGCGCATCATGGGTGTCGCCCCGTACATGCGCCTGGACCGCTCGCCCGGCGCTCAGGCCGACGAAAGCGATATCCAGCCACAGCACAAACGGCGGATACACCATGCACACCGGCACCGCCGCCCAGGCCAGGCCCTTGAACACCAGGTCGCGGATCACCTCGGCGCGCCCGGTGGTGACGTCCTCGACATCGGCGATGGCGCGCTCGATGCCGGCATCGAACTCGCGATTGGGGTCGCTCACCCGGTTGAGCTCACGCAACGTATCGACGCCCCTGGGCGCCGCCGCCAATGCCTGCAGCGTGCGGGTCACTGCCGCCCGGGCGCTGAGCGCGACCCGCGCCATGACATAGTCCTGCAACTGGGCGGCGACGCGTCCGAAGTTCAGGTAGGGGCGAAACAGGATGCCGTCCGGCGCCTCGGGCGTGTACAGCCAGTAACGGGCTCCCGGATCAAAATAGACAAAGACGTAGAGCCCCGATACCACATGCCCGGCCAGCGTAAACCGGATGATGCCTTCGCGTGTCACTGCGGCGCCCGGGTGCACCGCGCCAGCGCCTGGCGGCCCATCGCTGAGCAGGGAGACCTGGCGGGTCAGCCAGCGCAGCTCGTCGGCATTCACTTGGGCCTGGCCATAGGCGACACGCAGGTCATGGTCCAGCCGGGCCAGCAGCAGGTCGCGGAAGGCATCGCGGCGCTTCACGTAGTCCGGGGAACGGGCATCGAGGAACCGGGCGCGGATCTCCCGCACATAGCGTTCGCCCACGTAGGCCCGGCGAATGTAGGAGCCCAGGTCGGCGCTGCGCACCCGTCCCAGGTCCTGCCCGACCGACGAGCGCACGCCCTTGGCCGGGTCGTCGATGCCCCAGTTGTCGTCATAGCCATGAATGACCAGGTCGAGCAGGTTGGCGACACGGTTGTCGCCTGCCAGCCCGGGCCGGTAGTCGATGAGCACCGTGGCCGGGTCGACCGGCTCCAGCACCCCCTTGCTGCGCAGGTACGGAGCGATCGCCTGGGCGACGGTACGCCGGGCGAAATCCACGAACACCTCGTAGCCCGCCATCCGCTCATCGAACACCTGCCGGTGGATGCGCAGTGCCTGGCTCAGGCTGCTGATCTCGCGACGCGATTCCAGCGGCAGGGCGGCGTACCAGCGCGGCGATGGCTGCAACCGCACCTCGGCCAGGTGATGCGCCAGGCTCGCCAGGACTGCCGCTTGCAAACAACGGTGCAAGTCACCCGGCACTCCCCGGGGGTCCCCGTTCAAGTCCCATGACGTCGGCTTGGCCGTCACGCGGCTGAAGAACGCCTGCGCCTCGCCCCGTGCGGAAGGGGCCAATTGCTGCAACAGGTACTGGCGCCCGGCTTCGTCCTGGGTCCAGGCCCCGGTCAAGGCGTTCACCGCCCGCAGCGAAGCCAGGCCGATCCACTCCTGGCCGTCGGGCTTGCCCGGGGCATACAGCAGCGGGTCGCTGACCTCACCCGAAGCGGTTTCGCGATAGAACAGCAGCAGCTCGGCACACTGCAAGCCCCGCGGCAGCACCAGGCTGGCGACCCGCAAGGCAGGCGCTCGATGGAACGCGGCGTCGTGCTCCCACAATGCCCTGAGCGACTCGTGCTGGCTGACAGTCATGTGCCCGGCGCACCGGGCGATGAACGCACTCTGCTGCAATCGCGCCATGAACCAGTCGAGCATGGCGTCCTTGAAGTCCGCGCGGTTGTAGCACTGCAGCAACGCCGCCCCATACCCGGCCGGCGCATCCACGCTGGCCAGCAGGCTGCTGATGAATGCCGGGGAAAGGGGCTGGTTGCGCAGTTGGCTGGCGTTCTCCACCAGGAGCACCGCCACCGCATCCGGCCTGATCGGCCCCGCCGCCATCAGCTCGCTCAGGTAATGGGCCTGCACCGGCTGGCCCGCTACCGTTCGCCATTGCAACTGGATGCGGATGCTGTCCGGCTCGACCTCCATGTCCCGTTCATGCCTGACAAAATCCCGGATCAAGGCCCGTGCGAATGAACGCAACGAGCCCAGGCCGTCGAGCAACGCGTCCACCTGCTCCTGCGCCTGGCGGGTAGAGGCCGCCAGCGTCCGCAGCGCGGTTCGCTCCTGGGCGCTGGACGCCCCTAGCCAGTCGGGCAACTGCGCACGTGCAATCGCCCCCAGTCGACGCCGCTCCTGGGCGGTCGCCAGGGCGGTCAATCGGCTCATCTGCCGCCAGGCATCCTCGAGTGCTTCGATCTTTTCCCGCAGGCCGTCGACACCCAGGCCCGCCAGGTGCTCAGGCTGGAACAGCCTGTCGATGGCAGCCAGGTGTTCCTCCAGCTTCTGTTTGATCAACCCCTGCAACGCCGGATCCGGCCCCAGCGCACGCCAATGGCGCGCCAGGTAGTTCTTGTAGTGGCCGATAAAAGCCGAGGCCGTGCCTTCCACCACTTGTACGAGCGCCTCCCGGCGTTCGGCCCCCAGGCTCCGGTCGGCAGCGCCCGGCCAGCGGAAGGGCTCGTCCAGGCTGGCGTCATAGGCCAAGGGTTGCGAGTCGACCAGCCGTTGCAGCACGGTGTCGAGCAAAGTGTCGATGAAATGCGGATCGATGTTGCCTTCGTAGTAGCGGGTACGCAGTTCGACCAACAGGTATTCTTCCAGCACCTGCAGCAAGCTCATCTGGGCCTGCAACCGCGCATCGACGGCCGCTTGCCAGCGAGCCAGTCGCTCCAGGACAACGGCGTGCGCGGCCTCCCCTGGAAAAGTGGGCGTTCCTGCGGCGGATCCGTCGCGTTGCTGCCGGGTCGTGTTGTCCATCACCTGCCTCCCTGTTGTGTGGACCGCACCTTATCCGCGCGCCAACCGGGCCATGTCGTACATATATATATCGAAACACCCACGCGCCCGGCCGCGCCGCGCTTATCCACTTTGACGGCGACCTGGCGTACACTGCGCGCCTTTGCAGCCCTGCGCTGCCCCCTGTATTTTTTCCAAAGGTGCCCGCCATGCCTTGGCTGCAAGTACGCCTGGCCATCAGCCCGGAACAAGCCGAAACCTACGAAGACGCGTTTCTTGAAGTAGGCGCCGTATCGGTAACCTTCATGGACGCCGAAGACCAGCCGATCTTCGAGCCGGAACTCAACACCACGCCGCTGTGGTCCCACACCCACCTGCTGGCCCTGTTCGAAGGCGGCACCGAGGCGGCCAGCGTGCTGGCCCATCTCGAGTTGCTGACCGGCGGCCCGCTGCCCGAGCATCACAGCGAAGTGATCGAGGACCAGGACTGGGAGCGCAGTTGGATGGACAACTTCCAGCCGATGCGCTTCGGCCAGCGCCTGTGGATCGTGCCCAGCTGGCACGCCGCGCCAGAGCCGGATGCGGTCAACCTGCTGCTGGACCCGGGCCTGGCGTTCGGCACCGGCACCCACCCGACCACCGCGCTGTGCCTGGAATGGCTCGACGGCCAGGACCTCAAGGGCTGCGACGTGCTGGATTTCGGCTGCGGCTCGGGGATCCTGGCCATTGCCGCGCTGCTGCTGGGCGCCCGGGAAGCGGTCGGCACCGACATCGACGTCCAGGCCCTGGAAGCGTCCCGCGACAACGCCGGGCGCAACAACATCGCCGAAGAGCGGTTCCCGCTGTACCTGCCCCAGGACCTGCCGGCGGTGCAAGCCGACGTGCTGGTGGCCAACATCCTGGCCGGGCCGCTGGTGTCCCTGGCGCCGCAACTGTCGAGCCTGGTCAAGCCGGGCGGACGCCTGGCGCTGTCGGGCATCCTCGCCGAACAGGGTGAAGAAGTGGCCGCCGCCTATGCCGCGGACTTCGACCTCGACCCGATCGCCAATCGCGATGGCTGGGTGCGCATCACCGGACGTCGGCGCTAGAATGGCCGCCTGTATCGACCGGATTGCCGCATGACTGACAGCTTCGTCACCCAGTGTCCGCATTGCCACACCAGCTTTCGCGTCAACCATGCCCAACTGAGCGTGGCCCGCGGAGTGGTTCGCTGTGGCTCGTGCCTGCAAGTGTTCAATGCCGCCCGCCAGTTGCTCGAACAACGCGCCGCCCGGGAAGCCGCGCCGCCCCTGGTGCCGCCGACCAAGCCGGCCGCTGAAGCGCCGCCGCGGGCCATCAGCCAGAAGCAATGGACCGCCGCCGAACTCGACCTCGATGACCTGGACAAGGAACTGGCGCGCCTGGAGCGGCGTGACAACCGGGCGCCAGGCTCCGCCGGGCGCCGTCGCGAAGACAACCTGAGCGCGCAGCGCGAGCCCCTCGCCGACGAACAGGACGACTGGTCCGACAGCCTGTACAGCGATTCGCCCAGCGAGCGCGCCGAGGCCGTGCTCCTGACGCCCGCCGAGCCCTTCGAACCCCACGAACCGGCCCGGCCGCCGCGCACCGAACCGTCACTGACCCTGGCCCTCGAACCGCTGGAGCCGGATGACGAACCCGGCGCCCCGCTGCGCCTTGCAGCGGACGACGAACCCGAGGAACACCTCGAACGCCTGTCCGCCACCGATGACCACGATCACGCCGAAGAACCGCTGCAACCGCTGCCACTGCGCAAGTCCCGCGAACGCCAGGAGCCCGGCATCCGTGCCGAAGACCTGCAGGACCTGGACGACGACCCGCTGCAACTGGACTGGCGCAAGCGCCGCTCGCCCTGGGGCCGGCGCTTGCTGTGGGGCCTGCTGATCCTGCTGGCCGCGGCGGCCCTGGGCGGCCAGTACATCGCCTATCACTTCGAGGAGCTGGCCCGCCAGGACCAGTACCGGCCATGGTTCCTGCAAATCTGCCCGACCCTGGGCTGCGACGTCCCATCCAAGGTCGACATCGCCAAGATCAAGAGCAGCAACCTGGTGGTGCGCAGCCACCCGGACTTCAGCGGCGCCCTGGTGGTGGACGCGATCATCTACAATCGTGCGCCCTTCTCCCAGCCGTTCCCGCTGCTGGAACTGCGTTTCGCCGACCTCAACGGACACCTGATCGCCAGCCGCCGCTTCAAGCCGGGGGAATACCTGGGCGGCGATCTCGAAGGCCGCGGCGAAATGCCGCCGCAGACGCCCATCCACATCGCCCTGGATATCCTCGACCCGGGTTCCAAGGCGGTGAACTACAGCCTGAGCTTCCATTCCCCCGAGTGAAGCCCGCCAGGGTCGAGCGATTGACGGCATCTTTCTGACTCACCCGACCCAGACCAAACCGCTGGCGATAACAGAATAGCTGTTCAGATTTTATCCAATTCGATCTTTATCCAGTCATCGAGAGCGGGTATCATGCCAACCCTTTTTCGAAGTCTCATGATCCGGCCCCACTTCAGGGAAGTCCTATGTCGGCGGTACGCATCGGCCCATATACATTGCAGAACGGCCTGGTCCTCGCCCCGATGGCGGGCGTCACCGACCAGCCCTTTCGTCAGCTGTGCAAGCGACTGGGCGCCGGCCTGGTGGTGTCGGAAATGGTCACCAGCGACATGAGTTTGTGGAACACCCGCAAATCGCGTCTGCGCATGATCCACGAAGGCGATCCCGAGCCACGCTCGGTACAGATCGCCGGTGGCGACGCACAGATGCTGGCGGAGGCGGCCCGAGCCAACGTGGCGCTGGGCGCGCAGATCATCGACATCAACATGGGCTGCCCGGCGAAGAAGGTCTGCAACAAGGCCGCCGGTTCGGCCCTGTTGAAGGACGAAGCCCTGGTGACCGAGATCCTGCAGGCGGTGGTCGCCGCAGTCGATGTACCGGTGACCCTGAAGATCCGCACCGGGTGGGACCGGGACAACAAGAACGGCCTGACGGTGGCGAAGATCGCCGAACAGGCAGGCATCACGGCGCTGGCAGTGCATGGCCGCACCCGCGCCGACCTGTACACCGGCGACGCCGAGTACGACACCATCGCCGCGATCAAGCAGGCGGTGTCGATCCCGGTATTTGCCAATGGCGACATCACTTCGCCAGAGAAGGCCCGGTACGTGCTGGACGCGACCGGTGCCGATGGCCTGTTGATCGGCCGGGCCGCCCAGGGGCGGCCATGGATTTTTCGTGAGATCGAACACTTCCTGCGCACCGGCGAAAAGCTCGCTGCGCCGCAATTGTCCGAGGTGGAACGTATTCTGCTAGAGCATCTGGCCGCGCTGCATGCCTTCTACGGTGAAGTCATGGGCGTACGCATCGCTCGCAAGCATGTGGGCTGGTATCTCGCAACCCTGCCGGGCGCCAGGGAGTTTCGCGCCCGCTTCAATCGTTTGGATGGTACGCAAGCACAATGCGCCGACGTTCAGGCTTTCTTCGCTGAGCGTTACAAGAGCCTGACAGGGGACGAAGGGGTGGCCGCATGACGATGATGACCGAGACTTTAGTGAGTGGAACAACACCCGTGAGCGACAACGTGAATTTGAAACAGCACCTGAACACGCCCAGCGAAGAAGGTCAGACCCTTCGCGGGAGTGTCGAGAAGGCGCTGCACAATTATTTCGCCCACCTTGAGGGCGCTGCCGTCACGGATGTGTATAACCTGGTGCTTTCCGAAGTCGAGGCACCGCTGCTCGAAAGCGTGATGAACTACGTCAAGGGCAACCAGACCAAGGCCAGCGAGCTGCTCGGACTGAACCGCGGCACCCTGCGCAAGAAACTCAAGCAGTACGATCTGCTGTAAGCATTCAATCAAACCAGAAAGGCGCCCGCGTAAAAAACGGTCGCCTTTTTTGCTGACTTCCCTTGCTTGTGATGGAAATTGAAATGACCGACCAGACCACCCGCCTGCCGATCCGCCGCGCCTTGATCAGCGTCTCCGACAAGACCGGGATCCTCGAATTCGCCCGCGAGCTGCAACAGCTGGGCGTCGAGATTCTTTCCACCGGCGGGACCTTCAAGCTGCTGCAGGACAATGGCGTCGCCGCTGTGGAAGTCGCGGACTACACCGGTTTTGCGGAAATGATGGACGGTCGCGTCAAGACCCTGCACCCGAAGATCCATGGCGGGATCCTCGGTCGCCGCGGTATCGACGACGCCATCATGAACGAACACGGCATCCAGCCGATCGACCTGGTGGCGGTCAACCTGTACCCGTTCGAAGCCACCATCAACAAGCCCGGCTGCGACTTGCCGACCGCCATCGAGAACATCGACATCGGCGGCCCGACCATGGTCCGCTCGGCGGCCAAGAACCACAAGGACGTGGCCATCGTGGTCAACGCCAGCGACTACGCCAGCGTCCTGGAAAACCTCAAGGCCGGTGGCCTGACCTACGCCCAGCGTTTCGACCTGATGCTCAAGGCGTTCGAGCACACCGCCGCCTACGACGGCATGATCGCCAACTACATGGGCACCGTGAACCAGGCCGCCGACACCCTGTCGACCGAGGGTCGCAGCGAGTTCCCGCGCACCTTCAACACCCAGTTCGTCAAGGCCCAGGAAATGCGCTACGGCGAGAACCCGCACCAGAGCGCGGCGTTCTACGTGGAAGCCAAGCCGGCCGAAGTCGGCATCGCCACCGCGACCCAGTTGCAAGGCAAGGAACTGTCGTTCAACAACGTGGCCGACACCGACGCCGCGCTGGAATGCGTCAAGAGCTTCGTCAAGCCTGCTTGCGTGATCGTCAAGCACGCCAACCCGTGCGGCGTGGCCGTGAGCCCGGACGCCGAGGGCGGCATCCGCCAGGCCTACGAACTGGCCTACGCCACCGACACCGAGTCGGCATTCGGCGGCATCATCGCCTTCAACCGTGAACTGGACGCCGAGACCGCCAAGGCCATCGTCGAGCGCCAGTTCGTCGAAGTGATCATCGCTCCGTCGGTCAGCGAAGAAGCCCGCGCCATCGTTGCCGCGAAGGCCAACGTGCGCCTGCTGGCCTGCGGCCAATGGTCGGCGGATCGTGCCCCGGCCTGGGACTACAAGCGCGTCAACGGCGGCCTGCTGGTACAAAGCCGCGACATCGGCATGATCGGCAGCGCCGACCTGAAGGTCGTGACCCAGCGCGCGCCGAGCGAGCAGGAAATCAACGACCTGATCTTCGCCTGGAAAGTCGCCAAGTACGTCAAGTCCAACGCCATCGTCTACGCCAAGAACCGCCAGACCATCGGCGTCGGCGCCGGCCAGATGAGCCGCGTGAACTCGGCGCGCATCGCCGCGATCAAGGCCGAGCATGCCGGCCTGCAGGTACAGGGCGCGGTCATGGCCTCCGATGCGTTCTTCCCGTTCCGCGACGGCATCGACAACGCGGCCAAGGTGGGTATCACCGCGGTGATCCAGCCAGGCGGCTCGATGCGTGACAGCGAAGTGATTGCCGCCGCCGACGAAGCCGGCATTGCGATGGTGTTCACCGGCATGCGCCACTTCCGCCACTAACATCGATCAATGTGGAAGCAGGATGTGTGTGTGGGAGCAAGGCTTGCCCGCGATGCAGGCAACTCGGTCCATCAGGCAAACCGAGGTGATGCTATCGCGGGCAAGCCTTGCTCCCACACAAGCTCGCTCCCACAGAAAAGCATCCCTGTGGTGCTCAACAGAATCAGCGTCATCCGAGGTTTTTGAAATGAATGTTTTGATCATTGGCAGCGGTGGCCGTGAACACGCCCTGGCCTGGAAAGTGGCCCAGGATCCCCGTGTGCAGAAGGTGTTCGTGGCGCCGGGCAACGCCGGCACCGCCATCGAAGCCAAGTGCGAGAACGTCGCCATCGACGTGCTGGCCCTGGAACAACTGGCCGATTTCGCCGAGAAGAACGTCGCGCTGACCATCGTCGGCCCGGAAGTGCCGCTGGTGGCCGGCGTGGTCGACCTGTTCCGTTCCCGTGGCCTGGATTGCTTCGGCCCGACCGCTGGCGCCGCGCAGCTGGAAGGTTCGAAGGCGTTCACCAAGGATTTCCTGGCGCGGCACAAGATCCCGACCGCCGACTACCAGAACTTCACCGAGATCGAGCCGGCCCTGGCCTATCTGCGCGAGAAAGGCGCGCCGATCGTGATCAAGGCCGACGGCCTGGCCGCCGGTAAAGGCGTGATCGTCGCCATGACCCTGGCCGAAGCCGAAGACGCCGTGCGCGACATGCTGGCGGGCAATGCCTTCGGCGATGCCGGTTCCCGCGTGGTGATCGAAGAGTTCCTCGACGGCGAGGAAGCCAGCTTCATCGTCATGGTGGACGGCAAGAACGTCTTGCCGATGGCCACCAGCCAGGACCACAAGCGTGTCGGCGATGGCGACAGCGGCCCGAATACCGGCGGCATGGGCGCCTACTCCCCGGCCCCGGTGGTGACCGCCCAGGTGCACCAGCGCGTCATGGACCAGGTGATCTGGCCGACCGTGCGCGGCATGGCCGAGGAAGGCAATGTCTACACCGGTTTCCTCTACGCCGGCCTGATGATCGACAAGGCTGGTAACCCAAAAGTCATCGAATTCAACTGCCGTTTCGGCGATCCTGAGACCCAACCGGTGATGCTGCGCCTGCAATCGAGCCTGGTGCTGCTGGTCGAAGCCGCGCTGGCCCAGGCGCTGGACAAGGTCGAAGCCCAGTGGGATCCGCGCCCGAGCGTGGGCGTCGTGCTGGCGGCCGGTGGTTACCCGGGCGACTACGCCAAGGGCAGCGCGATCCAGGGCCTGGAGGCCGCGGCCCGGCTGGACGGCAAGGTCTTCCACGCCGGCACGGCGCTCAAGGATGGCCAGGTGGTCACTGCCGGTGGTCGCGTGCTGTGCGCCACCGCCATGGGCGCCAGTGTCGACGAGGCGCAGCAGCAGGCCTACCGGCTGGCCGCCGAGATCGACTGGGAAGGTTGCTTCTACCGCAAGGACATTGGCTACCGTGCCATTGCCCGCGAGCGTGGCGAAAATCTGGAATAACCCGGCCATTCAGCCAGGCAAGGGTGTGTGGCCCTTGCCTGACTGTTCCGGCGCCGCGCATAGTTATAATCTGGCATCAACCTACGAAGGGATTTCGCCGTGCGCTGGCTCAGGATTGCCATAGGCTTTACCGTCACCCTGCTGACACTGCTCTGCATGCTCCCGGCCCAGGCCGCGCCAGGCAGTGGCTGGGCGGTATTGCTCGACGAACAGGGCGACCTCAAGCTCAGCGACATCCGCTCGGCCCGCTACACCAATCAATTCAGCCCCATCGACCTCGACCGCCTCAAGGCCGCCGAAGCCGGCGGGGCCTTGTGGCTGCGTTTCCGCCTGGCCCCCGACAAGCACGAACAGATACTGCGGGTCTTCGCGCCCGACCTGTCGCGCCTGAACCTCTACGTGCTGGACGGCGACACCCTGGTGGACCAGCAAACCACCGGCAATGAACTGCCGCGCAGCGAGCACCCGGTGCCCAGCAGCGATTTCATGCTGGCCCTGCCCCACAGCGACAAACCCCTCGACGTCTACCTGCGCCTGGCTTCCCGGCACGAGTTGCGCCCCTACGTCACCTTGCAACCGGCCGTCCTGGCCGCCGCCGACCAGAACCAGACACTGATCTATGGCTTGCTGTTCGGCTGTATCGCCATGCTGATCCTGCATAACCTCACCCGGTACGCCTACACCCGCTCGCGCAGTTGCCTGTGGCTGGCCGCCTGCGAAGGGCTGCTGATGCTCAGCCTGTTGCTGCTGCTGAACCTGGCCGGGCCCTGGCTGCCGGACTGGCCGGAGGTCCAGACCCCGGGGGCCTACCTGGCCTTGCTGCTCACCGCCCCCTGCGGGCTGATGTTCGCCTACCGTTTCTTCGCGCCCCTGGGCCCGCACCCGCTGAACCGGCTGCTGCTGGGGGACATCGTGTTCACGGTGCTGTGCAGCCTGTTGCTGCTGTTCGTCAACACGCTGCCGCTCAATATCATGACCTATGGGCTGGTGGCCCTGGCCGGCCTGAGCATGCTGTTCGTCAGCGCCTGGCACTGGCAGAAAGGCTACCGCCCGGCCCGGCTGTTCGTCGCGGCCATGGTGGTCTTCAACCTGGGCACGCTGATCATCCTCCCGGCGTTGCAAGGGCTCACCGAGGTCCCGCCCCAGGGCTTGATCATCACCCTGCTGGTCTTCATCTGCATCAGTGGCCTGCTGATGAGCGTGGCCCTCGGCGAGCGCCAGCGCTCGATCAACGAAAGCCGCTTCAGCATCAGCCGCGACCTGGCGGCCAGTAACGCCGAGATCAACGCCAAGGCCGAATTCCTGGCGAAGATCAGCCACGAGATCCGCACGCCGATGAACGGCGTGCTGGGCATGACCGAACTGCTGCTGGGCACGCCGCTGTCGGTCAAGCAGCGCGACTACGTGCAGACCATCCACAGCGCCGGCAACGAACTGCTGACCCTGATCAACGAGATCCTCGACATCTCCCGCCTCGAATCCGGGCAGATCGAACTGGATGACGTGCAGTTCGACCTCAATGCGCTGATCGAGGATTGCCTGAGCATCTTCCGCGCCAAGGCCGAGCAGCAGAATGTCGAGTTGATCAGCTTCATCCAGCCCCAGGTGCCGCGGGTGATCAGCGGCGACCCGACGCGGTTGCGCCAGGCGCTACTGAGCCTGCTGGAAAACGCCTTGAAGAAGACCGACGAGGGCGAGGTGCTGATCGTCGTGGCCCTCGACGAGCGTAGCGATCAACCGCGCCTGCGCATCGCGGTACAGGACAGCGGCTCGCCCATGGACGCGCAAGAGCGCGACACCCTGATGCATGCCGAACTGCACAGCAAGAATTTCCTCTCGGCCACGCGCCTGGGCGGCAACCTGGGGCTGGTGATCGCCCGCCAGTTGATCATCCTGATGCACGGCGAGTTCGGCATCAAAAGCGGCAGCAACCAGGGCAGTACCTTGTGGCTGACCTTGCCGCTGGACCCCGACCGCCTCGAACACCCGACGTCCGACCTCGACAGCCCGTTGCAAGGGGCAAGGGTGCTGATCGTCGACGACAACGACACCTGCCGCAAGGTGCTGGTGCAGCAATGCAGCGCCTGGGGCCTGAACGTCAGCGCCGTGCCATCGGGCAAGGAAGCCCTGGCGCTGCTGCGCACCAAGGCGCACCTGCGTGATTATTTCGACGTGGTGCTGCTGGACCAGAACATGCCCGGCATGACCGGCATGCAGCTGGCGGCCAAGATCAAGGAAGACCCGAGCCTGAACCACGACATCCTGCTGATCATGCTCACTGGCATCAGCAATGCGCCGAGCAAGATCGTGGCGCGCAACAGCGGGGTCAAGCGCATCCTCGCCAAGCCGGTGGCCGGCTATACCCTCAAGACCACCCTGGCGGACGAACTGAACCAGCGCAACCGCGGCCAGGGGCCGAACCAGCCGGCCAACACCGGCCCCACCGCGCCGGTGATCGTGCCCAGCGACTTCCGTATCCTGGTGGCCGAGGACAACAGCATTTCCACCAAGGTCATCCGCGGCATGCTCGGCAAGCTCAACCTGCAGCCCGACACCGCCAGCAACGGCGAGGAAGCCCTCAAGGCCATGAAGGCGCAGCGCTACGACCTGGTCCTGATGGACTGCGAAATGCCGATCCTCGACGGTTTTTCCGCGACCCAGCAATTGCGTGCCTGGGAAGTCGGCAACCAGCGGACCCGCACCCCGGTGGTGGCGCTCACCGCGCACATCCTCGCCGAGCACAAGGAACGCGCCCGCCAGGCCGGGATGGACGGGCACATGGCCAAGCCGGTGGAGCTGTCGCAGTTGCGCGAGTTGATCGAACACTGGGTGGCCCAGCGCGACCAGCAGAACCGGACGGCCCAGACGACCTGAGCCGACAGACGGCAAAACGCCTGTTAGACTCGCGTCGTCTCCCTTCGCCTGAGCCTCGACCATGCTCCACGTGCTGTTCAGCGTTTACCTGAAGATGCTGGTGCTCTATAGCCCCTTCTTCGTGCTCTCGTGTTTCATCGGCCTCACGCGCGGTTATTCGCGCAAGGAACAGCGGCGCCTGGCCTGGAAGGTCGCGATCGCCACGTTGGTGTCCAGCGTGTTGCTGTACCTGTTCGGGCGCGTGATCTTCAGCGTCTTCGGCATCACCGTGGACGCGTTCCGGATCGGCGCCGGCAGCGTGCTGTTCATCTCGGCGCTGGGCATGGCCCAGGGCAAGTCGGCGGTGCAGACCGACAACGTCCAGCAGGACGTGACCATCGTCCCGCTGACCATTCCGCTGACCGTCGGCCCCGGCACCATCGGTGCCCTGCTGGTGATGGGCGTGAGCCAGCCACACTGGGACGACAAACTCATGGCCATCATCAGCATCGCCCTGGCCAGTTTTACCGTCGGCGTCGTGCTGTACCTGTCCAGCCGCATCGAGCGGATTCTCGGCGACCAGGGCCTGCAAATCGTCAGCCGCCTGATGGGCCTGTTCGTCTGTGCACTGGCCGCACAGATCATCTTCACCGGCGTCAGGGGCTACCTGGTTCCCTGACAGGAAGACCGACGCAGGAGTCAATCCAGCTCGTTGGTCGCCACGGCCCTGGAGGCACTGTCCAGGGCTTTGAGCGTCGCACCGCCCTGACTGTCCTGCCAGGCAAGCAACACCTGCACCAGCGCCGCGACGGCGTAGGTCCGCGCCCCACCGAACTCAAGCTGGAGATTGCCACGCACCTTGGCCTCTTGGGCGTTCGCGTCGCGCAGGATCACGCTGTGCCCGCTGTCCGGGTCGATGATCACCAAGTTCGCCTCGACGAGGCTCAGCATCAGTCGGTCCGGCTCATCCAGCTCCCAGACCAGGCTGGCGGGGCGCGACGCCGGGCCATCCGGCAAATGCCAGCCGTCGAGGATGACCGATTCGAGTTTCACCCAGAGCGCCCTGGTCAACCGGTAGCCCGTCGCCCCCTGCCCCATGCGCAGGACCAGGGTGGTGACATCGTCCGGCAACAGCGCCAGGACCTCTTCGGCCTTCACCTGCCCCTCGACGACCAGCACCTCGGCATCGCGCTGGACATAGTCGAGGGGCCCGGCGCTGGCCCGGTCCGGATAGGTCAACAACCTGCGGTCCTTGGCCTCGTGCAGCAGCACGTTGCGCCGTTGGCGGGTGCCCAGCACGGCGAAGGACTCGGGAATCGCGGCCCGGGGCACCCGGATCACCCGGCCGGTTTCCACCACCAGCCACCTCAGGCTGTCGGCGGCCTCGATCGACAGCAGCGCGGCATGGGGCTGGGCGTCCGTCAATCGCTTGAGGTTTGCGTATTCGTCGCCGGCCTGGAGGGCGACCCACTCTTGGGTGACCCCACAGATCAAGGCCGGCTGCCGGTCGCGCAACCGCATCACCACGCCGTCGACGGTGACGCCCCGCAACCCCGCGCCCTCCACGGTGAGCCTGGCAAACTGCAACGGCGCCCATTCACGGGTGGCCACCGGCAACGCGTCTGCCCGTAACAGTCTCGCGCCTTGACCGAAGGCGCCTTCCAGGACTTGCGGATCGATGAACCGCTGGCGATGGAGGTCGCCACGGGTCACGTCAAGCAACCAGGCCGCCTCGTTGTCCGGGGTCACCCCCAACAGGCGCACTTCCCTGCCCGCGCCGAGATCGGCCAGCAACAGCCGGCCGCCGACCTGCCAGGCACACAAGGTTCCGTCGCCGCCAACGTTGCCCAAGCCGACAATGGCCAGGCGCTCGACCGCGTACTGCCGGGCGAGCGGTGCCACCGCCTGCCACCAATGCGAGCGGTCCTTGAGCCACGCTTCGCTGACGCCGCCCAACACTAGATGGCCCTGGTCCGTCAGATTGAAGAACAGGCCATCCGAGGTCAGCGCCACGTAGCCACCGTCCACCGCGACGACATGTTCGAGCTTTTCCGGTTGTATCCAGGCCTGCGACCACTGCCCGTTCGCCGAGCGCTGCTTGCGGCACAGCGTCTGGGCGAGCTTGTAGTAGATGACGAAGACCTCTTCGTCCGCCAGTGTGAGCAAAGTCATGTCGGTCATGTTCTTGATCGAGTCGTTCCATCCGCGATAGGCACTGCCGGGAGGCGTCGAGGGCCGGATGATCAACCCGTCGCTGCGGCGCACCCAGGCCATGTCGCGCCAACGGGTACGGATCCTCCAGCACACCGACACGAATGCCGCCGGCTGCCAGTCGACATTCATGAACGGCTGGTCCCCGCCGTCCGGCTGGAAGGGGTAATAGCGGCCAAGCACCTGGGACCAGTCGGCCAGGGTGTCGCGGGCACTGAGTCGCGCCTCCAGGCCATCGTCCCGGTCACGGGTGATCGAACTCAACAGCAGTTGCCCGTCATGGATCACATAGACCAGCACATCGCTGGCCTGATTGGGGCGAGCGATTTCCTGCACCACGTGGATCACCCCCTGGGCGTCCGCCTCCATGCGCGTGATGCGCATGACCCCGGCGGCCTCGCCGGTATTGACCAGCAAGCGATAACGATGGCTGAGCAACCCGGTCACCGCATCCACCTGCCAGACCAGGAAGTTATCCGGCTCATAGAACCAGGCGTAGCCGTCTGCCACGGCGCCCAGCAACGCATCCTCGGCCTCCAGCACGTCCTCGTTGCGGATGTAGAGGAAGCGGTCCGCGCTGGCGTCGTACCAGGCGGTGGTGGTGCGGGGCTCGCCCGGCTTCTCGAATGGAATCGGGTAATGACGCACCGGCGTATAAGGCATGGCCAGGCGATGGGCACGGGCCATGGACTTGAGGTATTCCTGCAACGCCAGCCGGTCCATGCCCACCGGCACTTCCTGTTCCACCAGGGCAAGTTCACGTTCACCCGGCACGAACCTGAACACTTGGTCACCGCGCAGGCGCAGCAACGCTTCGTGACGACCTGCCCCGGTGAACGCGATCGAAACACCGCCCACCCATAGCCTGCCCGCAGGTTCGACGCGTACATCGCTGTCGCCGGCCCAGGACGCATCGAGTGTCCAGCTCGACGCGAGGGATCCTGGCGACTCGAGGCTCAGGCTCACACCGCGATGGAGCACCACGGCGCAGCGTTGGCCGGCGCCACGGATCCGGTAGGTGATGGTGCCCTGCCAGGCCGGCGGGATGATCGGCACCACCAGCGAACGCTCGACGGCGTCCAGCAGCACGTCGATCACTGTTGACTGGTAGGCCGGCGCTGTCAGCTGATGGAGGATGTATTCGCTGGGAAACGAGTAGAAGGAAAACAGGAACAACCACTCGCCCGCCGCGTTCTTTTTCTCCAGGCGCCGCGCAATGTCGAACCCGAGGTCATGGCGCAGCGTCGCGAAGGGCAACGCCTTGTATTCATAGCCGTAGCAGGTGGGCGGGGTGCAGGGCAGCACCAGGGTTTGCCCGACCGGCGCGCTGAACGGGACGCGGTCCGGCAAGGCCAGCTCCCGGCGCAGGTCGATCGCCCGGGTGTAATCGGCGTCGAACGTCGGCACCCCAAAATGATCCCGCAGCGGGTACAACTTAGGGCTGTCCATGACCAGCTCGCCGCTCGCCAGGTCCAGTGTCCGGACGATCAGCGACGGGTGCGGCAGCCAGGCGCGATGGGCCGCGTTGTACCGATAGGCCTGGAGATGGGCCTTGGCCACGTCATCGAAGAACAGCCCGACCTGCCGGGCTTGCTCGGCGATACCGGCAAAACCCTGGGCCAGCGCCGCCACGCCCACCGCCAGGCCACCCAGGATCACGGCGGTCCCACCGAGCACCGCACCGGCGGTGGCACCGGCGGCATACGCGCCCACCGACAACACCAGCCCGGCGGAATCGAACGCCAGTTGCGTGCCGAACTGGGCACGGGCCACGTCATCCCGGGCGGTGGCCAACTGGTAGATGTCGAAGCCGACATTGGCCAATTGCAGCAAACCGCCGGTCGCCTCACTGAGACTGCCCCCCACGGCGGCCTCGACCACCGGCGCCACCGTGTCGGCGATCAATCGATCGTCGGCCAGCGCTCGCCGGGCCAGGCCCACCAGGCCGGCAATGTCGACCACGTTGCCGTGCACCAACTGCGCATAGTTGACATAGGCATGCAGGCGCACCGCGAGGGACAGCGGCCGGTCGGGCCCTTCCCGGGTCCTCAGCGCGTTCATCAGCGCCTGCACGGCGAAGCCGGCATTCAAGGTGTGGACGCCACCCACTTCGGTGGGATCGCCCGGCACGGCAGGCCGATTGGCCAGGTTCGAAAAACACGCCGAGAGGTAACGCTTGATCCGCAGCAGGCGAGGGTCGTGGGTGCTGACCGACACCACGCGCTCGGTGTTCGACGGGTCGATGAAAGTCATCCGGTAAGCGCCCCCCGGCGTCGCCTCCAGGGTGTCGAACAGCGGCACCAGCGCGGGCGCCAATCGGTTCGCCTGCCTGAGCTCGGAGGTCGCTTGCGCCATCTGCTGCGCCCAGCCGTGGCCGTCCAGCGCCAGCAGGCAATTGCCCAGGCGCGGGTTGCTCATCAGCGATTGGCCACGGGCCGACGCCAACCGTTGCCTGAGCGGGCGCTTCGATTGTTCCGGCAAGCCGCCCGGGCGCAACAGGTCGGCGACCCGGACCGCCCCCGGCAATCCCAGCGTCGACAGCCGCGCGCCGTCCAGCTCGATCAAGTCGAAGGTCGGCAGCGCCGCGTCGCCGTAGGCCGCGTATTGGCCGGCCATGCCCTGCTGGACGAAGAACCGGTTCAACGCCTGCCCGAACCGCGCCGGATGCTCGAACTCGAACACGCCAAAATTGGGGTCGTAGAAGTGATACGTGCTTTGCTCGCCGTCAAAGGTCCTGGCCACCAGCATCGCGTGGTTATCGGAGTTGAGCATCAGCGTGCTGGTGGTGGTGCGGGCCTTGAGGAGCCTCACCACCTCGTCCACGCTCGAACGCGCCAAGGCGCTGCCGACGTCGCCAAGCTGTACGTCGCGCAGGGACTCCAGGCTGTTGAAGAAGGCCACCGAATCGCTGCCCTCGGGTTCGAGCACACCGAGGTAGAACCGGCCGCGCAGGGTGTACGCCGCCGACTCGCCTTGCGCCAGGGCGGCGGCCATGGCCAGGGCCAGTGGATAACAACGCCCACCGACGCGGTCGCCGGTGCCCTGGAGCAACAGGTCCTGGGGGACAAGCTTGATGGCGGCGCTGTCGAAAACATCGAGGACGTTGCCCAGGCGCTCGGCAATCCGATCGCGATATTCCAGCTTCGCCACCTGCTGGATCCGCGCGACGAGACGGCCCCATTGGCGCAACGTCAAGGGTTGCTCCAGGGCGTTTTTCTTCAAGCCCAGGGCCGTTTCGCCATGCCCCGGCGGATCCACCGGTTGAGCCAGCCCGGCCAGGAATGCCGGCGCTCGATGCTGGTACAGCAGGCGCTCGATGGCCGCATAGCGACCGGCGGTACCCCGTTCGACCAGGCTGTTGGCCAGGTTTTCCAGTGCCGGCAGCACCGCGTCGAAACTGCGATTATCCAGGGCCTTGGCCCCCACCAGCGCGCCGAGCTGCAAGCGTTGCAGCGGGCTCAACTGGCCGAACTCGAATGTGCCCTTGGCGAGCCGCCCCAGGAGTTCATCGATGGACAGTGACCGGGTCCGTGCATCACTCAACGAGGCGGGGGGCAACACGCCCGCGTCCTGGGCCCGGATCGACTGGCGCTCGTCGTAGCCCAGGGCAATGACCTTGTCGAAGGTCACCGCACCGTCATGGCCTTCGTTCATTCGCTTCAGGAACGGCTCCCCCAGCTCGTCGGCCAGGTGTTGCAGCAGCTCGGTGGACAGCACATGACGCCCCTCCACCAGTGGCCAGCCACCGTCGAAGTCCAGGGTCCGGTAGCGCAACAACTGTTGGATGTCGCCCTGATAACGGGCCTTGAATTGTCCCTCCTGCCAGCGCCGTTGTTCATCGGCCAGCCACTGCCGGGTGTCGCTTTGGTTCTCTTTCCAGGAATGGTCCAGTTCCTCCTCGGTGGCCAGGTTGACCGTGTCGACGGCGTCGATGGTCATGTTTTGGCGCCATGCCAGGGCGGTTCGCGGCGTGAAGTGGGCCCGCTCGTAGTCGGCCATGCCCGCACGCATGGCAGCGGGCCCGGTAAGGTAGATCGTCACCTCGCTCTGGGGGCGGAGGCCGTCGCTGTAGTAAGTGGCGGCCGCCGAGGCCAGCAGCGACACGCCCAACTCATCCTCGGCCGTCAGTTCATGCAGCGGCCCGAATACCTGGGTCGCGGCCTTCAGCGCGTGGGCGATCAGGCCCTCGGCATCGGTCAGCCCGGTGTTCTGCTCATCGGCCAGGCGGGCCGTGGCCTCGACGATTCCATAGTTGAGCCGGAATCGCTCGATCAACGCCTGGAGCATGGCCGAGCCGGGATGGGCCAGCAGGAAAGCGTTGCTCAGGGTGTGGCCCTGGCCGACCGCCCGCAGCCCGTGCGGGGGGGCCAGGCGTTCCAACGGAACGCGGAACACCTGGTGGATAGCCGGTCGGCTGGCGGCGAATCGTTCCAGCGCCTCGCGATGCTCCACCGGGATCTCGTTGTCGTAGGAGGCGTATCGATCGCGCATGGCCTGGCGACCCGGCATCCAGTCAGGATTGCGATCCAGCAACAGTTGCAGCACCCCCAGGCGCGCATCGGTCTTGAACGCCCGGATGTCCACCTCGCCGAGCCGGTCCAGCAGCGGCGGCAGGCTATCGACGTCGGCGTAGCGGCCACCTTCGGCGAACAACGCCTCGACCCGCACGATATCGGACGCCGCCGCGAAATTGCCGCGCAGGCTGATCTCGCGTCGGTAGAGCGCCTCCAGGTGCAGCGGCGCGCCGCCGTTGGCCAGGTCACGCAAGGTCACGCCGCCCTCGCCCAGGGCCGTGATGCTCGACTGATTGTCGCGCCTCAAGGCCCGCAATCGGGCTTCATCCTGGCCATAGGCACGGACCAGCAGATCGATGCGCGCGTCATCGGCCTGTGCGCCCTTTTCCACGGCCCGGGTGATGTGGGCGAACATCTGCTGCTTCAGGACGATGACGCGTTCCTCATAGCGATCACCCAACTCAACGGCATCGACGCTGGCGTGCCCGCCCTTGAGCATGGCGTCGGCCTTGGCCGCTTCGACGATGATCCGGTTGGTTTCATGGGCCAGCAACGCGTCGCTGTCGTACCAAAGCTTGAGCGGGTGCCCTTCGGGGGCCATCACCTGCCGCCAGAGGTTGATGTAGTCACGCTGGATGGCACCGATGCCGCCGCCCAGCCAGGCAAAGTGAAGGCCCTTGGGCACCTCGGTGGCCGGCTGCTTCAACTGTTCGAGACTGTTGTGCAGGCGCGCCTCGAACCCTTCCACCCGCCGGTAGATGTGCGTCAGGCCGTCCGCGGTTTCATCCGGACCGGCCGGCGCGGGCTCCACCGATGACCGGCGCCGGCGACCACCGCCGCCCAGCGCCCCCAGCGCCTGCTTGAGCAGCCCCAGGGGCTCGAGCATTTGCGGGCTGTCCGGCGCGGCGATGCAACCGGTGTAATAACGCAGCACCGCTTCGTAGGGGTCGGTGCCCTTATAGGCGGCCAAGGCCTGTTCAAGGTCTTTGAACTTGAAGAGATTCAAGAAACTGACAGAGTCCCCGGCCGCTGAATCGTTGACGCCACTCATAAATCAAATATTTCCCTGTATCGTCCATCCATGATCGAACACCATTGAATAAGCGCCTGCACTCAGGCAGGCGCTTATTCAGGCCGACGCCATGCTGTTATTTATGAAATGCGAGAATGATCAAGCCAACCGGCGTCGACTGAAACGCTGGCGCAAGACTTGCCGGCGATGTTCGCCCAAGTACTCTTCGATTTCGACCCGGAACTCTTCATAGCGCGCCGGATTGAATGTCACGAATGATTTGCCGCGGAAAATATCCCGCGCCGCGGATTGCCAATTGACAAAAAGCACACCGCCATTACTGGAAGTACCTTCCTGGCGGATCGATGTCGACGAGGCAATCAGGATACCGTTGGCCAATTGTTCGCAAGGAATGACCGACAGGCGCGCGCCACCGGCCGTCTTCACCTGGCCGTTGTACAAGGCCAGGGTGTTGCTCTCCTTCTTCAGGCCCTCGAGGGTGGTGTCCACCACGGCACCCAGCACCGAGACGGCCGGCACGCTGGCCTTCACGCCATCGATGATGCCCTTGACGATATCGCTGATCACATAGTCGATGTCCACCCGGGTCGAGCGCTCGGAGTAGCGGGTGTAGCCGTCATCGGCGATGAAGCAGCCGAGGTCGCGCAAACACTGGATAAAGGCGTCATACCAGGCCAGGGTGTTCTTGCCGGCGGGCACTTCATAGTTGGCTTCCATGATTGCCATGGTCATCAGGTTTTCCATGATCGCCATGTTGTTGAGGGACATGTTCTGGCCATAGCCCAGCAGCGCATCGCCAAGCATCAGCGCGTCCAGCGCCTTGGTCGGGTTGTCGTCCTGCTGCACGCCGACGCTGCGGCGCATCCGTCGGGCGACAGCGGCCAGGGGTTTGCGCCGGTTCAAGCGGCCCCGGATCAGTTCAATACTGCGGGCAATGTCGAGTTCACTTTCCAATGTATTCATTAGACTATCCTTATTTGAATGAAAGACCGCTCCTGCGATCCAGCGCCAATCTAGTTCAATCATTAAAAGAACATCAAACCCTGGCTGATTACAGCGTATGTATATATCAACCACTTCTTTACGCTTCACATTTGTTCGCAAATAAAAAACAGCAAGACCGCTCCGACAACTCACTCATCGAGTTATAAGCAAGTTGCCCCAACTGCAACTTACACCCACCCAGGAGCAGCGTTCATGAATCATCAAACACCGTCAGGCCTGGTCACCGGCCCTAACTTGTTTTCTTATATCGGCGCCTTGCAACTGCAAGAACACAGTGACCTTGCCGATAGCCACAACATCGCGACGAAATCGGCGGACCTGGTCCACCACCGCTATCTCGATTCGAAAAACTGGTTCGAAGAATATGTGCGCACCCTGTGGTTCCTCGGGTGGTCGCTGTATGACGAGGCCATCAACACCCGCACGGCCCATGTCGTCGCGGGTTCCGTGGCGGACTTCCTGGTGCAAAGCGCGAGCGCGATGAAGGACGTGCGCCAGGCCAATGCAATGATCGACACCCTGGACCACCTGGAGTCCGACCCCCTGGCGCTGTCGTCCTTCGATGGCGAAACCCGCCAGGGAGAAACCTTCCAGATCATCCCGACGCGCTACGATGCGCAGGGCCGGCTGAACATCGCCCTCTACAAACTCGAACTGAAGGTGGAAACCAGGCGCAACCGGTTCCTGTTCTGGCGATGGGAGAAACGCTCGGCCACGATCGTCCAGCAACGGGCCTTCATGCAACTGGACCGGCGCGAATTCGAGGCCAAGCGCGCCTTGATGAAGAAAAAACTGGAAGAGCACCGCATGCGGCGGTTCACGTTGAAGAGAACCGCCCCATGAAGCCGCCGCGGAGCGGGATCACGCGCCGGGCTTGTCGCCATACCAGCGTGGCGTGTACACCCACTCGCCGCCTCCGCTGCGCGGGAACACGCAGGTGGTGGAGGAGCCGACCAACACCATGGTGCGCATGTCCACCTGATCCGGGGTCAACTGCCCCAGTGTGGTGACCCGCAGGGTCTGGCCCGGCCGGCCGATATCCCGCCCCAGCACCACGGGCGTCTGCGCGGTGCGGTGCCGGGCCACGATCTCCAGCGCCCGCCCCAGTTGCCAGGGCCGGGATCGGGAAATCGGGTTGTAGAACGCCAGCGCCAGGTCCGCCTCGGCAGCCAGGTCCAGGCGTTTCTCGATGATCGACCACGGCTTGAGGTTGTCCGACAGCGACATCACGCAGAAGTCATGGCCCAACGGTGCGCCCGCCTGGGCCGCCGTCGCCAGCGAAGCCGAGACGCCGGGGAGGATCTGCAGGTCGACCGCGTGCCAGTGGGCATCCGTGGCCTCATGCAAGGCTTCGAGGACGGCGGCGGCCATGGCGAACACGCCCGGGTCGCCGGAGGACACCACGACCACCGAGCGCCCTTGGGCCGCCAGTTCGAAGGCATGACGCGCCCGCTGCATTTCTTCGCGGTTGTCGGTGCAATGCTGCACCTGGTCGGCCCGGAAGGGGCCGGCCATGCGCACGTAGGTTTCATAGCCCAGCACATCGGTGGCGCGATCGAGCTCGGCGCGCACGGCCGGCACCATCAACTCGGCAGCGCCCGGGCCCAGGCCAATCACCGCCAGGCGCCCGCGTGGGCGACCGATGCGCTGCGGGTCGACGGGCTGATCGGCCACCGCGACGGCCCGCTGGCCCAACACCCGGACCGTTGCCGGCTGGCCGAGGGCCGCTTCCAGCCAGGGGCCGGTTTCGCCTGCGGCCGGCGCGAACCGCAGCGGCACGTTCAAGGCCGCCGCGGCGTCATGCAACTCGCTGCGCGCCATGTCGCTGTCCACCGCCAGCAGGCAGGCCAGCGACTGCACGGCCAGGCCGGCTTCGGCCAGGGTTTCGTCAATGGCCGGTGAAGCGCCCGCCGCCAGCGCGACCACGACGGTGCGCGGATAGATGCGCAGCTCGTCCGCCGCCGGCACACCCGCCGCGCTGTCGACACGAATCGCCAACCGCGCCCGTGGGTCCTGGGGCAACTGGGCCGGTTCCAGCCAGGGTGCCGCACCGTCGATACGTACCGATTCGCCGGCCAGCAGGTCGGACACGAAGCGCTTGCCCTGCTCCAGGTCGCCGAGGCGGTAGCCGGTCGGCGGGTTGAGCAGGCAGGTGCCGAAACGCAGTTCGCCACTGGTGGTGATCGCCGCTGCCACGCCCAGCGCCTGGGCCATCTCCCGGGCCATGACATTGACGCCGCCCAGGCCGCCCAACAGCGGCACCACGGCGCTGCCATCCTCGGCCACCGCCAGCACGGGCGGTTCCTCACCCTTTTCCAGCAGCAGCGGCGCGAGGGTGCGAATGACGATGCCGGCGGCGCACAGGGCGATGATCGGCGTGCCCTGGCGATAGAGTTCGCGCAGGGTCGCGCCGAACTCGATGTAGGGGCGATCCGCGCCCTCGACCCGTCCAGCCAGGCCGTGGATCAGCGCGTCCGGATAGCGTTGCTGGAGACGCCGGGCCGTGGCGAGGCTGCCAGGACCGAGGATGACGATGGCCGGTGCGCTGGAGGTCATCAACCCTGCCACCGTTCGCCCGGCACGATGATCAACGAAAAGTACGGCGAGGACATCGGCTCGACCTCATCCAGCGGCACGATCTTCTGGTTGGCCATGGTCGCCCGCTCGACGTAGAGCGCCCGTCCATCGAGCCCCAGTTCCTGGAGCACCTGGCGGACCTTGGGGAAGTTGCGCCCCAGCTTCATGATCACTGCCGCGTCGGCATCGGCCAGGCGACGCTTGAGTTCTTCCAAAGGCAGCACGCCGGAGAGCACCGACAGG
Organism: Pseudomonas citrullilanati; assembly: GCF_030580855.1. GTDB lineage: Bacteria > Pseudomonadota > Gammaproteobacteria > Pseudomonadales > Pseudomonadaceae > Aquipseudomonas > Aquipseudomonas citrulli. The sequence goes on along the minus strand of NZ_JAUQOP010000023.1, from coordinate 20,457 downwards.
CTCTGGTTGCGATACACCAGCGGCGCGCCCAGCACCGAGGCACCGCCCAGCATCGAGCACACGCCGGGGATGACCTCGGCGTCGTAGCGCTCGGCCAGGCGATCGTGCAGGTACATGTAGGAGCCATAGAAAAACGGATCGCCCTCGCAGATCACCGCCACGTCGCGGCCGGCATCCAGGTGCACGGCCAACTGTTCGGCGGCGGTGTCGTAGAAGTCGGCGATGACCTGTTCGTAGGACAGCGGTGCCGGCAGCGCCTCGGTGGTCACCGGGTAGACCAGCGGCAGCAGGGTTTGCGCGTCTTGCAGATGGGCTTCGATGATGCCGAAGGCGTTGCCTTTCTTGCCCTTGGCGACGAAGTACGCCACCACCGGGGATTCGCGCAACAGGCGCAGGGCCTTGACGGTAATCAGTTCCGGGTCACCGGGCCCCACGCCGAGGCCGATCAGACGTCCAGGTTGCTGCATCATTCCACCTCCGTGGCGAGGGCATTGACGGCGGCCGCGGCCATGGCGCTGCCGCCCAGCCGGCCCTGCATGATCACGAACGGGACGCCGCGACTGTCGGCCGCCAGCATCGCCTTGGACTCGGCAGCACCGACGAAGCCGACCGGGAAGCCGAGGATCAGCGCCGGCTTCGGGGCACCGGCGTCGAGCATTTCCAGCAGGTAGAACAACGCGGTCGGCGCATTGCCGATGACCACCACGCTGCCCTCCAGGTGGGGTCGCCACAGTTCCAGGGCGGCGGCCGAGCGGGTGTTGCCCAGCTCGAGGGCCAACGCCGGCACGCGCTCGTCGCGCAGGGTGCAGATCACCGGATTGTTGGCCGGCAGCCGTGCCCGGGTCACGCCTTCGCTGACCATCCGCGCATCGCAGAGGATCGGCGCGCCGGCAGCCAGCGCCTGGCGCCCGGCGGTGCCGGCACCGCTGGAAAACTGCAGGCCGTCGATGGCTTCGACCATGCCGCAGGCGTGGATCACCCGCACCGCGAGTTTCTCCAGGTCGGCCGGAATGCGCGCCAGGTTGGCCTCGGCGCGGATGATCGCGAAGGAGTTGCGATAGATCTCCTGACCGTCGCGGATGTAATCAAGCATCAAGGGAGCTCCGGGGGCGAGCGGCGAGCCAGTGGCCGACCGCTTCAATAGTCAGATGGTGCGCCTGCAACGCGCCGAAACCCGGCAGCGTGGCGTCGCGAAGATACAGGTCGTAGCGACCGGGGGCGACCGCCAGCAAGGTGACGGGCGCGATGTGGGCCGCCGCGCAAGAACGCGGGCACCCGGACAGATGAACCTTCAAGCCCGGGCCAGGGCCAGGCAGCCGCCCGGCCAACTCGCGGGCATCGGCCTTGGTGTCGGCCAGCGCCTTGCCGCAGCCACTGGAACCGGTGCAGGCGATCAGGTGCGCCAGGGGCTGGTCGGCCGAACACAACAGGCCCAGCCGGTCGAGGCGCGCCAGCACTTCGTCGGCGTCCTGGCGACGTACGTTAGGCAGCAGCAGGCTTTGCCAGGGCGTGAAACGCAGCGTGCCGTCCCCCCATTCCCGGGCCAATTGCGCCGCACCCCGCAACCGGTCGGCGTCGAGCCGGCCGAGGGGAGCCGCAGCGCCGACATAGCAGCGCGCGTCGTGTTGGGGATGAATGCCGAGGTGCACGCCATCGCGGGACGCCCCTCGCTGCCAGGCGCCGCACGGCTGCAAGGGGACCCGGTCGGCCAGTCGCTGGATGAACTCGTCGTGAGGGAGTTCGGCCAGCAGGTGGCGCATGCGGGTCTGGTCCGGACGCGCCAGGTCGAGGAACAGTTCCAGCACCGCCACCACCAGCCCATGCCCCTCGGCCAGCGGCACGGCACCGGCCGGTACCTCCCGGGGCGAGCCCGCCAGCCCGAAAACCAGCCACGGCTCGCCGTCGCGCAGCCAGGCCGACAACCACAGGTCGTGGTGGTGATCGAGCATCGCCAGCGCCTCGCCGCCGTCCAGTTGCACGGCGAACTTGGCGGACAATTCGGGGAAGCGTTCATGGGTTTGCAGGGTGACGAGAATCTCGGCGGCCAGCGGGCGGGTATCGAGCAGCATTTGTCGATCGATACCCGCCGTGGGGCTGAGCATCAGGTTGCGCACGTCGTCGCCGGCCGGTTTTCGGGGGCCCAGGCCGGCGGCGAGCAGTGACTCGACCAGGGCGTGGTGTTCGGCAGCGATCCCGCGAATCTGCAGGTTGGCCCGGTTGGTCGCCTCGATCACCCCGCCGGCGAAACGCTCGGCCGCCGACGCGACGGCCTCGGCCTGGTCCGCCCGAATGGCGCCACCGTCGAGCTTGATCCGGCAGATCCCGCCGTCCAGCGCCTGGACGACGCGCAGCAACCCCGGGCAACCCGAGGGGCGGATGACGCTGGAGGATGGCTGTTCGTTCAAGGGCGAAACCGGTCGATAAGACACGCCACGGGGGCGAAGGAGCGCCATTATGCCTGCTTTGCCGGGGGGCATGAAAAGCTTGCCGGTCGGATTGAGGCCAGAGGGCTAAAAAAGTACGAGCGGCCTGATCCGATGATGCCGTCTGTACCGTCGCCTTCGCGAGCAAGCCCGCTCCCACAGGGGTTGCTGCGGATACACACGCTGTGGGCAAACCAGTCCAAGTTGTGGGAGCGGGCTTGCTCGCGAAGGCGATCTAGCGGCCACAATGAAGTTGCGCCAGGCGCCTGATCCGCCGGGGCGCGGTATGATGGCGGCCCGCCAATCCCCCAACCATTCGAGGAACAGAGATGACCCCCTGGCTGACCGTAGTGGGCATCGGTGAAGACGGCTTCAAGGGCCTGGGCCGAACCGCCCGCCATGCGCTGCTGCGGGCCTCGCACATTCTGGGCAGCCCTCGCCAGTTGGCGCTGCTGCCGGTGTGCATTCGCGGCGAACGGACGTCGTGGTCCAGCCCTTTTTCCCTGGACCCGCTGCTGGCGCGACGGGGCGAGCCGGTGTGCGTGCTCGCCAGCGGCGATCCGATGTTCTACGGCGTCGGCGCCAGCCTGGTTAAACAGATACCGATTGAGCAGATGCGGGTCATCCCGGCGCCCTCCTCCTGTTCGCTGGCGGCGGCACGCATGGGCTGGCCGTTGCAGGAGGTGGTCACCCTGTCACTGGTGGCGCGGCCCCTGGCGGCGCTCAATGCGCACCTGTCCAGCGGCGTCAGGCTGCTGCTGTTGAGCAATGATCGCCACAGCCCGGGCGCCGTGGCGGCCCTGCTGCGCGAGCGCGGGTTCGGCGCCAGCCGCATGAGCGTGCTGGAACACCTGGGCGGCGAAGCGGAACGACGCCTCGACGCCAGCGCCGGGCAGTGGTCCGATCCGCAGGTTGCCGACCTCAACCTGATCGCCATCGAATGCCGGGCCGAACCTTCGGCGTTGCGCCTGTCGCGCCTGGCCGGGTTGCCGGACAGCGCTTTCGAACACGACGGCCAGTTGACCAAGCGCGACGTGCGTGCGGTGACGCTGGCGCGACTGGCTCCCACGCCGGGCGAGTTGCTCTGGGATGTCGGCGCCGGCAGCGGCTCCATCGGCATCGAATGGATGCGCGCCCACCCCAGTTGCCGGGCCCTGGCCATTGAAGCCGACGAAGGCCGCCAAGGGCTGATCGAGCGCAACCGCGACAACCTCGGCGTGCCCGGCCTGCAACTGATCCGTGGCCGAGCCCCCCAGGCCCTCGAAGGACTGGAACCCCCGGACGCGGTGTTCATCGGTGGCGGCGTCACCCGTGAAGGCGTGCTCGACACCTGCTGGGCCCGCCTCAAGCCCGGCGGCCGGCTCGTGGCGAATGCCGTGACCCTGCAAAGCGAGATGACCCTCATGGCCTGGCGCGACCGTCACGGCGGCGAATTGACCCGGCTGCACATCGCCCAGGCGCAGCCACTGGGCGAGTTCGACACCTGGCGCCAGGCGTTGCCGATTACCTTGCTGGACCTGACGAAACCTCTCGATGCGTGACGAAACCGCCGAACACCCCGCGCCCCTGCGCAGCGGCCTGACCACCGGCAGCTGCGCCACCGCCACCAGCCTGGCGGCGGCGCGGCTGCTGTTGTGCGGCGTACAGGCCGACGCCGTAGAGATCGTGCTGCCCAAGGGCAAGCAGGTGACCTTGCGCCTGGCGTTCTGCCGCCTGACCCCACAGGGCGCCGAGGCCGGGACCATCAAGGACGCCGGCGACGACCCGGACGTGACCCATGGCGCCCTGTTGTTTTCCCAGGTGCGGTTGACGGCGCAACCCGGCGTGCGCTTCATCGCCGGCGAAGGCGTCGGCACCGTGACGCGACCGGGGCTGGTGCTGGCGGTCGGCGAGCCGGCGATCAACCCGGTGCCGCGCAAGATGATCGGCGACCACTTGGCGCGGCTGGCCGAAGAGACCGGCTACTGCGGTGGCTTCGACGTGACGGTCAATGTCGAGGGCGGTGAAGCCCTGGCCCTGAAAACCATGAACCCTCGGCTGGGGATCCTCGGCGGCCTGTCGATCCTCGGCACCAGCGGCATCGTCCGGCCGTTTTCCTGCGCAGCCTACATCGCCTCGATCCACCAGGGCATCGACGTGGCGAAGACCAACGGTTACCTGCACATCGCCGCGTGCACCGGCAACGCCAGCGAAGACACCATGCGCCGGGTCTACGGCCTGCCGGAAATCGCCCTGATCGAAATGGGCGATTTCGTCGGCGCGGTGCTCAAGCATCTGCGCAAGGTCCCGGTGGACAAGCTCAGCCTCTGTGGCGGCTTTGGCAAAATCAGCAAGCTCGCTGCCGGCCACATGGACCTGCACAGCCGTCATTCGAGCATCGACCTGCCGCAACTGGCCGATTGGGCGGCGGCGATCGGTGCCGACGAAGCCCTGCAACAAGGTATCCGCGCCGCCAACACCAGCCAGCAGGCCTTGGCCATGGCCAGCGCTGCCGGCATCGCCCTGGGCGACGCGGTGTGCGCACACGCCCTGGCCTTCGCCCGAAGCGTGGTGCCGGCCCAGGTCCAAGTGGAAGTCTTCGCCATCGACCGCCAAGGCGCCATCGTTGGCCACGCCGGAGCCTTCGCATGAAACGCATCCTGCTGCTGGGCGGCGTCACCGAAGCCCTGGCCATTGCCCGCACGCTCGACCGCCAGCACATCTACAGCCTGGCGGGCGTGGGCCGCGTCCCCACCGACCTGGCGTGCCAGGTACGCGTCGGCGGCTACGGCGGCGCACACGGCCTGGCGCAATTCATTCGCGAGCAGGGTGTCGACCTGCTGCTGGACGCCACCCACCCCTACGCCGCGCAGATCAGCCACAACGCCGTCCACGCGGCACGCGCCTGCGGCATTGCCTGCTGGGCCCTGCGCCGCCCGGCCTGGCAACCCCGGCCCGGCGACGACTGGCGCGAAGTGGCCGACTGGGCCGAACTGACCCAGGCCCTGCAACCCTTCCACCGCCCCCTGTTCACCCTCGGCCGCGAACCGCTGCAACACCTGCACGAAATCCCCCCGACACAATTCTGGACCCTGCGCGCCCTGGACGTTTACCCCGGCAACGACCGCTGCGAAGTCATCGGCGCCCGCGGCCCGTTCCACATCGACGGCGAGCGCGAACTGTTCGAACGGCGGCGGATCGATGTGCTGGTGAGCAAGAACAGCGGCAGTACGGCTACTGAGCCGAAGCTGGAAGTGGCGCGGGAACGTGGGGTGCCAGTGTTGGTGTTGAAGCGGCCGGTGCTGCCGGAGGTGGATCGGGAGTTTTGGACGTTTGAAGAAACACTTGAGGCGTTGGCATCCGCGACCTCTTGAGACAAGATTCGCTGCCTTGCATGAACAGTAACCTATTTGTTACCTTCAGGGCCGCACGTGATCACACTCGAAGAATATCTCCAAGACAACGATACAGTCCCCTTCAAGCGCTGGTTTTCCAGTTTGGACGTCCAGGCGGCGCTGAAGGTCTCCAATGCACTGATGCGCCTGGAGATGGGTAATACCTCTAATATCAAATGGTTCGACGGCTTAGGGGAGTACCGTATCAATTGGGGTCCTGGTTATCGGGTGTATCTGACCCAAGAGGGCAAACGATTGATCATCTTGTTTGGTGGCGGTGACAAGTCCACTCAGAAAAAAGACATCAAACAAGCAAAAATGCTGATGGCTGAATTTCAGGCCCGGAAGAAAGCAGAAAGGAACATGAGGTAGCGCATGGCTCTCACACGCAGCTATAAACATACGATTGCAGAACGCGCCCAGCAGGACCCTGAATTCGCCCAGGCTCTGTTGGATGAGGCCGCTACTCTATTTTTGAATGGAGAGCCGGAGATGGCGAGGATGATTCTTCGTGACCTCGTCAATGCCACCGTGGGGTTCGAAGAGCTGGCAAAGGAAACATCCAAGCCTAGTAAGAGCCTGCATCGGATGCTTTCGGCAAAGGGCAATCCAAGCATGGATAACCTGGCGGCAATCTTTTCGGTTATTCGCACTACGCTTGGAGTGGACATGCAGGTACATGCTGTGCCGGCGCATTGATTCACGCTGGGGGCCGCTGCAAGACGATCATTGCTACAGTTAACACGCACCCTGCGACCCTACACCGCACATGGCTTTTTTACTTCTCACCCCCGATCAGGCTAAATACCGCCACCTGATCGCCCAACCGAGCGGATTGCCCCATGTCCCGACAACGGCTTGCATTTGCCTGGATCGCCTGCTTCGCAGTGCTGTTCAACATGCTCGCCATGCCGCTTTCCAACAGCGCCGGTGCGACGGGCAATTCACCGGCCGAGCAAATGCTGTGGGGCAGTTTCTGCTCATCCAGCGGCACGAAAATGGTCGCGGTGTCCCTGGGCAAGTTCGAGCAGGGCACGCCGAAACAGGATAATCACTCGACCATGCAGCATTGCTGGTGCTGCGCAGGCTCGGCGTCGCTGGTGGCCCTTGCCGGGCATGTCCCGCAGGTGTATCTGGATGCGCGGCTCACGACCCTCGGCATCACCCCGTCCAAGCTCGACAGCCCCACGCCGCGCCAGCAATGGCCCAGCCTCAATCCCCGCGCCTCGCCTCTGGCCTGATTCCTTTCGCTTCCAACCGCGCCCTGAATCGTCCGGAGAATTGCCATGTTGAACAGACTTATCCTGCTGGCTGCCCTGTTGCTGCCCGTTGGCTTCGCCCAAGCTCACCAGTACACAGTGGGTGACATCGAGATCGCCCATCCCTGGTCCCAGGAATTGCCGCCCAATGCGCCGACCGTGGCGGCTTACTTTGTGCTCCATAACGGCGGCAGCACGGCGGACAAACTACTCAGCGTCGACTCGCCCATCGCCGGCAAGGCCGAGCTCCATGAGCATGTGAAGCAGGACGACCTGATGAAGATGCAGCCTGTGCCCACGGTCGATATCGCACCCGGGGCGACGGTCACCTTCGCGCCGATGGCGTACCACGTGATGCTGCTGGAGCTGAAGGACCGCAGCCTGCTGAGCGACGGCAAGCGCTTCCCCATGACGCTGCATTTCGAAAACGCCGGTGACGTCACCGTCGACGTGGCGGTGCAGAAAAAAGCCCCCGACGGCGACAAGCCCCACCAGCACGCCCAGTAGGCCAAGCCGCCCGTGAGAGCGTTTCGCGCCAGGCCACCCCTGCCCCGCCGCCAGTCCTTGAGCCTGGCACGCGGCAGCTGGATCAGCCTGTTCGCCATGCTGATGATCTTTATCGGTCCGCTGATTTCCCAGTCGATGCCGATGGATCAACGCATGCCCATGAGCATGTCCGTGAAGATGGACATGGGCATGGACATGCCCGCGCAAGCGCACGCCGGGCATGGAGCGCCAGCCGCCGAACACTGCCCGCCGCAAAGCGAGCATCACGCGCTGTGGGAAAAGTGCGGCTATTGCAACCTGCTGTCCAACTGCCCGGCGTTGCCTGGCGGTCACGGCCTGGCGCTGTTCGACGCACCACCCGCCCCTGCCTTTACCAGCCCTTCCCCACGCCTGGGTCATGCCCGGCCGTCTTTCTTCCCGGGTGCCCGCACCCGTGCGCCACCCCTCGCAGCGTAAGCCCGACACACCTCCAACCCGGTCGCACAAGAGCCACAGGCCACCCGACCGTGTCGTCTACGTCTGTTCGATGGAATCATCATGTCCAGGTTTTCTGCCGGCATCGCTTTGGGCGCTGCCCAGGCCAATTGCCCCCCGAATGAGCCACGGGTTCGTTTTCGCTCCACCGTTGCCGCCGTATGCGGCTTGCTACTGACCTCCCATGCGCTGGCCGATGAGCACGATCATCATGAAGGCCACGTCGAGGAACTGAGCCCGACGGTCATCACCGCCATCGCGCCCAGCTCGCCCCTGACCGTCGTCACCGATCCCAAGGCCCCACGCCAACCGGTGCCGGCCAGCGACGGCGGTGACTACCTCAAGACCATTCCCGGCTTCGCCCTGGTGCGCAACGGCGGCACCAACGGCGACCCGGTGTTGCGGGGCATGTTCGGCTCACGGCTGAACATCCTCACCAACGGCAGCATGCTATTGGGTGCTTGCCCAGGCCGGATGGACGCGCCGACGTCCTACATCTCGCCGGAAACCTACGACAAGCTCACCGTGATCAAGGGCCCGCAGACGGTGCTCTGGGGCCCCGGCTCGTCGGCCGGGACCATCCTGTTCGACCGCGAGCCGGAACAGTTCGGCGAATTGGGCAGCCGGGTCAATGCCAGCGTGCTGGCCGCTTCCAACGGTCGCTTCGACAAAGTGGTGGACGCCGCGGCGGGCGGGGCGCTGGGCTACGTCCGGGTGATCGGCAACACCGCTCACTCCGATGACTACCGCGATGGCAACAACGACACGGTGCCGTCGCGCTACGACAAGTGGAACGGCGACGTCACCCTGGGCTGGACGCCCGACGCCGACACCCTGCTGGAGCTGACCGCCGGCAAGGGCGACGGTGAAGCCCGCTACGCCGGGCGAGGCATGGACGGCGCGCAGTTCAAGCGCGAGAGCCTCGGGTTGCGCTTCGAGCGGTCGAACATCGGCGAGGTGCTGGACAAGGTCGAGGCCCAGGTCTACTACAACTACGCCGACCATGTGATGGACAACTACACGCTGCGCACACCGTCCGGCACCGGGATGATGGCCGGGCCCATGGCATCGAATGTCGACCGGCGCACCCTCGGGGCACGCATCAAGGCCACCTGGCGCTGGGCCGACGTGCAACTGATCAGCGGCCTCGACGCCCAGACCAACGAACACCGCCAACGCAGCAGCATGGGAATCGACACCTACAAGGACCTGCCCTACACCAAGGACGCCGACTTCCACAATTACGGCGTGTTCAGCGAACTGACCTGGTACGCCGCCGACCGCGACCGAGTGATCACCGGCGCCCGCCTCGACCGCGCGTCGGCCAAGGATTACCGGCAAAGCATCGGCTCCGGCATGATGACCCGGCCCAACCCCACCGCCGACGACACCCGCGCCGACACCCTGCCCAGCGGTTTCGTCCGCTACGAACACGACCTGGACGACAGTCCCGCGACGGTCTACGCAGGCCTGGGCCACGCGCAACGCTTCCCGGACTACTGGGAGCTGTTCTCGGCGAACACCGGCCCCAGCGGTTCGCTGAATGCCTTCGACGCGATCAAGCCGGAGAAAACCACCCAGTTCGATTTCGGCCTGCAGTACAAGACCGAGACCCTCGAAGCCTGGGCCTCGGGCTACATCGGACAGGTGCGTGACTACATCCTGTTCGACTACACGCCCGGCATGATGGGCAGCACCTCCCGGGCCGAGAATATCGACGCGCGGATCATGGGCGGCGAACTGGGTGCGGCCTATCAGCTGACCGAGCGCTGGAAGGCCGATGCGACCCTGGCCTACGCCTGGGGCAAGAACAGCAGCGATGGCAGCGCCCTGGCGCAGATGCCGCCGCTGGACGCTCGCCTGGGCCTGACCTACAGCGCCGACCGCTGGAGCGCCGGTGCGCTGTGGCGCGTGGTGGCGGCGCAGCACCGGGTCGACGAGAACAGGGGCAACGTGGTGGGCAAGGACTACGGCACCAGCTCGGGGTTCGGGGTCTTCTCCCTCAACGGGGCCTATCGCATCAATCAACACTGGAAGGTCAGCAGCGGCGTCGACAACCTGTTCGGCAAAGCCTATGCCGAGCACCTGAACCTGGCCGGCAACGCCGGGTTCGGCTACCCGGCCAGCGACCCGCAAGCCATCAACGAACCGGGGCGCACACTCTGGACCAAGGTGGATATGAGTTTCTAAAAGCATCGCGGGCAAGCCTTGCTCCCACAGGTATTCCATTGCTGAGGGAGCACAACTTGCCCCACAGATATTCCGATGCTGGGGAGCACAGCTTGCCCCACAGACATTCCGATGCTGGGGAGCACAACTTGTCCCACAGATATTCCGATGCTGGGGAGCACAGCTTGCCCCACAGATATTTCAATGCTGGGGAGCACAACTTGCCCCACAGATATTTCAATGCTGGGGAGCACAGCTTGCCCCACAGATATTCCGATGCTGGGGAGCACAACTTGCCCCACAGATATTCCGATGCTGGGGAGCACAGCTTGCCCCACCGATATTCCAATGCTGAGGGAGCACAGCTTGCCCCACAGATATTCCGATGCTGGGGAGCACAGCTTGCCCCACAGATATTCCAATGCTGGGGAGCACAGCTTGCCCCACAGATATTTCAATGCTGGGGAGCACAACTGCCCCACAGATATTTCAATGCTGGGGAGCACAACTTGTCCCACAGCAATGACAAATACTGTGGGAGCAAGGCTTGCCCGCGATCGGTTGCCCGGCAACCGAAAAACATAACAACCCATTTGCCCTGCGGAGCGCTTTGCAATGAGCCAACCGAAACCGAATTTCTACAACCTGGCCTGGCGCTGGCATTTCTATGCCGGGCTGTTCGTCGCGCCGTTCATGGTGATGCTCGCCCTGACCGGGATCATCTACCTGTTCAAGCCGCAACTCGATCCACTGATGTACGGCAGCCTGCTGAACGTGCCCGCCGGGCACCACACCCTGGCGGCGGATGACTTGCTCAAGCAGGTCCGCCAGGCCTACCCCGAGGGCCAGGTCAAGCAGTACCTGCCCCCGCCCGGCGCCGAGCGCAGCGCGCAATTCGTGGTGATCGACAAGGGTCGCGAACTGAACGTGTTCATCGACCCGTACCACGGCGATGTCCTCGGCGAACAGGATGCCAAGAACAACCTGCAAGCCATGGCACGGGCCATCCACGGCGAGCTGCTGATCGGCACCGTCGGCGACCGCCTGGTGGAGATGGCCGCCGGCTGGGGCGTGGTGCTGGTGGTCTCGGGGCTGTTCCTGTGGTGGCCGCGGGGGCAGTCGTCGGCGGGGGTGCTGTGGCCCCGCTGGAGCGCTCGCGGCCGGTTGTTCTGGCGCGACCTGCACGTGGTCACCGGCTTCTGGGGCGCGGCGCTGCTGTTGGTGATGCTGCTCAGCGGCATGACCTGGACCGGTTTCTGGGGCAAGCAGTACGCCGACCTGTGGAACCGCTTCCCGGCGGCGATGTGGAACGACGTGCCCAAGTCCGACGTCGAGGCCGGCAGCCTCAACAACGCCCACCGCCAGACCGTGCCCTGGGCCATGGAAAACACGCCGATGCCCATGTCCGGCGACCACGCCGAACACATGAACCACGGCGGCGCCCACGAGGGCCCTGCCGCACCGGCCGTCAGCCTGCAAGCGGTGCAGGACATCGCCACCGACCGCAAGGTGGAGCCTGGCTACAGCATCACCTTGCCGACCACGTCGACCGGCGTGTTCACCATCGCCGTGTTCGCCGATGACCCGCGCAACGACGCGACGCTGCACGTCGACCAGTACACCGGCAAGGTCCTGGCCGATGTGCGCTGGGCCGACTACAGCGTGGTCGCCCGCGCCACCGAGACCGGCGTGATGCTGCACGAGGGCAAGATGTTCGGCCCGGTGAACCAGATCATCGTGCTGCTGATCTGCCTGATGATCCTGCTCAGCGCCGTGAGCGGCGTGGTGATCTGGTGGAAGCGCCGGCCCCAGGGCAAGTTCGGTGTACCGCCGCTGCGCCACGACCTGCCGACGTGGAAGACCGGGGTCTTCATCATGCTGGCCCTGGCGGTGGTGTTTCCGCTGGTGGGCGCCTCCCTGGTGGTGGTGTGGCTGCTGGATCGGTTCGTCGTGCGCATCAATCGCCGGGCTGAAGTGGCTTCATCTTCACGTTGAAGACGCCGCGTTAACGGAAGGCGGCGCGAAACCTCTACAATCGCGCCCGCCTTTCAAACACTGAACACCCTCTCCCTGTGGGAGCGAGCTTGCTCGCGATGGCGGCAGCACTTCAACAATGATGCAAGCTGAACCGCCGCTATCGCGAGCAAGCTCGCTCCCACAGGTGACGCGTGCGCCACCCATGATTTGAGTAGCTCCATGACCTCGCTGACCCTCTCCCACCTCGCCTGGACGCCCCTGGGCCACGGCCATTGTCATCACCAGTTCCAACTGCGTGACGTCACGTTGCAGGTGGCCGCCGGGGAGTTCGTCGGGTTGATCGGGCCCAACGGCAGCGGCAAGACCAGCCTGCTGCGCTGCGCCTACCGCTTCAGCCGGCCGGAAAGCGGTGAGGTGGCGCTGGCCCATCACAATGTCTGGAAACAGTCCGCGCGCTGGTGCGCCCAGCGCATCGCCGTGGTCCTGCAAGAGTTTCCCGACGCCTTCGGCCTGACCGTGGAAGAAGTGGTCGCCATGGGCCGCATGCCCCACCAGGGCCTGTTCGATGGCGACAGCCAGGAAGATCGGCGCCTGGTCCTCGCCGCGCTGGCGGCGGCCGGGCTCGAAGGCTTTGAAGACCACGGGTTCGCCACGTTGTCGGGCGGTGAAAAGCAGCGGGTGATCCTGGCCCGCGCCTTGGCCCAGCAACCGCAATTGCTGATCCTCGATGAGCCGACCAACCACCTGGACCCGCGTTACCAATTGCAATTGCTGCAACTGATCAAGGGCCTGGGCATCGGCACCCTCGCCAGCCTCCACGACTTGAACCTGGCCGCCGCGTTCTGCGACCGGTTGTACGTGATCGACCACGGGCGCGTGGTCGCCAGCGGCACGCCAGCGCAGGTCCTGACGGTCGAGCTGTTGCGCGAGGTGTTCGGCATCGACGCCCTGGTGGACGAACATCCCTTGTCCGGCTACCCACGAATCACTTGGATAACCCCATCATGACCCTGCGTCTTCTGCTATTGCTCCCGTTGTTGCTGGGCGCCACCCAGGCCCTGGCCGAAGCCACCCGATACCCGCTGACCCTCCAGAGCTGCAACCGCCAGGTGGTGTTCAACCAAGCCCCTCGCCATGCGGTCAGCCATGACATCAACATGACCCAGATGATGCTCGCCCTGGGGCTCAAGCCGCGCATGGCCGGCTACAGTGGCATCAGCGGCTGGAAATCGGTGACGCCCGAGATGGCGAAGATCCTCGACGGCCTGCCGGAACTGGCGGCCAAGTACCCGTCGGTGGAAACCCTGCTCGGTGCCAACGTCGATTTCTTTTTCGCCGGCTGGGACTATGGCATGCGCGTGGGCGGCGACCTGACGCCGCAGACCCTGCAACCGCTGGGCATCAACGTGTACGAACTGACCGAATCCTGCGCGTTCGTGATGAAGCGCCCCGCCGCGTCGCTGGACGACACCTATAACGACCTGCGCAATCTCGGCAAGATTTTCGACGTGCAGGACCGCGCCAACGCCCTGATCGCCACGATGCAGGCCCAAGTGGCGCAAGTGCGCCAGCACCTGCCCGCCCGGCAACCCCGGGTGTTCCTGTACGACAGCGGCGAAGACCGGGCCATGACCTCCGGGCGCCTGGGCATGCCCCAGGCGCTGATCGACGCGGCCGGCGGGCGCAACATCCTCGATGACCTGGAAACCAGCTGGACCCGGGTGAACTGGGAGAACGTGGTCGAGCGCAACCCCGAGGTCATCGTGATCGTCGACTACGGCGAAGTCAGTGCCGAGCAAAAGGAACAATTCCTGCTGAACCATCCGGCGTTGCAATCGGTGGAGGCCATCAAGCAGCGGCGCTTCATCGTGATCCCCTACGTCCAGGCCACGCCGGGGATCGATAACGTGCTGGCGGTGCAGACCCTGGCCCAGGGCTTCCAAGCCCGATGAACACCGGTCGCTATGGCGCGCTGCTGACGCTCCTTGCCGCACTGCTGCTGGTGTCGTGCGTGGTGTCCCTGGGTTTCGGCCCGGCGCGGGTGCCCGTGGCGGTGGTCTGGGACATCCTCTTGAACAAGGCCTTCGGCGTGGGCAGCGTGCACTGGACGGCTGGCCAGGAGCACATCGTCTGGCTGATCCGCGTGCCGCGCCTGCTGCTCGGGGCGCTGGTGGGCGCGGGGCTGGCGCTGATCGGCGCGGTGCTGCAAGCGGTCACGCGCAACCCGCTGGCCGATCCGCACTTGCTGGGGGTCACCTCCGGCGCGACCCTGGGGGCGGTCATCGTGGTGCTGCATGTCGGTGAACTGATCGGCCTGCTGACCTTGCCCCTTGCCGCGTTCCTCGGCGCGCTGCTGAGCATGCTGCTGGTGCTGGCGATCGCCAGCCGGCAGGGGCGCCTGGAAAGCGATCGCCTGTTGCTGTGCGGCGTGGCGGTGTCCTTCGTGATGATGGCGGCGGCCAACCTGTTGCTGTTCCTGGGTGACCACCGCGCCAGTTCCGCGGTGATGTTCTGGATGCTCGGCGGCCTGGGCCTGGCGCGTTGGGCACTGCTCGCCGTGCCGGCCGCCAGCGTATTGCTCGGGCTGGTCCTGCTGCTGGGCATGGCCCGCCCGCTGAACGCCTTGATGGCCGGCGAACAGACCGCCGTGACCCTGGGCCTGAACGCCGCGAGGGTGCGGCTATGGATCTTCCTGATCGCCTCGCTGATGACTGGCGTGCTGGTGTCCATCAGCGGCTCGATTGGCTTTGTCGGGCTGATGGTCCCGCACATCGCCCGGCGCCTGGTGGGCGCCGAGCATCGCCGCCTGCTGCCCGCCTGCGTGCTGCTGGGCAGCCTGTTCCTGGTGTGGGTGGATGTGGCGGCGCGGACGTTGATCGCACCGGAAGACTTGCCGATCGGGGTCGCCACCGCCGCTATCGGCGGGTTGTTTTTCATCGGGCTGATGCGCCGTCGATGACGCCTGATTTGCACAATAACCTGTGGGAGCGAGCTTGCTCGCGATGGCGGTGGATCAGCCACTTTCTAATCTGACTGATCTGCTATCGCGAGCAAGCTCGCTCCCACAGGAGTATTGCGCCCCTCTCGCCCCAATGTGGCGCACCTCTTCGCACCAGCCCCCGCAATGCGTTCACTCATGGTGCGTCCGCTTCCTCGCACCCCACACCAACCCCGCATTTCAAAGCCTTCCCCCGACCGGGCACACCCCTTGCAAAAGCACCTCCAGCGTTTGCATCTGCCCTCGAAAAAAACTCATAAGTCCACGGAGATCGCACAATGAAGCGTCGTAGCTTGATCAAGGCTTTTACACTCTCGGCAAGCATTGCCGCGATGGGCATGGCCTGGACCGTCCAGGCCGCCGAGACCATCAAGGTCGGCATCCTGCATTCGCTGTCCGGCACCATGGCGATCTCCGAGACATCTCTCAAGGACATGGCGCTGATGACCATCGACGAGATCAATGCCAAGGGTGGGGTCAATGGCAAGAAGCTCGAAGCGGTGGTCGTGGACCCGGCGTCGAACTGGCCGCTGTTCGCCGAAAAGGGCCGGCAGTTGCTGACCCAGGACAAAGTCGCCGTGGTGTTCGGCTGCTGGACGTCGGTGTCGCGCAAATCGGTGTTGCCGGTGTTCGAAGAACTCAACGGCCTGCTGTTCTACCCGGTGCAATACGAAGGCGAAGAGATGTCGCCGAACGTGTTCTACACCGGTGCCGCGCCGAACCAACAGGCGATCCCGGCGGTGGAATACCTGATGAGCGAGGAAGGCGGCAGCGCCAAGCGCTACTTCCTGCTGGGCACCGACTACGTCTATCCGCGCACCACCAACAAGATCCTGCGCGCATTCCTGCACGCCAAAGGCGTTGCCGACAAGGACATCGAAGAGGTCTACACCCCGTTCGGCCACAGCGATTACCAGACCATCGTCGCCAACATCAAGAAGTTCTCGGCGGGCGGCAAGACCGCAGTCATCTCCACGGTCAACGGCGACTCCAACGTCCCCTTCTACAAGGAATTGGCTAACCAGGGCCTGAAAGCCACCGACGTCCCGGTCGTGGCCTTCTCGGTAGGCGAGGAAGAACTGCGCGGCATCGACACCAAGCCACTGGTGGGCAACCTGGCGGCGTGGAACTACTTCGAGTCAGTGGATAACCCGGCGAACAAAAAATTCGTCGACGCCTGGAAAGCCTACGCCAAGGCCAAGAACCTGCCGGGTGCCGACAAGGCGGTGACCAACGACCCGATGGAAGCCACCTACGTCGGCATCCACATGTGGGCCCAAGCGGTGGAAAAAGCCAAGTCCACCGACGTCGACAAGGTGCGCGAAGCCCTGGCCGGCCAGACCTTCGCCGCACCGTCGGGCTACACCCTGACCATGGACAAGACCAACCACCACTTGCACAAGCCAGTGATGATCGGCGAGATCCAGGCCGACGGTCAGTTCAACGTGGTCTGGCAGACCGAAGGCCCGATCCGCGCCCAACCGTGGAGCCCGTTCATCGCCGGCAACGACAAGAAGCCCGACTATGCGGTGAAGGGTAACTGAGCCATGGGTGTCGGTTCCGAGCACGGCGCTCGGGTCCGGCACAAATCCCTGTGGGAGCGAGCTTGCTCGCGATAGCGGCCTTACATTCGACACTGATGTGACTGACCCACCGCCATCGCGAGCAAGCTCGCTCCCACATTGTCCGCGCAAGGCGACTCTCTATGCCCACTGCCCTTTACCGCCTCATCCTCGCCATCGCCTTGTTCCTGCCGATGGCCGCCCATGCCGGCGACGCCGAAGACTTCGTCGCCGCCAACCCGACCCAGCAGGCCAGGCTCCTGGAGGATTGGGCCGCGCAGCCCGAGCCCGGGCGTGTCGAGTTGATCGCCGCCTTGCAGCAAGGCCAGTTGACCCTCGACGGCCAGCCCAAGACCCTGCGCCTGAACAATCGCTTGCGCGGGCTGATCGAAACCGCCCTCGCCAGCCATCAGTTGCTTGCCGCCGATGCCCGCCTACGCCTGGGCGCCGCCCAGCAACTGCAAAAAAGTGCCCGCCCGGCGCAGTTGGCGTTCCTCGACCGGCAATTGGCCGGCGAGCAGGACGAAGCGGTACACGCCGCCCTGAGCCTGGCCCTGGCGAACCTGCAACTGGTGGACGCCAACCCGGGCGTGCGCCTGGCCGCGGTGCGGTTGCTGGGGGAAACCGGCGACCCCCTGGCCCGTACGCGCCTCGAAGGGTTGCTGGAACCGGGTGTCGAGACCGATGCCGCTGTGCGCACCGCCGCCGAAACCAGCCTGGCCCAGGTCAAGCGCAAGCTGCTGGTGGGCGAGTTGCTGGGCCAGGCGTTCAGCGGCATGTCGCTGGGCTCGATCCTGCTGCTCGCCGCCCTCGGCCTGGCGATCACCTTCGGGCTGCTGGGGGTGATCAACATGGCCCACGGCGAGATGCTCATGTTGGGCGCCTATTCCACCTACATGGTGCAGTTGCTGCTCCAGCGCTTCGCCCCGAACGCCATCGAGTTCTACCCGCTGGTCGCCCTGCCGGTGGCGTTCTTCATCACTGCCGCCATCGGCATGGCCCTGGAGCGCACGGTGATCCGCCACCTCTACGGGCGCCCACTGGAAACCCTGCTCGCCACCTGGGGCATCAGCCTGATGCTGATTCAACTGGTGCGCCTGGTGTTCGGCGCGCAGAACGTCGAAGTCGCCAACCCGGCCTGGCTCTCGGGCGGGATCCAGGTGTTGCCGAACCTGGTGCTGCCGTACAACCGCATCGTGATCATCGCCTTCGCGCTGTTCGTGGTGGTGCTGACCTGGTTGCTGCTGAACAAGACGCGCCTGGGCCTGAACGTGCGCGCGGTGACCCAGAACCGCAACATGGCCGCCTGCTGCGGCGTGCCCACCGGTCGCGTGGACATGCTCGCCTTCGGCCTCGGCTCGGGCATCGCCGGGCTCGGTGGCGTCGCCCTGAGCCAGATCGGCAACGTCGGCCCGGACCTGGGCCAGGGCTACATCATCGACTCGTTCCTGGTGGTGGTGCTTGGCGGTGTCGGCCAGTTGGCCGGTAGCGTGTTCGCCGCGTTCGGCCTGGGCATCGCCAACAAGATCCTCGAACCGCAGATCGGCGCCGTGCTCGGCAAGATCCTCATCCTGGCGTTGATCATTCTGTTCATCCAGAAGCGTCCGCAAGGCCTCTTCGCGCTCAAAGGACGGGTAATCGACTGATGAACCAGCCCCTGATGCTCACGGCCACGCAAAAGGCCGGCCCCAAAGTCACCCTCGTCGTCGGCGCGCTGATCCTGGCGGTGCTGCTGAGCCTGCCGCTGCTGTCGCTGTTGGCGGCGGACAACCCGCTGCATGTCTCGGCCTATACCCTGACGCTGGTGGGCAAGATTCTCTGCTACGCCATCGTCGCCCTGGCGCTGGACCTGGTCTGGGGGTATGCCGGGCTGCTCTCGCTGGGCCACGGACTGTTCTTCGCCCTGGGCGGCTACGCCATGGGTATGTACCTGATGCGCCAGGCCGCCGGCGACGGCTTGCCGGCCTTCATGACGTTCCTGTCATGGAGCGAACTGCCCTGGTACTGGGCCGGCACCGACCGCTTCCTCTGGGCCCTGTGCCTGGTGGTGCTGGCGCCGGGGTTGCTGGCGCTGGTGTTCGGCTTCTTCGCCTTTCGCTCGCGGATCAAGGGTGTGTACTTCTCCATCATGACCCAGGCCCTGACGTTCGCCGGGATGCTGCTGTTTTTCCGCAACGAAACCGGCTTTGGCGGCAACAACGGCTTCACCAACTTCCGCACGATCCTGGGTTTCGGCATCACTGAGCCCGGCACCCGCGCGGTGCTGTTCCTCGCCACCGTAATGCTGTTGGTCGCGAGCCTGTTCATCGGCTGGCGCCTGGCCCGCAGCAAGTTCGGCCGGGTGCTGACCGCCCTGCGGGACGCGGAAAACCGCCTGATGTTCTGTGGCTACGATCCCCGGGGGTTCAAGCTGTTCGTCTGGGTGCTGAGCGCGGTGCTGTGCGGCCTGGCCGGGGCGCTGTACGTGCCGCAGGTGGGCATCATCAACCCCAGCGAAATGTCGCCGACCAATTCCATCGAAGCCGCCGTTTGGGTCGCCCTCGGCGGGCGCGGCACGCTGATCGGGCCGCTGCTGGGCGCTGGCGTGGTCAATGGCATGAAGAGCTGGTTCACCGTGGCGTTTCCCGAGTACTGGCTGTTCTTCCTTGGCGCGCTGTTCATCCTCGTGACCTTGTATCTGCCCAAGGGCGTGATCGGGCTGCTGAAGAAAAGGGGCGAATCATGAGAATCACACCCACGGCCGAATTCATGCTCGAACCGATCCTGGATGCCAGCCGGGACCCAGGCAGCAGCCGCGACGCCCTCGGCCTCGGCCAGGCCGCGGGCAAGGGCCTGGACACCCGCCACGGGACGATCCTGACCCTGGAGGACATCAGCGTCAGTTTCGATGGTTTCAAGGCCTTGAACGACCTGAACCTGTACATCGGCGTCGGCGAGCTGCGCTGTGTCATCGGCCCCAACGGCGCGGGCAAGACCACGCTGATGGACGTGATCACCGGCAAGACCCGGCCCAGCCACGGCAAGGCCTGGTTCGGCGAAACCCTGGACTTGACCGGCATGAGCGAAGTGCAGATCGCCCAGGCCGGCATCGGCCGCAAGTTCCAGAAGCCCACGGTGTTCGAAGCCCTGAGCGTGTTCGAGAACCTGGAGCTGGCCCTCAAGACCGACAAGTCGGTGTGGGCCAGCCTGCGGGCAAGGCTCAGCGGCGAGCAGCACGACCGTATCGGCGAAGTGCTGGAGACCGTTCGACTCGCCCCGTCGGTGCATCGTCCGGCCGGGTTGCTGTCCCACGGGCAGAAGCAATTCCTGGAAATCGGCATGCTGCTGGTCCAGGACCCGCAACTGTTGCTGCTGGACGAACCCGTGGCCGGCATGACCGACGCCGAGACCGACTTCACCGCCGAGCTGTTCAAGTCCCTGGCGGGCAAGCATTCGTTGATGGTGGTGGAACATGACATGGGCTTCGTCGGCAGCATCGCCGACCACGTGACGGTGCTGCACCAGGGCAGCGTGCTGGCCGAAGGGTCGTTGGCGCAGGTGCAGGAGAATGAGCGGGTGATCGAGGTGTATCTCGGTCGATAGTCCGCAAACACATTTCCTCTGTGGGAGCGGGCTTGTGGGGGGGGGGGGCGGGGGCGCCCCCCCCCCCCCCCCCCCCCCCCCCCCCCCCCCCCCCACCCCCCCCCCCCCCCCCCCCCCCCCCCACCCCCCCCC
>NZ_JAUQOP010000022.1 GCF_030580855.1 Pseudomonas citrullilanati | reverse complement strand
TACAGGCCAGTTGGAAGGCATAAACAATCGAATCAAGGTCATCAAACGGATGGCGTACGGTTACCGGGATAGCGAGTTCTTTTTCATGAAGATCAAGAGTGTCTATCCCGGAAATCCGTGAAGAACCTTTTTTTTGCCGCTCAATAAAGAGAATGAGTACAGTTGGGGCTGTCACTGCACTGTACGGTCGAGTAATCTGGCAACTGTCCCAGTACACTTCTAAACTGTTCCGGTATCGTTTCCGACAAGAATAAAATGCCCGTGAAATCGAGTGCTGCGTCATGACCAACCTCCTGCTCTATCAACGTATTGCCCAACAGCTGGCTGAGGACATCCGTCGCGGTGTCTACCAACCCGGGGAACGCGTGCCGTCGGTGCGCAAGATGAGCTCGCAGCTCAACGTCAGCCATGCCACGGTCTTGCAGGCCTACGCGAACCTTGAAGACCAGGGGCTGATTCGCGCGCGGCCGCAATCGGGTTACTACGTGCATCAGACGCCGGCCCTGACGGCACCGACGCCGGACATTGCCCGGGTAGAGCGGCCGGGGTTGGTGACGCGCAGCAGCATCATCCAGCAGGTATTGGTCGAGTCCCGCCGCGAAGGGGTGTTTCCCCTGGGTGCAGCGGTGCCGAGCGTCGACTATTTGCCGGTGCGGGCGTTGCATCAGCAGCTCGCGAAGGTCACGCGCTTCCATAGCCCACGGGCGTTCAGCTACATGTTCAGCCCGGGCTTCGAGCCGTTGCGGCGCCAGGTGGCCATTCGCATGCGCGATGCCGGCGTGGTGGTGGACCCTTCCGAAGTGGTGATCACCCACGGTTGCGTCGATGCCTTGCAGATGTCCTTGCGCGTCCTGACTCGGCCGGGGGACCTGATCGCCGCCGAGTCGCCGACCTACTATGGGCTGTTGCAACTGGCGGACCTGCTGGGCCTGAAGGTCATCGAAATCCCCAGTGACCCGGTCACCGGCATGAGCCTGGAAGCCTTGCAACTGGCGGCCAACCAATGGTCGATCAAGGCCCTGGTGCTGACCCCGCGCCTGAGCAATCCGTTGGGCGGCACCATGCCCGAAGAGCGGCAGAAACAACTGCTGCGCCTGGCATCGGATTTCGATATCCAGGTTGTCGAGGACGATATCTACGGCGAGTTGATGTTCGAGCAAGGGCGCACCAAGGCACTCAAGGCCTACGACCGGCTGGACCGGGTCATCTACTGTTCGAGCTTTTCCAAGACCTTGTCGCCGGGCGTGCGCATCGGCTGGATGATCGCCGGGAAGTTCCAGCAGGAAATCCAGCGGCTCCAGACCTTCAGCACCCACTCGGCATGCAGTGTCACGCAGATGGGCATCGCCGCGTACCTGGAGAATGGCGGCTACGACCGGCACCTGCGCTATATCCGCCAGGAGTACCGCAAGAACCTCAGCGCCTTCCAGTTGGCGGTGCAGCAGTACTTCCCGGAGGGCACCCAGATGAGCCGTCCCACGGGCGGCTTCATCCTGTGGGTCAGCCTCCCGGGGCGGGTCAATACCCAGGAGCTGCATGTCCGGGCGTTGCAGCAGGGCATCAGCATCGCGCCAGGGCTGATCTTCAGTAACACCGAGCAGTTCAACCATTGCATCCGCCTGAATTGCGGCACGCCCTGGAACCGCGAGGCAGAGCGGGCCCTGATGACGTTGGGGCTGTTGGCCACTCAACTGTGCCAGGAGACGGCAGGCGGATTTTCATAGGAATCAGCAGGTTAGCCTGAGGTGCTTGTCAGCGCCTCATTATCAGGCGAGCATGAGGGTCCCTGCCGTCATTGCTGTTGTATGTTATGAAAGCCATTGCTCCTGCTGCCTGGGTTTTGATCGGCCTGCTCACCGTGCTGCATTCGGGAGGTGCCGTGGCGGCTTCGGCGCAGGACAAACCGGCCGCCAGTGCCGTCCGGGACGCGGCGAAGAAGCCGGCGGCGACCAGGAAGGCCCCGGCAAAAAAAGCCGCCGCTGCGGCGAAGAAAAAACGCCCGCCCATCGCTTCCAAGAGCAAATCCGCCCACGAGGTGGCCAAGACCCCGTTGCCGCCGGCCAAGCTGGACTTGAGCCTGCCCCATGACATGGTCGAGGCGTTGCAGCCGCCGGGCAAGGTGATCACGCCCAAGCATGAGCCGTTGTTGCCATCCATGTTCGGCCAGCGGCCCGGCCCCTTCCAGCTCAACGGCCGGTTGCTGAGCAACGAGATGCAATTGCCCCTGCGCAACCCCGAGCGCAGTGAAGTGGAAGGCGCGGCGCTGGACTTCGAATTCAAGCAATGACGCGGTGCCATCATGCAGTTCGTCGCTGACCGATCGGTCATGTGCGCCATGGGCGAAAAAACACGCGGGCGGTAATTTAAAACGCGCGTTTTAGCCGTTACTCTGTCTTCTGTTACTAACCATTACCGTCGTGAGGATGTCGCCGTCATGAAGTGCCGTGAAGGCTGTGGCGCCTGCTGCATCGCCCCTTCCATCAGCTCGCCGATCCCTGGCATGCCCGAGGGCAAGCCGGCGGGAGAACGTTGCGTGCAGTTATCGGTCGATAACCTGTGCCGGATTTTCGGCCAGCCGGAGCGTCCGGCCGTGTGCTCGGGGTTCCAGGCCGACGTCGAGGTCTGTGGCGGCAGCCGTGAAGAGGCTATCCGCCTGATCGATTGGTGGGAGCAGGTCACTGCGGCGTAATGGGGCACTGTGCGCAATTCAAATGAACGAACAATAAGGAAAAAACCATGGGTTCGCTGCATCGTATGGCCATGTTGTGTGGGTTGACTGTGTTGCTGGCAACCGCAACCGCCCAGGCGGAAGACTGGCAGGTCGCCAAGGAACAGGACGGCATCAAGGTTTCGCTCAGTGAAGTGGCCGGCTCCAAATACAAGGCTTATCGCGGCGTGACCGTGATGAAGACCACCATGGCCAAGCTGCGCGCCCTGCAGGAGGACGTGCCGGGCGCCTGCGCCTGGATTCACGAATGCAAGAGCCAGAAGCTGCTCAAGCACGAAGGCAACCAGAGCTGGACCTACACCCAGTTCAACACACCCTGGCCGGTGACGTCCCGGGACTCGGTGCTGGAAGTCACCACCGAGGAAGGCGCCGATGGCAGCCTGACCCGCAAGCTCAAGGGCGTGCCGACCTACCTGCCCGAGGAAAAGGGCTTCGTGCGTGTTACCCAGGTCGATGGCTACTGGAAGTTCACGCCCAAGGGCGCGGACCAGATCGAGGTGACCTACCAGGTCCACACCGAGCCAGGGGGCGATGTACCGTCCTGGCTGGCCAACAAGTTCGTGGTGGATGCGCCGTTCAACACCTTGAAAGCCCTGAAGGAACGCGCCGAAAAATAAGCGCCGCCCGTGTCTTGCGAGACCGCCCATGGGGCGGTCTTTTCATGTGCGCCGTCCAACGGCCCGGTGGAACGATTGTTCAGGCCCCAATGTCGAGATAAAGGTAATCCCGGCCCTGAATCGATCAAGGAGACACCGATGCAAAAGTGGGAAATCACTTTCGTGGATGATCATGGCGAAGCCATCGCCGAGCAGTTCGACTATGAACAGGAGCCCACGATGGAACAGGCGGCACAATTGATTCGCGAAAAGCTGCTGCCGGTGCCCGCGAAGCTGGACCTCAACGACCTGGAAGGGCGCACCGAGGATCCGACGGTCAAGAATCTCAAGTCCCAGCACAGTATTGAAATCATCAGCATTAAATCGATTTCATGAAATCGCTGGCTGGCCTCGCTTGGCAGTGGCCATCACTTGAAGCTACTCTGCAATCGAGATCAGCGAAAGGATCGCCAAGGTCCGGTCTTGTCAGCTACATGCTTGTGTCCCGACGGCAGTTCGAGGCCGTATCGCGTGCAACCTGAGGGGGGCGCGCACGGGAAGACGGAAAGTCTATCCATTCTGTTAGGAGGACGTTTCATGAGCACAGCCTATCAAGAAGACATCAGCACCCGCGTGTTGCGCCGCATGAAAGAAGGCGGCTTCGATTTTTCCCGATTCCATCCCATCGAGTTCTACGCCATTTTCCCGGACGAGGAGCGGGCGCGCAGGGCGGCAGGTCAATTTCGGGGCGAGTCGTTGAATGCACAGGTCAGTGCCCGGGACGACGGAGCGTGGTCGTTGGAATTGAGCCGGGTGATGTACGCCACCTACGATGACATAGGCGACTTCGAGCAGGACTTCGAGGCCGTCGTCGAACCCTTGGGGGGCGTCATCGAAGGGTGGGGGGTCAAGCAGGAAATCCGACGCCTGCAGGGCTGATCGCCCCTCAGCGCAATCCGAACGACGGCTGGCCTTGGGGTCAGCCGTTTTCATTCCAGGGCGGTTGAGCGCGGTGAAAAACACCGTCCCGCTACGGGATTACCGGGCTTGCTTGCGTCCCGCCATGTGTTTCAGGTAACCCACCAGCAGGTCCAGGTCCGAATCCGGCAGGACCGTCGCCGAGAAGCCCGGCATCTTGCCCTGGGGCCAGCGGCGCAAACCCTGGGGGTCGCGGATATAGCGCTTGAGGAAGTCCCCGGAAAAGTATTCGGTGGGATTGAACGGGATGTTCAGGTCGGGGCCGAATTGCGCGTCGCCTGCGCCGTTGAGCCGATGGCACGCCAGGCAGTTCTTCTGGAACAGTTCGAACCCTTTGTTGACCGGATCGTCCTTGGCCAGGCCAGGGGCCGGCAGCAGGGCAGGGAAGCGTTCGGCCACGGCTGACAAGCGCTTGATGGTGGCGACTGCGAACGGCCATTGCTCGGGGCTGATGGCGCCCGCCTGGGGATCCGTCCAGACCAGATAGAACGGTCCGGCGCTGGACTTGCCTTCAGCCAGTGGCGGCCAAGGCTTCGCCGGGTCCTCGATCGCCAGCCAGGCTCTTGCGCCATGGCTTTCGAGCAGGGGCGCGGCGGGCATTTCCGCGGCGAAGCCATCCAGGGCGACGGCCTGCAGGTGATCGCTTGACTGTACACCCGTCAGCAGCGCCGCCAGCGGCACGGCGCGATAAGTCATCGGTTTCTTGTAGGAAACGTCCTCAGCCACCTGGATCGTCTGGACTTCAGGGTGCTTGAGCAAGTCTGCGGTTTGCCAGGTGCGCGCATTCGTGCCGAGTTCCAGCACCAATTGCGCGGCATACAGGGGCGTGCTGAGCAGCAACGCCCCGATCACGATGAGAGCTTTCAAGAGGGGCGCTTTCCATGTCGGGGGAGGGCGCAAAGAGTGGCACAGCCACCCCGACTCGAACAACGAGCCCCGCTGGTTTTTTGCTGATGCAGATGGTCTGGCAATGCAGGCGGCGCGCGTACGACTCAGCCGATCACCTTGGTGATGTTCGGCAAGATCAACAGCAGCGTCGTGGCAAAGAGAATGAGCCCGGCTTGACGAACTTTCGAATGTTTGAACATGGCTGACCCGCCTTATTGTTATTTCCTGAGGCCAGCCTGCATATCCATGACGGCTGGCGTTGCACTTCCTGTTTGACAAGTGCCTCGGCAAAACCCGACGACTTTTCTTGTACAAGGATTACATTAGGGGCCGCGGCCGGCTTGGCTTAGATCCAATTAGTATTAATTGTGAGTCTTTAGTTGCTAAAAGAGCATGAGGCCTATTGCCACCTTCTTGAAAGGCCTTTGGCTAGACAGCTTGCTTTCCTGAAACGGTTAACCCGATAGCTCGCTACCGTTCGTCTGAGCGTGGCCGTCAACGCCATTGAGCGCTGCGGTCATTGAATCCGACGCCGCTGGGCTTATGGTGAAGACCTCGCATTGTGCCCTGCCAGAGGCTGTCATGAACCAAGCTTTGATTTTCGATGCCGTACGCACGCCCCGTGGCAAAGGCAAGGCCGACGGCGCCTTGCACAGTGTCAAGCCGGTGAACCTGATGGGCGGCTTGCTCGCTGCCTTGCAGCAGCGCATGGACCTGGACACCCGCCAGGTCGACGACATCGTGCTCGGTTGCGTGACGCCCGTGGGCGAGCAGGGCGCCGATATCGCCAAGACCGCCGCATTGGTGGCCGACTGGGACGTCAGCGTCGCCGGTGTGCAACTCAACCGGTTCTGCGCGTCCGGCCTGGAGGCGGTGAACCTGGCGGCCATGAAGGTGCGTTCCGGGTTCGAGGACCTGGTGGTGGCGGGCGGCGTCGAATCCATGTCCCGGGTGCCCATGGGCAGTGACGGCGGCGCCTGGGCGCTGGACCCGCAATCCAACCTGCACGGTCATTTCATCCCCCAGGGCATCGGCGCCGACCTGATCGCCACCCTGGAAGGCTTCAGTCGCGAGGACGTCGATGCCTACGCGCTGCATTCCCAGCAAAAGGCGGCACGCGCCCGGGCTGACGGATCGTTCGACAAATCCCTGGTGGCGGTACGGGACCAGAATGGCATCGTGCTGCTGGACCATGATGAGTTCATCCGGGCCGATTCCACACTCGCGGGCTTGGGCCTGCTCAAGCCAAGTTTCGAGGCCATGGGCCAGATGGGCTTCGACGGCACCGCGCTGCGGGTCTACAGCCATGTCGAGCGCATCGATCACGTGCACACGCCGGGGAACAGCTCCGGGATCGTCGACGGTGCGGCGGCGATGTTGATCGGTTCCGAGGCCAAGGGGCGGGCGATGGGCCTGCAACCGCGGGCGCGTATCGTCGCCACGGCCGTCACCAGCACCGACCCGACCATCATGCTCACCGGCCCGGCCCCGGCCACTCGCAAGGCCTTGGTCAAGGCCGGTCTGCGGGTCGAGGATATCGACCTGTTCGAAGTCAACGAAGCCTTCGCCTCGGTGGTGCTCAAGTTCATCAAGGACATGGCCATCGACCCCGCCAAGGTCAACGTCAACGGCGGTTCCATCGCCTTGGGGCATCCCT
Organism: Pseudomonas citrullilanati; assembly: GCF_030580855.1. Taxonomy (GTDB): domain Bacteria; phylum Pseudomonadota; class Gammaproteobacteria; order Pseudomonadales; family Pseudomonadaceae; genus Aquipseudomonas; species Aquipseudomonas citrulli. The sequence continues at coordinate 86,179 of NZ_JAUQOP010000022.1, read as the reverse complement.
TGGGCGCCACCGGGTGCGCCATCCTCGGCACCCTGCTCGATGAACTGGAGGCTCGGCGCCTGCGCTACGGCCTGGCGACCCTGTGCGTCGGCGGCGGGATGGGCATTGCCACCGTCATCGAACGCCTCTGAGCCCACGACTTCAAGGAACATTTCATGACCGATGCCATCCGCTACGAAACCGGCGCCGACCGGATCGTCGTCCTGACCCTGGACCTGCCGGGCCAGAGCGCCAACACCATGAATGCGGCGTACCGGGAGGCCATGGCGGCGTGCCTCGCCCGCCTGGCCGCCGAAAAAGACTCGATTGCCGGGGTGATCATCACCTCGGCCAAGAAGACCTTCTTTGCCGGCGGTGACCTCAACGAACTGGTCAAGGTCGGCAAGCCCGAGGCCAAGGCGTTCTACGACGGCGTCCTCGGCCTCAAGGCGCAACTGCGCACCCTGGAAACCCTGGGCAAGCCAGTGGTGGCGGCGATCAACGGCGCGGCGCTGGGCGGCGGTTGGGAGATCTGCCTGGCTTGCCATCATCGGGTGGCGCTGGATCATCCGTCGGTGCAGATCGGCCTGCCGGAAGTCACCCTCGGCCTGTTGCCGGGCGGCGGCGGGGTGGTGCGGATGGTGCGCCTGCTCGGGTTGGAAAAGGCGTTGCCGTATCTGCTGGAAGGCAAGAAGGTCCGCCCGCAACAAGCGTTGCAAGCCGGCCTGGTGGACGCGTTGGCCGCGGACCGTGAGGAGTTGCTGGCCCAGTCCCGGGCCTGGATCCTCGCCAACCCCGGTGCGGTCCAGCCATGGGATGTGAAGGGCTACCGGATTCCGGGGGGGACGCCGGCCGACCCGAAGGTGGCGCAGATGTTGGCAATCATGCCTTCGATCCTGCGGAACAAGACCCAGGGCTGCCTGCCGGCGCCGGAGAAGATCCTCTGCGCGGCCGTGGAAGGCGCCCAGGTGGATTTCGACACCGCCCACCTGATCGAAACCCGCTATTTCACCGAATTGACCACCGGCCAGGTAGCGAAGAACCTGATCGGGACCTTCTGGTTCCAGCTCAACGAGATCAAGGCTGGCGGCTCTCGGCCACAAGGTGTGGCGCCGTACGTGACAAAGAAAGTCGGCGTCCTGGGGGCGGGCATGATGGGCGCCGGCATTGCCTACACCTGCGCCGTGGCCGGCATCGACGTGGTGCTCAAGGACGTCGACCTGGCCGCCGCGCAAAAGGGCAAGGCCCGTTCGGTGGCGTTGCTGGACAAGAAAGTCGCCCGTGGCCAGCTCACTGCCGAACAGCGCGACGCAACCCTGGCGCGGATCCATGCCACCGGCAGCGACGCAGACCTGGCCGGTTGCGACCTGATCATCGAAGCGGTGTTCGAGGATCGCGCCCTGAAAGCCCAGGTGTCGGCCGCCGCCCAAGCGGTGGCGGGGCCTGGCGCGGTGATCGCCTCCAACACCTCGACCTTGCCCATCACCGGCCTCGCCGCCGCGGTGCCGGACCCGACGCAGTTCATCGGCCTGCATTTCTTCAGCCCGGTGGAGAAGATGCCGCTGGTGGAGATCATCAAGGGCGCACGCACCAGCGATGAGACATTGGCGCGGGGCTTCGATTTCGTATTGCAGATCAACAAGACGCCGATCGTGGTCAACGACCGTCGGGGCTTCTTCACCTCTCGGGTATTCGGCACCTATACCCACGAGGGCATCGCCATGCTCGGCGAGGGCGTCAGTGCGCCGATGATCGAGACCGAAGCGCGCAAGGCCGGGATGCCGGTCGGGCCACTGGCGGTCTCTGATGAAGTTTCCCTCAGCCTGATGAGCCATATCCGCGTGCAAACCGCCAAGGACCTGCAAGCCGAAGGGAAAACGCCGACCGGACACCCGGCCTTTGCGGTGATCGATCTGCTGCTCAATGAATACAAGCGGCCGGGCAAGGCTGCCGGTGCCGGTTTCTATGACTACCCGGCCAGCGGGCCAAAGCATCTGTGGCCGGCGCTCAAGAGCCGCTTCGAGCAGGCGGGCGGGCAGATTTCAGCGCAGGATATCCGCGATCGCCTGCTGTTCATCCAGGCCCTGGAAACCGTGCGTTGCGTGGAGGAGGGCGTGCTGACTTCGACGGCCGACGCCAACGTCGGCTCGATCTTCGGCATCGGTTTTGCGGCGTGGACCGGTGGCGCGTTGCAGTTCATCAACCAGTACGGCGTGCAGGATTTCGTCGCGCGCGCCCAGTACCTCGCCGAGCAGTACGGCGAACGCTTCTCGCCGCCGGCCTTGCTGCTGGAAAAAGCCGCCCGCCAGGAACGGTTCTGACACGCTGGGAGGGGCTTGCCTTGGAACCGTGTTTCAGGGCAGGCTCTGGGGTGTGCAATATTCCCATCATCGCGTCAGGTATTTTTTATGTCGTTACGCATCTGCATTTTGGAAACCGATATTCTGCGTCCGGAACTGGTCGATCAATATCAGGGGTACGGGCAGATGTTCCAGCGGCTGTTTTCACAGCAGCCCATCGCGGCGGAATTTACCGTGTACAACGTGATGGAAGGGCATTATCCCGACGAAGGCGAGCAGTTCGACGCTTATCTCGTGACTGGCAGCAAGGCCGACTCCTTCGGCACCGACCCCTGGATCCAGACCCTCAAGACCTACCTCCTGGAGCGCTACCAGCGGGGCGACAAACTGCTCGGCGTGTGCTTTGGCCATCAATTGCTGGCGTTGCTGCTGGGCGGCAGGACCGAGCGCGCCACCCAGGGCTGGGGTGTCGGCACCCATCGCTACAAACTCGCCGCCAAGGCCCCCTGGATGAACCCGGTCAAGGAAGAGTTGACGCTGCTGATCAGTCACCAGGACCAGGTCACCGAATTGCCCGAGAACGCCACGGTGATCGCTTCGAGCGATTTCTGCCCGTACGCGGCCTATCACATCAATGACCAGGTGCTGTGCTTCCAGGGGCACCCGGAGTTCATCCACGATTACTCCCGCGCGTTGCTGGAGCTTCGCCAGCAGCACCTCGGCGAACAGGTCTACAGCCAGGGCGTGGCCAGCCTCGACCAGGAACACCACGGCACGACCGTGGCGGAATGGATGATGCGCTTCGTCGCCCACAAACCCGAGGCCGTGGCCCAGGGCTGAGCCCCTACAGCCAGCCGGACCGCTTGAAGCTGGCCCACAACGACGTGCACCCGATGGTAATCACCCCCAGTACCGTGAAGTACCCGTAGTGCCAGCTCAACTCCGGCATGTCCTGGAAGTTCATCCCGTAGATCCCGGCCACGGCGGTGGGAAACGCCAGGATCGCCGCCCAGGCCGCGAACTTGCGCTGTACCACGCTCTGGCGTGACGCCTCGAGCAGCACGCCGACTTCAATGGTCTGGCTGGCAATGTCCGCCAGGGTCGTCAGGTCTTCCATCTGTCGCGTGACATGGATCTGCACATCGCGAAAGTACGGGCGCATGTTCTTGTCGATGAAAGGGAAGCTCAGCTTCTGCAACTCTTCGCTGATTTCCACCATCGGTGCCGCGTAACGGCGCAGGCGCAATACGTCCCGGCGCAGGCTGTGCAGGTTCTGGATGTCCCGCTCGTTCAAGGCGCTGCACAGCACATGGCGTTCCAGCTCATCGATCTCGGCATGAATGGCTTCGCCCATCGGCTGGTAGTTTTCAATCACGAAATCGAGGATGGCGTAGAGTACGAAATCTTCCCCGTGCTCCAGCAGGAGAGGGCGCGCCTCACAACGTTGTCGGACGTGGGCGTAGGATGCCGAGTGGCCGTTGCGGGCGGTAATGATGTAACCCTTGCCGGCGAAGATGTGGGTCTCGATGAACTGCAGCTTGCCGTCCTTGCGAATCGGCGAGTAGGTCACGATGAACAGGGCGTCGCCGAAGGTTTCCAGCTTGGGGCGGCTGTGCTTTTCCATCGCATCTTCGATGGCCAGTTCGTGCAGGTTGAACTGGCGTTGCAGGTTGTTCAGCTCCTGGGCGCTGGGTTCTTCAAGGCCGATCCAGACAAAATGGCCGGGTTTGGCAGCCCAGGCGCTGCCTTCGTCGAGGGTGATATTGGTGACTTTCTTACCGGCGCTGTAGACCGCAGCAGCAACGACTCTACCCATGGTGATGGTTCACTTCTTGGAAAATGGCAGTGGCAGGCAACGTCCAGCTTAGCGTGCCCTGTTACTTGAGAGTCAGCAAAATCCGTCGAGTTTCTCCGGCAAAAGAAAACCCGCCATCAGGCGGGTTTGCATTCACGGGTTCTGTGCTTGCCGGTCCAACGAGGCGATGCACTCGCGCATCTGCTCGCGGCACTGGGCGATGAGCCGGGGCATGTCATCCATGCTCAAGCCAGCGGTAGGAATCGCTGGCAACGACCGTATGAAGATGTCACCGCTGCGCCAGCGATCCAGGCGCATGTGCTTGACGTAGTTGCTCACGCACACCGGGACAATCGGCACGCCAGCGGCAATCGCCATCTGGAAGGCGCCCTTCTTGAACGGCAACAGGTCCGCGCCGAGGTTGCGGGTACCTTCCGGGAACACCCAGATCGAGGTGTCTTCATGTTGCAGCGTGTGGGTGGTGGTCAGCATCGAGCGGCGCGCCCGGATCGCGTTGCCGCGGTCGATCAACACGTTGCCGGCCAGCCAGAACAGCTGCCCGAACAGCGGCACCCACTTCAGGCTCTTCTTGCCGATGCACACGGTGCGGTGCGGCACCACGTTGCCGAACACGAACAGGTCATAGTTGGACTGGTGATTGGCAATGATCACGCAGCTCTGGGGCTTGGCCACCAGCGTGTCGACGTCGGCCCTGACCCGCAGGCGCAGGATCCACATCGCCGGCAGCGCGTACAGCCGGGCGCATAAACGGCTGTTGTCCGGGTTGAACGGGCGGCAGACGCCGAGGATCAACCCCAGCACACCCGCCAGGACAAAATGCAGGCCCATCAAGAACATACGCAGGACAAACAGCATCTACAGGGCTCATTGGGACCAAAAGTTGGCGCAGTGTACGGTTGTGCACTGTTTTCGGCAATTGTCCCTATAGAGGTAGGAGATGGACGACGTTCGCCGTGAGGTTTTCTTCATCGACAAAGAACCGTGGCAAGGGGCTTGCGCCCTCGCCACGGTCCGGGGGCGCCGTTACCCGTGGTATTCCTGATCCAGCAGGATCGCGCTGTCCAGTGCCTCCAACAGGGCCTTGCGAACTTTCAACTTGGTGTTCTTGTGGGCACTCATGTTGAGTTTCTTCAACTGGCGTGCGGCTTCCAGCGCAGCGTTCTGCAGTTCCTGGGCCGGCACCACCTTGTCGAGGAAGCCCGCTCCCACGGCGTCCTGCGGGTTGAACATCTCGGCGTTGATCACCGAGCGGTGGAATGCCGATTTGCGCAAGCGATCCCGGGCCAGCTCGATCCCGGCGTGGTGCATGGTCATGCCGATCTGCACTTCGTTCAGGCCGATGCTGAACGGGCCGTCCACGCCAATACGGTAGTCCGCCGACAACAGCAGGAACGCGCCCTTGGCCACGGCATGCCCCGGGCACGCGACGACGACGGGGAAGGGGTGCGACAACAGCCGCCGAGCCAGGGTCGAACCGGCCGTGACGAGGCTCACCGCTTGTTGGGGACCGGCAGTCATGACCTTCAGGTCATAGCCCCCCGACAGGATCCCCGGTTGCCCGGTGATGATCACCACCGCCCGATCCGTTGTCGCCTGGTCCAGCGCAGCGTTGAACGCGGCAATCACGTCGGGCGAGATGGCATTCACCTTGCCATTATTCAAGCTCAGGGTCGCGATACCGTCGTCGAGATGGTAGGCAATCAGGTCGCTCATCACGCTATTCCTTGTAAGAGAAGTGAGGCAGACGTTACCCACCGCCGCAGGCCAGGTAAAGCGCCGTGACTGACTCACCGGTCAGCCCCGGCATTGCCAAACGGTCTGGCCCGCCTGCCCAGCCTCGCCTGCCTTCCCGGCGTCGCGCCGATCCACACCCGGAGAATGGCCGGTTTGCCATGCCCCAGCGCCTCGAACGGCCCGCATACCTTAACCGCATGAAAATTCTGAAAAAAACCTTTGCCATCGGAAAGCCTTTCGACTACATTAGCGCGCCTCGACAGACTGAACAGTTTGCCGAGACACGGTGAAGTGTCCGAGTGGCTTAAGGAGCACGCCTGGAAAGTGTGTATACAGGAAACTGTATCGAGAGTTCGAATCTCTCCTTCACCGCCACATTCTGCAAACACAAACCCCTGATTTTCCTGGAGAAAGTCGGGGGTTTGTGGTTTTTGGCGTCTGGAAAAGGCGATACGGGAATGTCCTGTAGTTGTCGGGATCGACCGGGCCTGCGGATCGCTATTTCATTTCAACGCCAACACGGCCTCAAATTGAGCGCTGGTTGACTCGGGAGGACAGCTGTTCGGCTGATTCCTTGCGTTCTGAATAACGGTCTACCAGATGGTCTTTCTGATCGCGCAACAAGACTGTGAACTTCACCAACTCCTCCATCACATCGACAATCCGGTCGTAGAAAGGGGAAGGCTTCATCCTGTCATTGTCGTCAAACTCCATGTAGGCCTTTGGCACCGAGGATTGGTTCGGGATGGTGAACATGCGCATCCAGCGGCCCAGTACGCGGAGCTGGTTGACGACGTTGAATGACTGGGACCCACCGCAAACCTGCATCACTGCGAGCGTCTTGCCCTGGGTAGGCCGAACCGCACCAAGCGCCAATGGAATCCAGTCAATCTGTGCCTTGAATACGCCGGACATCGCGCCATGGCGTTCCGGGGAGCACCAGACCTGGCCCTCCGACCACTGCATGAGATCCCGAAGCTCTTGCACTTTGGGATGGTCCACTGGGACGTCATCCGGGAGGGGCAAGCCGGTCGGATTGAATATCCGCGTCTCAGCGCCGAAATGCTCAAGCAGACGAGCGGATTCTTCCACTACGAGACGGCTGAAGGAGCGCTCACGAGTCGATCCGTAGAGCAGCAGAATTCGCGGTTTATGGGCGCTTGAGTCGGTTGTGGCCAGATTGGAGTGGCACAAGCCTGTATCCAGATTGGGCAGTTGGTTCGTCATGGTGCCTCCCCGCTGAACCTAAAGGGTGCCGATTCGATCAAGCTCTTGCTTGATCTCGTCGCGTGAGATGCTGGTGAAAGGGATACGAAAAAACGCTTCGCAGCGTCGCTCGATGCGAGCCAGGGTCGCGTCAAAAGCCGCATCGATTTGCGCTTCATCGCCATGAACATCGGAGGGGTCTTCCAAGCCCCAATGGGACTTGATCGCCGATCCAAAGTAGACAGGGCAAGCTTCACCCGCTGCTTTGTCGCAGACGGTGATGACGATGTCCGGAGGGCAACCCTCGAAGGCATCGTTGCCTTTGCTGCCCAAGCCTTGGGTGGCGATGCCGGCACGCTCCAGGGTAGCCAGGCTGCGCGGCAGCACCGTTCCCTTGGGAAAACTTCCGGCACTCACGGCTTCGAAGCCTGCCGGTGCCAGATGGTTGAACAACGCTTCGCAAAGGATGCTCCGGCAACTGTTGGCCGTGCACATGAACAAAACTCGCATGGATAGCTCCTGCCGCACTCGATGCGGGCCTTGGCTTTTAAGGTTGACTGCAAAAACGGAACGCGCGACCCGTGTGGAGGACAGGCTGAGACTCAGCAGCAAGCCGTTTCACGAGCGGGACGTCCATCCATGTTCTGCAAACGCGCGGAGTTGACCTCTAGCCACTCCGCATTTTCCCGCAGGGTCACTTGCAAGACCTCATTGACCCAGGAAGGAAGATTTGGGTTGAGACGGTAGTAGACCCATTGCCCTTGCCGGCGATCCAGTAGCACTGCGCTGCTACGCAGCTGTGCGAGGTGCCGACTGATCTTGGGTTGGCTGTCGTCCATTGCACACATCAGCTCACAGACACAAAGCTCGCCATGGCTGGCAATCAGCAATGTGGCGCGGGCGCGAGTCTCGTCCGCGAGGCATTTGAAAAACTCGGGAGGGGAAATCATCGGTAAGGCCTGTAGATATGCATAGCTGAATATACGTATATCCATATGTTTAGCGCAAGCGACTCCCTCGGACTGTGCGCTAACAATTTGAGGCAATTCAGGCGCCACGTTGCTGATCAAGTTCGTTTGAACCCACAGGCCCGCGGCGCAGGCGGGCCTGCATCGTTATTCCCCCTTAAGCATTGATCCTCGACGCGGGCCTGCGTCGGGAAGAACCCTGGCTGGCATTGTTTCACCGATGAAACTACCCTGACTGCGGTGCCACTGACCACGGAGCTGGAAAATGAAAAGGATGTCTTCTGCCGTTGCCGCGCTGGTGGCGGTCATTGCGTTTTCGACGGCGGTCTGCGCCGAGTCGTCGTCCCTCAAGGCCGCCCGAACCCTCGTCGCCCAGGAACAGATGGGCAGGAACCTGCCTTCGCTTGCACTGTTGGCAGGAAAAAACACCACGACCTACGCGATGATCGCCGAGAAGCTGGGCAACGCACGGGCGAACAGCGCGTTGTCCGAGGAGATCAATGCGTTATTGCCACGGTATCAGCCCAAGTGGGATGAAAACCTCGCGGCCGCCTATGAACAGTCATTCTCCGAACAGGAGTTGTCCTCCCTCGTCGCTGAAGGCCGTGCATCGAAGTACGTCGCGACGGTGAGGGAGCGCCAGGCCGAGATCGGCCACTACATGCAAGCCAGTGCCGCGCCGGTCCTGACGGCGCTGGTCACGGATGCCCTCAAGGCGACAGTGGACAAGAGCATGAACCAGTAGGGCGTCAACGCGAGGGGATCCCTGGCCGATCCCAGTGTCTACTCCAGACATGACACGACGGCCAGGACCTGACATGACGCATCCCCGAATTGGTTTTGCCTGCCAGTACCGGCATCCCGAGCGCGGTCTCTCGACCGGAGAGTTGAAGGGCATCGAGAGCCCGTTCAATCCTCGCACCACCACCTTGCGCTGGATGGACGGGGTGTCGGCGCAGGTGGCCCGCGACAAACTGGTCGAGGTGGTGACACACAACCTCGACGCGCAGTTGCGCTTGATCGCCTACGTGGCCGAACTGCCGCCGACCCTGCGCATGCTGCGCTTGAGCAGTGACCTGTTGCCGTTCTACAGCCACCCCAAGGTGCACGGCTTCTACCTGGACCCGGCCATCCAGCGCCAGCTCGAAAAGGGCTTCGCGTCGATGGGCGGGCTGGCGCGGGCAAGGGACATCCGGCTGTCGTTTCATCCAGGCCAATACTGCGTGTTGGGTTCGGACAAGCCGGCCGTGGTGGAGAACAGCATCGCCGAGTTCGAGTACCACGCCGACATGATCCGGATGATGGGCTACGGGCGTCGCTTCCAGGATTTCAAATGCAACGTGCACATTGCCGGTCGCCTGGGAGGCGAGGGTATTCGCGCCATCTGGCAGCGGTTGTCGGAGGTGGCGCGCCATTGCATCACCTTCGAGAACGATGAAAAAACCTACGGCGTCGACGATTGCCTGCAACTGGCCGACCTGGCGCCCGTCGTGCTGGACATCCACCACTGCTGGATCCACGAGAACGACTACCTGGCGCCCGACTCCCCGCGGGTCGACCGCATCATCGAGAGCTGGCGCGGGGTCCGGCCCACCATGCATTACTCCCAGCCGCCGGAGCGCTTGCAGGCCCTGGGTTTCGATGCCGACCACAAGCTGGAGATGGCGGCGTTGCTGGCGGTGGTGTCCAAGCGTGACCTCTACGGCCATAGCGCAAGGATGTGGAATCACTGGACCAACGCCTATGCGCGCCAGTTCATGGACCGTTTCGACATCATGCTCGAAGCGAAGGACAAGAACCTGGCGGCGCTGGAGTTCGTGGCGCAGCTTGCGCCGTAAAGGCCGGCGACACGAACAGCATCAGGCAACGTCGCAGCAGTATCGAGCAAAAGCTTCTGCGGGCCTGCGGTTAAGGTGTGCTTGAAGACATTCCGCCAACCGCATGCTGTAGGAGCACAATCATGACCCCGTGGATGAGTTCGGCCTTGCGTCTCCAGGCTGTCGCGCTGTACCTGGTCGTTTCGACGGCCACGGCCTGGGCATCGGAAACCCGCCAGGCGGCCAATACCGATCGGGTGCGCCAGGCGTTTTCCAACTGGCAACAAGGCAGGGGGACGGTGTTCGATCTGCTGGCGCCCGACGCCAAATGGACGGTGGCCGGCTCCAGTCCGGTCTCGGTCGTGTATGACAGCAAGGCCGATCTGATGGAGCGCGCCGTGGGGCCGATCTCGGCCCGGCTGGCGACGCCCATCTCCCCCACGGTCCACAGCATCGTGGCCGAGAAGGATGTGGTGGTGGTCCTCTGGAGCGGAGCGGCGACCGCCCTGGATCGCCGGCCCTACAACAACACTTACCTGTGGCACATGACCTTCGAGGACGGACAGGTGACCGATGTCACCGCCTTCCTGGACACCTATGTGCTGGACGACCTCATGCGTCGGGTAACGCCGAAGCCATAAGGCGAGGCGCTAGCGGTCCGGGACGCCGGGCACATCCATGTTGATCTTGCGCCAGGCCGCTTCGGAAAAGCTGTAGACCGAAAAAGCGATCAGGCCCAGCGCCATCACCATCAGCGCCACGGCGCCGGCCGGCAGGTTCTGGAGCGCATCGAGGGCGTCTTTCAGCCCCGGTGGGTCCATGGCCTTGTAGGTCGAGCCGCTGACGATCAGCAGCAGGGCGATCTCGATGAAGACGACACCGCGGGCGACCAGGCCGAAACGCGACACGGGACGCACGTAGCGCATGACCTCTTCGTCGGCGTCGAAATACTTCTCGAACGACGCCTTCCAGCCCTTGATGATGTGCGCGATGCCCACGCCCAGCGGCACCAGGGCGATGACGTAGAGCAACAGGTTCGAGTGATCCCAGGACAGCAGGCGCGCGAGTAGGTCCGGGGTGTGGTCGCCGCCCGAGCCGCTCGAACGCCTGAGGCCGCTGACGAGCAGGCTCAAGGCGAAGAACGCCAGCGCGCCGTTGGCCAGGCCCGCGGCCAGCAAGCCTGCGCGAATCACCCAGCCCTTGAGGTCGTGGCCGTGGTGATCGACGTCGCGGGTGGCTTGCAACACGCGCCAACCGGCGAAGGCGAGCAGCCCGATCACCACCAGTCCCACCAACGCATGGCCGAAGGGTTGGCCCAGCAGCGCCTCCAGGCTCTTGTGGCTGTCTTTCGGGTTGCTCGAGTCCTTGGCCGCCAACAGGGCGAACAGGCCGATGATCAAGTAGATGACGCCCCGCGCGGCATAGCCACCGCGGGCCAGCAGAATCAGGCTCTGGTGTGGGGACATGGGATCGGATTCCGTAACGTGATACAGGAGCAGACCCGGAGGGAGGCGAGGGGTTCGATCGGCCTTGCGCACGCAGCCACATCGTGGGTGCCTCGGCGAGGGCGCCCGCTGGCGCAGGGCTGCCCTTTGTTCCAGTGCCGGGTACTCAAGCGAGATCCAGCGCGATCGCTCCGGCGTCAGAGACGGTCGGCATCGACCACGGCCTTGGCGAAGGCTTGCGGGTCTTCTTGCGGCAGGTTGTGGCCGATACCGCCGCTGATCAAGCGGAACTCGTATTTGCCGGTGAAGCGCTTGGCGTAGTCCTCGGGCGCCGGGTGCGGTGCGCCGTTGGCGTCGCCTTCCAAGGTGATGGTCGGCACGCTGATGGCGGGCGCCGTGGCGAGTTTCTGCTCCAGGGCGTCGTAGCGGGTTTCGCCCTTGACCAGCCCGAGGCGCCAGCGGTAGTTGAAGACGGTGATGTCGACATGGTCGGGGTTTTCCAAAGCCTTGGCGCTGCGGTCGAACGTGGCGTCGTCGAACGCCCATTTCGGCGACGCGGTTTGCCAGATCAGCTTGGCGAAATCGTGGGTGTTTTTCGCGTACCCGGCGCGGCCGCGATCGGTGGCGAAATAGAACTGATACCACCACTGCAACTCGGCCTTGGGCGGCAGCGGGTTCTGGCCGGCCGCCTGGTTGCCGATCAGATAGCCACTGACCGAGACCAGGGCCTTGACCCGTTCCGGCCACAGGGCCGAGACGATGTCCGCCGAGCGCGCGCCCCAGTCGTAGCCGCCGAGCACGGCTTGCTTGATCTTCAACGCATCCATGAAGTCGATGACGTCGCTGGCCAGTGCAGCCGGCTGGCCATTGCGCAGGGTGTTGGCGGACAGGAACCGGGTATCGCCATAGCCACGGGCATACGGCATCAGCACCCGATACCCCTTGGCGGCCAGCAGGGGCGCGACCTCGTCATAGCTGTGGATGTCGTAGGGCCAGCCGTGCAGGAGAATCACCACCGGCCCATCGGCCGGGCCGGTTTCGGCGTACGCCACGTCCAGCAGGCCGGCCTTTACATGCTTCAGCGGGCCGAAGGGCGAGGGCGCTGCTTGGGTGACGCTCGCTTCGGTCGCGGCCGATTGCGAGGCGGTTGCCGATTGCGCGTTGGCCGCGCCGAGCGCGCCGAACAGGGCAAGCGCCAAGATCGACGAGCCGAACAGGTGACGCTGGGGTGTGCTGTGTTGCGATGCCTTCTTCATGTGATGCCTCCGTCGCGTGCCATGGCCAGGGACTGATCGTGCCCCCTTCAAACCGTGGAGGCATTTGAACGCGACGAGGTATCCGGGCTGTGTCGGGCAAGGGGCCTGGATGAAAGGTTATGTACCGGGACGCCTGCCTGATACAAAGGGATACAGGCACACAGCCCCTTCACTGGGGTCAAGTGTTCAACGGCAACTGTGGCGTATCCGGATTCAACTGCTGTTTCCTGAACTGTCCCGGCGGCTGCCCGTGGATCTGGCGAAAGCGCCGCGAGAAATAGGCCTCGTCGGCGAACCCGCACAGGCGCGCCACTTCGCCCACCGGCCGCGTCCCGTTGAGCAAGTAATTGCGCGCCGCATGCATCCTTCGCTCCAGCACCAGCTCGGTGAACGTCTTGCCGATTTCCTTGCGCAACCAGTGGGTCAGGTAGGTGGGGGAGAGGTAGGTCGCGGCGGCCACCTTGATCAGGTTGAGGTCCGGGTCGGCAATGTTCTTGCGCAGGTATTCGGACATGCGGCCCAGCGCGTCGCGACGGCTGACTTCGGCGGCATTTTCCTCGGCCAGCCGCTTGAGCGGCTCGGCATACAAGGCACAGACGCTGCCGATCAATTGCAGCAGCAAGCCCTTGAGCATCTCCCGAGTGCCGAACTGACGGTGTTCATCGAGCACGCGCATCTGCTCGATCAGGTGGCAGATCCGGGCGAAATCCTCATCGGCGAGGATGAAGTCCAGGTGTTCCTGGAAGCGGAACGGCGACAGCTCCGGCGCCAGGAGAATCGAGACCTCTTCCAGGTCCATCGGGTCGCATTGCAAATGCGGCAGCAGGAAGGTCTGGGAAAAGTTGATCACGATGAAATTGCTGTTGGCCGGGTGCGGGATCACATGGACGCGGTGGGGCAGGATGAAGGCCAGGGTGTTGCGTGGGAACGGCCGTTCGACGTTGCCGATGTGCTGCACCGTGTCGCCACCCAGGTTGATCTGGATCTGGAAGTATTCATGTCGATGGGGGCTGGTTTCGGCGCGCCGGCCCTTTTTATCGCGGATGTAGAAGTCCGTCAGTTCGCTGCGTTGCTGCATGACATAGGTGGGGACTCGGCTCGGTGCTGGCATCTCCTGGAATCCTCGGCAGGTGCGTGGCGGTGAGGGCGATTGTGACGGTGCATCTGCCGGATTTTCAAGAAGTTATACGATGAGGTGCGGGCGGCTGCGGATTTTCTCGCTCGCTGGGCCAAAGGCGCGTGTCCAAAACCAGAAAGGTCGTTTCTGTAAATTTTTACCTTTAAAAACATACGTTTAAATCTATTCAGGAAATGCCGAAAGAAAACCGACCGGTTTGAATTTTCTTGGACAAGGCCCATCGTCGCCGGGCTCTTCGGAAAAAACGTTCTAACGCTTCGGTTGATTTTGAATGGTTGTACGACCACTGTGGGGCCACGCAACCCCGACCTACATCCAAAAACAATCCAGAGGTGCGCTCATCATGAAGAGGTTTCCCTTGTCCGCTGATCCCCCCAAGGGTTCCCCCGGCCACACCGGGTCCCCGGTGCCTTCGATCGCCTGACCCAGCTGTTCGCGTTTCCTTCCAGTAGCGATTGTGCTGCCCCGACATCGAGGGCAATGGCTTCGGCTGCTCGTAGACATTTCGACGCTTCTAACAATAACGAGGTCCACCCATGTCGAATTCCCACACTTCCCAGACCGCCGCCGCGCCGGTGATCGCCACCGCCCGGGACGCCGCAGTGCCCGGGCGACTGCCGTCGCGCCGGCGCTGGTTCATGCTGTCGCTGTTGTTGATCGCGACCATCATCAACTACATCGACAGGGTCAACATTTCGATTGCCGCCCCGTTCCTGGCCAAGGACCTGGGCCTGGACAAGATCGAGATGGGCCTGATCTTTTCCGCCTTCGCCTGGACCTATGCGCTCGCCCTGGTTCCCGCCGGGTTCATTGCCGATCGCTTCGGTTCGCGGTTCACCTACGGGGTGTCGTTGATCAGTTGGTCGAGCGTCACCGTCTGCCAAGGGTTTGCCACCGGCTTCGCCTCGTTGTTCGGCCTGCGCCTGGCGGTCGGGGCGATGGAAGCACCGGCGTTCCCGGCCAACAGCCGGGCGGTCACGGTGTGGTTTCCGGCGCGGGAGCGGGGCATGGCGAGCAGCATCTACGTCTGCGGCCAATACCTGGGCACGGCGCTGTTCACCGGCGCGTTGTTGTGGCTGGCTACGACCTACGACTGGCGGCATGTCTTCTACAGCACCGGCGCCCTGGGCATTGTCTTCGGGGTGGCGTGGCTGTACCTCTATCGCGATCCGATGAACTGCAAGAAGGTCAGCCAACAGGAACTGAAATACATCGAAGCCGGGGGCGGGCTGGTCAAGAGCAGCCAGGAGCGCACCCGCTTCAACTGGCGGCAGATCGCCGAGCTGTTCAGCTATCGGCAGGTCTGGGCGATCTGCATCGGCAAGTTCGCCAGCACCTCGGCGCTGTACTTCTTCCTGACCTGGTTCCCGACCTACCTCATCGAAGAACGCCAGTTGACCATGATCAAGGCCGGGATCTTCGCCGTGCTGCCGTTCGTGGGCGCGACCGTCGGCATCCTGCTGGCCGGGATCATTTCCGACCTGTTGATTCGCCGCGGCTATTCGCTGTCCTTCGCCCGCAAGCTGCCGCTGGTGGTCGGCTCGATGCTGGGCATGTCCATCGTGCTGGTGAATTTCACCGATTCGAACCTGATCTGCATCGCCATCCTGACCGTTGCGTTCTTCGCCCAGGGCATTGCCTCGTCCTCGTGGGCGGCGGTGTCGGAGGTGGCACCCAAGGAACTGATCGGCTTGACCGGCGGCATCACCAGCCTGGCGGCGAACATCGGCGGCATCGTCACGCCCATCGTGATCGGCGCCATTGTCCACAGCACCGGCTCGTTCGCCCTGGCCTTCTGGTTCATCGGCGGCGTTGCGCTGATGGGCACCTTGTCCTATTCGTTGCTGCTCGGGCGCCTGTATCGCATCGAACTCAAGACACGCTGAGCCAAGAAAACCGTTTTTCTCCAAGACGAGGCGGCATTCCTCCAACTTCGCCAGGGATCGCCGCCGTACGCTGACGCTACCAAGAGGACTTTTACCAGGATGAACATGCCCGAGTACGTCTTTACCCCGGACCTGCCAGTGACCTTGCCGGTGGTCGGCACTGCGCAACGCTTTCCCGTCGCCCGTGTGTTCTGTGTCGGTCGCAACTACCCGTGGCCAGACACCCAGGGCCAGAACCGTCAGCCGCCGGTGTTCTTCATGAAGCCGGCCAGCAGCGTGATCGACGCGATCGGTGAAGTGCCCTATCCGCCAGTGACGGAGGAATTCGTCCACGAAATCGAACTGGTGGTGGCCATCGGCGAGGGCGGCGCGAATATTCCCGAGAGCCAGGCGCTGGCCTATGTCTGGGGCTACGCTGTCGGGCTCGACCTGACCCGGCGTGATGTCCAGCGCAGGGCCAAGCGCAACGGCCTGCCCTGGGAAGGCGCCAAGGTGTTCGAGGCCGCGGCCCCGATGACCGCCATCGTGCCGGTCTCGCGGGCGGGGCACCCCGAAGGCGAACTGTGGCTGAACGTCAACGGCGAGGAGCGCCAGCGCGACAGCCTCGACAGCCAGATCTGGTCGGTCAGCGAAGTGATCAGCCGGATCTCCCAGTCGGTGGCGCTGCGGGCCGGCGACCTGATCATGACCGGGAGTCCGGCCGGCGTCGATCTGCTGCAACCGGGCGATGTCATCAACGCCGGGATCGATGGCCTCGGCCAACTGGAAATGCGCGTTGGCCAGCGACCTTGAGTCCTGCCCGCGTCAACTGATTCGAGAAAGGAAAGAATATATGTCCAACCCATTGAAAGTGGCTTTGGTGACCGGTGCGGGCAGCGGGATCGGTCGTGCGGTAGCCCTGGGGCTGATGGCTGACGGCTACACCCTGGTCTTGGCGGGCCGGCGGCCGGAACCGTTGCAGGCGCTGGTCGAATCGGCGGCGAGCGAGGGGCTCCAGGCCTTGGCGGTGCCCACCGACGTGCGCGACCCGGCCAGCGTCGAGGCGCTGTTCGCCACCATTGCCGAGGTCTACGGGCGCCTGGACGTGGTCTTCAACAATGCCGGGGTCAACGCGCCGGCCGTGCCGTTGGATGAGCTGACGTTCGAACAGTGGCGCAACGTGATCGACACCAACCTCAACGGCGTTTTCCTCTGCGCCCGTGGTGCCTTCGGCCTGATGCGCCGGCAACATTCCCAGGGCGGGCGGATCATCAACAACGGCTCGATTTCGGCCCACACCCCGCGGCCGTTCAGCAGCGCCTACACCGCCAGCAAGCATGCGGTGCTGGGGCTGACCAAATCCCTGGCGCTGGATGGGCGCGAATACAACATCGCCTGCAGCCAGATCGACATCGGCAACGCCCTCACCGAGATGTCGGTGCGCATGACCAAGGGCGTGCGCCAGGCCAACGGCAGCATCGCGGTCGAGCCCATGGTGGACGTCAAGCATGTGGCCGACGCGGTGCGCTACATCGCCGGCCTGCCACTGTCGGCCAACGTCCTGAACATGACTGTCATGGCCACCGCCATGCCGTTTGCCGGTCGCGGTTGAGCATGGGCAGCACCGCACTGGAACCGATTTTCCCCATTCGCTACACGAGGTCCACATGAAGCCAGAAGTCTTGCAGCTCAGCCCGATCCTGATCCCTGAAATCAACACCCGGCTCAACGAGCTGTTCACGGTGCGGCGCTATTTTGAACAGGCCGACAAACCGGCGTACTTGCAGGCACACGGCGCCAACATCCGCGGGGTCATCACCGGCGGGCATACCGGCATCAGCCGGGCGATCATGGAACAACTGCCCAAGCTGGAAGTGGTGGCCGTCAACGGCGTGGGGACCGATGCGGTTGACCTGGCCTATGCCAGGGATCGCGGCATCCGCGTGACCGCCACCATCGGCGCGCTGACCGAGGACGTCGCCGACCTGGCCATGGGTCTGTTGATCGGCGTATGCCGTGGCCTGTGCACCGGTGACCGCTACGTGCGCTCGGGCCAATGGCCGCAGAGCCCGACACCCTTGGCACCGTTGCCGCTGGCGCGCCAGGTCTCCGGCATGCGCATCGGCATCGTCGGCATGGGCCGGGTCGGCCGCGCCGTGGCGATCCGGGCGGCGGCCTTCGGGTGCCCGATCAGCTACACCGACCTGCAACCGATGAGCGATGTGCCCTACACCTTCGTCGCCGAGCTCAAGCAACTGGCCGCCGACAGCGACGCCCTGATCCTGGCCGCCGCCGCCGACAACGCCCAGGCCATCATCGACGCCCGCGTGCTGCAGGCGCTGGGCAAGGGCGGCTACCTGATCAACGTGGCCCGGGGCAAACTGGTCAACGAAGCCGACCTGGTCGCGGCCCTGGCGGCCGGGGACATCGCCGGCGCCGGGCTGGACGTGTTCGTCGATGAGCCAAACGTTCCCGAGGCGTTGTTCGCCAATGAGAACGTGGTGCTGCAACCTCACCGGGCCAGCGCGACGCTGCAAACCCGCACGCGAATGGGCGAGATGGTGGTGGCCAGCCTGGTGGACAGTTTTGCCGGGAAAATCCCCCAGGGTTGTGTGACGGGCTGAAGGCCGGGCTACTGGAGGGGGCTCGGGCCCCTGCACTCAGGATCGGGCGACAGCGCCGGATCAAAGCGCCAGGATAGCAGCGGCCAGTTGTTGGTCCGGTATCGAAGGGGCCTTGAGCACCTCTCGAATCCGGACAAATGCCGCCTCGATGCGGGCACCGCGGATTTCGCCGTTGCTGGCGACGAAAGCGGCGGCGTCGTCCTTGGCCGCCAACACAATCTTGTCGTCCTTGAAGGAGCTGCTGGTGCCTTTGCTGGCACTCATGCTCAGGCTCACGGTGAGGTCAGTGGTCATGACGAAGCTGGTGGCGTGGGCCGGGGTGCTTGCCAGGCAGCAGGCCAGGCACGACAGGGCAAACGGATGTGCGGTTTTCATGGAACGCTCGACGCATTGCGGATGGGAGGCGCACCCTAGCAAGCACGGTTCGTGGCAACTTCATGAGCTTTGCAAAGGATTGTTAAAAAGTGCAGCCTGCGACCTCGCGTCCGGTTTACAGTCTTTGACAATTTCACGACAAAGCTGCCGAAGATTGCCGCTCACCTGCCACCTAGCATGGCGCATCCCAATCTCACTGGATGCCGCCATGTCTACTTCGCTTCGCCTGTTGTGTGTTACTTCCGCCTGCCTGCTGCTGCCCGCGTCCGCCCTGCGTGCCGAGGACTGGCATTACAGCCTGAATGCCGGCGTCGCCAGCGCGCCACGCTATAGCGGCGCCACCGAGCGCGCCGTGGCACCGTTGCTCGGCGGTGAAATCACCAGCCCCGGCGGATTCTTCCTGGGTACCGAAAAAGGCCTGGGCTGGGCCACCCAGGGCGACAGGTTCGGTTTCAGCATCTACGTCAATGGCAGTGCCGCTCGCAAGGACCGGCGCTCCGGTTTCAAGGGGTCGGATGAGCTCAATGGCATGGGTTCGATCAAGTCGCGGCCGTTGCTGGGCCTGGACGGCAGTTACCACCTGGGCCCGCTGGTCCTGGGCGCCAACTTCGAGCACGCCATGGAAGAGGACAAGGACGAACCCGATACCGGGTCGGCCTACAACCGCCTGAAGTTGAGCCTGAGCCTGCCGCTGTACAAGGGGCGGATGGGTGAGTGGGTGGGCAGCATCAACAGCCAGTTTGGCGACAGTGATTACCTGCGTACCTGGTACGGCGTCAGCGAAGCCCAGGCATCGCGCAGCCAATATCACGCCTACGGCGCACGTGGCGGGATGTTCAGTCGTGGTGCCGAGTTGACCTGGAAGCTGCCCATCGACGAGCACTGGAGTGTGTCGACCGTGGCGACCGTGGATTACCTGGCGAACGACGCGGCCGACAGCCCGATTGTCGAGCGTCGTTTGCAAAGTGCGTTGGCGACGCAGGTGAGCTACTCGTTCTGAAGACTGGGCCCGCCCGGCGCTTGCTCAGCGTCGGGTGGGCCAGGTCATGCGCAGGGAGGCGCCGCCCCAGGTGGAATCCGACACCTGCGCGCCGCCACCGTGGGATTGCGCGACCCTGCGTACCAGCGCCAGCCCCAGGCCGAAGCCCCCGGTGCGCCGGTCGCGACTGGTATCCAGGCGAGCGAACGGTTCGAAAATTCTTTCCCGCCCGGCCACCGGGACGCCGGGCCCGTCGTCATCGACTTGCAACAGATACTGGTCGGCGCTGCACGACAGCGCTACGTGGACACGTTTGTCCGCATAGCGAATCGCGTTTCGCAGCAGGTTGATCACGGCCCGGGCCATGAAGCGCGGTTCGATGTCGAACGTCTCCACCTCACACGCCACGACGCGAACGTCGATGTCGGCGGCTTCCGCTTCGAGGGTCACGCTGGCGACCACGCTGTCCAGCCAACTGCCGGCTTCGATGCGTTGCGTACTGATGGCCGCCGAACCGTGTTCCAGGCTGGCATAGGTCAGCAGCTCGGACACCATGTCCTCCAGTTCACCGAGGTCTGCGTACATCTCCTCGATCAGTGGACGGGCGCTGGCAGGATCCTGGCATTGCTTGAGCTGGTCGAGTTCGAAGTTCAGCCGGGCGATCGGGGTGCGCAGTTCATGGGACACGGCGTTGGTCAGTCCGCGCTGGTTGGCGATCAAGCCTTCGATGCGCGCCGCCATGAGGTCGAAATGCCCGGCCACGTCACTGATGCTGGAACGTCGGGACATGCGGATCCGCACCGACAGGTCATTGTCGCCAAAACGTTGTGCAGCCAGCCGCAGTTTTTCCAGATCGCGCCAATGGGGGCGTACCCAGATGAACAGCACGATACCCACCAGGACAGCCAGCATCAGGTAGGCGGCGCCAATGTAGAACGGCATCAGGTTGGGCTCGAGTGGCAGCTTGAGGCTCAATAACTGATCGCCGTCGTCGATGCGACTGAGGATGTGCGTGTATTTGTCACGCAGCACCAGTTGATCATGGGCCAGCAGGCTTTTTTCGGCGTCGCTCAACGCCAGCCGGTCGGCTTGCACCAGGGCCAGCTCAAGGCCGTAGTCGGGGCGTAGCGCGTCCAGCTGCTGTTCCCGTTGCTCGCCTGGCACTTCGCGCAAGCGCTCGACCAGCGCATGCGCCTGGCCACGAAACGTCTCCCGGTGGAAGGCTTGCATCTGCCCGTCGAGCAGCGCATCGAAAGTATGTTCGACCGCCTGCATCGCCAGGACCAGGCCGACCGCCAGCACCAGGTACAGGCCGAGGAAAAGGCGCAGCACCTATGACTCCCAGGCGAACGGATTGAAGAGGTAGCCCTTGCCCCAGATGGTCTTGATGCACACCGGTTCGCGCGGATTGTCCTTGAGCTTGCCCCGCAGTTTGCTGATGTAGACGTCGACGCTGCGGTTCAAGCCATCGAAGTCGATGCCTCGCACCTGGTTGAGGATGTCGTCGCGGGACAATGTGACCCCGGCGTTGCTCGCCAGTAGCCAGAGCAGTTCGAACTCCATGGTGGTGAGTTCAACCAGCGCCCCGGCCAGACGGACCTCCCGGCAGGTGCGATCGATGCTCAGCCGGCCGAACTCCAGGGCAGTGCCCACGCTGTTCTGTGGCGTATGGCGCCGTTGCAGCGCGCGCAGGCGCGCGAGCAGGACAGGCGGCTTGATCGGTTTGATCACATAGTCGTCGGCACCGGACTCCAGGCCGAGGATATGGTCCAGGTCGTCCTCCTTGGCGGTAAGGATGACGATCGGTGTATCGCCGAGCGCGCGAAGCTCACGACAGACGTGCAGGCCGTTCTGGCCTGGAAGCATCAGGTCCAGCACCACCATCGTCGGCTTGAAGTCGGTGTATGCGCTCAGCGCGAGGTCGCCGCGGTGCACGGCCTGCACGTCAAAGCCATGCTGCGACAGGAAGTTCGCGATCAATCCACAGAGCTTTTCATCGTCTTCGACCAGCAAGACTTTGCCTGAACCCGCGTCATCCATAATGACCCTTTCCAACCCTGAACGAAGTGCGCGCATTATGCCGTCAAGCGGTTGCCGGGACTATCGTCGGCGGCGACAAAAAGCGCGTGGCCACTGTCAGGGCGCTACCGGGTGGGTGTAGCGTCGCTGGATCCGCTCCAGCTCGCCCGACTGGCGCAACTGCTCCAGGGCCTGGGCCCAGGCGGCGACGACCGTGTCTTCGGAGTCGGGGCTGAAGGCGATGTACAAGGATGAACGATAGACCTCGACGGGTATCTGCCGCAGCCGGTCGGGGGGGATGTTCAACTGGCGGCTGTAGTAGGCCACCCCGGCATCGGTGTCGCCCACGATGATGGTCGTGCGGCCGGCGAGCAACATGCGGTAGAGCTGCAGGCTCGATGTCGCACTTTTATCGAGGTTGCCGAACCCCATCGCTTGCAACCGGGCGGGTACCAGCCCGGCATGCCGCGTGGTGATCTGCGGGACACGCCGCAGTTGTTCCAGGCTGTCCACGGGCGGCGTGCTGCTCAACTGGTAAGGGTGGATGGACTCTTCCACGATCGGGCCGACCCACTTGTACAACGGCTCGCGGTCCGGGGTGCGGAACAGCGAGTACATGATGGTCTTGCCCCGGGTATTCAGCGCCTGGGTGGCGCGCATGCTGGGCACCATCGTCACGTCGAAAGCATCCCCCGTGAGCGCCATGATGGCCCGGACGATTTCCGTGGTCATGCCAGTGAGCTGGTCGTTTTCCTGGTAGTTGTACGGTGCCCATTCTTCGGTCACGACCTGGTACTGCTCGGCCCAGGCCTGCGTGCCGAGCAACAGACAAAACAGCACTGCAGTCGGTGCCGAGTGTTTCACGTAATCACCTGGGGGCCGCTCGCCGTGGCTGGCGGTTTTGATGAAGGGGCCAGGATAAGCATAGACGCAACCAGACCCCATGGCGGCAAACTTCCGCCAACCCACGAGACGCTAGGACAGGGTCCTCAGCCTCGAATACACCCACGCCGCCATCACCACCACGCCCACCAGGACCGGTACGCTTTCGTGCCTGAGCCAGTGCCAGGGCAGCCGTCCGACCTGCAACATGATGGCTCGCCGAACCCGGGCCCAGATCGAGACCCGACCGCCGCTCAGCGCCATCTGGGTGAAATACAGCGTGCCGAGGAACACCACTGGCGGGCTGACCCAGCGCAGCCACGGCAGCGTCTCGGACCAGGCGCAGGCCAGGGCCGCCGGCACTGCGCTGGGGAGCACGTGGCGCAACACCAGCAGCCCGGCGCCTTGCCGGTACCAGCGGCGCGGGACCAGCCTCTGGCTCAGCCACACATCCACCTGCCCGGCCGCAATGGCCACGTAGGTCCAGGCGTAGTAGACCTTGATGCCCAGCCAGAGCAATGCCGGCATCAGGAACGGCATGAGCAGCACGATCAGCGGCTCATCCCGGTTGTCCGGCGTCGCCAGCAGCGACACCATGATCAGCGCGGACAATGCGAACCAGAGAAACAGGCTGACCCCTCGATAGCTGGTGGCCGGCAACCAGTCCCGCCAGTTGTCCAGCGGTTGCAGCCCCAGGCGTTCGGGGACCTCGGGGTATTGGTACTCGATGCTTTCGGCGAGCTGGGTAAAGCGCTGCCAGTCGAGGCCGGTGAAGTGGTCGGCCATGGCCCGCCGGCGGGCGTCGCCCATGGGCTTCAACAGCAAGGCCGCCGCCTGCCCATGGAGTTTATCGGCGTCGAACCGGGCGAGGTCGCCGCGCAGGGTTTCCTCCAGGGCTTGCACCTCGCACTGCCGGATCAGGCGATCCCAGCGCCAGTACGGGCAAGGCAGGTTGCCTTGGTCTTCGTCCCAGCCCATGGCCTTGCACACGCCCTCGAAGAACGCCGGTGACCACTGCGGGGCGGACTCGAGCCAATCCAGCACGCATTGCTCGAACTGCTGGCGGTGCTCGAACGGTACCAGCCACTCACTGTTGAGCCAGTGACGCAGGGCGTCCATGAGCTGGCGTTCCTTGCCTTCGGCCAGCCATTGCTCCATCTGCCCGAGGGACGGCTCCGGAGGCCGGATGGCCGGCGGGATTTCGATCGGTTCCAGGGCCATGGCCGGCGCGGGGATCTCCATCACCTCGGGAGCGGGGGCGATGGGCTCGGCGATCGGGGGCTCGACGATGTCTTCATCGGCCTGCGCACGCCAGCGCGCCTCGGCCAGCGACGCTTCATAGGCCTCACGCAGGCGCTGGAATTCATGCGGGTTTTCGTCCGGACGGTGGACCTTGAGCAGCCGCGCATAGGCGCGCTTGATGCTGCGCTCGTCCGCATCGGGGGTCAGGCTGAGCAATTGCCAGTGGCTCATGGCTCAAACCTCCCGCTCGAAGTGGGCGAGACGCTGGGTGATGTCGCTGCGGGCTTCACGTATCTGGCGTTCGTCCTGGGTATCGAGCATCTGCTGGAAATGGTTCGCCAGCCCGGCGATGTACTCGCGGCCCTCTCCGAGGCTTTCCTGGTACAGGCGGTCAAGCCGGGCGAGCAGCAGGGTGTTGATCTGCTGGTCGCGGGGGTGCACTTTCAGCGCTTCGAGGGCGGCCAGGCGCTGGGCGATTTCCTCGGGGGCCAGCACGCCCGGGTTGTTCTCGATCACCAGCCGGCGGGTCTCGCCATTGATCGGCAGGTGCACCTGGGCTTCGAGCAAGCCGTTGTTGTCGTAGGTGAAGCGCACATCCAGGGTCACTTCACCGGCCTTGCGCGGCGGTACGGGGATTTCCAATTCACCGAGGAAAATATTGTTGCTGACCAGGCGGCTTTCGCCCTGGTAGATGCCGAGCCGGACCACTTTCTGGTTATCGCTGAGGGTGGACACGTTGCGGGACCGGCTCACCGGCACCACGGTGTTGCGCTCGATGATCGGCAGGTAGTGGCCGCTCTGGAAACCGTTCCCCACCTGCATGGACGTCTCGATGCCGAGTGTGTACGGGCAGACGTCGGTCAGGACGACTTCTTCCAGGGACGCATGGCGGGCCTGGAGCGCCGCCTGGATGGCCGCGCCTTGCGCCACCACTTCGTCCGGGTTGAGCTGCATGGCCGGGATCCGCCCGAACAGGGTGGCAACCAGCTTGCGGACCAGCGGCATGCGGGTGGTGCCGCCGACCAGCAATATTTCATCCAGGTCCGCGACCTTGATCCGGGCATCGCGCAAGGCCCGTTCGATCGGTGCGCGCAGGCGGTCCAGCAAGGGTTGGACGATCGCCGCGAGGTCGGCCTGGGTCAGTTCGAGGCTCCATTCGCGGGACTGCTCGCGAAGGGTGAAGCGTGCGGCCTGGGCCTGGCCCAAGGCATGGCGGACCCGCTGCGCTTCGCGCCGCAGGCGCTGGGTGATGGCGGGGAGGGTGAGGTCCGGCAGGTCGGCGGCGCCGATCCTGGCGATGAAGTGCTCCACGAGCAGGTCATCGAAATCCTCGCCACCCAGGAAGTTGTCGCCGGCGCTGGCGCGAACTTCCATGACGCCTTCGAACAGCTCCAGGATCGACACGTCGAACGTGCCGCCGCCCAGGTCGAACACCAGGAACGTGGCTTCGTCTCGTTGTTCGAGACCGTAGGCCAAGGCGGCCGCGGTGGGTTCGTTGATCAGCTTCTCGATCTTCAGCCCCGCCAGTTCACCCGCGATGCGCGTGGCCTTGCGCTGGGCGTCGCTGAAATACGCCGGTACGCTGATCACCGCTTCATGCACCGGCTCGCCCAAGGCTCGCTCGGCGTCGGCCTTGAGGCTGCGCAGCAGCATCGCCGAGAGCTCTTCGGCGCGGTACACGCGGGAGCCGAGCCGGGTCTCGCGGGCGCTGCCCATGTAGCGCTTGAACAGCGACGCGGTGAGCTGGGGGTGGGTATGCAAGCGCTCGCGGGCGATATCACCGACGACCAGCTGGCCCTCGTCGTCGAGGCCCACGACGCTCGGCGTCAGGAAGTTGCCCAAGGCGTTGGGGAGGATCCGCGCCTGTTCGCCATCCCAGGCCGCCACGAGGCTGTTGGTGGTGCCCAGGTCGATACCAATGATCACAGTCACTTTTCCTTAAATGACGCGCCGGGCC
Organism: Pseudomonas citrullilanati; assembly: GCF_030580855.1. Classification (GTDB taxonomy): domain Bacteria; phylum Pseudomonadota; class Gammaproteobacteria; order Pseudomonadales; family Pseudomonadaceae; genus Aquipseudomonas; species Aquipseudomonas citrulli. The sequence goes on along the minus strand of NZ_JAUQOP010000022.1, from coordinate 60,577 downwards.
ATGGAGAGCCCAGGTCGCGGGTCAGTCATAACAGCATGCCGGAGAGACGCAGCGCCATGGCCGGGGTTATCGGCAGCGAAGGCCTGTCGCTTTAACTCGGCCGTCGCTCAACGCCTGTCGGCCAGCGCGCCATTATCCAGAGGTTGGCGAGCAAGCTCCAGTCGTTCGCGGTGAGGACGCGCCAGTCAGGGGCCGCTGCGCAGCCCAGCGGGGATAAATCCCCTCGCCACAAAAGCCTCCTGCTTGCGTATCGTCAGGGGCCGCTGCGCAGCCCAGCGGGAGCAAGCGCCCTCGCCACGGATCGGGGCCAGACGCATTCCCCTGTGGCGAGGGGATTTATCCCCGTTGGCCGCGCAGCGGCCCAAGCACTCGCGTCGCCGCGAAACGGTTCGCCCAGAGGTTGTCCTGGCGAAATTGCCGGATGGTGGCGGGGTCACCCGGGCAGGCGAGTGCCTGGAGGGCGGTTTGACGCAGGTCGGAGTCCCCGTCCACCAACCAGACCCCCGGCGCCTGGCTGCGCAGGGCCATTTCACCGAAGCGGGTGGCGATCACGGGCAAGCCCAGGGCCCGGTATTCGTAGTATTTGATGGGATCGACCGAAGCGGTCAGCGGGTTGCGCTTGAAGGGGATCAGCCCCACCGAAAACCGTGCCATGGCGGCAATGGCTTCGGCATGGGCACACTCGGGAGTCAGCTCGATGTTGGCCGGCAGCGCGCCGGGCGGCGGCGTGAACACGGGGCCGATCAGGCGGACCGGATGGGTCGGGTTGGCCCGGGCCAGCGCGATGACCAGGTCCCAATCGAACCAGTGGCCCATCGTGCCGACGTAGCCGAGTACCTGTTGCTTGCGGCCCAGGTCGAGCCCTTCCACCGGCGCCAGCTGCTGCAGGTCGCAGGCGTTGAGGGCCAGTTCGACGCGCTCAGCCATGCCCCGGTGCCTGTCGTGCAGGGCCGTGGAGGAGACCAGCAGGTGTGGCACGCGTTGAATGAGCTGGGCCTGGCGCCGCGCCATCGACCGCCGGGACAGGCCCTGGTAGAAAGCCGGGAAATCATCCATGGCGTCGTAGATCGCCGGGCTGTCCGGCAGGCGTGCCAGCACTTGCAGCGCCAGTTCCGAAGGCTTGCCGACGCAGATCCTGCACGGGCCTTCGGCGCAAAATTGCGCGACGGTCCTGAACGTCCGGCGCCAGAGCGGCTTGAGTATCAGCGACGCGCCTGGAAGGGGTTCGATGGGCAGCGCCGGCGGCTGGCACAGGTGCAGCCAGGACGGAATGCTGAAGTCGGGCGGGGCCGCCATCGGTTGCTTGCGCCGGAAGTCGTCCAACGCGGGCAAGCGGGTCGGATACGGGTCGATCCACAACACCGGTTCCCCGGTCAGGTCGTGGTACCAGTGGACGAAATGATGGGGGCGCTGGCTGAAGCTTGCCCACGGTACCGGCGACAGGTAGATCAGGCGCATGGCGACAGGTACTGCCTCAGCACTTCGACGATCCGTCCGGCCGCCTGGCCGTCGCCATAAGGGGAGATGCCCCGGGCCATGCCCCGATAGGCTTGGGGATCGTCGAGCAAGCGCTGGGCCTGTTCGAGGATCGCGTCGCGGTGCGGCCCCACCAGCTTGACCACGCCCAGCTCCACCGCTTCCGGGCGCTCGGTTTCCTCACGCAGCACCAGGACCGGTTTGCCCAATGCCGGCGCTTCCTCCTGCACGCCGCCGGAGTCGCTGATGATCAAGTACGCGCGTTTCATGGCCGCGATGAACGGGGCGTAGTCCAGTGGCGCGCACAGCAGGATATTGGGCACCTGGCCGAGCAACGGGTAGGCCACTTCCTTCACGTGGGGGTTGGGGTGGACGGGGTACAGGATCTGGATGTCCGGGTTGCGTTCGGCCAGGCAGCGCAATGCTTGGCAGATATGCTGGAACGGTGCGCCGAAATTTTCCCGTCGATGGGCCGTGACCAGCACCAGGCGTTTGTCGGGGTCCAGTTCGATACCCAGGGGCACGGGACGGGCCGCCGTCATCAACAAGGCATCGATCACGGTATTGCCCGTCAGGATGATGTCGGCCGGGGCGACGCCTTCGCGCAGCAGGTTGTCCACGGCGCCTTGGGTCGGCGCGAAATGCCAGCGGGTCAGCTTGCCGGCGATCACTCGGTTGGCCTCTTCGGGGAACGGGTTGCGGATGTCGCCGGTGCGCAGGCCCGCTTCGACATGGCCGAAGGGAATTTGCCGATAGAAGCACGCCAGCGCCGCGCTCATCACGGTGGTCGTGTCGCCCTGGGCCAGTACGACATCCGGTCGCTCGGTTTTCAGCACATCGTCCAGCGCGTGCAGCAAGCGTGCAGTCAGTGTCGCCAGCGACTGGTCGGGCTGCATGATGTCCAGGTCCAGGTCCGGGGTAATTGCGAAGAACGCCAGCACCTGGTCGAGCATGCCGCGGTGCTGGGCGGTGGCCAGCACCCGGCAGTCGATGCCGTCCTGTGCCTGGAGCGCCTTGATCACCGGGGCCATCTTGATGGCCTCCGGGCGTGTGCCGACGATGCAAAGTACCTTGCGGGTCATTCCTGCAGATGTCCTATCGTTGTGTTGCCAGGGCGCGTCCGATCCGGTCCGCGTTGGCCATGAGGGTCAGGGTGTGGGATTTTTCGGCAAGGCTGGGCAGGCAGGCGCCGTCGACAATGTGCACGCCGGGCAGGCCCGCGACTTCTCCCAGCCGGTCGGTCTGCCCGATCCCGGGCCGGGCCTGCATCGGCAACGTCCCCGCATAGTGGATGTCCGCCCCCGGCTGGGCAACCGTGAAACTCATCGGCATCAACAGCGCGCCCATCTTCCAATAGATCCGGCGCAGCCTGGCCTCGGCATTCTCCATGAGCCCTGGCGTCTCGGGTTGCAGCTCGCCGGTGACGCCCAGCGAACCATCCGGGCGTAACCTCGCCGTGTTGTTGGACAGATGGCCAGGCAGGAAGAGATTTCCCACCAGGCAGGCACTGAGCAGGTGGTTCGACAACTCGATGGCCAGGCGTTTGTTCATCGGGATCCGATTGACGAATTCGCTCATCGGCAAGCCTGTGGTGCTGAACGTCGAGCCGAAGGCGCGGGTGCCGGCAGCCAGTTCCAGGGCGAACGATAGCTGGCCCAGGCCAAAAGTCGACACCCTCGGGGTCCCGAGCATGCCCGGCAGCCAGAGCAGGAAGGCGGCCGTGGGCGACGAAAGCACGCGCACCGCGGCGGTGTGATTCAACGACTTGAGGGCGAGCCGGGTGGAGGCCAGCGTGCCCGCCGCCAGCAGCAGGCGCTTGGCCCCCACGCGACGGGAGGCGTGACGGTCGGTGATCACCCACGTCCCGTCCGGTTGGCGCAAAAGCTCATCCACCAGGAACCCCTGGACGTGTTGGAAACCCGGGTACTGCTTGAGTGTCCGCAGTTCCTGGGCCGCGCTGTACAGCGCCTGGTTCTGGCATCCCCACAGGCAGTTGCCGGACAGGTCGCAGGCCTTGCGTTCCCCCAGCGGTTGGCTCAACGCCGCCACCCGCGAACGGCCGAGGCGAAAGCCCAGGGCGGGAAAACTCGGCTGGCGGCGCGTATAGCGATCGAGCAGGCGCTGGTGCAAAGGGTCCATCGGCAGGGGGGGTTGGGACCATGCATCGAGGCCGAAGTAGCTTGAAAGATCATCGTCGACCTGGCCGCTGATACCGATTCGCCGGGACACCGTTTCATAGGATTGTTCGAGTTCGGCGTAATCGAAGGGCAGGGCGCCGGGAAAGTCGCTGGCGTCCAGGCGCGCCACGCCACAACCCCAGGCATTCGACAGCCCACCGGTGGCCAATGACCCGACGCCGACGAAATGGTGGGTGTCGATCCGGTTACCGGCAGTGAACCCGCGAAACACATGGGCGTGGGTGGGCGTCTTCAGTTTGGGCGACACCGCGTGCTGCTGGTCCAGCCCGTGGAAGTCTTCGCCAATCAACCATTTCCACTGGGAGTCGTCGCTGGCGCGGCTGGCCAGGTACGGCGCCGTTGGCGCCGTCGAGATGCCGGTCTCGACCTGGGCATCGACCATCAGCACGCTCACGCCGGCCTTGACCAACGGGTAGGCGGCCGACGTGCCGGCGGGGCCACTGCCGACGATGATCACATCGAATTCAGGCTTCATGTGGCGCGGCACCTTCAAGCAGCAGCAGGCGGGCCAGCGGTCGACCTAGCGGGGTCACGACCCGCCACGCCAGGGCCCTGGCCGAGATCCAGCCCAGCGTACACACCGTGGCGACGACGCCGCGCGGTGCAGGCGTGCCGAGAAACCGCTTGGCGCCGGATGGGCTGGCTTCGGCGAGGTTGAGCGCGGCCTGCAAGCGCCAGGAAAGGTCCTGGCCGCCGGGCGTATCGAGAACGCCGGGGGTGTCGAGCAGGGCCAGCAGGACCGGCCAGCGCCTCAGCCACGGCGAGCGAATGGCCGGTCGGTTTCTGCCGGCCCGTTCCAGGGCCCGGGCGTATCGACGCACCAGGCTGCTCGGCGGCGGGCCGACGAGCAGGTAGTTCAGCAGCACGGAGCCTTCTTCAAGGCGCCGCCGACGTTGTCCACGACCGGAGCGGTGCAAGCCGTCAGCCAGGGATCGCAATTCGATCCCGAGTGCCTGCAGGCTGGGCGCGCTGTCCAGCGCGGGCAGGTGGGTCAGCGAAACGATCCGCTCCAGCCCCAGCCTCCTGCCCAACGATGGGCCCAGGCAACGGCGCAGCCCTGTGAGCAGCGCCACCGGCACGGGCACCGGCAGGCGCACCGCGTGGACCCTGTGTGTCGCGATCGCCATGAGAAAGCGGCCAAAGCCAACCGGCTGCACCGCGCCCAGGCTCAGCACCTGGGCGCGGATATCCTCGCGCTCGACCACCGCCAGGATCGAGGCGGCCAGGTCATCGACATGGATCGGTTGCACCCAAGGCGCCGGCAGGAGCATCGGAACGACCGGGAATCGGCGCACCAGCCTGCACAGCAGGCCGAAGAGCCCGCGCTCGGGACCGCCATACACCTGGCCCGGGCGAATCACCACGCCGCCGGCCGCCAGCACTGCTTGCTCGATCCGCCACTTGACCTGGCCGTAGGCACTGGGGGCGGCGGCCCGGGCCGTCTGGCTGGAAATGAAAATGAACCGGGCCGAGGCTTGCCGGGCGCGCTGGATCAGCGCCTCGGCGGCCAGGACTTCGGCGTCCGCGCCAATGCCGGCGTCGGGCGAGGTGCTGGCCGCCAGGTGGATCAACGCCTGGACACCGTCCGGACATTCCGGCGCCGGACCCTCCAGGTCGTAGGGCAGCCAGGCATGGGCTGCGGCGCACGGTGTGCGCGTGGCGCAGACCAGCTCATGGCCGGCCGCTGCCGCACGGTCGGTCAGCCGTTGGCCGATATAGCCCGTTGCGCCGGTAATCAGCAACTTCATGGTCAGGCGCCTTCCACGCGGTCAGGCCGTTCAGGCGTCGCAGCCTTGGACGTGAACACGAACCCCTTGCTGATCCAGTACGTCATGAAGACGCAGGCCACGTCGGCAGCGAATTTGACCGCGGTCGGGCGGTCGACGACGTACAGGCCGGCGCTGAGCAAGGCCGAGGCGAGCGGGATGTTGATCGCCAGCAGCGAGAAGTAGCTTACGGCCTGGGCCTTGCCGCTGCCCTGGCTCGACCTGAACGTAAAGTGCCGATGCAAAAAGAACGCGAACACCCCGGCGACGCCTTTGCCGGCGATGTTGGCCAGGATCGGCTCGTCCTGGAAAAAAACCATCAGCAACAGGAACGTGCCCATGTCCAGCCCGTAGGCCAGCAGTTGGATGGCGCCATACCGGATAAAGGTCAAGGCTTGCTCCTGATGACGACAATGTGATGCAGGCCCAGCACCCGCCGCAGGGGATAAAGCCCTTTCTCAACGACCTTGATCACGGGAATCAATGCGTCGGGCAGCAACTGGCGGAAATTCAACCCGCCCGAGATCAGGTACCGGGGGTAGTTGGCGCACACCTCCTGGTGGAGGATTTCCAGGCCGGGGTACTTGAGCTCGAACGCCTCGCGGTCCCGAACGAAGACAATGTAGCTGAGTGCCTGGTTGGCGCCGTTCATGGGGCCGGTCGACGGTGTTTCCCACGACTCGAATTGCTTGTCGAAGCCCTCGGACTTGAACAGCCGTTTGTACAGGAACGCGGCGAACGGGCCGTAAAAAGGTTCGATCAGGATGGCCCCGCCACCGGGCACGAGGGTTCGTTCCAGCTCGCTGAAAAACCGCTCGGGATGAGGGAAATGGTGGAAACAGTTCTGGCCATAGAACGCCCTGACCGAGTGATCGGCCAAGCTCATGGATTCGGCATTCAACGCCATGTCCAAGTGGTCGGTGGCCACGATGTCGGTCGCCAGTACGCCAGGGTAGGAATCGCGCATCGGCGCGATGCCGGCGCCGATTTCCACTTCCAGGCCCTCGACCTCGAAGTAGCGCTCGGCCAGGCGATGAAAGGCATGGTGGAACTCGACGAACACGTCCCTGAGCATTCGCTTGCGTTCGAGAATTCGCTTATGCAGCGCCAGACGCTCGGCGCCATCGACATCCAGGGTCTTGAGCGAGGGGTCGCAGAGTAGATCCCTGAGCGCCTTCACGGGATGTCCTTGCGCAATGAAGTGGCGTGACGGCGTCGCGAATGCCTTGGCCGGGTGGGCACCGAAGCGATGTCATAGCCAAGGAAGGCCATGATCAGTTGCAACCCCAGAAGCAGTGGCAGCGCACTGAGCATCACCGTTCCGGCCGGTGTCTGGACGCCGTTCTGCGCGGATTCGTGCCAGTGATAACTGCCAAAGACAGTGCCGAACAAAAGCATGAGCAACCCGATGGGCAACTCGATCGAAGCCAGGGACATGTCCCGCAGGTAGTAGTTGTAGAACACCCGCTTGGTGAAGTTTCGCAAGTGCTTGAACAGGAACTCGCCGATGATCTTCGAGATCGCCAGGTGGCTGGTTTCATCGCCATAGCGCGCCTCCATCGGAACATCCACCACCACGGCGCGCACGGTGTTCAAGCGGAACAGGATGTCGGTCTCGAAAAAGTAGCGTTCGCTGACCTTGTCCAGGGGCAGCAGCCGGGCGACGTCACGGTGGATCGCGGTGTATCCGTTCGTTGGGTCGAACAGGTCCCAATACCCCGTCGACAGTTTCGCCATCAGCGACAACACCGCGTTGCCGAAGAGCCGGACCTTTGGCATCGACTGCACCTCTTCGAGGTTGAAGAAACGATTGCCCTTGGTGTAGTCGGCCTCGCCCGCCAGGATCGGTTCGATGAACAACGGGATCAAGGCCGGGTCCATCTGCCCGTCGCCGTCGACCTTGACGATGATGCTCGCGTTGTCCGCGATCGCTGCCCGGTAGCCGGTCATCACGGCCCCCCCGACGCCTCTGTTGACCACATGGGGCAGGACCCTGACCCTGGGGTCGCGGCAGGTTTGCAGCACATGCTGGCCGGAGCCATCCGGGCATGCATCGTCAATCACGTAGATGCGCCACACCTGCGGGCCGATGGCCTCGATGACCTCGATGATGTGCGCCGTCACCCGATAGCAGGGGATGACGACCGCGACTCGGGGTTCTTCCGTGAAAAGCTCTGTTTTTGAGTTCATCGATTCGCTGGCTATTGTCTGAATGAGAGGGACTTGAACGCCAGGGGCGTGTCGGTATGCCCGGACGCATAGACGATCGCGAAAGCGGCCTCGTCAGGCGCGACCACGGTCATTTCATGGGTCGCCCATTGCGGCGTGCAATCGAACGTCTCGATGCTGGCGGAAATGAACTGGCCCTGGGCATCCATCCAGTTGGTCTGGACTCTCCCGGACGTGGGCTGTGCCGCGCAACGGGCCGACACGCCGCTGGTGAAGGTCTGTCCCGGGGTCACCTCGACACGCTGGGTGGCCGGGGTCTTGACCGTGACCGTGAGGACCTTTTGCGACGCGTCATAGGACGAGGGGTCGGTCAGGTGCCAGCCCTCGAGGCTGGACAAGTCGGGGTTGAGCAAACGCTCGAGGGGGACCTGGTTGACCTTGCGCAGGTCCAGCCCGCCCATGCTGGCGTAGGCGTCGGACACGCTCAGCAGGCGTTCGAGTTGCGCTTTCGGCGTGCTACCGTGATCGATAATCAGCCAATCCACCTGGCGCTGGCGCAACAGTTGCAGCAGCGCAGGCGAGGTGCTTGCCTGCTCGACTTCGCGGGTCCATTTCACGTTGTACCAGGACGCGTACAAGGCATCGCTTTTCAGGCCCGCCATGGAGGGCGGCGCAAAGACTGCCACCGGGCGGTGCCCGACGTTCAACGCGTTGACGACCTCGACCAGTTTGCGAATCGGCAGGTTCTGCGCCAGATAGGCATCCCGCCCGGCCGGGCTGAACAGCGCGGCCGGGTTGATCTGGCCATAGTAGGTGGCTGCCTGGATGAACAGCACGTTGGCCAGCACCAGTGCCGCGCCAGCGACGACCCCGAGCGTCCTCGGGAAGTGCTTGTGGCCGGAAAAGGGCAGGGCCAGGACCACTGCAAACAAGGCGAAGGAAGGAAATATGTAGCGCAGGTAGGCCGTGGAGTGGAACGACAGGGCCATTGCACCGGCCCCGAGCGCGAGCAGGCACAGGCCCTTGCGATGGGCACCCAGGACCAGGGCGACGGCTGCGGTGGGCAGCAGCAGCCATTGGAAACCGGCGGCGCCGTCCTTGCCTTCGATGAACCGGGGGGCGTTGAAGACCATCCGGTAAAGGGTGTCCCACGCGACCCCCTTGTCGAAGATGGCCGGGGCTTGGAAGTTGACGCTCGGCCAGAATGGTGATTGGAAAACGGCGTTGAAGAACGGGAACACCGGATTGCCGGTCAGGCACCAGGCCGTAAGGTACGGGGTGATGCCGGCCAATAGCAGGCCGGCGCTGCCCAACAGCAACGCCTTGGCGACACCGGGGCGCAGCCAGGCCTGGCATTGCACCAGCAGGAGCACCAACAACACCGGCAGGATGCTCAGGGTCACCGCTTTGGTCGCCAGGGCGAACCCCAGCACGACCCCGGCCAGGATCAACTGCCGATGACGCTCCGCGACGTCCGGGGTGAAGCGTGAGGCGTTGAGGATGGCCAACGACCCGGCCAGCACGAAGGCGGTCCACGCCGACTCGATGAACAGGCTGCTGCTCTCGGCAAAGGCCAGGGGCGTGGACAGGAAGAACAGGCTCGCCCAGCGGGCGCTTATGGTCGTGCCGCCGGCCCAGATCGCCAGGTTTCGGACCTGCCACGCCACCAGCAGCGTGAACGCGCAGTTGGTCAGGCGCGAGGCAGTTTCGCCGGCCAGCATGTAGACGATGCTGTAGATCCAGTCGGCCAGCATCGGCATGACCGCCCATACATACGTGCCGGCGTCGAAACCCCATTGGTGCCGCTGGGCCAGATGGGCGGGGACGAACAGGTGCATCGCCAGGGCGTCATAGCCGACTTCCGGCATGAGGGCGACCGCCCCATGCAGGCAGGCGAAGGCGACGATCAGGACATCAAGCAGCGCCTGCAACGGTGCCGGCGGCCCGCGCTCGGCACGGAGCTGCGCCAGGACTTCGCGAACGGTCGCCGTGGCGTCGCGATGGCCCAGCACAAGCGGCAGCAACAGCAGGGCCGCATACAGCCAGGGGTAGTTGATCGGGAAGTAGGCCGCCAGGCCCGTCAGCGTGCCGAACAGGCCCAGGCCGACCAGCAGCTGGACCGTCCAATCGGTGCCGGTTCGTTGTCCCACCAGCCATTTGCCAAGGGTGCGGGCCGACAGCGCCAATACGGTAACGACGATCAGCGGCCAGGCCTGGCCGGCGGCGATGGCCAGGCCCGCTATCGATCCCAGGCCGAGCACAAGGGCAGGCTTGCGAGTGAGGACGGTGAGGGCGGCGATCGCTACCGTCGCCAGCAGCAGGGTCCGGGTGGCGCTGTTCAACGACGGCCATTGCAGTGTCGAGAAACCGTACAGGCTGACCACCGCACTGGCCAACAGGACGAACACCACCGTCGCGTACTTCAAGCTGTCTCTGTGCAAGATATCGTCCCTGCTGTTCAAACACGTCAGTGGCTTGGAAAACACCGGGCGGCCGGCCTAGGCGTCACGGTACACGTGGGGGACCCAAGGCCCCCATTTGCTTTCGTAGAGGGCTTTGTTCCTCTCGAACAGCGCGCGTTTCTTCTCCATGCCCAACTGGTTGAACGAGGCGGACAGGTGGTGGTGAACGAACACGTCCTCGGCGCAAACGGCATGCAGGCCGCGCTGCTGGACACGGCGACAGTAGTCGTCGTCTTCGAAGAACCCCAGGCCGTACTCTTCGCACAGGCCGCCGATCTGCTCATAGGTGGAGCGGGGGAACATGACGCAGAAAAACGCCAGGGTGTTGATTTCGAAGCACTCGCCCATGCGCGCATGGGTCAGTTGCGACGATTCGACGTGCATGTCCTCGATCAGGCTGTAGCGGGTATTGACCTTGGCTTCATTGCCGATGTTGTTGGTGATCGGGCCGATGATCCCGATGTTCGGGTTGTCCCGCAGGTGGCGAATCAGGCCCTTGACCCAACCGGCGGTGACGATGGTGTCGTTGTTGAGGATCACCAGGTAGTCGCCGCTGGCCGCGGCGAGCCCCACGTTGTTGCCCGCCGCGAAACCCTTGTTGTCGGGGTTGAGGATGACGATCCGATCCCGGTGCCCCTTGGCCCAGGCAGTGAGGAAGGCGGGGGTATCGTCGCTGGAATGATTGTCGACGACGATGATCTCCAGGTTCGGGTAGTGGCTGTGGGTCACCAGGCTGTCGAGGCAGGCCCGGGTGAGCGCGAGGTTGTTGTAGGTGAGCACCACGACGCTGACCCTGGGTTGGGGCAATGTGTCGATGGCCTCGCGCAGGCTCGCGGCGCGATGGCGCCAGGTCTGTGCCTGGGCGAACGTTCGTCGCGCCTGCAGCGTCGATTGCGCTTCGGGGAGCGCGCGCAGGACGTCGCGTATGGCCGCGACGAAGTCCTTCGGATTCTCGACCGCCCGCACCAGGTCGCCGAACTTACTCAACTCCGGCAGTTTCACCGAGACCACCGGTTTGCCCGCGCTCAGGTATTCGTAGACCTTGACCGGGTTGGTGGCGAGGGTCAGCGGGATGACCTTGAACGGAAGCAGGCAGACATCCATGGCGTGCAGGTAGTAAGGCAGCGAGGCGTAGCTGACTTCGCCTTCCAGGACCACGTTCGCGCAACCCTTGAGGTGTTTCCTGGCCTGGGTCGTGTCGTTGCCGATCAGCAGGATCAAGTGCTGTGGGAAGGATCTGGCGACGTGCTTGATCAGGTCCAGGTCGAACCATTCGGCGATGGCGCCGTAGTAACCGATGATCTTCCGGCCCTTGGCGTCCTGGTAAATGTGTTCGGGGCGCTGGCTGAAGAACGCGTATTCGCCGGCATTGCGAATCACCGCGACGTTGGCGTTTTCCCGCCTGGCGTGCTGTTCGATCCAATCGGACGTCGCGACCAGCAGGTCTGCGCGGCGCATCAGCGCGATCTCCAGGTCGAGCAGTTCCTGCGCCACGTTGCCAAAGCCCTCGTGGTGGTCCATGCAGTCGTAGATCAGCGTGGAGTTCGGGATGCGCCTTGCCAGCGGAAACCAATAGGCATGCTGGACGATGCAGTCCACCGCGCCGACCTTGGCCCAGCGCAGCAACAGGGCGATGCCCTGGCACAACTGGCTGATCGCGGCGGCTGAAGGCGGGGCATGGTAGATGGCCGGCGCGCCGAAGACCTTGAGACGGATCTGGAACAGCCGCCGGGAGGCGTCCAGCGCTTCGACCTCGAAGCCGGGCGCCTGGTCGTCGATGAAGTTGTTCGAGATATAGAAGGTCGTCTGGCCGGCCTTGGCGAGCTCCTTGGCCAGGTTCTGCGGGCGCTGGATGCGGAAGTGCCAATCGATGACGCCGAACATCAGCAGGGTCGGGTCCGTCGCCACAGGCGGCGATGGAAGGTTCGTCGGCAGGGCCGGGAGCGACGTGGCGGCCTGGTCCGGTGCTACCGGCGATTCGCCTGACAGCGGCTTGCGCGGTTTGAGCCAGCGTCGCAGCTGGCTCGCCAGCCTGCTTTTGCGCTGCGCATCGAGAGGCAGCAGGGCGAAGACCCGGCGGGACCAGCGATACAGGAATTTGCGGATCGAATAGCGCAGCGGGGCCCGTTCGATGGCATGGCTCCAATCCGACAGCTTGAGCAGCTCGGCGTGCTGGCTGGCCAGGCGATTCTGCAGGTCCGCGGCCTGATCGGCGAGGGCGGTCGCTTCGCCGGTCTTTGCCTGCAACGATGTCGTGGCCGCTTCCAGGTCCTGCTCGTGTGCCCGCAACCGCTCACGCAGCAGCGCCATCTCGCGCTCCTGGGCGCTTGTGCGGGCAGCAGCCTCTTTCAGCTCCCGACGCAACTGATCGACCAGCCGGTCGCGGTTCTCGATTTCCTTGACCAGTTGGGCGGCTTCGACGGACCGGGATTCTGTCGAGCGCCTCAGTTGGTCGATGCAATCAGCCAGTCGGTTGAGCTGTTCCATGCGGTTTCGAATCCTTTGTTAGTGCGGTTGACCCAGGCTTGGCGTGGGGCAATTTCATATGACATCGGCAAAGCCTTTGCGTGTCCTCTGGAACCAGGCAAATCCAGACCAGGCGATCAGCACGGACACGGCGGAATAAATGGCCAGGCTGCTCCACGGCGGCATCCTGCCCCAGAACAGCATGTCGCGGGCGACTTCCACCGGCAGGGTCAGGGGGTTCGCCTGCAAGGCCGCCTGGTAGTCCTGCGGGAGTGTCGAGCGGGGATAGAAAATCGGCGAGAGGAACAGCATGGCCGTGGTGATGATGCCGGTGAACTGGCCAACGTCGCGCAGGTAGACGCTGATAGAGGCGAGAAACCAGGAAATACCCAGCGTCAGCAATACCAGGGGAAGCAGCATCAGGGGCAGCAGCAAAAGGGTCGCCGGAGGCATGCCCAACAGCAGGACGTAGAAGATCAGCCAGGCCAGCAGGCTGACCGCCGCGTGGAAAAGCGCGGCCCCCAGCGACACCAGGGGAAGTATCTCCAGGGGAAAGACGATTTTCTTCACGTAGTTGGTGTTCGCCAGCACCAGCCCCGGCGCCCGGTTCACACATTCGGAAAACAGGTTGAACACCAGGAGCCCCGCGAACAGGACCAGGGCGAACTCGCTCTTGGATTCGCTGCCACCGGCCCAGCGGGCCTTGAACACGACGCTGAAGACAAAGGTATAGACCACCAGCATGAGCGCGGGGGTGAAGAACGACCAGAACATGCCCAGCATCGAGCCCTTGTAGCGGCCGCTGACTTCCCTGCCGATCAAGGCCCGGATCAGGCTTCGATGGGTGAACGCACTCTTGATCATGGCAATGGGCGAAGCGTTGAACGGCTGCATCAGTCGCGGGGTCCTTGAGGCGGTGTCGGTCGCAAGCTCCTTGAAGAAATCCTCATGGAGGGGTGAGTCAAATATAGATCGATTCACGCCAATGGCGGGGCGGTTGCCGGCGTTCTTTCCAGACGGCGTGTTCCGGTTGTCGTCCGTGGCCCGGAGGCCGTCGTCACGCAGCCTGCAAGAGGGCTACACCTTACGTCCGTCGTGGTCTGCCGACAATAAGAACCGCCGGTCCCGGGCGTGTTTCTGGATAAAAGGACCGCGATCGGAAGGGGCAGGCCAAGGGCGGTTAATTGACGCCAGAACCTTGGGCCGGGCCTGCCTGGCCGTTGCCCGGGCTGAGCCGTTTCGGCGAGGCTGAATTAATTGCCTTCGCGACCGACGCCAGGCTTTTTTTTCGTTGCGTCTGTGCTTAACTGCCCGCAACCTCCTGTTACAGCTCGTGTTCCTGTTCGCCGGTAGAAAACGGCAGTGATTCTCGGATGGGTCTTTTGCCGATGTTGAATGAAGTGGCGATCAGCGCCGAAAACCTGAGCAAGTGCTACCAGATCTATGACGCACCCAAGGACCGCCTGTTGCAGATGGTGATGCGTGGCAAGAAGCGTTTCTATCGCGAGTTCTGGGCGCTCAATGACGTCTCCCTGAGCGTCGCCAGGGGCGAGACCGTCGGCATCATCGGCCGCAACGGCAGTGGCAAGTCGACCCTGCTGCAACTGATCTGCGGGACGCTGATGCCGACCCGCGGCAGCGTCCAGGGCAATGGCCGGATCGCGGCATTGCTGGAGCTGGGGGCCGGTTTCAATCCGGAGTTCACCGGGCGGGACAACGTCTACATGAACGCCGCCGTGCTGGGCTTGAGCCGCGCGCAAATCGACGCCCGTCTCGAGGAGATCCTGGCATTTGCCAACATCGGCGACTTCATCGACCAGCCGACCAAGACCTATTCCAGCGGGATGCTGGTGCGCCTGGCCTTCGCCGTTTCGGTCGGCGTGGACCCCGATATCCTGATCGTCGACGAGGCCCTCGCCGTCGGTGATGCATCCTTCCAGTTCAAGTGCCTGAGCCGGTTGGAGGAACTGACCGCCAACGGCACCACGCTCTTGTTCGTCTCCCACGACATGAGCATGGTCAAGCGCTTCTGCCACCGGGTCATCTACCTGCGCGAAGGCCAAGTGGTCGCCAGTGGCGCGCCTGACGAAATGGCCGAAATGTACCTGCTCGACATGCGCGACGAGCAGCGCCGCTGGGCCAGTGGCGCCACCGTGTCGGTGACCCGCAAGCCCTTCATGGGCGGCGCGGACGGCATCGCCTTCGGCACCGAAGAAGGGCGCATCACGTCGGCCTGTTTCACCGACACCCGGCAGATGTCCTCCAGCTACCTGTATGGAAACGCTGTCGAGATCCGCGTGGAAGCGCTGCTGCACGAATCGATCCGCCAGCCCAACATCAGTTTCACTGTTCAAGAAGCGCGGTTGCTGGTGATTGGCGGGGCGAACCTGGCCTTGCCACTGGGCCCTGTCGAAAACGGCTGGCGGCGGGCGGCGATCAACGTGCGCTTCCCGGCCAATCTCGCCGCGGGTCGCTACCATGTGACCCTGAAGCTGTTGCACGGGGTGACCGAAGACACCTCGCAATTGATCGAGAAACAGGTCGCGCCGCTGGCGTTCGACGTCTTGCCAGGCGCCCGGCATTTCCTCGGCATGGTGGACCTGGGCCTGCACAGCGTGGATGCCCAGCCGGATGAACAGCCGGCCGGGCACCCAGCCGATGATGAAACCAAGGAGCACGGGACGTTGGCCGAGCACACGAGCAAGCCCGACTGGCAGGTGGCGATATCGGGCACCTTTGACGTCGAGAATTACGGCGACCTGCTGTTTCCCATCATTGCCGAGGCCGAGCTGGCCCGGCGCCTGGGCAACGTCCACCTGCATCGGTTTTCCTACCACGGGAAAACGCCGCCCGAGTGGCCCTATGCAGTGACGTCGCTGACCGAGCTGCCGCGCATCGCCGAGGACCTGGATGGCGTCTTGATCGGCGGCGGGTTCCTGATCCGTTTCGACAAGCTCGTAGCCCCTGGGTATGGCCCGCCGACCCCGGGCATCCATCACCCCACGGGGTACTGGCTGACGCCGGCGCTGGTGGCGTTGCAGCATGGGATCCCGCTGGTGTGGAATGCCCCGGGGATGCACTGCAACAGTATTCCGGGCTGGGCCAGGCCATTGTTGACCATGGCCCTGGAGCAGAGCCCCTACGTGCGCGTGCGCGACACACCGTCACGCGATGCCCTCGCTGCCTTGGCCGGGCACGCCGAAATCGATGTGCTGCCTGACACCGCCTTCGGCCTGCCGCGACTGATCGATGAGCAGCAACCTTCCCAGGCCTTCAGGCAACTGCGCGAGCAGGCGGGGCTGGACGGGCCGTATATCGTCATCCACGCCATCCACATGGTCGAGGCGTTTGTCCGGCTGTTCGAGGCGCATCCCCTGGCGTTCCAGGGGTACCGGTTCCTGGTGGTCCCCATCGGCCCGGTCCTGGGGGATGACCCCTCGGTCATCGCCGCGCGCCTGCCGGGGGCCATCACCTTGTCGTTCTGGCCGCAACCGTTGCTGATGGCCGAGATCCTCAGCCAGGCGCAAGCGGTGATCGGGCACAGCTACCACCTGGCGATCAGTGCGCTGGCGTTCGGCGTGCCGGTGTTCTGTTCCGCGGACCTGAGCGCGGGCAAGTACACGGCGCTGGCCGAGTTCGATGGGCTCCATGGGCTGCCCGACGTGGCGACGATCGACCCCCATTGGTTCCTTTCGCGCATCGGCAAGACGGCTCCATCGCCGGCAGCGCGCGCGGCGGCGGACAGGCTGGTCGAGCATTGGGACCGGGTGGCGGACATCATTCGCCAGGGCCGCACGGGCTCCCGGCCGGTGCTCGGCGCATTCCTGCAGGACCTGCCTAATCTGCTCGAGGCCGCCGCCGAGCGCGATGATGTTCCGCTTGTTCAGTGCCCGGCGGAACCGCCGGCGCCCCAGGACATTGCCCAGCAGGCGCTTATTTCCCGGCTCAGCCAGCAACTGGCGCTGAGTAATGCTAGGGTTCTGCAACTAGAGGGTTCCAGTTCATTCCGAATGACCGCACCACTGCGCTCCATTGCCCGTGGTATCAGAAAACTGACAGCGACCAAGAATAAATAATGCTAGAACTTTTTCGTCTCGAATCGACCGCACTGAAGTCCTACCCGTTCGCCTGGGCCGAGATCGCCAACCTGTATTCGGCCAAGGATGCCGCGGCACTGGCGCAGACGTTTCCCCATGATCACTTCAAGACCGTGAGCGGCTATGGCGGGGAGAAGAACTATGACTACGAGGCGCGGGCCCTGGTGGAAATGGGCACCCAGGTCATTGCCTTCCCCGAGGAACTGAGCGACGCCTGGTTGAAACTGGCGCGGGACCTGGGGTCGGCGGCGTATCGCCAAGCCATGTCGCAGTTGACCGGGATCGACCTGCGCAACGTGCCGATGGAGGTCAATGTCTTTCATTACGGCCCGGGCGCGAGCCTGGGGGCGCACCCGGACCTGCCCGACAAGCTGGTGACCCATATCCTGTATTTCAACGAGTCCTGGAACCGCGACGATGGTGGCTGCCTGCAGATCCTGAGCGGCAACGACCCCACTGCGGTGGTGGCCGAGATCGAGCCCCTGGTGGGCAACTCGGCGGTCCTGGTGCGCTCGGCCAATTCCTGGCATGCCGTGTCGCAAGTGGTGGGCAACTGCACCGCCTCGCGCCGCAGCCTGACCGCAACGTTCTACCGCCCTGGCTCCGTCAGTTCCATGTGGCCGCAGGGTGATACCACTGCGTTGCATGGATACCCACGTGCATAAGCCCGACCCTCCGTTGACCGACCGCGAGCGCGCCGCTGCCCAGCGGGATGCGGCCCTCCAGGAGCGCGATATCGCCTTGGCGAAAGTCGACTTCCTGCAAAAGACCAGTTCCTGGCGTTTTACCCAACCGCTGCGCATGCTTGCCCAGTTGCTGCGCCATGGCTTTGCCGCCAGGCGCGACCCGCCCAAGCTGATGGAACCCATCGTGCGCCCGCCCGGGCAGGCGCTGTTGCCGATCCCCGAGGTCGAGCCGGTCTTCGTGGCCTCGGGACGCCTGGACATCCTCTGTTTCGCCAACATCGCCTGGGCGGCGCGCTTCCAGCGGCCCCAACAGTTGATGAGCCAGTTTGCGCGGCAGGGTTACCGGGTGTTCTACGTCGTGCCGTCCAGCGTCCCCGAGGAGGGCCAGCGCTATCGGCTGACCACCGTCGCGCCCAATGTCCATGAGGTGGCGCTGCAACGCGACGTCCAGGAAAAGTACTACGAAGCCACCATCACGCCGGAGAACATCCAGCTTTACCGCCAGGCCCTGGCCGCGCTGGCCGCCGATTGGCAGATAAAGACCGCGTTCTCGGTCGTCCACCTGCCTTACTGGAGCCCGCTGGCCCTGGCGTTGCGCGCCGAGCACGGTTGGCGGGTCCAGTACGACTGCATGGACGACTGGGATGGTTTCCCGAACATCGGTGAGCCGCTGCTCAGCGAAGAGAAGACCCTGGTGGCCGAGGCGGACCTGGTGACTGTCTCTTCGGCCTTGCTCCAGGAAAAATGGTGTGCCAGTACCGCTCGCTGCGTACTGGTCAGGAACGCCGTGGATTTCAACTTCTTCCACCAGCACTGCTTCGCCAATGACCTGCTGGATGGGTTCGTCGGACCGGTCATCGGCTATTACGGTGCCTTGGCCCAGTGGTTGGATTTCCCCCTGCTGGCGGCCTTGGCGGACAGGCGCCCGGAATGGAACTTCGTGATGCTGGGCGACGTGTTCGTCGACGACATGGCCGGTCTCGAACACAAGCCCAACGTGCATTTGCTGGGCATCAAGCCGTATTCGCAAATGCCGCTGTACCTGCATCATTTCGATGCCTGCCTGATCCCTTTCCGGCTCTACAACGTGACGCATGCGGTAGACCCGGTGAAGTTCTACGAATACATCAGTGCCGGTAAACCGGTGGTTTCCACGCCACTCAAGGAAATGAGCCTCTACCAGGACCTGGTGTATTTCGCCACCGACGTCGACGGGTTCATCGAGCAGATCGAGCGGGCGCTGGCCGAGCGCGACCTGGCCACCTACAAGCAACGCCTGGAGTTGGCCCGGGCCAATGATTGGAAGGATCGCTTCGAGGCGACTCAACAGGCCATCGTGGCGTTGCACGAGAAAGTGTCCATCGTGGTCGTCACCTACCACAACCTCAACCTGACGGTTCAATGCATCAACAGCATTTTGCGCAACACCACGTGGCCGCGCTACGAACTGGTGGTGGTCGACAACGGTTCCGACGATGGCACCCGTGACTACCTGGAGCACCTGCGCCAGCACGCGCCGTGGGTAAAGATTATCCTCAACGACCAGAACCGCGGCTTCGCGGCCGCCAACAATCAGGGCTTGAGGGCGGCGGACGGCGACATTCTCCTGCTGCTCAACAACGACACGGTGGTCCCCAGGGGATGGCTGGACCCGCTGGTGCGTCATCTGCGCGACCCCGATGTCGGCCTGGTCGGTCCCGTCACCAACGCCGTGGGCAACGAAGCGAAGGTCCAGGCGAGCTACACCGACATGAGGCACATGCAGCGCTTCGCCGATGACTACACCGCCACCCATGCGGGGCAGTGTTTCGACATCGCCATGCTGGCCATGTTTTGCGTCGCCTTGCGCAGGGATGTCCTCGAAGACGTGGGGTTCCTGGACGAGGCCTTCGGCATCGGCATGTTCGAGGACGACGACTACAGCCGTCGCGTTCAGGAAAAGGGCTACCGGACCGTCTGCGCCGAAGATGCGTTCATTCACCATTACGGGCAGGCGTCGTTTCGAAAACTGATCGCCAGTGGTGAGTACCAGGCGCTCTGGGACAAGAACCAGGCGTACTTCGAAAGCAAGTGGGGACGCTGGCAGGCCCACGTGCACCGCTGAACGCAATCAGCGCCGGGGCAGGTCCTCGCGCGTCAGCCGGAACGGCCGGGGCGAGAAGCCCAGGCGATCCCGGGCGTCCGAATGATCGAACACCAGGTCCTGATTCATGCGCTGCACCAGCGCGCTCGAGAGGTGCCGGTAGCGCGGCAGGCAGCGCATCAGCGAAACGGCCAGGGCCAACGCCGGGGTGGGCAGGGTGAGGGTTCGTTCCGGGCGCTCCAGGGCCTGGAAGATCCGGCTGACCATGGCGTGGTAAGGCAGCGTTTCGCCTCCCGAGAGGTTGTAGCCGCCACTGGGCAGGCCATCGACGCTCATCGCGGCCAGGCATGCCTGGACGACGTCGTCACCGTGCACCGGCTGGCGCAAGCCGACACTGCCACCGACCAGCGGGAAGAACCCGAAGCGCTGGATGAAGCGCGCCACCTGCGTGATGTTCTTGTCGCGGCCACACCCGTAGATCAGGGTGGGGCGCAGGATGACCCAGTCGATGCCGCGTTGCGTTGCCCATCGCTCAAGGTGGGCCTCGGCATCGACCAGGCGTTGCGCCACGTCCCGTTCCCGGGCATCAGGCGACATCACCTTGGCATAGCGGCTCGTGGAGGACACGGCGACGATGCGCCTGACCCGTGTGTCGGCAAGGCGCGGCAGAAAGTCCGGTAGCACCCAGAGCGGCGCGAACGACAGGAACGCATCCAGCTCCAATGCGTGCCAATCGTCGGTACTGCGCCAGTCGACGCCGGGCAGGGGCGTCTTGGGCAACGTCCGGGTAAACGCGCTCACGGCATGATCGGCTTGGGCCAGCCGCGATGCGGCGCGTTCGCCCCAGACGCTGGAGGCGCCCAATATCCCTATCTGCAATTCAGGCTCCTCCCGGTCGCTTCAATGCCTTCAGGACCCTGGTGGCCGCGTGACGGCAGACCATCAGGCTGAATCGGAACCAGACGCCAATGACCACGCTGACCCACAGCAACGTCGAATATTTCTGGCGGAAGAACTTGCCATAGAAACGCAGGATGCCCAGGTGCTTGTGCCACTCGACGAAATACGGGCGCTGTTGGCTGCAACCGCCGAACACATGCATGACCCGGGCATCCGGCACGTACAGGACGTTCCAGCCGGCCTGGCGGAAGCGCATGCACCAATCCAGGTCTTCGCAATGAAGAAAGTAGGCTTCATCCCACAACCCGACGCTCTCGATGGCTTCGCGCTTGACCAGCATGCAAGCGCCGGAAATGGCTTCGACGACCACGGGCCTGGCGGGCAACGGTTCTTTGTGGAGCAGGAAGTCGGAAAACAAGGTAGGGAATACCGGGGCCAGGCGTGACAACCCGAAGGCCCGCATGAACGCACGCCGGGGCGTTGGAAACACCCGCCGCCCGCCCGGTTGTTCACTGCCGTCCGGGTTACACAGGAAGCCGCCGACCATGCCGGTTTCCGGCGAACTGCGCAGCGTCCGTAACAAGCGTTCCAAGGCGTCGACGGCCAGTACCGTGTCCGGGTTCAGGAAGAAGACATTGGCGGCGCTGGCCTGGCGTGCGCCCTGGTTGCACGCGACGGCGAAGCCAAGGTTGGCGCTGTTCTTGATGATCTGCAGGGAGTGGCAGGTTCCATGGGCGCTTTGCAGCCTGGCCAGGCTGTCGTCGCGGGAGTCGTTGTCCACCACGATGACCCGGGATGCACCCGCCGCCAGGACGGAACGCACGCACGTCACCAACAGTTCCCCCGCGTTGTAATTGACGATGACGACATCACACTCATCGCGTCTAGGCGTCTTGGGCCGCTCATCCATGGCGGCCAGTTGCACTGCTTCCAACTTCATCACTCCATTTGCCGGGCTGAGGCATTGATTGGGAGGCTACGTCCAGGTAGCGGCGCAGTAACAGGGGGCCCACGGGGAGTTGGATCGCCACGATCTGCAAAAGGTGCCATCGTATCAACACCTGCCTTTTTCTGTTGCGAAATAAGACATTGCACGAAGTGGCAGACGGGGCGCAGGTTTATCTGTCGGGCTCATCAGGCAGAAATTCCGACAGGCATGTAGGACTTTGCCGTAGGTTGCGTGCCGCTTCGATCGAAGATCGCGGACATCGGCGCGTGGTCGTCCACAATACAATCGCGCATTCAAGCCCGGCACGGGATAATACGGTCCGGCATGGGGTCTCAAGCGTTCCCTGATGGTAGTCGCAGTACAAGGATCGATCGCAATGACAGACTGGCTGCAGAGCTACGGAGAAATGGCCGAACGGGTGCGGCGCCATGATTGGGACAGCACGCCGCTGGGGCCGCCGAAAGAATGGCCCACTGTGTTGAAGACAACTGTCGCGCTGAGCCTGGCCTCGCATTTCCCCCAGGCCATTGTCTGGGGCCCGGACCTCATCACGCTGTACAACGATGCCTTCCTGCCCATCCTGGGGAACAAGCCCGAGGCCCTGGGGCGCAGGTTCGATGAAGTGTGGCGGGAGGCCTGGAGCGATATCGGTCCCATCGTGCGGGCCGCCTTCGAAGGGCAGGCCACCTATATCGAGAACTTCCCGCTGGTCATCGAACGCGGTGGCGGCCCGGAACAGGCCTATTTCACCTTCTGCTACAGCCCCATTCGTGACCAGTTCGGCAAGGTCGTGGGCATGCTCGACACCGTCACCGAAACCACTTCCACGGTGTTCATGACCCAACGCCTGGCCGTGCTGGACGCCATCGGCAACGCGGTGGCCAACGCCACCGACCCCCAGGCCATCATGGCGACCACCACGCGGATCCTGGCGGCGCACCTGAACCTGTCCAACTGTGCCTACGCCGACATGGACGAGGATGAGGACGGTTTCACGATCCGCGGCGATTGGGCCCGGGCGGGTTCGCCGCATATCCTCGGGCATTATCGCCTGGCCGATTTCGGTCGGCTGGCGGTCAGCAACCTGAGCGCCGGCAAGCCCCTGGTGATCAACGACAATCTGGCGGAGCTGGCGCCGGACGAAGCGGCGACGTTCCAGGCGATTGGCATCGCCGCGACCATTTGTGTGCCGCTGATCAAGGACGGCCGCTTGACCGCGCTCATGGCGATCCACGACAAAGTCCCACGGGTCTGGTCCTCCAACGACCTCGCGTTGCTGATGGAGGTCACCGAGCGATCCTGGGCCCACATCGAGCGCACCCGAGCGGATGCGGCGGTACGTGAAGGCCTGGCGGCACTGGCTGAGCTCAATGCCACGCTGGAGCAGCGCGTGGAAGAGCGCACCACGCGGCTGAAACAGACCGAAGCGGCGCTGCGCCAGTCGCAGAAACTCGAAGCCATCGGCCAGCTCACCGGCGGCGTCGCCCACGACTTCAACAACCTGCTGACGATCATCCGCTCCTCCGTCGATTTCCTGCGCATGCCCAACCTGTCCGAAGAGCGGCGGCAACGGTACATGACCGCGGTTTCCGAGACCGTTGAGCGCGCCGCGAAACTGACCAGCCAGCTGCTCGCGTTTGCCCGGCGCCAGCCGTTGAAGCCGGAAGTCTTCGAGGTGGGCAAGCAGGTGCAGAGCCTCGGCGACATGCTGGAAACCGTCACCGGGGCACGCATCCAGGTGAAGGTCGAGTTGTGCGAGCGGCCTTGCTACATCCGCGCCGACCTGAGCCAGTTCGAAACGGCCCTGATCAACATGGCGCTCAATGCCCGGGACGCCATGGACGGGCAGGGCACGCTGTGGCTTCGCCTCAACTGTGGCGACGGCATCCCGCCGATCCGCGGCCACGCCGGGGCCCGGCAGGCGTTTGCCGCCATCGCCCTGGCGGACACCGGCACAGGCATCGCGACGGACGTGCTCGAACATATCTTCGAGCCGTTCTTCACCACCAAGGAGGTGGGCAAGGGCACCGGGTTGGGGCTGTCCCAGGTGTTCGGCTTCGCCAAGCAGTCCGGCGGCAACGTCGATGTCTCGACCGTCGTGGGCGGCGGCACGGTGTTTACCTTGTACCTGCCGGAAGTGGCGGCCGAGGCGGTTCAGGAGCCTGGCCAGGAAGAAGTCATCCCGTTGCAGCTGGAGAAGGGCACGCGGCGGGTGCTGATCGTGGAGGACAACCTCGAAGTGGGGCGTTTCGCCAACCAGATCCTCCAGGACCTGGGGTACGAAACGGCCTGGGCGACCAACGCCGAACAGGCGCTGGAAATGGTCGGGCCGGATGCGATGGCCTTCGATGCGATATTTTCGGACGTGGTCATGCCCGGCATCAGCGGCATCACCTTGGCCAAGGAGCTGCGTGCGCGGCGCCCTGGCCTGCCGGTGGTGCTGACGTCGGGCTACAGCGAAGAGCTGGCCCTCAAGGGGCATGAGGGCTTCGAATTCCTACCCAAACCCTACTCGGCCGATCAGGTTTCGCGGATTTTACATCGGACCCTGCTGGGCACCGAATGAACGTTTCCTTTGCGAAACAGTAAGTTCCATTCGTCGGTCAAGGGCGCCTGCGGACTGTCAGTCTGTTGATGACCGACTAGTCTTGGGTGCGTAGGCCGATATTTTCCAGGCAATCGATTATTGCCGGTATCGGCCCCGATGAAAGGGGAATGGCGATGGGAGCAACGTACAGCGAGGACAATGCAGCCGCTTATCCGATCAACGAAGGGCTGCAATGCGGACAGTCGGCCTATCGGTCGGACTTTGGCGACGAGCCGATCAAGTCCATCAGGACGAAGGTGGCGAAGGTGCAGCGAGGCGAAAAAGCCAACTTCCTGCCCAGGATTCCGGTCAGGAAATAATCGTCACCGCTCATCGAAAAAGTCCTCGTGGCACGGGCAGGCGCACGCGCCACGAGGACTGCCTGAACCGCAGGAATAAACATGGCCTCATTGATCGAGGCTTTTTTTATGGGCGATCGAGCCTTTGGCGAAATATCTTTCATCTTTTTCCAACCCGCCGTTTCTTTCACGTTTCTTTCACAAGCGCACACGTAGGCTGAACTCATCCGTTAGAAAGCTGTACCTGCCCGTTTCCCCAGCGGGCTTTTTTTTGCCCGTCATAAAGTGACGGCCGAACTGACAGGCCCAGTGCGGCATGCATTCACCCGGAACGTTTAGCGTGCCCCCGCCTCGAATGGTCATATCCACTCACGATTGCGAGGTGTGCCATGACGCCGGAAACCGAAGGCAAGGAAGAAAAAGGCCCGTCGGGCCTGCCTTTCGTCAATGATCCGGGCAACGAAGACCCCGGCTCGCTGATGGATGACGCCCAGGTTCCCCTGATCGACGACGAAGACGCCGAACTCGAGGAAGAGTCCTACGATTGAGGCCGGCTCGGTCCGCCCCAGGAGGTTGTCATGACTGCCCATTCATCCGTGCCGGATGACGAAACCCCGGAATACCCCTTGCCATCGCCGACCAATCCCCTGAGTCGCGATCAGCTCCCGCCCGATGACAACGCCGACGTGGAGCCAACGCCCCGTGAAGACGATGACGTCGAGGCCGCTCCGGACGATCCGGACATCGCCGGTGACGATGGGTCCGGCCAGCCAAGTTGACCCACCCGGTTTGCCGCCCGTCGATCCGGCGGCACCATCGGCCAGCCGCGCTTGCCACACATCAGGTAAGTACCTTGAACAGGAGACTCACCATGATGAAGTCCAGCATGACCGCGCTCACCCTCGCCGGGATCCTCTCGGCCAGTTCATGGGCCGCTTTCGCCCAGTCTTCGAACGACACGCCGCCGGTGGACAAGGGAGGCATGCCGCCTTCCACGCAAATGGATGCCGGTCGCACGTCCGACGCCAACGGTAATGCCCTGCCGCCGGGCTCCGTCAGCGGCGGCAACGGTGGCGATGCCAGCGGCAGCAGCACCAGCCCCGGCACCGGCAGCGGTTCGACCTCCGGCGGCAGCACCATGGGCGGCGGTTCCTCCGGTGGCAGCAGCGGCAGCAGCAGTGGTAGCGGTTCCGGTGGTTCGAGCGGTTCCAGCCAGTAACCGCAACCCCCCCTAGTTGAATGCCATACCGTCCGCAGGCATAGATTCCTGCGGACGGTCTCGTCGATTACCCGTTGCCTGCGCCAAGCCCCCCTCGTTATGCTGCTGAATCCTTTAAGGCAAGTGCCTTGTCCTGGCCGCACCTGAGCCATCCCTGGAATGTTGTGTTGATAACGGATCAGATGCGATGAATGCACCGCTGAAAGAGTTTGGCCCGATCAAGGCTGTGATTTTCGACATGGATGGCTTGTTGCTGGACACCGAGGGCATCTACACCGAGGTGACGTCCATCATTGCCGAGCGCTACGGGCGTACGTTCGACTGGAGCGTCAAGCAGAACATCATCGGCCGTGGGGCTGGCGACCTGGCCCGCTACGTGGTCCAGGCGCTGGAGTTGCCGATCACCGCGCAAGAGTTCCTGGAGATCCGCGAGCCGCTGATGCGCGAGCGTTTCCCCCATGCCCTGGCGATGCCGGGCGCCGAGGAGCTGGTGCGGCACCTGAAGGCCAGCGGCGTACCCATCGCGGTGGGCACCAGCTCCTCGCGGCATACCTTCGCCTTGAAAACCACCTTGCACCGGGATTGGTTCGCGCTGTTCGACTTCATCGTCACGGCGGACGACCCCGAAGTGGGCGCGGCGAAACCGGCCCCCGACATCTTCCTCGTCGCGGCCCGCCGCCTGGGCGTCGCGCCGGCGGATTGCCTGGTGTTCGAAGATTCTCCATTCGGCGTGACGGCCGCGAAGGCGGCGGGCATGACCGCCATCGCGATTCCCGACCCGGCCATGGGCGATGAAAAATACGCCCATGCCGACGGGATCATCCGCTCATTGAAGATGTTCCAGCCAGGCCTGTGCGGTTTGCCAGAATTGGAATGGGCCTGACGGGAAAACACCAGACGGCAAAAAAGCCGGCCAGGGCGGAGACCCTGGCCGGCTTTTTTTCAGGCCTTGATCAAGCCCCGAAGCCGCCGTCGATGGTCAGGCTCGCCCCGGTGATATAGGCCGCTTCCGGGCCTGCGAGGTAGGCCACGAAGCTGGCGATTTCATCCACGTTGCCGTAGCGCCCGATGGCCATCAACGCCATCAGGCTGGAGGCGAAATCGCTGTCGGCCGGGTTCATGTCGGTGTCCACCGGGCCAGGCTGCACGTTGTTGACCGTGATGCCACGAGGACCGAGGTCGCGCGCCAGGCCTTTGGTCAGGCCCACCAGCGCGGATTTGCTCATGGCGTAGGCAGCGCCACCGACAAAGGGCATGCGATCGGCGTTGGTGCTGCCGATGTTGATCACCCGACCACTGTCGGTCATGTGGCGCGCGGCCGCTTGCGTGGCGACGAACACGCTGCGCACGTTGATGGCCAGGGTCCGGTCGAAGTCCTCAAGGCTGAATTCTTCCAGCGGTCCCATGGCCAGGACACCGGCATTGTTGACCAGGATGTCCAGCCCGCCAAAGGCCTCGACGGTGGCTGCGACAGCATTGCGGATAGCGTCGGCGTCGGCGCTGTCGGCCTTGATGGCCAGGGCCTTGCCGCCCGCCGCCGTGATGCTGTGCTGCAGTTCTTCAGCCTTGGCCGCCGAGCTGACGTAGGTGAACGCCACGGCGGCGCCGTCTGCCGCCAGGCGCTTGACGATGGCGGCGCCGATGCCGCGGGAACCGCCCTGGACCAGGGCCACTTTACCGTTCAGTGCTTGCGTGTTCATGGTGTTCTCCAAAGAGTGCCGGGGCGAAATGCCGCGGTGATGGGAGGAGTATCAGGATCGCGTCGGGGGTTGTGTAGACCGCCGTTGCTATAGTCTGTGTAAACCAGAAGTTTAGAGTGGGGTTCATGGAAACATTTAGTAGTATCGAATGCTTCGTCCGCAGCGCTGAAGTCGGCAGCTTTGCCGAAGCCGCGCGCCGCCTGAGCGTGACCCCGGCGGCGGTGGGCAAGAGCGTGGCCAAGCTTGAAGCACGGCTGGGGGTGCGGCTGTTCCAGCGTAGCACTCGCCGGCTGACCCTGACGGAAGCCGGCCAGCTCTTCCTGAGCGAGGTGAGCGGCAGCCTCCATACCATCCAGAACGCGGTCGCCAACCTCGCCAGCGCGGGCGGGCAACCGGCGGGCACGCTGAAGGTGAGTATGGGCACGGCGTTCGGCCGGTTGTACGTGATGCCGTTGCTGGGTGCTTTCCTGGAGCGTTACCCGGCGATCAACCCCGACTGGCATTTCGATAACCGGCAAGTGGACTTGATCGGCCAGGGCTTCGACGCGGCCATCGGCGGTGGTTTCGAGCTACCCCAAGGCGTGGTGGCCCGCAAGCTGGCGGTGGCCCATCGGGTGTTGGTGGCTTCCAGAGGCTATCTGCAAAACCATGCCGCAGTGACCGAGCCGGACGATCTGGCGCAGCATCAGGGCATTCTCATTCGTTCGCCGCAGACCGGGCGTGTGCGGTCATGGCAACTGACCAGCCGCACCGGGCACCACAGCCCACTCATGCTCAAGGCGCGCATGACCATGAGCGATTCGGAGGCCGACTGCGAAGCCGCCGCCCAGGGCTTGGGCATCGGGCTGGTGAGCATGCCCGTGGCGGTTCCGTTCCTGGCGTCCGGCGCGCTGCAGCGAGTCCTGCCGGACTGGTACGTCGACGATGGCAACATTTCCATCTACTACGCCGAGCACAAACTGTTGCCGGGCAAGACCCGGGCGTTCGTCGACTTCATCATCGAACAGTTTGCCAAGCAGGGCTTGGGCGCGCGGTTCAGTGCGGTGTGAGCCAGGTCCCGGCAGGCGGTGGGCCGTTTCGCGAGCAGGCTCGCTCCCACCGGTGATTGGCGGTGGGCTCGGGATCTGTGAACACCCTGTGCCCATTGTGGGAGCGAGCCTGCTCGCGATGGCCGCGACACGGTCTGGAGCACTGCGCTCACCGCCCAAACCGCCCCGGCCAACCCTTGAGGGTCTTAGGCCGAGGCGTGGCATAGGTGCGCACTTTCGACGTCGACAGCCCCAGCCGCACCAGGGATTCGGCGAGGGTCACCGCCGCGGTGACCCCGTCGACCACCGGTACCCCGGTGCGCTGGCGGATCTGTTCGTCGAGCCCGGCCATGCCACCGCAGCCCAGGCAGATGACCTCGGCCTTGTCCTGGCTGACCGCCAGTTCCGCTTGCTGCACGATAGCTGCCACTGCCCGTTGCGGATCCTGTTCGAGTTCCAGCACCGCCAGGCCGCTGGCCCGCACCGAGGCGCAGCGGTCGAACAGGCCGGACAGTTTGAGCCGGTCTTCGATCAGCGGCACGGTGCGGTCCAGGGTAGTGACCACCGAATAGGCATGGCCGAGGAACATCGCGGTGCTGGCGGCGGCATCGGTGATGTCCACCACGGGCACGTCCAGCAGTTCCTGCAAGCCTTCGCGGCCATGTTCGCCGTAGCCGGCCTGGATCACCGCGTCGAACGGCTGGTCGTAGGACAGCACCCGGTCCATCACCGCGATGGCGGCCAGGTAGCTTTCGAAGTTGCCTTCGACGGACTCGGCGCCAAAGTGCGGCGTGAGTCCGATGATCTCGGTGCCCGGGGCCGCCACGGCCTGGGCCTGCCGGGCAATGGCCTGGGTGATGGACTCGGTGGTGTTGACGTTGACCACAAGAATTCGCATGAGCAGTGTCCTTTAACGCAGAAAATCGGCGGCCCAACCCTGCGGGCCGCCTTGGAAGATCAATGGCTGACGTTATCCACAGCGATGGCTTCACCGCTGACGTCTTCGTAATGCCCCTGGCGCTTGGCGATGATCAGGTACAGCAGGCCGGCGATCGAGGCACCGATCAGCCAGGAAAACGGTGACACGCTGTCGAAGCCGGGCACCAGCGCCAGGACGATCGCGATCAGCGCCGCCGGGATGAACGCCGCCACGGCCCGCAGGTTGACCCCGTTGCTGTAGAAGTACGCGCCGTTCGGGTCTTCGCTGTACAGCTGCGGCACATTGATGCGGCCTTTTCGCAGCAGCCAGTAGTCGACCATGATCACGCCGTACAACGGGCCGAGGAGGGCGCCGAGGCCCGACAGGAAATACACGATCACCAGCGGGCTGTTGTACAGGTTCCACGGCAGGATCAGCACGGCGATCGCGGCGCTGATCAGCCCGGCGCGGCGGAAGGTCAGGTACTTGGGCGCCAGGTTGCTGAGGACGAAGGCCGGGGCGACGAAGTTGGCCATGATGTTCACCGCCACGGTGACGATCAGGAACGCCAGGCACCCGAGCACCAGGAAGAACGTGTTGGGAATCGAGGCGATGACTTGCGTCGGACTCTCGATGATCTGGCCGTTGATCTGGAACTGCGCCCCGCACAGCAGGATGGTGATCCCGGCGAACACCAGGATATTCACCGGCAGGCCCCAGAAGTTTCCGACCACGATGGTCCGACGGCACGGCGACGAGCGGGCGAAATCGCAGAAGTTGAGGATCAGCGTGCCGTAGATCGCCAGCCACAGCGCGCCGCCAGCGAAAATATTGCGCCACATCTCGCCGCCGGTGAGCGGTTCGCGGATCGACCAGGCGATGGTCGCGCCGGCCTGGGTGTACATCCAGCCGGCGAGGGCGGCGACGGTCACCAGGATCACCGGGCCGGCGAACCCTTCGTAGCGGCGCACCGTTTCCATGCCGTAGGCCAGGATCACCAGTTGCACGAACCAGATCGCCACGAAGCACACCCAGCCCAGGCTCGACAGGCCGAGGATCGAGTTCTGGTCGTACTCGGCGAAACCCGGATGGATCGCGGTCAGGAGCACGCGGAACACCACCGATGCCAGGTAGGTCTGGATGCCGAACCAGGCAATGGCGATGACCGCCCGGATCAACGCCGGGATTTGCGCCCCGTGGATACCGAAGCTGATCCGGCTGATGACCGGAAACGGCACCCCGGTTTTCTGGCCCATGTAGCCGGACAGGTTCATGAAGCCGTACACCAGCGCCGCACCGATCCCCAGGGACAGCAGGATCTGCCAGCCCCCCAGGCCCAGCGCATAGAGGCCGATGGCGAACGAGTAGTTGGCGATGTTGTGAACGTCGTTGGTCCACAGGGCGAAGATGCTGTAGCGACCCCAGCGCCGGCCTTCGGCCTTGGTCGGGGCCAGGTCCTTGTTATGCAAGCGGGGGCTCAAGGCCAGGGAAACCGCCTGTTTTTCTTCGACGGCGGTGGTTGAGGAGGGCAGATCCAGCGCAATGTTATTGGAGAGACTTGTACGCATTCCGGCAGGCTCCTGATTCTCGGCGCAGCGATGACTGGGCATGAGCGCGAGGCTCGGCAATCTTCGTCGCGGCGCGGCAAGCATCATTGGTTACGGGGCATCTGCAGCCTGTACGGGATAGGGCGCTTCAGGCTTGCGGATCTAAAAGTGTGTGTATGTTTTATTTAGTTTGTATACAAAACACTTGTCGTCTCAAGCCAGATTTATGCCAGTCGTCGATCTAAACGCTGAAGTGGTCATTTCGTTTGGTTATTGATTGCGAATAAGTACCTGAAAAATAGACGGTATAAATTGACCGTTTGAACAGGTATTTATTTTTCGCCCAGGCGAGGGAGGGAGCGCTACAGGAATGCGGCACTGGAAAAGGTGTAACTTTTCAGGGCATTGCCTGGAGAAGTGCACACAAAAATGGCACCTGTGGTGACATTTTTGTGTACAGGAAAGAAGGGGAAATTGGCTGGCGCTGTATCAGGCCTTGGATTTGCTGATGATATTGCCGGCGTGCAACCCACATTCCTTTTGTGTCGCTTCTTCCCACCACCAGCGACCCTCGCGCTCGTGCTGGTTCGGCAGCACCGGGCGGGTGCAGGGTTCGCAACCAATGCTGATGAAGCCGCGTTCGTGCAGGCTGTTGTACGGCAACTCCAGCATGCGGATGTAACCCCAGACTTCCTCGCTGGTCATTTGCGACAACGGGTTGAACTTGTACAGCGTGCGCTCGGGGGTGGAGAACGCCGTGTCGATTTCCAGCACGGCCACCTGGCTGCGGGTGCCGGGGCTCTGGTCGCGGCGCTGGCCGGTGGCCCAGGCGCGCACGTCGGTGAGCTTGCGGCGCAGCGGCTCGATCTTGCGAATGCCACAGCACTCGCCATGACCGTCCTTGTAGAAGCTGAACAGGCCCTTTTCCTTCACGAAGGGTTCAAGTTTCGTGTGGTCCGGCGAGATCAGTTCGATGTCGATCTTGTAGTGCTCGCGCACCTGGTCGATGAAGCGATAGGTCTCCGGGTGCAGGCGGCCGGTGTCGAGGCTGAACACCTTGACGTTCTTGTTCAGCTTCCAGGCCATGTCCACCAGCACCACGTCCTCGGCACCACTGAAGGATATCCACAGCTCGTCACCGAACTCGGCGAAGGCCAGCTTGAGAATGTCCTGCGGGGACTTGTTGGCATAGGTCGTGGCGAGTTCCACGACGTCAAACGATGGGCTCATCAGGGCGGTTTCCTACAGGTCGGTGGCGCTGAGCGCTCTATAGGGGGCTGATGGTAACAAAAGCTGTCGGGGCTGGCGCGCCCTGCGCGTTGCGCCGGCACTGGTGAATGGCTAGAGTCGGCAGGCCTTTTGTTCCCTCAACCGATAAACATCAATAAATGGGAGTGTCCTGTGGAAATCGCCTGCCTCGACCTGGAAGGTGTGCTGGTCCCGGAGATCTGGATCGCCTTCGCCGAAAAAACCGGGATTGAATCCCTCAGGGCCACCACTCGGGACATTCCCGACTACGACGTGCTGATGAAGCAACGGCTGCGCATCCTCGACGAGCACGGCCTCAAGCTGGCGGACATCCAGGAAGTGATCGCCACGCTCAAGCCGCTGGACGGCGCCATCGAGTTCGTCGACTGGCTGCGCGAGCGCTTCCAGGTGGTGATCCTGTCCGACACGTTCTACGAATTTTCCCAACCGCTGATGCGCCAGCTGGGCTTCCCGACGTTGCTCTGCCACCGCTTGATCACCGACGACAGCGGGCGGGTGACGGGCTACCAGTTGCGTCAGAAAGATCCCAAGCGGCAGTCGGTCCTGGCCTTCAAGAGCCTGTATTACCGGGTGATTGCCGCCGGGGATTCCTACAACGACACCACCATGCTCGGTGAAGCCGACGCCGGGATCCTGTTCCATGCGCCGGAGAACGTGATCCGTGAATTCCCGCAATTCCCGGCCGTGCACACGTTTGCCGAGTTGAAGCAGGCATTCATCAAGGCCTCGAACCGCAACCTGAGCCTGTAAACCAGTTAGACCTGGACAGGCACTGGATCTGTGGGAGCAAGGCTTGCCCGCGATGCTTCTAGAGGTTCTGCAAGGTGTCCAGCAACACCCGAACCTTGGTAATCGACTCCTGGTATTCCGCCTGCCAATCCGAGTCGGCAACAATCCCACCGCCGCCCCAGCAGCACACCTGACCGTCCTTGACCAGCAGGCTGCGGATGGCGATGGAGCTGTCCATTTCCCCGCGCACGTCCAGGTAGAGCAGCGAGCCGCAATACAGCCCGCGTCGGGTCGGTTCGAGTTCGTCGATGATCTGCATGGCGCGGATCTTCGGTGCGCCGGTGATCGAGCCGCCGGGGAAGCTGCCGGCGATCAGGTCCAGGGCGTCCTTGCCGGCGGCCAGTTCGCCGGTCACGCTGCTGACCAGGTGGTGCACGTTCGGGTAGCTTTCCAGGCTGAACAACTCTGGCACCCGCACCGAGCCGATGCGACAGGTGCGGCCCAGGTCATTGCGCAGCAGGTCGACGATCATCAGGTTTTCCGCGCGGTCCTTGGGGCTGGCCAGCAGGTCGGCGGCGTGGGCGGCGTCCTCGGCGGGTGTCGCGCCCCGGGGGCGGGTGCCCTTGATTGGTCGGGTTTCCACGTGGCCCTGGCTGACCTTGATAAAGCGTTCGGGCGACAGGCTCAGTACCGCGCCACCCTCGGGCAGGCTCTGGAACCCGGAAAACGGCGTCGGGCACGCGGCCCGCAGTGCCTGGTAGGCCGCCCAGGCATCGCCCTGGCACGGGGCGCGGAAGCGCTGGGCAAAGTTGACCTGATAGCAATCCCCGGCCTGGATATACGCGTGGATCCGTTCGATCGCCTGGCGATAGGCCTCGGCGTCCAGGTCGGGGGTCATCGACCCGGCCAGGCGGAACTCGCCCGTGGACAGCGGGACCGCCTGGCTGAACAGCGCAATCAGGCGCTGGCGTTCAGCATCATCGCAATGGGGGTGGAACACCAGTTGGCTGGTGCCGGCCTGATGGTCGCTGACCAGCGCCCAGTCGTACACGCCGAAACACGCGTCGGGCAGTTGCAGGTCGTCCTGGGCGTGGGACGGCAGCGCTTCGAGGTGTCGGCCGAAGTCGTAGCTCAAGTAGCCGATCAGGCCACCGGCGAAGGGCAGTTGCACGGTGTCCGGCAGGACGGCGTGCCCCAGCTGTGTCAGCTGGGCGCGTAAACGTCGCAGGAAATCGCTACCGCTTTCCTCCGGCAGCACCGCCAGTTGCGCCAGCGGCCAGGCACTGAGCACATCGTAACGCCCGCGTTCGGCGCTTGGCCGGCCGCTGTCGAGCAGCACGCTACCGGGGGCATGGCGGATGGCCGCGAAATAGTCGGCGGGGTTGGCGCGATAGGGCAGCGGGTGTACGGAGCA
Organism: Pseudomonas citrullilanati; assembly: GCF_030580855.1. Lineage (GTDB taxonomy): Bacteria > Pseudomonadota > Gammaproteobacteria > Pseudomonadales > Pseudomonadaceae > Aquipseudomonas > Aquipseudomonas citrulli. Next base: position 26,614 of record NZ_JAUQOP010000022.1, on the reverse strand, counting down.
GGTCGACATGGGCGGGGCGGATCAGCCATCGAGGCGGGGGAGCGATTGTAATCCCTCTGTAGGATTTGCACCTAGGGGGATGTCGGAATGAGTAAGTATGGGCCGTCGAAAATCTTGGAATGTGAACACCTTGTGGCGAGGGGATTTATCCCCGCTGGGTTGCACAGCAACCCCAAAGCCAAGCACCTCGGTCTATCAGATTGACCGTGTTCAACGGCGAAGGGGTTGCTTCGCAACCCAGCGGGGATAAATCCCCTCGCCACAAGAGGCAGCCAGTCCACATAAGGGGTTGTTCAGCCCTCGACCGGCGGAATATGCCCGAACAATTCCTGGGCAAACGCCACCCGTTCTTCCACGCTTTCAACGACGCCACGGGCCTTGAGGTCTTCCAGGTGCGCTTCCACGGCGTGGGTGCGCAGGGTCAGGCCGCAGTCGTTGGCAATCTGGATGTTCAGCCCCGGCCGGGCATTCAGTTCCAGGATCAACGGGCCTTTTTCCTGGTCCAGCACCATGTCGACGCCGATGTAGCCCAGCCCGCACAGTTCATGGCAGCCGGCGGCCAGCTTCATGAAACCGTCCCAGTAAGGCAGTTGCACGCCGTCCACCGCGTTGGTGGTGTCGGGGTGCTTGGTGATGATGTTGTTCAGCCAGGTGCCGCGCAGGGTCAGGCCCGTCGCAAGGTCGACGCCCACGCCGATGGCGCCCTGGTGCAGGTTGGCCTTGCCGCCGGACTGGCGGGTCGGCAGGCGCAGCATGGCCATCACCGGATAACCCATCAACACGATGATGCGGATGTCCGGCACGCCTTCGTAGCTGATGCTCTTGAAGATCTGGTCCGGCACCACCCGGTATTCGATCAGCGCCCGGTCCCGGTGCCCGCCCAGGGAATAGAGGCCGGTGAGGATGCTGGAGATGTGGTGCTCGATTTCCTCATGGCTGATGATCTTGCCGGACACCGTGCGATAGCGGCCTTCGAAGCGGTCGGCGATGACGATGATGCCGTCGCCGCCGGCGCCCTGGGCCGGCTTGATCACGAAGTCGGTGCGCCCGCCGATGATGCCGTCGAGCTTGTCGATTTCCTTCTCGGTGGAAATGATCCCGTACAACTGCGGCACATGGATGCCGGCTTCGATCGCCCGTTCCTTGGTGATGATCTTGTCATCGACGATGGGGTACAGGCTGCGCTTGTTGTACTTGAGCACGTAGTCGGCGTTGCGCCGGTTGATGCCCATGATGCCCCGCGCTTCCAGGGCCTTCCAGGTCTTCCAGAAGCCGAACATTACGAGTCAGCCTTGAGGAAGGCCTTGAACCGTACCAGCTCGGTCAGGCGGTAGCCGCGATAACGTCCCATGGCCAGCATGAAGCCCACCAGGATCAGCAGGATCGCCGGGAAGGTGAACACGAAATACACCAGTTCCGGCACGCTCATGATCAGGTGCGCCAGGGAGGCGGCGAACAAGGTGCCGATGGCGACCTTCATCGCGTGGCCGGCGCCGCGTTCTTCCCAGGTAATGGACAGGCGTTCAATGGTCATGGTCAGGATCACCATCGGGAACAGCGCCACCGACAGGCCGCGCTCCAGGCCCAGCTTATGGCTGAACAGGCTGATGGCGGCGATCAGCACCACCACGAAGGTCAACACCACCGAGAGCCTTGGTAGCATTTGCAGCTTGAGGTGCTCCAGGTACGAGCGCAGCGACAGCCCCAGCGCGGTGATCACCGTGAACAGGATGATGCCGAAGCCCAGCTGGGTTTCCCGGAAGGCCAGGGCGATCAGCACCGGGGTGAACGTGCCCAGGGTCTGCAGGCCGATCAGGTTGCGCAGCACCAGGATCACCAGCACGCCGATCGGGATCATCACCATGATCATGAACGTCTGCTGGGTTTGCAGGGGCAGGCCATAGAGCGAGTATTCGAGGAAGTTGGCGTCGGTGTTTTCGTCCGTCAGCTTGGCCAGGCGAATCGCGTTCATTTCGCTGTTGTTCATGCTGAAAGTCACGGTGGCTTTCTTGCCGCCATCGACGGTGATCAGGTTTTCATCGCCGGTCCACCACAACAACCGGTCGGTGGGCAGGCCCTGTTCGCCGGTGTCGGGACTGAAATACAGCCAGTCGGTGCCGTTGAAGCTGCGCAGCCACAGTTCAGGTGTCTGCGGCTGGTCGGCCACCAGGCGGATGGTGTGGACTTTTTCCACCGGGACGTGGGCAATGGACAGCACCAGCTCGACGATGCGTGCCTTGTTGCTCGACGAGGGATCACCCGCCAGCAGCAGCTTGACGTTGTCGTCGTTGAGGTTGTTGACCCGCTTGATGGCTTCGCTGATGAAGGTCTCGACGTCGGCCGAGTGCTGGCGGATCGGCGCGAGCAGCGCTTCGGCGGCGAGTTTCTCCGGGCCTTCGACGGCGATGCTGTCACGGAAGGTCGGCCCCTTGACCTTGGTTTTTTCGGCGCTGTAGCGCTTGGTCAGCACCAGGCGATAATAAAGTGTCTGGTTACCCTTGGCCCGGCGCGCCGACCACGTCACCTTGCGGTTGCCGTCGACCCGGTTCACCGCCACGCCGTAGTTGTTGGAGATGAAGCTCTCGTTGAGGCTCACGTAGTCGCGGCTCAGGGGCGGCACGAACATCTGGACCTTGACCGGATCCTTGGCATTGGGCACGAACTCGACCTTGGCGTCGATGTTCCACAGGTCGTCGGTGGCGTCTTCGGTCACCGGGATGCCGAGCACGAAAATCTGATAGGCCGTCACCGACAAGCCCAGCACCACCAGGATGGCGATCAGCATTTTCAAATGGAGGGTCAGGGAGCGCATTGGAATTACTCTGCGGTTTGAGCGGCATTGGCGCAGGCGGGTTTGCCGGCAGCGTATTTGAGACTGGGGTCGACCAGCGCGTCGAAGCGCTTGAGCGCTTCGGAGCCGATCAGCAATGGGTATTGGAAAGCGCTGCGGTCGGTCAGGTTCACTTCGATGCTGCGCAGGGCCGAGCCCATGCAGATGTCCAGTTCGATGACCGGCCGAGCCGTGTACTTCTTGCCTTCTTCCGGATCGTAGTCACCGGCGCGGCGCTTGATCTTGCTGACCCGGGCCAGCGGACGTTCGATGGGGTGCGAGTGGGCCGCGTCGATGGCCAGGTAGAAACGCACCCAGGACTCGCCATTGCGCTTGAAGCGCTTGATGTCGCGGGCACTGAGGGACGCCGTCTTGGCCCCGGTGTCGAGCTTGGCCGCCACTTCCAGGTCGATGCCCTGCAAGGCCGCGTATTCGTTGAGGCCGTAGACGGTTTTTTCACCCGCCGCGGCAAGCCCCGGCAGGCACATGAGATAGAGAGCGGCAGATAAGGGCTTGAGTGTCATAGATCCTGGTGCGCAGCGTTCCGTTTATCGGTTCAGGCCCTGGCATTACTGCGCAAGCTCCTTCAGGCGCCTTCCCTGTAAACAGGAGAGCGGCAAACAGCGGCGGCATTCTAGCACGGTGGTTTTCTGACGCCACCGCTGGCCGGAGGCTACGATTGAACCTGGGGCCCGGTTATGGCGAAGGCCATTATTAGACGATTGTCGACAATATCCAATTTCTCTTTGACGTTGCGCCCTGGATTGATTAGTTTTTGTGGCATTGATTTCAAAGGTGTCGACAATATGCTCGGTCAGCTCGAAACGCCGGTGATGGCCCAGGACGACTCGGAAACCCTCTCCGAGAACGTCTTCCGGCGTATCCAGGCGGCCATCGTCCAGGGCGAGATCGCCCCTGGCAGCAAGATCTCCGAGCCTGAACTGGCGCGCACCTACGGCATCAGCCGGGGGCCGCTGCGCGAGGCCATCCATCGCCTGGAAGGCCAGCGCCTGCTGGTGCGAGTGCCTCATGTCGGCGCGCGGGTGGTGTCCCTCAGCCATGCCGAGCTGCTGGAACTCTACGAAATCCGCGAGTCCCTGGAAGGCATGGCCTGCCGCCTGGCGGCCGAGCGCATGACTCTGGAAGAAATCGACGAGCTGCGCCGGGTCCTGGAGACCCACGAGCGCGATGCGGCGTTCCAGGCCGGGGTCGGTTATTACCAGCAGGAAGGCGACTTCGACTTCCATTACCGGATCATCCAGGGCAGCGGCAACCGTACCCTGACGCAAATGCTCTGCGGCGAGTTGTACCAACTGGTGCGCATGTACCGCATCCAGTTTTCCACCACGCCCAACCGTCCGCGCCAGGCATTCGCCGAGCACCACCGGATTCTCGATGCCATCGCCGACCGTGACGGCGAACTGGCCGAATTACTGATGCGCCGGCACATCGGCGCCTCCAAACGCAACATCGCGCGTCATTTCCAGGACAGCGCCGCCACTGAACGAGGTGAGTCATGAGTTCCAGCAAGAGCACGCCAGGCCAGCGTTTCCGCGATGCGGTCGCCACCGAGCACCCGCTGCAGGTGGTGGGCACGATCAACGCCAACCACGCGTTGTTGGCCAAGCGCGCCGGTTTCAAGGCGATCTACCTGTCGGGCGGCGGCGTGGCGGCCGGTTCCCTCGGCGTGCCGGACCTGGGTATTACCGGCCTGGACGACGTGTTGACCGATGTGCGGCGCATCACCGACGTGTGCGACCTGCCGTTGCTGGTGGACGTGGACACCGGCTTCGGCTCCTCGGCGTTCAACGTGGCGCGCACGGTCAAGTCGATGATCAAGTTCGGCGCGGCGGCGGTGCACATCGAGGATCAGGTGGGCGCCAAGCGCTGCGGTCATCGGCCGAACAAGGAAATCGTCTCGCAGCAGGAAATGGTCGACCGCATCAAGGCGGCGGTGGACGCCCGTACTGATGACAGTTTCGTCATCATGGCGCGGACCGATGCCTTGGCCGTGGAAGGCCTGGAGTCGGCCCTCGATCGTGCCGCCGCCTGCATCGAGGCCGGCGCCGACATGATTTTCCCCGAGGCGATCACCGAACTGGAGATGTACAAGCTGTTCGCCAGCCGCGTGAAGGCGCCGATCCTGGCCAACATCACCGAGTTCGGCGCGACGCCGCTGTACGCCACCGAACAGCTGGCCGGCGCCGACGTGTCCCTGGTGCTGTACCCGTTGTCGGCCTTCCGCGCCATGAACAAGGCGGCCGAGAACGTCTACACCGCGATTCGTCGCGACGGCACGCAGCAGAATGTCATCGACACCATGCAGACCCGCATGGAGCTTTACGATCGTATCGACTATCACACCTTCGAGCAGAAGCTCGATGCGTTGTTCGCGGCGAAGAAATAAGACGCGCCCCCGAAACTTGCCGATTCCCTACAAATTCAACAATTGGAGACAGCAAATGGCCGAAGCAAAAGTACTCAGTGGCGCCGGGCTCCGTGGCCAGGTGGCCGGGCAGACCGCATTGTCCACCGTGGGCCAGTCCGGTGCCGGCCTGACCTACCGCGGCTATGACGTCCGCGAGTTGGCGGCGGACGCGCAATTCGAAGAAGTGGCGTACCTGCTGCTCTACGGCGAGCTGCCGACCCAGGCGCAACTGGACGCCTACACCCACAAGCTGCGCCAGCTGCGGGACCTGCCCCAGGCCTTGAAGGAAGTGCTGGAGCGCATTCCCGCCGACGCCCATCCCATGGATGTGATGCGCACCGGCTGCTCGTTCCTGGGCAACCTGGAGCCGGAGAAGGACTTTTCCGAGCAGCACGACAAGACCGACCGCCTGCTGGGCGCGTTCCCGGCGATCATGTGCTACTGGTATCGCTTCAGCCACCAGGGCCAGCGCATCGACTGCGTGACCGACGAAGCCTCCCTCGGCGGCCATTTCCTGCACCTGCTGCATGGCAAGAAACCGAGCGAATTGCACGTCAAGGTGATGAACGTCTCGCTGATCCTCTACGCCGAGCACGAATTCAACGCCTCGACCTTCACCGCCCGGGTCTGCGCTTCGACCCTGTCGGACCTGTTCTCCTGCATCACCGCCGCCATCGGCTCGCTGCGCGGCCCGCTCCACGGCGGCGCCAACGAGGCGGCGATGGAAATGATCGAACGGTTCGGCTCGCCGCAGGAAGCCATCGAGGGCACCCTCGGCATGCTGGCGCGCAAGGACAAGATCATGGGCTTCGGCCACGCGATCTATAAGGACAACGACCCGCGCAACGAGGTGATCAAGGGCTGGTCGAAGAAGCTCGCCGAAGAAGTGGGGGACACCGTGCTGTTCCCGGTCTCCGAAGCCATCGACAAGACCATGTGGGAGCAGAAGAAGCTGTTCCCCAACGCCGATTTCTACCATGCCTCGGCGTACCACTTCATGGGCATCCCGACCAAACTGTTCACGCCGATCTTCGTCTGCTCGCGCCTGACCGGCTGGGCCGCCCACGTGTTCGAACAACGCGCCAACAACCGCATCATCCGCCCGAGCGCCGAATACACCGGCGTCGAACAGCGCAAGTTCGTGCCAATCGAACGACGCTGAACGGGGAGGTCGCTGAGCTCAGGTACTGAATAATCCCGAAACCCTGTGGGAGCGAGCTTGCTCGCGATTGCGCACCGACATTCAACATCAATGTCGATTGACACACCGCCATCGCGAGCAAGCTCGCTCCCACAGGGGCAGGGTTCACTTCAAGTCCGACGCCAGCCCTTTCTGAAACCACCGTGACCCGAGTCCTGACGATGAACACAGAATTTCGCAAACCGCTGCCTGGCACTTCGCTGGATTATTTCGATGTCCGTGGGGCCGTCGAGGCCATTCGGCCCGGCGCCTATGACGGCCTGCCGTACACCTCCCGCGTGCTGGCGGAAAACCTGGTGCGGCGCTGCGACCCGGCGACGCTGGGCGAATCGCTGCTGCAACTGATCGAACGCAAGCGCGACCTGGACTTCCCGTGGTTCCCGGCGCGCGTGGTGTGCCACGACATCCTCGGCCAGACCGCTTTGGTGGACCTGGCCGGCCTGCGCGATGCCATTGCCCAGCAGGGTGGGGACCCGGCGCAGGTCAACCCGGTGGTGCCGACCCAACTGATCGTCGACCACTCCCTGGCCGTGGAAAGCGGCGGCTACGATCCCCAGGCGTTCGCCAAGAACCGCGCCATCGAGGATCGCCGCAACGAAGACCGTTTCCACTTCATCAACTGGACCAAGAAAGCCTTCAAGAACGTCGACGTGATTCCGCCGGGCAATGGGATCATGCACCAGATCAACCTGGAGAAAATGTCCCCGGTGATCCAGCAACGCGACGGCGTGGCGTTCCCCGACACCTGCGTGGGCACCGACAGCCACACGCCGCATGTCGATGCCCTGGGCGTGATCGCCATCGGTGTTGGCGGCCTCGAAGCGGAAAGCGTCATGCTCGGCCGCGCCTCATGGATGCGCCTGCCGGAAATCGTCGGCGTCGAGCTGACCGGCAAGCTGCAACCGGGCATCACCGCCACCGACATGGTGCTGGCGCTGACCGAATTCCTGCGCAAGCAGAAAGTCGTCGGGGCCTGGCTGGAGTTCTTCGGCGCAGGCGCCAGTGCCCTGACCCTGGGCGACCGTGCGACCATCTCCAACATGGCCCCGGAGTACGGCGCCACGGCGGCCATGTTCTACATCGACCAGCAGACCATCGATTACCTGAAGCTCACCGGTCGCGAAGACCAACAGGTGCAACTGGTCGAGACCTACGCCAAGCAGGTTGGCCTCTGGGCCGAGCACCTCAAGGGTGCGCAATACGAGCGCGGCTTGAGCTTCGACCTGTCGTCGGTGGTACGCAACATGGCCGGGCCGAGCAATCCGCATGCCCGCGTCGCGGTGTCGGATCTGGCCGCCAAGGGCATCTCCGGCCAGTGGGACGACGTGCCCGGGCAAATGCCCGACGGCGCGGTGATCATCGCCGCCATCACCAGTTGCACCAACACCAGCAACCCGCGCAACGTGATCGCCGCCGGCCTGCTGGCGCGCAACGCCAACCGCCTGGGCCTGGCCCGCAAACCGTGGGTCAAGTCGTCCCTGGCGCCGGGTTCGAAAACCGTGGCGCTGTACCTGGATGAGGCGGGCCTGACCAAAGAGCTGGAACAGCTGGGCTTCGGCGTTGTGGCGTTCGCCTGCACCACCTGCAACGGCATGTCCGGTGCCCTGGACCCGGTGATCCAGCAGGAGATCATCGACCGCGACCTGTACGCCACCGCCGTGCTGTCGGGCAACCGCAACTTCGATGGGCGTATCCATCCTTACGCCAAACAGGCGTTCCTCGCGTCGCCGCCGCTGGTGGTGGCCTACGCCATCGCCGGGACCATCCGCTTCGACATCGAGAAAGACGTGCTGGGCGTGGTGGACGGTCGGGAAATCCGCCTCAAGGACATCTGGCCGAGCGACGAGGAAATCGAAGCCGTGGTCAAGGCCTCGGTCAAGCCGGAACAATTCCGCCAGGTGTACATCCCGATGTTCGCCATCCAGGAAGACACCGGGCCGAAAGTCACGCCGTTGTACGACTGGCGCCCGCAAAGCACCTACATCCGTCGCCCGCCGTATTGGGAAGGCGCGCTGGCCGGTGCGCGACCGCTCAAGGGCATGCGCCCGCTGGCGGTGCTGCCGGACAACATCACCACCGACCACCTGTCGCCGTCCAACGCGATCATGCTCGACAGCGCCGCCGGTGAATACCTGGCGAAAATGGGCCTGCCGGAGGAGGACTTCAACTCCTACGCGACCCATCGCGGCGACCACCTGACCGCCCAGCGCGCCACGTTCGCCAACCCGAAGCTGTTCAACGAAATGGTCCAGGAAAACGGCAAGGTCAAGCAGGGCTCCCTGGCTCGGGTCGAGCCGGAAGGCCAGGTCATGCGCATGTGGGAAGCCATCGAGACCTACATGCAGCGCAAGCAGCCGCTGATCATCATCGCCGGCGCCGACTACGGCCAGGGTTCGTCCCGGGACTGGGCGGCCAAGGGCGTGCGACTGGCCGGTGTCGAGGCGATTGTCGCCGAAGGCTTCGAGCGCATCCACCGCACCAACCTGGTGGGCATGGGCGTGTTGCCGCTGGAGTTCAAGCCCGGCACCGACCGCAAGACCCTGGGCATCGACGGCAGCGAAGTCTATGACGTGATCGGCGAGCGCACCCCGCGGGCGACGCTGACCCTGGTCATTACCCGCAAGAACGGCGAGCGCGTCGAAGTGCCGGTGACTTGCCGCCTCGACACCGCTGAAGAAGTGTCGATCTACGAAGCCGGTGGCGTGCTGCAGCGCTTTGCCCAGGACTTCCTGGAATCGGCGGTCGCCGTCTAAATCACAACCGCGGACACCTTGCGTGTCCGCTCGAGGAACATCATGGCTCACGCACCGCAAATCAAGATTCCCGCCACCTACATGCGTGGCGGCACCAGCAAAGGCGTGTTCTTCAGCCTGCAAGACCTGCCCGAAGTGGCCCGTGTCCCAGGCGCCGCACGGGATGCGTTGCTATTAAGGGTCATCGGCAGCCCCGACCCCTACGAGAAACAGATCGACGGCATGGGCGGCGCGACGTCCAGCACCAGCAAGACCGTGATCCTGTCCAAGAGCACCCGCGCCGACCACGATGTCGATTACCTGTTCGGCCAGGTTTCCATCGACAAGCCGTTCGTAGACTGGAGCGGCAACTGCGGCAACCTGTCGGCGGCGGTCGGCTCATTCGCTATCGGCAGTGGTTTGGTAGACGCCAGCCGTATCCCGCAGAACGGCGTGGCGGTGGTGCGGATCTGGCAGGCCAACATCGGCAAGACCATCATCGCCCATGTGCCGATCACCGACGGCGCGGTGCAGGAAACCGGCGACTTCGAACTCGACGGCGTGACCTTCCCAGCGGCGGAAGTGCAACTCGAATTCATGGACCCGGCGGCCGAAGAAGAGGGCGGTGGCGGCTCGATGTTCCCCACCGGCAACCTGGTGGATGACCTTGAAGTACCAGGTGTCGGTACGCTCAAGGCGACCTTGATCAACGCCGGGATCCCGACGATCTTCATCAATGCCCGGGACGTCGGTTATACCGGCACCGAGTTGCAGGGCGCGATCAATGGCGATCCACAGGCGCTGGCGATGTTCGAAACCATTCGGGCCCACGGCGCCTTGCGCATGGGCTTGATCAAGCACCTGGACGAAGCGGCCCAGCGCCAGCACACGCCGAAAGTGGCGTTCGTCGCGCCGCCGGCGGGCTACGTTTCGTCGAGTGGCAAAGCCGTGGCCGCGGGCGACGTCGATTTGCTGGTACGGGCGCTGTCCATGGGCAAGCTGCACCACGCCATGATGGGCACCGCGGCGGTGGCCATCGGTACCGCGGCCGCCATTTCCGGCACCCTGGTCAACCTGGCCGCCGGCGGCACCGAACGCAACGCCGTGCGTTTCGGCCACCCGTCCGGCACCCTGCGCGTCGGCGCCGAGGCCAGCCAGGTCGATGGAGAATGGACCGTAAAAAAAGCCATCATGAGCCGCAGCGCGCGGGTGTTGATGGAAGGGGTTGTGCGGGTGCCCGGAGATACCCTGAACTGACATAAAAACCTGTGGGAGCGGGCTTGCTCGCGAAAGCGAGGTATCAGCCAACATAGATGTTGAATGTGCCGGCCTCTTCGCGAGCAAGCCCGCTCCCACAATGGATTTGTGGTGAATACAGGATCTTCGAACATCCACGATCAACCCTGTGGGAGCGAGCTTGCTCGCGATGGCGTCGGATCTTTCAGCAATCAGTTGCCTGACACACCGCTATCGCGAGCAAGCTCGCTCCCACAATGGACTGCGGTCAGCCTCCGGTCAGTGCGGTGACGACCAGACCCACATTGTTTTCCAGCTCCGAGATTGGGTCGGGGCCATCGGTGCTCAGCACCTGTAGCCGGCTGCCGCCTTCGCTGATGGCCGCCTTCAGAGCCTCCGACGGCTGGCGATGGTGCAGCACCACGGCCACGTCGTTGTCCTTCAGGGTCGCGGTCAACTGCTTGAGCGCCTCGGCGGTCCACTCGGCGTCGGGGCGGGCATCGGTGCTGATCCCGTCCAGGTTCAGCCCACTGATCAAGTAGCCAAAATGCTCGCTCAGGCTGACCACGCTCAGGTTTTCAGCACTGGCCAGGCGCTTTTCGCTGTCGGCGCTGAGCTTGAGCAGGCGTTGCTTGAGGGCCGCGAGGTTGCTGTCGATGCCCGGCTTGGCCGAGGGTGCCAGGCGCACCAGGTCGGCGGCGATCACATCGGCCATGCGCCCGAGGTTATGGCTGGCCATCCACGGCTGGCTCGCCAGGCCATCGGCCATGCCCGGTTGCACGGCGATCCCCGGCAAGGCACCGTCCACCGGGCGCGCGGCATCGACTTCGACAATGCGGATGTTGCTGCGCCGGGCCATCGGGTACAGCGGGTCGTCCGGCCACAGCGAACGCAGGCCGATCACTGCGTCGGCGTCAACCGCCAGCTTGCCCAGCGCCGATGCGCCCCGGCCACTGAAGTAGGCGCTTTGCCGAGTCCCGGGCAGATTGGCCGGGGCCGCTCTCTCCAGCTTGACGTCGGTGCCCTTGAGCAGGGCTGCGCCCAGGCCGTAGGTGACCGGCAGCGAGGCCAGCAGGTGCACCGGCCGGCTGCTTTCAGCGGCGAACGCGCCGACGTTGATCAGGCCGCCCAGCGCCACGGCCAGGCTCAGGTGTCGAAGCATCATCATGTTATCCAAGGTTTCCTTTGAGGCTGGGAACGACGCCGCGGGCGATGGCGCTCAAGGCGAAGGCGATGCCGGCCACCAGGATGATCGCGGCCCCGGACGGGATCGGCAGGTCGAACACGATCGGTGCGAGGATCCCGCACAAGGTGCTGGCGGTGGCGATCAGCACCGAGCACCAGAAGAACCCCTTCAATGACTGGCTGAGCAGGCGCGCCGCCGCAGCGGGAATCACCAGCAGGGCGCCCACCAGGATCGCGCCGATGACTTTCACCGCGGCCACGGTGATCAACGTCACCAGCACCACGAACAGATAATCCAGGGTCTTGACCGCCACCCCCCGCACGGCCGCCAGTTGCGGGTTGAAACTGGCCAGCATGATGCGGTTGTACAGCGGCAGGGCCAGGGCCATCACCAGGGACCCGACCACCGCCAGCACCAGCAGGTCGTTGCCATTGACCGTCAATACCGAGCCAAACAGCACGTTCTCCAGGATGTGCACGTTGATCTTGCCCGCCAGGATCAGCAGCAGGCTGGCGCCGAGGGCCAGGGAAACGGAAAGGAACACGCCGATCAAGGTGTCCGGTGCCAGGCCGGTGCGGTTGCGCAGGTAATTGAGCAGGATGCCGAACAACAGGCAGTAGCCGAACAGGCTGCCGTAGGGCCCGGTATAGGGCTCGCCGAGCAGGATGCCGACGGCGACACCGGTCAGCGCCGCGTGACCCACCGCCTCGGAAAAGAACGCGAAGCGCTTGACCACCACCAACGTCCCCAGGCCGCCCAGTACCGGGCCGATCAACAGCCCGGCCAACAGCGCATTGACCACGAACCCATAGGCCAGCGCCTCGGGCAGGTAGCCGGACGAGGCCCAGCCCTGGACCATCAGGCGAAAGGCTTCATAGCTCATCGGGCAGCACTCCCGTGGGTTCGTGGATGGGTGGAAAACAGCGACAGCAAGCGTTCGGGGGTGAGGGTCTGCTGCGGTGGGCCATCGAACAGCACCCGGCGGTTCAGTCCGGTGACCCGGTCGGCCAGGCGGGCGACGGCTGCCAGGTCGTGCTCGATCCAGAGCACGGTGATCCCGGCTTCGCGCCAGTCGCGCAGCAGCCGCTCGAAGACCTGGATCCCGGCTTCGTCCAGCGCCGACATCGGCTCATCCAGCACCAGCAACTGCGGCGGGGGGATCAAGCCCTGGGCCAGCAACACCCGCTGGCGCTCGCCACCGGACAGCGCACCCATGCGCCGCTTGCGCTTGTCCTGCATGCCGACCCGCTCCAGGGCCGCGCCGATGGCCGTGGCGTAATGCCGGCTCAGGCCGAGAAACGCCGGTCGGCGCTGACACATCGCCGCCATGAAATCATCCACGGTCATGGGCAGGCCGCGGTCGAACTCCAAGGCCTGGGGCACGTAGCCGATCACCCCGGGGTCGCCCGGCCATTGCAGGCTCAAGCGGCCCTGGTGCGGCATCTGCCCCAGCAACGTCTTGACCAGCGAACTCTTGCCGCCACCGTTGGGGCCTACCAGGGCATGGATGCTGCCGGGCTGCACCGCAAACGCCACATCGTCGAGGATGGTGGTGCGACCGAGGTCCAGGCAGATACCGGCGAATTCAATCAACGGCCCGGCGGGCGGCCGGACGAGGGTTTGCTGGGCGGTCATGCGCCGGACTCCTGGATGGCCCGGACCACCGTGTCGAGGTTGCCGGTCATTTCCTTCTCGTACTTCTCGGCGCTGTAGTCGCCGTAGGAAATGTGCGAGAGCGGGTAGAGTTTCACGCCGGATTCACGCTGGATGGTGTCGACGTAGGTGGACGGGAAATCCATTTCCGAGAAGATCACCTTCACGTCCAGCTCGCGCAATTGATCGATGGTCTTCTTCAGTTGGCTGGGGCTCGGTTCGATGCCATGGGCGGGCTCGACCACCGCGGTCACTTCCAGGCCGAACTCACGCAGCAGGTAGTCGTAGGCGGCGTGCACCGTCGCCACCCGCAACTCGGCATTGGGCGCCTGGCTCAGTTTCGCCAGGGCGGCGGCGCGCATCTGCCGCAGGCGCTTGCCATAGGCGCGTGCGTTCTGGGTGTAGGCCTTGGCATTGTCCGGGTCGAGCTTGCCCAGCTCCCGGGCGATGTTGTTGACCTGGGCAATGGATGCGCTGATGGACAGGAAGGTGTGCGGGTTCACCACCTTGCCTGCGCCCCGGGCCGCGGTGCCGGTGGCCGCCAGCAGGGGCACGTTTTCGTTGGCTTCGATCACTTTCACGTTCGGGGTTTCGCTAGCGGCGATCATGCGGTCGGCGAAATCGTCGTGGCCCACGCCGTTGAGCACGATCACGTCGAGACCGCCGATGCGCTTGATGTCTTCGGCCCGTGGCTCATAGGCATGGGGATTGAAGCCAGCCGGAATCAACGGGACCACCTCGGCCTTGTCGCCGACGATGTTCGCCACATAACTGTAGTAGGGGTGCAAGGTGATGCCGATGCGCAGGCGCTTGGCGGTTTCGGCGCTGGCCGGCGCGGTGAACAGGCAGGCCAGCAGGCTGATCAGCAGCAGGCGCAGCAAGGGGCGACGTGGGTATGCGATAGACATGGGCGAAGGGTCTTCTCTCGAATCAGGGGCGTGGATCAATGCCGGTGCTGGCGGGTCACGCCAGCGTCGAATTGCGCGACGATCTGCTGCCAGCCGGCGGCGGACAACGTGGCGTCGTCCAGCATGGTGGGTGCCGTGGGACGATCGCCACGGTTGAGCCAGATGTCCGGTGGGGCGTCGGATGCTTCGCCGATGCGCATCAGAAACGAGCCGGCGACGGAAGGATTGCCGCTCAAGCCGAAGTAGGCCCGATCCTCCAGCGACTGCCAGGCGTGGCCGCCCCGGCTGACGGAACTGGCGTCCTCGGCGAACGGGGCAAAGCCTTCCTCTGCCAGTGCCTGCGGGCTGGGCAGGGCTTGTCGCTCGTCGCGCAGCAGGTGAATTTCATCCAGGGTCACTCGCAGGTCCGCATAGAGGCCTTGTTCCGCGGCACTGAGGTCGCGGCGCGCGTCGAGCTGGTTCGAGGCCAGGGCGTGCGTGTCTTCGGCCTGGCGGTGCCAGCTCACGACCGAACCGGCAAGCAGCACGATGACCAGGCACAACAGTGCCACGTAGAGGGTTTCGTGGCCTGCTCCGGTGGGCCGGATGACTTGGGTGGTGGGAGCGTTCATGGGGCCTCGATGTCTGCCTGGTCGATTTCCACCACGTGGCCGGGGCCGGCGTCGAAGAGCACGTAGAATTCGGCGTCCGGTTTCTTGAACGTCAGCGTCGAATCGGCGCCGAGCTTGCCCGGCACCAGGATGGTTTCGTCGTAGCCAATGACGTCCAGGGTCACCCCGGGCGCCCCGCTACCGTCGGAAAAGCCACCGGTGCAGCGGATCTGCTCGGCATCGATGGCCTTGCACTCGCACATCGGGTTGTGGGCCAGGACCGGGGTACTGAAGCCGACGCATAAAAGCAGCGCCAGGCGCTTGAAACAGGCGCGGGGGATCATCGTTGGGCTCCTTGGGGATTCAGCCAGGCGACGGTGGCCGGTGATGCCTGGCTCAGGGGTATGGATGCCTGGTGCATGGAGCCGTCCCAGCCTTCGAGGGTTATCCACAGCTCGGCGTCCGGCTGGGTCTTGCGCGGCACCGGCAGCAGGGCGCCCATGCGATAGGGCGAACCGAAGAAAATCACCCCGGCGGCCCTCAGGCTGCGGGGCTTGCCGATACGCAGGTAGGTGGCCTTGACTTGGCCGATGCAGCGTTGGCACAGGGCCGCGTTGAAATGTTTCATGGGGCCGGCGGGGCCCTCTTGGCGCGGCGCTTCGTTGCGGAACTCGGCCAGGCGCAGGCTCCACGGCCCGACTTGGATCTCGCCCACATCCCGTTCGCCAAGCCCCGCGTCGCCGCGGAACAACGCCGCTTCGGAGAAATACTTGGGCATGAACCCCAGGGGGATCAGCAACAGCAGCACGTTGAGGTGAAAGCGCCATTTTCGCCAGGCCATGGCCAGGCGCGAGGGTGACGAAGGCTGGGTGGATGGGTTCACAGGCTGCCCTCCGACGATTCAACGCCGACGGACGGCTGCGACGACCGCGAGGCCCGGGCCCCACGGCTGGGTTTCTGGCTGCGCTTGAAGGCATTGGCGGTGGCCAGGGCCGTGCGTTTGGTCCAGATCAGCAAGCCGCTGAGGACCATCATGCTCAGGATCAGGCCGAAGAAGAACCAGATCAGCTTGATCCAGAGGCCGCCGAAATCCCCGGTGTGCAACGGCCGCATGGATTCGGTGACGAATTCCAGCGTGGTGCGGTCCGACAGCAGCCGCAAGGCCGCCACGTCACCGTCGTAGGGATTGAGCGTGGCGGTCTGGAACATCAGCGGATACCAGCCGCGCCCGCTGATCTCCAGGTGGCTGTAGGCATTGCCGGGCAGGTTGATGACGCTCGCTTCCAGGCCGGGGATCCGCTGCCGGGCGATGTCGATGGCCCGGTCCAGGCTCAACAGCGGCGGCGCCGTGCCGTCGGCCGACAAGGGCACGCTTTCCCGGGCGACCACCGGCAGCACGGGTGCGCTGGAAATGGAGATCTGGTTGTCGAACAGCAGGGCCTGGATCAGGAACCAGGTGCCGGTGATGGAAATGACGGCGATGAACCAGATCGACCAGATGCCACTGAGGCGGTGGAAATCACCCCAGAAAATCCGCGCCCCGTGGCGAATGCGCAGGGTCGGACGAAAAAAGCCTTTCCAGAATCGCTTGTAGACCACCAGCCCGGTGACCAGGGAGGCCAGCAACGGCAGGCCGAGGAACGACACCAGGTACCAGCCCCAGCTGAAGCCGTTGGTGAACGGCACCAGCCACCAGCCGTGCAGGGCCCGGGTGAACGCCTGGAAGTTGAACGTTGGCGCCGAGCCCTGGATGACCCCGCTGTAGGGATTGACGTAGACCGTGTCGGGACGACCGTCAGGGTAGGTGACGCCGACTTCCAGGGCGAAATGCGACTCGTCCGGACGGGTGATGCTCTGCACCTGGGTGAGCGGCTGGGCCTGCTTGATCGCCGTGATCACCTGCTCGTAGCTGAGCAACGGCGCATCGTCCGCCGGCCGGCTGGCGCGCATCTCCGGGTTGGTCAGCCAGACGATCTCCTGGCTGACCACGGCGAGCGTGCCGGTGACGCACACGATGAGGACGAAAAACCAGATGGGCAATGCCAGCCAGCTGTGGACCAGGAACCAGAGTTTGGAGCGGGACTTCTTGGACATGATTGCGCGTCTTGATTCGATGAAAGGCTGGGCATTACGGGCTTCGCAATGCCATGAGCCCTGGACAAGGCCGGCGGTGGCTTTCGCCGACGCGGCTTGCTGCATCTAATTAAGACGAACGAGTCACTGAAATCCCGAAGGGAAAGATGAAAGAAAATGTTTCGCAATCAGCATCCAGTCTTATCTGTGGGAGCGAGGCGGCTGGCGAAGACGGTCTGGTGAAAGGTACAAGTGTCGACGCCATCGCGAGCCGGCTCGCTCCCACAGCGGCCAGCGGTTCGGATCAACCTTGCTGGAACATCTCCCGGGCCCGCTGCTCGATCTGTTCCTGGGTCAGGTCCTCCTTGTGGGTCGCCAGGAACCACACGTGCCCATAGGGATCTTTCAGGCTGCCGGTGCGATCCCCATAGAACTGGTCCTTCACTTGCGAGATCACCGTGCCCCCGGCGTCAATGGCCTGGGCAAATGCGCTGTCCACGTCTTCGACGTACAGGTGCAGGCCCACCGAGGGCGATGTGTCCGGGTTTTGCAGCGGGCCCTGGTCGCAAGGCGTGCCGAGCATGATCGGGAAATTGTTGATCCGCAGTTCGGCGTGTCCGACGCGGCCATCGGGCATTGCCAGGCGCATGACCTCGGTGGCGTTGAAGGCTTTTTTATAGAACTCGATGGCTTCGGCGGCTTTTTGAATGCCCAGGTAGGGCGTGATGCAGTGGAAACCGTCAGGAATGGTTTTGGCACCCATGCTGTTTCTCCTTGTTGTAAAGGGCGAAGAGCACCTTCGCCGACTGGCGCTCATCCACTATAGGACAGCGGACTGGCGCCGGGTCACGCGCCGACGAACGTCTCACGGCGCGTCCAGCAGGTGCGCGCCCGGCCCGCGCTTGCCCAGCACGTCGCCCTGGTTGCGCAGGGGGCAATGCTCCATCGACAGGCACCCACAGCCAATGCAACCGTCGAGCCGGTCGCGCAGGGCCACCAGTTGGTTGATGCGCTCATCCAGCTCCCGGCCCCATTGCGCCGAAAGGCGCTGCCAGTCGGCCGCCGTGGGCGCGCGGTCGTCCGGCAGGGTATTCAACGCCTCGCCGATTTCCGCCAAGGGGATACCCAGGCTTTGGGCGACCTTGATCAACGCCACGCGACGCAATACTTCTCGTGGGTAACGCCGCTGGTTGCCCGCGTTGCGCGTGCTCCTGATCAGGCCCCTGGTCTCGTAGAAATGCAGGGCGGTGACCGCCACGCCGCTGCGGGCGGCCACTTGGCCGACGGTGAGTGCCTTGTGGACATCGATCGTTGTCATGTGCCTGAATTCATCGCTTGACCTTGACTTAACTAGAGGTTTTACCCTGCAGGCCTTCGGATCGCAAGATCCGCCTTACACGCAGCGGGGACCTTTCATGCAAACGCCTAGGCACAATCGCAGTTTCACTCAACTGATGGAATTCAACATCGAGCCGCAATGGCAGCAGGCGCTGGTCACGGCGTTGTCGCGGCAGACCGAACGCCTGGCCCGTGACCATCAAGGCTTTCTCAGGGCGAGTATCCAGGCCAGCGAGGACGGTCGGCGGGTGCTCAACTATTTGCAGTGGCAAACCCGCGAGGCGGGCGAAGCGGCGTTTCGAAGCATCGAGACCGGCGGGCAGGACTTCTGGGGGCTGGTTTACCGGGCGAAGGCGGTCAAGTTCGGCTCGTTCGAGGTGCTG
The DNA here is from genome assembly GCF_030580855.1 of Pseudomonas citrullilanati. Lineage (GTDB taxonomy): Bacteria > Pseudomonadota > Gammaproteobacteria > Pseudomonadales > Pseudomonadaceae > Aquipseudomonas > Aquipseudomonas citrulli. The sequence goes on along the minus strand of NZ_JAUQOP010000022.1, from coordinate 8,056 downwards.
TGCGACATCGAGCGCAGCCTGGACAACGACTTGCATTGCCAGTTGGTCGGTTAAGCGCAACGGTCGATTCGAGGATGCGATACCCACTATCGAGAGGGTTGATTTCTGCCCGGCAGGGCCGGCGAGTAGCCTTTGTTCATCGCCCAACGCCAGAACATTTGGACACTTGCCATGAACCGTACCCTTGCCGTTTTGTTGCTGTCGACTGTCACCTTACTGAGCGGTTGCGCCAGTTCCTTCCCGGAGCTGCGCCCCTACAGTGCGGACGAAACCCGCGAGCTGGCCCTGGAGGCGTTGAACCGCCGGGGCCTGTCGTTCGACGAATACCATGCCAAGAAGACCGAGTTGCTCGGCACTGCGCAAAAAAATGTCGGTTTCGACGACCAGGGCGAAATGAGCGCGGAGTTGGGCGTGCAGGTGCCCGGTCGGTCAAGCTGAAGGACTGTACCGCTCGAAGTTTTGCCCAACTGTCCATGGGTTTGCGCCAGGACGTGGGGTAGGGTCATGACTTGACTGACCACCCCGATGGACTGACTTCACATGACCCTTTCGCTCGACCTCTTGCTGGGCTTCGCCCTGTTTGCCCTGGTGACCTCGATCACGCCGGGCCCCAACAACACCATGTTATTGGCTTCGGGGGTCAACTTCGGTTTCAACCGCACCATCCCCCACATGCTGGGCATCACTTGCGGCTTCTTTTCCCTGGTGCTGGCGGTAGGCCTTGGCCTCGGCGCCGTATTCCAGGCGTACCCTTTGCTCTACACCGCGCTGCGCTACATCGGGGCGGCGTACCTGTTGTACCTGGCATGGAAAATCGCCCATTCCGGCCCGGTTTCCGAAAGCCAGCCAGGCGAGAACACGCCGATCAGCTACTGGGGCGCGGCGGCCTTCCAGTGGGTCAACCCAAAGGCCTGGATCATGGCCATCGGCGCCATCAGCACCTACACGCCGCTCCAAGGCTATTTCCTCAACGTGGTGGTGATCGCGGCGGTATTTGCCTTGATCAACCTGCCGAGCGTCAGCCTCTGGGTGATTTGCGGCAGCCTGCTGCGCAACCTGTTGCGTGATCGTCGCTGGCTGCGCCTGTTCAACTGGGGCATGGCACTGTTGCTGGTCGCTTCGTTGTATCCGCTGTTGCTCGAAAGCATCAGTTGAGGGCTGAGCTTGGGCGCGAGGCCTGCTAAGCTCGCTGTTCAGGAGCGTTCCTACGCACTTTTAAATGAAGTCCGACTTCTTTAAGGTCTTCGATCAGGTATTGCTTGTCTCGAATCCAACGAGGGCGCCTGATCCCGGAGCAGGCTCTGCGAGTTTCCCATGAATAAACGTCCGCTATATTTCGATTACGCCGCCACCACCCCGGTTGATGAGCGGGTCATACAGGTCATGGTCGAGTGTCTCGGCTTCGACGGTAACTTCGGCAACCCGGCTTCCAGCTCCCATGCTTTCGGCCAGGCGGCCCGTCGTTCGGTCGAACGGGCCCGCCAGCAAGTGGCGCAACTGGTGGGAGCCCGACCCGAGCAGGTCGTCTGGACCTCCGGCGCCACCGAATCCAACAACCTGGCCCTCAAGGGCGTGGCCCAGGCCCGCGGCGGGAGTGGCGGCCATGTCATTACCAGCCTGATCGAACACAAGGCGATTCTCGACACGGCGCGACAGCTCGAGGAATTCGGTGTCGAGGTCACTTGGCTGGCGCCGGACGCCGAGGGGCTGATCGACCCGCAAGCGGTTCGCGAAGCATTGCGCGAGGACACTTTCCTGGTGTCGCTGATGCTGGTGAACAACGAGTTGGGCACCGTCAATGACATCGTCGCCACGGGACAGATCGTGCGCGAGCACGGTGCGCTGTTCCATGTCGACGCCGCCCAGGGCGCGGGCAAGGTGCAGATCGACCTGGCCCGCTGGCCGGTGGACCTGATGTCTTTTTCCGCCCACAAGATCTACGGCCCCAAGGGCATTGGCGCACTCTACGTTGGCGATCGTGCCCGACCGCGGCTGTCGGCGCAGATCCATGGTGGCGGACACGAGGGCGGCCTGCGTTCCGGGACCCTGGCGACCCACCAGATCGCTGCCATGGGCGCGGCCTTCGAACTGGCCGCCCAGGCGTTCGACGACGAGCTGGCCAAGATCGCCCGGTTGCGCAATCGTTTGCTGGAACCGCTGCTGGCCTTGCCCGGAGTCTGTATCAACGGCAGCGCGACCCGGCGGATTCCCCACACATTGAGCCTGACGTTCCATGAAGGGACGTTCGACCCGGCCGCACTGGGCGCGTCGATGGCCTTTTCCGCGACCTCGGCCTGCAATTCGGCGCATAACACGCCGTCCCACGTGCTGCTGGCCCTGGGGCATGATGCGCGCGCGGCCGGTCGAACCATTCGCCTGAGCCTGGGGCGCTTTACCACCGAACAGGACATCGACGAGGCGGTACGGCTGATCAAGGCCGCCTGCGCGACAGCGCCGGCGTTCTGGGCCACCACCCCATGAGCCGAGTGTCTTCGGCATCGAACAACAATATCAATGAGCAGGAGAAACGATGAGCACCGAGCCCTTGACCCCTGGACTGGTTCCCCAGCGCCTGGCCCGAATTCGCCAACGGATGAATCAGCAGGGCATCCACGCGCTGTTGGTGCCATCGGCCGACCCGCATCTGTCGGAATACCTGCCGGGCTACTGGCAGGGACGACAATGGTTGTCGGGGTTCCATGGTTCAGTGGGCACGTTGATCGTGACGGCGGGTTTTGCCGGCGTCTGGGCTGACAGCCGTTATTGGGAACAGGCGACCCAGGAGCTGGAAGGCAGCGGTATCGAGCTGGTCAAGCTGATCCCGGGCCAACCCGGCCCCCTGGATTGGCTCGCCGAACAAACCCCCGAAGGTGGGGTAGTGGCGGTGGACGGCGCGGTGATGGCCGTGGCGTCGGCCCGGACCCTGGGCAGCAAGCTGGCGGAACGTGGCGCGCGGTTGCGCACGGACATCGACCTGCTCGACGAAGTCTGGACCGATCGCCCGAGCCTGCCCAATCAACCGGTCTACGCGCACCTTCCGCCCCAGGCGACCGTCAACCGCGTAGAGAAGCTTGCCAAGTTGCGCGAGGCCCTCACGGAACGCGGCGCCGACTGGCATTTCATCGCCACGCTGGATGACATCGCCTGGCTGTTCAACCTGCGCGGCGCCGATGTGTCGTTCAACCCGGTGTTCGTTTCCTTCGCCTTGATCAACCAGCGACAGGCCACGCTGTTCGTGGCCCTGGACAAGGTGGACGCAGGGCTGCGCGCCGTGCTCGAGCAGGATGGGGTGTCGCTGCGTGACTACAGCGAAGCGGCGGCCGCATTGCGTGAGGTGCCGGGCGGGGCGAGCCTGCTGGTCGATCCGGCGCGGGTCACGGTTGGGCTGCTGGATAACCTGGGCGATGACGTGAAGCTGGTCGAGGGGCTCAACCCGACGACGCTGGCCAAATCCCGCAAGAGCCTGGCCGACGCCGAACACATCCGCCAGGCCATGGAGCAGGACGGTGCGGCGCTCTGTGAGTTCTTCGCCTGGCTGGAAGCGGTCTGGGGGCGCGAGCGCATAACCGAACTGACCATCGATGAGCAGTTGACCGCGGCCCGTACGCGTCGGCCGGATTATGTCTCGCTGAGCTTCAATACCATTGCCGCCTTCAATGCCAACGGCGCGATGCCGCATTACCACGCCACGCCGCAGGCCCATGCGGTCATCGAAGGTGACGGGCTGCTGCTGATCGATTCCGGCGGACAGTACCTCGGCGGCACCACCGATATCACCCGCATGGTGCCGGTCGGAACCCCCACCGCCGAACAGAAGCGTGACTGCACGCGGGTGCTCAAGGGGGTCATCGCTCTGTCCCGGGCCAGGTTTCCGCGGGGCATCCTGTCGCCGTTGCTGGATGCCATCGCCCGCGCGCCGATCTGGGCCGAGCAGGTCGATTACGGCCACGGCACCGGCCATGGGGTGGGGTATTTCCTCAACGTCCACGAAGGTCCCCAGGTGATTGCCTACCAGGCCGCGGCCACGCCGCAAACGGCGATGCAAGCGGGCATGATCACCTCGATCGAGCCGGGAACCTATCGTCCCGGTCGCTGGGGCGTGCGCATCGAGAACCTGGCGTTGAACCGCGAGGCGGGAAGCAGCGAGTTCGGCGAGTTCCTCGAATTCGAAACCCTGACCCTGTGCCCGATCGACACCCGCTGCCTGGAACCATCGTTGCTGACCCAGGAGGAAAAGGACTGGTTCAACGCCTACCACGCCGAGGTCCGGCGTCGGTTGAGCCCGTTGCTGGAAGGGGCTGCGCTGCAGTGGCTCAACGAGCGGACCGTGGCCATCTGACCCGCGGGATCAGCCCAGGGCCTCACGGAGGAAGTCCAGCCGATCCTGGCCGAAGTACAACACGTTGTCGACGAACATGCTCGGGGCCCCGAACACGCCCCGTTCAATGGCGGTTTCGGTGGTTGTCTTGAGCGCTTGCTTGACCTGCTCATCGGTGGTCAGGGCCAGCACGTACTCAGGGTCGAAACCGCCTTCAGCCAATACGGCCGCCACCGTTGCCGAATCATTGAGGTTGCGTGCGTCCACCCACAGCGCGCGGAACAGGCAATCGATAAAGGCTTCGAAACGCTCGGGCTGGCGCAGTTGAATGCCAGTGACGGCGCGCATCAGTAACAGCGTATTGATCGGGAAATAGGGAGGGAGCTTGAACGCGACGCCGTATCGCTTGGCGAAGCGATTCAGGTCTTCGAACATGTAGCGACCCTTGGCGGGGATCGTCGCTGGGGACGCATTGCCGGTTGCCTTGAACACGCCACCCAACAGCATCGGGCGATAGATCAGCTGGCTGCCTGTCTCTGCACACAGGGTCGGCAATTGGGTATGGGCCAGGTAGGTGGCCGGGCTGCCGAGATCGAAGTAGAACTCCACCGATTTGCTCATGGGCGCTGCGCTCTTGTTGTTTTACGGAAGGGGTTACCAGCGTTCGTTCCAGGGACGCAGGTCCAGTTCGAAGGTCCAGGCGTCGCGCGGCTGGCTGTGCAGGTACCAATAGTTGTCGGCAATGTGTCCAGGGTCCAGGATGCCATCCTGATCCTTGGTCGCGTATTTCTCCGGAAAATTGTCGCGAATGAAGTCTGTGTCGATGGCACCGTCCACCACCACGTGGGCCACGTGAATATTCATCGGCCCCAGTTCCCGTGCCATGCTCTGGGCCAGTGCCCGAATGCCATGCTTGGCCCCCGCGAACGCGGCGAACCCTGAAGCCCCACGCAATCCTGCCGTCGCCCCGGTGAACAGGATCGTTCCGCGCTGGCGCATGACCATGCGCTTGGCCACTTCCCGCGCATTGAGGAAACCCGAGAAGCAGGCCATCTCCCAGATCTTGAAGTACTTGCGGGCGGTTTCTTCGAGGATGCTGCAGGGAACGTTGGCGCCGATATTGAACACGAAGGCTTCGATCGGACCGATCTGGGTCTCGATCTGCTCGACCAGGGCAATGACATCGTCCTCTTTGCGAGCATCGCAGGCGAAGCCATGGGCCTCGCCGCCCTGGGCGCGGATCTCCTCAACCAACGGCTCGAGCTTATCGGCACTGCGGCGGGTGACACACGCGACGAAACCTTCCTGTGCGAAACGCCGGGCGATCGCCCCGCCCGTCGCGTCGCCCGCGCCCACCACCAGTACAACCTTGTTGTTATTCATGATCAGCCTCATTGGTAAACGATCGTTAGCTAAACGGACGTTATGCTAAGATCCGGCGAGCGTCAAGGTGAGCAATCAGGGGCAGGACCATGCGTTATTCAGCCAATCACAAGATGGAAACCCGAGAGAAACTGCTCGCCAGCAGTGCCGCATCCGCCAAGACGTTGGGGTTTTCCACAGTGGGCGTTGATGGTCTGATGAAAGCGATCGGCTTGAGCGGTGGGGCGTTCTACAGTCACTTCTCGTCCAAGGACGAGCTTTTCAAGGCCATCGTCGAGCGTGAACTGGCCCATAGCCTGGACCGTTTGGCGGGCGACGGTGCCATGGACCAGGCAAAGTTGAAGCGTTGTCTCAAGCACTATCTGAGCATGAGCCATGTCGAGCAACCCGAAGTAGGTTGTGCATTGCCAGTGCTGGGCGCCGAGATTGCGCGATCGGATGAGCAGGTGAGGGAGGTGGCGCAAACGTGGGTCTGTCGCTTGCAGGAAAGTTGGGCACAGGTACTGGGAAGTGACGCTCTGGCCTGGGCCATCCTGTCCCAATGCGTAGGAGCGCTGGTTGTCGCGCGGATGATGGCTGCACCTGAGGTCCAGCAGGCGGTCCTCGAGTCCAGCCATGACGAAATCACCCGGCGACTGGCCGGGCTCGACTGACGTGGTTACTTGCAGATCACGATCATGCTACGGCTGGTATAGCCGGCGGGGTTGAGCCCGAAGGGATAGTCCCCAGGTTCCTCCACGGCATCACCTGACTTGGCGATGACCTTGTAGCCTTTGGGGGCGCAGGAGTTGGCGGCGCTGGCGGCGCATTGATCCCAGGAAGAGGAAAGGCCGGAGCAATTGATGTGCAGGCCTTTTTTACCGCGCTTGACTTCAGTCTTGGTTGTCGCCGCGCAGCCTGCAATGGCCAGTACGGCGATCACTATCAAAATTCGTTTCATTCCCGTCCTTAACACCGTCGTGGATCTCATGCCCACGTACGGTTGCGTTCGCCTGCGTTTGAAGCGTTCATGACGTCCTGTATGAAAAATCCATGTCTGACATTAGGTTACGCGCCTAAACATGGCCTAAATGCGCGGCAAATGCCAGACCTTCGTTAAGTTCTGCTTCAATCCGCCGCGACGGCCGGCGTTGCCGGGCTGTCCATGGTCAGCGTTGCACCGACCGAAGCCAGGATGATGCAGGCAATGGCGGCCCATTGGGCCAGGGACAGAAACTCCTGAAGGAAGATGAACCCGGACATGGCCGCAATGGCGGGCTCGATGCTCATCAGGGTGCCAAAGGTGCGTGCCGGCATGCGGGTCATCGCGACCATCTCGAGGGTGTAGGGCAGGGCGGTGGACAATACGGCGACGCCAATGGCGATCGGGATCAGGGCCGGCGTCAGCAACGCGGCTCCTGCGTGGACAATGCCGATCGGGGCGACGAACAGCGCCGCGATCACCACCCCGAGTGCGGCGGTCTGCACGCCATGGTCGGCGCCGGCCTTCTGGCCAAACAGGATGTACAGGGCCCAGCAAACCCCCGCCCCCAACGCATAACCGGCACCGACTAGATCGATGCCGGCGCTGGAAGCGCCTGTTGGAATCAACAGCAGCAGGCCGATCACCGCCAAGGCAATCCAGAGGAAATCGATTGCCCGCCGCGACGCGTAGATCGCCACGGCCAAGGGGCCGGTAAATTCCAGCGCCACGGCGATTCCCAGAGGCACCGTACGAACAGACATATAGAAAAGAAAGTTCATGCCGCCCAGGGCCATGCCATAGACGATCACGGTACGCAGGGACTGGACAGTGAGCTTGGCGCGCCAAGGGCGCAATAATATGAGCATGATGAGGCTGGCGAACAGGAGTCGCAGCGTGGTGGTTCCTTGCGCGCCCACGATCGGGAACATGCTTTTGGCAAGGGAGGCGCCGGACTGGATGGAGGCCATGGCTACTAAGAGCAGGGCAACCGGGAATAACGTGGTTACCAGGCTGCGAGAAGAGGAGGTCATTGCTAGCGGTCGTCCAGAATAAAGGCAGGAGATGAATTTGAGCAGTATATTGCGCACTCCGGCGTATGCCGTCTATATACAGCGGTGAAATTAAAGGGGCGTGCTGTAGGTTGATAGAAAAGTTGAATTAAGTGTTGACGGCAGATTCCAGACGTCTATAATTCGCCCCACTTCCGGCGCAGTCGAAACGGAAAACTCCTTGAGTTTCAATGAGTTAAACGATTTTCGGCAGTGCAGGACTTCAGTTCATCGAAGTCCGGAAGCGCTGAAAAAGAGGTGTTGACAGCAGCGAACAACGCTGTAGAATTCGCCTCCCGCTAACGAGAGATCGGAAGCGCAAGTGGTTGAAGTTGTTGATGT
>NZ_JAUQOP010000021.1 GCF_030580855.1 Pseudomonas citrullilanati | reverse complement strand
CGCGAATGCTTTTAGTCAGCCAACATCAACATTGACTGACCCAACGCATTCGCGAGCAAGCCCGCTCCCACAAGGTTGGTGGTGAACTCTGGTTCTGTGCTCGCCCACCCCTTCGATCAGATCAAACCAACGCCTTGTCCAAGGCCTTCTCGATTTCCGCCTTGATCGTCCCGCTCATCGCCGACATCAACATGCCCAGCTCGACCTCGACGCGAATCGAATCCTCGCCCACGTGCACCTCGCCCTTGACCCCGGAGCGCTTGAGCTTGAGCGTGTCACCGACCCATTGCGGCTCCAGGCCGTAGCTATCGGACAACTTCTGCGCCAACTTGTCGGCCTTGGCACGGGCCGCTTCCTTGCCCAGGTCATGGGCACGTTCAACAGTAATACGGGCCATCGGGTGACTCCTGTTCTATCGGGACTTGCCTGAACGTTTCAGACCCTGGCTGCGTCAAAACGTCCCGGCGGTGGTTCATCTTACCTTCAGCCTTGCCAAGACAAAGCCCTCCACCGGGATTAGAATGTCCCGCATTCTTTTTTGGTGACCGCGATATGACTGATCAGCGCAAAGGCAGCGATGCCGAACCCACCACTCACTTCGGCTTCAAGAACGTGCCGGAAAGCCAGAAAGCGGAAAAAGTCGCTGAGGTGTTCCACTCGGTAGCCGCCAAGTACGACTTGATGAACGACCTGCTCTCGGGCGGCATGCACCGCCTGTGGAAGCGCTTCGCGATCGAGCTGTCGGGCGTGCGCAGCGGCAATCGCGTGCTGGACATCGCCGGCGGCACCGGCGACCTGACGAAGAAGTTTTCCCACATCGTCGGGCCGACCGGCCAGGTGGTGCTCGCCGACATCAACGAGTCCATGCTCAAGGTCGGTCGCGACCGCCTGCTGGACCTGGGGGTGGCCGGCAATGTCGAGTTCGTCCAGGCCGACGCCGAGAAGCTGCCGTTCCCGGACAACCATTTCGACTGCGTGACCATCGCCTTCGGCCTGCGCAACGTCACCCACAAGGAAGATGCCCTGCGCTCGATGCTGCGGGTGCTCAAGCCCGGCGGACGCCTGCTGGTGCTGGAGTTCTCCAAGCCGACCAACGCGCTGATGTCCAAGGCCTACGACGCCTACTCGTTCGCCTTCATGCCGCTGATGGGCAAGCTGATCACCAACGACTCGGAAAGCTACCGCTACCTAGCCGAATCGATCCGCATGCACCCGAACCAGGAAACCCTGAAGTCGATGATGGTGGACGCCGGTTTCGACCGCGTGACCTACCACAACATGACCGCCGGCATCGTCGCCCTGCACCGAGGTATCAAGCCCTGATGCTGCTCACCGGCCTGCTCGCCAGCGTTGAACTCGGTCTCAACCGCGTCCTGCGCCTGGACAGCACGGCGCTGGCGCGCCTGGCGCACTTGAGCGGCAAGGTGATTGCCGTCGACTGTCGCAGCCCGGCGCTGCGATTGTTCCTGATGCCCAGCGACGAAGGCCTGATGCTCGCCGCCCACTGGGAGGCGGAGGCGGACTGTACCTTGCGCGCCCCGGCGTCGAGCCTGCTGAGCCTGGCCTTGAGCAAGGACAAGACGGCGGTGCTGCATCGGCCCGAGGTCGAGCTCGACGGCGACAGCGGCGTGCTGCTGGACCTGGCGGCGGTGCTCCAGGACCTGGAGCTGGACTGGGAATATGAAGTCTCCCGGTGGCTCGGCCCGGTGGCCACCCAGCTGCTCGGCGGCCACCTGCGCAGCCGCGCCCGCTGGTACCGCCAGGGGTTCGCCAGCCTGGGGCAGAACCTGAGCGAGTACCTGGCCGAAGAATCGCGTACGCTCGTTGGCCAACGCGAAGCCCAGGCCCGCTTCAATGAACTGGACCAGGTCAAGCTTGACCTGGAACGACTCGAGGCGCGTTTCGAGCGCCTTTCCCGATCCCTTGAACCCAAGCGATAACGCATGAAGCTGCTTGCCGTCCGCCGTTTGTTGCGCATCCAGCGCGTCGTGATTCGCTACCGCCTCGATGACCTGCTGTTCGCCCTGCCGTTGCCCTGGTTTCTCCTGGCGCTGCGTTTCGTGCTGCCGTGGCGCTGGCTGCCCCGCCGCCCCCTGGAGCTGAGTCGCGGGGCGCGCCTGCGCCTGGCCTTGCAGGACCTGGGACCGATCTTCATCAAGTTCGGGCAGATTCTCTCGACCCGCCGCGACCTGCTGCCCGAAGACATCGCCGATGAGCTGATGCTGCTGCAAGACCGGGTGCCGCCGTTCGATTCCAAGGTGTCGGTGGCGTTGATCGAAGCGCAACTGGGCAAGAAGATCAGCGAAGTCTTCAAGCGCTTCGACGTCGAGCCCCTGGCCTCGGCCTCCGTGGCCCAGGTGCACGCCGCGCAACTCAAGAGCGGCGAAGAGGTGGTGGTCAAGGTGATCCGCCCGGGCCTCAAGCCGGTCATTGCCCAGGACCTGGCGTGGCTGTTCATCCTCGCCCGGGCCGCCGAGCGGCTCTCGGCCGACGCGCGCCTGCTGCACCCGGTGGACGTGGTCCAGGACTACGAGAAAACCATCTACGACGAACTCGACCTGCTGCGCGAGGCGGCCAACGCCAGTCAGCTGCGCCGCAACTTCGAAGGCTCGCCGCTGCTCTACGTGCCGCAGGTGTACTGGGACTGGTGCCGCCCGAAAGTGTTGGTGATGGAGCGCATCTATGGCATCCAGGTCACCGACCTGGCGACCCTGGCCGACCAGCGCACGGACATGAAGATGCTTGCCGAGCGCGGCGTGGAAATCTTCTTCACCCAGGTGTTCCGCGACAGCTTCTTCCACGCCGACATGCACCCGGGCAACATCTTCGTCAGCACGGTGCAGCCGTGGAGCCCGCAGTACATCGCCATCGACTGCGGCATCGTCGGCAGCCTCACCCCGGAGGACCAGGATTACCTGGCGCGCAACCTGTTCGCCTTCTTCAAGCGCGACTACCGCCGGGTCGCCCAATTGCACATCGACTCTGGCTGGGTGCCAGCCGAAACCAAGCTCAACGAATTCGAAGCGGCGATCCGTACCGTATGCGAGCCGATCTTCGAAAAACCGTTAAAGGATATTTCCTTCGGCCAGGTGCTGATGCGCCTGTTCCAGACCGCGCGCCGCTTCAACATGGAGGTCCAGCCACAGCTGGTGCTGCTGCAGAAGACCTTGCTGAACATCGAAGGCCTCGGTCGCCAGTTGTACCCGGACCTGGACCTGTGGAACACCGCCCAGCCGTTCCTCGAACGCTGGATGCGCGAACGCGTCAGCCCGCGCACCTTGCTGGGCAACGTGCAGAGCCAGTTCGAGCAGATCCCGCACCTGGCCAACATGACCCGCGACCTGCTGGAGCGGATGTCCCAACCCCATGCCCAGGACCCACCACCGCCCTGGCACAAGCGCAAGGACGACTGGTTCCTGCGCCTGCTCGGCGCCGCTCACCTGGGCGGCGGCGCGGTGCTGGCCACCGGCGGGCCGTTGAGCCAGGTGGGCCACTGGCCGGCCGGGATCATGGTGGCCGTGGGTTTGTATCTGGTCGTTCGCCGATAGCCAGCACCGGTTCGCACTGGCACACTGTTTCAACGCTGGGCCCGCCGACTCGAAGTGCGCGGCCCATTGTCGGAGTCGAAGATGAAAAACTGGCAGGACGAGATCAAGTGGGACGCTGACGGCCTGGTGCCGGCCATCGCCCAGGATCACAAGACCGGGCGCGTATTGATGATGGCCTGGATGAACCGCGAGGCATTGGCCCTGACCGCCGCCGAGAACCGCGCCATCTATTGGTCACGTTCCCGTGGCAAGCTGTGGCGCAAGGGTGAAGAGTCCGGGCACGTGCAGCACCTGCATGAGATGCGCCTGGACTGCGACGGCGACGTCATCATCCTGATGGTCGAGCAGGTCGGTGAAATCGCCTGCCATACCGGCCGCCAAAGCTGCTTCTATCGCGTCTTCGAGAACGGCGACTGGAAAACCGTCGAACCGGTGCTCAAGGACCCGCACGCCATCTATTCAGGACATACCCATGAGTGACACCCTGACCCGCCTGGCCCAGGTGCTGGAAGAGCGCAAGGGCGCCGCGGCCGACAGCTCCTATGTCGCCAGCCTGTACCACAAGGGTTTGAACAAGATTCTGGAAAAAGTCGGCGAAGAGTCGGTCGAGACCATCATCGCCGCCAAGGACGCCGCCCTCAGCGGCGATTGCAGCGATGTGATCTACGAGACCGCCGACCTGTGGTTCCACAGCCTGGTCATGCTGGCCCAACTGGGACAGCATCCGCAGGCCGTACTGGATGAACTGGACCGTCGCTTCGGTCTGTCCGGGCACGTCGAGAAAGCCTCGCGTCCGTCCGCCTGATCAACTCTTGAGAGGAATAGCCACATGGGTATTTTTGACTGGAAACACTGGATCGTCATCCTGGTCGTCGTGGTGCTGGTGTTCGGCACCAAGAAACTGAAGAACCTCGGCACCGATGTCGGCGAGTCGATCAAGGGCTTTCGCAAGGCCATGAACGATGACGAGAAGCCGGCCGACCCGACGGCGGCACCGGCGCAACCGGTACAGCCGGCCCAACCTGTCCATCCCCAGGCGGCCCAGCCTGTGAATGCGCCGCACACCATCGACGTGCAGGCCCAGAAAGTCGAAGAGCCGACCCGCAAAGACTCGTGAGCACTGACTAATGTTTGGGATCAGCTTCACTGAACTGCTGCTCGTCGGCCTCGTCGCCCTGCTGGTCCTGGGGCCCGAGCGCCTGCCGGGTGCCGCGCGCACCGCCGGCCTGTGGATCGGGCGCCTGAAGCGCAGCTTCAATGCGATCAAACAGGAAGTCGAACGTGAAATCGGTGCCGACGACATCCGTCGGCAACTGCACAACGAACACATCCTGTCCCTGGAGCAGGAAGCGCGGAAAATCCTCACGCCGACCCAGCAGGAACCGACGCCGGTCGTGCCTGCGGTCGAACCGACGATTGCCCCGCAAGCGCCGGCGACCGATGCGGTGCAGGCACCGGTCGAACCCGCCAAACCGGTGGAGCCGGCCCCGACAACGACGCCCCCTGCCGCTCCCAATGACCCTACATTGCCGCCGCGAGCCCCATGAGCAATATCCCAGAGCATGACCAGCCGATGCCGCTGGTATCGCACCTCACCGAGCTGCGCACGCGCCTGCTGCGCTGCGTCGCGGCGGTCTTCATCATCTTCGCCGGGCTGTTCGCCTTCACCCAGCAGATCTACACCTTCGTCTCCACGCCGCTGCGCCAGTACCTGCCGGCCGGCGCGACGATGATCGCCACCGATGTGTCGTCACCGTTCCTGACGCCACTGAAGCTGACGATGATGGTTTCGCTGTTCCTGGCGATCCCGGTGATCCTGCACCAGATCTGGGGCTTCATCGCGCCTGGCCTGTACAAGCACGAAAAACGCATCGCCGTGCCGCTGCTGGTGTCCAGCATCCTGCTGTTCTACACCGGCATGGCCTTCGCCTATTTCCTGGTATTCCCGCTGATCTTCAAGTTCTTCGCCGCCGCCACCCCGGCGGGCGTGGAGATGATGACCGACATCACCAGCTACCTGGATTTCGTCATGACGCTGTTCTTCGCCTTCGGCGTGGCGTTCGAAATCCCCGTGGCCGTGGTGCTACTGGTGTGGATCGGCGTCGTTGACGTCGAGTATCTGAAGAAGATCCGCCCGTACGTGATCATCGGCTGCTTCGTGGTCGGTATGATCCTGACCCCGCCGGACATCTTCTCCCAGACCCTGTTGGCCGTGCCGATGTGGCTGCTGTTCGAGATCGGCGTGCTGTTCGGCGGCTTGGTTCGCAAACGCAGCGAGCACCCGGAAGACGAGGCCGTTGACGACCACGACGACCATCCGCCAGCGACCCAAGCGTGAACCTGCTGCTGCTCGAAGAGGCCGACTTCATTGGGCCGGACCGGGTGATCCTGAGCGATCGACGACTGACCCACATGCAGGAAGTCCACCGCAGCGCCGTCGGCGACAGCCTGCGGGTCGGGCGCATCGGCGGCTTGATGGGCACGGCCCAGGTGCTGCGCCTGGAAGCTTGCGAAGCGGAATTGCAGGTGAGCCTCGATCAACCGCCACCGGCCAAGCTGCCGTTGACCCTGGTGCTGGCCCTGCCGCGCCCCAAGATGCTGCGGCGGGTGTTCCAGACCGTCGCCACCATGGGCGTACCGCGGGTGGTGCTGGTCAACAGCTACCGGGTGGAAAAGAGCTTCTGGCAAACGCCGTTCCTGGAGCCCGAGGCCATTCGCGAGCAGTTGATCCTCGGCCTGGAGCAGGCCCGGGACAGCGTACTGCCGGAAATCATCATCGAGAAACGCTTCAAGCCCTTCGTCGAAGACCGCCTGCCGGCCATCACCGAAGGCACCCTGGGCCTGGTGGGCCACCCGGGCAACCACCCGCCCTGCCCCCGGGCGCTGACGGAACCGGTGACGCTGGCCATCGGCCCGGAAGGTGGCTGGATCCCCTACGAGATCGACTTGCTGGCCAAGGCCGGCCTGCAGCCGGTGCAGTTGGGCGAGCGCATCCTGCGGGTCGAGACTGCGGTCACGGCGCTGCTTGCACGGCTGTTCTGACGCCCATCCCCAGCCAGCCGGCGCATGATCTTCAGTTCATGGCTACAGATCCCCGCCGACAGGCCGATACAGCGCCGATAAAACAAAATCAGCGCGGCTAGGGAGTAACAGCATGTTCCAGTGGTTCGCCCAGAGTCTGGGAAATGTCAGCGTCAATCGCAAACTCGGCGCAGGCTTCGGTCTGGTGCTGTTCCTGACCCTCATGATCGCGTTCACCGGCTGGAACGGCCTGGGCAATGTGATCAGTCGTGGCGACAAACTGGGGTTCATTTCCGAACTCAGCAGCTTGAGCAAGGACCTGCGCCTGGCACGCATGGACTACTACAGCTCCCGTGGCGAAAACGGTCCGCAGGCCGTCAACGATCTGCTGGGCAAGCTCGACGCGGGGCTCAAGACCGCCCGCCAGCTGATCGAGCAACCGGACGATGTCGCGCTGATCGACAAGCAACTGGCCGCTGTCGCCGAATATAAAAGCGCCTTCGCTCAGATGACCCGCGCCACTGTCAGCCGCGAAGACGCCCGCAGCAAACTCGGCGCCAGTGCCGACAACGCCGTCGCCCGGGTCAATGAGGTGGAGAACGCGCTGTTGCAAGGCGACAGCGTGGCCCGGTTCAACAGCGTGGTGACCCTGAGCAAGGCCGTCCAGCAAGCTCGCTATCAGGTTCGCGGCTACACCTACAGCGGCAAGAGCGAGGCCCAGCAGCCGGCCCTCGACGCCATCGACAACGTCCTCAAGCTGCTGGCGCGCCTGCCGGACCAGTTGCCCGAGGAACACGCCGCCAACCTGCAGCAGGCCAGCGATTCGATGAACGCCTACCGCTCGGCGGTCAGCCAGTTCCGCGACTCCCAGCTCGACACCGGCGCCGCGCTCCAGCGCATGACAGAGCAAGGCGATGTGTTGCTCGACGCCAGCCAGAAACTGACCGTGTCCCAGACCGCCGTGCGCGACCATGACGCCGCCCAGGCCAAGACCGTTCTGGTCGTCGCCGCCGCATTGGCGTTGCTGTTCGGCGTGATCGCCGCGCTGTTCATCACCCGGCAGATCGTCGGCCCGCTCGGTGCGACCTTGAAAGTGGCCGAGCGCGTGGCCGCTGGCGACCTGACCCACAACCTCACCTCCGCGCGCCGCGACGAACTGGGCCAGCTGCAGCGCGCCATGCAGAGCATGACCGTGGGCCTGCGCCAATTGATCGGTGGCATCGGCGAAGGCGTCACGCAGATCGCCAGCGCCGCCGAACAACTTTCGGCCGTGACCGAACAGACCAGCGCCGGGGTCAACAGCCAGAAAGTGGAAACCGACCAGGTCGCCACCGCCATGCACGAGATGACCGCGACGGTGCAGGAAGTCGCACGCAACGCCGAGGAAGCCTCCGAAGCCGCCGTTGCCGCCGACCAGCAGGCCCGCGAGGGTGAACGCGTGGTGGGCGAGGCCATCTCCCAGATCGAACGCCTGGCCCTTGAAGTGGGCAACTCCACCGCCGCCATGGGCGACCTCAAGCGTGAAAGCGACAAGATCGGCAGCGTGCTCGACGTGATCAAGTCCGTGGCCCAGCAAACCAACCTGCTGGCTCTCAACGCCGCGATCGAAGCCGCCCGCGCCGGTGAAGCGGGCCGTGGCTTCGCGGTGGTCGCGGACGAAGTCCGCAGCCTGGCCCAGCGCACCCAGAAGTCCACCGAAGAGATCGAGGAATTGATCCTGGGCCTGCAAAACGGCACCCAGCAGGTCGCGACCATCATGGACAACAGCCGCGGCCTGACCGACAGCAGCGTCGAGCTGACCCGCCGCGCCGGTGGTTCCCTGGAGAACATCACCCGCACCGTCTCGGCGATCCAGTCGATGAACCAGCAGATCGCCGCGGCCGCCGAGCAACAGAGCGCCACCGCCGAAGAAATCAACCGCAGCGTGCTGAACGTGAGGGACGTCTCCGAACAAACTTCGGCCGCCAGCGAGGAAACTGCCACGTCCAGTGCCGAACTGGCGCGGCTGGGCGTGCACTTGCAGACGTTGGTGGGGCGGTTCAAGGTCTAGTATCGAAACGCGCCAGGGCGAAGGCGCTCGCGTCCTCGCCCTGGAAATACAACGGCCGATTTCCTTCAGATCGTCATTGCATGGTCGATACTCTTCTCACAAGACCAATAAATGGTTCGAGGGGAGTATCAACATGTTCAGTTGGCTGACCGAGAAGCTGGGAAATGTAAGCGTCAATCGCAAACTGGGCTTCGGTTTCGGCCTGGTGCTGTTCATGACCCTCCTGAGCACCCTCGCCGGCTGGAACAGCCTGAGCAGCGTGATCAGCCGCGCCGACAAACAAGCGTCCATCGCCAGCCTCAACGAGTTGGCCAAGGACCTGCGTGTCGCCCGCCTCGACTATGAGATGCGCCGCGGCGAACAAGGCCCGGCCGCCGTGACCGAGCTGATGGGCCAGTTGCAAGGGGACCTGCAAGCGGCCCTCACGCGATTCGTGCGACCGGCGGACCAGGATTTGCTCAACCAGCAACTGAGCAATCTCGACGAATACAAACGCGCCTTTGCCGACATGACCCAGGCCACGCAGAATCGCGAATCGGCCCGCTCCAAGCTTGGCGCCAACGCCGACAATGCCGTGGCCAAGGTGACCGACGTCGAGAACGCCCTGCGCCAAGGCGACAGCATTACGCAATTCAACGAGGTGGTTGAGCTGAGCAAGCTGATCCAGCAGGCCCGCTACCAGGTTCGCGGCTACACCTATAGCGGCAAGGCCGATGCCGAACAGCCGGCCCTGGACGCCATCGACAATGTCCTGAAAAACCTTGAAGCCTTGCCGGGAAAACTGCCGGAGCAGCACGCCGCCAACCTGCAACAGGCCAACGAATCGATGAAAGCCTATCGCGCGGCAGTCAGCCAGTTCCGTGATTCCCAGGTCGCCACCGCCTCCGCGCTGAAGAAAATGATGGAGCAGGACACTCGCCTGAATGACCTGAACAATCACCTGACCACCTCGCAGACCGAGAAACGCAACGAAGAAACGGCCACCGCAAAAAGCACGCTGATCATCGTCACCCTCCTGGCATTGGCCTTCGGTCTGCTGGCCGCCTGGCTCATCACCCGGCAGATCGTGGTGCCCCTGCAACAAACCCTGGTCGCCCTGGAACGCGTGGCTTCCGGCGACCTGAGCCAGAACCTCGACGTCCGCCGCCGGGACGAAATGGGCCAGTTGCAAGGCAGCCTGCAACGGATGGTGGTCAGCCTGCGGCAACTGATAGGCGGCATCGGCGAAGGCGTCACGCAGATCGCCAGCGCCGCCGAGCAGCTCTCCGCCGTCACCGAACAGACCAGCGCCGGGGTCAACAGCCAGAAAGTGGAAACCGACCAGGTCGCCACCGCCATGCACGAGATGACCGCGACGGTGCAGGAAGTCGCGCGTAACGCCGAGGAAGCCTCCGAAGCCGCTGTCGCCGCCGACCAGCAGGCCCGCGAGGGTGAGCGCGTGGTGGGTGAAGCCATCGCCCAGATCGAGCGCCTGGCCCTTGAAGTGGGCAACTCCACCCACGCCATGAGTGACTTGAAACGCGAAAGCGACAAGATCGGCAGCGTGCTCGACGTGATCAAGTCCGTGGCCCAGCAAACCAACCTGCTGGCCCTCAACGCCGCGATCGAGGCCGCCCGCGCCGGTGAAGCGGGCCGAGGCTTCGCCGTGGTGGCCGACGAAGTCCGCAGCCTGGCCCAGCGCACCCAGAAGTCCACCGAAGAGATCGAGGAATTGATCCAGGGCCTGCAAAACGGCACCCAGCAGGTCGCCACGATCATGGACAACAGCCGCGGCCTGACCGACAGCAGCGTCGAGCTGACCCGCCGCGCCGGCGGCTCCCTGGAGAACATCACCCGCACCGTGTCGGCGATCCAGTCGATGAACCAGCAGATCGCCGCGGCCGCCGAACAACAAAGCGCCACCGCCGAAGAAATCAACCGCAGCGTGCTGAACGTGCGGGACGTCTCCGAACAAACCTCCGCCGCCAGCGAAGAGACCGCCGCCTCCAGCGCCGAACTGGCACGGCTGGGGGTTCATTTGCAAACGTTGGTGGCGCGGTTCAAGGTGTGAGGGAACAGGCTGGATGTGCCGCCGCCATCGCGAGCAGGCTCGCTCCCACGGGATCGGGGGTGTTGCGAATATAACTGCTCCGTCCAGGCCCCCCTGTGGGAGCGAGCCTGCTCGCGATGGCGGCCTGACCGCCGACCCGTCCTGAACAACGCCCAACAAAAAGCCCCGCTTCCTTGCAGAAGCGGGGCTTTTTGCGTATCAGGCCACTTGAGGCTGCACGCTCACCGGCTGAAGCGGTAGCAACGGCGCATGGGGGTCGGCCTTGACCGATGCCCGCCACGCCGCCAACCACTCCGGATGCGCCTCGCTCCAGACCTGCTCATGCAGGCGGGACAAGGCCACCGGGTCGCTCAACAGCGCCAGGCGCTCGCCGTTGTTCAACCCCGAAGGGCCGACCTTCAAGGCGTGGCGAACGCGTTCGACCCGCAGCCATTCGATCGGCTCGGCCTGGCCGTGACGCGAAGTCGCCAGGGCATAGGCCAGGGCGTTCTGTCGTGGATCGACCACCGCCCGGATGAAGCCGTCGTTCAGCGCGTGCCAACGGTTTTCATGGGCGTACTGGTCGGTCGACAGCAGTTCCTGGGGCGGCGCGTATTCCTCGGGAATCAGGAACAGGCTTTCGTCACGGGACTTCAGGCCCAGGCCGACACGGCTGGAGATCACCGACACCGGGATCGACAGCATCAGCGAACCGACGATCGGCACCAGCCACCACAGGAAGCTCGGGTTCAGCCAGATCACCAGCAAGGCCCAGCAGAAGCCCAACAGGGTCTGCGGGCCGTGACGCTTGACCGCTTCGCTCCATGGCGTGGAGTCGTCGTCACGTTTCGGCGAGTTCCAGGTCGCGGCCCAGCCGAGGAACGCGGCGAGTACGAAACGGGTGTGGAAGATCATCCGCACCGGCGCCAGCAGCATGGAGAACAGCATCTCCAGCAGCATCGACAAGGTCACCTTGAACTTGCCACCGAACTCCTTCGCACCCTTGGCCCAGATCAGCACGATGCTCAACAGCTTGGGCAGGAACAGCAGCACGATGGTCGTCGAGAACAGGGCGATGGCCTTGTCCGGGTGCCATTGCGGCCACAGCGGATAGAGCTGGCGCGGTTCGAGGAAGTACTGCGGCTCCATCAGCGTGTTCACCGCCAGCAGCGCGGTGGACAGCACCAGGAAGAAGAACCACAGCGGCGCCGACAGGTACGACATCACGCCGGTCAGGAACACCGCCCGGTGCACCGGGTGCATGCCCTTGACCAGGAACAGCCGGAAGTTCATCAGGTTGCCGTGGCACCAGCGACGGTCACGCTTGAGTTCATCCAGCAGGTTGGGCGGCAACTCTTCGTAGCTGCCCGGCAGGTCGTAGGCAATCCACACGCCCCAGCCGGCACGGCGCATCAACGCCGCTTCGACGAAGTCGTGGGACAGGATCGCACCGGCGAACGCGCCTTTACCGGGCAACGGCGCCAGGGCGCAATGCTCGATGAACGGCTTCATGCGGATGATCGCGTTGTGGCCCCAATAGTGGGATTCGCCCAGTTGCCAGAAGTGCAGGCCGGCGGTGAACAGCGGACCGTACACCCGAGTCGCGAACTGCTGCATGCGGGCATACAGGGTGTCCATGCCCGAGGCCTTCGGCGCGGTCTGGATGATACCGGCGTCCGGCGTCGCTTCCATCAGGCGCACCAGGCTGGTCAGGCACTCGCCGCTCATGACGCTGTCGGCGTCGAGCACGACCATGTACTTGTAGTCACTGCCCCAGCGACGGCAGAAGTCGTCGAGGTTGCCGCTCTTGCGCTTCACGCGGCGGCGACGGCGACGGTAGAAGATCTTGCCGAAGCCCCCGGTTTCACGGCAGACATCCAGCCAGGCCTGCTGCTCGGCGACGCAGATATCGGTTTCGTTACTGTCGCTGAGCACGAAGAAGTCGAAGCGGTCCAGGTCACCGGTGGCGGCCACCGATTCGAAGGTCGCGCGCAAGCCGGCGAAAACCCGCGGCACGTCTTCGTTGCAGATCGGCATCACCAGCGCGGTTCGGGCGTCCTTGGGTATCGGCTCGTTGCCGGCGCTCGCGCCGGAGATCCGGTACTTGTCGTGGCCGGTGAGCAATTCCAGGAAACCCATCAGCGCGGTCCAGAAACCGGCCGACACCCAGCAGAACAGGATCCCGAACAGGATCAGGATGCTGGTCTGCAACGCATACGGCAGCACCTGCGTGGCGGTCTGGGTCAGCGGCTGGTGCAGGACTTCGTCCAGGTCCACCAGCGACCAGCCCTGGTACGGCATGATGCCTTTCATGTACCAGCCGGCGACGATGGTCTGGCCGAGCATCAGTATCAGCAGGATATAGCGACGGATCGACCCCACCGTGCGCCAACGGGCGTGCGGCAGGACGCGCTCGTCCTTGGGCGGCTTTGGCGGGTTGGTCCGGCCGGTCAGGCGCCGCCAGCCGCGAACCAGGATGTTGGTGCGCCATGGTTCCGGCACGACCTTGGTCCGGCGGATCGGTGGCGTCGCCTTGAGGCACACCCGGCCACTGGAGTCGAGCCCCAGCATTTCGGCCTCCGCGAGCGCCTCGGCGGTGCTCAGGGTCAGGCGACGACCCACCGAGGCCTGCGCGGCCTCGTCGGGGGCGTCGAACGTCGACGACGAAAGGCGCTGGTGCAGTTCGCTGAAGGACTTGCAGCCCGCCAGTTCGGCGCGCTGCTCGTCGGTCATGGGCAAATGGGCCAGGTACTCGCTGAGTGTCTCTGGCTTGACTGGCGTATTACTCATCGGCTGGCAACTGATAGCTCCAGGTCTCGGTCAGGACTTGTTCAGTCGCTTCCGGTTCCTGCGGGGTTGGGGTCGCTTCAACGGCGGCGGAAGCAGACTTGTCGGCCTTGGCTTCTTCCTGCGTTTTTTCCTTGGCGGCTTCTTTTTCGCTTTGCTGGCGAGCGATCTTGTCGGCCTTGGCCAGCGTGGTGGTCACGGTATGCGCTGCGGCCGGGGCCTCGACAGGGGTCAATGGACGCACCAGTGCCGCGCGCATCTCGGTGGCCTGCTTGGCGTCCTTGATCTTCATTCGCAGCGTCAGGCGCCAGCCCTTGGTTTCCGGGTTGTAGCGCACGCTGTTCTCGACGATCTCGGCGTTATCGCCGACGCTGACCTGGCTACGCACTTCGGCGTCTTCCGGCAGGGCCTGCAGCGAAGGACCTTCGAAATCCACCAGGTAGGCCACGCTGCCATCCGGCTGGCGGATCAGGTTGGATTGCTTCACGTCACCGGTGGAACGCAGGGTCTGCTTGACCCAGGCGCTGTCTGGCGAATGCAGGCTGGCTTCGTCGAGGGTCCAGTGCAGGCGGTAGCTGAAGTCCAGCGGCTGGCCAGGCTCAGGCAGTTTTTCCGGGCTCCAGAACGCAACGATGTTGTCGTTGGTTTCGTCGGCGGTCGGGATTTCCACCAGGTCGACGGTGCCCTTGCCCCAATCGCCCTTCGGTTCGATCCAGGCACTTGGGCGCTTGTCGTAGCGGTCATCCAGGTCTTCGTAGTGGCTGAAGTCGCGGCCACGTTGCAACAGGCCGAAGCCACGCGGGTTCTCGACCGAGAAATTGCTCACGGCCAGGTGTTTCGGGTTGTTCAGCGGACGCCAGATCCACTCGCCGTTGCCGGCATGGATCGACAGGCCACTGGAGTCGTGCAGTTCGCGACGGTAGTTGAGCACCTTGGACGGCTGGTTGGCGCCGAACAGGTACATGCTGGTCAACGGGGCGACGCCCAGCTTGGTCACGCGATCACGCAGGAACATGCGCGACTTCACGTCGACCACGGTGTCGGTGCCCGGGCGCAGGGTCAGGCGATAGGCGCCGGTGGCCCGTGGCGAGTCCAGCAGGGCGAAGATCACCAGGTGCTTGTCGGTCGGTTTCGGGCGCTGGATCCAGAACTCGCGAAAACGCGGGAATTCCTCGCCGGAGGGCAGTGCCGTGTCGATGGCCATGCCGCGGGCGGACAAGCCGTAGACCTGGCCCTTGCCGATGACGCGGAAGTAGCTCGCGCCCAGCATGGTCATGATCTCGTCCTGCTTGTCGGCCTTGTTGATCGGGTACAACACGCGGAAACCCGCGTAGCCCAACTGCTCGGTGGCCTTGGGATCGAACTTCACGTCGCCGAAATCGAAGCGCGACGGGTCGTACTTGATCTCCTCGACGTTGGTGGCGGTGATTTCGTTGATTTTCACCGGCGTATCGAAATGCATGCCCTGGTGATAGAACGACAGCCTGAACGGCGTCTTCTGGTCGGCCCATTCGGCTTTTTCGGTGCGGAAACGGATTTTTTGATAGTCGGCAAATTTCATTTCGCGGAATTCGTTCGGCAGATTGCTGCGCGGGGCTTCATATTTTTGCCCGGCCAGTTCTTGAGCCTTCGCCGATACATCATCCAGGCTGAATGCCCACAGTTGGCCCGCGCCGAACAGGCACAACAGGGCCGAGCCCGCTACCAGAGCGTTTCTAAACCGTTTGGCAGACATTTTTGGTGCATTACAGGGACTAACAATCACGAGCAACCCTCGCCGAAAACAGATCAAAAAACCAACGGCCAGATAACGTATCTGCTGGGTATCGGCTTTGAAAAAACCGACCTCGCGGACCACTCCTGCCAAGTTGGCGAGCATTGTTCCGACTCCGATGGAAGAAAATGATTCCCCAAACGGTCCAGGACAAGTCTCTACCTAAGTCAAATGGACCGGCGAATGCCGGTCCCCCGTAGCGCGCGATTATCTAGTAGGCCGCGTGACAACGCATCAGGGGCAACAAAGTATTTATCGCGAAAACTCCTAGTTTCTCCCGGAAAAACGCCTGAAAAGATGTTTCAAACGCTTTCAGACCTGTAACAGGAACGTTACCGGCCCATCGTTGACCAGATGGACCTGCATGTCGGCGCCGAATCTACCTGATGCCACAGTGCCATGCACCTGTTTCGCCTGCATGACCAGATAGTCGAACAGCGCTTCTCCCTGGGCAGGCGGCGCAGCCGTCGAGAAGCTCGGGCGCAAACCGCTTTTGGTGTCTGCCGCCAGGGTGAATTGCGACACCAGCAGCAAGCCACCGCCCACGTCGGCCAGGGACAGGTTCATCTTGCCGTCGGCGTCACTGAACACTCGATAGTTAAGCAGCTTATGCAGCAGTTTGTCGGCACTGGCCCGGGTATCTTCAGGCTCGACCGCCACCAGCACCAGCAACCCCTGGTCCACGGCCCCGACCACTTCCCCGGCGACTTCCACCCGGGCGCCGCGGACCCGTTGCAGCAGGCCCTTCATGCTTCTTCGGGCGGCAGGTCGAGCAGGCGCCGGGCCATTTGGCCGGCGGCGCGCACCAGCGCATCGGTGATGCCCGGCTCCGAGGCGGCGTGCCCGGCGTCGCGGATCACCTGCAATTCGCTGTTGGGCCAGTTCTGGTGCAGTTCCCAGGCATTGTCCAGCGGACAGATCACGTCATAGCGGCCGTGCACGATCACGCCCGGCAGGTGAGCGATCTTGCCCATGTCGCGGATCAACTGGTTGGGTTCGAGGAAGGCGTTGTTGGTGAAGTAGTGGCATTCGATCCGGGCGATCGACAGCGCGCGCTGCGGCTCGGAGAAGCGATCGACCACCAGCGGGTTCGGGCGCAGGGTCGCGGTGCGTCCTTCCCAGATGGACCAGGCCTTGGCCGCATGCATCTGGGCGATCTGGTCGTTGCCGATCAGGCGCTTGTGGAAGGCGGCCAGCAGGTCGTCCCGTTCGTCCAGCGGGATCGGGGCGATGTAGTCCTGCCAGTAGTCGGGAAACAGGCGGCTGGCGCCGGCCTGGTAGAACCATTCGATTTCCTGCGGACGGCAGAGGAAGATCCCGCGCAGGATCAGGCCGTGGACCCGCTCCGGATGCGTCTGGGCGTAGGCCAGGGCCAGGGTCGAGCCCCAGGAGCCGCCGAACAGCACCCACTTCTCGATGCCCAGGTGCTTGCGAATACGCTCCAGGTCTTCGACCAGGTCCCAGGTGGTGTTGTTTTCCAGGCTGGCGTGGGGCGTGGAACGACCGCAGCCACGCTGGTCGAAGGTGACGATGCGGTACAGGTTCGGATCGAAGTAGCGACGACTCTGGGCATCGCAGCCGGCACCCGGGCCACCGTGAATGAACACCACCGGCAGGCCTTCCGGAGAGCCGCTTTCATCGACATAGAGCGTGTGGGTTTCATCGACAGCCAGATCGTGCCGGGCATGGGGTTTGATCTGCGGGAACAAAGTCTGCATTGCGCGCTCCGTAAGGGGTCGAGTCATCCCTGTGGGGACTTCTATTTAGTCTGCCGTCCGGCATCATAAACCCGAATGCCCTCAATGAGCATGCCCCCCGCCCAAACAACAGAGAACCTTGTGGCGAGGGGATTTATCCCCGCTGGACGGCGCAGCAGCCCCGCACGGTCGGCAGGACGTGCGCAGTGTCGGGGCCGCTTCGCGACCCGACGGGGATAAATCCCCTCGCCACACAGTGCCCGCCAGCCTTTACTTCTTGTAGGTCTTGCGCCCCCACGCCAGCAGGCCTTCGAGCAGTTCCCGGATCACCACCCGGGTCGGCGCCGCCAGGTCCGCTCGATAGTTGAACGGCTCGAACTCTTCCATGTAGGTGCTCTGGCACAGTTCCAGTTGCACCGCGTGGATGTGTTCGGCCGGGTTGCCGTATTGCCGGGTGATGTGCCCGCCCTTGAAGCGGCCGTTGAGCACGTGGGTGAAGGCGTCGTGACGGGCGCAGATGGCTTCGAGCTGGCTCGCCAGGGCCGGGTCGCAGCTGGCCCCGTTGAAAGTGCCGAGGTTGAAGTCCGGCAGCTTGCCGTCGAACAGGTGCGGGATCACCGAGCGGATCGAGTGGGCGTCGAACAGCAAGGCGTAGCCGAACTCGGCCTTGAGCCGTGCCAGTTCTTGCTGCAAGGCCTGGTGGTAAGGCATCCACACCTGTTGCAGGTAGGTCGCCCGTTCCTCGGTGGATGGCGCCTGCCCTTCGCGGAACAACGGCACGCCATCGAACAGCGTCGCCGGGTACAAACCGGTGGTGGCGCCCACGTACATCGGCTTGTCGTCGGACGGACGGTTCAGGTCGATGACGAAGCGCGAATACTCGGCGCACAACGTGCTGGCGCCCAGCTCGGCGGCAAAGTCGTAGAGCCTGGGGATGTGCCAGTCGGTGTCCGGCAGGCTCCGGGCCTCGGCGATCAACCCGGCCTCCACCGCCGGCGTCAGGCGCAGGCCGGCGTGAGGCATGCTGATCAACAGCGGCACGCGCCCCTGGGTGAAATTCAGGACCTTCTCCACAAGCGTTCTCCTCAATCGATTTCAACGCCGTGACGCACGACGCGTTTTTCCAGTTCACCACCGAGCCAGTACGCAAGGTCGGCCGGGCGATCAATGTGCCAGGCGACGAAATCCGCCACCTTGCCGACCTCCAGCGAACCGTGGGTGCGAGCCATGCCCAGGGCCTGGGCGGCGTGGATCGTCACGCCGGCCAAGGCTTCTTCCGGCGTCATCCGGAAACAGGTGCAAGCCATGTTCAACATCAGGCGCACCGACAGCGCTGGCGAGGTACCGGGGTTGAGGTCGCTCGCCACGGCGATCTTCACGCCGTGCTTGCGCAGGGCCTCCATCGGCGGCAGCTGGGTTTCGCGCAGGAAGTAGAACGCCCCCGGCAGCAACACCGCCACCGTGCCGGACTGGGCCATGGCGATGGCGTCGTCCTCGGTCATGAATTCCAGGTGATCCGCCGACAGCGCCTGGTAACGGGCCGCCAGGCTCGAACCGTGCAACGACGACAACTGCTCGGCATGCAGCTTCACCGGCAGGCCCAGCTGTTGCGCGGTGATAAACACCCGCTCGACCTGCGCGGGGGAAAACGCCAGGTACTCGCAAAAGGCATCCACGGCGTCCACCAGCCCTTCCGCCGCCAGGGTCGGCAGCATCTCGGCGCAGATATGCTCGATGTAGTCATCGGCACGGTCGGTGTATTCAGGTGGTAAGGCGTGGGCCGCCAAGCAGGTGCTGCGCACGCTCACCGGTAACTCGGCGCCCAGGCGCCGGATGACCCGCAGGATCTTGCGCTCGCTGGCCAGGTCGAGGCCGTAGCCGGACTTGATTTCAACCGTGGTCACGCCGTCGCGCATCAGGCTCTTCAGGCGCTGGGCGGCGCTGGCGAACAGTTCTTCTTCGCTGGCGGCGCGGGTCGCCCGAACGGTGCTGGCGATGCCGCCGCCGGCCGCGGCGATCTCGGCGTAGCTGACACCTTGCAGGCGTTGTTCGAATTCGCCGCTGCGGTTACCGCCGAACACGGTGTGGGTGTGGCAGTCGATCAGGCCGGGGGTGACCCAGGCGCCCTTGAGGTCGTTGACCGCCGGATAGTCACCCGCCGGCAATTCGGCACGCGGGCCGATCCAGTGGATGTGCTCGCCCTGGGTGACGATGGCGGCGTCTTCAATGATCGAGTAGACGCCCTGGGCCATGGTGGCGGCGTGGCAGTTTTGCCAGAGGGTTTTCATCCCGAGTCTCCTCGTCTTGTTCAAAATCGATTCGCGAGCAGGCTCGCTCCCACAAGTACCGCACAGACCCGTGGGAGCGGGCTTGCTCGCGAAGACGGCAGCACATTCAACATTGATGCAAGCTGACCCTTTGCTTTCGCGAGCAAGCCCGCTCCCACAGGTATCGATGCTGATCAAGCTCATGTACCTGCTCGCGATGACGCCCTTACAGGCTCGGCAACAACTGCGCCGTGACCAGTTCGTTCAGGCACCGGCTCGCCAGCAGCTCGCTCGCCGCGTTGATGTCCGGCGCGAAGAACCGGTCCTTCTCATAAAAAGGCACCTCCGCACGGAGCAACGCCCTGGCTTGTTCCAGCTTCGGCGAGGTCTTCAGGCCACCGCGCAGGTCCAGCCCCTGGCACGCCGCCAGCCATTCCACCGCCAGGATCCCGCGAGTGTTCTCGGCCATTTCCCACAGGCGCTTGCCCGCGGCGGGGGCCATGGACACATGGTCCTCCTGGTTGGCGGAAGTCGGCAGGCTGTCCACCGAATGGGGATGGGCCAGGGCCTTGTTCTCGCTCGCCAGGGCGGCAGCGGTGACCTGGGCGATCATGAAGCCGGAGTTGACCCCACCGTTGCCCACCAGGAACGGCGGCAACTGCGACATGTGCTTGTCCATCATCAGCGAAATGCGCCGTTCGCTCAGCGAACCGATTTCCGCGATCGCCAGGGCCAGGTTATCGGCGGCCATGGCCACGGGCTCGGCGTGGAAGTTGCCGCCGGAAATCACGTCACCCTCGGCGGCGAACACCAGCGGGTTGTCCGACACGGCGTTGGCTTCGATCACCAGCACCTCGGCGGCCTGGCGGAACTGGGTCAGGCAGGCGCCCATCACTTGTGGCTGGCACCGCAGGGAGTACGGGTCCTGGACCTTGTCGCAGTTCTGGTGCGACGCGGAAACTTCGCTGCGCTCGCCCAACAGGTCGCGGTACGCGGCAGCGGCATCGATCTGGCCTTTCTGGCCACGGGCGGCATGGATCCGCGCATCGAACGGCGAGCGCGAGCCGAGCACCGCTTCCACGGTCAGGCTGCCGAGGGCCAGGGCGCCGGCGAACAGGTCTTCGCCTTCGAACAGGCCACGCAGGGCGAACGCGGTGGACACTTGAGTGCCATTGAGCAGCGCCAGGCCTTCTTTCGCGGCCAGGGTCAGCGGTGCGAGCCCTGCGACCTTCAACGCCTCGACGGCCGGCAGCCATTCGCCCTTGTAGCGCGCCTTGCCTTCACCCAGCAGCACCAGGGACATGTGGGCCAGTGGCGCGAGGTCGCCGGAAGCGCCGACCGAGCCCTTGAGCGGAATGTGCGGATAGACCTCGGCATTGACCAGCGCGATCAGCGCATCGATCACCTGCCGGCGAATGCCGGAAAAACCCCGGCTCAGACTGTTGACCTTGAGCACCATGATCAACCGCACCAGCGCATCGCTGATCGGCTCGCCCACGCCGGCGGCATGGGACAGCACCAGCGAGCGCTGCAGGTTTTCCAGGTCCTGGCTGGCGATGCGGGTCGAGGCCAGCAGGCCGAAACCGGTGTTGATGCCGTAGGCGGTACGGTTTTCGGCGAGGATCTGTTCCACGCACGCCACGCTGGCTTCGATTTGCGCCGAGGCACTGGCGTCGAGGCTCAGCGTCACGGGGTGCTGGTAGATGTCACGCAATTGAGCCAGGCTCAGTTGGCCGGGGATCAAGTTCAACGCTGTCATTTGCTGCTCCTTTTGAGAGTTTTTTATGTATCCGCCAGTCGCTCCGGAATGTTCCGTTATCCGTCACCTTCGCCTTTTGGGCGACGCCTTGTGGGCATGAGGTGCCTTGGCACGCTGGCGGTTTTGATCAATTCAGATTCGGTAACGCATCGTGCAGCACGCGGGGATCCTTCAGCAGCGCGGCGGCGCTGGCGATGTCCGGCGCCAGCCAGCGGTCCTGGTCGTAGGGTGGAACCCGCTCGCGCAGCAGTTTCCAGGCGAGATGGGTACCCGCCCCGAAACGCTGCGCCTGGAGAAATTCAAAAGCCTGGGCGGCCAACAGGTACTCGATGGCGAGGATCTGCGTGCAGTTTTCCAGCGCCCTGTGCAGTTTCAGGGCAGCGTTGGTGCCCATGCTCAGGTGATCCTCCTGCAAGCCCGAGGTCACGTAGTTGTCCAGCACCGCCGGTTGCGCCAACTGGCGATTTTCCGCACACAGCGAGGCGGCGACGTACTGCACGATCATCATCCCCGAGTTCACCCCGGGGTTGGCCACCAGGAAAGCCGGCAGGCCGCTGACATGCGGATTGATCAATCGGTCGAGGCGGCGCTCGGCGATGGAGCCGATCTCCGCCATGGCGACCGCCAGCAGGTCGGCCGCCAACGCCACCGACTGGCCGTGGGGATTGGCCTGGGACATCACCCGGAAGTGCTCCGGCGTGCCCAGCAGCAGCGGGTTATCGGTGGCGGCGTTGAGTTCGGTCTCGATCTGTTGCCGCGCGTGGGCCAACTGATCGCGAGCGGCACCGTGCACCTGGGGAATCGAACGGATGCTCAAGGCATCCTGGGTGCGAATGCCCAGGCTGGTGGCGATGACTTCACTGCCATCGAGCAGCGCACGCAAGTTAGCGCCAACCTGCTGCATGCCGGGATGTGGCTTGAGGGCGATGATCTCGGCGTCGAACGCGGCAATCTGTCCGCGCTGGGCTTCGAAGCTCATGGCGCCGACCACGTCGGCCCATTGCAGCAGGCGCGTCGCGTCGGCCAGGGCCAGGCAACTGAGGCCGGTCATGCACGGCGTGCCGTTGACCAGGCACAAACCGTCCTTGGCCCCCAGCTGCACTGGTTGCAGGCCTTCGGCGGCAAGAGCCTGTTGCGCCGACACGATGTGCCCGCGATGGCTGACCTGGCCGACGCCCAGCAGCGCAATGCTGATGTGGGCCATGTGGGTCAGGTAACCCACCGAACCCTGGGAGGGCACCTGCGGGGTGATGCCGCGATTGAGCAACGCTAGCAGCGCCTCGACCACCCGGCGATGAATGCCGGACTTGCCCTGGCTGTAGTTGAGGACGGCGGCGCAGAGAATCGCCCGGACCTGTTCATCGGCCAGCGGCGCGCCCACGCCGCAGGCATGGCTGAGCAGGGTGTTGCGCGACAGCTGGCTGAGTTGCTCGTCCTTTAGCGAGACATTGCACAGGGCCCCCAGGCCGGTGTTGACGCCATAGGCGCGCTCGCCGCTTGCGACGATGCGCTGGACGATGGCCTGGGCATTGTCGATCCGCGCCCAGGCCTGGGCCGACAGCTCGAGCCGGGCACCGAAACGGGCGACGGCGACCACGTCCTGCCAGCGCAGGGGGGCGTCGGCGATGATGATTTTTTCAGCCTGGGACATCTAGAGCCTCATGCACATATAAATTGCCAATAACATTTGTGGCGAGGGGATTTATCCCCGCTGGGTCGCGAAGCGGCCCCAATATTTCCGGCCCAGTTGTGTCAGGCTGATTTCACTGCCTGGTTTGGGGCTGCTACGCAGCCCGACGGGGATAAATCCCCTCGCCACAACTGCACCAGGCCTCACACCACCGCCGCCCGCCGCTGCACGAACCGATCGACATATTCATCGGCCGGCGAATGCAGGATCTCCCGGGGCGTGCCGACCTGGATCAGCCTGCCGTCCTTGAGGATCGCGATGCGGTTGCCGATGCGCACGGCCTCGTCGAGGTCGTGGGTGATGAACACGATGGTCTTGTGCAAGGTCTTTTGCAGTTCCAGCAACTGGTCTTGCATCTCCGCGCGGATCAGTGGGTCGAGGGCGCTGAAGGCTTCGTCCATCAGGATGATGTCGGTGTCCGCCGCCAATGCCCGGGCCAGGCCCACGCGCTGGCGCATGCCACCGGAGAGCTGGTGCGGGTATTTGTTCTCGTAGCCCTTCAGGCCCACGGTATTGATCCAGTGCAGTGCCCGCTCGGTGCAGACCTGTTTGCTTTCGCCCCGCACCTTCAGGCCATAGGCGACGTTGTCCAGCACGCTTTTATGGGGCAGCAGGCCGAAGCTCTGGAACACCATGCTGATCTTGTGCCGGCGAAATTCGCGCAAGGCGTCCATGTCCAGTTGCAGGATGTCCTCGCCGTCCACCAGGATCGCGCCACTGGTGGGATCGATCAGCCGGTTGAAGTGGCGCACCAACGTGGACTTGCCGGAACCGGACAGGCCCATGATCACGAAGATCTCGCCGGTGCCGATGCTCAGCGACAGGTCGTTCACCCCGACCACGCAACCGGTTTCGGCCAGCACCTGGTCCTTGGTCTTGTTCTGGCGGATCAGGTCCAGGGCGTCCCGGGACCGATTGCCGAAGGTCTTGAAGACGTTCCTGACTTCGATTTTGCTGATGGCTGCGTTGCTCATTTGCTCACCTCGTGCCGAGGACGACCATAGGCCTGGGTAATGCGGTCGATGACCACGGCGAGAATCACGATGGCCAGGCCGGCTTCCAGGCCGCGCCCGACGTTGAGGGTCTGAATGCCCACCAGCACGTCTTCGCCCAGGCCGCGGGCGCCGATCATCGAGGCGATGACCACCATCGACAGGGCCATCATGGTGGTCTGGTTGATCCCGGCCATGATGCTCGGCAGGGCCAGGGGCAGCTGCACACCGAACAGTTGTTGCCAGCGGTTGGCGCCGAAGGCATTGATGGCTTCCATCACCTCGCCGTCCACCTGGCGAATCCCCAGGTCGGTCAGGCGAATCAACGGCGGCGCCGCGTAGATCACGGTGGCGAAGATCGCCGGGACCTTGCCCAGGCCGAACAGCATCAACACCGGGATCAGGTACACGAAGCTGGGCATGGTCTGCATGATGTCCAGCAACGGCATCAGCACCGAACGCAGGCGATTGCTGCGCGCCGAGAGGATCCCCAGCGGAATGCCGATCAGCACCGAGATCAGCGTCGCCACCAGCATCAGCGCGAGGGTCTGCATGAGCTTGTCCCACAGGCCCACCGCGCCCACCAGGAACAGCAGGCCGACGATCACCGCCGTGGCCACGACCTTGCGCGTGGCGTGCCAGGCAATGCCACCGACGATGGCCAGCATCAGCCACCAGGGTGCCAGGCGCAGCAGGCCTTCGAGGTTGACGATGGCCCACAGCAACGTGTCGGAGATGTGCCGGAACACATCGCCATAGTTGGTCACCAGCGAATCGACCCAACCGTTGACCCAATCAGCGATGGAGAAGGTAAAGCTTTCGGGAAACATAAGAGACTCTCGATCAGAGGGATGCGGTGAACGTCCCGACCAACACCTCGGTTGGCCGGGAAGTATTCGACCTACAGAGCCGCGTCGATTTTCTTGGCAGCGTCTGCGCTTACCCAGGCGTGCCAGACTTCAGGATGTTCCTTCAGGAAGATCTTCGCCAGTTTTGGCGACTCGATCCGCTCTTTGGCCATGCGCCCCAGGTTCTGGTTCAGGATATCGATGGGCAGGTTGACCTTCTCCAGCACCGCCACCAGCTCCGGTGCCTCGTCGTGGAAGGTCTTGGACAGGCCGACCTTGATGCTCACGCTCTTGTCCACGCCCGGCTTTTCTTCCAGTTTCACCAAGTCCACCTGGCCCATCAGCGGCGTGGGCGACCAGTAGTAGAACAGGATCGGCTCGCCACGCTTGTAGCTCGACAGCACGGCGGCATCCAGCGCCGGGCCGGTGCCTGGACGGAAGTTGGTGTAGGTATTTTCCAGGCCATAGCTCTTCAGCATTTCGCTGTTGTCCAGCTCGCAGGTCCAACCGGCCGGGCAATTGTAGAAACGGCCCTTGGACGGTTCCTCCGGATCCTTGAAAACGGCGGCGTACTGGCCCAGGTCAGCGATGTTCTTCAAGCCTGGCGCCTTGGCTTCGAGCTTGCGCTTGGCATCGCCTTCCACCACGTAGCGCGGCACGTACCAGCCTTCGATGGCGCCCACCACCGGTGCGCCGACGCCCACCACCTTGCCGGCCTTCTCGGCCTTGTTCCAGACTTCGCTGCGGCCGACCCACTCTTCGGCAAACACCTGGATGTCGTTGCTGCTCAAGGCGTTTTCCATGGTGATGGAGTTGCCTGGCAGGCTGTCGGTCTTGCAGCCGTAGCCTTTTTCCAACACCACTTGCAGGACGTCAGTCAGCAGCATGCCGCTTTCCCAGTTCAGGCCGGCGAATTTCACCGGTTTGCCCGACTCGCACCAACCCGCCGCTTGCGTGGCGCCGGCACTGGCCAGCAGGCCCATGGAAAGCAAGGTGGTCAGCAGGGTCTTGTTCGATTTCATTGTGTGACGCTCCTAATCATTTGAGTTGGCTTGCGGCAGTCAAGAGGCATCCAGCCCTGTCAACGTCCATCAGACCGCGTGAACGCGGCCCGCCCTGCTCGGTTGTGCGTCAACCGTGTCCTGCTCGACCGGCAGGATCAATTGGTCGGGTACAGCGCCATGCCAGCGTTTGGCAAGGACGAAGTACAGCGCCGCCGGAACCACCAGGCCGATGATCCAGGAGATGTCCACGTCCCCCATCGCCGCCACCAGCGGACCGGTGTAGAACTTGGTAGAAATGAACGGCAACTGGACCAGTACGCCCAAGGCATAGATGCCGATACCCAGCGCGTTCCAGCGACCGTAGCGGCCGTTCGGGTCGGCCAGGGCCGGCACGTCATAGCGCTCGCGGGTGATGCAGTAGTAGTCCACCAGGTTGATCGCGCTCCAGGGCGTGAAGAACGCCAGCAAGAACAGGATGAAAGACTTGAACGCCCCCAGGAACGAGTGCTGGCCGAGCAGCGCGATCAGGGTCGCGGCACCGACGATGACCAGCACGAAGACCAGGCGCTGCAAGCGCGTGACGTTCAGGTGGCCACGGAAGCCGCTGATGATGGTCGCTATGCACATGAAGCTGCCATAGGAGTTCAGCGTGGAAATGGTCACCTTGCCAAACGCGATGCTGAAGTACAGCAGCGCGGCGGTGGCACCCGCCCCGCCCAGGCCGACGATGTAGGCCACTTCGTGACCGGCGAACTGCCCGTTGGCCGAAGCGGCGGCAAACACGCCGAGGATCATCGCCACCTGGGCACCGATCACCGAACCGGCGCCGGCGGCGAAAAAGGTTTTCACCGAGGATGTCTCGCTCGGCAGGTAGCGCGAATAGTCCGCCACGTAGGGGCCGAAGGCGATCTGCCAGGAGGCCGCGAGCGACACCGCCAAAAGAAAGCTGCTCCAGCTGAAATGGCGGATTTGCAGGAGTGCGCCAACGTCCGTCTGGCTGATCAGCCGGGCGAACAGATAAACGAAGGCGATCACCCCGATCACGCTGGCAACCCTGCCAATGAAGTGGATCACCCGATAGCCCAGCACCGTGACCAGCACGATGACGCTGGCGAACATGAGGATCCCGGCACTGTCGCTGACGCCAAACAATTGGCCCAGCGCCTGGCCGGAAAGCACCGTCCCGGTTGCGGTGAAACCCAGGTACATCAGGCACACCAGCACGATCGGGATGGCCGCGCCATACACACCGAACTGCACCCGGCTGGAAATCATCTGCGGCAGGCCGAGCTTGGGCCCCTGGGCGGCATGCAACGCCATGACGCCACCGCCGAGCAGTTGGCCGATCAGCAAGCCGATCAACGACCAGAACACATCACCGCCCAGCACCACCGCCAAGGCGCCGGTGACAATGGCGGTGATCTGCAGGTTGGCCCCCATCCATAGGGTGAACTGACTGAACAATCGGCCGTGCCGCTCCGCTTCCGGGATGTAGTCGATCGAGCGCTTCTCGATCAACGGCTTGCTGCTTGCACGTGTGCTGCTGATGGCCATGGTTCAACCTCTGTGGATTGTTCTGGAATTCACTTGCGCCGCTGCCTCCCTGTGGGAGCGAGCTTGCTCGCGATCGCGGTCTGTCAGTTGGCAACGACGTTGACTGACACTCCCTCATCGCGAGCAAGCTCGCTCCCACATGGGCTCCGGCGTTATTTGCCGGTGATCATCGGCAAATTCAGCCCCTGCTCCTTCGCGCAATCGATCGCGATCTGGTAGCCGGCATCGGCATGACGCATCACGCCGGTGCCCGGGTCGTTGTGCAGCACGCGGGCGATACGCTCGGCGGCTTCATCGGTGCCGTCGCAGACGATCACCATGCCCGAGTGCTGGGAGAAGCCCATGCCCACGCCGCCACCGTGGTGCAGCGACACCCAGGTCGCGCCGCTGGCGGTGTTGAGCAAGGCGTTGAGCAGCGGCCAGTCGGACACGGCGTCGGAGCCGTCCTGCATGGACTCGGTCTCGCGGTTGGGGCTGGACACCGAACCGGAGTCCAGGTGGTCGCGGCCAATCACGATCGGCGCCGACAGTTCACCGCTGCGCACCATTTCGTTGAATGCCAGGCCCAGCTTGGCGCGCTGGCCCAGGCCGACCCAGCAGATACGCGCCGGCAAGCCCTGGAAGCTGATGCGCTCGCGCGCCATGTCCAGCCAGTTGTGCAAGTGGGCGTCGTCCGGGATCAGTTCCTTGACCTTGGCGTCGGTCTTGTAGATGTCCTGCGGGTCACCCGACAGCGCGGCCCAGCGGAACGGGCCGATGCCGCGGCAGAACAACGGACGGATATAGGCCGGGACGAAACCGGGGAAATCGAAGGCATTCTCGACGCCTTCTTCCTGGGCCATCTGGCGAATGTTGTTGCCGTAGTCGAAGGTCGGCACGCCCATTTTCTGGAAGTCCAGCATGGCCCTGACGTGGACGGCCATCGATTGCTTGGCGGCTTTCACCACGGCGGCAGGCTCGGTCTTGGCCCGGGCACGGTATTCGTCCCAGGTCCAGCCGGCGGGCAGGTAGCCGTTGAGCGGGTCGTGGGCGCTGGTCTGGTCGGTGACCATGTCGGGGCGCACGCCGCGACGGACCATTTCCGGCAGGATTTCGGCCGCGTTCCCACACAGCGCGATGGAAATCGCCTTGCCTTCTGCGGTGTATTTCTCGATGCGGGCCAGGGCGTCGTCCAGGTCAGTGGCTTGCTCGTCGACGTAGCGAGTCTTGAGGCGGAAATCGATGCTGACCTGCTGGCACTCGATGTTCAGCGAGCAGGCACCGGCCAGTGTGGCGGCCAACGGTTGCGCGCCACCCATGCCGCCCAGGCCGGCGGTCAGGACCCAGCGGCCCTTGAGGTTGGAATCGTAATGCTGGCGACCGGCTTCGACGAAGGTTTCATAAGTGCCTTGCACGATGCCCTGGCTGCCGATGTAGATCCAGCTGCCGGCGGTCATCTGGCCGTACATGGCCAGGCCCTTGGCGTCGAGTTCGTTGAAATGTTCCCAGGTGGCCCAGTGCGGCACGAGGTTGGAGTTGGCGATCAGGACACGCGGGGCGTTGCTGTGGGTCTTGAACACGCCCACCGGCTTGCCGGATTGCACCAGCAGGGTTTCATCTTCATTGAGGTGGGTGAGGCTTTCGACGATCTTGTCGTAGCACTCCCAATTGCGGGCCGCGCGACCAATGCCACCGTAGACCACCAGTTCCTTGGGGTTCTCGGCCACTTCCGGGTCGAGGTTGTTCATCAGCATGCGCAGCGGCGCTTCAGTCAGCCAGCTCTTGGCGGTCAGCGTGTTCCCGCGAGGGGCGCGAATTTCAACGTCACGGTATTTTTCAGGTTTGCGGGTAGCGTCGGTCACAGCAGAAACTCCTCAGCGATCAATCAGACCAGCCCGGCAGCGGGCAGAACGTTTGCGAACGTTGCGTTGAATGGACATCACTCATACGCATACGTCTTTACTTGTATGTACAAGCATATGCAATCAAGCGGCCAACTTATCGAGGACGTGTTCGGGAATCTTTTTGTAAACGGCTGGAAAGCCCGGGATTGAAGGGCTGTGGGGACGGATTAAATTTTCGGCAGGGTATTTTCAGACGAGAGCGCAGTGGGGCCAGGCGCGTGGTGTTGCGCCACGCTGGGGCATTCGGTAACAAGTTGGTGCGCAAGGAGGGAACAGTGAGAGGGGCTTTTGTGGCGAGGGGATTTATCTGTGGGAGCAAGGCTTGCCCGCGATGCAGGCGACTCGATTTCTGGCAGACCGCATCGCCTTCGTCGCGGGCAAGCCTTGCTCCCACAGAGTACTCAAGAAGCTGAAATCAGCTCGATCACACAGCACTGGCCATGGATGGAAAATTCCACCAACCCGGTGTTACCGGTCAGTTGCAAACAATCGTAGAGGCCCAGGCCAACGGCGGATTCACCGACCTTGAGCGTCAATCCCGGCGCCGCGCTGAACACCAGCACCGTCTGCGCCTCACTGAAAAAGCGCTGCAAGCCCCCCATCCACTGCAGCCGCGCGCGGTAACGCTGGGGGGCGTAGATCAGGTTGAAGTCGCGGATCGGCCCACCCAGCAATGTGCAATGCACCTGGCTCTCGCCACTGAAGGCAAACGGGTCCAGCGGCCGCAACGCTCGCGTGGGTTGGCCATCGACATTGAGGGTCATGCCGTCACCCTGCAACACGCTGATGATCCGCTCGTAACCGGGGAAGGTGGAAAAACCACCCGACTCCGCGATGTCGGCAATCGACAGGCGCCAACCAAACCCTTCCAGGCCGGTGCCGGCGTCCCGGGTGATTTCCTCGGTGCTGCCACCGCCGTTCTTCCAAGGCATGCGCGGGTAATCCGCCGCCCGCAGGATCTTCATGTCGCTCACTTGTGAAACCGCCCTTCCAGACTGTGACGGGAACCGGGATGAATCAGCCGTGCCGCAGTGACCGGCTGGCGTCCCGACCAGGTGCGGCGGCGGATCAACAGGCACGGTTCGCCCTTCTCGATCTGCAGCAACTTGCATTCATTCGGCTCGGCGAGGATCGCTTCGACCACGTGCTCGCCTTCGGTCAGCGGCGCGACCTGGTTCAGGTAGGCGTAGGGCGTTTGCAGGGTGAAGTCCTGCTTGAGGTATTCCGGCGCCACCAGCGCGTTGACGAAACGATCCTCGATTTGCACGGGGATGTCGTTTTCGAAATGCACGATCAACGAGTGGAACACCTTCTGGCCTTCGCGCATGTCCAGGGCCAGGGCCCGCTCGGAACCGGCGGCCTCTTCTTCCAGGGTAATGACCCTGCAGGTGTGGCGGTGGCCACGGGAGGCGATCTCGTCGGCAATGTTGTGCACTTCGAACAACGCGGACTGGCTCTTGGGTTCGGCGACGAACGTGCCGACGCCCTGCATGCGCACCAACAGGCCGTCGGCGGTCATCTCCCGCAGGGCGCGGTTGATGGTCATGCGGCTGAAACCCAGTTGGCTGACCAACTCGCTTTCCGACGGCACGCGGTAATGCGGCGGCCAGTTTCCACTGTCGATCTGCTGGGTGATCATCTGTTTCACGCGGGCATACAAGGGCGCCGGACTGTCACCCATGTTTGCGGCCAGCGGTGGTTTGGCAGGCGGAGTCGGCACGGCGGTTCCCTGTTCTGCGAATAAGGTGGCTAGCTTGCCGGAGTTTACCGGCCAGGCAAACGTCTGTATATGTATATACAAATTCCGCACGATGAGGTTGAACCATGTCCGCCTTCTTTGCCGAACGCGCACTGCTGCCTAATGGATGGGCCAACGATGTACGTCTTGAGGTCGACGCCGCAGGCGTGCTGACCCATATCCAGGCCGGTTCCCACGCAGACGGCGCCGAACGGCTGGGCGGCCCGTTGTTGCCGGGCATGCCGAACCTGCACTCCCACGCCTTCCAACGGGCCATGGCGGGGTTGGCGGAAGTGGCGGGCAACCCCAACGACAGTTTCTGGACGTGGCGCGACCTGATGTACCGGCTCGTCGGAAAAATCAGCCCCGACCAACTCGGGGTCATCGCCCGGCAGCTGTACATCGAAATGCTCAAGGCCGGCTACACCTCGGTCGCCGAATTTCACTATGTCCACCACGACACCGACGGCAACCCGTACGCCGACCCGGCGGAGCTGGCACTGCGCATCAGCCAGGCCGCCAGCCACGCCGGGATCGGCCTGACCTTGCTACCGGTGCTCTACAGCCATTCCGGCTTCGGTGGGCAGGCGCCCAATGACGGGCAGCGTCGCTTCATCAACAGCACCGAAAACTACCTCAAGCTGCAGTCGCACCTGCAACCGATCCTGGCCGGGCAACCCGCCCAGGCGCTGGGCCTGTGCTTTCACTCCCTGCGGGCGGTAACGCCCGAACAGATCCGCGACGTGCTGGCGGCGAGCGACCGCCATTGCCCGGTGCATATCCACATCGCCGAGCAGCAGAAGGAAGTCGACGATTGCCTGGGCTGGAGCGGCGCCCGTCCGCTGCAATGGCTGTACGACAATGTCGAGGTGGACCGCCGTTGGTGCCTGGTCCATGCCACCCATGCCAACGCCCAGGAAGTCAGCCTCATGGCCCGGAGCCAGGCGATTGCCGGCCTGTGCCTGACCACCGAAGCCAACCTGGGCGACGGGATTTTCCCGGCCGTGGACTTCCTCGCCCAGGGCGGACGGCTGGGCATCGGGTCCGACAGCCATGTGTCGCTGAGCGTGGTGGAAGAGTTGCGTTGGCTGGAATACGGCCAGCGGCTGCGGGACCAGCGGCGTAACCGGTTGTATCGAGCGGATCAGCCGATGGTGGGGCGAACCCTGTTCGACGCCGCGCTGGACGGCGGCGCCCAGGCCTTGGGGCAACCGATCGGCGCCCTGGAAACCGGCAAGCGCGCCGACTGGCTGGTGCTCGACGGCCAGGATCCGTACCTGGCCACGGCCCAAGGCGACGGGATCCTCAATCGCTGGCTGTTTGCCGGCGGTGATCGCCAGGTGCGTGATGTGATGGTGGGCGGACAGTGGGTTGTGCGCGATGGACGTCATGCCGGCGAAGAGGAAAGCACCCGGGCGTTTACCCAGGTGTTACGCGAGCTGCTGGGCTGATCGCAAAAATCAATGTGCAAATACCACTGTGGGAGCGAGCTTGCTCGCGATGAGGCCTTCACATTCAACGCACATGTTGACTGGCATTCCGTCATCGCGAGCAAGCTCGCTCCCACATCGGTTTTCGGGTGACAGTCAGTTCGAGGTCTTCGCCATCTGCCGATCCGACGCTCGCCAGATCAACCGGGTCGTGTCGTAGCCCTGCTGGCGCGCCTTGCTCAGCAGCTCTTCACGCACGACGCTATTGACGGTCGGCGTGCGGGACAGCAACCACATGTAGCGGCGGCTCGGGTCGCCGACGATGGCGGTCTTGTAGTCGTCGCTGACGTACAACACCCAGTATTGCCCTTTCGCCACGCCCGGCACGATTCGCGAGAACCAGTTGTCGAATTCGACCCAGAGCTTGTCGGTCTTGCCCGGCACCTGCGGCGTGGCAGTGCCGCGGGCTTCTTCCCACTGCCAGTCCGAGGTCAGGCAGCGATTGAGCACGCCTACGTTGCCGTCGGGCTTGAGGGTGTAATGGGCTTCGGATTGCGCGCAGTTGCGCTGGAAATACATCGGCAGGCGGGCCAATTCGTACCAGGTCCCTTGGTAACGCTTGAGGTTGACACTGTGGACCGTCTTGGGCGCCAACGGGTCTTCGCCAGAAGTGGCACAGCCAGCCAAAGCCAGGCCGGCTAAAAGCACTAACAATAACCGCATCATTATTTTTACTCCCGCAGGCACCTAGCGGCCAACACAGGCCGCTAGCCCCGGTTTACTTCAGGCCTTGGCCGGAAAACATCAACACTTTGTCACCGGCGTACTGCACGCTGATAAAGCTTTTCTGGTCGCCCCAGGTGCAACTGGACATGCCGAGCGCGCCCGAACAATCGGTCGGTTTCCCCAGCAACGCTTCGACGTCGGCCTTGGGCATCCCGGCTGACAGCTTCGAATAGTTTTCCTGGTTGACCTTGCTGCATGCCGTCAATACGACGCACACGAACAACAGGGCGATAGAGCGCAGTGACATGGTGTAACTCCTGGAACGGAAGGGGGTGGCTAGGGTGCCAACCAGAACCTTAGAAGAGAAAACCCTCTTCTGGTTCCCCGACAGCCCCAGTATTTATTGGGGCTGAATGCGCCATTTCGTCGACAAATCAATCAGTTTGTGACGGCGTCGGACATTTCGTCGGGATCGCGACGCCAGAAGCTGATCCTTGGCACCCGCCGGCCGATAAAAAGAGCAGCGCAAAGCCCTGCGTTATGGCAAATTGCCTCCCTTCCTGACCAGCTCCTCTGCGGTAGCGCTCTAAATGACCAGAAACATGAAATTCAGCCACAAAATCCTGCTGGCTGCCGCCCTTGTGGTAGCCGTTGCCTTCGCCTGTTTCATCCTGTTCAACGATTACCGTCAACGCCAGAGCCTGAACAGCAGCACCGAGACCAGCATGCAGGAACTCGGCAGCCTGACCAGTCGCAACATCCAGACCTGGGTCGAGGGCCGCATCCAGTTGCTGCAATCGCTGGCCCAGCAGATCGCCATCGACGGCAACAGCGCTGCCAGCCTCAAGCGCGCCATCGACTTGCCGGCCTACACCGGCAACTTCCAGCTCAGCTACTTTGGTGGCACCGACGGCGTGATGTTCTCGGTCCCGGCCGGCAATCGTCCCGCCGACTACGACCCTCGTGCCCGTGGCTGGTACAAGGCCGCCAACAGCGCCCAGCAGACCATCGTCACCGAACCCTACATCGCCGCCTCGTCGGGCAAACTGGTGATCACGGTGGCCACCCCGGTCCAGCGCGAGAACCAGATGATCGGCGTGGCCGGTGCGGACATCGACCTGTCCAGCGTCAGCGCCATCATCAACTCGCTGAACTTCGGCGGCCATGGCTATGCCTTCATCGTCAGCGCCGAAGGCAAGATCCTGATCCACCCGGACAGCAAGCGCGTGCTCAAGACCCTGGCCGAGGCCTACCCCAACGGGGCGCCGCACGTGAGCCCGGGGATCAAGGAAGTCGAGCTCGATGGCAAGAGCCAGTTCATCTCCTTCACCCGCGTCAATGGCGTGCCGGGGGCCGACTGGTACGTGGCGCTGGTGCTGGACAAGGACACCGCCCTGGCGATGCTCAGCGAGTTCCGCACTTCGGCGCTGATCGCCATGGCCATCGCCGTGGTGTTTATCATCGCCCTGCTCGGCATGCTGATCCGCGTGCTGATGCAACCGCTGCTGACCATGGGCCGCGCGATGCATGACATCGCCGAAGGCGAAGGCGACCTGACCCGGCGCCTGACCATCCACGGCCATGATGAATTCGGCGCCTTGGGGATGTCGTTCAACCGTTTCGTCGAGCGCATCCACACGTCGATCCGGGAAGTGGCCTCGGCCACCGGCCAGGTCAATGAAGTCGCCTTGCGCGTCGTCAGTGCCTCCAACTCCTCGATGTTCAATTCCGACCAGCAGGCGTCGCGCACCAGCAGCGTCGCCGCGGCCATCAATCAGCTCGGCGCCGCCGCCCAGGAGATCGCCCAGAACGCCGCCCTCGCCTCGCAGCACTCCAGCGACGCGCGCAACCTGGCCGAAGAAGGCCAGCAGGTGGTGGACAAGACCATCACCGCCATGCAGCAACTGTCGGCGAAGATCAGCGACTCGTGCGGCAACATCGAGACCCTGAACAGCAATACGGTGAACATCGGCCAGATCCTCGAGGTGATCACCAGCATTTCCCAGCAAACCAACCTGCTGGCCCTGAACGCCGCCATCGAGGCTGCCCGGGCCGGTGAAGCCGGTCGCGGCTTTGCGGTGGTGGCCGACGAAGTGCGCAACCTGGCTCACCGCACCCAGGATTCGGCGCAGCAAGTGCAGAAGATGATCGAAGAGCTGCAAGTCGGCGCGCGGGAGGCGGTGCTGACCATGACCGACAGCCAGCGCCAGAGCGAAAGCAGCGTCGGCATCGCCAACCAGGCCGGCGAACGCCTGGGCAGCGTGACCCAGCGCATCGGTGAAATCGACGGCATGAACCAGTCCGTGGCCACCGCCACCGAGGAACAGACCGCCGTGGTGGAGTCGATCAACGTCGACATTTCCGAGATCAATACCCTGAACCAGGAAGGCGTGGAAAACCTGCAAGCCACATTGCGGGCCTGCACCGACCTGGAACAACAGGCAGCGCGCTTGAAGCAGTTGGTGGGTAGTTTCAGGATCTAGTGCTTTCAAGGCCCCCATCGCGAGCAAGCTCGCTCCCACAGTAGATCTCCTTGCCACAAAGATCTTTGTGGGAGCGAGCTTGCTCCGGGCGGCGATCCGACGAAGACGGCATCAGCCTCACAGAAAAATCAGAACCTGGACCCAGGCCTGTTCAAGAACTCGACTTCCTCAGCCGTGGACTCGCGCCCCAGCACCGCATTGCGATGGGGGAAGCGGCCAAACCGGGCAATGATCTTCTGGTGCCGTTCGGCGTAGTCCAGGTTGTCCTCGAACACCGCCCGCTGCGCCTGCGGTTGCTCGCGCACCAGGTCGATGAACCGCGACACAGCCTCGTTCTGCACGGCGAGGTTTTCGCAGTGCTCCAGCACCAGGTAGATGAAGACGCGCTGGATCGGCTGGAGTTGCCGGTCGAAACCCGCCGCCATGCCCTGGGCCACCAGTGCCTGGGCGCGAAGGTCGCCGGAGAACGCCTTGGGCGTATCGCGAAAGATCATCCGCGGGAATTGATCGAGCAACAGCACCAGGGCCAGCCAACCTTCCGGGTGTTGCGCCCAGTCGGTCAATCCGCCGGCCAGGGCCTGCTCGACCTGATCGCCAAAGCGCTCGCGCGCCTGGCGGTCATGGTGCTTGCCGAACCATAGCTTGCCTTTCTCGGCGGCTATTTCGTCCGGTGTGCCGGCTGAACCAAACCACCAATCGAGTAACGGCTGCCAAGGCTCGGCCACGGTTTATTCCTTGTGGTAGGCCGTGGCGCGGGCGACTTCTTCCTTCGAACCGAGGAACACCGCCACGCGCTGGTGCAGGCCTTCAGGCTTGATGTCGAGGATCCGCTGGTGACCGTCGGTGGAAGCGCCGCCGGCCTGTTCCACCAGGAACGACATCGGGTTGGCTTCGTACATCAGGCGCAGCTTGCCCGGCTTGGATGGCTCGCGGCTGTCACGTGGGTACATGAACAGGCCGCCACGGGTCAGGATGCGGTGCACGTCGGCGACCATCGCGGCCACCCAACGCATGTTGTAGTTCTTTTTCAGCGGGCCTTCCTCGCCGGCCAGCAGCTCGCTGACGTAGCGTTGTACCGGGGCTTCCCAGTGGCGCTGGTTGGACATGTTGATGGCGAATTCCTGGGTGCTTTCAGGAATGGTGATGTCTTCGTGGGTCAGGACGAAACTGCCCATTTCGCGATCCAGGGTGAAGCCCTTGACGCCGTCGCCCAGGGTCAGCACCAGCATGGTCTGCGGCCCGTAGATGGCATAGCCGGCAGCGACCTGCTGGGTGCCGGGTTGCAGGAAGGCCTTTTCATTCAGGGCTTCGTTCTGGCTCAGGTATTCGT
The DNA here is from genome assembly GCF_030580855.1 of Pseudomonas citrullilanati. GTDB lineage: Bacteria > Pseudomonadota > Gammaproteobacteria > Pseudomonadales > Pseudomonadaceae > Aquipseudomonas > Aquipseudomonas citrulli. The sequence continues at coordinate 58,322 of NZ_JAUQOP010000021.1, read as the reverse complement.
TGGGGCAACGCAGTACCGAGAAGATGGTGCCGACCGGCGCGTTGATGTCGATGTTCGACGAACCGTCCAGTGGGTCGAACACCAGCAGGTAGGCACCCTTGGGGTACTTGCCCGGGATCTGGTAGGCGTTGTCCATTTCCTCGGACGCCATGCCGGCCAGGTGACCGCCCCATTCGTTGGCTTCGAGCAGGATCTCGTTGGACAGCACGTCGAGCTTCTTCTGCACTTCACCCTGCACGTTTTCGGTGCCCATGCTGCCCAGGACACCACCCAGGGCGCCTTTGGAGACGGCGTGGCTGATTTCCTTGCACGCACGCGCCACCACTTCGATCAAAAAGCGCAGATCGGCAGGGGTATTGTTGCTGCGGGTCTGCTCAATCAAATAGCGACTCAAGGTAACGCGGGACATGGACGGCTCCGAAGAATAGGGGGCGGAAAAACCAGCGCAGTTTAGCGCGAGTCGGGACTTAATTCCTCCTATGAGACGGGATATAGGGGATTGAGTTCACGCAGGGGTGGTTGCTTTGGCATCAGCTGCCCGGCAGGACACTGGCGCGAGCAGGCTCGCCCCCACATTTTGATCTTTGATGTGATCAGGCCTCGTGTCACGACACGATCCATTGTGGGAGCGAGACTGCTCGCGATGAGGGCGCAGCACCCGCTTTCAACCCTTGACCGGCGGCTTGCGCAACAAGCTGAACGCCATCGCCGCCAGGAACAGCACGCTGAGCAGCAACACCGCCCACAGGCCGATTTTCTTCCAGGGAGTGTCGACCTTCGCCGGCGCGCTGGCCGGCGCGGCCACGGGGCTGGAAGTGGGGGCTCCGCTCACGGTCGCCGAGCCCAGGGTAGCCAGCCGCGCCGGGCGATAATCCGGCACCAGGGTCGTCAGTGGCAGGCTCGCGGCCTTCACCGTCGCGTTGCCCAGCGCCAGGCTGTAGGGCCCCTCGCCACGCGCCAGGAACACCACCTGGGTCGGACGCACGGCAAAGCGCAGGGCCGGCGCTTCGGTGCCGAGGCCACCGCCCCGCTCGTCAACCGTCAGCTTCAATTGCTGCACGGTCTGGCCGGACAACTGCAGCTGGTTCTGCTGCACGTCCTGGCCGTTCTGGGTCAGCCGATACAGCAGGCCGCTGCCCATCGGTTGCCACGGATGGCTGCTTTCACGCCGCCCCGCCAGGGTCACCGGCGCCAGGCTGTTGGCCTGGCTCAGCTCGACCTGCACCTCTTCGACTTCCAACCCCATGGGCAACTGCCAGGTGTATTCACCGGCCTTGACGGTGGTGCCGGCCAACGGTTGCGACCAGACCAATGGCAACGGCAGGCTCTCGCGGCTGGCGCTCTGCAATTGGGCCGAGGTCAGCACCGGCGCGGAGGACGGCGAATCCCACAGCAAGCGCAGATAACGCGCCGGCTGCCCCGGCAGGTTCACTTCGTGCTGCTCGACCCGCTCATCGGCGAAGGTCAGGCGCGCCACCTGGCCGTCGCCCCAGGATTGCCAGTGTTGCAGGTCGTCGCTGGCCTCGATGGTGAAGCGCTGGAAACCGTCGCGCTCGCTGGTCCAATCGAGGATCAACTGCTGCAGCGGTGCCTTGATCGCACTGGCGTCCAACAGCCAGCCGCGCAGTGCTTCCTCGCCGGCTTCAAGGCGACTGGACGGCTGGACTTCCACCAGCGTGCCATTGGCGTTCGACTGCACCCGTACGCTGGGCGCGCGCTCGTTGTCATCGGCGGCGCTGTACAGGGGGAACCACTTCACGTCGGTCAGGGTGCGCTGCTCCCGGCTCTGGGCCGACTCGCGCACCAGGGCATAGGCCTGGGCCTGCCCGGCGGCGTTGAAAACCCGCAGGTCGCTCAGGTCGGTCTGCCGTGCCTGCACTTGCACGTCCAAGGGCAATGGCAGGCGATACCACGGCCCCTCGCCGCTCAAGGCCAGCGGCAGCTGATGGGCAAAATCCGCCGGTTGCTCCTGGGCGGTGGCCGACAGGGCCACCCACAACCCGACCATGCCCAGCCCGATCCGATTCAACGTGCGACTCAAGATGACACTCCCTCACTGACAGGTATTGGCGGCTCGGTCGGTTCGACCGTTTCCGAACGCTTGGGCGGCAGCGGCGCGAAGTAGCCGACCACCAGCAGCAACACGCCCACGCCGATGAACGACACGATCCGCGCCAAGCCGCCACGGTTGCTCAACTCAACGAAGAACAGCTTGGCGACCACCACGGCGATCAACGCCGCGCCGATCAGCCACACCTCGCGACGATGGCGCAGGTGCCCGCCGATCATCAGGCCCAGGGCAATCAGGGTCCAGACGATGGACAACCCGGCCTGCACGAACATGGATTCGAGCAAGGCGTCCAGTTCGAACGGCACCCCGAGCCAATGATGGGCACTGCGCATCACCACGGCGGTGAAGAACGCGAACAGCGACAGCCCGGCGACCAACTGGGCGACATGCTCGGCATGGGCCCAGCGCAGCGTCAATCGCGCCACCGCACTGCGCGCCCACACGTAGACCCCGAACAAGGCGAACAGCAGGCCGAGTTCCAGCGGGTTGAGCAACGGCACATACGGCAGGGGCTGCGCCGTGCCGTCACTGAAGGTGTTCGCCAGCCAGAACCAAGCGAGCATCATCAGCGTCAGGGGCGCCGCCGCATAGAGGCGGTATTCACGCGGCTGGGCCGCAACCGGCCACGGCCAGGCACGCGGCGCGGCCATCAGCACCAGGTACAGGCTCGGCAGGATCGCCCAGCCCAGCCAGCGCCAGGCGTTGTACGCTTCGGAGAGCAACAGCAGGCCATAACGCAACTCCAGCGCCAGCACGCCGATCAGCAGCCAGGCACCGAGTACATGGGCAACACTGCGCGCCTGGGCCGGCAGCGTCGGCGCCAGGCGCTTGAGGGACAGCAAGTGCACGGCGAACACCGCCAGCCAGGCCAGCCAGCCAAGATCCGCGGCCGGGTGGTAACGGTCGTGCCAGCTCGCCACGAGCACACAGCCCGCCGCCGGAATCAACAAGGTGCAGAGCACGCCCAGCGCCGGCCATTTCAAGCGCAGCGACAACACGGCCCACACCGCGACACTGGCCGCCGCGACCGCTAGCAACAAGCTGCCCGACAGGTTTGCCGGGGCGAACCGCAGCACTTCGCTGACCCAGGCCAATGCCCACCAAGCCGCGCCCCAGACCAGCAACAACTCGGACAAGCGGCGCAGGCTCAAGGCCTCGAACACCGTCGCTGAATGCCCGCGTTGCAGGCGCCAGGCGCCGACCAGCGCCGCCAACCCCAGCACCAGCGGCGTCCAGAACCCGCCATGGGCCAGGGGACGCAGCCCCTCGGCGTCGAGCGGCCCGAGCAAGGCGGGCCCCGCCACGAGGAACGCCGCGCCGCCGAGCAATTGCAGCAACAGGCCGAAGACAAAGCTCACGCGCTGTTTCAGGTACAGGCTCAGCCAGATGATCAACAGGCCACTGGCCGCCCACACGCCGCTCGCCGTCTGCCACGGCAGGACGAACAGCACGGCGAGGTTGATCAACACCAGCCCCGCCAGCAACACCACGGACAACCCGCGCAGCAAGCGCACATCGTTGTGCACCATGTCATCGCGCGCCGCCAGCAACATGCCGCCAATCAACGCCAGGCCGATCAGCGAGGCGCTGAGCAAGCCGCTCCAGCCGGCACTGAACACCGCCGTGGCATCCCCTTCGGCACCTTGCAGGCGCATCAGGAACAACATGCCCCCCAGCAGTTGCACCGCAAACGCGGTGAACAGGAAGCTGCGCGAGCCCAGGCGCAGGCCCACGAACAACGTCGCCAGCCCCGCCAGGGCCCAGGCGATGGCCGTGCCGTGGGCGAAGAAGAACAGTGGCGCCAACAGGTAGAGGAAGGACAACCCCAGCACGGCCAGCACCGGCAAGCCTTGGCGCTCCCAGGGTGACGCCTGCTGCGGTTCGGCCCGGCGCAATTGGTAGAAGGTAAACAGCAAGGCACCGCCCAACATCAAGGCGCCCAACGGCGCGCCGTCGAGCAGGCTGCTGTCGCCGCCACGCAGTCCGCTGGCGAACGCCAGCGCCGAGCCCAGTTGCAACAACAGGGCGAAGGCGCGGGCGACGGGGCGTTGCTGGCGCAGACCCAGCCAGAAGATACCCGCGCCTTCCACCGCCCAGGCCGCCGAGGTCCAGCGGGCATCGAGGCCCAGGGGAATCGCCAGGCTGGCGAAGATCACTCCCAGGGCCAGGCAGGTCTCGGCCAGCAACAGGGCCCGGCCGCCCATCAGGATGCGCGCCAGGCCCATGTAGATCATCCCCAGGGCCAGGGCACTGAAGGCGGTGGCGAATTCCAGGTGCTGGACCAGGGCGAACTGCAGGCCGAAGCCCACCAGCGGCGGGCCGAACAGCATCGTGCCATCGACGTAATCGCCCTGGCGCGCCGACCAGCGCAGCAACGCTTGCCGGCTGTCGTCCTCGGGCCGGTCGCCCGACTCCAGCAATGTGCGCCGGGTAAACAACAGGCCGATCGCCAGGTAGATGAGAAAGAACAGGATCAGGAACGGTTCGGTGCTCCAGAGCAGCTCCGGCGTGTAGGAGCGCAATCCCCAGGCGATCCCGATGCCGAACGTGCCGACGAAACCGATCAGGTTGAGCAGGCGCCAGGCCTTGAACCAGGCGATCGCCAGGATGCCGGCATTGAGCAGGATGAAATAACTGAACAGCGCGACGTGGTTGCCGCTGCCGGTAGATGTCAGGATCGGCGCGGCAAACCCGCCCAGCGCGGCGGCCGCCGCCAGGCCCAAGGCGTTCTGGGTCACCGCCAGGATCGCCGAGAACACCGTGACCGCCACCAGCAGGCCCAGGGCCGCCCTGGCGTCGAGCAGCGGGTGCAGGCGCATGGCGGCGAACACGGTCAGGTAGAGCACCGCGATCCCGGTGCCTTGCAACATCAGCGCATAACCACTGTTGCGTTGGCGCAACCACCACCCCAGGCCCAACAGGCCCAGGGCGCTGGCGGCGACGCCGGCATAGCGCAATTCGATGGGCACCACCATGCCTTCGGTGGCGTAGCGCAGCAGGAATGCCAGGCCGAGGAACAACAGCACCACGCCGACCCGCAGCACCGTATTGCCGCCGAACAGCCAATTGCGCGCGCCCGTCCAGGCCCGGTCGATGACATTCGGTCCACGGGGCGCGGGCGGTTCCGAGGCCACCGGTTCCATCGGCCTGGACGCGCCCTGGCGGGCCTCCCGGCGGATGCTGGCCGGCGCCGGCGTCCAGATGTCATCGGGCAACGGCTGGCTGGCCTGGGCGGCCATCGCGGGCGAGGAAACGGGTTCGAGGTCGGGTGGCAATTCCCAGACCAGCGCGGGCTCGGCGCTGACGTCGGGCTCCACGGGCGCGGCCACGATGATCTCCGGCGCCGGGGTGAGGGCCGGCTCGCCCGGCACTGGCGCGGGACTTCGTTCGAACAGGGCCAGGCGCTGTTCCAGCGCGTCCAGGGCCTGCTGGGTCTTGCGCAACAGGCCCTGCTGCTCGGCGGCCTGGGCCGCCAGGCGGCTCAAGCGAACCCCTTGGGCAATGCCGAGCCCGACCAACGCGCCTATCAGGGCGTCGGCGAACGACTCATCCACCACCCAGCCGAGTGCCAGGCCTAACAACGTCAAGATCCATTGCATGGTCGATATCCCTAAGCGGCCCATTGCGGGCGTAACCGGGGGTGATGCGGTGCCGTGGCTCAGTCTAGTGGAACCACACAACCCCTGTGGGAGCGAGCTTGCTCGCGATAGCGGCGTATCAGGCGCATTCGTACTGCCTGACCCACAGCTATCGCGAGCAAGCTCGCTCCCACATGGGATTGTTGGCATTTCCAACACTGAGCCCGGCCACCACAGCCCGGCGAAACTGGCGCCTAGTATATCGACGAAGCCCAATTGCCGTTGGGCTTCGCTCACATTTCTTGCAGCTAAGGCTACTCCAGGGCTTTCCAGATGTCGGTGGCGTATTCACGGATGGTCCGGTCCGAAGAGAACCAGCCCATGCGCGCGGTGTTGAGCACTGCCGAACGCCACCACTGCTTGGAGTCGTGCCAGCGCTCTTCGACCTTGGCCTGGGCATTCCAGTAGGCGTCGAAATCGGCGCAGACCAGGAAGCGGTCATAGTCGATCAGCGAATCCACCAGCCCGGTGTAGCGCATCGGATCGTCCGGCGAGAACACCCCGCCACGAATCGCCTGCAACACATCGTTGAGGCGATGGGACGCGGCGACGTCCGGCGCGGCGCTGAATTCGCCGTTGCGCTTGCGCGCCTCCACCTGCTCGGCGGTCAGGCCGAAGATGAACATGTGCTCATCGCCGACCCGGTCCCACATCTCCACGTTGGCGCCGTCCATGGTGCCGATGGTCAGCGCGCCGTTGAGGCCGAATTTCATGTTGCTGGTGCCTGACGCTTCAAAACCGGCGGTGGAGATCTGCTCCGACAAATCCGCCGCCGGAATGATGCTTTCGGCCAGGCTGACGTTGTAGTTGGGCAGGAACACCACCTTGAGCAGGCCGCGCACGGTCGGGTCGTTGTTCACCACCCGGGCGATGTCGTTGGTGAGCTTGATGATCAGCTTGGCCTGGTGGTAACTGGCAGCCGCCTTGCCGGCGAAGATTTTCACCCGCGGCACCCAGTCCACTTCCGGTTCGGCGCGGATCGCCTGGTACAGCGCCACGGTGTGCAGCAGGTTGAGCAGTTGGCGCTTGTACTCGTGGATCCGCTTGACCTGCACGTCGAACATCGCCGCCGGGTTCACCGCGATGCCCAGCCGCTCGTGGATCAGGTAGGCCAGGGCCTTCTTGCTGTGCAAACGCTGTTCGGCGAACTGCTTGCGGAACGCCGGCTTGTCGGCGAACGGCTCCAGTTCGATCAGGCGCTCCTCGGGGTTGTCGAGCACGCTCGGGCCGAGGGCATCGACCATCATCGAGGTCAATTCGGAGTTGGCCTGGAACAGCCAGCGGCGGAAGGTAATGCCGTTGGTCTTGTTGTTGATCCGCTCGGGATAGAGCTTGTGCAGCTCGGAGAACACCGTGCTGCGCATCAGTTGGGTGTGCAACCCGGACACACCGTTGACGCTGTGGGAGCCGAGGAACGCCAGGTTGCCCATGCGCACCCGCCGGCCGTTGTCTTCTTCGATCAGCGAGACCGAGCGCAAGACGTCGAAATCATGCACGCCCTTGGCCCGCAGCGAATCGATGTGCTGGGCGTTGATCAGGTAAATGATCTGCATGTGCCGGGGCAGCATGCGCTCCATCAGCCCCACCGGCCAGGTTTCCAGGGCCTCGGGCAACAGCGTGTGGTTGGTGTAGGACAGCGTGTCCTGGGTAACCTGCCAGGCGGCATCCCACGCCACGTCGTAGACATCCACCAATTGCCGCATCAGTTCGGCCACGGCGATCGACGGGTGGGTGTCGTTGAGCTGGATCGCCGCATGATCGCCCAGGGTCAGCACCGAGGTGTGCATGTTGCGGTGGCGGCGCAGCAAGTCCTGCAACGAAGCCGCGACAAAGAAATATTCCTGGCGCAGGCGCAGTTCCTGGCCGGCCTCGGTGCTGTCGGCCGGGTACAGCACGCGGGAGATACTTTCGGCCCGGGCCACTTCCGCTACGGCGCCCAGGTGGTCACCGGCATTGAAGCGCTCCAGGTGCAGGTCTTCCATGGCGCGGGCCCGCCACAGGCGCAGGGTGTTGACGCTGGCGCCGCGCCAGCCCACCACCGGCGTGTCATAGGCGATGGCGCGCACGGTTTCGGCCGGGGACCAGACCTGCCGGGTCTTGCCGGTGTCGTCGGTGACAGTCTCGACGCTGCCGCCGAAGCCGATCGGATAGACCACCTCGGGCCGCTCGAACTCCCACGGGTTGCCGAAATCCAGCCAGTGCTCGGTCTGCTCCTGCTGCCAGCCATCCACCATCGCCTGGCGGAACAGGCCGTGCTCATACCGGATACCGTAGCCATGGCCGGCGATGCCGAGGGTCGACATGCTCTCCATGAAGCACGCCGCCAGGCGACCCAGGCCACCGTTGCCCAAAGCCGCATCGGGCTCCAACAGGCGGATGCGCTCCAGGTCCACGCCCAGTTCGGTCAAGGCCTCGCGCGCGGTGTCCAGCAGGCCGAGGTTGCTCAGGCTGTCGTAGAGCAGGCGACCGATGAGGAATTCCAGGGAAAGGTAGTACACCCGCTTCTGGCCCTTGCGATAGATCTGCCGCGTGTGGTCCATCCAGTGTTCGACCATGTGGTCGCGGGCAGCTAGGGCAATGGCTTCGAACCAGTCATGATCAAACGCGTGATCCGGGTCCTTGCCGACGGCGTAAGTGAGTTTGGTCAATACCGCATCGCGAAAAGCAGCCACTTCGGCTTCGCGAACAAGTGGTTCTTGAGTCATTGATGAGACCTCGAACGAGCATGGAATTGTCTGAGCCTAGTCGGTCTGACACACGGCGTAGGCTCTGGTTCGGCGGTTTTTCCCCTGCGGCGGAGAATCGTCGTCAGAGAAATGCCGGGATGGACGAGTGAATGCAGGGGCCGTGCCGGTCTCGGAGCGATTCGTCACGAATGAAAAAAAACCGGCGGATGGTCGTTCAAAATTTCACCAGTCCCGGTATGATCGCGCGCCCTGATACCTGCCGGTACACCTTGATGATGAAGCCCAACCTGATCGCCGCCGCGGAGATCGACCGACTCGATACCTGGGCCAAGTATTCCGCCCCGATGTGCGGCTCCTGCGTGTCGAGTTGCTGCACGCTGCCGGTGGAGGTCAAGATCAAGGACCTGATCCGGATTGGCATCGTCGATGAGTTCGAACTGGGCGACCCGCCGAAGAACATCGCCAAGCGCCTGCAGAAGGAAGGGATCGTCGAGCGCTACAACCAGAAGTCGGAAATTTTCACGCTCCAGCGCATGAGCAACAACGATTGCCTTTATCTGGACCGCAAGAGCCGGTTGTGCACCATTTATGAAAAGCGCCCGGACACCTGCCGCAACCATCCGCGGGTCGGGCCACGGCCGGGGTATTGCGCCTACAAACCCAAGGAAGTGGAGCGCGAGCGCAATCCGCGGACGCTGGATCGGTTTTGATCGGCCTTTTGGCTATCTAGCGCCTGTGCCACTGCTATCGCGAGCAAGCTCGCTCCCACAGGTAGGGGCGCATTCCATTGTGGGAGCGAGCTTGCTCGCGATAGGGCCCTGACAGGCGACACATCATTTCCTGGCATAAAAAAAACGCCCCCGGTCTCACAACCGGGGGCGTTTTCATTCAGCCTGGGCTAAACGATCAGTTCTTGGCTTTCTTGGCAGCGCGGGTACGCTCGCCTTCGTCCAGGATCTTCTTGCGCAGGCGGATCGACTTCGGCGTCACTTCGCACAGCTCGTCGTCCTGGATGAACTCCAGGGCCTGTTCCAGGGTGAAGCGAACAGGTGGGACCAGGGCGATGGTCTCGTCCTTGCCCGAAGCACGCATGTTGTCGAGCTTCTTGCCCTTGGTAGGGTTCACGCCCAGGTCGTTGTCACGGCTGTTCAGGCCAACGATCTGGCCGTTGTAGATTTCCTGGCCGTGCTCGACGAACAGCTTGCCACGCGCCTGGAGGGTTTCCAGGGAGTAGGTCAGCGCCTTGCCGGTTTCCACCGATACCAGTACACCGTTCTGACGACCGGACATGTGGCCGGACTTCATGGTGTCGTAGCGATCGAAGATCGAGGTCAGGATGCCAGCGCCGTTGGTCAGGGTCAGGAACTGGTTACGGAAACCGATCAGGCCACGCGCCGGAATGTTGTACTCCAGGCGCACACGGCCCTTGCCATCCGGGGACATGTTGGTCAGGTCGCCCTTACGCAGGCCCATCTCTTCCATGACCTTGCCCTGGGATTCTTCAGGGATGTCGATGGTGACGTTCTCGAACGGTTCCTGCTTGGTGCCGTTGACTTCGCGGATGATCACTTCAGGACGGCCCACGGCCATTTCGAAGCCTTCGCGACGCATGGTCTCGATCAGTACCGACAGGTGCAGCTCGCCGCGACCGGATACCTTGAACTTGTCGGCCGAGTCGCCTTCTTCAACGCGCAGTGCCACGTTGTAGAGCAGCTCCTTGTCCAGGCGCTCCTTGATGTTACGGCTGGTCACGAACTTGCCTTCCTTGCCGCAGAATGGCGAGTCGTTGACCTGGAAGGTCATGGAAACGGTCGGCTCGTCGACGGTCAGCGGCTTCATCGCCTCGACCACGGTCGGATCGCACAGGGTGTCGGAGATGAACAGCTCTTCGAAGCCGCTGATGCAGACGATGTCGCCGGCTGCCGCTTCTTCGACATCCACGCGGTGCAGGCCGTGGTGGCCCATCAGCTTGAGGATACGGCCGTTGCGCTTCTTGCCTTCGGTGTCGATGGCGACCACCGGGGTGTTCGGCTTGATGCGACCACGGGCGATACGGCCAACACCGATCACACCCAGGAAGCTGTTGTAGTCCAGGGCAGAGATCTGCATCTGGAACGGACCGTCACGGTCGACGGCCGGCGCAGGTACGTTGTCGACGATCGACTGGTACAGCGGGGTCATGTCTTCTGCCATGGCGGTGTGGTCCAGGCCGGCGATGCCGTTCAGGGCCGAGGCGTAGACGACCTGGAAGTCCAGTTGCTCGTCGGTGGCGCCGAGGTTGTCGAACAGGTCGAAGATCTGGTCCAGGACCCAGTCAGGACGCGCGCCCGGACGGTCGACCTTGTTGATCACGACGATAGGCTTCAGGCCGGCTTCGAAGGCCTTCTTGGTCACGAAGCGGGTTTGCGGCATCGGGCCGTCCTGGGCGTCGACCAGCAGCAGCACGGAGTCGACCATCGACATCACGCGCTCTACTTCGCCGCCGAAGTCGGCGTGGCCCGGGGTGTCCACGATGTTGATGTGGTAGCCGTTCCAGTTGATGGCGGTGTTTTTCGCCAGGATGGTAATACCGCGCTCTTTTTCCTGGTCGTTGGAGTCCATCACGCGCTCGTCGTTGAGCTCGTTGCGCTCCAGGGTGCCGGATTGACGCAAGAGTTTGTCTACCAGGGTGGTCTTACCATGGTCAACGTGGGCAATGATGGCGATGTTGCGTAGATTTTCGATCACTTGTGTATCTCGATCAGAGGATTCGGTGTGCTGACAGGACGTGACAGCGATTTACGTTGAGTCCGACAAAGCCGTTACAGCTCGCCGGCGGCGTCGGGGGGCCGGTGACGCAGGCCACAGGCAAACAGCCCCGGGCACTTAGCTCGGTCGATAAACGCGCACATTGGCATGCCCCTCACTGAGCAAATGGTGGGCATGCAGGCGACTCATCACGCCTTTGTCGCAATACAGCAGGTACTGGCGAGTAGGGTCCAGTTCCTTGAAACGCGCGTTCACTGCATAGAACGGCATCGTTTGTACCTCGATGCCGGCGATCTCCAGCGGGTCGTCTTCAGCGTCGTCCGGGTGACGGATGTCGATGATGATCTGACCGGCCAGCGCTTCGCCGACTTCTTCAACCTGAATGTCCTGGCCCAATTCGTCGATCACGCGATCGATCGGCACCAGCCTGGCATTTTCGAGCGCACGCTCGAGAATCGCCATGTCGAATTCTTTCTCTTCATGCTCGACGCGCCCGCGCTTGGCGGCCGTCTTCGGATTGACCGAGATGACCCCGCAATACTCCGGCATGTGCCGGGCGAAATCGGCGGTGCCGATCTCGATGGCCGTGTCGATGATGTCCTGCTTGTGGCTGGCGATCAGCGGACGCAGCACGAGCTTTTCGGTGACGCAATCGATCACCGACAGGTTCGGCAGCGTCTGGCTGGAGACCTGGGAGATCGCCTCGCCAGTGACCAGCGCATCGATGTGCAGGCGGTCGGCGATGCTGGACGCGGCACGCAACATCATACGCTTCAAAATGACGCCCATATGACTGTTGTCGACTTTGCCGAGGATTTCGCCCAGCACTTCTTCGAATGGCACGCTCACAAATAACACACGCTGGGAGCTGCCGTACTTCTTCCAGATGAAGTGCGCCACCTCCATCACGCCCAGTTCGTGGGCACGCCCGCCCAGGTTGAAGAAGCAGAAATGCCCCATCAGGCCGCGACGCATGATCTGGTAGGCGGCGACGGTGGAATCGAAACCGCCGGACATCAGCACCAGGGTCTGCTCCAGCGAACCCAGCGGGTAGCCGCCGATGCTGTCGTGCTGGCTGTGGATGACGAACAGGCGCTGGTCGCGTATCTCGATGCGCACCTCGACCTGCGGGTCCTTCAGCGAAATACCGGCGGCGCCGCACTGACGGCGCAACTGGCTGCCGACGTACTTCTCCACGTCCATCGAACTGAACGGGTGCTTGCCGGCGCGCTTGCAACGCACCGAAAAAATCTTGCCGGCCAGGGCATCGCCGTAATGAAGCTTGCACTTGGCGAGGATGTCGTCGAAATCCCCCAGCGGGTATTCGTCCACCTGCAGGAAGTGCGCGATGCCCGGCATGCAGCTCAGGCGCTCGGTCATTTCCTTCAGGATCTTGGGTTCGCTGACGCGGGTTTCCAGCTCGAGGTTGTCCCACACGCCGTTCACCACCACGGCCGGGTCCAGGTCACGGAGCACGGCACGGATGTTCTTGGCCAACTGGCGGATGAAACGCATCCGTACCGGGCGGCTCTTGATGGTGATTTCGGGGAAGACTTTTACGATTAGTTTCATGAAAACAGCGCGCGAACGGCCAGCCGAAAAAGGGGGGCGCGGATTATAGCGGAAATTGCTCAAGGTTTAACCAGTTAATGTGAAGATGGTTTTGCATGCACCAAAACAGGTCAACAACTCTTCGCAACGCCACTTTGCGGTGCACTATTGTCGGACAATCCTCGCTTCCGGGCCCCAAAAGCCTGGATTTGGTGCAAAAAACCCATTGCTGGGGCACTGGCATGCAAATTGCTCCCTTGTGAGGCAGGTTGCCTTGGCAGAGTATTCGCGCCGGCATCACCCATATCTTAGGGCACACCATTACCGCCCGAAGCCACCCGGAGGACATATGTCGAAGTCGGTTCAACTCATCAAAGATCATGACGTCAAGTGGATTGATCTGCGCTTCACTGACACCAAGGGCACTCAACATCACGTGACCATGCCGGCCCGTGATGCGCTGGACGACGATTTCTTCGAAATCGGCAAGATGTTCGACGGCTCCTCCATCTCCGGCTGGAAAGGCATCGAAGCCTCCGACATGATCCTGATGCCGGACGACGAAACCGCCGTCCTGGATCCATTCACCGAAGAGCCGACCCTGATCCTGGTCTGCGACATCATCGAGCCTTCGACCATGCAAGGCTATGACCGCGACCCGCGCGCCATCGCCCACCGCGCCGAGGAATACCTGAAGTCCACCGGTATCGGCGACACCGCTTTCTTCGGTCCCGAGCCTGAGTTCTTCATCTTCGACTCGGTCAAATTCAAGTCCGACATCTCCGGTTCCATGTTCAAGATCTTCTCTGAACAAGGTTCGTGGATGTCCGACCAGGACGTGGAAGGCGGCAACAAAGGCCACCGTCCAGGCGTGAAAGGCGGCTACTTCCCAGTGCCACCGTTCGACTTCGACCACGAGATCCGTACCTCCATGTGCAACGCACTGGAAGAAATGGGCCAGACCGTCGAAGTTCACCACCACGAGGTGGCAACTGCCGGCCAGAACGAAATCGGCGTGAAGTTCAACACGCTGGTCAAGAAGGCTGACGAAGTCCAGACCCTGAAATACGTCGTACACAACGTGGCCGACGCCTATGGCCGCACCGCGACCTTCATGCCGAAGCCACTGTACGGCGACAACGGTTCGGGCATGCACGTTCACATGTCGATCTCCAAAGACGGCAAGAACACCTTCGCTGGCGAAGGCTATGCCGGCCTGTCGGACACCGCCCTGTACTTCATCGGCGGTATCATCAAGCACGGCAAGGCCCTGAACGGCTTCACCAACCCGTCGACCAACTCCTACAAGCGTCTGGTACCAGGCTTCGAAGCCCCGGTCATGCTGGCCTACTCGGCTCGCAACCGTTCCGCCTCGATCCGCATTCCTTACGTGAACAGCCCGAAAGCCCGCCGTATCGAAGCGCGCTTCCCGGATCCGGCTGCCAACCCGTACCTGGCCTTCGCTGCACTGATGATGGCCGGCCTGGACGGTATCCAGAACAAGATCCACCCTGGCGATGCCGCCGACAAGAACCTGTACGACCTGCCGCCTGAAGAGGCCAAGGAAATCCCACAGGTGTGTGGCAGCCTGAAAGAAGCCCTGGAAGAGCTGGACAAGGGCCGTGCGTTCCTGACCAAGGGCGGCGTATTCAGCGATGACTTCATCGACGCTTACATCGCGCTGAAAAGCGAAGAAGAAATCAAGGTTCGCACCTTCGTACACCCACTGGAATACGAGCTGTACTACAGCTGCTGATCCGGTAGCGTCGCCCCACGCGGCGTGAAATGAAAAGAGGCCTCCTTCGGGAGGCCTTTTTCATGGGCGCCGGTTAAGGGCATGATGGCCGATCGTTCCCCCAAGAAGACGAGACTGCCCATGACGCTGCGCCTCACTTATGGCCTTGCCCTCTCTGCCGCGCTGCTGGCCAGCGCCGCCGAAGCCGCACCCGCCCCCGACGCCCTGACCCCGCTGCTCAATGCCATCGGCGAGCGCATCGCCCTCGCCGATCAAGTGGCGCTGAGCAAATGGGACAGTCACAAGCCCGTTGAAGACCGCCCGCGCGAGCGCGAGGTGATTGCCGCCGCCGTCGCCCAGGCGCCGGCCTACAAGTTGACGGCCGACACCGTGGACGCGTTTTTCAGCGCCCAGATAGAAGCCAACAAACTGGTGCAATACATCAACCTGTCCGACTGGGCCCTGGCGGGCAAGGCACCGGACCTGCCGCGCCCCGACCTGGTGGGCGAGATCCGCCCGCAACTGGATCGACTGCAAAAGCGCCTGCTGCAACAACTGGCCGACTTCGCCCCGTACCGCACCGACCCGCAGTGCCCGCAATGGCTGGCCCGCGCCACCCACAATGACAAGCAGCACCCGGTGCACCGGCTCGCCCTGATCCGGGCGACCGCAGAGCTGTGTACCGCCACAAAATCCTGAGGCACACCTCCCCTGTGGGAGCGGGCTTGCTCGCGATGAGGCCGGCACAGCCAATACCTCAGTGACTGACACGTCGCTATCGCGAGCAAGCTCGCTCCCACAGGGTTCGGGTGCAACAACTTGGGTCAATCCCCGTCCCTGACCTATGCTGCAACCCATCACTTTTCATTTTCGGTCGATTTTCCATGGGTCGCGGTTTTTCATTCATCCTGTTGCTGCTGTTGGCGCTGCCTGTCGCCGCGCAGATCTACAAATACACCGACGCCGAGGGCAACACCGCCTACAGCAACCAGCCGCCCCAAGGGGTACCGGCCCAGACGGTGGACTTGCCGCCCCTCAACAGCATCGAACGCCAGCCACCCGCCAGCCCGGGCCCACCGACAGCCCCCGCGCAAAGGGAGGAGCCCGGCAACGCCTACGCGATCCTGGAACTGACGGACATCCCCAGCGAGGAAGCCCTGCGGGCCAACAACGGCACCTTTACCGTGGGCGTACGGGCGCAGCCGCGGCTGCAAAGCCCTCATCTGTTCCGGCTCCTGGTGGATGGACAACCCTATGGCCAGCCGACCAACGTGCCACGCCTGCAAGTGGTGAACATCGACCGGGGCGAGCACAGCCTGGCGGTGCAAGTCGTCGACGGGGACAAGCTCGTGCAGCAGAGCGAGACTGTCACCTTCACCGTGCAGCGGGTGCACCAGCCATGATCCGCTGGCTGCTCGCCCTGGGCCTGGCGCTGGTCGCGCTGCCAGGGTTGGCGCAGGTCTACACCTACATCGACGCCCAGGGCAATCGCGTGTTCACCGATCAGCCACGCCCCGGCAATGCGAAGAAAGTGGAACTGTCACCCGGCAACCGGATGCCAACCCCGTCCAAGGCCCCGCCTGCAGCGCCTGCGGGAGAAGCCCCCGAGCCGCTGTTCCGCTACGAAATGCTCCGCCTGCTGATCCCGGAACCGGATGCCACGATACGCAGCACCGAGGGCGCGCTGATCGTCAGCGTCACCAGTGAGCCCGGCCTGAAGAAAGGCCACCGCTATCGCCTGCTGCTCGACGGCCAGCCCACCGGCGCACCGGGCCCGAGCCCGGTGTTCGCCCTGGACAGCATCGATCGCGGCACCCACCAGCTGGCGGTGGAGATCCTCGACGCGCAAGGCCGGATCCTCGAACGCACCGCCAACCAGCCTTTCCACATGCAGCGCATCTCCCTGGCACAGAAACGCCGCATCAAGCCCTGCGCCAAGGCCGACTACGGTCATCGCCCCGAATGCCCCCTCGCCGAAAAGCCCGAGGAAGAAATCAGCATCCTGCCGTTCTTCTAACCTCGTTCAGGTTGGCGCACTATGTTGGTGCGCCTGCTTGCCCGCTTCCCAGATTCCAGCCCATTTTGGTTCGAAAATACCCGCAAAAGCTGGCAGAACGCCACGCAACAGGGCGAAAAACAGCCTCTTTA
This sequence comes from Pseudomonas citrullilanati, assembly GCF_030580855.1. Lineage (GTDB taxonomy): Bacteria > Pseudomonadota > Gammaproteobacteria > Pseudomonadales > Pseudomonadaceae > Aquipseudomonas > Aquipseudomonas citrulli. The sequence goes on along the minus strand of NZ_JAUQOP010000021.1, from coordinate 41,744 downwards.
GGGCTCTAGGCGCTTCTTTTCAGAGCCTTGGTTTGGTTTTTGCATTTTCCCCGTACCGGCGCGTCATGCGCGTGCTTGCTACGCTCCAAAAGAGGTCCCGATGACCATCAGCGATGCACTACACCGCTTGCTACTCGACAACCTCACCACCGCGACCATCCTGCTCGATGCCGAACTGCGCCTCGAGTACATGAACCCGGCGGCGGAAATGCTGCTGGCTGTCAGCGGCCAGCGCAGCCATGGGCAGTTCATCAGCGAGTTGTTCACCGAATCGGCCGAGGCGCTCAATTCCCTGCGCCAGGCAGTTGAGCAGGCACACCCGTTCACCAAGCGCGAAGCGATGCTGACCGCGCTGACCGGCCAGACCCTGACCGTGGACTACGCGGTCACTCCGATCCTGAACAACGGCGCTACCCTGTTGCTGCTGGAAGTCCATCCCCGTGATCGCCTGCTGCGCATCACCAAGGAGGAGGCTCAGCTGTCCAAGCAGGAAACCAGCAAGATGCTGGTGCGCGGCCTCGCCCACGAGATCAAGAACCCCCTCGGTGGCATCCGTGGCGCCGCGCAATTGCTGGCCCGTGAGCTGCCGGAAGAAAGCCTCAAGGACTACACCAACGTCATCATCGAGGAAGCCGACCGCCTGCGAAACCTGGTGGACCGCATGCTCGGCTCGAACAAGCTGCCGTCCCTGGCGATGTGCAACGTCCACGAAGTGCTCGAGCGCGTCAGCAGCCTGGTGGAAGCCGAGGCCCAGGGCTGCATCACCTTGGTGCGCGACTATGACCCGAGCATTCCCGACGTCCTGATCGACCGCGAGCAGATGATCCAGGCAGTGCTGAACATCGTGCGCAACGCGATGCAAGCCATCGGCAGCCAGAACGAACTGCGCCTGGGGCGCATCACCCTGCGCACCCGGGCCATGCGCCAGTTCACCATCGGCCACGTGCGCCATCGCCTGGTGACCAAGATCGAAATCATCGACAACGGCCCGGGCATCCCTGCCGAACTGCAGGAAACCATCTTCTTTCCCATGGTCAGCGGCCGTCCGGACGGTACCGGGCTGGGCCTGGCCATTACCCAGAACATCATCAGTCAGCATCAGGGCTTGATCGAGTGTGAGAGCCACCCCGGCCACACCACCTTTTCGATCTTCCTGCCACTGGAACAAGGAGCCACATCGACATGAGCCGTAGTGAAACCGTGTGGATCGTCGATGACGACCGTTCTATCCGTTGGGTCCTGGAAAAAGCCCTGCAACAGGAAGGCATGACCACCCAGAGCTTCGACAGCGCCGACGGGGTGATGAGTCGCCTGGCGCGCCAGCAACCGGATGTCATCATTTCCGACATCCGCATGCCCGGCGCCAGTGGCCTGGACCTGTTGGCGCGCATCCGCGAACAGCATCCACGGCTGCCGGTGATCATCATGACCGCCCATTCCGACCTGGACAGCGCGGTGGCTTCCTATCAGGGCGGCGCCTTCGAATACCTGCCCAAGCCGTTCGACGTCGATGAAGCCGTCTCGCTGGTCAAGCGCGCCAACCAGCACGCCCAGGAACAACAAGGCCTGGAAGAGGTGCCGGCCCTGGCCCGCACCCCGGAAATCATCGGCGAAGCACCGGCGATGCAGGAAGTGTTTCGCGCCATCGGGCGCTTGAGCCACTCCAACATCACGGTGTTGATCAACGGCGAATCCGGCACGGGCAAAGAATTGGTGGCCCACGCGCTGCATCGCCACAGCCCCCGGGCCGCCTCGCCGTTCATCGCCCTCAACATGGCGGCGATTCCCAAGGACCTGATGGAATCCGAGCTGTTCGGCCACGAAAAAGGCGCGTTCACCGGCGCGGCCAACCTGCGGCGCGGGCGCTTCGAACAGGCCGACGGCGGCACGTTGTTCCTCGACGAAATCGGCGACATGCCGGCTGACACCCAGACCCGCCTGCTGCGGGTGCTGGCCGATGGCGAGTTCTACCGGGTGGGCGGCCATACGCCGGTCAAGGTGGACGTGCGCATCATCGCCGCGACCCACCAGAACCTGGAAACCCTGGTCCACGCCGGCAAGTTCCGTGAAGACCTGTTCCACCGCCTGAACGTGATCCGCATCCACATCCCGCGCCTGGCGGACCGTCGCGAAGACATCCCGACCCTGGCCCGGCACTTCCTCAGCCGCGCGGCCCAGGAACTGGCGGTGGAGCCCAAGCTGCTCAAGGGCGAAACCGAGGAATACCTCAAGAACCTGCCGTGGCCCGGCAACGTGCGCCAGCTGGAAAACACCTGCCGCTGGATCACGGTCATGGCTTCCGGCCGCGAAGTGCACATCAGCGATCTGCCGCCGGAACTGTTGAACCTGCCACAGGATTCGGCCCCGGTGACCAACTGGGAACAGGCCTTGCGCCAATGGGCGGACCAGGCCTTGGCCCGCGGCCAGTCGAACCTGCTGGACAGCGCCGTCCCGAGTTTCGAGCGGATCATGATCGAAACCGCCCTCAAGCACACCGCCGGCCGCCGCCGCGACGCCGCCGTGCTGCTGGGCTGGGGCCGCAACACCTTGACCCGCAAGATCAAGGAGCTGGGGATGAAGGTCGATGGTGGGGATGATGATGACGGGGATGAGGGCTGATTGGCCTGTAACCCTTCGCTGAATTTGAAGGCCCTATCGCGAGCAAGCTCGCTCCCACGGGGTTCGGTGGTGTTCATGGCCTCGCGAACACCGGAAATCCATTGTGGGAGCGAGCTTGCTCGCGATGCTTTTTAAGGGTGCCATGCACCGCTTCAATGCACTACGAACCGCAATGGCCCATGCGCTACAAGCCCCACCCCATCGACATGCCCCGAAAAAACCAGCTCAATTAAAAGCAAAAGCCCCGCAATACGGGGCTTTTCGCCTCACTAACAGCTTTTTTGTGACAAACCATTTAAACCTGGCACGCCCCCTGCAATAACCCAATCACTACCCAGTTTCGGGGACCTTGGTACAGGCAGGCCGGGGAATCCCCATTTTTCAACGGGCTCCAAGGAGCCCACCGTTTTGGGGGCCTTGATACAGGCAGGTCAAGGTTTCCCTTCTTTATACCCAGGGCTGGCCCCCATGGCCGCCCTCCCGTTTTGGGAACCCTGGTACAGGCAGGCCGGGGATTCCCTCTTTTATTGCTCCTGGAGACGAACCTCCAGCCGCCAGCGGTCATCCACCTCGCTGCCGGACCACGCCCCGCGCAATGGCCGCGCCGCCACCAGCGTCAGCAACAAGCCCTTGTCGCTCAAGCGCACCCGCCAGTTCACGTCCTTGCCGTTGAGCTTGAGCTGGCCGTTCTGTGGCCGGCCTTCGGCTTCGAACAGCAGCGCTACCGAACCGTCGATGACTTCGCCGTGCAGTTTCGGCTCCCTGTCGAACCAGGCCACCAGGGCACTGTCGGTCGTCTCGATTCGTTGCAGCACGACCGGCTCGGGCGTGGTCAGGCGCCCGATCATCAACCCGACCATCATGCCGACAATCGCCAGGGAACCCATCACCCGAGGCATTAGCTTCGAACGTTGATCGGTTTGCGGCGTAGAATGCCGCTCATCTTCATCTGCGGAGCCGTGCATGTTTCACGTCATCCTTTTTCAACCGGAAATTCCGCCGAATACCGGCAACGTCATCAGGCTGTGCGCCAACAGTGGCTGCCACCTGCATCTGATCGAACCGCTGGGCTTCGACATGGACGACAAGCGTCTGCGTCGCGCCGGCCTCGACTACCACGAGTATGCCACCTTGCAGCGCCATGCCGACCTTGCCAGCTGTCTGGAAAGCCTCGGGCATCCACGGCTGTTCGCCTTCACCACCAAGGGTTCGCGGCCTTTCCATGACGCAAGCTTCGTCGCGGGCGATGCGTTCCTGTTCGGCCCGGAAAGCCGTGGCCTGCCGGCCGACGTGCTCGACGCCCTGCCAGCGGACCAGCGCCTGCGCCTGCCGATGCGCGAAGGCTGCCGCAGCCTGAACCTGTCCAACACCGTGGCGGTGGCGGTTTATGAGGCGTGGCGGCAGAACGGCTTCGCTTGAGTTTCAGCCTGCTAGAAACACCTGTGGGAGCGAGCCTGTGGGAGCCGAGCTTGCTCGCGATGAGGTCGACACGGTTCAACTGCAAAACCGCGTCATCGTTCATCGCGAGCAAGCTCGGCTCCCACAGGGCTCGCTCCCACAGGTTTTGTATCTGGCTGACAGCGCCGTTTACTGAACGCTCGCGCCGCCTTCCTGCTGCATGCGCTGCAGTTCCTGCGCGTACAGGGCATCGAAGTTCACCGGCGCCAGCATCAGGGCCGGGAAGGAACCGCGGGTCACCAGGCTGTCCAGGGTTTCACGGGCGTACGGGAACAGGATGTTCGGGCAGAACGCGCCCAGGGTGTGGCTCATCGAAGCGGCATCGAGGTTCTTGATCAGGAAGATCCCGGCCTGTTGCACTTCGGCGATGAACGCCACTTCTTCGCCGTTCTTCACGGTTACCGACAGGGTCAGCACCACTTCGTGGAAGTCGTCTTCCAGGGCCTTCTGGCGGGTGTTCAGGTCCAGGCCGACGCTCGGTTCCCACTGCTGGCGAAAGATCGCCGGGCTTTTCGGGGCTTCAAAGGACAGGTCGCGGACATAAATGCGCTGCAAGGAGAATTGCGGTGCGGCTTCTTCTTCGCTGGCAGCTGTGTTTTGTTGGTCAGTCATCGCAGATCCTTCTTACTTTCAGGTGCTTGAGTAGGGAATTCAGGCCTGGAGCAACGCATCGAGCTTGCCGGCGCGCTCCAGGGCGAACAGATCATCACAACCGCCCACGTGGGTGCTGCCGATCCAGATCTGCGGGACGGACGTACGCCCGGCCTTGCGGGTCATTTCGGCGCGCACTTGCGGCTTGCCGTCGACCTTGATCTCTTCGAACGCCACCCCTTTGTTCTGGAGCAGGAACTTGGCTCTGGAGCAATAGGGGCAGTAATCGCTGGAATAGACAACGACGTGGGTCATCTCACTTCACCAGGGGCAGGTTGTCGGCTTTCCAGCTGGCAACGCCACCGGAGAGCTTGGCAGCGGTGAAGCCGGACTTCATCAGTTCACGGGCATGGGTGCCGGCGTGCTGGCCCTGGGCATCGACCAGGATGATGGTCTTGGCCTTGTGTTTTTCCAGCTCGCCGATACGCGCGCTCAATTTGTCCTGGGGAATGTTCACCGCGCCGACAATGTGACCGGTGGCGTATTCCTTGCTCGGACGGATATCCACCACCACGCCGGCGTCCTTGTTGACCAGCGCGGTCAGCTCGCCAGTGCTCAGGCTGCGCCCGCCGCCCTGCATCGTATGGGCGATCAGCAATGCCAGCAGTACGACGAAGATACCGACGAGAATGTAGTGGTTAGTGGCAAATTCAATCAGGTGAGCAACCATCGAAGGAGGTTCCAGGGCGTTAAAATGTCGGCCAGTATACACAGCACGCAAGGCCGGCCAAACCCCGCCCGGCGGTGACGGCACCGGAACTTACCTTTAAACTGCCCGTCCCTTTTCCATCGTCTTCTTTTAACCCGCCACGAGTGGATTCCATGACTACCACGCCTAAACCTTTGGTCCTGATGATTCTCGACGGCTTCGGTCACAGTGACAGCCACGAATCCAACGCCGTGTATTCGGCCAACAAGCCTGTGCTGGACCGCCTGTGGGCCACCGTGCCGAACGGGCTGATCTCTGGCAGCGGCATGGATGTCGGCCTGCCGGACGGGCAGATGGGCAACTCCGAAGTCGGCCACATGAACCTCGGCGCCGGCCGCGTGGTGTACCAGGACTTCACCCGCGTGACCAAATCGATTCGCGACGGCGAGTTCTTCGAGAACCCGACCATCTGCGCGGCGGTGGACAAAGCCGTGGCCGCCGGCAAGGCCGTGCACTTCATGGGCCTGCTGTCCGACGGTGGCGTGCACAGCCACCAGGACCACCTGGTGGCCATGGCCGAACTGGCCTTCAAGCGTGGCGCCGAGAAGATCTACCTGCACGCGTTCCTGGATGGGCGCGACACCCCGCCGAAAAGCGCCACCTCCTCGATCGAGCTGCTGGACGCTACCTTCCAGGCCCTCGGCAAGGGCCGTATCGCCAGCCTCGTCGGGCGCTACTACGCCATGGACCGCGACAACCGCTGGGACCGCGTCGCCCAGGCCTACAACCTGATCGTCGACGGCCAGGCCGAATTCCATGCCGCCACCGCCCAGGAAGGCCTGCAAGCGGCCTACGAGCGCGGTGAAAGCGACGAATTCGTCAAGGCCACCACGATCGGTGAGCCGGTCAAGGTCGAGGACGGCGACGCCGTGGTGTTCATGAACTTCCGCGCCGACCGTGCCCGCGAGCTGACCCGGGTGTTCGTCGAGGACGACTTCAAGGAGTTCGAGCGCGCACGCCAGCCCAAGCTGGCCGGTTTCGTCATGCTGACCCAATACGCCGCCAGCATCCCGGCCCCCTCGGCCTTCGCCGCCGGCAGCCTGGACAATGTGCTCGGCGACTACCTGGCGAAGAATGGCAAGACCCAGCTGCGCATCGCCGAGACCGAAAAGTACGCCCACGTGACGTTCTTTTTCTCGGGCGGCCGTGAGGAGCCCTTCCCGGGCGAAGAACGCATCCTGATCCCATCGCCGAAGGTCGCCACCTACGACCTGCAACCGGAGATGAGCGCGCCGGAAGTGACCGACCGCATCGTCGACGCCATTGAAAACCAGCGTTACGACGTGATCGTGGTCAACTATGCCAACGGCGACATGGTCGGCCACAGCGGCGTGTTCGACGCCGCGGTCAAGGCCGTCGAATGCCTGGACACCTGCGTGGGTCGCATCGTCGACGCCTTGGAAAAGGTCGGCGGCGAAGCGCTGATCACCGCCGACCACGGCAACGTCGAGCAGATGTCTGACGAATCCACCGGCCAGGCCCACACGGCCCACACCACCGAGCCGGTGCCGTTCATTTATGTCGGCAAGCGTGACTTCAAGGTCCGCGAAGGCGGCGTCCTGGCGGACGTGGCGCCGACCATGCTGATGCTGCTGGGCATGCAAAAACCGGCGGAAATGACCGGGACTTCGATCCTGGTCTGATTGATCCATCAATCGCCGAAAACCCTGTGGGAGCAAAGCTTGCTCGCGATAGCAATCCAACAATCTACATTTTCGTTGGATGTGCTGGCGTCATCGCGAGCAAGCTTTGCTCCCACAGGGGGTTGGCGGAAAATGAGTGCCCTCCACCACTCCAGTTATCACACAGCCCCAAATGGGCGTTTTTTTTGCAGCGTGGGGCGGGCATACTAGGCCGTCCCTTTCCCTGGTATCACCCGCCTCTATGCTTCGCGTCCTGATAGCCCTCGCTCTGACCTGCCTGCTCCAACCGGCCTTTGCCGACGAGCGCGCGCAAACCCAACAGCAGTTGGAAGCCACGCGCCAGGACATTGCCGAGCTGAAGAAACTGCTGGGCAAGCTGCAGGAAGAGAAATCCAGCGTCCAGAAGGACCTGCGCGGCACCGAGACCGAGATGGGCAAGCTGGAAAAGCAAGTGGAAGCCCTGCAGAAAGAGCTGAAGAAAAGCGAATCCGAGCTGCAGCGACTCGATGGGGAGAAAAAAAAACTCCAGGGCGCGCGCACTGAACAGCAACACCTGATCGCCATCCAGGCCCGTGCGGCCTACCAGAACGGCCGCCAGGAGTACCTCAAGCTGCTGCTCAACCAGCAGAACCCCGAGAAATTCGCCCGCACCCTCACTTATTACGACTACCTGAGCCAGGCACGCCTGGAACAGCTCAAGAGTTTCAACGAAACCCTGCGTCAACTGGCCAATGTCGAAAAAGACATCGAGCTGCAGCAAGCTCAGTTGCTGGTGCAGAAAAGCAGCCTCGACACCCAGCGCGAAGAACTCGAGAAGGTGCGCAAGGAACGCCAGGTGGCCCTGGCCAAGCTCAATGACGACGTGAAGGCCCGCGACAGCAAGCTCAAGGCCCGCGAGCAGGACCAGGCCGAGCTGGCAAACGTACTCAAGACCATCGAGGAAACCCTGGCCCGCCAGGCTCGCGAGGCAGAAGAAGCGCGCCAGAAAGCGCTGATCGCCCAGCAGGAAGCCGAAAAAAAGCGCTTGCGTGAAGCCCAGGCCGAGGCGGACTCGGACGAGGCGCCCCGCAAGACCGCCAGGTCCAGCCCCGGCGCACTGGTTTCCAGCGACGGCGAGACCTTCGGTGGCGCTTTTGCTTCGGCGCGAGGCAAACTTCCATGGCCGGTCAATGGTCGATTACTGGCACGCTTCGGTGAAACCCGCGGCGACGACACCCGCACCAAGTGGGACGGCGTGATGATCAGCGCCTCCGCCGGCAGCCAGGTGCATGCCGTGCACGGCGGGCGCGTGGTGTTCGCCGATTGGCTGCGCGGTGCCGGCCTGCTGGTGATCCTGGATCACGGCAACGGTTACCTGAGCCTGTATGGCCACAACCAGACGCTGCTCAAGTCGGCCGGGGATGTGGTCAAGGCCGGCGAGTCCATCTCCACGGTCGGCAACAGCGGCGGGCAGGATACGCCAGCGCTGTATTTCGCTATTCGTCAGCAGGGTCGCCCCAGCGACCCGGCCCAATGGTGTCGTGCGCAAGGATAAGCGCACCCATCCACTTAAGGAGTTCGTTCGACATGCTGCATTTGTCCCGTCTCACCTCGCTGGCCCTGACGATCGCCCTTGTGATCGGCGCGCCCCTGGCTTTCGCCGCCGAACCGGCGCCCTCGGCACCCGCTGCCACGGCTGCGACCACCAAGGCCCCGTTGCCCCTGGACGAATTGCGCACGTTTGCCGAAGTCATGGACCGGATCAAGGCCGCCTATGTCGAGCCGGTGGATGACAAGATGCTGCTGGAGAACGCCATCAAGGGCATGCTCAGCAACCTGGATCCACACTCGGCCTACCTGGGGCCCGAGGATTTCGCCGAGTTGCAGGAAAGCACCAGCGGCGAGTTCGGCGGCCTGGGCATCGAGGTCGGCAGCGAAGACGGCTTCGTCAAGGTGGTCTCGCCCATCGACGACACGCCTGCTTCCAAGGCCGGCATCCAGGCGGGCGACTTCATCGTCAAGATCAACGGCCAGCCGACCCGCGGCCAGAGCATGACCGAAGCCGTGGACAAGATGCGCGGCAAGATCGGCCAGAAGATCACCCTGACCCTGGTGCGCGACGGCGGCACGCCGTTCGACGTGACCCTTACGCGGGCGGTCATCCAGGTCAAGAGCGTCAAGAGCCAGTTGCTGGAGTCGGGCTACGGCTACATTCGCATCACCCAGTTCCAGGTCAAGACCGGCGAAGAAGTCGCCAAGGCCCTGGCCAAGCTGCGCAAGGACAACGGCAAGAAACTCAATGGCCTGGTCCTGGACCTGCGCAACAACCCCGGCGGCGTGCTGCAATCGGCGGTGGAAGTGGTCGATCACTTCATCACCAAGGGCCTGATCGTCTACACCAAGGGTCGCATCGCCAACTCCGAGCTGCGCTTCTCGGCCACCGGCAACGACCTGAGCGAGGCCGTGCCGCTGGTGGTGCTGATCAACGGCGGCAGCGCCTCGGCCTCGGAAATCGTCGCCGGCGCCCTGCAAGACCAGAAACGCGGTGTCGTCATGGGCACCACCAGCTTCGGCAAGGGCTCGGTGCAAACCGTCCTGCCGCTGAACAATGATCGCGCCCTGAAAATCACCACCGCGCTGTACTTCACGCCCAATGGCCGCTCCATCCAGGCCCAGGGCATCGTTCCGGACATCGAGGTGCGCAAGGCCAAGATCACCAACGAGCAGGACAGCGAATACTTCAAGGAAGCCGACCTGCAAGGCCACCTGGGCAATGGCAACGGCGGCGCCGACAAACCGACCGGCTCCGGTGCCAAGGCCAAGCCGATGCCGCAGGATGATGATTACCAGCTGGCCCAGGCCTTGAGCCTGCTCAAAGGGTTGAACATCACCTCCGGCCGCTGAGATGGGCCGGCGCTTCATCCTCGGCCTGTTGTGCTGCCTGGCGAGCGCGGCCTTTGCCGCGCCCGCGCCTTCCGCGCACAAGGCCTACCTGAGCCTGATCATCGACGACCTGGGGCAGAACCTGCCCCGGGATCGCCAGGTACTGGCCCTCCCCGGCCCGGTCACCGCCGCGATCATGCCCGACACCCCCCATGCCGCCGAATTCGCCCGCGAGGCCCACCGCGCCGGCAAGGTCGTCATGTTGCACATGCCCATGGACCCCGCCACCGGGCCGTTCGCCTGGCATCCGGACTTGCCCATCGAGGAGCTCGGCAAACGCCTCGACGCCGCCTTCGCGGCCGTGCCCTACACCAGCGGAATCAACAACCACATGGGCAGCCGCATGACCGCCCAACCCCAGGCCATGGCGTGGTTGATGGCGAACCTTCAGCAGCGGCATAAATTCTTCGTCGACAGCCGCACCAGCGCCCAGACCGTCGCGGCCGCCGAGGCGCAGAAGATCGGCCTGGCCAGTGTGTCGCGGGACGTTTTCCTCGATGACGAACGCACTGAAGCCGCCATCGCCCACCAGCTCCAGACCGCCATCGACCTGGCCCGACGGCAGGGCTCGGCGGTGATGATCGGCCATCCCTACCCGCAGACCCTGGCCGTGCTCGGACGCGAACTGCCCCGGCTCAAGGCCCAGGGCATCGAATGGATCGACATCAAGTCGATGATCAGCCTGCGCAGCAACCGGGCGATGGCCGGGCATGGGAAGGACGGGGTTTATCGGTAGCGGCTGGGTCCTGTCTCAAACCGAGTCGCCGTCATCGTCGGATCGCCGCCCGGAGCAAGCTCGCTCCCACAGGGATCGGGGCTGATTGCAGGATTAGCGCTCACCACAAATCCTTTGTGGGAGCGAGCTTGCTCGCGATGGCGATGGCTCGGCGAGCGCTGCCTTAGAGATACCGCGCCATGATCGCGTCCACTTCACCTTCCTTGCGCAATTCATCCAGGGCCTTTTGGAGCCGGGCGACCACGTCGTCAGGCACGTCCTTGTTCAACGCCAGGTACAACTCGGCACTGTTGAAGCGCAGGACGGTCTTGAGGTCGCTCACCCCTTCCTGGCGGGCCAGGTAGCGCCCGGCCGGGTCGCCGGTGGCCCACAGGTCGATCTGGCCGTTGACCAGCTTCCTCGCGTTGTCCTGGTCACGCAGCACGACGATAGGGTTCAGCCCCTGCTTGCTCAGGGTTTCGGCAATGGCGTCGCCCTTGTAGGCTCCGATCCGGTACTTGCGCGCCTGCTCCAATGAATCGAGGGCAATCTTGCTGTCTGCCTTGGCGAGCATGATCCAGTCGTCCGGGCCGATGGGGCCGACCCACTTGAAGCGTTTTTCCCGCTCGGGCAGGCGCGCCATGACGAATACCCCATAACCGGGGTTCTCCAGGGCGAGCTTGTAGATCCGCTCCCAAGGGAAACGCAGCGTCAGGCTGTAGGAGATGTCGGCGCGCTTGAAGATCTCGCGGACGATGTCCACGGCAATGCCCTGGATGTTCTCATCCTGGGCGAAGTTCTTGCCGTTCTTGGCCATGTTGTACGGTGGGAAGTTTTCCGTCAGCAGCACCAGCGAGGTGTCGGCGGCGCGGGCCGAGCCTGCGAGTAGCAACGTGGCGCCGGCAAGGGCAAGAACGAGGCATTTGAGCATGTCGGGCTACCGCAATCCATGGTGTGCCCAAGAGTGCCTTGGGCCCGCCATGGTGTCCAGCGGTCAGCGAATGCAGATACCGCGCTGGGCCATGTAGGCCTTGGCTTCCGGCACCGTGTATTCGCCAAAGTGGAAGATGCTCGCCGCCAGCACCGCGCTGGCATGGCCTTCCAGGATGCCGTCGGCCAGGTGCTGCAGGTTGCCGACGCCGCCGGAGGCGATCACCGGGATGCCCAGGGCATCGCTGATGGCACGGGTCACCCCCAGGTCGAAGCCATTCTTCATGCCGTCCTGGTCCATGCTGGTCAACAGGATCTCGCCGGCGCCCAGGCCTTCCATCTTCTTCGCCCATTCAACGGCGTCGAGACCGGTGGGTTTGCGCCCACCGTGGGTGAAGATTTCCCAGCGCGGGGTTTCGCCCGGGCCGGAGACTTTCTTCGCGTCGATGGCGACGACGATGCATTGCGAGCCGAAGTGCTGGGCCGCTTCACCGACGAATTCGGGGTTGAACACCGCCGCCGTGTTGATCGAGACCTTGTCCGCCCCGGCATTGAGCAGGTTGCGGATGTCCTGCACGGTGCGCACGCCACCGCCCACGGTCAGCGGGATGAACACCTGGCTGGCCATGCGCTCGACGGTGTGCAGCGTGGTATCGCGGCCGTCGACGCTGGCCGTGATGTCGAGGAAGGTAATCTCGTCCGCGCCCTGTTCGTCGTAGCGACGGGCGATTTCCACCGGGTCGCCGGCGTCACGGATGTTCTCGAACTTGACGCCCTTGACCACCCGGCCGTTGTCCACGTCCAGGCAAGGGATGATGCGTTTGGCCAGCGCCATGGGGAGTCCTCAGCCTTTATAGGAATCGCAGAAGGCCTGGGCCTCGGCGACGTCCAGGGTGCCTTCGTAGATCGCGCGACCGGTGATCGCGCCGATGATGCCCGGCGCCTTCGCGTCGAGCAGCGCCTTGATGTCACCCAGGTTATGGATGCCACCGGAAGCGATCACCGGAATCTTCGTGGCGGCGGCCAGGGCGGCGGTGAACGGGACATTGCAGCCCTGCATCATGCCGTCCTTGGCGATGTCGGTGTAGACGATGGCCGACACACCGTCGGCTTCGAAACGCTTGGCCAGGTCGATCACCTGGACGCTGCTGACTTCGGCCCAACCGTCGGTGGCGACGAAGCCGTCCTTCGCGTCCAGCCCCACAATGACCTTGCCCGGGAAGGCGCGGCAGGCTTGCGCGACGAACTCAGGCTCTTTCACCGCCTTGGTGCCGATGATCACGTAGCTCACGCCCGCCTTGACGTAGTGCTCGATGGTTTCCAGCGAGCGGATGCCGCCGCCGATCTGGATCGGCAGGGTCGGGTAGCGCTTGGCAATGGCCGTGACCACTTCGCCATTGACCGGCTGGCCTTCGAAGGCGCCGTTGAGGTCGACCAGATGCAGGCGACGGCAGCCGCCCTCCACCCACTTGGCGGCCATGCTCACCGGGTCATCGGAAAACACCGTGGAGTTTTCCATGCGGCCCTGGCGCAGACGGACGCAAGCGCCGTCCTTGAGATCGATAGCGGGGATAATCAGCATCTGGCAAACCTTCAAATACGAATATTCAGCTTGGCTCGAAAATCAGTTTTTCTCGAGCGCCCACAAGTCGCTTTCGATGCTTTCGAACCTTTCTTTAAGGTGCGCCTGCACATCGAAAATCGCCCTGTTGTAATAGTGCGGAGCAATTTCGCGGGTAAACAGGTCAAGAATTTCCGCCGCTTCGAACGAACCCAGGTCCAGTTCGAAACGCGCCTCCATGAACCGCTGGATCTTGCGGTTCGCTTCACTCTCCTGCTCGGGCGTGAGGGTGAGGATCGGCGGTTTCTTGCGGGCCATTACCAGCGACCGTCCCACGCCGCGAAATTCTGCAGCAACTGCAGGCCATGGGTATGGCTCTTCTCCGGGTGGAACTGCACGGCGAAGCGCGAGCCGTCGGCCAGGGCAGCGGCGAAATCGACGCCATAGTGACCGCTGCCCACCACCTGCCGGGCGTTGCCGGCGGCAATGTAATAGCTGTGCACGAAATAAAAGCGCGCCAGGTCCGGGATGCCGTGCCACAGCGGGTGGTCCACCGTCTGCTTCACCTCGTTCCAGCCCATGTGCGGCACCTTCAGGTGCTCGCCGTCTTCATGCAGGTCCTTGCCGAAGAACTTCACCTGGCCTGGAAACATGCCGATGCAATCGACGCCATCGTTTTCTTCGCTGCGTTCGAGCAAGGCCTGCATGCCCACGCAAATGCCCAGGAATGGACGGTCCTGGCTGACTTCCTGTACCAGCGAGTCGAAGCCCAGGCGACGAATCTCGGCCATGCAGTCGCGAATCGCGCCCACGCCGGGAAAGACCACCCGGTCGGCTTCGCGAATCACGTCGGCATCACTGGTGATCAGCACCTTGCCGGCACCTACGTGTTCGAGGGCCTTGGCCACCGAGTGCAGGTTGCCCATGCCGTAGTCGATAACCGCGACCGTCTGCATTACAGGACGCCCTTGGTCGAGGGCATCTGCCCGGCCATGCGGTCATCGAGTTCCACGGCCATGCGCAGCGCGCGGCCGAAAGCCTTGAACACGGTTTCGATCTGGTGGTGGGTGTTGTGCCCGCGCAGGTTGTCGATGTGCAACGTCACGTTGGCGTGGTTGACGAAGCCCTGGAAGAATTCCTGGAACAGGTCGACGTCGAAGCCGCCGACGGTGGCGCGGGTGTACGGCACGTGCATCTGCAGGCCCGGACGACCGGAGAAGTCGATCACCACCCGCGACAACGCTTCATCGAGCGGCACGTAGGCGTGGCCGTAGCGACGGATGCCCTTCTTGTCGCCGATGGCCTGGGTGAACGCCTGTCCCAGGGTGATACCGACGTCTTCGACGGTGTGGTGGTCGTCGATATGCAGGTCGCCCTTGCTGACGATGTCCAGGTCGATCAGCCCGTGACGGGCGATCTGGTCCAGCATGTGCTCAAGAAAAGGCACGCCGATATCAAACCGGGCCTTTCCGGTGCCATCCAGGTTGATCGAGGCTTTGATCTGGGTTTCCAGAGTGTCGCGCTCGACAGACGCCTTACGTTCGGCCATCACCAGCTCCGCAAAATCATTGGGCGAAAAAGGCAGCCATTATAGGGGCGCGAGCGGCAAACAGAAACACGAGAGGTGATATCGCTGACGGGTTGCTGCCTGCCCTGTCGGGGCTAGACATGTCCATACAAGCAATTTTCCATCACCCCGAATAAAATGTGGGAGCGGGCTTGCTCGCGAAAGCGGCGTATCAGTCAACATCATCGTGAACTGACACACCGCTTTCGCGAGCAAGCCCGCTCCCACAGGATTTGCCCTTGCCTTGGCGGCTCGGGCAAACGGCTTAGTGGAACAATACTGCTGTCTTCTGCAGGGTCACCCACACGCCCCACGCCAGCGGAATGCCCACCACCAGCCAGGCGGCGATCGCCAGGAGCTTGGTGCCCGGTGCGGCTTTCCATTCCAGCGAGGTGGTGCTGTCGGCACCCTTGTCATGGCCCAGCGCCTGCTCGGCGGCCAGTTCGGCGTCGGTCATGAAGTACTTGTCGGCGACTGGGCGGACCATCAGGTTGCACAGGAAGCCCAGTACCAGCAGGCCGGCGAGGATGTACAAGGTGATGTCGTAGGCCGCGGCGCGTTCGACGCCGATGCTCAGTTGATATTCACGCAGGTAGTTCACCAGTACCGGGCCCAGCACGCCAGCCGCGGCCCAGGCGGTCAACAGGCGACCATGGATCGCGCCGACCATTTGCGTACCGAACAGGTCCGCCAGGTAGGCCGGCACGGTGGCGAAACCACCGCCGTACATCGACAGGATGATGCAGAACGCCGCCACGAACAGCGCGACGCTGCCCAGGTGACCGAGGTTCGGGATCAGCGCATACAGGGCAACGCCCAGGGCGAAGAACACGAAATAGGTGTTCTTGCGACCCAGGTAGTCCGAGAAGGACGCCCAGAAGAACCGGCCGCCGATGTTGAACAGGCTCAACAGGCCCGTGAAGCCGGCAGCGATGGCTGCGATCTGGCCCAGTTGCGCAGCGTCCAGTTGGCCAAACGGCAGGTCATTGCCCAGCAGCTTGCCACCGAACACTTCCTGCAACAGTGGCGACGCCATGCCCAGGATGCCGATACCGGCGGATACGTTCAGGCACAGCACCAGCCACACCAGGCGGAACTGAGGGGTTTTCCAGGCGACGTTCACGTGAACGTGGCGGTGGGTGATCATCGCATTCGCGGCTTTCTTCGGCGCCGGGGTCCAGCCTTCAGGCTTCCAGCCGGTCGGCGGAACGCGGTACGACAGGGCGCCACCGATCATGAACACGAAGTAGATCGCCGCCATGACCAGGAAGCTCTGCCAGACACCCACGTCGGTTGGCGAAGCGAAATGGTTCATCAGCGCCGCGGCCAGCGGGGCACCTACCATCGCGCCGCCACCAAAGCCCATGATCGCCATGCCGGTCGCCATGCCGCGCTTGTCCGGGAACCACTTGATCAGCGTGGACACCGGGGAAATGTAGCCCAGGCCCAGGCCGATGCCACCGATCACCCCGGAACCGACCCACATCAGCCAGATCTGGTGGGTATAGATACCCAGCGCGGAAATCAGCAGGCCACCGCACCAGCACAATGCCGATACGACGCCGGCCTTGCGCGGCCCGGCGTGTTCCAGCCAGCCACCCCAGATGGCTGCCGAGCAACCCAGGAAGATGAAGAACAGGGTGTAGATCCAGCCGAGCATCGAGATCGGCCAGTCACACTGGGACGAGAAGACTTGCGAGATGAAGCTCATGTCCGGCGCGCAGGCTACCGGCTTGGTCACGCCCAAGGCCTTGGACAGTGGCAACCAGAACACCGAGAAGCCATAGGCCATGCCGATGCACAGGTGGATGGCCAGCGCGGCCGGTGGAACCAGCCAACGGTTGAAACCGGGCTTGGCGATGATGCGTTCCTTGGAGAGGAACGCAGGCTGGTCGGCAACGCCGCCGGCCGTGATGCTCGTGCTCATTGTGTATCCCCCAATTATTAGAATGGTTCACCAGCCACGCATCACCCTCAGCCTTCATTGCACGCAGGCATGGCTGTATTTTCCGGTGAAGCTCCATAGTAGTGCGACATCAAGCCGCAGAAGGACGGCGAACGGACGAAAGGTTACCACTTGCTGGTGACAGAAAAACCAAAGTGACATCACCTTTTTCACGTCATTTGTCTTATCGCGCCGATGCCGGGTTTCTGTAGGGTGCTAATCATTTATTTTTCACCTGGCCAGCCTGCAATGGCCGACGGGCCAGGGGGTCGCCCACGATCGGCCAACGCACCCGCCATTCACGGCGTTATACTCCCAGGCTGAATTTCGAACTCAACCTATAAGGATTCGCCCATGAAAGCGTTCGGCAAAATCCTGGGTCTGGTACTTCTCGGGCTGTTGCTGATCATTGTGGCCCTGGGCTTCGCCCTGACCCACCTCTTCGATCCCAACGACTACAAGGAAGAAATCCGCCAGATAGCCCGCGACAAAGCCCACATTGAGCTGACCCTCAATGGCGACATCGGCTGGAGCCTGTTTCCATGGCTGGGTCTGGAATTGCACGAAGCCAGCGTGGCGACCCTGGCCAACCCGAAGCAACCGTTCGCCGACCTGCAGATGCTGGGCCTGTCGGTGCGGGTCCTGCCGCTGCTGCGCCGCGAAGTGCAGATGAGCGATGTGCGGGTCGAAGGCCTGAACCTGCGCCTCAACCGCGACAAGAACGACCACGGCAACTGGGAAGACATCGGCAAGGTGCCCGCCACGACCACGGCGAGCGCACCGACACCGGCACCGACTGAACAGCCGTCGCCATCGGCCAGCTCGACGCCGGACAAACCGGCCCAGCCGACCCGCCTGGACATTGACAGCCTGACGGTGAACAACGCCCGGGTCGAATACACCGACGAACAGACCGGCAAGCAATTCACCGCCGAGAGCATCCAGCTGAGCACCGGCGCGGTCCATGACTCCACCAACATCCCGGTCACCCTCACGGCCTTCCTGTCCAGTAACCAGCCGGCCGTGCGCGTGCGCACCGAAGTCACCGGCGAACTGCGTTTCGAACGCGCCCTGCGACGCTACAAGTTCGAAGACCTGAAACTGTCCGGCGAAGTCACGGGCGACCCGTTGCAGGGCAAGACCCTGAATTTCGCCGCCCAGGGCCAACTGTTCCTCGACAAGGCCGCCAACGTCGCCGAATGGACGGGCATCAAGCTGTCGCTCAACCAACTGCGCGCCCTGGGCGAATTGAAGGTGAATGACCTCGACAAGACCCCGCAACTCAATGGCGCCCTGTCCATCGCCCAGTTCGACCTGGCGAACTTCGTCGACAGCATCGGCCAGAAACTGCCGGCCATGGCCGAAGGCAGCCTGGGCAAGGTCGAGCTGGTCAGCCGCATCGCCGGCACGCCGACCAGTGTCGAGTTCAACAACATCAACCTGAAGGTCGATGACAGCAGCTTCAGCGGGCGCATTGCCGTGGAGGATTTCGCCAAGCAGTCCCTGCGGGCGCAGCTCAAGGCCGACACATTCGACGTCGACCGCTACCTGCCGCCAAAATCCGCCGAGGCCGACAGTTCCAAGGCGGCCCGCGAGGCCGAGGTCAGCAGTACCGAAGCCAGCGCCATGGCAGGCGCCGGCACCACCCCGCTGCCCAGCGCGCCGACCCAGGGCGCCTGGAGCAACGACCGGCTGTTTCCCGTGGAACGCCTGGGCAAGCTGGACCTTGACGCCGACCTGACCTTCGGCCAACTGACCCTCGACAAGCTGCCGATCCAGAATGCCGCGCTCAAGGCCACGGGCCTGGGTGGGCTGCTGACCCTGGAGAACCTGCGCGGCGATCTGTACAACGGCAACTTCGAGGCCAACGGCACCCTGGACGTGCGCCAGCCAACACCGCAGTTGAGCCTGCAAACCCGCATCAACCGGGTGCCGGCCGAGAAGATCATCGAAAGCCAGGGCAAGAATCCGCCGGTCAAGGGCCTGGTCACGCTCAACAGCGCAGTGACCGCCAGCGGCAACAGCCAGAAAGCCCTGATCGACAGCCTCAACGGCAACGCCGGGTTCGTCATCAACGACGGCGTGCTGCTCAATGCCAACCTCGAACAGCAACTGTGCAAAGGCATCGCCACCCTCAACCGCAAGACCCTCAGCGGCGAGCCCCGGGGCAAGGACACGCCGTTCCAGCAGCTCAACGGCAACCTGACCTTCCATAACGGCGTGGCCAGCAACCCGGACCTGAAGGTGCGCATCCCCGGCATGACGGTCAACGGCAACGGCGATATCGACCTGCGGGTGCTGGGCATGGACTACCACGTCGGGATCATCGTCGAAGGCGACAAGAGCGACATGCCCGACCCGGCCTGCCAGGTGAACGAGCGCTACGTCGACATCGAATGGCCGTTGCGCTGCCGTGGCCCGCTGGAGTTGGGCGCGAAGGCCTGCCGACTGGACAACGAAGGGATGGGCAAGGTCGCAGCGAAACTGGCCGGCGACCGCCTCGAAGACAAGATCGACGAAAAGCTGGGCGACAAGGTCAGCCCTGAATTGAAAAATGCGCTCAAGGAGCTGTTCAAGCGATGACCGCCGAGCAATTTTCCAGCGCCGTGCTGGAGTGGTTCGACCGCCACGGACGCCACGACCTGCCCTGGCAACAGGGCATCACGCCGTATCGCGTGTGGGTGTCGGAGATCATGTTGCAACAGACCCAGGTCAGCACCGTGCTCGGCTACTTCGACCGGTTCATGGCCTCGCTGCCGACCGTCCAAGCCCTGGCCGCGGCGCCGGAGGACGAAGTCCTGCACCTGTGGACCGGGCTGGGCTACTACACCCGCGCGCGCAACTTGCAGAAAACCGCGAAGATAGTCGTCGATCAATACGGCGGCGAGTTCCCTCGTGACGTCGAGAAACTCACCGAGCTGCCGGGCATCGGCCTGTCCACTGCCGGCGCCATCGCCAGCATCAGCATGGACCTGCGCGCGCCGATCCTCGACGGCAACGTCAAGCGGGTGCTGGCACGCTTCACCGCCCAGGAAGGCTACCCCGGCGAACCCAAGGTGGCCAGGCAGCTCTGGGCCACCGCCGAACGCTTCACGCCCCAGGATCGGGTCAATGCCTACACCCAGGCGATGATGGACCTGGGGGCGACCCTCTGCACTCGCAGCAAGCCCAGTTGCCTGCTCTGCCCGCTGAAAAAGGGCTGCGAAGCCCACCTGCTGGGCCTGGAAACCCGCTACCCGATTCCCAAGCCGCGCAAGGAGGTGCCGAAGAAACGCACCTTGATGCCGATGCTCGCCAACCGTGAAGGCGCGATCCTGCTTTATCGTCGCCCTTCCACCGGCTTGTGGGGCGGCCTGTGGAGCCTGCCGGAGCTCGACGACCTCGATGACCTGCAGCACCTGGCCCTCCAACATTCGCTGGAGCTGGGCAACCAACAGGAACTGCCGAGCCTGGTGCACACCTTCAGCCACTTCCAGCTGGCGATCGAGCCCTGGCTGGTCCAGGTCCGGGAAACCGGCCATCACGTGGCCGAGGCCGACTGGCTCTGGTATAACCTCGCCACCCCGCCGCGCCTGGGCCTCGCCGCCCCGGTCAAGACCTTGCTCGAACGCGCGGCCGCCGTATTGAACGCAGGAGAGTTGCAATGACCCGCACCATCATGTGCCGCAAGTACAAAGAAGAACTCGAAGGCCTGGAACGCGCACCTTTCCCGGGCGCCAAGGGCCAGGACATCTACGACAATGTCTCGGCCAAGGCCTGGGGCGACTGGCAAAAACACCAGACCCTGCTGATCAACGAAAAACGCCTGAACATGATGAACGCCGAAGACCGCAAATACCTTCAGGGCGAAATGGACAAGTTCTTTTCCGGCGAAGACTACGCCAAGGCCGAAGGCTACGTACCGCCATCGGAGTAAGCCGCACAGACCGGGGGTGAATCGTAAGCGACGGTAATAATTAAATATTTTTTGATAACGTGCTTGACGCCCCCCTGAAAAACCCGTTTAATGCGCCCCGTTGCCCAGATAGCTCAGTCGGTAGAGCAGGGGATTGAAAATCCCCGTGTCGGCGGTTCGATTCCGTCTCTGGGCACCACTAATACCGAAAACCCCTGATTCCGCAAGGTCTCGGGGGTTTTTACTTTTTGGAGTTGCTGTAACCCGTCACGCATGAGTACACATGGCGGGTACACGATGGGATTTATGGCACAACCTTGGAAAGATCCCCGCACCGGGACCTACTACATTCCGCCGCCGTATCCCGAAGGACATTAAGCCGCTCCTTCCTGAGGCAGGCGAGACCTACAAGCGCACCTTGGGCACTAAAGATACCCGCGAGGCAAAGACCCGTTTTGCAGCTGCATGGGGTCAATCCGAAGAGTTCTTCCTGAACATTCGCCTCCAGCTTTCCGGCGCTCACACCCCTACCCTTCAAGATGCTATTCAGCTCGCCGCGAGATGGGCGAAGGCTGAGCTCGACCATATGGAATCCACCGGAAGATTTGAGGGGTATCTCATAGGCTCTGAAGATGTAGGCCACGAGACCCTGCGCGACCACTTCAGCATCAGAAGCCCAAAAGCCCTACTGGGCCCCGATGGGCTGGAGTCACGCGCTCGACAGCACCTCGATCAAACGGTAGCCGATGAGCTGGCGAAGGCTTCACTGCCAATGCCTTTGCCCGGTACGCCCTTCCACAAGTATCTGTACGAAGCATTCTTGGCGCAGCATCTGGAGCTGTCCGAGATTGCCTACAAGCGCCACTACGGTAATTACTCTGCGGTCTTTGAGCTTCCCCACGAAGCTCCCCTGAGTATCGACAGGATCAAGCCAGAGAGCCCAGCAGAGACGCTTTCAGTGGTCTTCGAGCACTGGTCACGTAATCACCGCCACATGGGTGATGGGAAGCGCGACGTCGAAAAGACCGCAGGGGAATACCAGACCACAATCGTTCGATTCGTTGAGCTGCTGGGCGACCTTCCGGTTAAACAGATCAAGCGCAAGACCATTGAAGAGTTTTATGGCCTGCTTCGCCAGATGCCTTCCAAAGGTGAAGGCCTTAAAGCGCTCAACGCACACGAGCAGATTGCCCGAGCAAAACAGCTTGAGTTGCCTTTGCTGAGTAGCGCCACGATCAAGAACAAGCTGATGGGGCTTTCTTCGGTCCTGGCCTACGCAGTGAAGATGGAATACATCACCGAGAACCCAGTGGTCGCGTCAGGCATCACGAAGTCATTGCGAAAAGCGAGCGCCAAGCAATCACGCACCGCGACTCGGAAAGGCTACACCCAAGCGGAGCTCATCAAGGTTTTCTCCAGTCCGCTGTTCAAAGGCGAATGGGCCGCTCCTCGGGCATCGTTTGGGGAAGCTTGGAAATGGCTACCTCTCCTGCTCTGCTACACAGGCGCTCGACGGGAAGAGATTGCCCAGATGAAAGCCAATGAGGTCCGCAAGTCCGAAGACGGCATCTGGTACTTGGACCTTCTTGGGATCTCTGAGGACGGATCAGATGACGACAGAACCTTGAAGACTAAGGGAAGTCACCGCTTGGTTGCTATCCATCAGGACCTCATCGACCTTGGCTTCTTGGATTACGTCGAGGACCTACCCGCCACAGGCCAGCTATTCCCGGCCCTCAAGCCGAATCCTACTGGCTGGTACGGGCATAACTTCGGGAAACGATGGGGCGTGTACCTGCGTGACGTTGCCGAGCTTGAGACGCCTGTAAGTCCCTCCATGGATTCCGCCACAGCTTCAAGACCATGTGTCGAGAGGCAGGCATCCCAGAAGAAACCCACGACGCAATCACCGGACATGATGATGGCTCTATAAGTCGGAGCTACGGCGAGCGCCATTTACTAAAGACCCAACAGGATCATATGGCCCGTTTGCCGCGCATTGCGGTCCTCGCAGGGCTTCTGCCGGAGCGCTCTTAACGATTACAGAAAGGGCGCTTGGACGGCAGAAAAGTAGCCGTGCGATTACAGTAGCTTTCGGCGCATCGTTTGTTAACATCGGTCTGCCTCGCCTGCTTGCTGGTGCAGCCGCCTCACAGCACTGAACCAAGTATTACAGACGCCAGCCATCTCTCTTCGGAGCTTGCTGTGCGGGTCGCGACCAAGATCGCCGTTAAGGCTTCGAGGTCTCCCGGTGGTAAAGAGCGTCACTCGACTGCTGCGTCACTAACCGTAACTCTGTCTGCACGTTGGGGTCACCAGACGGTTAGCAGCTTTATTTTCAGGGTGGAGTTCGGTGTTCGGCCGCATGGCGCGCGCTTGACCGCGAGATCCAAAAAGGTACGATTTGTACCTCAGCGGCATCTTCGAGGTACATCATGCGACCATGCAAAAACGTGCCAACTTGGCGCATGGGGCGGGATTGACCGCGAGATCTAAAAAGCTGCGATTTATCGTGTCTTGGCGGAATTTCTGAGGGAAATCATGCTTTCATGCAAAAACGTGCCAACTTGGCGCACGCCGCATCGCGATTATTCGTGACTGCGCTCAGCCTCGCCTGCTTGCTGGTGCAGCCGCCTCACAGCACTGAACCAAGTATTACAGACGCCAGCCATCTCTCTTCGGAGCTTGCTGTGCGGGTCGCGACCAAGATCGCCGTTAAGGCTTCGAGGTCTCCCGGTGGTTGAAGGTCCCCTGTAGCAGTTGGGTGAGAGTTCACTGGTGCTCCCAACAAACAAGGAGTTTTCTTTGGCAACGCCGCTATACCGTCGGATCTACAGCATGGAGTCGCTGCATTCGGCCTGGAGAAAGGTTAAAAGCAGCGCCCTATCTTCTACATCCGAAACTATCCGAAATGAAGCTAAAGACTTCGAGAGCCGCCTCCCTAAGTCGCTTTCCGAAATCCAACGCGCACTATCCAAGAAAACTTTCACCTTCAAGCAGCAGACAGGCGTGGCAAAAACCAAAGCCAACGGTAGCTCACGACCCATTGTGCTTTCACCCATACCCAACCGAATCGTTCAGCGTGCTCTACTTGAAGCCTTGCAGACGCGCATTAAGTTCGTAAAGGACGCTCTGGCAACCCCGACCAGCTACGGCGGCATTCCAACCAAAAGTGTCGCTATGGCAATAAACGATGCCAAATTGGCTATCTCCGGTGGAGCGGCCTTCCATATCCGGTCTGACATTGCAGAGTTCTTTACGAAAATCGATAAGGCCCGAGTGATGGGGTTGGTGGCACCTCATATCAAATGTCCTGACACGGTGGCCTTGTTACAAGCTGCGATCACAACAGACCTTGCAAACATTGATGTACTGCGACGGCAGGGTCTTGATGAGATTTTCCCTCTTGGGGCGGAAGGCGTGGCTCAAGGCTCGCCACTGTCGCCGCTCATAGCCAATTTGTATCTGCACGACTTCGACAAAACCATGAACACTGGTGAAGTAATTTGCCTCCGCTACATCGATGACTTCCTGATTCTTGGGAAGGATAGGAGCTGCGTAACCCGAGCTTTCAACAAAGCACTGAAAGAGCTCGCGAAGCTTTCGCTGAAGGCATATTCACCCTCGGCAACAAGCGGCAAAGCTTCAAGCGGCTCAACGTCAGACGGGTTTGATTTCTTGGGTTGCTATGTTTCGCCGGGGTTAGTGCAGCCATCGAAAGGCACGAGAGACAAGTTTAAGAAACGAATAGCATCCGAAATGGAGGCATCGCTCCGCGTTATGAAGGCCAGCATTGAAGTCGGAGTAATTTCCCCAAAAGCGACCTATTCGGGCGCGCTACAAAATCTTGACCGAGTGATCCTCGGCTGGGGGAAGGCATTCTCATTTTGCAGCAATGGTCATTGGATAAAGGGCTTGGACGATTACATATCAAATCAGCTGGCCCTGTACGAAGCTGAAAAAGCGAAGCTCTTTGCGAGGGCAAACGGCACTGCTCGGCGCAGGATGCTTGGAGTAAGACTTCTTTCGGAGCTTCACTCAGAGCGTCTCGAGCCTCACGGGGCTTCTGCCTAAACGCTCTTAACGATTACAGATAGGGCAATCGGACAGAGAGGGGTAGTTGTGCTCAGCCGAACTAACAGCCCTCCTCAAATACTCCCGGCGCTTGCCGTCAGAGGTCGACTGCCTTGAGCTTCATAGCCCGCTGAACAGTTGCCGTGCTGGCACCCGTGGCCCTTGAGGTTTCCCGCAGACCCATTCCCTTGCCCAGACACTCCAGAATACGCTGGTGCTTGTCCTGATCGACCCCACGCCCCTTGTAAGCGCCTTGGTCCTTCGCCTTCTTAATGCCATCCATCTGGCGACGGCGACGGTCCTCGTAGTCCTTCCGGGCGACCGCTGCGAGCATGTCCAAGAGCATGTCGTTGATGGCCCCAAGCATCCTTGATGTAAAAGTGTCCAACGCTCCGCTCCCCTGCGCCATGAACTGGTGCGAGGTAGGCAAATCAAGCGAGACCACTCGGACCTCTTTGTCCTTGATGATCCCTCGAAGCTTCTGCCAGTCGGCTTCTGTGAGGCGCGAAAGCCGGTCTACCTGTTCGACCAAGAGGACATCACCGGGATGCGCATCGGACAACAATCGGAACAGCTCAGGACGCTGGAGGGTGGCACCACTTTCGTTTTCGGTGTAGCAGGCCGCTATCCGCTGCCCATGATCCTGTGCGAAGGCAGTGAGTTGGTCCTTAGCCCGGTGGGCATCTTGGTCGTTGGTAGAGGCCCGAAGGTAAGCACGGATGAACATCGAGAACCGCCCTGTAGTCGTTTAGGTGTGGTCACCATATGCGTGGTCGCTATAGTCGTCAACACCAACTAAACAACCACAGCCAGACAGGCTTTCTTCTGTAGTCGCTAAGGCATACCCCAGGGACCACGTATGATGACGCCCTTCTGCCTGCTTCATCAGAAGAGAAGAACGACTACGAACGACCGTCGAACCATTACCAGTCCTTGGTCCATTCTCAAGGCCCTCATTCAGAGGCGCGCATGGGCGCACGATAAGGGCCCTATACCCACGGGCGGCATGGGGGATTCACGTGACGAGTCTTGAATGAGGATGAGGTCTCAAAAATTTGCTCCAGATTTTCGTCAATTGATCTGCCCGGGCCTTGCTGGCTTCTGCCGCTTACCGGAAGGAGTTGCGAGGTCCTAACGAAAGCTCATGGGATTCTCCTTCTCGAATTTCCGGGCTGCCCTCATGTGACCTTGCATTACTTTCTCTTGGGCTGTGAGTTGGCGGGGACTTCTCTTTTTATTGATCTGGCTGAAGGCAAACCGTCGATTGTCCTTCTCTCGCTCGACCAGATGAATTACAGCAGCTTGCACTGAGACCCGCTCAAAGCCTGCCCCTTCCAATTCCAACCAGCGCTTCACGATCAGATTGGCGAGCTTGAGCGAATATCGAGACAGCAGAGTAAACGTTAGTTCTTTCGCGAGAACGGTTAGGGGTCGTGCCTGACCTTTGGAGTCCCTGTAAGCAGACTCAACAAAATCAACCGGCCCAAATCTGGACCCGTTAGCGCCAACATGTCCCAACTCATCGAGCATCTTTCTGATGTCCCGGAGGACGTGGGCATGACGCTTGCCAGTGATTTCTGCAATCTCCATAGAGGACATACCCGGGAGGCCGTTTAGGGTAGTTGCTGCGACTGACCCAGCGGTGACGATCTTTTCAAAGACGGATGTGGTCGTGTCCATGGTGATGCGGTTTGTGATGTTCATTGTCGTTACTCCTTTTGGTATCGCCCTTCACGTCGCGCCTACAGCCGGGCATCCAGACCCCGACAAAGGGATCCGACTTGGCATGAAAGGCGTTCTCAGAAGAACTGGATGGTTGCCCAGCAATGCGAGTTGCATTAACGATGGGCAAGGCTGAATTTGTCTTGCAAGGAAACTCCGCAGCAGGCGTCGAGCCTGTAAGGTGCCCTTTCTGACGAGGATGGCTATTGCCAGGATCCCTTCCTCTACGAACTGGACGATCAGCATTCGATAAGCCGTCGATACTTCCTCAGCAGGGTCCTTAAAGTTCTTAAAGTATGCGGCGTTTAATCACGCTCGCTGCCCGAGGTCTCGTATGTCGTAGTGCAACTTTGCGAGGACTTCAGCGCTTGGGGTCTCCAGCTCGTCAGTCCAGTTGCTGGGGCGCATTGCTGGTATTTCCCCGTGGTCCATCTCGGAAGCCAAACATCGCGGTCGTGATTTCATGAGATATGGCATTGCCAGTTCGACGGCCTTCACGTATCGCTGAGCCTGCCGAGTGTTAACGCCCAGAAAATCCCCGACAGATTTAGCGGTGACCTTTGGGAGTTGTGCGATTATCCCGAAAAGACGCTTAACAGAAAGCGGCTTGGACGACCCGCCTTGGTCGAGGGGTCGATCATGCCAGTCGAGTCTTGCAATACCCTCGATGATGTCCGATGCGAAGTATGGATACTGGCCGTATTCCGTTGACGGTCCGATGAATCCCTCGAACGGATTAAGGATGATCTTGGAGGGTCGACCTCGATTGCTTGTCGTCGCACAACTTCCTTGGTTTTCTTTCGGACAGTGAGCTGGTTGCTCTTGACACTGGCAGCGATCAGACGATCTACATGTCCTCCGATACGCCTGTCTAATTCGACAAGCTCGATAGGTGTAAGCATAACTGTGACCCTCATTCAGTAAGCGAACCGGACGGGATGTCCTTTCCGCTTGAAGTGAGGGGTTTTGGAGCGCATCTGATTGGCGGTCGATTGAAGCAGATAAAACGGTTGTCGTAGCGATCCACTGCGCATTCCCCATTGGTAGTCGGCTCGACGAGGTGTCGGTC
Source organism: Pseudomonas citrullilanati (assembly GCF_030580855.1). Taxonomy (GTDB): domain Bacteria; phylum Pseudomonadota; class Gammaproteobacteria; order Pseudomonadales; family Pseudomonadaceae; genus Aquipseudomonas; species Aquipseudomonas citrulli. The sequence continues at coordinate 14,264 of NZ_JAUQOP010000021.1, read as the reverse complement.
CGGTTATAGTGGGTGGATTTGCAGGTGAGTCAGAAGGAACGCGATTGGCAACTGTCTGAGGATTCCTGATTTCGCCGGAGCACAACAGCCAGAGCCTGAGCGATCCCACGAGGTATCGGCTTCATGAGAGCAGGCCAAACGCTCGCAAGAGCCAATATATTTCGCGGGTTATTTGAAAAGACTACTTCTGACGACGCTCAATGACCTTGGGATCTCTGACACAACGGTTAATGATATCCACCGCAATATGAATCAGGTCCTCCGCCTCCTCAATCTCATAGATTTTCTCCGGGTGATCCGTTGGATTTCTAAAGCGCTGGCGAAGATGATCAATGTGGGTCATGAGTATCTGATCAGGATTCGGCTTCCTGGGCTTAGCTTTCAGCTCGCCAGTTAGCGCACCCCATGGTCTCTTATCATTTCCACGAGGCAGATAGGCTCGATAGAGAATTCTCACACACTCCTCAACCGCGCGGAGAACATGAAATGCTGCGGCTGTAGGGCACTCGAACGCAATACAACGACACGCCGCCACTATATCGCTCTGAGCCAAGTCCGTTAGACTCGCAAACACGCCCTGCCCCACGACCTTTCCCGGGTCACTGAGAAGATGCTCAAGCTCAATTCTCCTTGGCACGGGAATAGCAATTACCTGAGTCTTGGCTTCGGCAAAAACAGTTCTTTCTAATTGCAGTACAGAGTCGGTCAACACCTCCACGTGCGTCTCAGTTAATTCGCCAGCCTCCCCCTCCTCGGCCGAGCGCTCAATTTCTTCAAACTCTCCAACCAGCCCCGAGAGCATTGAGTCAAATAAGTTGTACGAAACAACTAACCCAAGCTTTTTAAGCCGGTCACGAAAGGTTTTCAGGTTCTCGAATACGAGCGACTTCCCAAGGATTGGACCGCCAACCTGTCTTGCAGCCAAATACCGAATTTGCCCACCCAACTGAACAAATTCACGTGGATCTGTAAGCCTCATGGATCCCTCCATCTAATTCTGATGAGCCTGCTTGGCGGACCCGATTTAAGCTGCGCGTTCACAGCGTCACAAAGGCCATGCCGATACCATATGGCTACTACGTAGGCGACTGCAACACTCAGGCGCACGTCCGGAGGAACATCTCGTTTTACCTTTGCCGCGATGTGACAAGCGCCTTGTCTGTGGGTACACAGAACGAGTACACTTCGCATTGATCAAGAGACGTGAAACCCTTGATTTTATTGGGTTTACGCCACTGATGCCCGTGTCGGCGGTTCGATTCCGTCTCTGGGCACCACTAATACCGAAAACCCCGATCAAGCCATTGATCGGGTTTTTTTTTGCCTGGGGTTTTACCTGCATGCAACTGCGGCCCATGCGCCTTCATTGTTGCGACTCGTTTCCACCTTCGCCCACCTGCCGGACAAACGACTAAGCTGAGCGCTGGCGAGACACGCCTGCGGGGCCGATAGCAAAATCTGCGTCGTACGCAAAAAGTCCTGCGCTGCATGCAGTGAATTTGCGCCATACGCAGTATTGCGCAATACTGCGCCCAACAACTAACCCTCATGACCGGTGTGGCCTGACCATCTGGTTGGAGGGGGAAAAAGCCGGCGCAAGCCGGTTTTTTCGTTCTGGAGCCTGCCCTATGCAGGAAACGCCCCAGCTCAAACCGCTGCGTACTCGTATTTACATCGCAATCCTGTCGCCCACGGGCAGCTTTGCTCCATCTCACCGACTCAGCTACATTCCTCCCTCCCCCTCCCACCCAAAAGAGCCTCAATGGACATCACCGGCATCCCCTTCGGCACCACCGATTGGTCAACCCTCGAGCCCACCGAGCACAAGGGCGTCACTGGGACCGCGTATTGGCGCACCCGGCAATTCGGGAACATCCGGGTGCGGATGGTGGAGTACACGGCGGGGTACCTGGCCGATCACTGGTGCACCAAGGGGCATATCCTGCTTTGCCTCAAGGGTGAGTTGCACACGGAGCTGGAGGACGGGCGGCAGTTCGTGCTCAAGCCCGGCATGAGCTACCAGGTGGCCGACCAGGCCGAGCCGCACCGCTCGTCCACTGCGCTGGGCGCCACCTTGTTCGTGGTGGATTGAGGTTCGATGCCCCCGCCATGACGCGGTAGGATAGACAGTCATTTTTCAGTGCCAGGAACCCGGCCATGTCATCGGCAAACAAACAGCAGAAACGAAACCAACGCGCCAAGGCCAAGGCAAAGGGCAACCGGATCAAGCGCGCCGCTGCGCCAAGTGAGTTCCTGGACCCGCACGATGAACGCATCGACCTGGAAACCGTGGACCTGTCGGAGTTGTTCGAAGGCATGCGCGCCGCCGAAAAGATCAGCCAGGAGGCCATGTGCATCGCCTTCCTGGCGCATCCCCTGCTGGGCCTGGTGCTCGAACAGGAAGGCGAGGAGGAAGCCACCGACTTCATCTTCACGGCCCTGATCGAGTACCGGCGCATGACCACGGGCGTCGACGAGCAGACCGCCCTGGACTGGGTCGAGAGCGAGCAGTTCCAGGCAGACTACGTGGCGGCTTCCCAGGCGCTGGCGCAGGGCTGATCGGGCGTCCACCCGCTGCGCGGGCTGGACGAACGAAAGTCGACGCCCGGTGACCGCGGCCTGGAAAACCCATGTAAGATTGGTGCGCTTTTTTACTTACACCCTGTCAATGAGCTTCATCCTGCATGTCACCGGCCGCGCCTACTCCCTCCCTGATCCAGGCATTGCGGACCGAAACCGCTGAACTGCACATCGCCCTGGAAAAACGCCTGCCGTTTTTCTCCGAGCACTTGACCCTCGACCTGTACCGACGCCTGATGGCTGCCTACTACGGGTTCTATCGGCCCCTGGAGCAACAGCTCCAGGTCCTGGCGCTGGTCCCGACGGGCCTGGATCAGTCCCTGCGGGTCAAGGTCCCGGTGTTGCGGGCAGACCTCATGGCCCTGGGCCTGGATGAAGCCAGCCTCGCGGCGCTGCCCACCTGCCGGCAACTGCCCCGGATCGACTCGCGCGCCGCGGCCCTCGGCGTGTCCTATGTGCTGGAGGGGGCAACCCTCGGCGGGCAGATCCTGCGGCGCAGGGTGGCCGAACAGCTCGGGCTCGACGCCACCAGCGGCGCGGCGTTTCTCGATGTCTATGGCGAACTCACCGGTCGACGCTGGAAGGACTTCCTGCAATACCTGGACGACAGGAACCTTGGCCAAGCCCAAACGCTCGAAGTCACAAACGCAGCCAAGGCGACGTTTACCTATTTTGAACACTGGCTGGACAGCCAGGAGGTCCTGTTATGAACCCGGAAAACCAAGAAGCCTTCGAAGAACTGCTGGCCAATTGCGCAGACGAACCGATCCGCTTCCCCGGGGCCATCCAGCCTCATGGCGTGTTGTTGATGCTGTCCGAGCCGGACTTCGTGATCCGCCAGGTCAGCGCCAACGTGCTGCAACTGATGGGACACGACCCTCACCGGCTGCTGGGGCAGACCCTGGACGTGCTGTTGGGCCTGGAACAGGCCGAGGCGATCCTGGTTGCCTGTCGCAACGCGCCGCAGGGCGACACCGCGCCGGTGGCCATTGTCGCCAACCACCAGCGCTTCGATGCCCTGGTGCATCGCCATCAAGGCGCCCTGATCGTCGAACTGGAACAGCACCTGAACGACTACCGCCCCGAAGGCGTCAGCGGCGAGGCCAACATGGGCCGGATGCTGCAACGCCTGCAAAGTGCGAAGTCCCTCCAGGACCTGTACGAAATCAGTGTGCGGGAAATCCAGGCCATGACCGGTTACGACCGGGTATTGATCTATCGCTTCGAAGAGGAAGGCCACGGCCAGGTGATCGCCGAGGCCAGCGCGCCGTCGATGGAGCTCTACAAGGGCCTGTTCTTCCCGGCGTCGGATATCCCCGAGCAGGCGCGGGAGCTGTATCGCACCAACTGGCTGCGCATCATCCCCAATGCCGACTACGCGCCGGTTTCACTGGTCCCCGAGCTGCGGCCCGATACCCAGGCGCCGCTGGACCTGAGCTTTTCCGCGCTGCGCAGCGTCTCGCCGATCCACCGCCAATACATGAAGAACATGGGCGTGCTGTCGTCCATGAGCATTTCGCTGATGGAAGGCGAGCGCTTGTGGGGGCTGATCAGTTGCGGCAACCGCGAGCCGCTGCTGGTACCCCATGAAATGCGCATGGCCTGCCAGACCATCGGCCAAGTGCTGTCGTTGCAGATCAGCGCCATGGAAGCCCTGGAACTGGCGCGCCAACGAGACGCCAAGCTCGAAAACCTCAAGGCACTCGCCGCCGCCATGGCCGAGTCCACCCATAACGTGTTCGATGGCTTGTCCCGCGAGCCCCAGCGGCTGATGGCCCTGGCCGACGCCGCCGGCGTGGCGATCCTCGAGGACAACAAGCTGCACCGCCACGGCCAATGCCCGCAACCGGAGCAGATCCGCGAGCTGCACAAGTGGATCCTGGAAACCGGCCAGCCGGTGTTCGCCCACCACAATCTGGGCAGCGTGTTTGCCCCGGCCCAGGCCTACCAGGACGTGGCCAGCGGCGTGCTGGCGATCCACCTGCCCAAGCCGGTGGAAAACGGCGTGCTGTGGTTCCGTCCCGAGGTGAAGCAGACCCTGCAGTGGAGCGGCGATCCGCAAAAGCCCCTGGACCTGGAGAACAGCGAGACCGGCCTGCGCCTGCGGCCGCGCACGTCGTTCGAGATCTGGAAAGTCGAGATGGCCGGCATCAGCACCAAATGGACCCATGGCGACCTGTTCGCCGCCAACGACCTGCGGCGCTCGGCCCTGGAAAACGACCTCGCCCGCCAGGTCCTCAAGGAGCGCCTGGCCGTGCAGGCCCGCGATGAACTGGTGGCGGTGGTGTCCCATGACCTGCGCAGCCCGATGACGGTCATTTCCATGCTCTGCGGCATGATGCGCAAGGCATTCAGCTCCGACGGCTCCCACAGCTCCAAACGCATTTCCTCGGCCATCGACACCATGCAACAAGCCACCAGCCGCATGAACGCGCTGCTGGAAGACCTGCTCGACACTTCGAAGATCGACGCCGGACGCTACACCATCAATCCCCAGCCGATCGCCGTCAGCCAGATCTTCGAGGACGCCTGCTCGCTGTTGTCGCCGCTGGCGATCGCCAAGGCCATCGACATTTCCTTCCAGGCCGAACCCGACCTGAGGATCAATGCCGACCCCGAGCGCTTGTTCCAGGTGCTGTCCAACCTGATTGGCAATGCCATCAAGTTCACCCCGCAACAAGGCTCCGTGGGCATCAGCGCGATGTCGGTGGGCGACGAGATCATGTTCAGCGTGCGCGACACCGGCGAAGGCATCGCCGCAGAACAGTTGCCCCACGTGTTCGACCGCTACTGGACCCTCAAGGAAGGCAACCCGAACGGCACTGGCCTGGGGCTGTACATCTCCAAGGGGATCGTCCAGGCCCACGGCGGCAAACTGCACGCCGAAAGCCAGCCGGGCAAGGGCAGCGAATTCACCTTTACCGTGCCCAAGATCGACTGAGCCGGACATCCCCCGACGAATTGGAAAACCAAGCCCAATGGCCTCACTGAACAAGCAGCAAAAACGCGCCAAGCGCGCCAAGGACAAAGCCAAGCAGATCCGCATGAGCGGGCGTAAATCCATCCCGATGTACGGCGACCCGGCCCACGCCACCGCTCAACCACCGGTCTACGTGCTGGAGCTGTTCGCCAAGCTGCGCGAAGCCGAAGCCATCGGCCGCAGCGAACTGCTCGACACGCTGCTCGCCTCCATGAGCGTCATGATCAGCGAGCGCCCAGGCCTGCTCGATTTGAAAAACGCCGAAAACGAAAGCATGGCGGCCACCAACCTGGCCGCCGACATGCTGGTGGACTACCGCATGTGGGCCGACGACATGGACCGCGAGACGGCGCAACGCTGGCTCAGTACCCCGGAATTCATCAAGGATTTCAGCGAAGCGCTGGACCGGTACCGCCAGGCGATGGAAGAGCCGGCCGGCGAATAAGCCGATCGGCTATTCGTCACCGTTCCAATGGAACACCAGGTTGCGCGCGCCACCGTTGCCCACCTCGGCGGTGTCGCGGCGCTCCTCGCCGTTGCGCGTCGCTCGCACCGTGTACTTGCCCGGCGGCAACTGCACATAAACCAGCGGCCCCGCCTGGTCCAGGGTCAACAACGTTTGCCCTGAAGCATTCTGGACGATGACATCCACGTCCGGGATGTACTTGTTCTCCACCCCGACCGCGAATGTCATGTGCAGGTTGTAGCCCTGGGCCTGGCCGATGGCGCGGGCTTCATCCTCACCGACACCGCCCGACAGGTAGGTGATGCCGTTCTGTTGCATGGGCTGGACCTGGACCCCGGCGTTGTCCACAGGCGCAAGATGGGTGGCGCTCAGCTCAATGGGGAACAACAGGATGCCGAGGACGATGAAGGGCAGTACTGGATAATGGGTGAGCTTCATGGCGAGGACTCCAGGTGCTGGAAACAACCCACGTGAGTACTCGTTTGAGCAAGGTTATGCGTTAAGGTTTAGATCAATTGGGAGTAGGGCTTAGGATGAGAACGCTCTACCTACCGACATATCCCTTTGACATATCCCTTTATTATCCTATTCTTCCAATCGTGTTTTGGAGGAGTGCGTATGGAACAAACAACCTTGTTCATGAACAACCGCAGCCAAGCTGTCCGACTGCCCAAAGCAGTGGCGATGCCAAGCGACGTCAAGCGGGTAGATGTAATCGCCATAGGCCGGGCGCGCGTCATTACACCGGCCGGCGAGGCATGGGACAGCTGGTTTGATGGCGATAGCGCGACAGCAGATTTTATGGCAGAGCGCGAGCAGCCTACCGACCAGGAGCGCGAGTCTTTCTGATGATCAAATACATGCTCGATACCAACGTCTGTATTTTCACCATCAAGAATAAACCCCAGATTGTCAGAGACGCTTTCAATCGTCATCACGGCCAGCTCTGCATCAGCGCCGTCACGTTGATGGAGTTGATCTACGGCGCAGAAAAATCATCCGCCCCAGAAAAAAATCTTGGTGTCATCGAAGGGTTCTGTGCTCGCCTGGAGGTTTTGCCTTTTGGTGATGGCGCTGCAGCCCATACCGGCATGATCCGCGCAGAGCTGGCAAAGATCGGCAGGCCAATCGGCCCCTATGACCAAATGATTGCCGGCCATGCCCGCTCTCTTGGATTGATTGTTGTCACCAACGATCTGAAAGAATTCGAAAGAGTTCCCGGAACGCGCATCGAGGATTGGACCACCGCGACGCCGGCGTTGTAGCTTCGGTAGGGCCTTGAAGTCCAGACGGATTTCGGACTGCACGAAATAGCTCCAAGAATTCTCGCAATACTCTGAGTTCTCGAGGGGACCTCGACTCCTCCAAACGTTTGATCGCGGCAACGCTCATCCGGTTAACCCTTCCAACCCCCGCCCAAAGCTGGCACCATCGCGCCTTTTTTTACGCGACTCCCCCGGGATTTTTACCGGTAGACACGGTTCAAACGGCTGTTCGGTTGTTGATGGCGCGACAGTCTGCTGTGCCGATGCGACAACCTGCTGCACATCACCGGTTTACCCCCCGTAGCGCTGTTGGCGACCATTCGGACGCATGCTAGCTTGGCCGCCTCGCCACGGAAGGCAGCCAACAGCAAGGGAGCACACACCATGAGGACCGCACATGGCCCAGGCCACGCCCGCGCTTGAAATCCGCAACCTGCACAAACGCTACGGCCAGTTGGAGGTGCTCAAGGGTGTCTCGCTGACCGCCCGCGACGGCGATGTGATCTCGATCCTGGGTTCCTCCGGTTCCGGCAAGTCCACGTTCTTGCGTTGCATCAACCTGCTGGAAAACCCCAACCAGGGTGAAATCCTGGTGGCCGGCGAAGCGCTCAAGCTCAAGGCCGCGAAAAACGGCGAGCTGGTGGCCGCCGACGGCAAGCAGATCAACCGCATGCGCAGTGAGATTGGTTTTGTGTTTCAAAACTTTAATCTGTGGCCGCACATGAGCGTGCTCGACAACATCATCGAAGCCCCGCGCCGGGTGCTCGGCCAGAGCAAGGCCGAAGCCACCGAAGTCGCCGAAGCCCTGCTGGCCAAGGTCGGCATTGCCGACAAGCGCCACGCCTACCCGGCCGAACTCTCTGGCGGCCAGCAACAGCGCGCCGCCATCGCCCGTACCCTGGCGATGCAACCCAAGGTGATTCTGTTCGACGAGCCCACCTCCGCCCTTGACCCGGAAATGGTCCAGGAAGTACTTAGTGTGATCCGCGCCCTGGCCGAAGAAGGCCGCACCATGCTGCTGGTGACCCACGAAATGAGTTTCGCCCGCCAGGTCTCCAGCGAAGTGGTGTTCCTTCATCAGGGCCTGGTCGAGGAGCAAGGATCGCCACAGCAGGTCTTCGAGAACCCGCTTTCGGCGCGCTGCAAACAATTCATGTCCAGCAACCGCTAACGGAGCAATACCTATGCAGATCTACAGGAAATTCCTCTTGGCCGCTGCCGCCAGCCTGGTGTTCTCGGCCAATGCCATGGCGGCCGAAAAGCTGAAGATGGGCATCGAGGCGGCCTACCCGCCGTTCAACAACAAGGACGCCAGCGGCCAGGTCGTGGGCTTCGACAAGGACATCGGCGACGCCCTGTGCGCCAAGATGAAAGTCGAATGCGAAGTGGTCACCTCCGATTGGGACGGCATCATCCCGGCCCTGAACGCCAAGAAATTCGACTTCCTGATCTCGTCGCTGTCGATCACCGATGAGCGCAAGCAGGCGGTGGACTTCACCGACCCGTACTACTCCAACAAACTTCAATTCATCGCGGCCAAGGGCGTCGACTTCAAGACCGACAAGGATTCGCTCAAAGGCAAGGTCATCGGCGCGCAACGGGCGACCCTGGCCGGCACCTGGCTGGAAGACGAACTGGGCAACGACATCACCGCCAAGCTCTACGACACCCAGGAAAACGCCTACCTGGACCTGACCTCCGGGCGCGTCGACGCGATCCTGGCGGACAAATACGTCAACTACGACTGGCTCAAGACCGACGCCGGCCGCAACTACGAATTCAAGGGCGACCCGGTGGTGGAAAGCGACAAGATCGGCATCGCCGTGCGCAAGGGTGACAACGAACTGCGCAACAAGCTGAACGCCGCGCTCAAGGAAATCGTCGCCGACGGCACCTACAAGAAAATCAACGACAAGTACTTCCCGTTCAGCATCTATTGATCCTGACGTGCCCGGCCGACGCTGCTGCACGGCAGCGCCGGCCCTTTGCAAAGCCTGCCGCGATATGAACACATACCCATGATGATCGATCTCTACGGATTCGGCCCGGCGCTCGCCGCTGGCGCGCTGATGACCGTCAAGCTGGCCCTCTCGGCCCTGTGCCTGGGACTGGTGCTCGGCCTGCTCGGCGCCTTGGCCAAGACCTCGCCATACAAGCCGCTGCAATGGCTGGGCGGCACCTACTCGACGCTGGTTCGTGGCATTCCGGAATTGCTCTGGGTGCTGCTGATCTACTTCGGCACCGTCAACCTGATGCGCGCGCTGGGCGAGTACCTGGGCCATCCCGACCTGGCGTTGGACGCCTTCGCCGCCGGTGTGATTGCCCTGGGCCTGTGCTTCGGCGCCTACGCGACGGAAGTGTTTCGCGGTGCGATCCTGGCGATCCCCAAGGGGCACCGTGAAGCCGGCGTCGCCCTGGGCCTGTCGAAGGGGCGGATCTTCACCCGGTTGATCATGCCGCAGATGTGGCGCATCGCCCTGCCGGGCCTGGGCAACCTGTTCATGATCCTGATGAAGGACACCGCGCTGGTCTCGGTGATCGGCCTGGAAGAAATCATGCGCCACGCCCAGATCGGCGTGACCGTGTCCAAGCAACCCTTCACCTTCTATATGGTGGCCGCGTTCATGTACCTGGGCCTGACCGTACTGGCCATGGCCGGCATGCACCTCTTGGAACGACGCGCCGCGCGCGGCTTCATCAGGAGCACCCAATGAACTGGGACGTCATCATCAAGTGGCTGCCGAAACTGGCCCAGGGCGCGACATTGACCCTGGAGCTGGTGGCGATCGCCGTGATCGCCGGCCTGCTGCTGGCGATTCCACTGGGCATCGCCCGCTCTTCGCGCCTGTGGTACGTGCGGGCATTGCCCTACGCGTACATCTTCTTTTTCCGTGGCTCGCCGCTGCTGGTTCAACTGTTCCTGGTCTATTACGGCCTGGCGCAGTTCGATGCGGTGCGCAGCAGTGCGTTGTGGCCGTACCTGCGCGATCCGTTCTGGTGCGCGACGGTGACCATGACCCTGCACACGGCGGCCTACATCGCCGAGATCCTGCGCGGCGCGATCCAGGCCATCCCCCGCGGCGAGATCGAAGCCGCGCGGGCGCTGGGCATGTCGCGGCCCAAGGCGCTGTTCTACATCATGCTGCCCCGTGCCGCGCGCATCGGCCTGCCGGCCTATAGCAACGAAGTGATCCTGATGCTCAAGGCCAGTGCCCTGGCGAGCACCGTGACCCTGCTGGAACTCACCGGCATGGCCCGCACCATCATCGCCCGGACCTACCTGCCGGTGGAGATCTTCTTCGCCGCCGGCATGTTCTACCTGCTGATGGCGTTCCTGCTGGTGCAAGGCTTCAAGCAGTTGGAGCGCTGGTTGCGCGTCGATGCCTGCCAAGGGCGCTGACCACGGCGTGCTGACGGGCGAAGCGCTGCTCGCCCGTTTCACCGCGCTGGACGCCTTTCTCTGCGCCCACCAGGCCTTGTGGAAACCGCGGCCCTTCACCCATTTGCAGCTCCCCTGGGAAACGTCCTACCCACAGCTGGCGCAATGGCTACGCCAGCGTTCCCTGGAGACGGCAGAACGCGACCATCACCAACCCTGGCTGATCGAGCACGCACCTGCCCCCTTCCCGCAACTGGCGGCTGTTTCCCGCACCTTGAGTGCAGTTGCACCACTGCCCGCGAAAGCGCTGGATGCCCCCGCCCATCGCCTCGACGTGGAGGTGCCCGGGCGCAAATGGCAGCAGATCGAAGCCTTCGCCAGCCGCCTGCGCTTTGCCAGCGAACCTGGCCATTGGCTGGACTGGTGCGCCGGCAAAGGCCATCTCGGTCGCCGACTGCTGCAAGGCGAACAACGATTGACCTGCCTGGAATACGACCCTGCCCTGGTCGCCAGTGGCCAACAACTGAGCCGGCGCCATCACCTGCCCGTCACGCACCAGCAACAAGACGTAATGGCACCCGACGCCGCCCAGGCGATCACCGCCGAACACACACCGGTGGCCCTGCATGCCTGCGGCGACCTGCACGTGCGACTGCTGCACTTGGCCAGCGCCGCCGGCTGTGCACGACTGGCCATCGCCCCGTGCTGTTACAACCGCATCAGCGCCGAGCACTATCAGCCGCTGTCCGACACGGCCAAGGGCTCCGCCCTACAGCTGTCCCTCGACGACCTGGCCCTGCCGCTGACCGAAACCGTCACCGCCGGCGCCCGGGTACGACGGCAGCGGGACCAGTCCATGGCCCGGCGCCTGGGCTTCGACCTGCTGCAACGGCAACTCCGAGGACGCGACGACTACCTGCCCACCCCCTCCCTGCCCAGCGCCTGGTTGGAAAAATCCTTCGCCCAGTACTGCACCGATCTGGCGGCCCTCAAGGACTTATCCACAGTCGGCTCACCCGATTGGAATGCGCTGGAAGCGGCAGGCCAAGAACGCCTGGCCCACGTGCGCAACCTGGAACTGGTGCGCGGCCTGTTCCGACGCCCGTTGGAGCTATGGCTGGTGCTGGACCGGGCGCTTTTCCTCACCCAACAGGGCTACGCCGTGCGCCTCGGCACTTTCTGCGAAACCCCGCTGACGCCGCGCAACCTGATGCTGTTGGCAGAGCGTCACTGAGCCGTGACAGCCTGTGGATAACTCTGTTGATGGAATCTCCCAGCGACCAATGGAACCGCGATTTCCTGACCGTTTCCCTAGTGTTCATTTTTTGTTCACATGGATAAAAAACCATGAAAACAGGCATTTGCGGCCCAATGAGAACGTGTTCACAAAACTGCAAGGTTCAAGCGGCCGCATCCATCCCGTTGTGCATAAGCCTCTGAGCAAAACGGCATAACCGCCGAATTCCGTGCTGCCCCACAGCGCTCGTTGCACCCGGCTCGCCGCTGCTATACAACAACCGAACGTATCGTGATTGACACCTGCCGACACATTCAAGGATTGGTCGTGACGTTCATTTCCTACGCACAAAACTTCGAAGACATACGCCTGTGGCGCGCCCTTCAGACGGTGGAAAACGGCTTTTACCTGGACGTCGGCGCCAACCACCCGACAGATGACTCCGTCACCCGGGCGTTCTACGACCACGGCTGGCACGGCATCAACATCGAACCGGTCCAGGCCTACTATGCCGCGCTCTGCCAGGAACGCTCGCGAGACATCAACCTGCAATGCGTGGCCGGTGAAAACGCCGACGGCCTGACCTTCTACACCATCGCCGACACCGGGCTGTCCACCGTCGAACCCAACGTCGCCCAACAACACCGCGACGCCGGCATGGACGTGCGCACCCAGACCGTCCAATCCCGCACCCTGGCCTCGATCTGCGAAGAACACGCACAGGACCGACCCATTCACTTCCTCAAGATCGACGTGGAAGGCCACGAGGAAACCGTGCTGCGTGGCATGGATTTCAGCCGCTGGCGCCCCTGGATCATCCTCATCGAAACCCCATGGGCCCGCGACCAGGCCTGGGAAACCCTCGTCACCGGCGCCGGCTACCAGTCCATCCTGTTCGACGGCATCAACACCTACTACCTGGCCGACGAACACCTGGCCCTCAAACCCGCCTTCGACATCCCGCCCTGCAACCTCGACGGCTTCCAACTGCGCAAAGGTCATCCCTTCAGCCACCCCCTCGACGACACCGACGCCCAACTGACCGCCGCCCTGCAACGCGCCGAACAAGCCGAGGCCCAACTCCACGCCATCCAAAACAGCCGAACCTGGCGAGCCTTGCAGAAACTGCGCAACCTGCTGCACCGCGCCTGAGCCAACCTCGCGCAAAAATAGTCAGAATTCAGGGGTTTACAGAACGCCCCCAACCGCTATAATCGTCGCCCACACGCCGGTATAGCTCAGTTGGTAGAGCAACTGACTTGTAATCAGTAGGTCCCGGGTTCGATTCCTGGTGCCGGCACCATACAAGACGAAGCCCTCGCAGAAATGCGAGGGCTTTGTCGTTTCTAGGCGTCCACTTTTCATCCGCCCCCCTGAAAAACCTGTGGGAGCGAGCCTGCTCGCGATGAGGCCATCAGACTGGCTGATAGTCTCCGGCCAAGACAATGGGCAATCTTGCTGGCCTGACCCGTTCCTGCACAGCGAAGGACGCTCTCTAGTCTTGTAGTCCTCGGGCATCAGACATCGGTCATCACGTGCCGCTCTTACCCGTCAACACCGACTTCAATCACGTAGCCGCTCAGCTGCCTTGCGATAGACCTGCTCTCGCTCACGCTTGTCGACAGCTATTACAAAAACCACGACTTCTTGATCAATCACCTGGTAAACCAACCGATAGCCGCTGCTGCGCAGCTTGATTTTGTAGCAATCAGGTAAGGCATGCAGTCGATTGGCTTCTACGCGCGGATTGAGCAAAACCGTGGCCAGCTTCTTCTTGAGTTGCTCACGAAGGGTTCCACCTAGCTTTTTCCATTCTTTTAACGCTCGCGCATCGAATTCCAGGCTATAGGTCATCTAGCGAAACCTTAACCCGCTGCGGGGCCGCGAGTCGCTCGCGCACTGTGGCGATCAAGGCTTCATCGTCCTCAGTCAACAGGACGGGTTTGAATGGTAACTGGCCACGCTCCGCTACGTACTGCAAGGCTTGGCGCATTAGCTCGGAAGGAGTGACACCGAGCTTCTCAAGTTCGCGGTAGGCGCGCACCTTGAGGTCGTCGTCGATACGGACATTGATGGACGCCATGAGGCAACTCCCGATGTAATGACATTGGTCTTTACAGTGCGGCAAAAAATTTTTTTGGGCAAGCCCGGATGTGTCAATCAAGCCACACCATTGTGCATGCCCCACTTAGTCAAATACTGATTCAAGCCCACGGGATCTGCTTCGCCCCCCAGCGGGAGCAAGCTCTCATCAAACAAATTACAACCCATTGTTTTTAATGCTTTTTAAGCAGCATCGATCAACCTCATTCCCAGCTTAGTAGCTTTGCGTTGCAAGGCTCTGAGCTGGCGATTAC
>NZ_JAUQOP010000020.1 GCF_030580855.1 Pseudomonas citrullilanati | reverse complement strand
GGAACGCCTGCCGCTGGCGTGCTCAGTGGAAGACTACGAAGCGCTGCTACCGTGGAATTGCACGCCTCGAATATATAGCTGAGTGCTCTGCCCATCATTGGTTAGGTGGGGTTCATGGAGCGCTTACTGAAGAGTGGCATGTTGGCAGATAACAAACACTTCGCCACTATTTGGCCTCAATGCATCATTCAACATGCGTACAACATTCGCTTTGCTTCTAGTGCTCGAATCAATACGAGTAGCTCTAAGCCCCGACGGCAATCGTTGCATAACTACATCGGCCAGCGGAATTGTCGGCAGGAGAATAAAGAATTTTCTTGCCAGAGCTTATAAGGTTTTTTGCTTCGCACAAAAAAATGTGCGTTTTACCGTTACCGGGCAGAGCGAGAGCCAGGTGAACTATCTTTTGTATCAAATATAGGTCCTGATCATTATCGAGCCGCAACATGCCACTCGTTCAGACCCTATGATCCGTCACACGGTAAGCTGGATAAACATTCAGCACAATTTAACTTCAGCTTACAGCGCTACGGCATCGAGCATGCCTTATTATTTTGATGCAATTGTTACAGAGCACATCGTTACTGAGCAAATGCTCCTACACAGACCAACCCAGTCTATTTCTATATAAATGATACAGCCACTATTTAAGATTTTTTGATTTCGCACCCCGAATCGCCTGCTTCTTACCCCATGAACTCCTCTCGCTCCTAGCTGATTCATCCAGATATTGACGTGATCAGCTACCGATCTCACCACCCTACAAGCACATGAACAACGAGTAACTTATCTAGGGGGCTCGATCAAATATATTATTGTTGGCCAGGTGAAGATTTGAGAGTTTTCATATGCCGATGAAATCTCAGACAAATATCTAGGGTGTGCAATGACTTTCTTAATGAAATTCCGGAGCCGGTGTTCGCAAGATGATCTCCGAACATAACATCTCCCCTCCAAATAATCTGCGTCAACACGCTAGACAAAAGATCATTTAGCTTTTTCTAGTCCATCTTTATGGGCTTTCACGTGCTCTATGATCAGCTCCCCTATAACCCGTCCCAGTGTTACGGGGACAGCATTTCCGATCAGCCTTCCAACCTTAGCAAAGCTCACCTTCTCGCCCTCCGGTATGAACGAGTATTCTTTGGGGAACCCCTGCAACATTGCTGCTTCCCTTAGACTAATAGCCCGATCTTGTACTGGGTGTCCAAATCTTCCATTACCGTATCCAAAACACTGTGTAGTGATCGTAGGAGCCGGCGCATCCCATTTCATTCGCCCATATACTGACGGGTACGTAGCACCAGTTTCTTTTGCATGGCATGAAGATCGTAGATCTTCCGGCCAGTCACGCCAGCTACCGCCGGGAACAGAATGCTGTATTCGCAAAAGGTTGGTGGCACTCAGTTTACTAGCTCGGTGAAGACGATCGTTGGGGTCGATTCCTCCCGCAACCAGCGGGGGAAGATCTCCGATTGTTTCCTGCACTGTCTTTTGCTGTAGGGAAAAGTCAGGAATACTTATTGGTCCCAGTTTGGATGCCAGTATCACCAAACGTTTTCTGGTCTGAGGAAGACCAATGGCATCACATTCGACAATGCGCCAGTCAACCCAATACCCCACCAGTCCCGCAAGAAACTCTTTGAATATAGGCTGTTGAGCTAGGGGAGGAACGTTCTCCATCGTCACAACATCAGGCTGAACCTCTCTAATTACCTTTGCGAAATGTTCAACCAACCGCCAATCTTCGTTACGCTTGTCGCCAGCATTTTCGCCATGTTTTTGCTTCGCCGCGCGCGAATATGTAGAAAATGGCTGACAGGGTGCACAGCCTGCGAGCAATTTATACCGTGCACCATTTAGCGACGCTGTGATAACTGCTGAATCAAGCGAAGCCACGTCTGCTTGCAAGAATTTCGCATTAGAATTTCGTTCAATTGGGTACGCGCAGGCCGGGTCAATATCAACGCCTAATTTTACGTCTATTCCAGCAGATTCAAGACCATACGTCAGCCCACCTGCCCCGCAGAAAAGATCAACCGCATGGATTTTTTCAAACTTTGACATCAAACTTGAACCGCCATATATTTTCTTTCATTCACAAATTTTTGAAATGCTTCGATAGCTAACTCCATATAACTGATCGTAATAATTCCAAGCTCTTTTATGTCCCCCAACGAGAGGTCCGCCGCACCATCTTCGAACGTTTTTCTGCCGTGTGCAATTGCATTCCGACGCTCTGCCAAAAATGTCATTGGCGTTTCGTCACCATACTTCGGTGCTTTCTGAAATTTGCGAGCAATATCGCCGGTCAAGCGAAACTGCACCCCTAACCTAGTAGCAAAAGTATATATCACGCTATCGGACCACGTACCCGACGGCTTCTTAAACTTTAAACGTTCGATCGGCGTTTTCTGCAACAACTGCAATGCTGCTTTATGCACAACAGCTAACCTGCTGTCTTCATTACCATCGAGTCCGATAGATGCATTTAAACGCAGCCACTCTTTAAGGGTTTGATGGGCCCAATCGCTCGGCGGGGCGGTTTTGACCGCCCGACCAACCTCGTCAATTGTACGGCTCATGACCGCCTCTACGACATTATAAAGATGAACAATCAAACCAGACTTCATTGTCATCACATGCCGTACGTTCAGCGAAACATCACCTACAGAAATAGACTCGCCGTCGAAAATTCTAAGTTCCAGGGCTTCGGCCAAATTAAGATGATAAAAAAATTCATCTTTACGCTCTGACAGTTCACGAAGTAGGGTAGTCATTGTTCAGTCAAGATCCTTACAACCAAATCAATACGCCCTTCCAACTTTGATCGGACATTTGATCCGTCCGATACAACAACAGCGTCAAAGCCAAGATTCAACATTCGCTCGGTCACGACATTCGGATCTATTTCAAATCCAGGATTTTGACGAAGAACTAATGCGGACCCAATCGCAATGGCTTCGAATCTCACCCGAGGAACGGTATTAGCTCCTGCGACTTTTCGAAATCCGAGTTCGAAGGTCTGAGCAACAAAGTCAAGCATACGGTAAAATTCATTCCGCATACTTTCGATGATGCCTGGGTTCTCCGTAGCAGACACGTTAACGACCTTGAGATAATCGTAAAGAAATTTCTTAGGACGGTCTTTGTAACCTGGGAATCGTCCCTGATCTGTTTCATACGTGTTGAGGTAGGCAAAAAACCTTGTGACCAGTTCTTCACGTTCACGCTGATTAACTGCCTTAGATGAAAGGGGGGTAAGGGCAGCGAATCGTTCATCTTCGGCCAGTTCTAGAATTAAAGTTGTAACAGGGCCTGGTAATGAACCTCTGCGAATTTCCGCTTCGTTGGCAACAGTTCCCATACGGTTGATACGTGCAAACATTTCAGCCCGGGTAGACGGATCTGTGTCAGTGTCCAGGATGATGGTCCGAATCGTAATATCTTCAAGCTTGTTCCGTCGGTCATCTGGCAGATCGTGAAACGCAAAACCGTTCAGTTCTGGAACCAGAACCATGTCACATAGACGCAGCCCTTCTCGAAGGAACGAGCGCATTGCCCGCATCCGTTGGGACCCATCAACGATCTCCATCCTGCCGTTGGAGGTCTGATAGAAAAACATGAAAGGGATCGGCAACCCAATGATCAACGACTCAATGAACTGCGACTTCTGTTCGTCAGACCACGCGAGATTTCGCTGATACTCAGGCACGAAATACCGGTCACTGTTGTCATCACTGAACCGACTGACATACATAGCTACTGGATATTCGGCGACTGTAAATTTGACCTGACGAGCGGCCACCGATACCGCATCCTCCGCCTGCCGTTTCGCTTCTTCCGTGAGTGCAACCTTCCGTGCTCTTGCCATGCAATTCAACCTCTCATCATCAAATCGAGAGCAACGCCGTAGAACCCTTCCTAGGCAACCCCCACAATGAGTCGATTGTACAGTACCCAATGGGATGGCCGACAGGACCGGTGCCCTGGAGGTGAGCCGGAGACATGCCGTGCATCTGTACCGGTTGCTTTGCGCAGCAGATTGGACATATGCGGGTCGATTGCATCCCCAAATATTACGCACCAGATTACGTACAATGGCTACGTACAACGACCAAAATGCAAAAACGAAAAACCCCTGCAAATCAATGATTTGCAGGGGTTTATACGTATGGCGGAGAGATAGGGATTTGAACCCTAGGTACTGTCGCCAGTACAACGGATTTCGAATCCGTCCCGTTCGGCCACTCCGGCATCTCTCCAGTGGCGCGCATCATACCAGCACATTCGCCGGAAGCGAACCCCCGAGCGAAATTTTTTCCGTGCTATCAGATGCTTGCGTCGATTACAGCGGCACGCCCAGGCGCTGGGCGACTTCTTCGTAGGCTTCGATGACGTCACCGAGGCCTTGGCGGAAGCGGTCCTTGTCCATCTTCTTCTTGGTGGCCTTGTCCCAGAGGCGGCAGCCGTCCGGGCTGAATTCGTCACCCAGGACGATGGAGCCGTCGCTGAACACGCCGAATTCGAGCTTGAAGTCCACCAGCAGCAGGCCGGCGTCGTCGAACAGCTTGCTCAGCACGTCGTTGACCTTGAGGGACAACTCCTTCATGCGCGCCAGTTGCTCGGCGGTGCCCCAACCGAACGCCACGACGTGGGATTCGTTGATGAACGGGTCGCCCTTGGCGTCGTCCTTCAGGAACAGTTCGAAGGTGTAGGGGTTGAGCTTCATGCCCTCTTCCACGCCCAGGCGCTTGACCAGGCTGCCGGCGGCGTAGTTACGCACGACGCACTCGACCGGGATCATGTCCAGCTTCTTGACCAGGCATTCGTTGTCGCCCAGCAGCTTGTCGAACTGGGTCGGCACGCCGGCGGCTTCGAGCTTCTGCATGATGAAGGCGTTGAACTTGTTGTTCACCATGCCCTTGCGGTCCAGCTGTTCGATGCGCTTGCCGTCGAACGCCGAGGTGTCGTTGCGAAACAGCAGGATCAAGCGGTCGGCGTCGTCGGTCTTGTAAACCGACTTGGCTTTGCCGCGGTAGAGTTCTTCACGTTTTTCCATGATGGGCTCCGCTTGCTAAGTAGTGGGCTAGGCGATATGTCGCCAGTCGAGCCCTGAATCTTGATCGGCCAGTTGCAGCCAGTCCGGGTCGCACCCGAGGGTGTCGACAAAACATTGCCGGGCCAGCTGCGGCAGGTTGTTCTTGCTGCTCAGATGGGCCAGGACCAGGTGTTGCAGGCCTTGCCAGCCCAACTCGGCCACCAGGAACGCGGCCTGGTGGTTGTTCAAATGTCCGTGCTCCCCGCCAACCCGCTGCTTGAGGAAGTACGGGTAGTACCCGCGCGCGAGCATGTCGCGGCAATGGTTGGACTCGATCATCAAGGCATCGAGGTCCCGGTAACTGTCCATCACCCTGTCGCAATACGAACCCAGGTCGGTCAGCAAGCCGAAACGCCGCTCGCCGTCGCTGAACACATACTGCGTCGGCTCGCGGGCATCATGGGCCACGCTGACCACGCTGATGTCCAGGCAGCCGATGCGCAATTGCTCGCCGCCGGCCACGAAACCTGCCGGCTCGATGGGCTTGCGCAGGCCGCCGAGGGTTCCACGGCTCAGGTACACCGGCAGATTGTAGCGCCGAGACAGCAAACCCACGCCATGCACGTGGTCGGCATGTTCGTGGGTCACGAGTATCGCGCTCAGTTGCGCCGGATGCACCCCCAGGCGCAACAGGCGCTTCTCGGTTTCCCGCAGGGAGAAACCACAATCGACCAGTACATACGTACCGGCGCTGGCTACCAGCGTGCCGTTCCCCTGGCTACCGCTGCCGAGAACGGCAAAACGCATCGGATCAGCCCAGGTTGTCCTGAATCACGCCCAACACCTTGCGGGCCACTTCGGCCGGCGCCACGGTGTTGATGTTCTTCTCGACGGTGACCTGGACGTTGTCGCCCACCTTGCTCAGGCGAACCTGGTAGCGCTCGGCACGGGCCTCGACTTCTTCCTTGTCCGGCTTGCTGCCGAACAGGCCACTGAAGAAGCCCGGCTTCTCGTCTTTCTTCTCGGCTTTTTCGGCCAGGTTGATGTAGTACAGGCCCAGGCTGCGGTTGATGTCCTCAACCCGCCATTCGCCCTGCTCCAACGCACGGCCGACGCTCGACCAGGCGCGGTCCAGGTCGGAGCCGACGTTGAGCACCGGGTTGCCGCTGCCGTCTTCGCTCAGGCTGACGCGGCTCGGGGTGTCGTAGTCGCGGGTGGCCAGCATCGAGACCGAACCACCTTGCTCGGCGGTACGGCTCATGCTGGCAAGCATGTCATCCACCAGGGCGGCATCGAGGCCGGTATTGACCGAACGGTTGGTGAAGGCTACGTCGGCGCTGCTGCCGGCGGGACGCTCGGCGCTGACCACGTAGATTTCACTGGTGTTGCGCTGCACGCCCGGCTCGATACGCACCCGCACCCGGGTTTCGGCGTCGGACGCGACACCGGCGGCGCTCAGACGCTTGCCCATGGCCGCGGACAGTTCGTCGGCACGCTGCCAGGTGGTGGTGAACTCGCCGGTCTGCGGGCGTTGTTCATCCAGGCGGAAACCGTTGTCCTGGAAGAACTGGATGGCCACGGGCCAGACTTCAGCCGGTGGATGCTGGCCCATGACCCAGCTGGAATCGCCACTCTTCTGCAAGGTGTAGTCGCTGGCATCGGCCACGGCCGACAGCGGCTGCGGACGCGGAACGACGTATTCGCCCTTGGCGGTGTCGTCGGCGACGTTGCGCGGGATCGGCAGCAGCGGATCCAGGCGCTTGGCGACATTGACGTCTTGCGGCAGTTGCATCGGTGCAGTCTGTTGCGCTTGCAGGTAATCGCTACCACGGTCGCGGAAGTAACCTTCCGGCCCCCAGATCCATCCGCAGCCGCTGGTGCTGGAGATAATCAAGGCAAGTGCGGAAAGTCCGGCCATTCGCTTCATGCGTTGTACTTCCTCAATTAAACCAGGACGCCGGACTGGCGCATGGCCTGCCGCAGCGGTTCATGACAGGTGTTGCTCAGCCAGGTGAGTGGCAGGCGGATACCTTCGTGCATCAGGCCCATTTCGACCAGGGCCCATTTCACCGGAATCGGGTTGGCCTCGATGAACAGGTCCTTGTGCAGCGGCATCAGTTTTTCGTTGATGGCCCGCGCGGTCTCGGCGTCGCCCTTGAGCGCAGCTTCGCACAGGTCGGCCATTTCCCGCGGGGCGACGTTGGCGGTTACCGAGATATTGCCCTTGCCACCCAGCAGGATCAGCTCGACGGCGGTCGGGTCATCCCCGGACAGCACGACGAAATCCTGGCTGACGCCATCGAGGATGGCCTTGGCGCGCTTCATGTCGCCGGTGGCTTCCTTGATGCCGATGATGTTCGGCACGGTGGACAGGCGGATCACGGTCTCGGCCTGCATGTCGCAGGAGGTGCGGCCGGGAACGTTGTAGAGGATCTGCGGGATGTCGACGGCTTCGGCAATGTGCTTGAAGTGCTGGTACAGGCCTTCCTGGGTCGGCTTGTTGTAGTACGGGACGACCAGCAGGCAGGCGTCGGCGCCGGCTTCCTTGGCATTGCGGGTCAGTTCGACGGCTTCGCGGGTGGAGTTGGCGCCGGTGCCGGCGATGACCGGGATGCGACCATTGACCTGCTTGACCACGGCACGGATGACTTCGATGTGTTCGTTGACGTCGAGGGTGGCGGACTCGCCGGTGGTGCCGACGGCGACGATGGCATGGGTGCCGTTTTCAAGGTGGAAGTCCACGAGTTTGCTGAGGCTGGCCCAGTCAAGATGCCCTTGTGCATCCATGGGTGTGACCAGTGCCACCATACTGCCCGCAATCATGAAACCGCTCCTGCCGGAAAAAGAGAGCGGTAATGGTACTGGCGCCAAGATGCTTGTACAAGCGAACTACCATTCCCCTTGGCGATGGTTTTCGCTACCCTTCAGGCTTTGATCGGTACCGATAAGCTCGTACGCCGGTTTCCAGCCTCCGTTTTCGTCGCCACAAGCCCTGATCCTGCGTCTGTCCCGGTCCGTTCCTGCCATCGTGGAACCCGGCGCAACCGCGGACACAAGGCTTGAGCCGTTCGTTCTCCAGGGCCTGGCACCGAACCCGGGCGACACCGGTACCGACCGCTCATCGCTTTAGGAATGCTGCATGTCCACCCCCACAGTCCGCGAACAATTCCTTGTTATCAGTGCCCTTGGCGCCAACCCCATGGAGCTGACTAACGTCCTGTGCCGCGCCAGCCATGAAAATCGCTGCGCCGTCGTGACCTCACGCCTGACCCGTCACGGCGAATGCAGTGCCCTGGTGCTGGAAATCTCCGGCAGCTGGGACGCCCTCGCCCGCCTGGAGGGCAGCCTGCCGGTGCTGGCGAAGAAACACGCCTTCACCGTCAACGTGGTGCGCAGCGCCGCGCTGGAAAACCGTCCCCAGGCCCTGCCCTATGTGGCCTACGTGAGTTCGGCCTACCGCCCGGACATCATCAACGAGCTGTGCCAGTTCTTCATGGACCACCATGTCGAACTGGAAAACCTGACCTGCGACACCTACCAGGCGCCCCAGACCGGCGGCACCATGCTCAACGCCACGTTCACCGTGACACTGCCGGCCGGCACCCAGATCAGCTGGCTGCGCGATCAGTTCCTGGATTTCGCCGACGCGATGAACCTGGATGCGCTGATCGAACCGTGGCGCCCACAAAACCCAATGTAAGGAAGCGTTCATGGCCGTTGCCGTCGACCAACCGGTTACCGATTTCCAGGCACCCGCCACCAGCGGGCAGACCGTCAGCCTCGCGGCCCTGAAGGGCAAGCAGGTGGTGATCTACTTCTACCCGAAGGACAGCACGCCGGGTTGCACCACCGAGGGCCAGGGCTTTCGTGACCTGTACCCGCAGTTCCAGGCCGCCAACACCGAGGTGTTCGGCGTCTCCCGGGACAGCCTCAAGTCCCACGAGAACTTCAAGTGCAAGCAGCAATTCCCGTTCGAGCTGATCAGCGACAAGGACGAGGCCGTCTGCCAGCTGTTCGACGTGATCAAGCTGAAGAAGCTCTATGGCAAGGAATACCTGGGCGTGGATCGCAGCACGTTCCTGATCGACCAGGACGGCGTGCTGCGCCAGGAATGGCGCGGCGTGAAGGTGCCCGGGCATGTGGACGCGGTGCTGGCGGCAGCTCAGGCCCTCAACAAAGGCTGAAATTTTCACTGCCTGTACTGGCGCCATCGCGAGCAAGCTCGCTCCCACAGGGGATTTATTAACACCACAAATCCCCTGTGGGAAGCTCGCGAGAAGGCCATAATCCTCACCCATCGATCCCGCTACAGCAACGGCGCCACCACCGGCTCCTTGCTCGGCCACGCATCCAGCACCGCTTTGAACAGCGTCGCCAGGGGAATCGCGAAGAATACCCCCCAGAAGCCCCACAACCCGCCGAACAGCAGTACCGCGCAGATGATCGCCACCGGGTGCAGGTTCACCGCTTCGGAAAACAACAGCGGCACCAACACGTTGCCGTCCAGGGTCTGGATGATCCCGTAGACCGCCATCAGGTAGATGAACTGGTCGCTCCAGCCCCATTGGAACAGCGCGATCAGCGCCACCGGCACGGTGACCACGACGGTGCCCACGTAGGGCACCACCACGGAAACGCCCACCAGCAACGCCAACAGCGCGGCATAGTTGAGCCCCAGCGCCACGAAACCGATGTAGGTCACGCCGCCGCAGATGAAGATCTCGATGACTTTGCCGCGAATGTAGTTGGCGATCTGGCGATTCATTTCCTGGGCCACCCGAGTGATCAGCGTCCGCTCCCGAGGCAGGTAGCCGCGGACCCAGCGCCCGATCATTTCCCGGTCCTTGAGAAAGAAAAACACCAGGATCGGCACCAGCACCAGGTAGATCATGATGTTGACCAGCAGCGGCAGGCTGGACAGCGAGAACGTCAGCGCCCATTGGCCGAACTTGCCAATCTGTCCGCGCACCACGTCGATGGTCTGCAGCACCTGCTCATCGGACACCAGGTGTGGATAGCGCTCGGGCAGCAGCAACAGCAGCGACTGCCATTTGGCGAGCATCCCCGGCAACTCGTTGAACAACGTCACCAACTGATGCCAGAGCAGCGGCACGATCACCACGATGAACAGCACCAGCAAGCCCATGAACAGGGCGAACACCAACCCGACCGCCACGGCGCCCGGCAGGCGCAAGCGCTCCAGCGTGGTGACCAGGCCCTGCATCAGGTACGCCAGCACCATCCCCGCCAGCACCGGCGCCAGCATGCCGCCCAGGGTGAGCACGGCGGTGAAGGCCAGGAACAGCAGGACAGCCAGGACCACCGCCTCTTCATCGGAGAAGTAGCGTTGAATCCAGTCGCGTAACACTTTGAACATTAAAAATCCTTAAGAAGCGCCATCGGTTGCTCAGGCTTTTTTCAGCCAGTAACGGTAAACGCCGTTCTCGTCTTCTTCGCGCAGCAGCGTATGACCGGCCAACCGGGCGAAGGTGCGGAAGTCACGCTGGGAACCTGCGTCCGTGGCGATGACCTTGAGCACCGCGCCACTGGCCAGCCGATTGAGTTCCAGCTTGGCCTTGAGCAATGGCAACGGACAGTTCAGGCCGCTGGCGTCCAGTTCGGCATCGTGGGCTACAGCATCGGTCATCGGTTCGCTCCGCGGCAGGGTCGTTGGGCCGCCTAG
The DNA here is from genome assembly GCF_030580855.1 of Pseudomonas citrullilanati. GTDB lineage: Bacteria > Pseudomonadota > Gammaproteobacteria > Pseudomonadales > Pseudomonadaceae > Aquipseudomonas > Aquipseudomonas citrulli. The sequence goes on along the minus strand of NZ_JAUQOP010000020.1, from coordinate 86,330 downwards.
AATATCTGGTCCCGGGCCCGGTGTCCGGCTACAGTAGGGTCTTTGTCGACTAAGGCTTCGTGCATGACATTTCTGCGCCCTACCCTGCTGACGCTCGCCTGCCTGCTTGCCTCACCGGGCTTCGCCGACGACCTGCCGTCACTTGGCGACGCCAGTTCTGCCATCGTCTCGCCGGAACAGGAACACCAACTGGGTCGTGCCTGGCTGGCCCTGTTGCGCAGCCAGGTGTCCCAACTCAACGATCCGCAGCTCAAGGATTACGTTGAAACCAGCGTCTACAAGCTGGTGGAAACCAGCCAGGTCAATGACCGGCGCCTGGAGTTCATCCTGATCAACAGCCCGCAACTCAACGCCTTCGCCGCCCCGGGCGGGATCGTCGGGGTCAACGGCGGCCTGTTCCTCAACGCCCAGACCGAAGGCGAGTACGCGTCGGTGATGGCCCACGAACTGGCGCATTTGTCCCAACGCCACTTCGCCCGCGGCGTCGAAGCCCAGCAGCGCATGCAAGTGCCGATGATGGCGGCGCTCCTGACCGGCATCGTGATTGCCGCCGCCGGTGGCGGTGACGCCGGCATCGCCGCCATCGCCGGCACCCAGGCAGCCGCCATCCAGGAACAACGGCGCTTCTCCCGCCAGAATGAACAGGAAGCCGACCGCATCGGCATCCTCAACCTGGAGAAGGCCGGCTACGACCCGCGCTCCATGCCGACCATGTTCGAGCGCCTGATGCGCCAGTACCGCTTCGACGCCCGGCCGCCGGAGTTCCTGCTGACTCACCCGGTGACCGAATCCCGCATTGCCGACACCCGCAACCGCGCCGAACAGGCCAAGCCGGGGGGCATCGAGGACAGCGTGCGCTATCAACTGATCCGCGCACGCGTGCAGTTGATCTATGAAGAAACCCCGGGCCTGGGCGCCAAGCGCTTCCGGGCACAACTGGATGAAAACCCGAAGAACGACGTGGCACGCTACGGCCTGGCGATCGCACAAATAAAGGGCGGCCAGTTGAACGAGGCCCGTGAGAACCTCAAGCCGTTGCTGGCCAAGTCCCCCAACGAGATCATCTACAACCTGGCCCAGGTCGACCTGGACATCACCAGCAACAAGCTGGCGGACGCGCAATCGCGGGTCGACCGGATGCTGACGCAGTACCCGGGCAACTACCCCCTCAACCAGGTGCGCGTCGACCTGCTGCTCAAGCAGAACCGCCCCGCCGATGCCGAGAAGGCCCTGGAAACGCTGCTCAAGTCCCGTCCGGACGATCCGGACGTCTGGTACATGGTGGCCGAGACGCGCGGCTTGTCGGGCAATATCATCGGCCTGCACCAGGCGCGCGCCGAGTACTTCGCCCTGGTTGGCGACTACCGCCAGGCCATTCAGCAACTGGACTTCGCCAAACGCCGCGCTGGCACCAATTTCCCGCTGTCGTCACGCATCGACGCCCGGCAACGGGAGCTCATGGAGCAGGAGCGCATGGTCAAGGACATGATGGGCTAAGGGCCTGCGGGACTATTCGCAGACAATAAAAAACCGCCTCTCTCGAGGCGGTTTTTTATTGAGCACCCTAACCGGTCATTCGGCCAGCTTGAAGGTGATGAAGCTGGCGCGCCCCTGGCGCAGGACCCGCATCGACACCGAACGATTCTTCGGCAACGCCTTGGCGATATCGGTGAACTCCTTGGCGGAACCGATGGCCTGGTTGTTCAGGTGGGTGATGATGTCGCCCGGCTGCAAGCCGATCAGGGCCGCAGGACCATCCTGCACTTCCTTGATCACGACGCCGCCCTGGAGCTCCAGGGTGCGCTTTTGCTCTTCGGTCAGCTCGGCCACTGCCACGCCCAGGCGATTGCTGCTGCGCTCGACGCCGGACTTAGGCTGCGAATCCAGCTCCTTGCCTTCCTCGGGAATGGCCCCGACGGTCAGCTCGACATTCTTACGCTTGCCTTCGCGGATGACTTCCAGGTTGGCCTTGGCACCGGCCTTGAGGGCTCCGACCAGGTGCGGCAGGTCGGCGGACATGATGATCGGCTGGCCGTTCATGCTCAGGATCACGTCACCCACTTGCAGGCCACCCTTGGCTGCCGGCCCGCCTTCCTGGATCTGCGCCACCAGCGCGCCGGCGGGTTTCTCCAGCCCGAACGACTCGGCCAGGTCCTTGTTCACTTCCTGGATGACCACGCCCAACCAGCCGCGGCTGACCTTGCCCTCGCTTTTCAGCTGGCTCGACACGTCCATGGCGACGTCGATCGGAATGGCGAAGGACACGCCCATGAAGCCGCCCGAACGGGTGTAGATCTGCGAGTTGATACCCACTACTTCACCGTCGAGGTTGAACAGCGGGCCGCCGGAGTTGCCGGGGTTGATCGGCACGTCGGTCTGGATGAACGGCACGTAGTTCTCGTTCGGCAGGCTGCGCCCGATGGCGCTGACAATGCCTTGGGTCACGGTGTGGTCGAAACCGAACGGCGAACCGATCGCGACGACCCATTGGCCGGCCTTCAGGTCCTGGGATTTGCCCAGCTTGAGCACGGGCAGGTCCTTGCCTTCGATTTTCAGCAACGCCACGTCGGAACGTGGATCAGTGCCGACCAGCTTGGCCTTGAGCTCACTGCGATCGGCCAGGCGCACCAGGATTTCATCGGCATCGGCGATCACGTGGTTGTTGGTCAGGATGTAGCCGTCAGGCGAAATGATGAAGCCTGAGCCCAAGGATTGCGCCTCACGCTGGCGGCCACCACCTGGCGAGCGCGGCTGCGGCGGCATCCCGCGCTCGAAGAACTCGCGCAGCATCGGCGGCAGGCCTTCGAGGTCCGGCATCTGCTGGTCCGATACCCGGCGATCCGGCAGCTTCTGGGTCGTACTGATGTTCACCACCGCGGGCGACGCCTGCTGGACCAACTGCGTGAAATCAGGCAACTCGGCCGCCACGGCAGGGACGGCCTGGCCGAGCACAAGCACGGTGGCAAAGATGGAGAGATAGGTTTTCAAGCGTGGTATCGACATACGGCTCCCGTTACGACGAGCATGGTTAAGCGATATGGAGCAAGCAATACCAGGGAAAGATACGCCGGTATTTTTGTTCCGCAAACAGACAAGGCCAGGGCCCAGCGGCTCTGACCTAATAGAAAAAAAACCGTTTCTTTGCAAATGAAAATGCTGACAGGAAGTTTCGGCATTTCGATCAAACCCCGGCGCCATCAGCCTTGTGCGCATTCGGGCCACCCAGCCAATTCGCTACTGGGTCGCCTTGACATCGGACCGCATGGAGAGCGCGATCCGCTCCGCCGTACCGATGGGAATCTCGCCCACCACCGTGACCATCATTTCGCCCTGGGGCGTGGTGAGTCGACGGGAAACGGCGGCGGTCGGGCCGAGTTGAGTCCGGGTATCGGTGGCGTTGGCCCCGTTCAACGGCTCGAGGAACACCGAGAAGCGTGCCAGGCCATCATCGTACATCAGGCTGTTGACCTGGACATTGGTGTCCGGATCCTTGCGCGCCGTGCTGCTGGTCAGCTCGAAACCCGGCGGAAGCCAGTCCGAATGCCAGGTAGCCTTCACCGCAGCGGCCTTGTCCGGAGCCTGTACGACCACCTTGCAATCGGCCGTGGCCTGCAAGTCGGCCTCGGCCGGCGCGGCCACGTTCAGGCGAGTGAACTGGAAACGCTCGAGCAACTGCCCCTTGTCATTGAGCAGCAACGATTTGAGCGGCAGGCCCGTCTCTTTGTCCAAGTGCAGTTCGAAGCCATAGCGATGCTGGTCCTTGGGCTTCAATTCGACGATCACCGCCGCACGCCCAGCCACGCGCGACTTGCCAATGACGGCAAGGTCGTACCAGTTCTTGAGTTTTTGCGGATCGAGAGTCCGTGCGGAACCGTCGGGCGTGTTGCCCAGCCCCGCGATCAAGGAGCCGCTGACGCATTGGGTACGTCCATCAATGCGCACGACTTCCTGTGCCGAGCCGTCGAGCTGGAGTAGCCGCTCGCGGACCTTGCCATCCTGGACGCGATGCCAGATGTTGTGGGTAGAGAAACTACCGTTGCGCTCATAGACGAAAGTGCCCAGGAAGCTTTGCTGCTGCTCGGCCAGGCCCAGGCGATTCAACCAATCCTGAGCCTCATCGGCGTAGGCTGGAACCGTACACCAGCCTCCCAGCAAAAGCGCGAATAAAGGTATGGCGCGCAATGGTTGTCCTTATTAACGGTTTTCCATACTGGCTGCACGGGCATAAGGCAGCGCGCTTTCAGTACCTTTCAACGCCGCTTGCTGGGCATGCTGGCGCAGGTAGTTGGGCAGGCGCTGGTCATGCCAGCCGGGTTGGCCTTGCAGCACACCGTTGGTCATCGGACCGGTCGCTTCCGAACCTTCGCTGTAGCCGGCCAATACCGCCGGGCCCTTGACCTGCGGAGCGGCCAGGACAGGCTGGTTGGATTGCTGCGCCATTTGCACGCCGGCAATTTCATCCTGGTTGTACAGGCGCACACCGGCCAATACGGCGACGGTGACCGAGGCGGCAACGGCCAGGCGACCCAGGCTGCGCCATGGTCCGCGGGAGGCTTTCGCCGGTACGGCTTCATCAGCCAATGCAGCAGAAACGGCCGCAGCGATGTCCAGACGCGGAAGCAGCAGGTCCTTGTGCATGACAGCCCGGGCGATCTGGTAACGAGCCCAGGTCTCACGGGTTTCAACATCGTCGAAGGCATTCAATACCCGACGCAATTCCAGTTCGTCCGCTTCGTTATCCATCACTGCGGACAGCGATTCCTGCAGGGCTTCACGACTCATGGCGTTCCTCTCTTGGCTGTCGCCGCTGTCTTTAGTTTTCCTGCAACAACGGTTGCAGGGCTTTATCGATGGCCTCCCGAGCGCGGAAGATCCGGGAGCGCACGGTACCCACCGGACACTGCATGACGCTCGCAATGTCCTCGTAACTCAGACCGTCGAACTCGCGTAAAGTTAAGGCCGTACGCAAATCTTCGGGCAGTTGCTGGATGGTTCGATGGACAGTGCCCTCGATCTCATCCCGCAGCAATGCGCGTTCCGGGGATTCGAGGTCCTTGAGGCCGTGATCGCCATCGTAGAACTCTGCATCTTCAGAACTTACATCGCTATCCGGCGGCCGGCGGCCGCGTGAAACCAGATAGTTTTTCGCCGTGTTGATGGCGATGCGGTAAAGCCACGTATAGAACGCGCTGTCGCCGCGAAAGTTACCAAGTGCACGGTAGGCCTTGATGAAGGCCTCCTGCGCAACATCCTGCGCTTCATGGGTGTCGTGCACGAACCGCACGATCAACCCGAGAATTTTGTGCTGGTATTTCAGCACTAGCAGATCGAAAGCTCGCTTGTCGCCACGTTGTACGCGCTCGACCAGCTGCTGATCCTCTTCCTGGGTTAGCATGAACACTCCTCGATAAGCTCGAAGGAGGCTTGCATTACTAATTGTCCGGGCTTGCAAACATAGACTCGGGCTTTTCGCAAAAGTTCTCCCCCTTTCAAGCAAGTTTCCGGCGCGCTCTGATCTCGGCACGGACGAAAAACGCAGCACGAGATTCCCCGGCTGCGCGAATAATCTGTCGCCAGGCCTGCCGGCAAGGATTTCAGCCGAAACCCCGCACACCCAACGCTGCTCCCTTTTGCAGACAACCGTCTATTGAACGTAGGCGGCTGGCAAAAGTTCCCACTATTTTATAGCGCCGTGAAGCGGACATTAGCCCACTGTGACGGGATTAACCGCGCTCTGTCCTCGAAACAGCCGCCTTGTCGCCTTCCCGGCCAAATCGCGATCCGACGAAGCGTAGCGCTTTCCAGCCAGGGCTGGTACCACATTGCCATGATACGCCTGGCTATTGTGCCGGTCCCCCCCTCTATATACTAGTGGGCTGCGCGGCTGTGTGACCCGTTGAAACGGTGTCCTGTGCCAACCCCGACCCGGGTCGCCTTGAGCGGAAACCATTCGAATGAGCCAACAGTTCCAACATGATGTTCTGGTAATCGGCAGCGGTGCCGCCGGATTGAGCCTTGCCCTGACCTTGCCGGAGCACTTGCGCATCGCCGTGCTGAGCAAGGGCGACCTGGCCAACGGCTCGACATTCTGGGCCCAGGGCGGCGTCGCGGCCGTGCTGGACGACACCGACACCATCGAGTCCCATGTCGACGACACCCTTAACGCCGGTGGCGGCCTGTGTCACCCGGACGCGGTGCGCTTTACCGTCGAGCACAGCCGCGAAGCCATCCAGTGGCTGATCGACCAAGGCGTGCCGTTTACCCGTGACGAACAATCCGGCAACGAAGACGGCGGTTTCGAGTTCCACCTGACCCGCGAAGGCGGTCACAGCCATCGACGCATCATCCACGCGGCCGATGCCACCGGAGCGGCGATCTTCAAGACCTTGCTCGCCCAGGCCCGGCAACGGCCTAACATCGAGTTGCTGGAACAGCGCGTCGCGGTCGACCTGATCACCGAGAAGCGCCTGGGCCTGGAGGGCGATCGCTGCCTCGGCGCCTACGTGCTCAATCGCGGTACCGGCGAAGTCGACACCTACGGCGCACGCTTCGTCATCCTCGCCTCCGGTGGCGCCGCGAAGGTCTACCTTTATACCAGCAACCCCGATGGCGCCTGCGGTGACGGCATCGCCATGGCATGGCGCTCGGGCTGCCGAGTGGCGAACCTGGAGTTCAACCAGTTCCATCCCACCTGCCTTTACCACCCCCTGGCCAAGAGCTTCCTGGTGACCGAGGCCCTGCGTGGCGAAGGAGCGCACCTGAAACTGCCCAATGGCGAACGCTTCATGCCACGCTTCGACCCCCGTGCCGAACTGGCGCCACGGGACATCGTCGCCCGGGCCATCGACCATGAAATGAAGCGCCTGGGCATCGACTGCGTCTACCTGGACATCAGCCACAAGCCCGAAGCCTTCATCAAGAGTCATTTCCCGACGGTCTACGAGCGCTGCCTGGAATTCTCCATCGACATCACCAAGCAGCCGATCCCGGTGGTGCCGGCGGCGCACTACACCTGCGGCGGAGTGATGGTCGACCAACAAGGCCGCACCGACGTGCCGGGCCTGTACGCCATCGGCGAAACCAGCTTCACCGGGTTGCACGGCGCCAACCGCATGGCCAGCAATTCGCTGTTGGAATGTTTCGTCTACGCCCGCTCGGCGGCGGCGGACATCCTGCAACAGTTGCCGCAGATCGCCATTCCCGCCGCCCTGCCCTCATGGGATGCCAGCCAGGTCACCGATTCCGACGAAGACGTGATCATCGCCCACAACTGGGACGAACTGCGGCGCTTCATGTGGGACTACGTGGGTATCGTGCGCACCAACAAGCGCCTGCAACGGGCCCAGCACCGGGTGCGACTGTTGCTGGATGAAATCGACGAGTTCTACAGCAACTACAAGGTCAGCCGGGACCTGATCGAGCTGCGCAACCTGGCCCAGGTGGCCGAGCTGATGATTCGCTCGGCCATGGAGCGCAAGGAAAGCCGGGGGCTGCATTACACCCTCGACTACCCGGACCTGCTGCCCGAGGCGCTGGACACTATCCTGGTGCCGCCCACCTACGTCGACTGAACTTGAGCCGCACCCGCAGGCGCCGATGCACATCCGGCGCCAGCGCGTCGCGCGGCACGCACAGCGAGCGAACCCGCCACTCGCCCCGCAAGCGAAAACGCAGCACGACGATCAACGGCAACGCCAGGCTGTCGGGGCGCAACTGCACGGGCTGCCAACCTTCGGCCCTGTTCCACAGGTGCCAACCGGCCGCGTCGCAGCGCAGGCCACTGAAGGCCTGTCGATGGGTCAACAGGACTTGTCGCGGCAGGACCCAGGCACCATGGGCCAGGCACAACGCCATGCCAAGGGCGGCAAACAGGAACGGGACAGCCAGCAGGAGCAACGAACCCAGGGCGACCGCCTGGGCCAGGAGATAGGCCGCCAGCAGTTGCCCGGAGGCCTGCCAGCGGCATTCGAAGCGGTTACTTTGGCTGGACACGGTCCAGGATCATCCGGACCATGCGCTGCAGCTCTGGATCCTCGGATTCGCTGCGCTCCATGAACCAGCCGAACATGTCCTGGTCCTCGCATTCGAGCAGGCGGACATAGCACGCACGGTCCACTTCATTGAGATGGGGGTAGACCTCTTTCACGAATGGCACCAGCAACACGTCCAGCTCAAGCATGCCGCGACGGCTGTGCCAGTAGAGGCGATTCAGTTCAACATCTTCGACCATGGAGCGCTCCTCAAATAGAGCGCAAGTATACAGGCCCCGCCGTGGCGGAACAGACAGCATTGGTCGGCCACCACCGATCCTTTGTGAACTACCCATTTCAAGGGCGCCCCCTTATGATGTCCACCAGACTTTTTACCCTGCGATGACCCATGGCTGATTCCGCTTTTTTCTGCACCCTGTCCCACGAAGGCGTTCTCGCGGTCCGCGGCGTGGATGCCGGCAAATTCCTGCAAGGCCAATTGACCTGCAACCTCAATTACTTGAGCGATAGCCGTGCCAGCCTCGGCGCCCGCTGCACCCAGAAAGGCCGGATGCAATCGAGCTTCCGCATCCTGCTCGAAGGCGACGGCGTGCTGATGGCGATGGCCAGCGAACTGCTCGAGCCGCAACTGGCGGACCTGAAGAAATACGCGGTGTTCTCCAAATCCAAACTCACTGACGAAAGCGCCGCCTGGGTTCGCTTCGGCCTGGAAAACGCCGATGACGTGCTGGCCAGCCTGGGCCTCGCACTGCCGGCTGATACCGACAGCGTGGTGCGCCATGAATCGCTGATCGCCGTGCGGGTTTCCCCCGGCCGGGCCGAACTGTGGGCTCGCGCCGAGCAGGCGCCAGTGCTGAAAAGCCAGTTGGCTGCGGCACTCGCCGAGGCTGACCTGAACGCGTGGCTGCTCGGCCAGGTCCGCGCCGGGATCGGCCAGGTGATGCCGGCCACCCGCGAGCTGTTCATCCCGCAGATGCTCAACCTGCAAGCCGTTGGCGGCGTGAGCTTCAAGAAAGGCTGCTACACCGGCCAGGAAATCGTCGCGCGCATGCAGTACCTGGGCAAGCTCAAGCGGCGCTTGTATCGCCTGCGACTGGACGCCAGCGAACTGCCCGAGCCGGGTACCGCGCTCTTCTCCCCGACCCACGGCAGCACCATCGGCGAAGTGGTGATCGCGGCGCGAGCCGGGCAAGACATTGAACTTCTGGCGGTGTTGCAGGCCGAAGCGGCGGAAGATGGCAACCTGCACCTCGGTGCCCTGGAGGGCCCGGCCTTGCAGCTGCTGGACTTGCCTTACGAGCTGGACCGCGACCGCGAGATCCAGCGCTGATCGCAGCATTTTGTCGCAACACCCTAGAGAACCGAAATGAGCGATTTGGCGGAGAAGGTCCAACGGGATTTGGTGGAGGCCATCGATAACGATGACCTGGTGTTGCCAACATTACCGGAAGTGGCCCTGCAGATTCGCCGGGCCGCCGAGGACCCGGAAATCAGCGTGAGCAACCTGAGCAAAGTGATCGGTCGCGACACGGCGCTCTCGGCTCGCCTGATAAAAGTGGTCAACAGCCCGCTGCTTCGCGCCACCCAGGAAGTCACCGACCTGCACACGGCCATCACCCGGCTGGGGGTCAACTACAGCAGCAACCTGGCCATCGGCCTGGTCATGGAGCAGATTTTCCATGCCCGTTCCGAGGTGGTCGAACAGAAGATGCGCGAAGTCTGGCGCAAGAGCCTGGAGATCGCCGGCGTCAGCTATGCACTGTGCCGCGGCTACACGCAGCTCAAGCCCGACCAGGCGGCATTGGGCGGCTTGGTGCACCAGATCGGCGTGCTGCCGATCCTCACGTATGCCCAGGACAACAATGAATTGCTGTCCGACCCGGTCAGCCTCAACCACGTCATCGAGACGATCCACCCGGTGCTGGGGGACAAGTTGCTCAGTGTCTGGGAGTTTCCGGAGCGGCTGGTGAAGTTGCCGGGGTTGTACCTGGACTTCAGCCGGGATACGAAGCAGGTGGATTACGTCGACCTGGTGCAGGTCGCGGCGCTGTACTGCTACAAGGACACCGATCATCCCCTCAGCAAGATCGATGTGTTTGCCGTGCCAGCCTTCAAGAAGCTGGGCATCGACCCGGATAACAAGGATCGGTGCGCGGATATCGAAGAAGCGCGGTCGATGTTCTATTAAGCAGCCCATGAATTTGGGCCAGGCACGGAACTTGTGGCGAGGGGATTTATCCCCGCTGGGGTGCGAAGCGCCCCCCAGAATTTATCTGTCACCGCAGTGTGCCAACCGAGCTGCAGGGGACGCTTCGCGTCCCAACGGGGATAAATCCCCTCGCCACAACGGTGCTCACACAAATCAATCTGTGCCGGGTATAAAGCTCACCCGCACCTTCAGCCCGCGCGCCTGCCCATCATGCAAAGTGATCTGCGCCAGGTGGGCACGGCAGATTTCGCCGACGATCGCCAACCCCAGGCCGGAACCGGCTACTTGCTGGTTACGCCGATAGAAGCGCTCGAACACCCGATCACGCTCGTGCAGGGGAATGCCCGGACCGTCGTCTTCCACCTCCAGCACCGCCGGCGCGGTGACCCGCAGGATCACGTTGCCACCGGAGGGCGTATGCGCCAGGGCATTGTCCACCAGGTTGCTCAGCAATTCGTTGAGCAAGGTCGGCTCGCCCCGCAGCCACACCGGCTCATCGGCTTCCAGGGCCAGCGCCACGCCCCGGGCGTGGGCCAGCGGCGCCATGGCCATGCCCAGCTCCCGGGCCAACTGGCTCATGTCGAGCAACTGCGCGCCGCCCTCGGCGATGGCCCGGGCGCCGTTTTCGACCCGCGCCATGGACAGCAACTGGTTCGCCAGGTGGGTCAAGCGATCGGTGCCCTGGGCGGCGGTTTCGAGGGTTTCACGCCAGGTCGCCGGCTCACTGGCGCGCAAGCCCAGTTCCAGGCGCGCCTTGAGCGCGGCCAACGGCGTGCGCAGTTCATGGGCGGCATCGGCGATGAACTGCGCCTGGCGTTCGAATTGCCCGCGCAGTCGCTCGGTGAAGTGGTTGAGGGCCCGCACCAATGGCCATAGCTCATGCTGGACTTCCACCAACGGCAGCGGGCGCAGATCATCCGGCTGACGCTCTTCCACCGCCGTGCGCAAGCGTTCCAGCGGGCGCAGTGCGGCACTGACGGCAAACCACACCAGCAACAACGCCCCCACCGCCAGCATGCCAAGGCGCAACAGGGTGTCGGCCATCAGGCTGCGGGCCATGCTGACCCGTGCCTCTTCGGTCTCCGCCACGCGAATCTCCGCCATGCCGTTCATGTTCGGCTCGCTCACGGCTTTGAGCAGGCTCACCACCCGCACGTTCTGGCCCTGGTAACGGGCGTTATAGAAACGCGCCAGGGCCGGGTAATCATCGGTGCGTGGCGTACCGGGCGGCGGGCCGGGAAGGTTTTCGTAGCCGGAGATCAACTGCTTGTTGATGTCATTGACCTGGTAGTAAATGCGCCCGGCACTGTCGTAGGCGAAGGTGTCCAGCGCCACATAGGGCACGTCCGCGCTGAGACTGCCGTCGCGCTGCGAGAGCCCGGCGGCGATGGTCCGGGCCGATGCCAGCAACGTGCGGTCATAGGCGGTGTCCGCGGCTTCGCGACCGTTCCAGTAGGCGCTCAGGCCGCTGGCGAGCATCAGCACCACCAGCAGCAATGCGAGGTTCCAGAGCAGCCGCCAGCGCAGGCTGTCGGGCTTATGCATCGCGGTTTTCCAATAGGTAGCCCAGGCCCCGGAACGTCACGATGGCGACGGCGTGGCCGTCGAGTTTCTTGCGCAAGCGATGGACATAGATTTCGATGGCATCCGCGCTGGCCTCCTCGTCCAGGCCGAACACCTGGGCGGCCAACTGCTCCTTGCTCATCACCCGGCCCGGCCGGGCGATCAAAGCCTCCAGCACCGCCTGCTCGCGGGATGTCAGCGTCAGCAACTCGTCGTCGAGGGTGAAGCGACGGGTGTCCAGGTCATACACCAGTCCGCCACAGCGCTGCTGGCGTTCGCCGCCCAGAACGCTGCGCCGCAGCAACGCCTTGACCCGCGCTTCCAGTTCGGTGAGTTCGAAGGGCTTGGCCAGGTAATCGTCGGCCCCCAGGTTCAGGCCATGGACCCGGTCCTTGACGTCGCTGCGGGCGGTCAGCATCAACACCGGCAGGGTCTTGCCGCGGGCCCGCAGGCGTGCCAGCACTTCGAAACCGTCCATGCGCGGCAGCCCGACATCAAGGACGGCCACCGCGTACTCCTCGCTGCCCAGGGCCAGGTCCGCAGCCACGCCATCATGCAGCACATCCACGGTCAAACCGGTGCTCTTGAGCGCCTGGGCGACGCTCTCGGCGAGCTGCAGATGGTCTTCGACGAGCAGAACACGCATGGGTTATTCCTCGATTCAGGGATGGCCGGCGCCATTCTTTGGCGCGGAGTTTACAGCCGCAACGCCCACTGTGAAGCCCAAAAACCGCTTGAAAGCTATTGAAAGGTTAGCGAAAGGTTCGGCCGTTAGAGTCCTGGGACGGACAGTTTCGACTGCCGGTCGCGATGCCCATTTGCGAACGAAAAACGCCTCGAAGCGTTTTCGCCGATAAGAACAATAAAAGCGGAGTGTTCACCATGCTGTCCCTGCAGCGCCAGGCCCCAGTGCCTGCCCACCCATGCCGCTTCCAACAGACCGTCCTGGCCAGCATTCGCGCTGCCCGGCCTGCCGTTGTTCCCCCTCGACAATCCCTGCCACGACTTGTGTCCGCCATCGATGGGCACGGCAAGGATCTGGCATCGCCCCATTCGCACCACACACAACAACAACTCCTGTGGAGACAACAATGAGCTTATCACTGCGTAAAGTAGCCCTGGCCGCCGGTTGCCTGATGTTCGCCGGGCAGTTGCTCGCCGAACCGAAGCGCCCCGAATGCATCGCACCGGCCTCCCCCGGCGGCGGTTTCGACCTGACGTGCAAGCTGGCGCAAAGCGCGCTGGTCAACCAGAAGCTGCTGACCAAGCCGATGCGCGTCACCTACATGCCCGGCGGTGTCGGCGCGGTGGCCTACAACGCAGTGGTCGCCCAGCGCCCGGCCGACGCCGGCACGCTGGTGGCCTGGTCCAGCGGTTCGCTGCTGAACCTGGCCCAGGGCAAGTTCGGTCGTTTCGATGAAAGCGCCGTGCGCTGGCTGGCCGCCGTCGGCACCAGCTATGGCGCTATCGCGGTGAAGAGCGATTCGCCCTACAAGACCCTCGACGACCTGGTGCAGGCCCTGAAGAAAGACCCGAGCTCGGTGGTCATCGGTTCCGGCGGCACCGTGGGCAGCCAGGACTGGATGCAGACCGCGCTCATCGCCAAGGCGGCCGGGATCAACCCTCGCGACCTGCGCTATGTCGCCCTCGAAGGCGGCGGCGAGATCGCCACCGCCTTGCTCGGCGGGCACATCCAGGTCGGCAGTACCGACATCTCCGACTCCATGCCCCACATCCAGAGCGGTGACATGCGCCTGCTGGCCGTGTTCGCCGAAAAACGCCTCGACGAGCCGGAAATGAAAGACATCCCGACCGCCAAGGAACAGGGCTACGACATCGTCTGGCCGGTGGTACGCGGCTTCTACCTCGGGCCGAAGGTCAGCGACGAAGACTACGCCTGGTGGAAAGACGCCTTCGACAAGCTGCTGGCTTCCGAGGAGTTCGCCAAGCTGCGTGACCAGCGCGAGCTGTTCCCGTTCGCCATGACCGGCCCGGAACTGGACACCTACGTGAAGAAGCAAGTCGCCGATTACAAGGTGTTGGCCAAAGAGTTCGGCCTGATTCAGTAACCGTCTCTGATCTCGCGGCGGCGTCGGCTCTCCCGGCGCTGCCCAGGAGTTAGTCATGCTCACCCTCCAACGTATTTTTGCCGCGGTGCTGTTGCTGGCCTGTATCGGCCTGGCGCTGATGGCCTGGCCCTACCAGGCGGCCTTTTCCTACGAGCCGGTCGGCCCGCGGGCCTTTCCCTTGTTGATGCTGGGGCTGATGGGCCTGGCGTTGCTGTACATGGTGTTTCGTCCCGCCCCCGTGGTGCACAGTGAAGACGACCCGCAACTGGACCGTGAAACCCTGCAGAAAATCGGCATCTGCGTGGTGTTGCTGCTGGTGTTCGCGGGCACCTTCGAACCTCTGGGCTTCATCCTCTCCAGCATCCTGATCGGGGTGCCGATGGCGCGCCTGTATGGCGGCCGCTGGGTGCCGAGCGTGGTGATCATCAGCCTGATGGCGATCGGTCTCTACCTGTTGTTCGACAAGCTGATGGACGTCCCCCTGCCCCTGGGCCTGCTCGACGTCCTGGAGAATTGATATGGATACCCTGAATTATCTCGGCCAGGGTTTTGGCGTCGCGCTGACGCCTTACAACCTCGTCACCGCCTTGACCGGCACCCTGATCGGCACCGTGGTCGGCTTGTTGCCGGGCCTGGGCCCGATCAACGGCGTAGCGCTGCTGATCCCGATCGCCTTCGCCCTCGGCCTGCCGCCGGAGTCGGCGCTGATCCTGTTGGCCGCCGTGTACCTGGGTTGCGAATACGGCGGGCGTATCAGCTCGATCCTGCTCAACATCCCGGGCGAAGCGTCCACCGTGATGACCACCCTCGACGGCTACCCGATGGCCCGCCAAGGCCTGGCCGGGGTGGCGCTGTCGCTGTCGGCCTGGAGTTCGTTCATCGGTGCGCTCATCGCCACCTGCGGCATGGTGCTGTTTGCCCCGCTGCTGGCGAAATGGGCGATCGCCTTCGGCCCGGCGGAATATTTCGTCCTGATGGTGTTCGCCATCGTCTGCCTGGGCGGCATGGCGGGCGATCGTCCCCTCAAGACATTTATCGCGGCGCTGATCGGCCTGTTCCTGTCCAGTGTGGGGATCGACGCCAACAGCGGCGTGTACCGTTTCACCGGTGACAATATCCACCTGACCGACGGCATCCAGTTCGTGGTGCTGGTGCTCGGCCTGTTCTCCATCAGCGAGATCCTGTTGCTGCTGGAAAAAACCCACCGTGGCCAGGAAGCGGTCAAGGCCACCGGGCGGATGATGTTCAACTTCAAGGAAGCGGCGTCGGTGTTCGTGGTGAACCTGCGTTGCGGCCTGCTCGGCTTCATCATGGGCGTACTGCCAGGCGCGGGCGCGACCCTCGCCAGCGCCGTGGCCTACATGACCGAGAAACGCATCGCCGGGGCCAGCGGCACGTTCGGCCAGGGCGACAAGCGTGGCCTCGCCGCGCCGGAAACCGCCATCGGTGGCGCGGCCTGCGGTGCGCTGGTGCCGATGCTGACCCTTGGCGTTCCCGGTTCGGGCACCACGGCGGTGATGATCGGCGCGCTGTCGCTGTACAACATCACCCCCGGTCCGTTGCTGTTCCAACAACAACCGGACATCGTCTGGGGCCTGATCGCGTCGTTGTTCATCGCCAACGTCATGCTGGTGATTCTCAACATCCCGATGATCCGCGTGTTCACCCGCATCCTGGCCGTGCCGAACTGGGCGCTGGTACCGGTCATCGCGATCATCACCGGCATCGGTGTCTACGCGGTGCACGCCACCACGTTCGACCTGTTCCTGATGATCGGCATCGGCATCTTCGGCTACATCCTGCGCAAGCTGGACTTCCCACTGTCGCCGGTGCTGCTGGGCTTCATCCTTGGCGGGCTGATGGAGCAGAACCTGCGTCGTGCGTTGTCGATTTCCAACGGTGCGCTGGAGATCCTCTGGTCGAGCCCGATCACCTTCGGTTGCTGGATCCTGACGGCGATCATGCTGTTCATGCCACTGCTGCGGATCTGGCGTCGCCGCGCCGCCCAACGACGCGCCGTGGCCAATGTCTGAAGCCACTTTCAGACACTGGTGGGGAACACCGCTGGTCGGCCTGGCCGGCGGTTACCTGGCCAGCCTGATCGGCTGGCCCCTGCCCTGGATGGTCGGCTCGTTGCTGGCGATCATCCTGGTGCGCTGCCTGACCCCTTGGCAGTTGAAAGAAATTCCCGGCGGCCGCAAATGCGGCCAATGGGTGGTGGGCATCGGTATCGGCCTGCACTTCACCCCGCTGGTAATGGAGCAGGTCCTCGGCCATTTCGGCCTGATCTTTTTTGGCGCGCTGATCACCAGCGTGTCCAGCGTGGTGAGTGTCTGGCTGATGCGCCGCACCGGCGAGGACCGCGCCACCGCTTTCTTCTCCAGCATGCCGGGCGGCTCCGGCGAAATGGTCAACCTCGGCGCCCGCAACGGCGCCGACCTCAGTCGCGTCGCCGCCGGCCAGAGCCTGCGGGTGCTGGTGGTCGTGCTGTGCGTACCCGCGGCGTTCAAGTACCTGTTGGGCGAAGGTTCCCCGGCCCAACACGCCACGACAGTGGACTGGCTATGGCTGGCGCTGCTGTTTCCGGCGGGCGCACTGCTTGCCTGGGCCTGGGAGCGCCTGCGCCAACCCAACCCGTGGCTGTTCGGACCACTGCTGGTGAGCGCGGCCGTGAGCATCGGCTGGGACCTGCATATCGGCTTGCCCAATGGCGGCAGCCAGGTGGGCCAGTGGCTGATCGGCAGCGGCCTGGGTTGTCACTTCAACCGGCAATTCTTCCGCCGGGCGCCGTCGTTCATGGGGCGCACCCTGGTCGGCACCGTGTTGACGATGTTGATCGCCACCCTCGCGGCCCTGGGCCTGAGCACGCTGACCCACCTGGACCTGCGTTCACTGACCCTCGGCATGATGCCCGGCGGCATCGCGGAAATGAGCCTGACGGCGGAGACACTGCAACTGTCGGTGCCCTTGGTGACGGCGTTGCAGGTCATGCGGCTGTTGTTCGTGCTGTTCCTGGCGGAGCCGTTGTTTCGGTACTGGATGCGGCGACCGGGTTCGGACTTGTAGACCGAGTGCCTTTCATCGCGAGCAAGCTCGCTCCCACAGTTGATTTTCAGTGGCCACTGGTTAAGTGTTCACAACAGAATCCACTGTGGGAGCGAGCTTGCTCGCGATAGGATCAGCCCGGCTAGCCCATCAAACCGGGGGCAACCGCCAATCGATCGGCTTCTCGCCATGCTGCTGAAGAAATTTATTGGTCCGGCCGAAGTGCCCACAGCCGATGAAGCCTCGGTGGGCCGACAGCGGCGACGGGTGGACCGAAGTCAGCACCAAGTGCTTGGTCGCATCGATCAACTTCTGCTTGCTTTGGGCATGGGCGCCCCACAGCAGGAACACCAGGTGCGGCTGGTGCTCGCTGACCACTTCGATGACCCTGTCGGTAAAGTGCTGCCAACCTTTCTTGGCGTGGGCGTTGGCATTGCCGCGCTCGACGGTCAGGGTGGTATTGAGCAGCAACACACCCTGGTCGGCCCAACTTTGCAGGTAGCCGTGGTTGGGAATGTCGATGTTCAGGTCGCGCTTCAACTCCTTGTAGATGTTCACCAGCGACGGCGGCGTTGGCACGCCCGGCTGTACCGAGAAGCATAGGCCATGGGCCTGGCCCGGGCCGTGGTAAGGGTCCTGGCCGAGGATGACCACCTTGACCTTGTCCAGCGGCGTGGAATTGAGCGCGTTGAAGATCAGCGATGCCGGTGGGTAGATCTCCTTGCCGGCGGCGTATTCCCGGCGCAGGAATTCGCGCAACTCTGCCATGTAGGGCTGGTCGAACTCGGCACGCAGTGCCTGCTTCCAGCTCGGTTCGAGTTTGATACGGTCATCAGCAGTCATGATTGCACCCGGTAAAAACAATGGGCGCACCCTAGGAAAGCCTACATGGCTTGTCAATTGATCTGACACAGAACCGGCACTTTCCCACGCAACGGTCATACTGAACATTCAAATTTCGGATCGAGGTCACGATGAATCTGCACTTCGAAGAACTGACGGGCATCACGGGAGCACGCATCGGCGTCGCCACCCTGGATGCCGAAAAAACCCTCAACGCCCTGTCCCTGCCGATGATCAGCGCCCTGCGCGATCGTCTCGATGCCTGGGCCAGGGAGCCGCAAATCGTCTGCGTGCTGCTGCGTGGCAACGGCGCCAAGGCGTTCTGCGCCGGCGGCGAAGTCCGCAGCCTGGTGGAGGCCTGCCGGGCCAATCCCGGGGAAGTGCCGCCCTTGGCCGCGCAGTTCTTCGCGGCCGAATACCGGCTGGATTTCAACCTGCATACCTACCCCAAGCCTTTGCTGTGCTGGGGACACGGTTATGTACTGGGCGGCGGCATGGGGCTGCTGCAAGGCGCGAGCACACGCATCGTCACCCCCAGCAGCCGCCTGGCGATGCCGGAGATCAGCATCGGCCTGTACCCGGACGTCGGCGCCAGTTGGTTCCTGTCGCGCCTGCCGGGCAAGCTCGGCTTGTTTCTCGGCCTGACCGGCGCCCACATGAACGCCCGGGACGCCATCGACCTGGGCCTGGCCGACCGCTTCCTGCTGGACGAACAGCAGGACGCCCTGATCGAAGGTTTGTTGCAACTCAACTGGCAGGAACAGACCGGGATGCAGCTCAATAGCCTGTTCAAGGCCTTGCAGCAGGAAGCCGTCGCGCAATTGCCCGAAGCCCAGTGGTTGCCGCGTCGGCAGAAAATCGATGAGTGGCTGGATGTCAGCGACGTGCGCTGCGCCTGGAAAGCCCTGGCCCTGTTGGTGGATCACCAGGACCCGCTGATCGCCCGGGCGGCAAAGACCCTGACGGAGGGCTCGCCCCTGACCGCTCATCTGGTCTGGGAACAGATCGCCCGTGCCCGGCACCTGTCCTTGGCCGAGGTGCTGCGGATGGAATACACCTTGAGCCTCAACTGCTGCCGCCATCCGGAATTCAGCGAAGGGGTGCGGGCCCGCTTGATCGACAAGGACCACAAGCCCCATTGGCACTGGCCCGACATCAACCATGTCCCGGAAGCCGTGGTGCAGGCGCACTTTCACAAGGTGTGGGAAGGTCGTCACCCATTGGCGGACTTGTCCAATGAATAACGCCCTTGTGGGAGCGAGCCTGCTCGCGAAGGCTTGATCATTCCAGGCACAAAAAAAACGGCGCTCGATGCGCCGCTTTGCATTGCGGGATCAACGGTGGCCGCCCCTTCCACCATGATCGCCACGCCCGCGATGATCATGCCCACCTCGGTCGTCATTCCAGCCACCCCGGTCATGGCCGCCCCAACCGCCCCGGTTGGGATAAGGCCGGTACGCCGCCCGCGGTGGCGCGTAGTAGCGTGGACCGGCTGGGTAGTAGCGCGGTGCCGAGTAATAGCGCGGTGCCGGTTGGTAATACCGCGGTGCGTAGTAGCCACGCGGAGCCGAATAATAACCCCCGCCACCGTAATAGACCGGTGCCGGTGAAGTGTAGACCTCTGAACGGTAGTAGCTCGAGTCTCCATCGTAGTAAGGCGCGCAGGCCGAAAGAGTCAAACCGAGAAACGCAATGAGCAGCAGTCGTCGATACATGGCGGCCTCCTGGACCGCGAATGGGCCACATCAGCGACGCTGATGGGCGGCAGTCATCTTTGGGTGACTGACGAATATTCAGACAGCAAAATCGGAATCTGGTGCGATATGGCAATAACTAGAAACATGTAGCTTTTTGCCAACCGTCGCCCTGCTTTCTCCGTGTTTACAAACATGCGAATCAAGGCGCCTTTTCCTACAGTGATTACTAAACTGATTACATTGGATCTCTGCCCAGGGAATCGCCATGTCGCTCCGTTCGTCGTTGTATTTCCAGCGCAAACCGCTGCTGGCCGTGATGGCGCTGGTGGGTACAGGCTTCCTGGTCACTTCATCGCTGGGCTATTACGCTGCCCACGCCTCGGCACGAGAAAACCCACTCAAGGCCCTGTACGTGAACCTGTTGATCGGCCTGCTCGTGACGCTGGCCGTGCTGTTTATCCTCGCTCGGTTGATCGACCGCTACCAACACCGCCTCGACGCCCAGGCCATCCTCGACAGCCTGACCGAGTTGCCCAACCGCCGAGGCTTCGACTTGCTGGCCGTGCAGGCCTTGCACGAAGCCCAGCGCGAACCCAGGCCATTGACCGCCGTGTTGTTGGCGCTGGACGACTTCAAGTCACTGGAAAGCATCCACGGCCATGTGGCCTGCGACCAACTGCTGACCGGTTTCGCCCGCGACCTGACACAAAGCCTGCGGCACTCGGACATTGTCTGTCGCTGGAGCGCCGAAGCGTTCGTGGTACTGCTCAAGGACACCGACGGACAGACTGGTCTGAAAATCGCTGAGAAAATTCGCCAGCACATCGAAAAACAGCGCTATTTCTGCAGTGGGAAACAGTTATTGGTCACCGTCAGCATCGGTCTGACCACGGTGCAGGACGAAGACACCTTGCACAACCTGCTGTCCCGGACCGATCATGCACTGCAACGCGCCCGGCAAGCCGGATGCAATCGAACCTGTGTGGAAATGCCTCGCTCCAGCTATGAATAAACCCGACCTTTGCCCCGCCTGCGGCGGCGCCAACGACTGCTCCCTGGCCGATCCGGGAACCGCCGACCGGGCCTGCTGGTGTTTTAGCGTGAACATTGACCCGGCCATACTCGAAGCATTGCCGGCAGAGGTGCGGGATCAAGCCTGCCTGTGCCCACGCTGCGCCCAGGTCCAGGCCCAATTGCGCGCCAAGCCCCGTCCGATCGCGTAAGCTGCGCGCCTTTTTCCTGGCCTGGACTGCCCATGCGCGTCGACCGTTTTCTCAGCAACCTGCCCCGCTTCAATCGCCAGCAGGCCCGCCTGTTGCTGGTGGCGTGCCGGGTGCGGATCGACGGCCAGACCGTCACCGACCCCCATGCCCAAGTGCGTGAATTCAGCCGCGTCGAGGTCGATGACGAGGTGCTGCAAGCGGGCCGGCCGGCGCGTTATTTCATGCTGCACAAACCCACCGGTTGCGTCAGCGCCACGCGCGACCCGCAACACCCGACGGTGCTCGACCTGCTCGACGAGCCGGACAAGGACGACCTGCACATCGCCGGGCGCCTGGACTTCAATACCACCGGCCTGATGCTGATCACCAATGACGGCAGTTGGTCGCGACGCCTGACCCAACCGCAGACCAAGCTGCCCAAGGTCTATTACGTCGAAACCGAGCGCACCATCACCGCCGAGTACGCCGACACCTTCGCGCGGGGCCTGTATTTCGCCTTCGAAGACCTCACCACCCAACCGGCCGGGTTGACACTGCTGGGGCCGACGTCCGCGCGCTTGAGCATCGTCGAGGGGCGTTATCACCAGGTCAAGCGCATGTTCGGCCACTTCGACAACAAGGTGTTGCGCCTGCACCGCGAGCGCATGGGCCCCTTGGTGCTGGACCCGGCCCTCGAACCGGGCCAGTACCGCGCCCTGGACCCTGGCGAAATCAGCCTGATCTGAATTCGTTGCCGCCCGGCAGACGGGTCGAACAATTTTCCCATCAGTACTTGCGCAACGCTCGCCCCCCTGCTTGAATCAAACCGTCGGCCGAAATGTGACCGATGAGTCACCACATTCTTCCAAGAAACTTTTTGCCGGCGGGAACCCTCAGGTTCCGCCTTGTCCGCCCGGCAAACTGCCCGCCTATAACAACACCCGTCGACCGCTGTCATGGATCGACATGGGCCTTATCTTCCAGGCGTATGCCTACCTGTCACATTGCCCGTGCAATCTCATTGCGCGCATACCCGCTTGCCAGGAGTCTTATGACATGAGGCCAGAAATCGCTGTGCTGGATATACAAGGTCAGTATCGGGTTTACACGGAGTTCTATCGCGCAGACGCGGCACAAAAGACCATCATCCTGGTCAACGGCTCGATGGCCACCACCGCGTCGTTCGCACAAACCGTCAAGAACCTCCACCCGCAATTCAACGTCGTGCTGTACGACCAACCCTACGCGGGCAAGTCCAAGGTCCACAACCGCCACGAGAAAATGCTTACCAAGGAGGTCGAAGGACAGATCCTCCTGGAACTGATCGATCACTTCGCCGCCGAGCACGTGCTGTCGTTTTCCTGGGGTGGCGCCGCTGCATTGACCGCCCTGGCCCAACGCCCGCGGCGGATTGAAAAAGCGGTAATCAGTTCGTTCTCGCCGGTGCTCAACGCACCGATGCGCGACTACCTGGAGCGCGGCGTGGACTACCTGGGCAACCTGGACCGCGATCGCGTCGGCCATCTGGTCAACAGCACCATCGGCAAGCATTTGCCGCCGCTGTTCAAGCGCTTCAATTACCGCCACGTCAGCAGCCTGGCCGAACATGAATACGGCCAGATGCATTTCCACATCACCGACGTGCTCCAGAGCGACCAGCAGTGCTACCTCAACGCGGCGAAGAAAATCAACGTGCCCGTGCTGTTCGTGAACGGCGAATGG
Organism: Pseudomonas citrullilanati; assembly: GCF_030580855.1. GTDB lineage: Bacteria > Pseudomonadota > Gammaproteobacteria > Pseudomonadales > Pseudomonadaceae > Aquipseudomonas > Aquipseudomonas citrulli. The sequence continues at coordinate 63,989 of NZ_JAUQOP010000020.1, read as the reverse complement.
GACGAATACACCTCGGCCGACGACGCCAGGCTCTTCGCCAACCACGTGCAGCACAGCACCTTCAGCACGCTGCAAGCCACCGGGCACTTCCTGGACATGGAACACAAGGCCGCCTGCCGCGATAGCCGCAATGCCTTGATGAAGTTCCTCACACCGGGACACCACGAAAGCCGACCGCGTTATAGCTACGTGCAGGGCTACCATGCGGTGGCGATCTGAAACGCAATCGTCGCGAGCAGGTCCCGCACAGCCTTTTTTGGCAGGGGGACTTGCTTGCGAACGATCGCTCTGTTTCGAGGCTTGGGATGGGAGGTAGGCGCGCCGTGGGCAAAGAAAAACTTCTCATGTGCGCTGACATCTGGTACAAAGTCAGCCGCTCTGGGCAGGTGCCACATCGAAGGCACGGCTCCAGCTTCTCCAGCTGCAACGAGGGGTCTGGCAAGACACCCGTTACGAGCGAGACAGGCACGCAAAGCGGGTATAGTTTAGTGGCAAAACGAAAGCTTCCCAAGCTTTAGTTGAGGGTTCGATTCCCTCTACCCGCTCCACTTCATGCTGCCTTTTTCCGTTTGATCCTCCCTCCAAATGAGCCAATGCAGATCATTCGATCCTGCATCCACGGCCTTGGTCCGCCCTGCCTCACCCCCCAGGCAAATGCCCCAGCGGCAACGCCCCCGGCGTCTTCACCGTATGAATCGCGAAATTGCTGCGGATATCACTGACACCCGGCAACTTCAGCAACTGCCCCGTCAGGAAGCGGTCGTAGGCGCGCAGGTCCGGCACGACCACTTGCAGCAGGAAGTCCGATTCGCCTGACACCAGGAACGCCGAGATCACTTCCGGCAACGCCGTCACGGCCTGGCGGAACGCTTCGGCTTGTTCGTCGTTATGCCGCTCGACCTTGACCCCGACGAAGATCGTCAGGCCCAGGCCGACTTCGTCGCGGTCGAGCACTGCCTGGTAGCCGCGAATCACCCCGGCTTCTTCGAGCAGCCGCACGCGGCGCAGGCACGGTGAAGCGGACAGGCCGATTTCGTCGGCCAATTGCACGTTGCTCAGGCGACCGTCGCGTTGCAGGGCGGCGAGGATCTTGCGATCGAAGGCATCCAGTTTCATGAATTGGCAGTTTCCAATGAAATGACTCAAATAACTGGCAGATTATGCCAATTCCATTGGCTTTAGAAGCTGACTTCGCAACCACCTGCCCCACCCATCGGCCCTAGACTGGCCCTGTCAAATCAACGTTGGAAGGGGGGTGCGACATGGTGGAACTCGGGGTGTTCTTGATGGCGTTGACGGTGGTCTTTCTACTACCGGGGCCGGACATGATCCTGTTGCTGCAGACCGGCGCCAGCCAAGGCAGGGGCGCCGCATTGGCGACGGCGGTGGGCCTGGCTATCGCCCGGGGTTGCCACGTTGCATTGGCGGCGCTGGGCCTCGCTGCCTTGTTCAAGACCGCGCCGTGGACGTTCGATGCGGTGCGCATCGCTGGCGCCACCTACTTGTTATGGATTGGCGTGCAGTGCCTGCGCAGCCCCTTGCTGCCGAACCTGGGCGATGACACGCCGCAGGCCGGGGCATCGCGCTGGCCCCAGGCGATCCGGCGCGGCCTGTTGACCAATTTGCTCAACCCCAAGGCCTTGCTGTTCTGTTCGGTCCTGTTGCCGCAGTTCATCGATCCGCAGGACGGGCCGGTGCTGGGCCAGTTCGCGACCCTGGGCGGGGTGCTGGTCGGCGTCGGTCTGTTGTTCGATAGCGCCTATGCGCTGGCGGGTGTGGCGCTGGGCCGCTGGTTGCGGCGCTCGCCTTCGGCCCAGCGCGTGCAGCAGTGGTTGTTTGGCAGTCTCTTGATCGGGTTCGCCGTGCGCCTGACGTTCGTACAACAGTCATAGCCGAGGCTTTTTCGTGGCGAAGGCCCTCCCCTCGCCACGCCATCGGTCGACATGAAAAAAATAATTTCGACGGCCGCAGTCTCCGTAAAAGCCTGGGCGTGAATACCATTGCCCCCGGCAACCACATCCTGGCGCAACGTTCGTTAGCGCCTCGCCCTTCCCCGCTAATACCACTTGCAGCCCACCTTTTCCGGCTGCGCCATACACTACGATAAGTACGCCACTTGCCGCGTTGACATGGTATTTAAGTGGTATTAGCTTCCCACCCCACTCACCGAGCGAAAACACACCAACAACCGCATCGGACACCCCCATGAACGACATCCTGGCCTTGCGCCCTGACGACACCCAACCCACGCCGCTGTACCTGCAACTGGCACGCAACCTGGAGTCGGCCATTCATGCCGGCCAGTGGAAAGCCGAGCAGGCGATGCCGTCCGAGCGCAGCTTGAGCGAGCAACTGGGGATTTCCCGCGTCACCGCTCGCAAGGCCCTGGAGGTGTTGTTCGAACAGGGATTGATCCGCCGCAACCAAGGCTCGGGGACGTTCATCACCCCTCGCCTGGAGCAACCGCTGTCGCGTCTTTCCGGGTTCAGCGAGATGCTGCGACTCAAAGGGTTCGTGCCCGGGTCGCAATGGCTGGAGCGGGAGATCACCCTGCCCACCCATGAAGAACTGATCCGCCTGGGCCTGTCGCCCACCGACAAGGTCGCGCGCCTCAAGCGCCTGCGCAAGGCCGACGACACGGTCATGGCCATCGAGATGAGCACGTTGCCGGCCGCCATCATTCCCAGGCCCGACGCCGTGGGTGATTCGCTCTACGCCTTCCTCGACGGCATCGGCAAACCGGTGGTGCGCGCCTTGCAACACATCCAGGCCATCAACGCCTCGGACGAATTCGCCGCCCTGGTGGGCATCGCGCCCGGCACCGCCATGTTGCTGATGACCCGAGTCGGCTACCTGGAAGACAACACGCCCATTGAAGTCACCGACACCTATTGCCGCAACGACTATTACGACTTCGTCGCAGAACTGCGGCGCTAGCTGAACAGAGAACGCCCATGACCGAAGACAATATCCTCAGCGCCAACGGCTGGGTTCGCGGCCGGCTGGTCCACGCACACGGCAGGATCGTGGCCATCGAAGGCGAGCCTTGCGACCCGGCAAGCAATGACCTGCCCTACCTGTTGCCCGGTTTCATCGACCTGCACGTCCATGGCGGCGGCGGCCGGGACATCATGCAAGGCGCCGCGGCGTTCGAAACCATCGCCCGCACCCACGTGCGCTTCGGCACGACTTCTCTGCTGGCCACCACCATGACGGCGCCCAGCGAGGAGATCGCCGGCGTCCTCACGGCCCTCGGCGAATTCTGCGAACAGCGCCGCGCCGGCTGCGCCCGGGTGCTGGGGGTGCATCTGGAAGGCCCCTATATCAATCCCGGCAAGCTGGGGGCGCAACCGAACTTCGCCCACACCGCCCTGCTGGCCGAGGTCGAGGGCTACCTGGCCCTGGCCCCGATCCGGGTGATCACCATCGCGCCGGAAATCGCCGGTCACGATGCCTTGATCCGCACCCTCAGTGGCCGCGGCGTGCGCATGCAGATCGGTCATACCCTGGGCAGTTACGAAGAAGGCGTCGCGGCGCTGGCTGCCGGCGCCACCAGTTTCACCCATTTGTATAACGCCATGAGCCCGCTGCATCACCGCGAGCCCGGCATCGTCGGCGCGGCGCTGGCCCATGCGCGCTATGCCGAGTTGATTCCCGACCTGCTGCATGTGCACCCCGGCGCCATGCGCGTGGCCCTGCGCGCGATCCCTTGCCTGTACTGCGTCACCGACTCCACGGCGGCCGCCGGCATGCCCGACGGCGAATACCAATTGGGCAGCCACACCGTCACCAAATGCCTGGGCGGCGTACGCCTGGCCGACGGCACCCTGGCCGGCAGCACGCTGACCATGGACCAGGCCCTGCGCAACCTGGTGAAGATCGGCCTGCCCATCGCCGAAGCCTCGCAGCGCCTGTCGCAGTTTCCCGCCGATTACCTCGGCCTGCCCGAGCGCGGTCGCCTGCACACCGGCGCCTGGGCCGATTGCGTGCGCCTGGACCGTGCCCTGAACCTGACCGATGTGATGGTCGAAGGAGAAGCCATTGACTTCAACGATGCTTGAAGAGGCCCTGGCCTCCCATGAAGCGGTCGCCCGCCAGTTGCAGCAATTGGACCCGACCCTGCAGGAACTCGCCGGGCGCCTGCGCCGCCAGCCGCCGCAAGTGGCGATGACGGTGGCCCGGGGCAGCTCCGACCACGCCGCCAGCTACTTCGCCTACCTGACCATGCAGCAGTTGGGCTTGCCAGTGGCGTCGCTGCCGATGTCGGTGGTGACCATGCAGCAGGCGCCGCTCAAGGTCAGCGGCCAGGTGGCGTTCGGTTTTTCCCAGTCGGGGCAGAGCCCGGATCTGGTCAACAGCCTGCGCCTGTTGCGCAAGCGCGGCGCCTTGAGCGTGGCCCTGGTCAACGCGACCGACTCCCCGCTTGAAGCGGCGTGCGAATTCAGCGTGCCGCTGTGCGCGGGCGTCGAAAGCAGTGTCGCCGCCACCAAGAGCTTTATCGCCACCCTCAGCGCCAGCGCCCGGTTGGTGGCCCATTGGAAGGACGATGCCGAGTTGCTGGAAGCCGGCAACGCACTGCCCGACGGCCTGCGCGAAGCGGCCCGCCAGGATTGGCAGCCGGCCATCCAGGGCCTGCGCGACTGCCAGCGGTTGATGGTGATCGGTCGCGGCGCCGGGTTCGCCATCGCCCAGGAAGCGGCGCTCAAGTTCAAGGAAACCTCGGCCATCCAGGCCGAAGCCTTCAGCAGCGCCGAGGTCCGCCACGGCCCCATGGCGCTGATCGATGAAAACTACCCGTTGCTGGTCTTCGCTCCGCGCGGTGCCGAACAGGCCGGGGTGTTGAGCCTGGCCGCGGACATGCGCCAGCGCGGCGCCCGGGTCCTGCTCGCGGCGCCCGATGACATCGCCGAACGCGACCTGACCCTGGTGCGTGCCGAACATCCATCCCTGGATCCGATCCTGGCGATCCAGAGCTTCTACCCCATGGCCGCCCACCTGGCCGTGGCCCGGGGCCTGGACCCCGACCAGCCACGGCACTTGCACAAGGTCACCCGGACCCACTGAGCCGACGGTTTCCTCCAATAACAAGCTATGGAGAGCGCGCCATGCACAACAACAATAATGAACTGACCCTCAGCGCCCCGCTCAGCGGCCCCGTGCTCACCCTCGCCAATGTCCCGGACGCGGTGTTCGCCAGCGGCGCCATGGGCGACGGGATCGCCATCGACCCGCTGAACGACACCCTCTACGCGCCCTGCGACGGCGAAGTCATCCACATCGCCCGCACCGGCCATGCCGTGACCTTGCGGGCCGACAACGGCGCCGAGCTGCTGTTGCACCTGGGGCTGGACACCGTCGAATTGCGGGGCGAGGGATTTTCCATGCTGGTCAAGGAAGGTGCGCGAGTCCACAACGGCCAGGCGCTGATGCGCTACGACGTGGACAAGGTGGCACTGCGTTGCAAGAGCCTGGTCAGCCTGTTGGTCATCATCAACGGTGAACGTTTCCAGGCGCGCCCGATAACCCTCAGGGAGGTGAAAGTCGGCGAGCCGCTGCTGCACATCGTTGCCACCCAACCCGGTGTAGACCCAGACGTGGATCCGGCCCTTGGCAGCGAGGTTTCCGGCCAGGTGCGCATCGTCAATCGCGGCGGCCTGCATGCCCGACCGGCGGCACTGGTGCGCCAGACAGCGCAGAAATTCCAGAGCCATTCGCAACTGCATTTCGGCGGGAAGTCGGCCCCGTGCGAGAGCGTCATGGGACTGATGGGATTGGCCATCACCGAACACGCAGACGTGCGCGTCAGCTGCCGCGGCAGCGACGCCGAAGCGGCATTGCGCGCGCTGCTCGCGGTCTTGTCCACCGTCCCGGCCGGGCAAGCCCATAACCCGCGGGCGGAAGTTGCAACACCGCGCCATGCCCCTGAAGCACGCAGCGCCGAACCGGGCGTGCTGCATGGCGTGTGTGCCGCCCCCGGGCTGGTGGCGGGGCCGCTGGTGCGGTTGCAAGGCATTCAATTGCCCGACGACCCTGGCGGCCACGATGCCCAAGCGCAACGGCAGCGGCTGGACGCGGCCTTGACGCAAGTGCGCCGCGAGATCCACCTCACACTGGAGAACGCCAGGGCCCGACGCAACGCTGACGAAGAGGCGATCTTCGCGGCGCACCTGGCGCTGCTGGAAGATCCGCTCCTGCTGGACGCCGCTTACCTGTCCATCGACCAGGGCCAGGCCGCGACGCACGCCTGGAGCCAATCCATCGACGTGCAATGCCAGGTATTGCAAGAACTGGGCAGCACACTGCTGGCCGAACGCGCCAACGACCTGCGCGACCTGCGCCAGCGCGTCCTGCGGGCGTTGCTGGGGCATGCCTGGCAGTTCGACGTGCCGGCCGGCGCCATCGTCGCCACGCAGGAACTGACCCCTTCGGACCTGCTGCACCTCAGCAACCAGGGCGTGGCCGGCGTGTGCATGGTCGAAGGCGGCGCCACCTCCCATGTGGCGATCCTCGCCCGTGGCCAGGGCCTGCCCTGCCTGGTGGCACTCGGCAGTGAGCTGTTGGCCCGGGAGCAAGGCCAACCGGTGGTGCTGGACGCCGACGAGGGCCGCCTCGAACTGACGCCCACGGCCGAACGCCTGGTCCAGGTGCACGAGAAACGGGCGCGACGACAGGCCCGGCACACCCAACAGCAGGCCCTCGCTCAGACTTCGGCGCACACCCTCGACGGCGTGGAGATTGAAGTGGCCGCCAATGTCGCGTCCAGCCAAGAAGCCACCCAGGCGTTGGCGAATGGCGCCGATGGCGTGGGCCTGTTGCGCACCGAATTCCTGTTCGTCGACCGCCCTACCGCGCCTGACGAGCAGGCCCAGCGCCAGGCCTATCAAGCCGTGCTCGACGCCATGGGCGATAAACCGGTGATCATCCGCACCATCGACGTCGGCGGCGACAAGCAACTGGACTACCTGCCACTGCCCGCCGAAGCCAACCCGGTCCTGGGCCTGCGCGGTATTCGCCTGGCCCAGGTGCAGCCGCACCTGCTGGACCAGCAACTGCACGCCTTGCTGCAAACCCGTCCATTGCAGCGCTGCCGGATCCTGTTGCCGATGGTGACCGAGGTCGACGAACTGCTGCATATCCGCCAGCGCCTCGAAGCCCTCGCCACGGAGCAGGGCCTCGACGAACGCCCGCAACTGGGGGTCATGATCGAAGTACCGGCAGCTGCACTGCTGGCCGGGCAACTGGCCGAACACGCCGACTTCCTGTCGATCGGCACCAATGACCTTTCCCAGTACACCCTGGCCATGGACCGTGACCACGCCGGTCTCGCGGCCCGAGTCGATGCCTTGCACCCGGCCCTGCTGCGATTGATCGAGCAGACCTGCCTCGGCGCCGCGAAACACGGACGCTGGGTCGGCGTATGCGGCGCGTTGGCGTCCGATCCCGTGGCGACGCCGATCCTGGTGGGCCTGGGCATCCGCGAGTTGTCGGTCAGCCCGCCGCAGATCGCTGAAATCAAGGACCGTGTGCGTCACCTCGACGCCGCCCAATGTCGGCGCCTGAGCCGCGAACTGCTGGACCTGGGCAGTGCCACCGCCGTACGCCAGGCCAGCCATCGGCACTGGCCCCTGGACTGAACCTCGTCGAACAACAATAAAGGAAGAGACGCCATGTACCAGCACTTCATCGAAGGACTGCAACGCCTCGGCCGGGCGCTGATGCTACCGATCGCCATCCTGCCCATCGCGGGCCTGTTGCTGCGCCTGGGCGATACCGACCTGCTCGACATCGCGATCATCCACGATGCCGGGCAGGCGATCTTCGCCAACCTGGCGATGATCTTCGCCATCGGCATCGCGGTGGGCTTCGCCCGGGACAACAATGGCACGGCGGGGCTCGCCGGCGCCATCGGCTACCTGGTCATGATTGCGACGCTGAAGGTGCTCGATGCGAGCATCAACATGGGCATGCTCGCCGGGATCATCAGCGGCCTGTTGGCCGGGGCGCTGTACAACCGCTTCAAGGACATCAAGCTGCCGGAGTACCTGGCGTTCTTCGGTGGCCGACGCTTCGTGCCGATTGTCACCGGGTTCAGCGCCGTGGGCCTGGGCGTGGTGTTCGGCCTGGTCTGGCCACCCATCCAGCACGGCATCAACGGCTTCGGCACCCTACTGATGGAAAGCGGCAGCCTCGGCGCCTTCGTGTTCGGCGTGTTCAACCGGCTGCTGATCGTCACCGGCCTGCATCACATCCTCAACAACATGGCCTGGTTCATCTTCGGCAGCTTCACCGACCCACACACCGGCGCGGTGGTCACCGGCGACCTGACCCGCTACTTCGCAGGCGACCCCAACGGCGGCCAATTCATGACCGGCATGTTCCCGGTGATGCTCTTCGGCCTGCCCGCCGCGTGCCTGGCGATGTACCGCAACGCCCTGCCCCAGCGCCGCAAGGTCATGGGCGGGATCCTGTTGTCGATGGCATTTGACCTCGTTCCTGACCGGCGTCACCGAACCGGTGGAATTCGCCTTCATGTTCCTCGCGCCCCTGTTGTTCCTGCTGCATGCCTTGCTCACCGGGTTGTCGATGGCGATCACCAACCTTTTGGATATCCACTTGGGCTTCACCTTCTCTGGCGGCTTCATCGACATGATTCTGGGCTGGGGCAAATCCACTCATGGCTGGCGAGTGCTCCCCGTGGGCCTGGTCTACGCGGTGGTCTACTACGGGGTGTTCGACTTCTGCATCCGACGCTTCGACCTGAAGACGCCAGGCCGCGAAGACGTACCGAGCGGCGACAAGCCGGTCGTCGCCCAAGGCCAACGGGCCAGTGCCTACATCGAGGCCTTGGGCGGCGCAGACAACCTGATCACCATCGGTGCCTGCACCACGCGCCTGCGCCTGGACATGGTCGACCGCAACAAGGCCTCCGACACACAGCTCAAGGCCCTGGGCGCGATGGCCGTGGTCCGTCCCGGCAATGGCGGCAGCCTGCAGGTGGTGGTAGGCCCAATGGCCGACAGCATCGCCGATGAAATCCGCCTGGCGTTGCCTGCCGGCGCCGGTCAACCGAGCGCCGCACCGGTGGCAGAGCTCGAAGCAACGCCTGCCAACCCGGTATCTGCCGCACAAGCGCAGCAATGGCTGGACGCCCTGGGCGGGCATGGCAACGTGCTGCAAGTCGACTGCGTGGCGACGAGCCGGTTGCGCGTACGCCTGGCCGAGGCAAAAGGTATATCGCAAAGCCAGCTCAACGCGCTGGGATGCCTGGGCATCAGTCCGTTGGACGGTGGCGTATGGCACCTGCTGCTGGGCGAAAAGGCCGCCGGCCTATCCCTGGCGCTGCAAGCCGCCACCTTGGATCGCAAGGCCAATGTGAACGCCTGACCTCCACACAAGCCGGCTCGCACCCACCGCAGGTGAAGGCATGTGGGAGCGAGCCCGCCCGCGAAAACACGCCCCTGTGCACGCATTCACCCCACTGCCCATCACATCTCGCAATACAGCCACCGCCCCTTCCCGCCCGCCTTGCCTCGCAAGGCTTCTAGACTTTTTTCTGAATCGACCATGACCTCCCGAGGCGCACCTTGGTAGTTATAGTGTTGATCATTTCTCATTGGTAGGTATAGTAACCATCCAGCACCACACGGAGGTGATGTGAATAGCCGATTCTTGATCAGTCAGATTGTTGCGGACGGTTGGTACCTGGTGCGCGTTCGAGGCAGCCACCACCACTTCAAGCACCCGACCAAACCCGGCCTGGTCACCGTGCCCCATCCCAAGAAGGATCTGCTCAGAAAGACGGCCATCAGTATTCTGCAACAGGCCTTGCTCCAGATGCCCTGTTGCCCCGCAGTCCCGGAGGACGATTGACATGCTTTACCCGATTGCGATTTCCATGGGTGATGAAAACCACGCCTGGGGCGTGGAGGTGCCGGACATTCCCGGTTGCTTTTCCGCTGGCGACGATTTGGACGACGCCATGGCGATGGCCCGCGAGGCCATCGAAGGGCATTTCGAGATCCTCGCCGAAGACGGCTCGCCGATCCCCTCGGCCAACACCGTGACCCTGCACGCGGCCAATCCGAAATACGCCGGCTGTGCCTGGGCGCTGGTGGACATCGACGTGACCCGCTACCTGGGCAAGGCGCAAAAACTCAACATTACCCTGCCCGGCTACCTGCTCAACCGTATCGATGAATACGTGTTGCACCATCCCGAGGAGAAGAGCCGCTCAGGGTTCCTCGCCTCGGCGGCGCTGAAGGTGTTGCAGCAAGGACGTTGAGCGATCGACGAACACCACCCTGAGGTGATGGAGTCATGCCGTCTATTTCTTCTCCGACCCGGACTCCTGCATCTGCACCGAAGACCGGGTGCCGTCGGTGTTGTCCTTGGTCTCGTTGCCGGAGTTGTCGAAGCAGCCTTGCAGGGCGACGAGGCAACAGGTGAGGCAAAAGGTGCGCGCGAGGTTCATGGTTGTACTCCAATGCGAGGGACTTAGGCTCTGTCCGAATGTGCCTGCGCGAAGGCCAGACAAGGCGAAACGGGGCGAGGAAGCGCAGTGCACTGGAGTACATGAGCATTCCGAGCCCCATTTCAACGCAGTATGGGCGAGTGCAGACACATTTCAGACAGGGCCTAAGGAGTGACCTGCCGGCTGGGCAATTGGTTTCGATGGTTTAGGGTCACCGGGGAAAAACCTGTGTCCGCTGACAACGCCTAAATGTAAGCAGAATTTTCACCACGTCATTGCTGTCACATCAGACAGGAGCATTCCATAAGGAACACAGCAATGACCTTCGCAAAAATCGCACAAAAACTGGCCCTCTGGGCAGGGAGTCCAAAGACCTTCCTCGGAGCCATCGTGTTGTTGGTGCTCTGGGCACTCAGCGGCCCGTTCTTTCAGTTCAATGACACTTGGCAACTGATCATCAATACCTCGACAACCATCATTACCTTCCTCATGGTGTTCCTGATCCAGAACACGCAGAACCGCGACACCGACATCCTGCACCTCAAGGTGGACGAGTTATTGCGGGCGACCAAGGAAGCGCAGAACGCCATGCTCGGTCTCGAATCACTGGACCTCAAGCAATTGGAAGCGCTGAGGAAGCACTACCAGGGCATGGGCCAGGGCGAAGCCAAGAACCTGGAAGGCCTGGAGGAAAAGCACAAGGTCGACCTGAACCAATGCTGACCGGGATTGCGCGAGCAGGATGACCCCGCTCGCAATGAATCGCCTCTCAAGGCAATGGATTGCCCCCCGTCACACCGAACACCTCCCCGGTGATGTAGCTCGACTCCTGCGACGCCAGCAGCACATAGAGCGGGGCACATTCGGCCGGCTGGCCGGGGCGCTTCATCGGAACCTGGGAGCCGAAGGTGGGAATTTTCTCCTGCGGTTGTCCACCGCTGGGTTGCAACACGGTCCAGATCGGCCCCGGGGCCACGGCGTTGACCCGAATCCCCTTGCCGATGACCTGCCCGGCCAGGGCCTTGGTGAACGCTACGATCGCCGCCTTGGTGGTGGCGTAGTCCAGCAGCGTCGCGGACGGATCGTAGGACTGGATCGACGCGGTATTGATGATCGTCGCCCCCGCCGGCATCAACGGCACCGCGGCCTTGCAGAGCCAGAACATCGCATAGATGTTGGTCTTCATGGTGTCATCGAATTGCGCGGTGGTGATGTCGGCAATGTCCTTCTGCGCCTCTTGTTTGCCAGCCACGTTCACCAGGATGTCCAGGCCGCCCAGTTGCTCGTGGGCGCGCTTGACCAGTTGCACGCAGAATCCTTCGTCCTTGAGATCACCGGCGATGGCGACGGCTTTGCGGCCTTCGGCTTCGATCAATTCAACGACCTGGCGTGCATCGCGCTCCTCGCTGGGCAGGTAGTTGATGGCAACATCGGCGCCTTCCCGGGCATAAGCGATGGCCGCCGCCCGTCCGATCCCCGAGTCCGCGCCGGTAATCAGCGCCTTGCGGCCTTCCAGGCGGCCAAAGCCTTGATAGCTTTTTTCACCGTGGTCGGGCTTGGGCACCATGTCCTGGTCGATGCCCGGCGGTGATTGCGGCTGGTCCGGGAAAGGCGGACGGGGGTATTGGGTGAGCGGGTTTTGCATCGCGTATTGGTTCGGTTCTCGGCGGGTAGACATCGAGGGTCTCCTTTTCAGCGGGCGAGATGAGCCAGGGCGCATGCGCCCCGGCCTGAAGGTGAAGCGTGGTGAGAATCAGCGACTGGCTTGCAGCGCCCTGGCCTTCTCGAGATGGGTTTGCAACTTGGGCAGGGTTTCATCGGCGAAGGCCTTGATCTCCGGCACCTCGGTGGTCTGGGCCTGCTCCTTGATCTGGGCGATGGCCTCTTCGGTGGCCTTGACCTGGCTGGCGGCATAGGCGGCCTCGAACGACTCGCCCTCTTGCACCTGCGGCATCAGGGTCTTGGCCTTGTCGGCCACTTCCTCCCGGGGCGCGACGGGCAAGTCGAGCTTCTTGGCGATCTTCGCCAGGTGTTGGTTGGCGGTGGTACGGTCGTTGATCACCATGATGGTGTAATCCTTGACCTCCCTGGACTCGGCCTTGCCGTGGGCCATGCGACTGGCCTCGATGTCGGCCATGCCCTTGGCCGAAGCGTCATCGATGAATTCGGCAGGCGATTGCGCCCAGGCACTGTTGGCACCCAGGCCCATCAACACGACGACACTGGTGGTGCGAAAAAAGGTGGCCATCCGGTTCATGGTCGCGCCCTCCTCAGATAAAGATTCGACAGCGCCCCCCAACGGGGCCTGCCTGGGTTTCGAAAGGAGAAAGGGCTGAAAAGTTTGATTTAAGTGCCTCACCGCGACGAACGGCGACCCTGCACTCAGATGCCGGATGCCCGATGGTTATGCCGCTTGGCGGCGTACATCGCCTCGTCGGCATGGCGAAACAACGTCACGTCCTCGATGCCATGGTCCGGGAAACAGGCGACCCCGATACTCGGCTCGATGCTCAGGCAATACCCGTCCAGGTGCAGCGGCTGGCTCAGCACCTGACGGATTTTGTCCTGCACGCGATGGGCATCCTCCAATGCCTGGATGCTGTGGAGCAGCACCACGAACTCATCCCCGCCAATGCGTGCCACGGTGTCGGCGTCCCGTATGCACCCTTTGAGACGGCTGGCCACCGCTTGCAACAACAAGTCGCCCACCCCGTGGCCGTAGGTGTCGTTGATCTGCTTGAAGCGGTCGAGGTCGATGTACAGCAGGGCCATGCGCCCCGACACGGCCCGGGCGCTGGCCAACGCGGCCTTGAACCGGTCACGCAATAGCTCGCGGTTGGGCACCTGGGTCAGCTGGTCGTACTGCGCCATGTGCTGCAACCGAGCATGCAGTCGCTGGCGTTCGATGGCGATGGTGATCTGCGCGCAGACGTATTGCAGCAGCTCCTTGTCCTGCTCGGTGTAGCGCTCATTGTCCAGCGCGCTCTTGACGATCAGCGCCCCCATCGTGCCGTTCTGCGAGTTCAACGGCACGCCGAGCCAACAGGGCGCGTCCGGCTCCGCCACGAGGTCATGGAAGCCCGCCGGCAGTGCGCTGCAACCGGGCGTCAGCAAGAGGGGCTGGCCACTGCGGATCACTTCGGCGCACAAGCGCCCGGTGACCGTGCCGGGCAATTCCGGCTGCTGTTCCAGGTCGTCGACGTGATAGGCAAAGTTCAGCTGCGCGCACTGCTCGTCGTACAGCGCCACCGAGAAATTCAACGCCGGCAGCCATTCACCGATGATCTGGTGGACGCGCTTGAACAGCGCCAGCAGGTCCGCCGCTCCATGGGCAGCCTCGGAAATCGCATACAACGCGGCCTGTCGCGATTCGGCCAACTTGCGCTCGGTGATGTCCCGCGCCACGGCGATCCGCAATCGGTCCACCGGCGACCAGCGCGCCGACCAGAGGATATGCACCACCTGGCCATCCTTGCGCAGGTAACGGTTCTCGAAATTGAGCTTGGGCTCGCCGTCCATGATCTCCCGCGCCGCCTCCAGCGTGCGCTGGCGATCGGCGGGGTGCACCAGGTCGATCATGGCCCGGCCGATCAATTCCTGCGGGGTGTAGCCGAAAATGCGCTCGCAGGCGGCACTGACAAAGACAAAGCGCCCCTGGCCATCGACCGCGCACACGGCGTCCAGCATCAGGTCAAAGTAACTGGCCAGCGGCGCGGAGTTGGCGGTGTCCATGGGGCGGGAGGCCTTCCGGATAATGCAGCGTGAACGAAACCGGCAGGCGGCAAAGGGCCGCTATCGATGAGGATAGCCTAGACGATCGGGATGAAACCGGGCCACTTGCATCCCTGGACAACCTTCGGGAAACAAGACGGGCCAGACGCAACGGGCCAAGGGCAACGAGGCATTGCCAAGCTCCGACTGCGTCGATGGATTCCCCATGCAGGGTCCTAGGCAAGATCCTACGCAGAAGTCTCCAGTAACATTCAAACATGCCGGAAACGGCCGATTCAAAGCCCTGCCTGAGGCGCTGTAAAGTCTGGAAAAACACCCCCTGCAACACCCCACGGACAGCATCGTCAACCAAGGAATGTAATCGCGCCATGACGCCGACCGCACAATCGCCCCATCGCTTCAGCAACTACCGCAAAGTCATTGCCCTCGCCGACCCCAGCTGGCAGGGCGCCGAAACCGGAAGAATCTCGGGGCTGGATGTCGAGGTCAAGGGCCCCAATACCCTGGTGGACCAACACGGCCGGACCTTCCATCACTTCTGCACCACGTCGTACCTGGGCCTGGATTATCACCCTGCGCTGCTGGACGGCGCGATGACCGCCCTTCGCGAAACCGGCACCCTGCGCATCGCCAACTCAAGGAATCGTTGCCAACTGGCGATCCTCGACCAGTACGAGACCCGGCTGTCGGAGCTGTTCGGCGCCAGTTGCCTCAGCGCCCTCTCTTGCAGCGCGGCGAGCGCCGGTATCCTGCCGCTGCTGGCCAGCGGGGCGTTCACGGATGACGCGGCGCCGGTGCTGGTGTTCGACAAGCACGCACACTATTCGATGAACCACCAAAAGGCCGCCTGCGCCGATGAAACCCAGGTCATCACCTGCCCGCACAACGACATGGATTTCATCGAAGACCTGTGCAAGCGGCAGCGCAACGTGGCGTATGTGGCCGACAGCGCCTACAGCATGGGCGGGTTGGCGGACCTGGACAGCCTGCTGTATCTCAAGCAGCGCTACGGCCTGTTCCTCTACCTGGACGACTCCCACGCCCTGTCGGCGGTCGGCGAAGGTGGCGCTGGCCTGGTACGTCCGCGCTGGCACGCCCTGGACGAGCGCACCCTGGTGGTCGCCTCGCTGGCCAAGTCTTTCGGCGCCAGCGGCGGGCTGGTCATGTTCGGCAACGAACGGCACAAGGCGCTGGTGAAACGCTACGGCGGGCCAAGCAATTGGTCCCAGAGCCTGAACGCCGCCGCCATCGGCGCCGGCATGGCCTCGATCCGCTTGCACGGTAGCCGCGAATTCAGCGCCTTGCAGGAGCGTTTGCAGGCTAATATCCGTTTGTTCGACAGCCTGGTGCGCACCGCGCAGCACGGCAATCCCATGGCCATTCGCCTGGTGCCCTGCGGTGAAGCAGCCCTGGCCAACCGCCTGGTGGTCGAACTGGCCGAACTGGGGTATTTCACCTCGGCGGTCTTTTTCCCCGTGGTGCCCCAGGGCAAGGCCGCGATCCGCATCACCTTGCGCGCCGACATGGCCCACGAGGTGATTCGCCGCTTTTGCGGGCTGATCACCGACCTGCTGCTGGCCCATGGGCGTGACATCCGCCCCTGAAACGAGCCCTCGATGAACAACCGTACAACCCTGGTCGTCACCTGCACCACTGTCTTCCTGGCACAACTGGGCATGAGCATCTACTTGCCGGCCGTGCCCGATATCGCCCGGGACCTGGGGGCCGACGCGTCGCGGGTTTCCTGGGGCCTGTCGGTGTACCTGGTCGGCATGGCGCTGCCCATGCTGCTCTGGGGCAGCCTGAGCCAGCGCCTGGGGCGCAAGCCGGTGTTGCTCGCGGCGCTGGGGTTGTACGGCGTCGCCAACCTGGCCCTGCCCCTGGGCACTGGCGTCGAGGCCTTCCTGGCGCTGAGATTGCTCCAGGGCGTGGGCGCCAGCGGCATCTCGGTGATGGCGCGGGTGCTGATCCGCGACAGCTTCAGCGGTGACCTGCTGGCCAAGGCGCTGTCCTGGATCTCGATCGCCTTCGTGATCGCCCTCGGCATCGGCCAGTACCTGGGCTCGCTGATCCAGGCCGCGTTTGGCTGGGAGGCGATCTTCCATGCCATGGGCGCGGCGAGCCTGGCCATGGCGGCGATCGTGTCCCGGGCCAGGTTCCCGGTCCTGGCGCAAGGCGACGATGGGCGATCAGCGTGGCGCATCTACGGGCAGATCCTGCAAAGCAGGCGCTTCCTGCTGCCGGCGTTGGCGGGCGGGTTGGGGTACGGCGTCATCGTCGCCTTCAATACCGCGGCGCCGCTGATCCTGCAGGAGCGCTTCCACTGGACGCCCATCGAGTACGGCCTGTTGGGCTGGCCCATCAGCGCGGCGTACCTCTTCGGCGCGTTGGCGGTGAATGCGGGCGTCTTGCGCACCGGGCAACGACGGATGATGGGCTGGGGCATCGCCCTGGTGCTGGGCGGTGGCGCGACCATGCTCGCGGGCAGCCTGGTACCAGGTGGCACCGCGCTGCTTTTCTGGTTGCCTTACTGCTTCGCGGTGTTCGGCCAGTCGCTGAACTACCCCATCAGCCTGTCCCTGGCCAATGCCGGCTCACCGGTGGCCGGTGCCTACGCCATGGCGCTGAGCGGCTTCCTGCATCAACTCATGGCAGCCCTGGTCGGCGCCCTGGCGAGCCTGCTGTTGAGCCAGCAGGCCTGGCCGTTGGCGACGCTGTGCACCTTGCTGGGCGTGGCGGCGATGGCTTGTGTGAGGTCCATGCCGCCACGAACCGATTAAAACGCGCTGCGGAAAATTTCCTCGATCTGACGCTGGTCCGCCGCCCGGGGATTGGTCAGGCCGCAAGCGTCCTTCAGCGCATTGGCGGCCAGCACCGGCACGTCATTGAGGCGTACGCCCAGTTCACGCAGGCCAGCCGGGATATCCACGTCCCGGGCCAGGCTGCGGATCGCCGCGATGGCCGATTGCGCCCCCTCTTCCGGGCTCGCGCCGCGCGTCTCGACACCCATGGCCTGGGCCACATCACTCAAACGGGCCGCGCATACCGCAGCGTTGAAGCTCTGTACATGAGGCAGCAACACCGCGTTGCAGACACCGTGGGGCAAATCATAGAAACCGCCCAGTTGATGGGCCATGGCGTGCACGAACCCCAGCGAAGCGTTATTGAACGCCATGCCTGCGAGAAACTGCGCATAGGCCATGTTTTCCCGCGCCTTCACGTCATTGCCGTCGCGCACGGCCAGGCGCAGGTTGTTGCTGATCAAGGTGATCGCTTTCAGGGCGCAGGCATCGGTGATCGGCGTGGCAGCGGTGGACACGTACGCCTCGATCGCGTGGGTCAGCGCGTCCATGCCGGTGGCGGCCGTCAGCCCCTTGGGCATCGCGACCATCAGTGCCGGATCGTTCACCGACATCAGGGGCGTCACGTTGCGATCGACAATGGCCATTTTCACGTGGCGCGTCTCGTCGGTGATGATGCAGAAGCGGGTCATCTCGCTGGCCGTGCCGGCGGTGGTGTTGATGGCGATCAGTGGCAACTGCGGCTTGCTGGAGCGGTCCACGCCTTCATAGTCGCGAATCTGCCCGCCGTTGGTGGCACAGAGGGCAATGCCCTTGGCGCAGTCATGGGGCGAACCGCCGCCCAGCGACACCACGAAGTCGCACTCGCTTTCCTTCAGCAACCCCAATCCCAGCTCGACGTTGGCGATGCTCGGGTTGGGCTTGGCGCCGTCGAAAATCACCGCGTCGACGTCCTGGACGGCCAGCAGCTCGGCCACCTTGCCGGCCACGCCAGCCTTGGCCAAGCCGGCGTCGGTAACGATCAAGGCCTTGCGGAAACCGTAGTTGCGAATGGCGCTCATCGCCTCGTCGAGGCAACCCAGGCCCATGATGTTCACGGCTGGAATGAAAAAGGTGCTGCTCATGGGACACGCTCCTGGAAGAGACCGGATCGGTAGGGGCATACAGGATTGACCGATCAGTCACGGCGTTCCTTGATCTGGCTCAAGAGTTTGTCGTGATAAAGTCGCGCCCTGCCTTTGCCACGTTTTGGATGAGTTTTCGCGATGACCGATTTCCAGGAATACGACGCCCGGCTTGAAGATTGGGCGGCCCTGCAGGCCAGCACCGACTTCAGCGCCCTGCTGCTGGGCAATGGTGCCAGCCGCGCCGTGTGGGACGATTTCGGCTACGACTCGCTGTTCGAAAACGCCCGTACCGTCGAGGAAAAGCCCCTGAGCCCGTCGGAACTGAGTGTGTTCGATGCGCTGCAGACGCGCAGCTTCGAGCAGGTGCTCGGGGCACTGAAGACCACCAGCCGGGTCAACAAGGCCCTGGCCGTCAGCTCCGCCGCCCCGCGCAACCGCTACTACGCGATCAAGGAAGCGCTGATCAATACCGTGCACGCCGTGCACATTCCGTGGCGCCTGGTGCAGCCGTCGATGCTGGCGACGCGCAGCCAGGCGTTGAGCCGCTACCGGACGGTGTTCACCACCAACTACGACCTGCTCAACCACTGGGCGATCCAGCACGCGCCGGACACCCTCACCGATCTGTTCGTGGGCAACGATCACCATTTCGACTTGAGCCAGGCGGACACCGACAAACCGCGCCTGCTGTACCTGCACGGTGGCTTGCACCTGGTGCGTAACCAGGACGGCATGGCGCGCCGGCTGAGTTCCACCGAAGGGACGTTGCTGGGCAGCTTTGCCATCAACAACACCCTCAAGACCCTCGACGATGTGCCGCTGTTCGTCAACGAGGGCCCGAGCCAGGACAAGCTCAAGACCATCCGCAGCAGCGACTACCTGTCGTTCTGCTACGACCAGTTGCTGCATCACGGCGCCAACCTGTGCCTGTTCGGCCATGCCCTGGGCGAGCAGGACCGGCACATTATCGACGCCCTTCGCCAGGCGGCGCCCAAGGTCATGGCGATCTCGATCTACCCACGCAGCCAAGCGTTCATCCAGCACCAGAAGCGGCATTACGCCAAGCTGTTCCAAGGGTTGGCCATGGAACTGAGATTCTTCGACGCCAAGAGCCATCCCTTGGGCGACCCGGAGCTGGCGGTGCCGGTCGAGGTTTAGGGGGGAGGCGCGAACCTGCTCGCGAAGGCGGTGGATCAGCTTGATCTTATGGGGATGTACCGCCGTCTTCGCGAGCAGGCTCGCTCCCACAGCGTTACAGGTAACCGTCCGCCCGCAGCAGGGTTTCGAGGCAATGCTCGGTGACGTGATAGAACGCCTTGAGCGCCTGGATCCTGGCCAGCAGCTCGGTCGGGTCGGTCGGCTCGGCGCGCTTGACCGCCAGGATCATCTTGTTCTTGTTGGTGTGTTCCAGGGAGATGAACTCGAACACCTTGGTGTCGTAGCCGCAGGCTTCCAGGAACAGCGCCCGCAGGCTGTCGGTGACCATTTCCGCCTGCTGGCCCAGGTGCAGGCCGTATTGCAGCATGGGCTTGAGCAAGGCCGGGCTCTGGATCTGCAGGCGGATCTGCTTGTGGCAGCACGGCGAGCACATGATGATCGAGGCGCCGGAACGAATGCCCATGTGGATCGCGTAGTCGGTGGCGATGTCGCAGGCGTGCAGGGCGATCATCACGTCCACCGCGCTCGGCGCGACGCTGCGCACGTCACCGTGCTGGAAGCTCAGGCCCGGATGCTCCAGGCGCCCGGCCGCTTCGTTGCACAGCTTGACCATGTCTTCGCGCAGTTCGACCCCCGTGACCACGCCCTCGGCCTGCAAGGTGTTGCGCAGGTAATCGTGGATGGCGAAGGTCAGGTAGCCCTTGCCCGAACCGAAATCCGACACCCGCACCGGCTTATCCAGGGCTAGAGGCGAAGACGTCAGCGCATGGCTGAACACCTCGATGAACTTGTTGATCTGCTTCCACTTGCGCGACATCGCGGGAACCAGCTCGTGCTTGTGGTTGGTCACCCCCAGGTCGGCCAGGAACGGCCGGCTCAGGTCGAGGAAGCGGTTCTTCTCGCGGTTGTGCTCGCCGGACGGTACCTCACGCAACTGCTGGGGCTTGCTGCGGAACAGCGAGCTCTTGCCCTTCTTGCTGTATTCCAGCTGCGCCTCGTCGGTGAGCGCCAGCAGATGCGCGTTCTTGAACGACGCTGGCAACAGCGCAGCGACGTTGTCCACCCCTTCGGCCACCGGGAAATTCTTGGTGATGTCGCGGGTCTTGTAGCGGTAGACGAAGGTCAGGCACGGCTGTTCCTTGACCGTCAGGGGCTTGATGATCACCCGCTGGAGGTCCGCTTCGTCCCCGGCATACTTGGCCAGCACCAGTTTGATGAAGGCGTTCTGCGCCAGACTGCTGCGCAGCAGCTCGATGAACTGGGCGTGATGATCCGGCGCAGGACGGGCGGGGGTGGCGGTAACGGACATGGACAAGCGGCCTCGGGGCGGGGCGAATCGAAGAAAGGTGGGTATTTTAGGGGGGATGGGGGCCGAGGGCACGGGGAAATTCAATTGTGGCGAGGGGATTTATCCCCGCTGGTCTGCGCAGCAGACCCAAACCAGGAGTCCCCCCTTACATAACCGGTCGTCGATTTTATTGGGGGCTACGCCCCCAGCGGGGATAAATCCCCTCGCCACAGCTCATTCATCCCACAGAAACCACTCACTCCAACAGTGTCCAGCGGGAAAACGTCTAGCCCAGCACCACCAAGCGATTGGGCAGCTCATTGCGCTCATGGGTCACTGGCACGTGCTCCTTGAGCAAGCGGCCGCAGGCTTCGATGCACGTCACAAAACCCTCCAACGTCTGGCCTTGGCGCACCTGCTGGGTGAATGCGCGAACGATGGCATCCCAGTGCCTGTTGTCGAGTCGCTTGGAAATGCCTTCGTCCACCAGGATCTCCACGTAGCGCTCGGCTTCGCAGACGAAGATCAACATGCCCGTACCGCCCACCGTATGGTGCAGGTTCTGTTCGAGAAACTGCCGGCGCGCCAGGTTGGAGGCGCGCCAATGCCGTACGGAACGGGGGATCAGGTGGGTGGTGATGCGGGGAATGCGGAACACCAGGCACAAGCCGATGAAACTGAGCCACTGCACCAGCAACAGGCTATGCATTGCCAGCCAGCCCGTGAGGTAATGCACCACGCCGGGCACCACCAGGGCGAACAGGCTGGCCCACAGCAGCGGGATATAGGCATAGTCGTCGGCACGGGCGGCGAGCACCGTGACCAGTTCGGCGTCAGTGTCCTGCTCGACCCGGGCAATTGCCTCGGCCACCTTGCGTTGTTCGTGTTCAGTCAGTAATGCCATGGTTGGAAATGCCCGTTCATTATTATTGTCACCAACTGCCCGACGAACCGCCGCCTCCGAAACTGCCACCGCCACCGCTGAAGCCTCCATCCCCGCCGCTGGAGCCTCCGTCATCATAACTGCTCCCGCTTGAGCTGCTGGAGCTGCGGGAGCTGCCACTGCCGCTCGTGGTGGGCAGGATGCCGAGCACCTGGCCGACCATCACCGTGGTGATGACCAGCATCACCAGCAGCACGAACAGCCATGGGTGTCGCTGGACGAAATCGCCCTGCTCCTCGTCCGAGCTGTACACCGCTGTCGGCGCGGGTTCATCCAGCGGGCTGCCACCGAGCACCACCAGCATTGCCGCCACGCCGTCACTGATGCCCTTGTTGAAATTGCCGGTCTTGAACGCCGGGGTGATCACCTGGTGGATGATCACCGAACTCTGGGCATCGGTCAGGCGATCCTCCAGGCCGTAGCCCACCTCGATCCGCAGTTTACGGTCGTCGCGGGCGACGATCAGCAGGGCGCCGTTGTTCTTGTCCTTCTGCCCGATGCCCCAGTGGCGCCCGAGCAGGTAGCCGAAGTCCTCGATCCTGGCGCCTTGCAGGTCAGGCACCGTGACGACCACCACCTGTTCACCGGTCGCCTGCTCATGGGCCTGGAGCTGCGCCTCCAGTTGCGTGCGCGTCGCCGGTTCGAGCAACTGGGCGGTGTCCACCACGCGCCCGGTCAGCGGCGGGAAACTCAACTCGGCCTGGGCCGTGAATGCAAATACCCAGAGCAACAGCACCAGGCAAAATTTCAACACTCGCATCGGAACTCCTGTGTGGGAGCGAGCTGGTGTGGGAGCTGAGCTTGCTCGCGATGAAGGCACCTCGGTCTTTCTAATGACCGCGTTATCGTTCATCGCGAGCAAGCTTTGCTCCTACATTTTTTCAGAATTTCACTTGCGGCGCTTTGTCGGCATCGGGGCTGGTGGCCTCGAAGGTCTGGCGGATCGGCAGGTCGCTGTACAGCACGCTATGCCACAAGCGTCCCGGGAAGGTACGGATCTCAGTATTGTATTTCTGCACCGCCAGGATGAAGTCGCGCCGGGCCACGGCGATGCGGTTCTCGGTGCCTTCGAGCTGCGACTGCAGGGCCAGGAAATTCTGGTTGGCCTTGAGGTCCGGGTAACGCTCGGACACCACCATCAACCGGCTCAACGCACCGGAAAGCTGGTCCTGTGCCTGCTGGAACTGCTTGAGTTTCTCCGGGTTGTCCAGGGTGTTGGCATCGACCTGGATCGACGTGGCCTTGGCCCGGGCCTCGATCACGGCGGTGAGGGTTTCCTGCTCGTGCTGGGCATAGCCCTTGACCGTTTCGACCAGGTTGGGAATCAGGTCGGCACGCCGCTGGTACTGGTTCTGCACCTGGCCCCAGGCAGCCTTGGCTTGTTCGTCCAGGGTCGGGATGTCATTGATACCGCAACCGGCCAGCAGCGAAGTGAACAGTATCAGTG
The DNA here is from genome assembly GCF_030580855.1 of Pseudomonas citrullilanati. Lineage (GTDB taxonomy): Bacteria > Pseudomonadota > Gammaproteobacteria > Pseudomonadales > Pseudomonadaceae > Aquipseudomonas > Aquipseudomonas citrulli. The sequence continues at coordinate 41,022 of NZ_JAUQOP010000020.1, read as the reverse complement.
CCAGCATTCGCAGGCCGCTGCGGTGGTTCAGTCGTAGATTCATCAGGTGAAGCTCTCCCTTGCATGACATTGAAAAACACCGCCACCTATCGCCTCGGCGTCTAGGGCATAATCTGCCGCCGCACTGGATTGAATCAGGGCGATGGGCTAAAAGATGCGCGGCGCGAAACTAAGTTCAGCCCGCTGGGCTCGAAAGTGTGCTGTATTTGACCGAACAACAATAGCCGCTCCTCACATTTTGGCTGACGGCGTGTCCTGATTACGCCTTTGAGCCTGCGAGAAAACTATTCATGAAGAAGCTGTGTTTGCTGGGCCTGTTTGTCAGTCTGGCCAGTCAATCCGTATTAGCCGATAACCTGCCAGCCCCCATAGAGAACAAGGACGCTTTCATCAGCAACCTGATGAAACAAATGACCCTCGAGGAAAAGATCGGCCAGTTGCGCCTGATCAGCATCGGCCCGGAAATGCCCCGGGAGATGATCCGCAAGGAAATCGCCGCGGGGAACATCGGCGGCACGTTCAACTCCATCACTCGCGATGAAAACCGTCCGATGCAGGACGCGGCCATGCGCAGCCGGTTGAAGATCCCGATGTTCTTCGCCTATGACGTGATCCACGGCCACCGCACCATTTTCCCGATCCCCCTGGCCCTGGCGTCGAGCTGGGACATGGACGCCATCTACCACTCCGGCCGCATCGCTGCCCAGGAAGCCGCCGCCGACAGCCTGGACATCACCTTCGCGCCGATGGTCGACATCTCCCGCGATCCGCGCTGGGGCCGGACGTCCGAAGGCTTTGGCGAAGACACCTACCTGGTGTCGCGCATCGCCGGGGTGATGGTCAAGGCGTTCCAGGGCAACGGCGCCAATGCCGCCGACAGCATCATGGCCAGCGTCAAGCACTTTGCCCTGTACGGCGCCGTTGAAGGCGGCCGGGACTACAACACCGTGGACATGAGCCCGGTGAAAATGTACCAGGACTACCTGCCCCCCTACCGTGCCGCCATCGATGCCGGTGCCGGCGGGGTGATGGTCGCGTTGAACTCCATCAACGGCGTACCGGCCACGGCCAACACCTGGCTGATGCACGACCTGCTGCGCAAGGAATGGGGCTTCAAGGGCCTGGCCGTCAGCGACCACGGCGCGATCTTCGAACTGATCAAGCACGGCGTTGCCCGGGACGGACGCGAGGCGGCGAAGCTGGCGATCAAGGCCGGCATCGACATGAGCATGAACGACTCGCTGTATGGCAAGGAGTTGCCGGGGCTGCTCAAGTCCGGCGAGATCGAGCAGAGCGACATCGACAACGCGGTGCGCGAAGTGCTGGCCGCCAAGTACGACATGGGCCTGTTCAAGGACCCGTACCTGCGCATCGGCAAGGCCGAGGACGACCCGGCCGACACCTATGCCGAAAGCCGCCTGCACCGCGCCGACGCCCGTGACGTGGCGCGCCGCAGCCTGGTCCTGCTGGAAAACCGCAACCAGACCCTGCCCCTGAAGAAAAGCGCGAAGATCGCCCTGGTCGGCCCCCTGGCCAAGGCGCCGATCGACATGATGGGCAGTTGGGCCGCCGCCGGGCGTCCTGCGCAATCGGTCACGCTGTTCGACGGCATGACCCGCGCCCTGGGCGCCGAGTCGAAGCTGGTCTACGCCCGCGGCGCCAACATCACCGGCGACAAGAAGGTGCTCGACTACCTGAACTTCCTCAACTTCGATGCCCCGGAAGTGGTGGACGACCCGCGCCCGGCCCAGGTGCTGATCGACGAAGCGGTGAAGGCCGCCAAGGACGCCGACGTGGTGGTGGCGGCCGTGGGTGAATCCCGTGGCATGTCCCATGAGTCGTCGAGCCGCACCGAGCTGAACATCCCGGCCAGCCAGCGCGAGCTGATCAAGGCCCTGAAGGCCACCGGCAAACCGCTGGTGCTGGTGCTGATGAACGGCCGTCCGCTGTCGTTGCTCGAAGAGCAGCAACAGGCCGATGCGATCCTGGAAACCTGGTTCAGCGGCACCGAGGGCGGCAACGCCATCGCCGACGTCCTGTTCGGCGACTACAACCCTTCAGGCAAGCTGCCGATCACCTTCCCACGCTCGGTCGGGCAGATTCCGACCTACTACAACCACCTGAGCATCGGCCGCCCGTTCACCCCCGGCAAGCCGGGCAACTACACCTCGCAATACTTCGACGACATCACCGGCCCGCTCTACCCGTTCGGCTACGGCCTGAGCTACACCGAGTTCAGCCTGTCGGACATGGCCCTGTCATCGACCACGCTGAACAAGACCGGCAAGCTCGACGCCAGCGTGACGCTGGAAAACACCGGCAAGCGTGATGGCGAGACCGTGGTGCAGTTGTACATCCAGGACGTCACCGGCTCGATCATCCGCCCGGTGAAAGAACTGAAGAACTTCCGCAAGGTGATGCTCAAGGCCGGCGAGAAGAAAGTCATCCACTTCACCATCACCGAAGACGACCTGAAGTTCTTCAACGCCCAGCTCCAGTACGCCGCCGAACCCGGCAAGTTCAACGTGCAGATCGGCCTGGACTCCCAGGATGTGAAGCAGCAGAGCTTCGAGTTGCTCTGACCCCCAGGCAACACCCCAGCCCCTGTGGGAGCGAGCTCGCTCGCGATGGCGACAGGTCAGTCACATGGATATCGACTGACCCTGCGCTATCGCGAGCAAGCTCGCTCCCACAATGGGTACTGGGGGAACTCACTTTTTTTGACCACAGAAAGATCTCCTGTGGAAGGTGTTTTGATTAGCCCCGCCGATCCAACAGGTTCACCACCACCCGATCCACCAACCCCCACACCCGCTGCTTGAACCGCTTCCACAATGGCCGGCGCTGCCAGGCGTCGAGGCTGACTTGCAGGCTTTGGGTGAAGTCGCGCTCGAAACTCGCCGCCACCGCCTGGCTCAGGCCGGGGTCGAGGGCTTCGAGGTTGGCCTCCAGGTTGAAGCGCAGGTTCCAGTGGTCGAAGTTGCACGACCCGATGCTGACCCAATCGTCCACCAGCACCATCTTCAGGTGCAGGAAACACGGCTGGTATTCGAAGATCTTCACCCCGGCCTTGAGCAATCGCGGGTAATAGCGGTGCCCGGCATAGCGCACGGAGGGGTGGTCGGTGCGCGGGCCGGTGAGCAGCAGGCGCACGTCGATGCCCCGCGCCGCAGCCTTGCGCAAGGACCGCCGGACGTTCCAGGTCGGCAGGAAATACGGTGTCGCCATCCAGATGCGTTTCTGGCCGCTGTTCAGTGCCCGGGACAACGATTGCAGGATGTCGCGGTGCTGGCGGGCGTCGGCATACGCCACCCGGCCCATGCCCTCGCCCGCAGGCGGGACACGGGGCAGGCGCGGCAAGCCGAAGTTGGAAGCGGGCTTCCAGGCGCGTCGATGCCGGTTGGCGAGCCACTGCCGATCGAACAGCAACTGCCAGTCGAGCACCAGCGGGCCGACGATTTCCACCATCACCTCATGCCATTCGCTGCGATCGTCCAGCGGGTTCCAGAATTCATCGGTCACGCCGGTGCCACCCACCACCGCCAGACGCTGGTCCACCAGCAGCAGTTTGCGGTGGTCGCGGTACAGATTGCGCACCCAGCGCCGCCAGCTCAGGCGGTTGTAGAAGCGCAACTGCACGCCGGCGTTGATCAACCGGTTGCGCAGGCCCAGGGTGAACGCCAGGCTGCCATAGTCATCGAACAGGCAGCGCACGCGAACACCGCGCTCCGCCGCCTGGACCAGGGCCTGGACCATCGCCTCGGCACAGTGCCCCGCTTCCACCAGGTACAACTCCAGTTCGACCTGTTCCTGGGCTCGGGCAATTTCCACCAGCATGCGCGGGAAGAACTGCGGCCCGTCGATCAACAGCTCGAAGCGATTGCCATCGCGCCAGGGGAATACCGGGCCGCTCACGTCAGCGCGCCGTAAAGATCAGCACCGCATTCACCGGCACCGAGAGGCTGATGGCCGACAGACCGGCGAGGTTGCGCAATTTTTCCAGGCCCGGCGCCAACCCGAAATCCGCCGCATCGAGCACAACCGGCTCCAGGGTCACCACCTGGAAGCGTCGCTCATCCAGGCGCGTTGCCAGCAACTCGACGTTGTATTCATGCTGTTTGCCATGCAGGCCCACCGTCAGCGGCAGGCGCAATTCCAACTGCGCGCCGTTGGCCAGGTCCTGGATCGGCGCCAGGTCGATCTGCGCGGTGGCGGTTGCTTCGGCGAATTGCTTGATCTCGAACAGTTCGGCGCGCATGCGTTCGTCCCGCAGGGGAACGCCGCTGTTGATGGAGTCCAGCTCCACCTCCAGGCGGGCCAACCCGTCGGGCTGGACTTGACCATGCAGCACCAGGAAACGCTGGACCTCGGAAACATTGCCGTTCTTGCTGCTGATAAATGACAGTCGCGACGACTCGCCGTCCAGGTACCAGTTGGCCTGGGCTGGCAGCGCGGCGCAGGCCAGCAGCAAGGTCGCGATGGCGTGGGAAAGAGACCGCTTGAACATACACACTCGGCAGACAGGGAAACCTGTGGCGAACCTTAACCGGGCCGAGGGCGCTTGCAAACAGTCTGTTTCAACAACCGCCCGGCATACAGTTTCCTGTGGCGAGGGGATTTATCCCCGCTGGGTTGCATAGCAACCCCCAAAAGCCTATCAACCACCGCAATGACACGTCGGACACAGGGGTCACTTCGCAACCCAACGGGGATAAATCCCCTCGCCACAAGACCTGCGTCGTTCCAAGACTACGGCTCCAACCGACACCCCTGCCGCGGCCCAAGCCACCGCGCGCTGTGGCTACGGCCCAGGCCGCTGACGGTGATGCGCTTGGCCTCCGGGGTTTCGAGGAACGCGCTGATGGGCACCGACTGTTTCACGTAGCCACGGCAATAGTCGGCCGGCTGTTGCATCACGTAGCGGCACGAGCAGTATTCCTTGGCGGTGTAGGCGCTGATGATGTCCGGAAAGGCCCGCAGCGCCGTGCGCTCGCGCCAGATCCAGCCGGCCAGGGCGACGAACAGCGCCGCCAACAGGATCAACAGCCAGCGACGCTTCATGGCTGCACCGTTGCGGCGAACGCCGCCAGGGCGCGCTTGAGCAGTTCGTTGTGGCGATAACGACCGTCGCGGTCGTCACCGTAGCGCACGATCACCAGCTTCGCGCTGGGGATGATGTACAACGCCTGGCCCCAATGGCCCAGGGCGGCGAACGTGTCTGGCGGCGCGTCGGGCCAGGGATGGATGGCCGGGTCGGCGGCGCGATTGAGCCACCAATGCCCTCCGGGAACCGCTTCGTCCTGGCCCGCCTGGAAGCCGGCAAACGGCTCGCGGTTGAAGGCGACCCACGTCTTGGGGACCCATTGCCGCTCGCCCCAGCGCCCGTCGCGCTGCATCAACAGCCCCACGCGGGCCAGGTCCCTTGCCGTGAGATAGGCGTAGGACGAACCGACAAACGTGCCGCTGGCATCGCTTTCCCAAGTGGCGTGGCGAATGCCCAGCGGCTCGAACAGGGCCGTCCAGGGGTAGTCGCCATAACGCTGCGGCCCGACGATGGTCCTAAGCGCCGCCGCCAGCAGGTTGCTGTCGCCGCTGGAATAACGGAACGCCTGCCCCGGCGGGCTGTAGCTGGCATGCGCTGCGGTGAACGTCGCCATGTCCTGGCGCCCGCGGGTGTAGAGCATCGCCACCACCGACGAATTGAGTGGCGCGTATTCGTAGTCCTCCTGCCAGTCCAGGCCGGACGCCCAGTGGAACAGGTCCGCCAGGGTCATCTGCGGCTGCTTGTCCAGGGCCGGGACATACCGCGCGGCCGGATCCTGCAGATCGAACAGCCGCTCCCCGTAGGCTACGCCGAACACCGTCGCCATCAGGCTTTTGCTGATGGACCAGGTCAGGTGCGGGGTGTCGGCGCTGTTCGGCCCGGCGTAGCGTTCGTAGACCAGTCGGCCGTCCTGGATCACCACCAGCGCGTCGGTGCGGATGCCCTCGCGGCGCGCATCGTCCCGGGGCGGGAAGGCGTATTGCTCCAAGGCTTCGAGGGCCGGCCCGCTCGGGGTCGGGCCAGTTGGCCATTGCTCGCTGGGCCAGTCTTCGGCGTGGGCGCTCAGGTTAAGCAACAGCAGCGGGATCAGGAACCAGCCTCTGGACATGCTTTGGGCTCGCAGGATTGAACCTTCAGAGCCTATTCAAATTTGATGACAGTTCAGTACTTGTGTCGACAGTACCGACGCCATCGCGGGCAAGCCTTGCTCCCACAGGTTCAATACTAAATGACAGTCTGTTGTAGACCTGTGGGAGCAAGGCTTGCCCGCGATGAGGCCCATCAACCCAATGAAGACTCAAGCGCCTTGGCCAACCGCTTGGCCCGCGCGCCCGCCGCCATCTCCATCACGCCTTTATCCCGCGTCCACATCTCACGCCACGTAACAGGCCCAACGGCCAGGGCTGCGTTGACTTCGCCATCGAGCCCCTGGAACTGAGCGAACAACCCGCCCAGCAGCACGTGCCCGGCCGCGCTGGAAGGGTTATGTCGACTCACCTCTGCGCAGCCGGCAAGCAGCGCCAGCAGGCGCAGTTGCAACGCCTGGGGCCAGGCGCACTCCTGCCCGACGCCATACAACCAGGCGGTCATGGCGCTGAGCACATAGAGGTCTTCCAGGGTGCGAAACGGTTTGACATAGGCCTCCCAGCCTTCGCCAGCGAGCAATTCGCACAGCGCGCCGTCGAGCTTTACGCGGCCGTGGCTGATGTCGGGCATCAACGCGATGGCCGGGAGTGTCTCCAGGATCACGCCGGGTTCGCCCGGGTAGACCACCGCCAGGCTCAACCGCGGCGCTTGCCCCGGCGGTTCGCAGCGAGCGGCAATCAGCAGCCACTCGGCGGCGTCGCCGGCGGTGACGAAATCCTTGCGCCCGCTCAGGCGCAAATCGTCGAGGCGGGTTTGCATGTCCGCCGGGCGCAGGCTGCGCTGCTCGGTGGCACACAACGCGCCCAGGCTCTGGGGCGCACTGGGCCAGAGCACGCGCAACGCCGCCTGGTAGCCCACCAGGAATGCCAGCCCGGGCGTCGCCATCAAGCGGGCGCCGGCCACCGCCAGGTCGAACGGCGTCACCGGCCCCAACCGTTGCAGCAAGGTCGCATAGCCCTCGGCCAGGTCCGGATGGGCAGGCAGGCGTTCACCGCGTTCGATCAGGGTGGTCCAGGGCATGGAGCGGCTCCTCGAGGGCTGTCATATAAGCATCACCAAAGCTTCATGGCGATGACACCGGGGCTACATAGCCTGACTTTGCACAACATGGCTGCATAAAGAAAGTCGATTGGCTGCAACCCAAAGACGGGTGCACAGCCCGCACGGAGATTCGCTATGACCCAGATCGCCCGCATCAGCGACACCGGCAATGAACGCCGCCTGCAAGCCGAACGCCTGATCGGCGCCCAGGCCTTGCAAGAAGCCCAGGCCCTGCGCTTCAACGTCTTCAGCGGCGAATTCAACGCCAAGCTCAAAGGCGCGGAACTGGGTCTGGACATGGACGACTATGATGTTCACTGCGCCCACATCGGCGTACGCGACCTGAACACCGGCCGCCTCGTGGCGACCACCCGCCTGCTCGACCACCAGGCCGCCAGCAGCCTGGGCCGGTTCTACAGCGAAGAAGAATTCAGCCTCAATGGCCTGGTCCATCTCCAGGGCCCAATCCTGGAGATCGGCCGCACCTGCGTCGACCCGGCCTACCGCAACGGCGGCACCATCGCGGTGCTCTGGGGCGAACTGGCCGAAGTCCTGAACGAGGGCGGCTACAGCTACCTGATGGGGTGCGCGAGCATTCCGATGCAGGACGGCGGCATCCAGGCCCAGGCGATCATGCAACGCCTGCGCGAACGCTACCTGTGCACCGAACACCTGCAAGCCGTGCCGAAAAAACCGCTGCCGGCCCTCGACGTGCCTTCCAATGTCATCGCCGAGATGCCTCCCCTGCTCAAGGCCTACATGCGCCTGGGGGCGAAAATCTGCGGCGAGCCCTGCTGGGACGAGGACTTCCAAGTGGCCGACGTGTTCATCCTGCTCAAGCGCGACGAACTCTGCCCGCGCTACGCTCGTCACTTCAAGGCAGCCGTGTGATGAGTCGGTTGCGCGTGTACGCGCGAATCGCGCGAGTGTTGCTGGTGGTGACGCTGGGCCTGGGCATGGCCAGCATCTTCGGCCTGTTCGAACGCCTGGGGATCGCCAACTCCATGGTGCGACGCCAGCGCTGGTCGCGTTTTTTCATGGCCCGGCTGAGTCACGCCCTGCCGTTTCGCGTCACCGTCCACGGCCAGTTGCCGCAACGGCCGATGCTGTGGGTCAGCAACCACGTGTCCTGGACCGACATCCCGCTGCTGGGCATGCTCACGCCGCTGTCGTTCCTGTCCAAGGCCGAAGTGCGCACCTGGCCGGTGGCCGGCTGGCTGGCGGCCAAGGCCGGTAGCCTGTTCATCCGTCGCGGCTCGGGCGACAGCCAGTTGATCCGCAAGCAGATGAGCCGCCACTTGGAGCAGCACCACCCGCTGCTGATGTTCCCGGAAGGGACCACCACCGATGGCCGTTCGTTGCGCACCTTCCATGGTCGCCTGCTGTCGGCGGCCATCGATGCGGACGTGGCGTTGCAGCCGGTGGCGATCCGTTACCTGCGCAATGGCGAACCTGATTCGCTGGCACCGTTCATTGGCGACGACGACCTGTTGTCGCATCTGATGCGGTTGTTCGCCAATGATCGGGGCGAGGTGCACATCCATCTGCTGCAACCCATCGCCTGCCAGGGCCAGGAGCGCGCGGCCCTGGCATTCCAGGCCCAGCAGGCGGTGCACAAGGCACTGTTCGGCACGCTCCCCGAGAAACAGCAAGCGCCGGTGCGGCCTGCGGCGATTGCGGCCTGAGCAGGCCCCACTGTAGACACCGCTGTGGGAGCGGGCTTGCTCGCGAAGGCGGCTCAACATTCAGCAGGGATGTTGACTGACCCAACGCTTTCGCGAGCAAGCCCGCTCCCACACTTAGTTTCGTGGTGTGGCTTGGCTCAACGCAAAATCCTGAAGCTGCGGATAGAACAAGCGGAAATCCTCGCTCAACGGCTCGTACAGCCTGACCAACTCGTCCATCGCCCCCGCCAGTTCCTCCGGCCGGGACAGGCGTCGGGAAATCCCGCGCAGGACCTGCCCCAGCACCTCAAAGGACCGGTAGGAACCCAGCCAGTCATCGGCCGCCATGTACGGCGCGATCTGCGCCAGGCGTCCCGGTAGTTGTGGCTCGGTACTGAGCACCTGGTACACCCGGGCGGTGAAATCCACCAGCGGCCCTTCGCCGTACTCCGCCCAGTCCCGGGCCAGGCAATGGTCGAAGAACACATCGAGCACGATCCCGGCGTAGCGCCGGCGCACCGTGGAAAAACGCGACAGGGCGCCCTCCACCAACGGATGGCGATCGGTGTACATGTCGATGCGCCGGTGCAGGGCGATGGCCGCTTCGATCTGCGGCGCGTACTGCCCCTGCAACGGCCCCTTGACGAAGTCGCCGTAGAGACTGCCGAGCAGTTGTTCGCGGTCCGGGCCGCCGAGGTGCAGATGGGCGAGATAGTTCATGGCTGGCAGCTTAGCACCCTCGTCCCCATATCGTTATAACCCGATATAGCGATTCGTTCGGTGCTCAGATCAAATCCATATTGGTATATCGCGAAGTAACGATTTAAGGTTCGCCTCATCGCGATATAGCGTTTTACCACTTGAGCCCATTACGAACTGCCCTCATGAACCTTGACCTCGACGACATAATAAAAGCCCTGGCGCACCCAGTACGGCGAGACATCCTCAACTGGCTGAAAGACCCCAAGGTCCAGTTCCCCGAACAATTGCACAACCACGAATTCGGTATCTGCGCCGGCCAGATCGACCAGCGCTGCGGCCTGTCGCAGTCCACGGTGTCGGCGCACCTGGCGGTGTTGCAACGGGCGGGGCTGATCACCAGCCAGAAGGTCGGTCAATGGCATTTCTTCAAGCGCAACGAGGAAGTGATCCAGCAGTTCCTCAAGCAAATGAGCCAAGAGCTCTGACCTGACAAGGACCCCGACATGCCCCTTTCACTCCTCATCCTCGCCCTGAGTGCCTTTGCCATCGGCACCACCGAGTTCGTCATCATGGGCCTGCTGCCCGATGTGGCGGCCGACCTGGGTGTCTCGATCCCCGGCGCCGGCTGGCTGGTGACCGGCTATGCCCTGGGCGTGGCCATCGGTGCGCCGTTCATGGCCCTGGCCACCGCCCGGTTGCCGCGCAAGGCCGCCCTGGTGGCACTGATGGGCATCTTCATCATCGGCAACCTGCTCTGCGCCATCGCCAGCGACTACAACGTGCTGATGTTCGCCCGGGTCGTCACCGCCCTGTGCCACGGCGCGTTCTTCGGCATCGGTTCGGTGGTGGCCGCCGGCCTGGTGGCGCCCAACAAGCGCGCCTCGGCCGTGGCCCTGATGTTCACTGGCCTGACCCTGGCCAACGTGCTGGGCGTGCCATTGGGCACGGCGCTGGGCCAGGAAGCCGGCTGGCGCTCGACCTTCTGGGCAGTGACCGCCATTGGCGTGGTGGCCCTGATCGGCCTGATCCGCTTCCTGCCGGCCAAGCGTGATGAAGAAAAACTCGACATGCGCTCGGAGCTGGTCGCCCTCAAGGGGGCGGGCCTGTGGCTGTCCCTGAGCATGACCGCGCTGTTCTCCGCCTCGGTGTTCACCCTGTTCACCTACGTCGCCCCGCTGCTCGGCGAGGTCACCGGCGTATCGCCCCGTGGCGTGACCTGGACGCTGGTGCTGATCGGCCTCGGCCTGACCCTGGGCAACATCATCGGCGGCAAATTGGCGGACAAGAGCCTGGCGAACACGCTGATGGGCGTCTTCATCACCATGGCCGTGGTGTCGACGGTACTGAGCTGGACCAGCGTGGCGCTGATCCCCACCGAGATCACGCTGTTCCTCTGGGCCACCGCCTGCTTCGCCGCCGTGCCTGCCCTGCAAGTCAATGTGGTGACCTTCGGCAAGGCCGCGCCGAACCTGGTCTCCACCCTGAACATCGGCGCCTTCAACATCGGCAACGCCCTGGGCGCCTGGGTCGGCGGCAGCGTCATCGCCCACGGCCTGGGCCTGAGCGCCGTGCCCCTGGCCGCCGGCGCGCTGGCGGTGCTGACGCTGCTGGTCACGCTGATCACTTTCCGCCAGGGCGCCAACCCCGACCTGGCACCGGCAACTCGTTGACTTCTACCCTTCCACTTTCGAGGTTGTAATTCATGGCGACTCTTTTCGACCCCATCAAACTCGGCGACATCGAGCTGAAGAACCGCATCATCATGGCCCCGCTCACCCGCTGCCGTGCCGACGCGGGCCGCGTGCCCAACGCACTGATGGCCGAGTACTACGTGCAACGGGCCTCCGCCGGCCTGATCCTCAGCGAAGCGACCTCCGTCACGCCGATGGGCGTGGGCTACCCGGACACTCCCGGCATCTGGTCCAACGACCAGGTACGCGGCTGGGCCAACGTGACCAAGGCCATCCACGGCGCCGGCGGCAAGATCTTCCTGCAACTGTGGCACGTCGGCCGGATCTCCCACCCGTCGTACCTGAACGGCGAAACCCCGGTGGCCCCCAGCGCCATCCAGCCCAAGGGCCATGTGAGCCTGGTGCGTCCACTGGCTGACTACCCGACGCCGCGCGCCCTGGAAACCGCCGAGATCGCCGACATCGTCGACGCCTACCGCGTGGGTGCCGAGAACGCCAAGGCCGCCGGTTTCGACGGCGTGGAAATCCACGGTGCCAACGGCTACCTGCTCGATCAGTTCCTGCAAAGCAGCACCAACCAGCGCACCGACCAATACGGCGGCTCCCTGGAAAACCGTGCCCGCCTGCTGCTGGAAGTCACCGACGCGGCCATCGAAGTCTGGGGCGCCGGCCGCGTGGGCGTGCACCTGGCACCTCGCGCCGATTCCCATGACATGGGCGACGAGAACCGCCTGGAAACCTTCAGCTACGTCGCTCGCGAACTGGGCAAGCGCGGCATCGCCTTTATCTGCTCGCGCGAGAAAGAAGGCGACGACAGCATCGGCCCACAACTCAAGCAAGCCTTCGGCGGCCCGTACATCGCCAACGAACGCTTCACCAAGGACAGCGCCAACGCCTGGCTGGCCGAAGGCAAGGCCGATGCGGTCGCCTTCGGGGTTCCGTTCATTGCCAACCCGGACCTGCCGGCCCGCTTGAAAGCCGACGCGCCGTTGAACGAGCCGCATCCGGAAACGTTCTATGGCAAAGGACCGGTGGGCTACATTGATTATCCGGTGATGTAAGTCCGACAAGTACGCAATTAAAAAAGCCTCGACTCGAAAGAGCCGGGGCTTTTTTTATAGCTGTAAAACAACACACGCAACTGTCTCCCGCCGCAATATCAAATAACAAGACCACCTTTAGCCAGCATGGACTCCAGCTCGCCATAGCGTTAATAATCATTCCGCACACATCGTCCACTTCAACCATGGACGAGTACTTGCACTTTCATTGATCCAATTATCAAACCCAACAATCAAGCACACCCAGCCCGCAGGTTATTACTTGCGAGCCGTGTATTTATGAGAGACACCTTGTCATGAACATTTTGAACAACCTTATCCTTGCCCTGCTGCTGGGCCCCGCCATGGTTGCCTACAGCGTGGCCAACACCGAAGTGACCGTGGAAATAGCCAACGATACCCGCGGCACATTGAAAATGAACAGCCTGTTAACCGACCCGCCCCAGGCCGATAACTTTGTCCTTGATGTCCACGACATCGCCCCCCACACCACTTACCGATTCAGCATAGAGCACTTCAGGCATTACACTTATCCCGGCACGGGCTGGAAACCGACGCTAAAGAAGATCAAACCCATTGAACTGGTCATCAACTATGAAATGAAGAACTTCAACTTCGAATGCCAACTGCATACCCGTCTCCAGGTGCCTATTGTTCCTGGCGTGTTGGAACCCAGTTACCAGCCGGACTGGAAAAGCAGGACGGCCTACACCGGCAATGGCGAATACAGGTGCAGGTCGGAAATCTCCCGGAAGATGCTCGAGCCGCCGTTCAACTACGCGGTCCGCCTGGTTGTCGAACCCGATCGGTAAGCGGTTGGCCAACGCCGGTGCCCCCTCGCCATGAGGTGCGTACATGGGCCCGTCCTCAGGCCGCTGCATGATACGGCCATGGACCGGCGACGCCTTTGAACGTACCTCGCCGGGGCCTGGAGCCGGCGGAATCCAGGCCGACCATGAAACAAATCACCTACAAATTTTGTGTGCGGTCGCCTATCAACCAGGGCGGCATTCAGTTTATAAAAGCTGTTTGGAACACTGGGGGCGAAACAAACCGAAGCAATTGCGCATTTTGTTTCATTTGCGCAGGCTAGGGCTCAGGCGCAGCATGTCCAGCCCGATCTCGACCCAGCGTTCGGCATCACCTGCCAGCGCGAAGCTGTCGGGCGCCAACAGCCACTGGTACAGGATGCCATCGATGTAGGCGTGGATTGCGACCGCGGCCCTCTCCGGGTCCAGGTCCTGCGGCAACTGGCCGCGATTCACCGCGTTGCGCAGCGACAATGCGATGCGCACGTTGCAATCCAGGCTGACCTGGCGTCGCTGCTGGCGCAGGTCGCACATTTCATCGGTGAACTCACACTTATGGAACAGGATTTCATTAATGCGCCGGGTCTTCGGATCCAGGGCCACTTGCTGGAACAAGCGCACCAACAGCTTGCGCACACAACCTAGGGGATCAAGCTCTTGCTCACTCTCACTGGCCCGGGCCAAGTCATCGAGAGGCTCGTGCAACGTATCGAGCATCGCCTGGAGCAGGTCCGCCTTGTTGCTGAAATGCCAATAGATGGCGCCGCGTGTCACGCCGGCCAGCGTGGCGATATCGGCCAGCGTCGTGCGGGCGACGCCCCGTTCGAAAAAGGCTTTCTCGGCCGCTTCGAGTATCTGGCTGCGAGTCTCCAGGGCTTCCTCTTTGGTACGACGAACCATGGCAGTAAACACCTCAATCAGGACGCATCAGCAGTGCTAAAGGATCGACTATGAAAAATGGGGCTACGTTTCATGGAACGCGTTCCCGACCTACGGAGCCTTTGTCAGGCTTTTGTAAAGTCGGATGGTACGCAATTTGGCTGTTTACAAACAACCATGTACGTAAGTATATTTCTTAGCATCCTACTAATTGAAATACGCTGCCTTTTAACCTTTCCACTTTCGAGTGCGCCTGTTGCGCGCCTGGACCCGAGGATTTCCATGCAATTCAAGCCAGCTGTTACCGCTCTGGTTACCGCCATCGCCCTGGCATCGCTGCTCAGCGCATGCAAGAAGGAAGAAGCGGCACCTCCTGCCCCTACCCCTCAGGTCGGCGTCGTCACCCTCAAGGCCCAGCCTTTCACCCTGACGTCGGAGCTGCCAGGGCGCACCAGTGCATTCCGTGTCGCGGAAGTTCGCCCGCAGGTCAACGGCATCATTCTCAAGCGCCTGTTCAAGGAAGGCGCCGACGTCAAGGCCGGCCAGCAGCTTTATCAGATTGATCCGTCGGTGTACGAGGCAACCCTCAAGAGCGCCGAGGCCAACCTGCGCTCCACCAAGTCGATTGCCGACCGCTACAAGCAATTGGTTGATGAACAGGCCGTCAGCCGCCAGGAATACGACACTGCCGTGGCCAATCGGCTGGAGTCGGAAGCCAACCTGCAGACCGCCCAGATCAACGTGCGCTACACCAAGGTCTACGCACCGATCTCCGGCCGCATCGGCCGTTCCTCGGTGACCGAGGGTGCGCTGGTGAGCAATGGCCAGGCCGACGCGCTGGCGACCATCCAGCAACTGGACCCGATCTACGTCGACGTCACGCAAAGCTCGGTGGAGCTGCTGCAACTGCGCCGTGAGCTGGAGAGCGGCCGCTTGCAGAAAGCCGGCGACAACGCCGCCGCAGTCAAGCTGACCCTGGAAGACGGCAGCCAGTACCCACACGAAGGCAAGCTGGAATTCTCCGAAGTGTCGGTCGACCAGACCACCGGTTCGGTGACCTTGCGCGCCGTGTTCCCCAACCCTGACCACACCCTGCTGCCGGGCATGTTCGTCCACGCGAAGTTGCAGGCCGGTGTGAACAGCGCCGCGATCCTCGCGCCGCAACAGGGCGTGACCCGCGACCTCAAGGGCACGCCGACCGCGCTGGTGGTGGGCCCGGACAACAAGGTCGAGTTGCGTCAGCTCAAGGCCTCCCGCACCGTCGGCAGCCAATGGCTGATCGAGGATGGGCTCAAGGCCGGCGACCGCCTGATCACCGAAGGCTTGCAGTACGTACGGCCAGGGGTCGAGGTCAAGGCTACCGAAGCCACCAACGTCAAGAACCCGAACCCGGCCCCCGCTCAGGCAGCTGATAAAGCAGCCGGCGGCAAAGGGGAGTAAACCATGTCGAAATTCTTTATCGACCGTCCGATTTTCGCCTGGGTCATCGCCCTGGTGATCATGCTGGTCGGGGCCTTGTCGATCCTCAAGTTACCGATCAACCAGTACCCGAGCATCGCGCCGCCGGCCATCGCGATCCAGGTCACCTACCCGGGTGCGTCCGCGCAGACCGTGCAGGACACCGTGGTTCAGGTCATCGAGCAGCAGCTCAACGGTATCGACAACCTGCGTTATGTGTCCTCGGAAAGTAACTCCGACGGCAGCATGACCATCACCGCCACCTTCGAGCAGGGCACCAACTCCGACACTGCGCAGGTCCAGGTCCAGAACAAACTGAACCTGGCCACCCCGCTGCTGCCGCAAGAAGTGCAGCAACAGGGTATCCGCGTCACCAAATCAGTGAAGAACTTCCTGATGGTGATCGGCGTGGTGTCGCGCGACGGCAGCATGACCAAGGACGACCTGTCCAACTACATCGTGTCCAATATGCAGGACCCGATTTCGCGGACCGCCGGTGTCGGTGACTTCCAGGTCTTCGGTGCCCAGTACGCGATGCGGATCTGGCTCGATCCGGCCAAGCTGAACAACTACTCGCTGACTCCGGTGGACGTGAAGAACGCCGTCGCGG
This sequence comes from Pseudomonas citrullilanati, assembly GCF_030580855.1. Taxonomy (GTDB): domain Bacteria; phylum Pseudomonadota; class Gammaproteobacteria; order Pseudomonadales; family Pseudomonadaceae; genus Aquipseudomonas; species Aquipseudomonas citrulli. Next base: position 24,917 of record NZ_JAUQOP010000020.1, on the reverse strand, counting down.
CGCAGAACGTCCAGGTGTCCTCGGGCCAGCTCGGCGGCTTGCCCGCCCTGCCCGGCCAGCAACTGAACGCCACGATCATCGGCAAGACCCGCTTGCAGACCGCCGAGCAGTTCAAGGCGATCCTGCTCAAGGTCAACCCCGACGGTTCCCAGGTGCGCCTCGGCGATGTCGCCAGCGTCGGGCTGGGTGGCGAGAACTCCAGCATCAGCGCCCAGTTCAATGGTGCCCCGGCGTCCGGCCTGGCGGTCAAGCTGGCCAACGGCGCCAACGCCCTCGATACGGCCAAGGCGCTGCGCGCCACCATCGACAACCTCAAGCCGTTCTTCCCGCAGGGCATGGAAGTGGTGTTCCCGTATGACACCACGCCGGTAGTGAGCGAATCGATCAAGGGCGTGGTTGAAACCCTGGTCGAAGCGGTCGTGCTGGTGTTCCTGGTGATGTTCCTGTTCCTGCAGAACTTCCGCGCCACCATCATCACCACGATGACCGTGCCGGTGGTGCTGCTCGGCACCTTCGGGATCCTCGCGGCGTTCGGCTTCAGCATCAACACCCTGACCATGTTCGGCATGGTGCTGGCCATCGGCTTGCTGGTGGACGACGCCATCGTCGTGGTGGAGAACGTCGAACGGGTGATGAGCGAGGAAGGCCTGTCGCCCAAGGAAGCCACCAAGAAATCCATGGGCCAGATCCAGGGTGCCCTGGTGGGTATCGCCCTGGTGCTGTCGGCGGTGCTGCTGCCGATGGCGTTCTTCGGCGGTTCCACCGGTGTGATCTACAAGCAGTTCTCCATCACCATCGTCTCGGCCATGGCCCTGTCGGTGCTGGTTGCGCTGATCTTCACCCCGGCCCTGTGCGCCACCATGCTCAAGGCGATTCCCAAGGGGGAACACGGTACGCCGAAACGCGGCTTCTTCGGCTGGTTCAACCGTAACTTCGACCGCAGCGTCAGGAGCTATGAACGTGGCGTGGGCAACATGCTGCGGCACAAGGCGCCATTCCTGCTGGCCTACCTGATCATCGTGGTCGGCATGATCTGGCTGTTCACCCGCATCCCGACGGCGTTCCTGCCGGAAGAAGACCAGGGCGTGCTGTTTGCCCAGGTGCAGACACCGGCCGGCTCCAGCGCCGAGCGCACCCAGGTGGTGGTGGATAACATGCGTGAGTTCCTGCTGCGTCCGGGCAAGGACGGCGGCGAAGGCGATGGCGTGGCCTCGGTGTTCACCGTGACCGGCTTCAACTTCGCCGGTCGCGGCCAGAGCTCCGGCATGGCGTTCATCATGCTCAAGCCGTGGGAAGAGCGTAACGCCGATAACAGCGTGTTCAAGATCTCGGCCCGCGCCCAGCAGCACTTCTTCACCTTCCGCGACGCCATGGTGTTCGCCTTTGCCCCGCCGGCGGTGCTGGAGCTGGGTAACGCCACCGGTTTCGACGTGTTCCTGCAAGACCGCGCCGGTATCGGTCACGAGAAACTGATGGAGGCCCGCAACCAGTTCCTGGGCATGGCGTCCCAGAGCAAGGTGCTGACCCAGGTACGCCCCAACGGCCTGAACGACGAACCGCAATACCAACTGGAAATCGACGACGAGAAGGCCAGCGCGCTGGGCATCACCCTGTCGGACATCAACAACACGCTGTCGATTGCCCTGGGCAGTAGCTACGTCAACGACTTCATCGACCGTGGCCGGGTGAAAAAGGTGTACATCCAGGGCCAGGCCAATGCTCGCATGAGCCCGGAAGACCTGAAGAAGTGGTACGTGCGCAACAGTGCCGGGACCATGGTGCCCTTCACCGCGTTCGCCAAGGGCGAGTGGGTCTATGGCTCGCCGAAACTGGCCCGCTACAACGGCGTGGAAGCGATGGAAGTGCTCGGGGCGCCAGCGCCGGGCTATTCCACCGGCGAAGCCATGGCCGAGGTCGAAGCCATTGCCAAGAAACTGCCGGCCGGCGTCGGTATCTCCTGGACGGGCCTGTCCTATGAGGAACGCATGTCGGGTTCCCAGGCGCCAGCGCTGTACGCCCTGTCGCTGCTGATGGTGTTCCTGTGCCTGGCGGCCTTGTATGAAAGCTGGTCGATCCCGATCGCGGTCATGCTCGTGGTGCCGCTGGGGATCATCGGCGCCCTGCTGGCCACCAGCCTGCGCGGGCTGTCCAACGACGTGTACTTCCAGGTGGGCCTGCTGACCACCATCGGCCTGGCGGCGAAAAACGCCATCCTGATCGTCGAGTTCGCCAAGGAACTCCACGAACAGGGCCGCAGCTTGATGGATGCCGCCATTGAAGCTTGTCGGATGCGTCTGCGACCGATCATCATGACGTCCCTGGCATTCGTCCTCGGCGTGGTCCCGCTGGCGATCTCCACGGGTGCCGGCTCAGGCAGCCAGCACGCCATCGGTACCGGTGTGATCGGCGGCATGTTGACCGCCACCATCCTGGCGATCTTCTGGGTGCCATTGTTCTTCGTGACCGTGTCGTCGATAGGCCGCCGCAAACAGGCCGACCAGGACGATACTCCTGAAACTTCCAAAGAGGCTGGCCAATGAGCAAGTCGCTACTGTCCCTGACCATCGCCGCCGTCGTGCTCAGCGGTTGCTCGCTGATCCCCGATTACCAGCGGCCCGAAGCCCCGGTCGCGGCGCAATACCCGCAAGGGCCGGCCTACGAGCCGGCCAACGCTCCCGGCCAGGCCGCCGCCGAGCAAGGCTGGAAGCAGTTTTTCCATGACCCGGCGTTGCAGCAACTGATCCAGGTGGCCCTGGAAAACAACCGCGACCTGCGTGTCGCCGCGTTGAACATCGATGCCTACGCCGCGCAGTACCGCATCCAGCGGGCGGACCTGTTCCCGGCAGTCTCGGCCACCGGTGCCGGCAGCCGCCAGCGTGTGCCGGCGCGTGCCTCGCAGACCGGCGAAGCGGGCATCAGCAGTTCGTACTCGGCCACCCTGGGCATCAGCGCCTATGAACTGGACCTGTTCGGTCGGGTTCGCAGCCTGAGCGAGCAAGCCTTGCAGAGCTACTTCGCCACCGAAGAAGCCCGGCGCAGCACGCAGATCAGCCTGGTGGCCAACGTTGCCAATGCCTACCTGACCTGGCAAGCCGACAAGGAACTGCTCAAGTTGACCCAGGACACCCTGGGTGCCTACGAGCAAAGCCTCAAGCTGACCTCGCGCAGCGCCGAAGTCGGCGTGGCCTCGGCCCTGGACCTGAGCCAGGCACGCACCGCCGTGGAAAACGCCCGTGTGCAACTGGCGCGCTACACTCGCCAGGTCGCCCAGGACGAAAACAGCCTGACCCTGCTGCTGGGCACCGGCCTGCCGGCCAACCTGGCCTCGCGACCGCTGAGCGACGACCTGCTGAGCGAAGTGCCAGCCGGGTTGCCCTCGGACCTGCTGCAACGCCGCCCGGACATCCTCCAGGCCGAACGCAACCTGCTCGCCGCCAACGCCAACATCGGCGCGGCGCGGGCCGCGTTCTTCCCGAGCATCAGCCTGACGGCCAACGCCGGCACCCTGAGCCCGGACCTGTCCGGCCTGTTCAAGGGCGGCTCGGGCACCTGGACCTTCGCCCCGCAAATCAACCTGCCGATCTTCAACGCCGGCAGCCTGCGGGCGAGCCTGGACTACGCGAAGATCCAGAAAGACATCAATGTCGCGCAGTACGAGAAGTCGATCCAGACCGCGTTCCAGGAAGTCTCCGACGGCCTGGCCGCGCGCCAGACCTACAACGAGCAGCTGCAGGCCCAGACCGACTTCGTCGCCGCCAACCAGGATTATTACCGCCTGGCCGAGCGTCGCTACCGCATCGGTGTCGACAGCAACCTGACCTTCCTCGACGCCCAGCGCCAGTTGTTCAGTGCCCAACAATCGCTGATCACCGACCGCCTTGCGCAACTGACCAGCGAGGTCAATTTGTACAAGGCCTTGGGTGGGGGCTGGAATGCCGAGACGGGCAGGAACGAGCCGGTGAAGGAAGAAGCGCCGAAGATGAAGCTGTTCTGATTGATGTTTGAACGCTGAAATACGAAGCCCACCGAGAGGTGGGCTTTTTATTGGATTTCTACACGGCTGTGTGGGAGCAAAGCTTGCTCGCGATGGCGGCCTGATTGCTGGCCGGAGTGCTGTTGATTGGGGCATATCCGTTGCTGCGGTAACGGCCGCTTAGGGTTTCGCCCTTACGGCGACTTACTTTTTTTCAGACGCCAAAAAAAGTAAGCAAAAAACGCTCGCCCCACCACTCGGCACCTCGCCTATGGCTCGGTGTGCCCGAACGCCGGCATTGCGCCGTGGGGCCGCCGCGAAGGGCCATCCATGGCCCAGCGCGGCTACCTCGGCATCCATGCCGAGGTGCCCCACGGCGCAATGCCGGCGTTCGGCCATCGTGGTTAACGGGGCGTTGAGATCAAGATCAAGAGCCAAAGCCAAAGCCAAAGCCACAGCCACAGCCACAAAGCACAGTGATCAACTGAAGTACTGCCATCGCGAGCAAGCTTTGCTCCCACAGCCCTGATAAAACCAGAACCGCCAACATCACTTTGTGCGGCCAGGAGCTTAACGAACTCGGCGGGCTTGCAGTCCCGATCACTGAATGAGCAGCGACTCGAACAAGCTAGAAATGCAGCTTCCAGTGGCAACCTTAAAGCCTCGTCGGAAATTTCACCGCGTCTATCAGACCGACCGCTAATTCTGTATGCGCGCTTGCTCGCCACAGTTATGGATAGCTTGGCTTTGGCTTTGGCTTTGGCTTTGGCTTTGGCTTTTGATCTTAAAGCCCCATTAACCACGCTGGCCGAACGCAGGTATTGCGCAGTGGGCATCCCGGCATGGAGGCCGGGATAGCCGCGCTGGGCCATGGATGGCCCTTCGCGGCGGGCCCACGGAGCAATGCCGGCGTTCGGGGACACCGAGCCATAGGCGAGGTGCCGAGTGGTGGGGCGAGCGTTCTTTGCTTACTTTCTTTGGCGTTTGAAAGAAAGTAAGTCGCCGTAAGGGCGAAACCCTAAGCGGCCGTTACCGCAGCAACGGATATGCCCCCAATCAACAGCACCCCGGCCAGCGATCAGGCCGCCATCGCGAGCAAGCTTTGCTCCCACAGGGAAAATGGGATTCGCTAATCACTTTTTTTGCCGTTCGATAATCGCCCAAAAACCGCCACCGGCAATTGAATCGATCCGGCCCAGACCGTCACCATCCCTGGCACAAAACCAATAACAACAGGTTCGACGCCATGTCCACACGCCCCGCTTCGCCCGGCTGACCTTCAGTCATTCAACCGACCCGCTCCACCTTACCGTCTGCAATCCCGGGATTGCGGCATCGAATCGCGTCGCCCACAACAATTAGAGACACGCCATGAAACCTGCACAGCATTTGTTCCCCAGCCTCATCGCCGTCGCCCTGACCAGCACCGCCCTACCCGTCCTGGCCGCGGAATCAGGCTTCGTCGAGGATGCGAAAGCCACGCTGAACCTGCGCAACGCCTATTTCAACCGCAACTTCACCAACCCCAACAACGCCCAGGGCAAGGCCGAGGAATGGACCCAGAACTTCATCCTCGACGCCAAGTCCGGGTTCACCCAGGGCGTGGTCGGGTTCGGCGTGGACGTGCTGGGCCTGTATTCGGTCAAGCTCGATGGCGGCAAAGGCACCGCCGGGACGCAGTTGCTGCCGGTGCACGACGATGGCCGCCCGGCCGATGACTTCGGTCGCCTGGGCGTGGCGCTCAAGGCCAAGGTGTCGAAGACCGAGCTGAAGGTCGGCGAGTGGATGCCGGTGCTGCCGATCCTACGCTCCGACGACGGCCGTTCCCTGCCGCAAACCTTCCGCGGCGGCCAGGTCACGTCCACCGAGATCAATGGCCTGAGCCTCTACGGCGGCCAGTTCCGTGGCAACAGCCCGCGCAACGACGCGAGCATGGAAGACATGTCGATGAACGGCCGCGGCGCGTTCACCTCCGACCGGTTCAACTTCGGCGGCGGCGAATACGCCTTCAATGAAAAACGCACCCAGGTCGGCGTGTGGTACGCGGAATTGTCCGACATCTACCAGCAACACTATTTCAACCTGACCCACAGCCAGCCCATCGGCGACTGGACCCTGGGCGCCAACCTCGGCTACTTCACTGGCAAGGAAGACGGCAGCGCCCTGGCCGGCGACCTGGACAACAAGACCGCGTTCGCCATGCTCTCGGCCAAGTACGGTGGCAACACCTTCTACGTCGGCCTGCAGAAAGTCGGTGGCGACGATGCCTGGATGCGCGTCAACGGCACCAGCGGCGGCACCCTGGCCAACGACAGCTACAACTCCAGCTACGACAACGCCAAGGAAAAATCCTGGCAACTGCGCCACGACTTCAACTTCGCCGCCGTCGGCGTGCCGGGCCTGACCTTGATGAACCGCTACATCAGCGGCGACAACGTGCACACCGCCACGGTCGACGACGGCAAGGAATGGGGCCGCGAAACCGAACTGGCCTATACCGTGCAGAGCGGCGCGCTGAAGAGCCTGAACGTGAAGTGGCGCAACTCGACGATGCGTCGGGATTTCAGTACCAACGAGTTCGACGAGAACCGCATTTTCATCAGCTACCCGATCAGTTTGTTGTAAAGCCAACAGGGATGGAGGCTGTGACACCGTCTTCGCGAGCAGGCTCGCTCCCACAGGGGGGACCGGGCCGGGTCCAGAATCTGTGTTCACTGAAGACCCAGTGTGGGAGCGGGCTTGCCCGCGAAGGCGGCGACACATTCAGCATCGTCGCCAGCAGAACCACCGCTTTCGCGGGCACGCCCGCTCCCACAGGGGGAATTGGGCCGGGTACAAGATGTGTGTTCACTCAAGACCCAGTGTGGGAGCGGGCTTGCCCGCGAAGGCGGCGGTACATTCAACATCGCCGCAAGCTGACCCGCCGCTATCGCGAGCAAGCTCGCTCCCACAGGCGACCCCGGGGTGTGAGGCTTAACCTCGGGATTCGACGCCCAGTTCGTCCCACACCGACTCGGCCAGGTGGAAGGTGGCGTTGGCCGCCGGGATGCCGCAGTAGATCGCGCTCTGCATGATCACTTCCTTGATTTCGCTGCGGCTCACGCCGTTGTTGGCCGCGGCGCGCAGGTGCAGCTTGAGTTCTTCGTTGCGGTTCATGCCGATCAGCATGGCGATGGTGATCAGGCTGCGGGTATGGCGCGGCAGGCCCGGGCGGGTCCAGATGTCGCCCCAGGCGTGGCGGGTGATCATCTCCTGGAATTCGCTGTTGAACTCGGTCAGGGCATTGAGGCTGCGGTCGACGTGGGCATCGCCCAGTACCGCGCGGCGCACTTGCAGGCCGTCGTCGTAACGTTGTTTTTCATCCACGAGAAAACTCCTCAGTTGCGGCCCGAATCAAGCAGGAAATCCAGCACCCGCGCGCTGAACGCGGCGCCGGCCTGGACGTTGGACAGGTGCGCGGCATGGAACTCGGCGTACTCGGCCCCGCTGACCCGCTCCTGGATGAAATGCCCGCCCGACGGCGGTGTCACCGCGTCTTCGGTACCGGCGATGACCAGCAACGGCACGCGGATCGCCGCCAGTTGTTCGCGGAAATCGGCATCGCGCACCGCCGCGCAGTTGGCGGCATAGCCCTGGGGCGAGGTGGCGGCGAGCATGTCGGTGATTTTCCTGGCCGCCTGCGGATTCGCTTGGGCGAAGTCCGGGGTGAACCAGCGAGCGATCGAGGCGTCACGCAAGGCCACCATGGCCGCCTTGCCGTCACGCAGCACGGTCTCGATGCGCGGGTCCCACACCGATGGGTCGCCGATCTTGGCGGCGGTGTTGCACACCACCAGCTTGTGCAGGCGTTCACCGGCGTTGATCCCCAACCATTGGCCGATCAGCCCGCCCATGGACAACCCGCAGAAATGCACCTGGTCGATGTCCAGCGCATCGAGCATGGCCAGCACATCGTGGCCCAACTGCTCGATGCTGTAGGGCCCCTGCGTGACCAGCGACTGACCGTGTCCACGGGTGTCGAAGCGCAGCACGCGAAAATGTTCGCTGAACGCCGCGACCTGGTCGTCCCACATGTGCAGGTCGGTGCCCAGGGAGTTGGAAAGCACCAGCACCGGGGCCTCTTGCCGCCCATCGAAACGATAGTTCAGTTCGCCGTCGGCGAGTTTGACGAATCCCACAACAGTCTCCTTTCAGGCCTTCAAGGCAAGGTGTTCGGCCACCGCTCGGGCAACCCAGGTGCGGGCCTGGCCGAGGTAGTGGGCAGGGTTGAGCAAATGATCGAGTTCGGCGGCGGACAACTGCGCGGTGACCTGGGGTTCGTCCCCCAGCACCTGGCGCAAATGCCGTTGTTCGGCGACGGCGCGTTTGCAGCATTGCTCCAGCAGATGGTGCGCGGTGTCGCGCCCGACACGTTGGGCCAGGACGATGCTCACCGCCTCGGCCAGCACCAGGCCCTGGGTCAGCTCCAGGTTGCGGGCCATGCGCGCCGCATCCACTTCCAGCCCTTCGGCCAGCAGCCGGGCTTGTTGCAGGGCGCCGGACACCAGGCAGCAGATCTCCGGCAAGGTTTCCCACTCGGCGTGCCACAGGCCGAGGCTGCGCTCATGTTCCTGGGGCATGGCACTGAACAGTGTCGAGACCAACCCGGGCACGCGCGTCGCCGCACTGATCAACACCGCCGCGCCTACTGGATTGCGCTTGTGGGGCATGGTCGATGAACCGCCCTTGCCGGGTGCCGACGGCTCGAACGCTTCACCGGCCTCGGTCTGCATGAGCAGGCTGATGTCGCGCCCCAACTTGCCGAGGCTGCCGGCGATCAACCCGAGCACCGCCGCGAACTCCACCAGGCGATCGCGCTGGGTGTGCCATGGTTGGTCCGGCACGCTCAGTCGCAGCTCGGCAGCCAGGGCCTGGGCGACGGGCAAGGCCTGCTCACCCAGCGCCGCAAGCGTCCCGGAAGCGCCGCCGAACTGCAGCACCAGCAGGCGCGGCTTCAGTTCCGCCAGGCGTTGCCGGCTGCGGGTGATCGCCCCCAGCCACCCGCCGATCTTCATGCCCAGGGTCACTGGCGTCGCATGTTGCAGCCACGTGCGCCCGGCCAGCGGCGTGGCAGCGTAGCGTTCGGCCTGGCGGGCCAGGGTGTCGGCCAACTGCGCCAACTCGCCTTCGATCAAGGCCAGGGCCTGGCGCAGTTGCAGTACCAACCCGCTGTCCATCACGTCCTGGCTGGTGGCCCCCAGGTGCACATAGCGCTCGGCCTCGGCGCTGTCAGTGGCGATGCGCTTGCCCAATGCCTTGACCAACGGGATCGCCGAATTGCCGGCACTGGCAATCGCTTCGCTCAAAGCCGAAAAATCGTACAACTGGGCACGGCAGGCATTCTCGATGGGCGCCACCGCATCCTGGGGGATCAAACCCACCCGCGCCTCGGCCCGGGCCAGCGCCGCCTCGACATCCAGCATGGCCTGGACCCGGCCCGCATCGCAGAACACCTCGCGCATGTCGCGGGCGGTGAAGTAGGCATCGAACAGCTGATTGCCCGGTCGTTCGCTCATAAACAGTCCTTGGGAAAATGGATGCCCTTGTGGCGAGGGGATTTATCCCCGCTGGGCTGCGCAGCAGCCCCAACAGTCGACTCGATCTGCCTGACATACCGAGTGGTGGATCAGGGGCGCTTCACGCCCCAACGGGGATAAATCCCCTCGCCACATAAATCCCCTCGCCACAAGGAGTCAAACAAGCCTTAAAGATCGTGATGCAAATAAGTCGGTTGCTTGGGCAGGCGCAGGCTGAACAGGAACGCCACCACCATCATCACCGTGACATACCAGTAGAAGGCGTTTTCCATGCCCTGGGCCTTCAGGCTCAAGGCTACGTACTCGGCCGAGCCGCCAAAAATCGCATTCGCCACCGCGTAGGCCAACCCGACGCCCAGCGCCCGCACCTCGGGTGGAAACATCTCGGCTTTCACCAGGCCGCTGATGGAGGTGTAGAAACTGACGATCGCCAGCGCCAGGGTAATCAAGATGAACGCCAGGAACGGGCTGGCGATGCTCTTGAGGGTCAACAGGATCGGCACCGTGCACAAGGCACCCAGGGCGCCGAACCAGAGCATGGAATTGCGTCGGCCGATCTTGTCCGCCAGCATGCCGAACAGCGGTTGCATGCACATGTACAGGAACAGTGCGCCGGTCATGATGTAGCTGGCGGTCTTGGCCGGCAGGCCGGCGGTGTTCACCAGGTATTTCTGCATGTACGTGGTGAAGGTGTAGAAAATCAACGAGCCACCGGCGGTGTAGCCGAGCACGGTGATGAACGCGGCCTTGTGGCTGCGAAACAGCGCGCCGATGCTGCCGGCGTCCTTGTTCTCGCGCATTTCCTTGCTGCTGGTTTCCTTGAGGGAACGCCGCAGGAACAGCGAGATCAGCGCCGCCACGGCACCCACCACGAACGGGATCCGCCAGCCATAGGCCCGCAGCTCGTCTTCACTGAGGAACTGTTGCAGGATCACTACCAGCGACACCGCCAGCAGTTGCCCCCCAATCAGCGTCACGTACTGGAACGATGCGAAGAAACCGCGCTGGCCCTTGAGGGCGACCTCGCTCATGTAGGTCGCCGTGGTGCCGTACTCGCCCCCCACCGACAGGCCTTGCAGCAAGCGCGCGAACAACAGCAGCACCGGCGCCCAGACACCGATGTCCTTGTAGGTGGGCAGGCAGGCGATGAGTAACGAGCCGAAACACATCATCAGCACCGAGATCATCATCGAGTTCTTGCGCCCGTGACGGTCCGCCACCCGGCCGAATATCCAGCCGCCAATGGGCCGCATCAGGAACCCGGCGGCGAACACACCGGCCGTGTTGACCAGTTGCACCGTGGGGTTGTCCGATGGAAAGAACGCCGACGCGAAATAGATCGCGCAGAAGGCGTAGACATAGAAGTCGAACCATTCGACCAAGTTGCCGGACGAGGCGCCGACGATGGCGAAAATGCGCTTGCTGCGTTCTTCGCCGGTGTAGTGGCTGGTTGGGGTGGACATGGGTTATTCACTCTTAGGGAATCAACAAAGTCTAGACACACTTCGTAACAGTCCCGTTCCGCAGTATGGCGTTGCTTATACTGGCCCTGTCGCGGGCAAGCCTTGCTCCCACAGAGATTGCAGCCATCGCTCGGAACCTGTTGTGTATGGCTTGTGGGAGCAAGGCTTGCCCGCGATGGCGCTCCTGCTGGCTCACTCAATAATCGAAGAACACCGTCTCGGCATCCGTCCCTTGCAGGACCACGTTCCACTGGTACACCCCCGACGCATCGGGCTTGGTCACGAGGGTGGCGCGACGTTCCTCGGGCACGCAGGCCAGCAGCGGGTCGGTGTCGTTGGCCGGTTCACCGTCGAAGTAAATGCGCGTCAGCAGGTGCTTGACCAGGCCGCGGGCGAACACCAGCACCACCAGGTGCGGCGCCTGGGTCGTGCCCCCCAGCCCCGGTACGGTGCCGGGCTTGATGGTGGTGAAGCGAAAGCGGCCTTCGGCGTCCACCGGCACCCGGCCGAAACCGTCGAAGCTGGGGTCCAGGGGCTTGTCCTGGTCGTCTTCGGGGTGGGCGTACTTGCCGGCGGCGTTGGCCTGCCAGACTTCCAGCATCGCGTCGTTGACGAACTGGCCATTGCCGTCGAGCACCTGCCCGGTGATCGCCACGCGCTGGCCGAGGGTTTCGGCGCGGGTCAGGTCTTCGCGGTTCAGCCAGGTCAGGCCGATGTGGTAGTAAGGGCCAACGGTATGGGACGTGGTGGCGGTGAGCGTCATCTTATTTCTCCATCGGCGTGGCGTCGCGGCCGCGCAAGACGATGTCCCAGCGATAACCCAGGGCGTAGTGAGGGACGGTTTTTTCCAGGTCGAAACGGGCGATCAGGCGTTCCTTGGCACGGGTGTCCGGCACGCAGTTGTAGATCGGGTCGTATTCCAGCAACGGGTCGCCCGGGAAATACATCTGCGTCACCAGGCGCGTCAGGATGCTCGGCCCGAACAGCGAGAAATGGATATGCGCCGGACGCCAGGCGTTGTGGTGGTTGCCCCACGGATAAGCGCCGGGCTTGATGGTCTGGAACTGGTACCAACCCTGCGCATCGGTGACGGTACGACCGGTGCCGGTGAAGTTCGGGTCCAGGGGCGCGTCATGGTTGTCACGGTCATGGTTATAGCGACCGGCAGCGTTGGCCTGCCAGATCTCCACCAGGATGCCCGGCACCGGTTGCCCGTGTTCATCCAGCACGCGCCCGTGGATGATGATCCGCTCCCCCAGGGGCTCGCTGGCATGCTGGGCCGTGAGGTCGTTATCCTTCTCCTTCACGCGATCGGCGCCGACGGTCGGACCGGTAATTTCCGACAGTGAATGGGGCAGGAACACCAGCGGTTTGGACGGCGAGCGCAGGTTGGTGGACTGGTACGGCGGGTGCAGGTACTCCGGCTGGGTGCCCGCTTGAGGGCGACGATAACCAGGCTTGTCAGTCATGAAGCATTCCTCGGTTTCTTATTAGTAGAACGACGCGTCAGACGCGTTCGATAGCCAATGCCAGGCCCTGGCCGACGCCGACACACATGGTCGCCAGGCCTTTCTTGCCGCCGGTCTTTTCCAGATGGTGCAGCGCCGTCAGCACCAGTCGCGCCCCGCTCATGCCCAAGGGGTGACCGAGGGCAATGGCGCCGCCGTTCGGGTTGACCTGCGGCGCATCGTCCGCCAGCCCCAACTCGCGCAGCACCGCCAGGCCCTGGCTGGCGAAGGCCTCATTGAGTTCGATCACGTCGAAATCGGCGATCGCCAGGCCCAGCCGCTCGGTGAGCTTGCGCACCGCCGGCACCGGACCGATGCCCATGACCCGTGGCGCCACGCCGGCACTGGCCATGCCCAGGACCTTGCCGCGTGGAGTCAGGCCATGTTTTTTCACCGCGTCGGCGGAGGCCAGGATCAGGGCCGCCGCGCCGTCGTTCACCCCCGAGGCGTTGCCGGCGGTGACGGTCTTGTCGGGGCCATTGACCGGCTTGAGCTTGCCCAGCGCTTCCAGGGTGGTGTCGGCGCGCGGGTGCTCATCCTGCTCGACCACGGTCTCGCCCTTCTTGTGGGCGATGCGTACCGGCACGATCTCTTCGGCGAAGAAGCCCGCCGCCTGGGCCGCCGCCGTGCGCTGCTGGCTGCGCAGCGCGAAGGCATCCTGGTCGGCGCGGGATACCCCGTAGTCATCGGCCACGTTGTCTGCGGTCTGTGGCATCGCGTCCACGCCGTACTGGGCTTTCATCAACGGGTTGATGAAGCGCCAGCCGATGGTGGTGTCTTCCAGCTTCATGTTGCGCGAGAACGCGGCGTCGGCCTTGCCCATCACGAATGGCGCACGGGACATCGACTCCACGCCGCCGGCGATGGCCAGTTCCATTTCACCGCTGGCAATGGCGCGGAACGCCGTGCCGACGGCGTCCATGCCCGAGGCGCAGAGGCGGTTGAGGGTCACGCCGGGAATGCTCGGCGGCAGGCCCGCCAGCAGCAGGGCCATGCGCGCGACGTTGCGGTTGTCCTCACCGGCCTGGTTGGCGCAGCCGAGGAAGACCTCGTCCACCGCGTCCCAGTCCACCGAAGGGTTGCGCGCCATCAGCGCCTGGATCGGCACGGCCGCCAGGTCATCGGCGCGCACGGCAGCGAGACCACCGCCGAAGCGGCCGATGGGGGTACGAATCGCATCGCAGATATAGACGTCGCGCATCAGGCTTCTCCCGGTGCCTGGCCGTGGGCCGCCGCCGTGCGAGCTTCCAGGTCGCGCAGGGCGCGCAGCTCGACGTCGGTCGGTTCGGCGGTGGTGTGTACCTGGTCGGCGAAGCGGATCGCCCAGCCGGTCGCGGCAATGACTTGCTCGCGGGTCACGCCGGGGTGCAAGGCGGTGACCACGAATTCATGGCTGCCGGCTTCCGGTTCCATGATGCACAGGTCGGTGATGATGCCCACGGGGCCCGCACCCGGCAGGCCCAGGCGCTTGCGTGAGTCGCCGCCCTCACCGTGGCCGACCGAGGTGATGAAGTCCAGCTTGTCGACGAACGACCGCGCCGATTGCTTGAGGATGATCAACACGCTCTTGGCCGACCCGGCGATTTCCGGTGCGCCACCGGCACCCGGCAGGCGGACTTTCGGCTGGTGGTAATCGCCCACCACGGTGGTGTTGATGTTGCCGAAACGGTCGACCTGGGCCGCGCCCAGGAAGCCGACGTCGATGCGCCCGCCCTGCAACCAGTAGCGAAAGATCTCACCGGTAGGGACCACGGTGTCGGCGGTTTCCGCCAGCTCACCGTCGCCAATGGACAGCGGCAGCACGTCAGGCTTGGCGCCGATCGGGCCGGATTCATAGATCAGTACGACATCCGGCGCCGACGTCAGCCGCGCCAGGTTGGCCGCCTTCGACGGCAGGCCGATGCCGACGAAGCACACGGCGTTGTTCTTCAAGCGACGGGCCGCGGCGACGGTCATCATTTCATTGGTGGAGTACGTCATTGTTTCGCCTCCGAAGCGGCAGCCAGTCGAGCCTGGAATTCGGGGAAGTCCCGGGTGCCACGGATGAATTCGTCGATCCAGGCGGTAAAGGTCTCACGGTCGCGGGCGATGGGGTCCCACGCCTGGTAGAACCGGTTGTCACGCTCGGTGTAGCCGTGGGCGTAGGACGGGTGCGCGCCACCGGGTACCAGGCAGACCGCGCTGAGGGCCCAGGTCGGCAGGACGCAGGCGTTCATCGGCGCGTTCAGGTCGTCGACGATTTCTTCCACGGTGACGATGCAACGCTTGGCGGCCAGGGCGGCTTCCTTCTGCACGCCGAGGATGCCCCAGAGCAGCACGTTGCCCTTGCGATCGGCTTTCTGCGCATGGATCACGGTGATGTCCGGGCGCACCGACGGCACCGCGGCCAGGACTTCCCCGGTGAACGGGCAGGTCACGCTCTTGATCAGCGGGTTGACCTTGGGCAAGTCGGAGCCCGCGTAGGCCCGCAACACCGCGAACGGCAGGCCGGATGCACCGGCGACGTAGGCATTGGCCAGGTCGGCGTGGCTGTGTTCTTCGATCTCCAGCGGCTGTGGCCACTGCTTTTCCACCGCGTCGCGCAGCCGGTGCAGCGAACCCACGCCGGGGTTGCCGCCCCAGGAAAAAATCAATTTGCGCGCACAGCCGGCACCGATCAACTGGTCGTAGATCAGGTCAGGGGTCATCCGTACCAGGGTCAGGTCTTTCTTGCCCTGACGAATGATTTCATGACCGGCCGCAGTCGGAATCAAGTGCGTGAAGCCTTCGAGCGCGACGGTGTCGCCGTCGTTGACGAACTGCTTCACCGCGTCGTGCAGCGAAAGGATTTCAGCCATGGTGCAGGCTCCCGTTTTCCAGTAGACCGACATGAAGAAAAAGGCGCGAGGTTCAGCGCCGGAGTGACTGAAGAGTAAGCCGCGGGAAAACGCCAAACAATCCGATAATCGACTGAGTGTTCGTTTATCGAACGGATTGTTGTTTGGCTATCTATTTATCAAAGTACACAGAGCCCCTGTGGGAGCGAGCTTGGTCGCGATGGCGATGTGTCAGAGACCGATACCTGTCTGATCCACCGCTATCGCGAGCAAGCTCGCTGCCACAGGTATTCCATCGCAGGTTATATCGTGGGCTCAGGTCGCATCCGCATGGCTGACCAGGCCCTTGATCACTACCGCCGTGGTCGCCAGGGCCGCTGGGATGACCAGGGCGGTCAGGACCTGTTCGAAGTTCCAGCCCAGGCCCAGCAGGGTCGCGCCCATCCAGGCGCCGAGGATGGCGCCGAAACGACCGATGCCGAGCATCCACGACACGCCGGTGGCCCGGCCCTGGGTCGGGTAGAAACGCGCCGCCAGGGACGGCATCGCCGATTGCGCGCCGTTGACGCACATGCCGGCCACCAGCACCAGCGTGGCGAGCAAGGTGATGTGCCCCAGGCTCTGCCCCACCGCGTAGGCGAATACCCCGGCCATCAGGTAGAACAGGCCGATGACCTTGTGCGGGTTGAACCGGTCCATCGCCCAGCCCACGCCCACCGCGCTCAACACCCCGCCGAACTGGAACAAGGCGCCGATGAACGCGGCCTGCTCCATGCTCGCGCCGCTGTCGCGCATCAGGGTCGGCAGCCAACTGGTCAGCAGGTAGACGATCACCAGCCCCATGAAATAGGTCAGCCACAGCAACAGCGTGCCGGCGCTGTAGGTCCCGGAAAAAATCACCGCCAGCACGTTGCGCGCCTTCACGGTTTTCTGTTCCGGCACGCTGAAGCTCGCCGCCTGCGCAACCGTATGCGGTTCGATGGGCGCCAGGGTCTTGCGCACTTTGTCGGTGCCGCGATTGCGCACCACCAGGTAACGCGCCGATTCCGGCAACCAGAGCACCAGCACCACCGTCAGGAGCAACGGCAGGATCCCGCCGATCATCAACAGGCTGTGCCAGCCGAACGCCGGGATAAGCTTGGCGGAGATGAACCCACCGCCGGCCATGCCCAGGTTGAAGCCGCAGAACATGCTGGTCACCAGCAGGGATTTCTTGCGTTCCGGGGTGTATTCCGACAGCAAGGTGGTGGCGTTGGGCATCCCGGCCCCCAACCCCAGGCCCGTGAGGAAGCGCAGCACCAGCAGTTGATCGACATTGGTGCTGTAGGCCGACGCCAGGCTGAATGCCCCGAACAACAGCACCGCGCCCACCAGTACGACTTTTCGCCCGAAGCGGTCAGCCAAGGGCCCGGAGCCCAGTGCGCCGAAGACCATGCCGATCAACGCGGCGCTCATGACCGGGCCGAGGCTGGCGCGATCGATCCCCCAGTCCTGGGACAAGGCCGGGGCAATGAAGCCCATGGCCGCGGTGTCGAGGCCGTCGAGGAAAACAATCAGGAAACAGAGGATCACTACCCGCCACTGGTAACGCGAAATGGGCTGGGCATTGATGAAGGACTGCACGTCGAGGCAGTGGCCTACGGAGGTCTGGGGCTGGTTCATCGCGTCTCTCATTATTATTGTGTCGAGTCGCCAACCAGGACCGAGCCAGGCTCCAGCACACCGGATGACGCTGGCGCGACATTAATGAGGCCGGGCAAACACCGTCAATTCGCCCGGAGCGTCTCTGTGCGTTTATCGAACAGCTTAGGTGAACAGTTGCGCGCTCAGGTCGCGACTGGCCCCCAGCAAGCCCGGCAGGAACCGCTGTTCCAGCTCATTGCGGCTGACACGCCCGGCATGGGTGCTGACGTTCAACGCCGCCACTACCTGGCCGGAAGCGTCGTACACCGGCACGGCAATCGAGCGCAGGCCCTGCTCCAATTCCTGGTCGACGATGCACCAACCCTGCTGCCGCACTTGTTGCAGGCATTCGAGCAAGGCTTCGGGCGTGTGCAGGGTCCGGCTGGTCTTGGCTTGCAGGTCGGCGTGATCGAGGTAATCGCGCAACGACGCATCGTCCAGGGCTGCCAGGAGAATCCGGCCCATGGACGTGCAATAGGCCGGCAACCGACCGCCGACGGACAGGTCCACCGAGATCAGTCGCTGGGTGGTGGCCGACCGGGCGATGTAGAGGATGTCGTCGCCTTCGAGGGTCGCCATGTTGCAGGCTTCGTGAAGTTGCTCGCTCATGCGGTCGAGGTACGGCTGGGCGGAAACGGCCAGGGGCGTCGAGGACAGGTAGGCGTGGCCGAGGGTCAGTACCTTGGGCAGCAATGAATAGGTGCGCCCGTCAGTGGTGGCGTAGCCCAGCTTGATCAAGGTATGCAGGCAACGCCGGACGGCAGCCCGGGGGATTTCCGTGCGATGGCTGATCTGGGCGATGGTCAGGTGCCGCTTGCGCTCTTGGAAAGCCTGCACCACGGCCAGGCCACGGGCCAGGGACGTCATGAAGTCCGGGTCCCCGGTCAGGGCCTGGATCCGCTTGGCCGGGGAAGCCACGATCGGCGGCGCGACTGAAGTGAAGGCATTGCGCAATTGGTCGTTCATGGTCTGATCCTTCCCCGGATGGACGGCTATTACAGGCGGCAGCCTGGCAGCCAAGCAAGGGCCAGGCGCCGACAGCGTTCGATTATCGAACCACGGACCGATAATCGCAATCGTCGCACGTCCATCGGCACTTATTTCGGATCCGATACAAAGTTGGTCGAGTGCAATGGCAATTCTCCAGCCCCCGGTATATTGAACTTGTCGCGCCGCTTGGCGTCAGGATACCGACGGCGTTGAAAAAACCGTGGCTTCAAGTTGCACATACAACTATTGATTCACACTAGAGCAACATCGTTAACTTTTGCCGATAGTGTTATTCGACGGGACCGCTATAATGCCCTCCAGCGACGGAACGGCCCTCAACCGCTCCCGTGCGCCGGCGCTATAGTCCTGCTAGAGTGCCCGAAGCGTCTAATGACCGCTTCCCGTAACGGCAACACACGAATCCCTGATGCTACGTCAGCTATGAGCTCTGGTGCCGTGGCCGTCTGCATGCCTACATGCAGTGCGTATCACCAGATTAAATTTCTATTCATTAGGTACAACTGTGACGAAAGAAGAACTGCGCGCGGAACTTGAGCGCCAGGAACAACGTTACAAGGAAGTTTACGGCGGAGAGATCACCACCTACGCCGCACAACCTGAACCGGAACGCAAACCCTGGCGTAAGCGCGCCACCGTTCAAGACCAGGCGTTCACCCAGGAACTTCAAAAGATGGAAAAGGAACTCAAGGCCGAGGAGCACTGACGCTCGGGCGTGACGTTCTTGCAGCGGAGTGCGGCCTACACCCTAGGCCGCAGGCTGATACTGGTCGCCCGCCACAAGCGGGCTGCCCGCCTCACGCCCGTCGGTCGGAAGTGTTCGAAGCCGACCCTCTTTCAGATATTTCATACAAGCACGTGGGATGAATTTCGCCCCTCCTAGCGTCCCCTGCCGTTGCGCCTTGGCCCCGGAAACAAAGGGTTGCGAACCCCGCCAGACGCTGGCCCCCGCAAGGTTTCCTACAAATTATTTCGTTGAAGAATGTTACCGATGAGCAGGCAATGCATCGATTACCATGGTTTTCTGGCATAATCGCGCCCCCTTACGACCGGGTCAGAAAACCTTCATGATCGATTTATTCAGCGGACTGGATGCTTGGGTGCTTGTGAGCCTCTTGCTCGCCCTGGCTTTTGTCCTCGCCTTCGAGTTCATCAACGGCTTTCATGACACCGCTAACGCGGTTGCCACTGTTATCTACACCAAAGCGATGCCGCCGCACCTGGCGGTGTTCTTTTCCGGGGTGTTCAATTTCCTCGGCGTGCTGCTGGGTGGCGTGGGGGTGGCGTACGCCATCGTCCACCTGTTGCCGGTGGAGCTGCTGATCAACGTGAACACCGGCCACGGCCTGGCGATGGTGTTCTCGCTGCTCGCGGCGGCCATCACCTGGAACCTGGGCACCTGGTACTTCGGTATCCCGGCGTCCAGCTCCCACACCCTGATCGGCTCGATCCTCGGCGTGGGCCTGGCCAACGCGCTGATCAACGACATCCCGTTGGCCGACGGGGTGAACTGGCAGAAGGCGATCGATATCGCCGCCTCCCTGGTGTTCTCGCCCATGGCCGGTTTCCTGATCGCCGCCCTTGTGCTGATCGGCCTGAAATGGTGGCGCCCGCTGTCGAAGATGCACAAGACGCCGGAACAGCGCCGCAAGATCGACGACAAGAAGCACCCACCGTTCTGGAACCGCCTGGTGCTGGTGATCTCGGCCATGGCCGTCAGCTTCGTCCACGGCTCCAACGATGGCCAGAAAGGCATCGGCCTGATCATGCTGGTGCTGATCGGGATCGTGCCCGCGCAGTTCGTACTCGACCTAAGCAGCACGACCTACCAGATCGAGCGGACTCGCGACGCGACCCTGCACCTGAGCCAGTTCTACAAGCGCAACAACGAGTCACTGGGCGAATTCCTCGCCCTGGGCAAGAGCGTGGAAGGCGATCTGCCGGAGAAATTCCGCTGCAACCCGCAGCAGACCGAACCGACCATCAACGCGCTGCTCGACACCCTCAAGGGCGTGTCGGACTACCATTCGCTGCCGTCGGAAAGCCGCATCGAAGTGCGTCGCTACCTGCTCTGCCTGGACGACACGGCGAAGAAGGTAGGCAAGTTGCCCAACCTGGCGGCCCGTGAAAAAGACGACTTGAACAAACTGCGCAAGGACCTCACCACCACCACCGAATACGCCCCGTTCTGGGTGATCCTGGCGGTGGCACTGGCCTTGGGCCTGGGCACCATGGTCGGCTGGAAGCGCGTGGTACTGACCATCGGCGAGAAGATCGGCAAGCAAGGCATGACCTATGCCCAGGGCATGTCGGCGCAGATCACCGCCGCGTGCATGATCGGCATGGCGAACATCTTCAGCCTGCCGGTCTCCACCACCCACGTGCTGTCGTCGGGCGTGGCCGGCACCATGGTCGCCAACAAGAGCGGCCTGCAAGGTGGCACGGTGCGCAACATCCTCCTGGCCTGGGTGCTGACCCTGCCGGCGACGGTGGCGCTGTCGGCCGGGTTGTTCTGGCTGGCCTCCAAGGCCCTGGGCAGCTGATTCCAGCGACTGAAAAAAAGGTGCGACCCTGGCGGTTCGCACCTTTTTTTGTGCCTGAAATGCTTGATCCCGATTATCACCTGTGGGAGCGAGCCTGCTCACGAAGGCGGTGGCACGGTTAGCCGCAGCAGCGACAGGCACTGCGCTTTCGCGAGGAGGCTAGCTCCCTGGCGCCCAGGCGTGAGTCAAAAAACGCGCACAAAAAAAAAGGGCGACCGAAGTCGCCCAAAATGCCTTGCGTGCTCGTTGTAACTGGAAAGACTAGGGCTTTCTGCGCTTGTGGGCGTCTTTCCAGATGAATAATCCGAAACCTGCGAAAAACACGAACATGAGGCCGACCGTCAACACACCGGCAAACACCACATTATCGAAAAACATGACTGGCCTCCTGGTCTTGTCCCTGTTGCGATGGGTTCAAGTTAACCAATCAGGCCCGGATGGAAATTGACCGGGGTCAATAACGCCCGCGACGGGGCGAAAAGGTGGGGAAATAACTGATCTGCATCAATGGATCGAGGGGGTTCAGCGCTTTTTCGGTTTGTTTTTCGGCTTTTTCTTTGGCTTGGCCAGGGGCATCGCCTGCTCGAACGCCTGGCGAACTTCGTTGAGGCGCTTGTCGTTGAGGTCATGAACGCGCTTGGCGCGCTCAGCGCTGAGGTCGATCAGTTTGGCGTCTTGGCTCATGGCGTGTCGGCATCGTGCAGTGGAAATCGGATGCGCCCATGATGCGGGCTGTGGACGGCGTTGACCAGCCTGCGTCGTCGGCCGACGGGGGTCAGATCTGGATATCGACCCACAGGCCCTGACGCGACTCTTCTTCCATCAGCGGCACCACCGGCACGGTATTGTCGGCATTAAGCTCAGTGCCTGGTACGGCCAGGTGCTCCTCAGGGTCTTCGTCAGCTTCGCGGCGACGGCGGTCGCGTTCCTGCTGGCGACGTTGCTCCTCGCGCAGCAACAGCGCACCCTCTTCCGGGTCACGCTTTTGCAGGTCGATGGTGCTCTCGCTGGAGCTTTGCTGCACCGGCACCACGGGCGGTATGTCCGGTCGCGGGCGAACCGGATCCTGCTGCGAAGTGACGGGCACGGTGCTCAAAGGGAGCGTGGGTAGCAACATAAAGGTCTCCTGTCTTCAGGTTGTCGGCTGTGGGCGTGGCAGCTTGAACCGCCGGTCTGAAACTTGTGACCCAGTTGGCATTGCGACAAAAGCCGGGGCCGAGCCTGTTTGATCGCTGGGTACGCTTAAGTTCCGTCCCCTCGGCTGACGAATCGTTCCCCTGGCGACGCGGCGCGTGCGTAAATCCTTTGGTCTGAAGGATCATTCCGTTAAGATAACCGGCTTTTTCAAGGCGGGAGTCAGGCAGCATGGCGCAGCAGTATCAACCGGGGCAACGCTGGATCAGTGACAGCGAAGCCGAGCTGGGTTTAGGCACCGTTCTGGCACAGGATGGCCGCTTGTTGACCGTGCTCTACCCGGCCACTGGCGACACTCGCCAGTACGCGCTACGGAATGCGCCCCTCACTCGCGTGCGGTTTTCGCCGGGCGATGTGATCACCCACTTCGAAGGCTGGAAGATGACCGTGCGGGAAGTCGACGACGTCGATGGATTGCTGGTCTACCACGGCCTCGACGGGCAGAACGAAGTCGTGACGCTGCCGGAAACCCAGCTGTCGAACTTCATCCAGTTCCGCCTCGCCAGCGACCGTCTGTTCGCCGGCCAGATCGACCCGCTGGCCTGGTTCTCCCTGCGCTACCACACCCTGGAACACACCAGCCGCCAGTTGCAGTCTTCGCTGTGGGGCCTTGGCGGCGTGCGCGCCCAGCCGATCGCCCACCAATTGCACATCGCCCGAGAAGTGGCCGACCGCATTGCACCGCGCGTGCTGCTGGCGGACGAAGTGGGCCTGGGCAAGACCATCGAGGCCGGCCTGGTCATCCACCGTCAGTTGCTGTCCGGCCGCGCCAACCGCATCCTGATCCTGGTACCGGAAAACCTCCAGCACCAATGGCTGGTGGAAATGCGCCGGCGCTTCAACCTGCAAGTCGCGCTGTTCGACGAAGAACGCTTCATCGAAAGCGATGCCAGCAACCCGTTCGAAGACACGCAGCTGGCCCTGGTGGCGCTGGAATGGCTGGTGGACGACGAGAAGGCCCAGGACGCGCTGTTCGCTGCCGGCTGGGACCTGATGGTGGTCGACGAGGCCCATCACCTGGTGTGGCACGAAGACCAGGTCAGCCCGCAGTACGCGCTGGTCGAGCAATTGGCCGAGACGATTCCTGGCGTGTTGCTGCTCACCGCGACCCCGGAACAACTGGGCCAGGACAGCCACTTCGCCCGCCTGCGCCTGCTGGACCCGAACCGCTTCCATGACCTCAAGGCGTTCCGCGCCGAGAGCGAGAACTATCGCCCGGTGGCCGAAGCCGTGCAGGAGCTGCTGGACAAGGGCCGCCTCTCGCCGCAAGCCCACCAGACCATCCTGGGTTTCCTGGGCAACGAAGGCGAAGCCTTGCTGACCGCTGTCAACGATGGCGATGTCGAAGCCAGCGCCCGCCTGGTGCGCGAACTGCTGGACCGCCACGGCACCGGCCGCGTGCTGTTTCGCAACACCCGCGCCGCGGTGCAGGGTTTCCCGGAGCGCAAGCTGCACGCCTACCCGCTGCCGTGCCCGGACGAATACCTCGAATTACCACTGGGCGAACATGCCGACCTGTATCCGGAAGTCAGCTTCCAGGCGCAGCCGGACGCCAACGAAGAACAACGCTGGTGGAAATTCGACCCCCGCGTCGAGTGGCTGATCGACCAGCTGAAAATGCTCAAGCGCACCAAGGTGCTGGTGATCTGTGCCCACGCCGAAACCGCCATGGACCTGGAAGACGCCCTGCGCGTGCGCTCCGGGATCCCGGCCACGGTGTTCCACGAGGGCATGAACATCCTCGAGCGCGACCGTGCCGCCGCCTACTTCGCCGACGAAGAGTTTGGCGCGCAGGTGCTGATCTGCTCGGAAATCGGCAGTGAGGGACGCAACTTCCAGTTCGCCCACCACCTGGTGCTGTTCGACCTGCCCTCCCACCCGGACCTGCTGGAACAGCGAATCGGCCGTCTCGACCGGATCGGCCAGAAGCACACCATCGAGCTGCACGTGCCGTACCTGGAAACCAGCCCGCAGGAGCGGCTGTTCCAGTGGTACCACGAGGCGCTGAACGCCTTCCTCAACACCTGCCCGACTGGCAACGCCTTGCAGCACCAGTTCGGCCCGCGCCTGCTGCCGTTGCTGGAAGAGGCCGACGATGGCCAATGGCAAGCGCTGATCGACGAGGCCCGCGCCGAACGCGAGCGCCTGGAGAGCGAGCTGCACACCGGCCGCGACCGCTTGCTGGAACTCAATTCCGGCGGTGCCGGCGAAGGTGACGCGCTGGTGGAGGCCATTCTCGAGCAGGACGACCAGTTCGCCCTGCCGATCTACATGGAAACCCTGTTCGACGCGTTCGGCATCGACAGCGAGGACCATTCGGAAAATGCGCTGATCCTCAAGCCGAGCGAAAAGATGCTCGACGCCAGCTTCCCGCTGGGCGATGACGAAGGCGTGACCATCACCTACGATCGCAACCAGGCGCTGTCGCGCGAAGACATGCAGTTCATCACCTGGGAGCACCCGATGGTGCAAGGCGGCATGGACCTGGTGCTGTCCGGTTCCATGGGCAACACCGCGGTGGCGCTGATCAAGAACAAGGCCCTCAAGCCCGGCACGGTGTTGCTGGAATTGCTCTACGTCAGCGAAGTGGTCGCCCCGCGTTCGCTGCAACTGGGCCGTTACCTGCCGCCAGCCGCCCTGCGCTGCCTGCTGGACGCCAACGGCAACGACCTGGCCGCCCGGGTCTCGTTCGACACCCTGAACGACCAGCTGGAAAGCGTGCCCCGCGCCAGCGCCAACAAGTTCATCCAGGCCCAGCGCGACCAGCTCACGCCG
The DNA here is from genome assembly GCF_030580855.1 of Pseudomonas citrullilanati. Taxonomy (GTDB): domain Bacteria; phylum Pseudomonadota; class Gammaproteobacteria; order Pseudomonadales; family Pseudomonadaceae; genus Aquipseudomonas; species Aquipseudomonas citrulli. The sequence goes on along the minus strand of NZ_JAUQOP010000020.1, from coordinate 378 downwards.
CGAATCAACGCCGGGGAAGAGAAAGTCGCCCCGCGTCATGCCGAGCGCGTGGCCGAGGCCCAACGCCGCCTGGCTGCCGACATCGATGAAGAACTGGCGCGCCTGACCGCCCTGCAAGCGGTCAACCCGACCGTACGCGACAGCGAACTGGATGCCCTGCGCCAACAGCGCGAACAGGGCCTGGCGATGCTGGAGAAGGCGGCGTTGCGCCTGGAAGCGATCCGGGTGCTGGTGGCAGGCTGACAAAACCAACTGCTCGAATCACTCGTGACAGAACGCTTTTGTGGGGGGGGGGGGGGGGGGGGGGGGGGGGGGGGGGGGGGGGGGGGGGGGGGGGGGGGGGGGGGGGGGGGGGGGGGGGGGGGGGGGGGGGGGGGG
>NZ_JAUQOP010000001.1 GCF_030580855.1 Pseudomonas citrullilanati | reverse complement strand
GGCCCGCGCGGCCGGCCCGCAGGTATGGGTCGTTTGGCGGCGGCGCCGCCCGCGGGGGGGGGGGGCGCCCCCCCCCCCCCCCCCCCGCCCCCCCCCCCCCCCCGCGGCCCCCCCCCCCCCCCCCCCCCCCCCCCCCCCGCCCCCACAAGGGGAACCAGGGTATTCCTGGGTCAGTGCTTCAACCGCTCGACCAACACTTGCCCCACTTCTAGCGCCGACGCCGGGTTCTGGCCGGTGATCAACTCCCGGTCCGTCACCACATGGGACGTCCACGGCGAGGTATTGCTGCTGTATTGCCCACCCGCCTGTTCCAGCCCGGTTTGTGGGTAGAACTTCATGCTCCCGCCACCCAGCAGCCCCTTGGCCAGCTCTTCTTCCTGATTGCTGATCACCGTCATCTTGTACCCGGAATAGATCCAGCCGGCCTCGGCCGAAGCCTGGCCCCGGGTGGCCAACCGGCCTACGAAGCCCTTGGCGTCAGGCAAGGTCGACAGCAGCGCTATCGGTCCGTGGCAGACCAGTGCGGTGGTCTTGCCCTGGTCATGGAAGTGCCTCAGCACCCGCCCCAACGGCGCGCTCGTCAGCAGATCCTGCATCGGCGCATGCCCGCCGGGGATGTACAAGGCGTCGAACCGATCCAGACCGATCTGCTCGACACGGGCCAGGCTGATCACCGGGGAATCCTTGGCCGACGTGATGTTCAACTGCGCCAGCAACGCTTGGTAGCGCTCCAGCTCCGCCGGGTCGTCATTGAAGTACATCTTGTCCACCGAGGACCGGTCCAGCGTCGGTGCCTTGCCCTCGGGGGTCGCGAACGTCACCTGGTGGCCGGCGTCCAGCAACAGTTTCACCGGCTGGAGCAATTCGTTGAGGTAGAACCCGGTAGAGAAGACCTTGCCATCCTTCAGGTCCAGATGATCGGCGTCCGACAGAACCACCAGCACGTTATCGGCATGGGCCGCGACACTGATACCTGCCAGGACGACAGACGTTGCCAAGGTAGTGAGCTTTTTCATGAGGCCTCCAGGACGCTTCGATAAGAGATGCGCCCACTGTATTGATGCGCTCGCCAGCGATAAACTCGCCACCCGGAACATCACTTGGCCTATGGAGGCAATAATGCCGCGTCGATTCGATCACCTGGCCGATGTGGAAGCCTTCGTCACCGTGGTGGAAAAAGGCACTCTCAGCGCCGGCGCCGTGGCGCTGGGCACCACCCCTTCCGTGTTGAGCCGCACCCTTTCACGTCTCGAAGCCCGGCTCGGCGTGCAACTGCTGCGACGGACCACGCGACGGCTGAACCTGACCGACGCTGGCAGCCTGTACCTGGAACAGTCGCGTTCGGCCTTTGCCCTGATCGACGACGCGGAACGGCAGATCCAGGGCCGCGATGGCATCCTCTCCGGGCGGGTGCGCCTGAGCGTGCCGACCACCTATGGCCATTACCGCCTGCCGCCGCTGCTGGCGCGCTTCGCCCAGGCGTTCCCGCAGGTGCGGGTCGAGCTGAGCATTACCAATCGCAACGTCGACCTGGTGGCCGAAGGGTATGACCTGGCCATCCGGCTCGGACCGTTGCCGGACAGCGGCTTGGTCGGACGCAAGCTTGAAGACGCCCGCCTCTGCCTCGTTGCCGCCCCGCGGTACCTGGATCGCGCCGGCACGCCCGGACACATCGACGAACTGGCCGCCCACGCGTGCCTGCCCTTCGTGATGCCCAGCAGCGGGCGCATCGCCCCGTGGCTGTTTCGCGAAAACCTCGAGGATCGGGAATGGCTGCCGGCGGGTAATGTCCAGGTGTCCGACGATGTCCTGGGTATCGTGTCCCTGGCCCAGGCCGGGCTGGGGATTTGCCAGACCTATGAGTTCATCGTCCGCGAGCGCATCGAGCGCGGGGAACTGGTGGCGTTGCTGGAGGACGTGGGCGGGCGCAGCCGGCCGTTCTCCATCATCTATCCGCCCCATCGACAGTTGCCGGCGGTGGCACGGGCGTTGATTGATTTTCTGGTGGGCATTGATACCCAAAGGAAATAGCTGCTGGCGCCAACCCCGTGGGAGCGGGCTTGCTCGCGAAGACAGTGTGTCAGTCAACACTTGAGCGACAGACAGATCGCGTTCGCGAGCAAGCCCGCTCCCACAAAAACAGCCATTCGGTATCAGTGAGCCGCAGCCGCCTGCTCTTCCATCTTCTTGCGCAGGCTCAGTGGGCGCATGTCGGTCCAGACCTCTTCGATATAGGCCAGGCATTCCTTCTTGAAGCCACTCTTGCCGACGGTCCGCCAGCCTTCGGGGACGGCCTTGTAGTCCGGCCAGATCGAATACTGCTCTTCGTGGTTGACCACGACCTGAAAGACGATGTCCTCGCGGTCGAATACTGAAGTCATGGGTGTCTCTCCATCTTTGTTCGAGGTTCGCTGCGGCGCATGCGCAGCCGGGGTATGAAAGGAACGTTTGGATCCGGGTGAAAATTAGGCGTCGGTGACGGCCGCGCCCAAGGCGCGCCCGAAAATGTCGGCGATCCGGTCGATATCCGCCGCCGTGACAATCAGCGGCGGCAGGAACCGCACCACACTGCCCTGGCGACCGCCCACCTCCAGGATCAACCCGCGCTTGAGGCATTCACGCTGCACCCGTGGCGCCAGTTGCCCATCCACCGGCGGATGGCCCAGGGCGTCCGGCGTCCCGTGGGGGTCCACCAGCTCGACGCCGAGCATCAAGCCGCGACCCCGGATATCGCCCAGCTGCGGGAAGTCGCGCTGCAGGATGTGCAGGTGTTCGCCCAGGCGCTCGCCCATGGCGGCCGCGTGGGCCGGCACGTCGTGCTCCACCAGGTAGCGCATGACCGCCGAGCCGGCGGCCATCGCCATCTGATTGCCGCGGAACGTCCCGGCGTGGGCGCCCGGCAGCCAGGTGTCGAGCCAGTCGCGATAGACCACCACCGCCAGCGGCAGGCTGCCGCCGATGGCCTTGGACAGCACGACCACGTCCGGGATGATCCCGGCGTGCTCGAACGCGAACATCTTGCCGGTCCGGCCGAAGCCACTCTGGATTTCATCGACGATCAGCGCCACGCCGGCCTGTTCGGTGATCCGCCGCAAGCCGCGCAGCCAATCCAGGTCGGCCGGGATGACCCCGCCCTCGCCTTGCACGACCTCGACGATCACCGCCGCCGGCAATTGCACGCCGGCCTCGGGGTCGTTGAGCAGGTTGTGCAGGTAATGCAGGTTGGCCTTCACGCCTGGGGCGCCGCCCAGCCCGAACGGGCAACGGTAATCGTAGGGAAACGGCATGAACTGCACCCCATTGCCGAGCAACGCGCCCAGGGGGCGTTTCGGCCCCAGGCTGCCCATCAGGCTCAGTGCGCCCTGGCTCATGCCGTGGTAGCCGCCCTGGAACGACAGCACCGTGCTGCGTCCGGTGGCGGTGCGCACCAGCTTGAGGGCCGCTTCCACCGCATCGGTGCCAGTGGGGCCGCAGAACTGGATCTTCGCCTCGGCCGCCAGGGCCGCCGGCAACAGGCCGAACAGGTCCTGGACGAAGCGGTCCTTGACCGGCGTGGTCAGGTCCAGGGTGTGCAGGGGCAGTTCATCGGCCAGCACCTGCTGGATCGCCTCGATCACCACCGGGTGGTTATGCCCCAGCGCCAGCGTGCCGGCGCCCGCCAGGCAGTCGATGAACGTGCGTCCTTCGACGTCTTCGACATACAAGCCCCGCGCCCGCTTGAGGGCCAGGGGTATGCGCCGGGGGTAGCTGCGGGCGTTGGACTCCTGGCGGCTCTGGCGGGCCAGCAGCGGCGACTCGGTGAATTGATAGAGCGTCTCGGCCGGTTCCGGGCCGGGCCCGGCCGGGGGTGCTTCGATAAGGCGGTTGGCGACTGGCATCTCTGGACCTCGCTGTGCACACATGTGCAGTTTCCTGAATGTGGAAACGCACCAGCGAGGCCGGGATTTAGCCCCGGGGGAAAAAGCTTCGCCGCCGCCGGGATCAACCTGGCAGCGATTGCACCGGCATCGTCAATTCGACCCGCAGCCCGTCCGCCCGGCTGTCGAAATGCAGGTCGCAGCCGCAGCGCTGGACGATGGCCTGGACAATCGCCAGGCCCAAACCGCAGCCCGTGCTCTGGCCGTTGCGCCAGAAACGTTGGGTCAGGTGCTGGATATCCTCGGCGGCAATGCCCGGCCCGTGGTCACGCACCTGGAAGCGAACCCGCTGGCCGATCATCTCCAGGTTCAGTTCCACCTCGGTATCGCCCGGGGTATGACGCAGGGCGTTATCCAGCAGGTTACGCACGGCAGCGATGGACAGCACCGCCGGCATCTGCACCGGCGCCTCGGACAGCCCGGGGGCCAGGTGCAGCTTGATCCGCCGGGAATCCTGGCTGGCCGCGTCCTGGATCGCCAGCCGTGCGACCTGCTCGGCGTTGCACTGCACGCCATCGTCGAACGACAGGCTGCCTTCCACCCGCGCCAGCAGCAACAATTGCTCCAGGGTGCGGTGCAGGCGATCGGCGCCCTCCTCGGCCCGGGCCAGGGACTGGTCGCGGGCGGCGCCTTCGGTCATGCGCGCCACTTGCAGGTGGGTCTTGATGGCCGTCAGCGGGCTGCGCAGTTCATGGGCGGCGTCGCCGGTCAGTCGCCGTTCGCGCTCGATGGTCTTGCCGATGCGCTGGAACAACTGGTTCTGGGTCTCCAGCAACGGCCGCAGCTCGCTGGGCAGCGGATGGATCTGCAACGGCTCCAGGGAGTCGGCGTTGCGTCGCATCAGCGCGTCGCGCATGCGATTGAGCGGCGCCAGGCCCTGGCCGATACCCAGCCACAACAGGCACAGGCAACCGAGCAGCGCCACGCCCACCGGCACCGAGGCCGCCAGGAGGATCGACATGTTCAGGGCTTCGCGTTCGATCTGGCGGTCAGCGGTGGTGATGCGCACATCGCCCCGGGCCAGGGTGAAGCTGCGCCAGGGTGCGCCGTCGATCATCTGGTCGTGGAAGCCCATCTTCTCCGCCTCCAGGGCCTGCTCGGGGGTGCCGTGGCTGCGGGCCAGGATTTCGCCACGCAAGGAGCTGACCTGGCAGGCCATGCCCCCGGGGATACTCAATTGCTCGGCGCTGAAATGCGTGCCGTCGCCCTTGCTGGGCAAGGGCGGCAACTGCTCCAGCAGGCCGGCGACCATCCGGGCCGACGCTACCAGGCGCTGGTCGAGGGAAAACATCATCTGGTTGCGCAGGTCGCTGAGCATCCACGCCGCCGCCAGGGCCCAGATCAGGGCGAAGGCCGCGCCGAGGGTCAGGCTCAGGCGCAATCGCAGGCTCATCACTTGGACGACTCCCCGCCATCGGCAGGCCCCAGGCGATAACCCAACCCGCGCACGGTCTCGACGATCCCGTTGCCCAGCTTGCGCCGCAGGTGATGGATATGGACGTTGAGGGCGTTGCTTTCCAGTTCGTCGTTGAAACCGTAGACGCTGTCCTTGAGTTGCTCGGTGGACAGCACCCGGCCACGGCTGTGCAGCAGCGCCTGCAACAACGATTGCTCGCGCCGGGACAGGTCAACCGGCTGGCCGTCCAGGGAGGTTTCCCGGCTGCTCGGGTCGTAAGTCAGCCGGCCATGCTCGATCAGGTTGACGCTGCGCCCCGCCACGCGGCGCAGCAAGGTATGCAGGCGCGCCGCGAGTTCGCGCAGGTCGAAGGGCTTGAGCAGGTAGTCATCGGCGCCTGCCTGCAAGCCGTCGACCCGGTCGGTCACCGAATCCCGCGCGGTGAGGATCAACACCGGGATCTCCAGGCCTTGCTGGCGCAGTTGCTTGAGCAGCTTCAGGCCGTCCTCGTCGGGCAGGCCGAGGTCCAGCACCATGACGTCGAACTCGGCCACGCCGACCATCGCCCGCGCCGCCGACGCCGTGGCGACGTGCTCGACGGCCAGGCCCTGGGCCGTGAGGCCGGCGACAATGCCGCTGGCGATCAACTCATCGTCTTCGCAGACCAGTACGCGCATGGTAAGCCTCGTGGAAAAAGGTACATTAGGCCGCCGGCCGATTAAGCCGACATTATGCGACGAGTCCGCCCGGTTTGGGCGATCATCGCTGCCCGGGTGCCACCGGTTAATCGACGGTTAATCGCCAGTCGCCATTGTGCGTTCCACTTGCTTCGTTCTAAGGCTTTATCCATGCGTCGATTGTTTTTGCTGTGGCTGCTGCTGATTTCGGGCCTGGCCCAGGCCGCCAATCCCTTCGAAACCAAACCCGATTTCCTGCCGGTGGAAAAGGCCTTCGTGTTCACTTCCGAACGCCTGGACTCCGGCGAGACGCAGCTGTTCTGGCAGATTGCCGATGGCTACTACCTGTATCGCCAGCGGCTCAGGTTCGATGGCCTGGCCGAGGCGCAGAAGCCCCGGTTGCCGGAGGGCGAGGCCCACAGCGACGAGTTCTTCGGCGACCAGCAGGTCTATCGCCAGGCGTTGGAACTGAAGATCCCGGCCGGCGCCACCGGCAAGGTCAAGGTCGGCTTCCAGGGTTGTGCCGACGCAGGCCTGTGCTATCCGCCCCAGACGCAAATCGTCGACCTGGGCGGTGCCGCACCTGCCGCTGCCAGCGGCCAGGCGCCGGACCAGGCCCTGGCCAGCGGCCTGCAACAACGAGCCTTGGGCTGGAGCCTGCTGGTGTTCTTCGGCCTGGGCCTGTTGCTGGCGTTCACCCCTTGCTCCCTGCCGATGCTGCCGATCCTGGCGGGCCTGGTGGTGGGCAGCGGCGCCGGAGCGCGGCGCGGCCTGGCGCTGGCCGGCAGCTACGTGATCAGCATGGCCCTGGTGTACGCCGCCATGGGTGTGTTGGCCGCGCTGCTGGGCGCCAACCTCCAGGCACTGCTGCAGCAACCGTGGTTGCTGGGCACGTTCGCGGCCATCTTCGTGCTGCTGGCGCTGCCGATGTTCGGCTTCTTCGAGTTGCAGTTGCCGGCCGCCCTGCGCGACCGCCTGGAGAACGCCGGGCGCGAGCGCCGCGGTGGCAGCCTGGTGGGTGCCGGCATCCTCGGCGCGCTGTCCGGCCTGTTGGTGGGGCCATGCATGACCGCGCCACTGGCCGGCGCGCTGTTGTACATCGCCCAGGGCGGCAATGCGCTGCACGGCGGGCTGATCCTGTTCGCCATGGGCCTGGGCATCGGCCTGCCGCTGTTGCTGCTGGTGACCGTGGGCAATCGCTTCCTGCCCAAGCCCGGCGCCTGGATGAATCTGCTCAAGGGCCTGTTCGGCTTCCTGTTCCTGGGCACGGCATTGTTGATGATTCGCCCGGTGATCGATGGCTCGCTGTGGATCGGGCTGTGGGGCGCGCTGCTGTTGATCGCCGCCTACAGCGCCTGGCGCCAGACCGAAGGGTTCGGCCACGCCGCCTATGCCTGCGGCAGCGCATCGCTGCTGTTTGGCCTGTGGGGCAGCGTCCTGGTGGTGGGTGCGGCCGGCGGTGGCGATGATTTCTTCCAGCCGCTCAAGGTCTACAGCGCCGCGTCGGGCAGTTCGGCCGTCGACGCCCATGACGCCTTCGTCACGGTCAGCGAGCCCGCCGCCCTGCAACAGCAGTTGGACGAGGCCAAGGCCCAGGGCCAGTGGGTGCTGCTGGACTACTACGCCGACTGGTGCGTGTCCTGCAAGATCATGGAAAAACAGGTGTTCGGCCGCACCGAAGTGCAGGACGCCCTGAAGGGCGTGCGCCTGCTGCGCCTGGACGTCACCGCTGACAATGCCGCCAGCCGTGCGTTGCTGGGCCGCTACCAGGTGCCCGGGCCACCGAGCCTGTTGTGGATCGGCGCCGACGGCGAAGAGCGCCGCAGCCAGCGGATCACCGGGGAAGTCGACGCCAAGGCGTTCCTGGCGCGCTGGAACACCACCCGGGACGCACGCTGATGCTGACACTCACCCTCGGCACCTTCGCCATCGCCCTTAACCACCTGCTGTTGATCAGCGCCCTGGCGCTGGCGACGTTTGTCGGCTGGCGGGTGGCCAAGCGCGGTGGCGAGAACCCCGAGTCGGTGCTGTTCGTGCTGTTTTTGCTGGGGCTGCTGGCCGCGCGGGTCGGCTTCGTCATCGCCTACTGGAGCCATTACCAGGACGATGCCTGGCAAGTCGTCGACCTGCGCGATGGCGGTTTCCTGGCCTGGCCGGGGATCGTCGCGGTGTCGATCGGCGCGTTGCTGTGGGCCCGCCGTCGCCCGGCCCTGCGCCGGCCATTGGGGTTCGGTGTCGGCAGTGGCTTGCTGTTCTGGCTGGTGGCGTCGCTGTCGCTGACGATCTATGAACAAGGCACGCGGTTGCCGGACATCGACCTGCGCACCGCCGACGGGCAGACCGTCAAGCTCACCGACTACCAGGGCGGCCCCCTGGTGATCAACCTCTGGGCCACCTGGTGCCCGCCCTGCCGGCGTGAAATGCCGGTGCTGGAAGAAGCCCAGCAGCAGCGGCCGGACTTGACGTTCCTGTTCGTCAACCAGGCCGAAAGCATGCAGAGCGTCAGCACCTACCTCGCCACCCAGGGCTTGAGCCTGGACAACGTGTTGTTCGACGGCAGCGGTCGCCTCGGCCAGGCCGTGGGCTCCATGGCGCTGCCGACGACCCTGTTCTACAGCGCCGACGGTCGCCTGCTGGGCAGTCACCTGGGGGAATTGTCGGAAGCGAGCCTGGCCCGCGCCCTGGAAAACTTCGAAGCGCCGGGTTCGTCCGTGGCGCCCCACCCTGCCACAAGGAAATCCCCATGCCCCGCCTCCGCCACCTGCTGACCCTGGGCTTCACCGCCGCCTTGTTGCAGGCGCCGCTGCTCCAGGCCGAAGAGCTGCCTGCGGCGATCAAGAAGATCGAAGCCAAGGGCGCGAAGATCGTCGGCACCTTCGAGGCGCCGGATGGCCTGCGCGGTTACGCGGCGCAATACCAGAACCGCGGCATGGCGCTGTATTTGACGCCGGACGGCCAGCATGTGCTGCTGGGCAACCTGTACGACGCCGATGGCAAGGACCTGAGCGTGGAACCGCTGCAAAAACTGGTCTACGCGCCGATGGCCAAGGCCATGTGGGCGAAGATGGCCGCCAGCCACTGGATCGCCGACGGCAGCCCGGACGCGCCGCGCACGGTGTACCTGTTCAGCGACCCGAACTGCCCGTACTGCAACATGTTCTGGGAACAGGCGCGGCCCTGGGTCAAGGCCGGCAAGGTGCAATTGCGGCACATCATGGTAGGCATCATCCGCGAGGACAGCCCGGGGAAAACCGCGGCATTGCTGGCCGCCAAGGACCCGGAGAAAGCCCTGGAAACCCACGAGAAGGCCGGCAAGGGCAGCGCCCTCAAGCCCCTCAAGGACATCCCGGCGGCGATCCAGGCCAAAATCGACGCCAACCAGCAGCTGATGGACGAACTGGAACTGACCGCGACCCCGGCGATTTTCTACCTGGATGACCAGGGCGAGCTGCAACAGCAGCAAGGCGCGCCGTCGCCGGACAAGTTGGTGAAGATTCTCGGGCCGAAATGATGTCGACTGGGCGGGCCTCTTCGCGAGCAGGCCCGCTCCCACACCCTGGCCGGTGAACACCGAACTGTTGTGGGAGCGAGCCTGCTCGCGAATGCCGAACGTCAGCCAGGCAGGAACTCCAGCAGCGCCTGCGTCACGAAGCCCGGGTTTTCCAGGTTGGAGATATGCCCCGCCTCCGGGACCAGCACGTGGGGGCAACCGATCCGCTCGGCCATCTCCAGCGCTTCGGACGGGGGCCGTGGCTTGTCCTGGTCGCCGCACATCACCAGGGTGCGCCCGGCGTCCAGTTCGCCCAGGCGCGGGAGGATGTCGTCGCGGCCGAAAATGATCCGGCCCAGCGGCGCGATGCTGTCGCGCAGGCGCTCGGTCGGCAGCGCCGCCAGGCTCGCGCGAAACTGTTGGTACAGCGAGGATTGCGGATCGATGCCCGGCCGGAAGAAGATCGGCACGATGATGTCCAGCAGCGCTTCGGGAATGCTGCCGCTGGCCTCGATCTTGTCGAACAGCGAGAAGTAATACTGGCGGGTCGGCTCCGGCTCGACGCCCACGTAGGTGTCCATCAGCACCAGCTTCCTGACCCGCTGCGGCGCCGCCAGCGCCAACCGCGCGCCCCACATCCCGCCCACCGACAAGCCCACCAGGTCGAAGCAGTCAATGTGCAGGTGGTCCAGCAACGCCAGTGCCTGGCGAGCCAGGTCATCCAGCGACGCCATGCCCTCGGGCATGCGCCCGGACTGGCCGTGGCCCCACAGGTCCAGGGCGACGACCCGGTAGTGCCGGGACAACGCCTCGATCTGTGGCGCCCACATGGTGTGGTCCCACAAATAGCTGCTGCCCAGCAGCACCACCGGGCCATGGCCCCGGTCCAGGTAATGAAGCGGTTGTCCGTCAACGGTTGCAAAGGGCATCGGTGACCTCCTTGTTGTGTCTGGAAAAAGCCTTGGGGAGACTGAGCCGTGCAGGCGGAGCAGTCAACCTTTGAGCCAGCTGTACCTGTGCGGCCCCCATCGCGGGCAAGCCTTGCTCCCACAGGGTTGATGCCCGAACACAAATGTTCTGTTCACAGCTGATCGCTGTGGGAGCAAGGCTTGCCCGCGATGAGGCCTTGATAGACGCCGCAAAACTACATGCCTTCCAACTCCGCCATCAAATCATTCAACCGATCCACCTTCTCCCCGGTGATTTCGCGACTCGCCAGCCCCTCGATGTAGGCGGCCAGTTCCTGCACCGTGCTGCATTCGAACATCGCCCGCAGCGGCACCTCCCGTTGCAGGGCCTTTTGCACCCGCGAAGCGATTTGCGTCGCCAGCAGGGAATGCCCGCCCAGTTCGAAGAAGTTGTCGCGTACCCCCACCCGTTCGACCTTGAGCACCTCGGCCCAGATGTCCGCCAGGGTCTGTTCCAGTTCGTTGCCCGGCGCCTGGTAGTCCTGGCTGTGCAACTGGCCGATCTCCAGGGCCGGCAAGGCCTTGCGGTCGAGCTTGCCGTTGGCGTTGAGCGGCAAGCGATCGAGCCACAGCCAGTGCAGCGGCACCATGTAGTCCGGCAGTTCGGCCCGCAGGCACTGCTGGATGCGTTCGAGGCGTTGGTGGGGGCTCAGCGCCGAGTCGGCGGCGACCAGGTAACCCACCAGATGCTTGCCCTGGACGCCTTCCTGCACGCCCACGGCGGCCTCGCGCACCTCGGGTTGCTCATGCAGGCGCGCCTCGATTTCCCCCAGCTCGATGCGGTAGCCGCGCACCTTCACCTGATGGTCGATGCGCCCGACGTATTCCAATACGCCGTCGCTGCGCCGCCGGGCCAGGTCGCCGGTGCGGTACAGGCGCTCGCCCGGTGCGCCGAACGGATTCGGCACGAACACTGGCGCGGTGCGCAACGGATCGCCGACATACCCGCGCCCGACCCCGGTGCCGGCCACGCTCAACTCGCCCACCGCCCCCAGCGGCACCAGGTCCAGCGCGCCGTCGAGCAGGTACAGGCGGTTATTGTCGGTGGGCGTGCCGATCGGCAAATAGGTGCCACGGGTGGAGGCCAGGTCTACTCGGAAGAACGCCACGTCATCGGAGCATTCCGCCGGACCGTAGGCATTCACCAGGCCGATGGCCGGGTAACGCAGCAACCATTGACGGGCCAGCTCCGGCGGCATCGCCTCGCCGGTGGGCAGCATCCAGCGCAGGCCATCCAGGCCGATGCGGTCCTGGGCGAGCATGCCCTGGATCAGCGACGGCACGCTTTCCAGCACCGTGATGCCCTGCCGTTGCACGTGGTGCAGCAAGCCTTGGGGGTCGTGGGCGATGGCGTTGGGCACAATGTCCACCCGGGCGCCGAACAGCGGCGCGGCGAGGAACTGCCACACCGAAATGTCGAAACTCTGGGACGCTGTCTGGGCGATCACATCGGCCTCGCCCAGGGCCAGGTACGGCACCTTGCTGAGCTGGTTGTTGAGCATGCCGCGCTGCTCCACCATCACGCCCTTGGGCTGCCCGGTGGAGCCGGAGGTGTAGATGACGTAGGCCAGGTGATCCGGCCCGCTGTAGACACCGGGGTTTTCCACCGACGCGTCGCTGCCCTGCACGTCTTCCCACACCAGCAGCTTCGGCCGCTCGGAACAGGCGAACGCGTCCAGCAGGGCCAGCGCCTGGGCCTGGCAGGCTTGGCTGCAAACCAGCAGCGGCGTGCGGCTCAGTTCGATGATCCGCTCCAGGCGCTGGCTCGGCAGGCCAGGGTCCAGGGGCAGGTAGCCGGCACCGGCCTTGAAGCTGCCGATGATCATGCCGAGCAGGTCGGCATTCCGTTCGGCCAGCAACGCCACCGGCTGGTCGAACCCGACGCCAGCGGCGAGCAGCGCATGGCCGAGGCGATTGCCGCGGGCGTTCAATTGCCCATAAGTGAGCGTCACATCCAGGCAACTGACGGCGATGCGCTGCGCATGGGCCGCCACCTGGGCCTCGAACAGTTCGGCGTAGCCCTGCTCCAGCGGGTAGGCACGTTCGCTCTGGTTGCAGCCGTTCACCAGGAAATCCCGCTCCTGGGCGCCAAGCAACGGCAGCTCGGCCATGTCACCGTGGAACCCGTCCACCAAGGCCAGCAACAAGCGCTTGAATTCCGCCAGCATGCCCTGGACGGTGGTTTCGTTGAAGTAGCGCTGGTCGTAGGAAAGGTGCAGCCCCAGGTCATCCCCCGGGTAGCAGACCGCCGTCAGCGGGAAGTTGGTGTGGGTGCGGCCCGAGTCCGAGGTGGCGTTGAGGCTCTGGGCGCGGTCCAGCACCGAGACTTCCACCGGTGCGTTCTCGAACACGAACAGGCTGTCGAACAGCGGCTGGCCCTTGGGCAGCTCACTGACCTCCTGGAGGCTCACCAACGGCAGGTATTCGTACTCGCGCAACTGCATGTTGCTGTCGAGCAAACCGCCCAGCCACTGGCGCACGCTGCACGGCTGATGGTCCTCGGGCATCCGCACGCGCAAGGCGATGCTGTTGATGAACAGACCCACCGTGCGTTGCATCTGCGGCAGTTCCACCGGGCGTCCGGCCACGGTGACGCCGAACAACACGTCGCGCTCGCCGCTCACGCGCCGCAGCACCAAGGCCCAGGCGGCCTGAGCGAAGGTGTTGACCGTCAGTTGATGGGCCTGGGCCAACTCCCGCAGTCGCGCACCGTCCCGGGCATCGAGGCGGGTGTAGCAGTCGCCGACCAGCATGCCGCCGCTGTCACCGGCGTGCTCGCGCAACAGCGGCCTGTCGGTGGGGATCGGCGTGGTCCGCTCGAAGCCTTGCAGGTTGCGCTTCCACCACTGCCGGGCCTCGGCCAGGCTCTGGCGCTGCAACCAGCCGATGTAGTCGCGATAGCGCGGCGGCACGGCCAGCCGGGGTTCACGGTGTTCACCGAGGGCGGTGTAGATCTCGAAGAAATCGTCCATCAACAGCGAGCGGCACCAGGCATCGATGAGGATGTGGTGGTTGCTCATCATGAACCAGTAGCGCCCCGCCCCGACCCGGATCAGTCGCAAGTGGAACGGCGCCTGGCTCAACAGATCGAAACCGGCCTCGCGTTCCTCCTTGAGCAGGGTCTGCAACCTGGCTTCCTGCTGCTCCTGCGGCACCTCGCACCAGTCGAGGTAGTCCACCGGCGTGCTGCCGGGCTTGTGGATGATTTGCAGCATGTCTTCGCCCACGTTCCAGCAGAACGATGCGCGCAGGGCTTCGTGCCGGGCGATGACCGCCTGCCAGGCCTGGGCGAAACGCGCCGGATCGAGTTCGCTGTCGATGCGGTAACGGTCCTGCATGTAGTACAGGCCGGTGCCCGGCTCCAGCAGGGTGTGCAGCAACATGCCTTCCTGCATCGGCGTCAGCGGGTAGACGTCCTCGATCTGCGCGGCCGGCACCGGCAAGCTGTCGAGCTGGCCCTGGGTCAGTTTCGCCAGGGGGAAATCCGATGGCGTCAGGCCGCCCGCCGCGTCCGAGAGGCAATGGGCGATCAGGCGCTGCAATTCTTCGAGGTAGGCCTCGGCCAGGTCGGTGATCACCCGTGGATCATGGCGTTCGCGACTGTAGGTCCAGCGCAGCAGCAACTCGCCGCCACTGACTTGGCCGTCGACGCTCAGTTCGTTGGGCAGCGGCGCGTCGGCGTCGTGGATGGCCCCCAGGGGCGCGTCCAGGGCCCGGAACAGCGCGTCGTGGCCGAGGGTCTGGTCGAGCTGGCCCAGGTAGTTGAAGGTGATCGAGGCCTGCGGCAAGGCCGCCATGGCGTTGCGCGTGGCCTCGTCGGCCAGGTAGCGCAGCACGCCATGACCGAGGCCCTTGTGGGGGACGGCGCGCAGTTGTTCCTTGATGGCCTTGATCGACGCCCCGAGGTCGTCGGATGCCGGGCGCAGGCGCAACGGATAGACATTGGTGAACCAGCCCACGGTACGGGTCAGGTCGAGGTCATCGAACAGGGCCTCGCGGCCGTGTCCTTCCAGTTGTACCAGCACCGACTCATGCCCGCTCCAGCGACACAGCACCCGGCTCAACGCGGTGAGCAGCAGGTCATTGACCTGGGTGCGGTAGGCACTCGGAGCCTGTTGCAGCAGTTGCCGGGTCCGCTCGCGGTCCAGGCGCACGCTGACGGTTTCCGCGTGACGCACCTGGCATCCGCCGTCAGGGTGCGCGCACGGCAGCACCCGCGCCGGACCGTCCAACCGGTCCCGCCAGCCGTCCAGTTCTTCGCGCAGGGACTCGCTGCCGGCGTAGGCCTGCAAGCGTGCCGCCCAATCGCGGAACGGGCTGGTCTTCGCCGGCAATTGCGGCGCCTGGCCGGCCGCGACCTGGCGATAGACGGTTTGCAGATCGTCCATCAGCACTCGCCATGACACTGCGTCCACCACTAGGTGATGGATGACGATCAACAGCCGCTGCTGCCCCTCGGGTGACTGCACCAGCAATGCTCGCAACAATGGTCCGGTGGACAGGTCCAGGCTGCGCTGACACTCGGCGAACAGGCACTCGCAGGCGTCCAGGGAAGCGACCTGGACCGTCTGCAGCCGGCAGGCATCGGACAGCGGCCGGTGTTCGGCGCGCCAGTGTCCGGCACTGGCGTCGAAGCCCAGGCGCAAGGCATCGTGCTGTTCGACCACGCGGCGCAGTGCCTGCTCCAGGCAGTGCGGGTCAAGGGCGGTCGCCGGTTCCAGCAACAGCGCCTGGTTCCAGTGATGACGGTTCGGCATGGGTGTCTCGAAGAACCACTGCTGGATCGGCGTCAATGCCGACTCGCCGCTGACCAGGCCCTGCTCGGCGCGCACCTGCTCGACCTGGCTGGCGACAGCCGCCAGGGTCTGCACGGTCTGGTGCTGGAACACGTCCCGGGGCGTGAAATGGAGGCCCTGCTGGCGGGCCCGACTGACCACCTGGATGGACAGGATCGAATCACCGCCCAGCTCGAAGAAGTTATCGTCGAGGCCGACCTGCGGGACGTTCAGCACCTCGCCCCAGATCGTCGCCAGGGTCTGCTCCAGGGCCGTGCGCGGCGCCACGTACTGCTGGCGATTGAGCGCAGGGTCGGGCATCGGCAAGGCGCGACGGTCGAGCTTGCCGTTGGTGGTCAGCGGCAGGCTCGCCAGCAGGATCAGGTGGGTGGGCACCATGTAGTCCGGCAGTTGTGCCTTGAGCCGGGCCCGCAAGGCGTCGCGCAGCGCCGTCTGTTGCGCGGCGTCCTGTTCGGCGACAGCGCTCACCAGATAAGCGGCCAATTGCTTGCCCCCCGGCAAGTCGAGGGCCAGTACCACCGCCTCGCGCACTGCCGGGTGTTCCAGCAGGCGGGTTTCGATTTCCCCCAGCTCGATGCGGAAGCCGCGGATCTTCACCTGGTGGTCGATCCGCCCGAGGTATTCCACCAGGCCATCGGCGCGCTGGCGCACCAGGTCGCCGGTGCGGTACAGGCGCCCGCCATCGCCGGTGAACGGGTCGGCGACGAAGCGCTCGGCCGTCATGCCCGGACGCTGGTGATAACCCTGGGCCAGGCCCGCGCCCCCCACATACAACTCGCCGGTGGCGCCCTGGGGCACCAGCGCCAGGTACGCATCGAGGATGTAGGCCACCCGCGCGCCGACCACGCTGCCGATCGGCACGCTGGCGGCGCCCTCTTCCAATCGCTCCGGGGCCAGGCTCGCCAATGGCATCACCACGGTTTCGGTCGGGCCATAGGCATTGAAGAACAGGCTCGGGCTGAACGCCGCCCGGATCCGTTGCAGATGCTCCCCCGTCAGCGCTTCGCCACCGGTGATGCACATGCGCACCGGCAGGGTCTGTCCGTGGCTCGCCAACCACTGCGCCAACTGGCTGCCATAGCTGGGGGTGAAGCCGAGGATGTTGATCCGATGCGTACGAATCAGCCCGCAGATTTGCTCGGCATCCCATTGCCCCTGGGCCCGCAAGACCACCTGGGCGCCGCTGAGCAGCGGCACCAGCAGGCGCTCGGTGGCAGCGTCGAAGTTGATCGAATAGAAATGCAGCTCGCAATCGTCCGGGCGCATGCCGAAGCGGCGGATCACCGCCTGGCAATGCATGGCGATTTCACCGTGGGACACCACCACGCCCTTGGGCTGGCCGGTGGAGCCGGAGGTGTAGATCAGGTAGGCCTGGTGTTGCGGCAGCGTGCGCGACGGTGGCGCCTGCTCCGGGTACTGCGCCAGCGCCGGGCTGTCGTCCTCCAGGCACCAACGCGCGACGCCATCGGGCAGCGCACCGAGGGCCTGGAACATGGCCCGGTCGCTGAGCAACAGGCCGACGCCGCTGTCCTCGATCATGTAGTGCAAGCGGTCCAGCGGATATTCCGGATCCAGCGGCACGTAGGCGCCACCCGCCTTGAGGATCGCCAACAAGCCGACGACCATGTCCAGCGACCGCTCCAGCGCCAGGCCCACCCGCACCTGCGGCCCCACGCCGCGCTCGCGCAGCGCCCAGGCCAGGCGATTGGCGCGGCGGTCGAGTTCGCCGTAGCTGAGGGTCTGCCCGGCGAACGTCAGGGCTGGCGCGTCGGGACGGGCCTGGGCCTGCTCGCCGAACAGCCCGTGGATGCACAGGTCGAGGCGCTGTTCACCGGGTTCGACGCCGAGGCTGTCGAGTATCTGCCGCTGTTCGTCGACCGCCAGCAACGGCAGTTCACCCAGGCGCCGGGACGGATTGGCCAGCAAGGCTTCCAGCAGGTTGCGCCAGTGCCCGGCCATGCGGGCGATGCGCGGCTCATCGAACAGGTCGGTGCTGTAGGTCAGGCAGCAGCCCAGGCGCTGGTCGAGGTCGGTGACCTCCAGGTTGAGGTCGAACTTGGTCGCCCGGGCATCGTTGGCCAGGTACTCGACAGTCATCCCGGCCAGCGTGCGGCTCTGCTGGAATTCCCAGCGCTGCACGTTGCACATCACCTGGAACAGCGGGTTGTAGGCGGCGCTTCGTGGCGGCTGCAAGGCTTCGACCAGGTGATCGAACGGCAAGTCCTGGTGGGACTGGCCTTCGATCACCGTGTGCCGCACCTGCGCGAACAACTCGCCCACCGTCATCTGCCCGTCGAGCCGGCAGCGCAGCACCTGGGTGTTGAGGAAGGCACCGATCAGCCCTTCGCTTTCCGGGCGGATGCGGTTGGCCACCGGGGCGCCGATGCGCAGGTCGGTCTGGCCGCTGTAGCGGTAGAGCAGCACCGCGAGGGCAGCGGTCATGGTCATGAACAGGGTCAGGCCCTGTTCGGCGTTGAACGCCCGGACCCGGGCCGCCAGCTCGTCGCTGAGGTCGAAGCGGAACAACTCGCCGCGATGGCTCTGCACCGGCGGCCGCGGACGATCGGCGGGCAGCTCCAGCAGCGGATGTTCGTCACCCAGTTGCGCGGTCCAGTAGTCCAGTTGCCGTTGCCGCTCGCCGGACTCCAGCCACTGGCGCTGCCAGACGCTGTAGTCCAGGTACTGCACTGGCAAGGGTTCCAGGGGCGACTCGCGGTCGTCGACGAACGCCTCGTACAGCGCGCTCAACTCCCGGGCGAAAATGTCCATCGCCCAGCCTTCGGTGACAATGTGGTGCAAGGTCAGCACCAGGTAGTGCTCGCGTTCGGCGGTCTTGACCAGGCACGCCCGCAGCAAGGGCCCGGTTTCCAGGTCGAAAGGCCGATGGGCCTCGCTGTCCGCCAGTTGCTGCACGCGCTGTTCACGCACGTCGACGGCCAGGGTCGAGAAATCCTTCCAGTCCATGCGCAGGCCCGTCTCGGCGTGCACCTGTTGCCGGGCGACACCGTCAACGCTCGGGAACGTGGTGCGCAAGGTTTCGTGACGCAGGATCAACGCCTGCAATGCCGCCTCAAAACGCCCCACATCCAGCAGTCCGCGCAGGCGCGCCATGCCGCCGACGTTGTAGGCCGGGCTGTCCGGTTCCATCTGCCAGAGGAACCACATGCGTTGCTGGGAGTAGGACAGCGGCACCGGTTGGCGGCGGTCGACCTTCTCGATGGGCGGCTGGCGGTTGGTCTGGCCGCTGGCCTGGATCAAGCGCACCTGCTCGGCGAAGGCGCCCAGTTCACTGGCCTCGAACAATGCCCGCAACGGCAGTTCGACGTCACAGGCCTGGCGGGTGCGGGAGATGATCTGGGTCGCCAGCAGCGAATGGCCGCCCAGGGCAAAGAAGTCATCCCGCAGGCCAATGCGCGCCAGCCCCAGGACATCGCGCCAGATCCCGGCGACCTGCTGTTCGAGGGCGCTGGCCGGCTCGACGTGTTCGCGCACCTGCCAGTGCGGTTCGGGCAAGGCGCGCCGGTCGAGCTTGCCGCTCGGGCCCAACGGCATGGCGTCCAGGCGCAGCAACTGGGCGGGCACCATGTAGTCCGGCAACTCGGCGGCCAGGGCGGCCCTGAGCCGGGCCTGGGTGACGTCCTGGTCTTCGGTGGCATCGGCAGCGGTGTAATAACCGATCAATTGCGGGCCGGCCGGGGTATCCCGCACCAGGACCACGGCCTGGGCGACACCGGCCTGGGCCAACAGCCGCGCTTCGATTTCCTGCGGCTCGACCCGGAAGCCCCGCAGCTTGACCTGTTGGTCGAGGCGGCCGAGGTACTCGATCACGCCCTCGGCGGTCCAGCGCGCCCGGTCGCCGGTGCGGTACAGCCGTGCGCCCGCCTCCCCCAGCGGGTCGGCGACAAAGCGCTCGGCGCTCAGGCCCGGACGCCCTAGATAACCCCGGGCCAGCCCCAGGCCGCCGATGCACAGTTCGCCCGGCACACCGGCCGGCAGCGGATTGAATTCGTCATCGAGGATGCGGCACAACACATTGCCCAGTGGCCGGCCGATTGGCGCGCGCTCGCCATCGGCCGCCGTGCAGTGCCAGTGGGTGACGTTGATGGCCGTTTCGGTCGGGCCGTAGCGGTTGTGCAATTGCGCCGCCGGCAACTGCGCCAGCACCCGGTTGCGCAGCTCGGCCGACAAGGCTTCACCGCCGCAGAAGAGCCGCCGCAGGCTGGTGCAGCGGGCGCTCAGGGGTTCGTCGATGAACAGGCTCAGCAACGGCGGCACAAAGTGCAGCGTGGTCACGCCAAACTGTTGCACCAACTGCGCGATGCGATGCGGGTCGCGGTGTTCGCCGGGGCCGGCGAGCACCAATCGGCTGCCGGTGAGCAACGGCAAGAAGCACTCCCACACCGACACGTCGAAGCTGATCGGTGCTTTTTGCATCAGCACGTCGGTGTCGTCCAACCCATAGGTGGCCTGCATCCATTGCAGGCGCTCCGCCAGGGCGGCGTGGGTGTTGCCGACGCCCTTGGGCTGGCCGGTGGAACCGGAGGTGTAGATCACGTAGGCCAGGTGATCGCCGTGCACGTGCAGGCCCGGCGGGTTGCTCGGCCATTGCTCCAGGTGCAGGGCGTCCATGGCGATGACGCTGACGCCCGCGCAAGTGGGCAAGCGGTCGAGCAAGGCGGTCTGGGTCAACAGCAACTCGACGCCGCTGTCCTTAAGCATGTAGGCCAGGCGCTCGGCCGGGTAATCGGCATCCAGCGGCACGTAGGCACCGCCAGCCTTGATGATCGCCAGTACGCCGATGAGCAACGACGCCGAGCGCTCGGCGGCGATCGCCACGCAGACATCCGGGCCCACGCCTTTGTCCCGCAGGTAGTGCGCCAGGCGATTGGCCTGGGCGTGCAGCTCGGCGTAGTCCAGGCGCCCACCGTCCCACAGCAGCGCCGGGTGCTGCGGCGTGCGCCGGGCCTGGTCGTTCAACAGTTCCGGCAACCATTGGCTGGCCGGCGTGCACGGCGCCGCGCTCCACTGCCGTTGCTGGTTGTATTCATCGGCACTCAGCAACGGCAGGTCGCCGACGGCCTGTTGCGGGTTGGCGCAGACCGCTCGCAGCAGGTTGGCGTAGTGCTCGGCCATTCGCGCGATGGTCGCGGCCTCGAACAGCTCGTCGGCGTAGTCGAACGACAGGGTCAGCCGTCCATGGCGATCTTCTTCGCTGTGCAGTTGCAGGTCGAACTTGGCTTGGCGACTGTGCCACAGCAACTCATCGGCCAATAGCCCCGGCAAGCGGCGCAAGGCGCCCAGGTCGCGCTGTTGATGGTTGAACATCACCTGGAACAGGCCTTGTTCCCGAGCCTGGGGGAACGCTTCCAGCAACTGCTCGAACGGCAGGTCCTGGTGGGCCTGGGCGCCCAGGGTGGTGTCCCGCGCCTGGGCCAGCAACGCGGCGAACGGCTGGCGCGAATCGACCTGCCCGCGCAGCACCTGGGTGTTGATGAAAAACCCGATCAGGCCCTGGGTTTCCAGGCGTGGCCGGTTGGCGTTGGGCACGCCGATGCGGATGTCGGCCTGGCCGGTATAGCGCTGCAACAGCACCTGGAACACCGCCAGCAACAGCATGAATGGCGTGGCGTCGTGGGCCTGGGCCGTTTGCCGCAGCGCTTCGCCCAGGCTTTTTTCCAGGCGCACACCATGCCGCGCGGCGCTGCGCCGCTGGTGGGCGCGGCGGGGATAATCCGTGCCCAGCTCAAGGGCCGGGTGCTCATCCCCCAGTTGTTGCCGCCAATAACTCAATTGGCGCTCGGCCTCGCCCTCGGCGAGCCACTGGCGCTGCCAGGTGCCGTAGTCGGCGTACTGCAACGGCAGCGGCGCCAACGCGGCGACCTGTCCCTGGCACGCTGCGGCGTACAACCGGGAGAACTCCTCCACCAGCACGTTCATCGACCAGCCATCGGCGATGATGTGGTGCAGCGTCACCAGCAGGTGATGCTCATCGTCATCGAGACGCACCAGGATGACCCGCAGCAACGGCCCCTGTTCCAGGTCGAACGGCGTGGTCGCCTGCTCTTCCCGGAGCTGCCGTGCACGGGCCTCGCGCGGGTCGTCCGGCAGGTCGCGCAGGTCGACCACTGGCAGCTGGAACGCTGGCGCCGGATCGATCTGTTGCAGGGCAACGCCATCACGTTCCAGGAACCGCGTACGCAGGGATTCGTGGCGCTCGACCAGTTGCTGGAAGCTGCTGCGCAGGGCGTCTTCATCCAACTCGCCGCGCAGGTGCAAGGCGCCGGGGATGTTGTAGGCGCAGCTCGTTGGATCGAGCTGCCAGGTAATCCACAAACGGTTCTGGGCCAGGGACTGCGGCACCGCCTGGTGACGCGGCAAGGCGTCAATCGGACGGCGGGCCTCGGCCCGTGGCTGGTTGGCCACTGCCGCGGCGAAGGCGGCCAGGGTCGGGGCTTCGAACAGCAACCGCAGGTTCAGCGCCAGCCCCAGGGTTTCACTCAACCGGGCGATCACCTGGGTCGCGGCGATGGAATTGCCGCCCAGCAGGAAGAAATGGTCGTCGGCCCGGACCTGTTCGACCTGCAATTGCTCGCACCAGGCTTGGCCGATCAAGGTTTGCAACGGCGTCGAGGGCCCGGCCTCGTCGACCAGCCCAACCGTCGGCGCCGGGAACCGTGCATAGCTGTCGAGGCTGCCATCGGCCAACCGGGCAGCGCAGGCCGAACGCTGCAACTTGCCGCTGGAGGTCTTGGGCAAGGCGCCAGGGTTGAGCAGCGCCACCACGCTCGGGGCTTGCTGGCAGCGCTCGGCCACGGCTTGGCGAATGGCCTTGATCAAGGTGTCGGCGGGCACCAGCTTCTGCACGCTGCGGCTGATTTCCACGGCAATGCCGATGCCTTCCTCGCCGTTGTCATTGACGGCGAATGCCGCCACCCGGCCCTTGCGCACCGCCTCCACTTCGCGCTCGATGGTTTGCTCGATGTCCTGGGGATACAGGTTGTGCCCGCGCACGATCAGCAAGTCCTTCAGACGACCGGTGATGAACAGCTCGCCGTCGCGCAGGAAACCCAGGTCGCCGGTGCGCAGCCAGGTGCGACCGGCGCGCTGGACAAACGTCTCGGCGCTGGCTCGCGGGTTGCGCCAATAGCCATGGGCGATGCTGGGCCCGGTGGCCCAGACTTCGCCCACCTGGTTGTCTTCGCGCGCCTGCAAGGTCGTGGGCTCGACGATCAGCAACCCATGGCCCGGCTGGCTGATACCGCAACTCATCACCGCACTGCCCTGCCCCGGCTCGACCCGGTTTTGCGCCAGCGCCGCGTCATCCACCCGCAGCGAAGCAATGCCCTGGCGACGAGGCGTGCCGGCCACGAACAAGGTCGCTTCCGCCAGGCCATAGGAGGCCATGAAACTGTCTTCGGTGAAGCCGCACGGGGCGAACTTCTCGGCAAAGCGTCGCAGCGTGTCGAGGCGAATCGGCTCGGAGCCCGAATAGGCCACGCGCCAACCCCTCAGGTCGAGACGCCCGAGGGCCGCCTCGCTGACCCGCTCGCTGCACAGCCGATAGGCGAAGTCCGGCCCTCCGCTGATGGTGCCGCCGTACTCGCTGATCGCTTCAAGCCAGCGCACTGGCCGGGCCAGGAAATAGGCAGGCGACATCAGCACGCACGGCACGCCGCTGAACACCGGCTGCAACAACCCGCCGATCAGGCCCATGTCGTGGTACAGCGGCAGCCAACTGACGATGACGTCATCAGGGTTCAGGTCGATGCCGAAGCCATGGCGGATCAACAGCTCGTTGGCCACCAGGTTGCCGTGGCTGACCTGTACACCCTTGGGCGATGCGGTGGAGCCAGAGGTGTATTGCAGGAAGGCGATGTCATCGTCCTGCAACGCTGGCGGCAGCCATTGCTCGGCGAGGCTCGGCGACAATGTATCGACACACAGCACCGGCGGCGCCGATTCGAGCGCCTGCAAGGGCTCGCGCAAGTCGCCGCTGGTGAGCAACAGGCGCGGTTCGGCGTCGGCGATAATCGACAACAAACGCTCCTGGTGATGACGCCGTGAGGACTCCGGTGGATAGGCCGGCACCGCGATCACCCCGGCGTACAGGCAACCAAAGAACGCCGCGACGTAATCCGGACCGCTGGGAAACAGCAGCACCGCACGCTCGCCGAACGCCGCTTCGGCCTGCAAGGCGGCGGCGATGGTCCGGGCACGCACGTCCAGGTCGCGATAACTCAACACCACACTCTGTTCCTGGGTATCGGCAAGGAAGCGCAAGGCCACCCGGTCCGGCGTCAACGCCGCGCGGCGCTGGAGGGCATGGGCCAGGGTGCTGGGGAGTTCGAACGCGTCGGTCATGAGGTTTCCTGCCTGAAATTCGGCTTGCGAGTGGTATCGGGTGTTCCATCCAACCAAGGGAACGGATGCCACTGGCAAAGAATTAGTCGGCCGGTCGCTTGCACTCGCCCCGTCGGGGGCACGAACTGGCTGCGGCAATGGGTCGCGCTTCAAGGGCTGGACTCACACTCTGCAATAATTCTTTTTCTCAATTGACAATAATTATCATTAAGCCTAATTTGGCGCTCGATGCGTAGGACAGGTCGGAAAGATCAGTCGTCCTGCTAACTTTTTGCAGCAAGGTGAATTCCATGACGGAACAAGTATCCACAAGCAGGTGTGAGTCACCGTTACTTCAGGCGTTCGTCGATAACCGCTTGATTCTGGTCAAGATTGCAGCGCGTATCACCGGGTGCCGGTCGCGCGCGGAAGACGTGGTGCAGGATGCGTTCTTCCGACTGCAATCGGCGCCGCAGATCACGTCGTCGTTCAAGGCCCAGCTCAGCTACCTGTTCCAGATCGTGCGCAACCTGGCGATCGACCATTACCGCAAGCAGGCGCTGGAGCAGAAATACGCCGGGCCGGAAGAGGAAGGGTTGAACGTGGTGATCCAGGGCGCTTCGCCGGAAACTTCCCACATCAACTTCTCCACCCTGGAACACATCGCCGACGCGCTGACCGAACTGCCCAGCCGAACCCGCTATGCCTTCGAGATGTACCGCCTGCACGGCGTGCCGCAAAAAGACATCGCCAAGGAATTGGGCGTCTCGCCGACCCTGGTGAACTTCATGATCCGCGACGCCCTGGTGCATTGCCGCAAGGTGTCCGGGGTGCGCGGGGATACCTACGCCCGGCGTTAGGTACTGCGCTGGATCAGCTACCGCTTTCGCGAGCCCGGCAGTCAGCGCTGGAACTGCCAGGCTCGCCGCGCACGAAGTCCTACATCAACGAACACCGGTCAAAAAACCGCTCCCGCCCGAGGATCATCAACGCCGCGCGCTTGTGCGGGAAATCGAATTCCTTTTCGCAGTGGAAACACTGGTTGTGCAAATGCCCGATCATCCGTGCGTTGTCGGCCCGGGGCTCGGCCACCACGCGCTGGGTGCGCGGGTCGTCGAGGAACAGGTAGTGCACCAGCGCCGACAACCAGCTCGCCACCTTGTGCGGCCCGCGGTGCTGTTCCTCCCCCACCAGCATGTGGATGCCGCGATCGTAGTTCCCCGCCTCGTAGAACGGCGCAATGCGGTCTTCCTTGGCCCAATAGGCCTCGAAATAGGCAAACGGCTGGTCGTCGAAACAACCGATCAGGGTCAGCACCCGGGGATCGCCCGCCAGCTTGTCCAGGTACTCGCGATGCTGCGCCAGGCTGCCCTCTTCCTGCCAGAAACTGGCGACCCGGGGGCTGTTCTGCCAACGGTTGAAACGCTCCAGGTCCTGCTCGATCTCCAGGGTGCGCAACGACACCCAGGCCCCCAGTCGCGCATCGAAGCGCCGATACACCTCGCCGCGCGGCTTGACGGGCCGACGAGGATGGCGCTGGCCGTCGGTGATGATCATCTGCTGCGGGTAGCTGCCATTGAACGACTCCCCGAGCCAGGGCTGTGGCAGTTGCCAGAACATCGTGCGCTCGCAGACGTATTCGCCGGCACGCCCGGCATCGGTCAACAGGCCGCTGAGCAGGGCTTCGCCGGGGCGCTCCTGGAGGTGCCAGACCAGGCGCCGGCAGTCCGCATCACGGGCAAACAACCAGTAGCAGGCCGCCCAGAGTGCCGGGCCCATGGGGCGGTCGTGGATTTCCTGCAAATGGACATGCAACTCGGGACCGCGCTCCAGGCGCAGCCGGATCAGCGGTGCGCCTTCGAGCATCAGGCTCAGGTGGCGTTCGGTTTCATCGGCGCCGAGACGGCGACCGCCCGGCAGGGGCAGCGCCATCGGCTGGTTTAGGTTGGACATGGAGGGGCTCGCGTTGTCGTCGGTAGTCAACGAGGGACGTGAGCCGGCAAAGGAAATTTAGGGCCCGTCAATGGGCGTGCGTGGGCACCAGCTCGATCTGGTAGGGCTTGAAGATCTTCAGCAACTGGCCGTTGTCCCGCAGCGTCTGCAACAGTTGCTCGAACGCCTCGCCGGTGATGGGCGCCTGGGGCCGGATCAGGGCGTAATGGTGGTAGACCTGGTCGATCCGCTCGGACACCAGCAATTGCGGCCCGACCTCGGGGTTGCGCAGCACATAATCGTTGAGGTACGAGCGGGTCACCAGGGCGATGTCGGCCCGTCCCCGCAGGACCATCAGCAGGTTGCTGTCGTGGGAGTACGTCAAGGTGGCGTTGTACTGGCCGGCGAGGAACTTGGGGTCGGCGTTGAATTCGGCGAAGGCATAGTGGTAACCGCTAAACAGCGCCAGGCGCTTGCCCCGCAGGTCGGCGAAATAATCCTGCCGGCGATCCGGCTGCTGCTGGGCGACGAAGACCTCGGCGTCTTCCAGGCCCATGTCGACGGCGGTATGCGGCACACCCTGCCAACCCCAGTCGGGGTTCTCGAAGATCGCCATGTCGACCCGGCCCTGCTTGAAGTCGTTGAAGCGGCGCGGAATCGAGGTCGGGACCAGGACGAACTGATAAGCCGCCTGCGATTGATTCAAGGCCTCCACCATTTGCGGCAACAGGCCGGTGTCGGCACCGTTCTCGGGGCGAACGGTGTAGGGTGGAAAGTGCGCCGCGCCGATCCGCACCAATTGCGCCGCCGAGGCCGGCAACGCCAGGAAAGCGGCCAGGGCAGCCAGCAGCACACGCGAAGTCATCCCCATCGGCGAAAACGTCAAGATCACCACTCCCCAAAAGTACCCATCAATACAATCAAAGCTAGGCGGTTTCAGCTGCTTAGCCAGCCACGCGGCGATTTAAAGCGCCGCCTGATTATTGTTTTTCTTCAAGCACCAGGATCAGCGCCTGTTCGGCCAGCTCATCGAGACTCAGGTTGCCTTCGGCGCGAAACCAGGTGGTGGTCCAGGACAATGCACCCGTGAGGAAACGCCGGGTAATGGCCACGTCACCGCGAATATACCCGGCCTCCTTGGCCTGGCCCAGCACCCCGAGCCACAAGTCCTCATAAATGTCCCGCAGGGCCAGCACTTGCCGTTGGCCGTCCTGGGACAGCGAGCGCCATTCGTAGACCAGCACGGCCATCGCCTCGCCGGTGCCGCCCATGATCGACTGCAATTCGCAGCGGATCAGCGCCAGCACCCGCTCACGCACGCTGCTTGCCTCGGCCAGCGCGGCACGCATCAAGGCGGTGTTGTAGCGGACGGTTTCTTCCATCACCGCCCGCAGGATCTCGTCCTTGCTCTTGAAGTGGTGAAAGATGCTCCCCGACTGGATCCCCACGGCGCTGGCCAGGTCACGCACGGTGGTGCGTTCGAAACCCTTGTTGCGAAACAGGTGGGCCGCACTCTGGAGCAGCTTGCCGCGCGCGCTCTGGGGATCGGTCAGTTGCCCGTTGTCGACCAGCGCGTGCATCACGTCCAGGGCTTTTTGCTCGTCCACCCATTCTCTCCTACAGTCGATCAACCGATGCGCGGCGGTGTCCCTATCAACAGCGCCGCGCGGGCAATTTAAGCCGACCCAGGCCCCCAAGCAAGCGCTTGGGCAGAAGAACCCGCGGGCGTTTACAGACCAAGCGCTTGCTTGGTAGTCTCGAACCACGTTTGCCGGAGAAAGCGCCATGCCAAGAACGATCCGAATCGGTTGCGCCAGCGCCTTCTGGGGCGACACCAGCAGCGCCGCCGCGCAACTGGTCGAAGGGGGCGCGCTGGACTACCTGGTGTTCGACTACCTGGCGGAAGTCACGATGTCGATCCTGGCCGGGGCGCGCCTCAAGGATCCCCAGGCAGGCTACGCCACGGACTTCATCGATGTGCTCGCGCCACTGCTGCCGCGCCTGCACAGCGACCGGATCCGCGTCATCAGCAATGCCGGCGGGGTCAATCCCCTGGCCTGTGCCGCGGCGCTGCAAGCGGCGTGCGACCAGGCGGGCGTGCCGTTGAAGATCGCCGTGCTGCTGGGCGACGACCTGCAAGGACAATCCGATCGACTCGCCGGCCAGGGCATCCGCGAGATGTTCAGCGGCGAGCCCCTGCCCCTCGCGTGCGTGTCCAGCAACGCCTACCTCGGCGCGCCGGGCATCGTCGAGGCCCTGCGCCTGGGCGCGGACATCGTGATCACCGGGCGGGTGGTGGACAGCGCCGTGGTCAGCGCGGCCCTGGTGCATGAGTTCGGCTGGGCCTGGCACGACTACGACAAGCTGGCCCAGGCCGCCCTGGCGGGCCACCTCATCGAATGCGCAGCGCAATGCACGGGGGGCAACTTCACTGACTGGCGCGAGGTGCCGGACTACGAGCACATCGGCTTTCCCATCGTCGACGTCAGCGCCGACGGCCAGTTCATCGTCACCAAGGCGCCCGGCACCGGCGGGCTGGTCACGCCGCTGACGGTGGGCGAGCAACTGCTGTACGAGATCGGCGACCCGCAAGGCTACCTGCTGCCGGACGTGATCTGCGACTTCAGCCAGGTCAGGCTGATCCAGCAAGGCAAGCACGCGGTGCGCGTCCACGGCGCCCGGGGCCTGCCGCCCAGCGATCAATACAAGGCCTGCGCCACCTGGCTGGATGGCTACCGCTGCACCGCTACCTGCCTGATCGCCGGCATCGATGCGGTGGCGAAGGCCGAACGGGTCAGCCAGGCGATCATCGCCAAGACCTCGGAGATGTTCAGCCAGCGTGGCTGGGCGCCCTACAGCGAGGTGAACGTCGAGCTGTTGGGCAGCGAAGCCACCTACGGTCAGCATGGCCAGCGCCAGGACACCCGCGAAGTGGTGCTCAAGCTGGCGGTTCGACACCCGGACCGACAGGCGCTGGTGTTGTTTTCCCGGGAAATCGCCCAGGCCGCCACCGGCATGGCGCCAGGGCTCACCGGCATGATCGGTGGAAGGCCGACGGTGTCGCCGTTGATTCGCCTGTTCTCGTTCCTGACCGACAAGGCCCGCTGCCCCCTCGAGATTGAGTTCCAGGGCCGCCGCCACCCATGCGCCCTGCCCCCACTCGACGCCCTGCACGCCGGCGACCTGCCGCTCGCCGCGGACGTGCCCAAGCCCCAGGGCCGGGCCGATGCCAGCGTGCCGCTGGTCAAGCTGGCGGTGGCGCGTTCCGGCGACAAGGGTAACCACGCCAACATCGGCGTAATGGCGCGCGAACCCGAGTATTTGCCGTGGATCGCCGAAGCACTGACGCCGGAGGTGTTGGTCGACTGGATGAGCCACGTCCTCGACCCGCTGCTGGGCCGCGTCGAACGCTGGTACCTGCCGGGCACCCACAGCCTGAATTTCCTGCTGGAAAACGCCCTCGGTGGCGGCGGCGCCGCCAGCCTGCGCAGCGACCCCCAAGGCAAGGCATTCGCCCAGCAGTTGCTCGACATCCAGATACCGGTGCCACAGCCCATCGCCGATCAACTCGACTAGCGTGTTCGCATCGAAGAGGAGGACGGCCCATGCCGGTCATCGAAACGCGGCTTGACCCTCACGGCACCGACTTCGCTCGCCATCATGCGGCGATGCTGGCGAGCGTCGAGCAACTGCGGGCGATCGAACAGGCGGTGCTGGAAAAAGCCGCCCAGGCCCAGGCCACCTTCGACAAGCGCGGCCAGCTGTTGCCGCGCCAGCGCCTGAACCTGCTGCTGGACCCCGGCGCGCCGTTCCTCGAACTGGCGAGCCTGGCGGGCTACAAGCTGCATGACGACAAGGATGGCAGCCAGGCCGGCGGCGGCCTGATCGCCGGGATCGGCCACGTGTCCGGCGTGCGCGTGCTGGTGGTGGTCAACAACAGCGCGATCAAGGGCGGGACCATTTCCCCCAGCGGCTTGCAGAAGACCCTGCGCCTGCAACAGATCGCCATGGAAAACAAACTGCCGGTCATCACCCTGGCCGAAAGCGGCGGCGCCAACCTCAACTACGCCGCGCAGATTTTCGTCGAGGGCGCCCGCTGCTTTGCCAACCAGGCGCGGATGTCGGCCATGGGCCTGCCGCAGATCACCGTGGTGCACGGTTCGGCCACCGCCGGCGGCGCTTATCAACCGGGGCTGTCGGACTACGTGGTGGTGGTGCGCGACAAGGCGCGGTTGTTCCTGGCCGGGCCGCCGCTGCTCAAGGCCGCCACTGGCGAAATCGCCACCGAGGAGGAACTGGGCGGTGCGCAGATGCATGCGCAGGTGGCCGGCACCGCCGAGTACCTGGCGCAGGACGATGCCGACGGCATCCGCGTGGCCCGGGAGATCATCGGCCTGCTGCCCTGGAACGCCCAACTCGCGCCCGCGCCCGAACGGACCTGGAGCGATCCGTTGTACCGCGCCGACGAACTGTTGGGGCTGGTGCCCGACGATCCGAAGAAGCCCTATGACGTGGCGGAAATCATCGCCCGCATCGCCGACGGCTCGACGTTCCTGGCGTTCAAGCAGGCGTTCGACCCGCAAACGGTGTGCGGTCATCTGCACATCCGTGGCCATGCCTGCGGCGTGATCGGCAACAACGGGCCGATCACCGCCAAGGGCGCCAGCAAGGCCGCGCAGTTCATCCAGCTGTGCGACCAGAGCCGCACGCCGCTGCTGTTCCTGCACAACACCACGGGGTTCATGGTCGGTACCGAGTCGGAGCGACAAGGCGTGATCAAGCATGGCGCCAAGATGATCCAGGCCGTGGCCAATGCCCGGGTGCCCAAGCTGACCGTCGTGGTGGGCGGCTCCTACGGCGCCGGCAACTACGCCATGTGCGGTCGTGGGCTGGACCCGCGGTTCATCTTCGCCTGGCCCAACAGCCGCACGGCCGTGATGGGCGGCGCCCAGGCCGGCAAGGTCCTGCGCATCGTCACCGAAGCCACGCAGATCAAGCAAGGCGTAAGCCCCGACCCGACGATGCTGGACCTGCTCGAACAGACCACCGCGCAGAAACTCGACAGCCAGTCCAGCGCCCTCTATGGCAGCGCCCACCTGTGGGACGACGGGCTCATCGACCCGCGCGACACCCGCACGCTACTGGGCTACCTGCTGGATACCTGCCACGAGGCCGAGCGGCGGTCGCTGCAGGCCAACAGTTTCGGCGTGGCCCGTTTCTGACCCCGGTGATGGACTTGCGAACACGGAGAACAATAACAAATGATCTTCAGCCAGGAACACGAAGCACTGCGGCGTAGCGTTTGCCAGTTCGTCGAACGCGACATCAACCCCTACGTCGACGAATGGGAGAAAGCCGGGCGGTTTCCCATCCACGAGATCTTCCGCAAGGCCGGCGAGCTGGGCCTGCTGGGGATTTCCAAGCCCGAGCAGTTCGGCGGCATGGGCCTGGACTACAGCTATTCGATCGTCGCCGCCGAAGCGTTCGGCACGATTCATTGCGGCGGGGTGCCGATGTCCATCGGCGTGCAGACCGACATGTGCACCCCGGCCCTGGCGCGCTTTGGCTCCGATGCGTTGCGCGAGGAGTTCCTGCGCCCGGCCATCCGTGGCGAACAGGTGGGTTGCATCGGCGTTTCCGAGGTCGGCGCCGGCTCCGACGTCGCCAGGCTCAAGACCACCGCCCGCAAGGATGGCGACGACTATGTCATCAACGGCAGCAAGATGTGGATCACCAACGCCCCGAGCGCCGACTTCATCTGCCTGCTGGCCAACACCTCCGACGACAAGCCCCACCGCAACAAGTCGCTGATCATGGTGCCCATGCACAGCCCCGGTATCCGCCTCGGCGCGCCGCTGGACAAACTCGGCATGCGCAGCTCGGAAACCGCCCAGGTGTTTTTCGATGACGTGCGCGTACCGCAACGCAATCGAATCGGCCAGGAAGGCGCCGGCTTCATGATGCAGATGCTGCAGTTCCAGGAAGAACGGCTGTTCGGCGCGGCGAACATGCTCAAGGGCCTGGAGCGCTGCATCGACAGCACTGTCGAGTATTGCCGCGAGCGCAAGACCTTCGGCACCGCCCTGATCGACAACCAGGTGATCCACTTCCGCCTGGCGGAACTGGTCAGCGAAATCGAATGCCTGCGGGCGCTGGTCTACCAGGCCACCGAGCAGTACATCAACGGCCAGGACGTGACCCGCCTGGCGTCCATGGCCAAGCTCAAGGCCGGCCGCCTGGCCCGGGAAGTCACCGACAGCTGCCTGCAATACTGGGGCGGCATGGGCTTCATGTGGGACAACCCGGTCGCCCGGGCGTACCGCGACGTACGGCTGGTGTCCATCGGTGCCGGGGCCGACGAGATCATGCTGGGCATCATTTGCAAGCTCATGGGCACGATGCCGGGGAAGCCGGCGTGAGCCGTTTGCCTGATAAGCCGCCGTCGCGCCCACATGGGGCCGTGTCAGTCCTCCAGGGTGGGAGCGAGCCCGCTCGCGAAGAGGCCGCCCCGGACACCGCAGCCCCCAGGACCTGACCCATGCCTGCCTTCCACAAGCTCCTCATCGCCAACCGCGGCGAAATCGCCTGTCGCATCCAACGCACCGCCCAGGCCCTGGGTTATCGCACGGTCGCGGTGTTCAGCGAGGCCGACGCCGATGCGCTGCATGTACGCCTGGCGGATGAAGCGGTGCTGATCGGTCCGGCCTCGGTCCAACAGTCCTACCTCGCTCCAGCGGCCATCCTGGAGGCCGCCCGGCGCACCGGGGCCGACGCGATCCACCCCGGCTACGGCTTCCTCGCCGAGCACGCCGGGTTCGCCCGGGCCTGCGCGGCGGCCGGTATCGTGTTCATCGGCCCCAGCCCCGAGGCGATCGAGCTGATGGGCAGCAAGCGTCGTTCGAAAATCGCCATGCTCGCCGCCGGCGTACCCTGCATCGCCGGCTACGAAGGCGACGCCCAGGACGATGACAGCCTGCACCGGGAAGCTGCGCGCATCGGCTACCCGCTCATGATCAAGGCCAGCGCCGGTGGCGGTGGCCGCGGTATGCGCCTGGTACGGCGAGCCGAGGACCTGGCGGAACAATTGCGCACCGCCCGCTCCGAGGCACTGCACGGTTTTGGCGACGACGAGCTGATTCTCGAACAGGCCCTGCCCGACCCGCGCCACGTGGAAGTACAGATTTTCGGCGACCATCACGGGCATCTGATCCACCTCGGCGAGCGGGACTGTTCGATCCAGCGGCGCCACCAGAAGATCATCGAGGAGGCGCCCTGCCCGGTCATGACCGCCGAACGGCGCCAGGCCATGGGCGAGGCGGCGCTCAAGGCCGGCCGCGCGGTGGACTACGTCGGTGCCGGGACCGTGGAATTCCTGTTGGCTGCGGATGGCCGGTTCTACTTTCTGGAGATGAACACGCGCTTGCAGGTCGAACACCCAGTCACCGAACTGGTCACCGGCCAGGACCTGGTGGCTTGGCAATTGGACGTCGCCGCAGGCCGACCCCTGCCGCTGCGCCAGGACCAGGTGCACCTGGACGGGCACGCCATGGAAGTACGCCTGTACGCCGAAGACCCGGCGGCGGATTTCCTGCCGCAGGCCGGTCGATTGATCGGCTGGGAGCCGCCCGCCCGCGAAGGCGTGCGCATCGACCACGGCCTGCGGGAAGGCCAGGCCATCACGCCGTTCTACGACCCCATGCTGGGCAAACTGATCGCCCACGGCGCCACCCGCGAGCAAGCCCGGCGCCGATTGCTCCGGGCGGTGGAGGATTGTGTATTGCTGGGCGTGCAGAGCAACCAGCGGCTGCTCGCGGGATTGTTGGCGCACCCACGGTTCATCGACGGCGACTTCGGCACCGGGTTCATCGAGCAGCATCTGTCCGAGCATGCCGCCCTCCAGGCCCAGGTGCCCACGACCGAACAACTCGCCATCGCCACGGCGCTGTTCTATCAACGCGACCGCGCTCGGCACGCCACCGACCTGGGTGGCTGGCGCAATAATGCCAGCACGCCGCTGCGCTACCGCATCGGCCAGGACGAACGCGACTGGACGCTGGACCTGCTGGCCGAACCCGACGGGACGCTGAAGGTCCACCACGCCGGACGCTCGATCGAATTGAAATGGCTCGACGTCGACCCGTCCGGCGCCGCGCTGATGCTGGACGGCGTCCGTCAACAACATCGCTGGCGCCTCAAGGGCAGCGACCTGTGGCTGTTCACCCGCCCCGGCGGCCTGCATTTGCAAGACCGCACCCGCGCCGCCGTCGCCCCCGCCGCCAGCACTGGCGACGGCCTGCTCCAGGCGCCCATGGACGGCGCGATTGTCGAGGTGCTGGTCAGCGAAGGCACGGTGGTCCGCCAGGGCCAACTGTTGATGGTGCTGGAGGCGATGAAAATGGAGCACCCCCTCAAGGCCGGCCTCGATGGCGTGGTCAGGCAGGTGCAGGTCAAGCGCGGCGAACAGGTCAGGCACCAGCAGGTTTTGTTGCGAGTCGAAGCGGGACACTAGGCGGATTCGCCGGGTTTGACTACGCTCAAAGCCATCAGCACGCCGATACCGGGAACCCTGCGATGCCTCAATGGCTGGTGATTGATCTGGAGGCCACCACCGATGAAGGTGGCTGGCCGGTAACCGAAATGGAAATTATCGAAATCGGCGCCACGCTGGTGAATCGTGACGGGCGCGAGGTGGACCATTTCCAGCGCTTCGTGCGCCCCGCGAGACGGCCATTGCTCACGGCCTTCTGCCGCGAACTGACCCACATCACCCAGGCCAACATCGACAGCGCCGCGCCGCTGAACGAGGTCTGGCCGGCATTCGAACGCTGGCTGGCGCCCTATCATTCGAACCTGGAAGGCTGGGTCAGCTGGGGCGACTATGACCGCCAGCAATTGCTCCAGGAGTGGCAACTCCAGCACCTGCACAGCGTGCTTGGCCAGCTGCCGCACATGAACCTCAAGCAGCGCTTCGCCAAGGCCCGGCGACTGGAACGACCACTGGGCCTCAATGCCGCACTGCAGCTGGCTGGCCTGCAATTCTGCGGTCAACAGCACCGCGCGCTGGAAGATGCGCGCAACACGGCGCGTCTGCTGCCCCTGGTGCTGCCGGGTTGATACGCAGGCATGACCCCGCCGGGCAGATGACGAACGCCAACGCCTTGTGCATACTGGCCGGCCTTTTTCAGCCCCTTTTTCGAGGAATCGCCCATGTTCAAAGTCAACGAGTACTTCGACGGCACCGTCAAGTCGATCGCTTTTGGCACTGCCGAAGGCCCTGCGACCATCGGCGTCATGGCACCGGGCGAATACGAATTCGGCACGGCCCAGCGGGAAATCATGCACGTCGTTTCCGGCGCCCTGACCGTCAAGCTGCCGGACAGCAACGATTGGGAAACCTTCGAGGCGGGCAGCCAGTTCAACGTACCGGCCAACAGCAAGTTCCAGCTCAAAGTGGCCGTCGACACGGCTTACCTGTGTGAATACCGCGGCTGAGGCTGCTGCCCGGGCTTGCCACCAAGCACCGGTGTGAGAAATGAAAATGCCCGTGTCCAACGACACGGGCATTTTTTCAAGCGCAGGGTTTACTCCAACACTTCAACCGGCATGCCGACTTCCAGCCGGCCATTGCCGTCGTTGACCAGGTTCTGGCCGAACATCGCGCCGTCCGGTGTCGAGCGGTATTGCTGCAGGGTCGCGAAGGGTTCGCGATGCGGGTCGCGATCGCCGGTTTGCGGATCGACCGTGGTCATGATGCAACGCGAGCACGGCTTGACCAGCCGGAACTCCACCTCGCCAATACGGATGCGCTTCCAGCCATCCTCGGCAAACGCCTCGCCCCCCTCCACCACCAGATTGGGACGAAAACGCAGCATTTCCAACGGACGGCCAACCCGATTCGACAAGTCCTGCAACGAGGCCTGGCCAATCAGCAGCAGCGGGAAACCGTCGGCGAAGGCGACCTGGTCGTCATCCTTGCCATAACCGGAGGCAGTGGTGCGCGCCAGTTCCACCGGTACATGCACCAGGCGGGTGGGATGGCCGATGAACGCGCTGACCCAGGCCGCCGCTTCGTCGCCGGCGTCCGGGACCCTCAACGTATCGCGCCAGATGATCACCCCGCGCAGTTGCTCCTCCAGCGTGGAAGGCAACGCCACGTCGATGGCGCCGTGGCCCGGTGCGCTGAGCGTCAGCCCGCCCGCCTCATTCCACAGGGCCGAAAGCTGGCTCATCCTGGCCACGGCCCGCTGGGTCAGGAACCGTCCCGTGCCTGCGTCCACCAGCATCCAGCGTCGATCACCGTCCAACCCGAGCTTGTCCAGGCCAATCCCTTGCAGGGGCTGGCCCTTGCCGGACTTCAACGGATAACGGTAAAGCGCGCTCAGCCGCAACATGATCAACTTCCCCGGGGGCGAAAAAGTGCCACCTTATACGAGCCGACCGGGGAAGCAAACCACCATCGAACTCAGCCAAGCGAGAGGCGTTGGCGCACCACATCCACCAGTTTGTCCGGCTGGAATTTGGAGAGGAAGTTGTCGCAACCCACCTTCTTGACCATCGAGTCGTTGAAGCTGCCGGACAGCGAGGTGTGCAGCACCACGTAGAGCCCGCGCAGACGGGGATCGTTGCGGATTTCGGTGGTCAGGCGATAACCGTCCATTTCCGGCATTTCCGCGTCGGTGAAGATCATCAGCAACTTGTCGGTCATCACCTCGCCAGTGTCGGCCCAGGCCTTGAGCATGTTCAGGGCTTTCAAGCCATCGCTGGCGATGTGCATCTTGATCCCCAGCTGGCCCAAAGTGTCGCGCAACTGCGAAAGCGCCACATTGGAGTCGTCCACCAGCAGCACTTCGCGTCCGCGAGCGCGTTCCAACACCGGGTCTTCGAGCTTGTCCCGGGAGACCTTGGCGTTGTAGGGCACGATTTCGGCCAGGACCTTTTCCACGTCGATGATTTCCACCAACTGGTCGTCCACCTTGCTGATGGCCGTCAGGTAATGCTCGCGCCCCGCGCTGCCCGGCGGCGGCAGAATGGCTTCCCAGTTCATGTTGACGATGCGGTCGACGCCGCCCACCAGGAACGCCTGGACCGAGCGGTTGTATTCGGTGACGATGATGGTGCTGTTCGCCCCCGGCACCAGCGGCCGCATGCCGATGGCCTGGGACAGGTCGATCACCGGCAGCGTCTGGCCCCGCAGGTTGACCACGCCGCAGACGAACGGGTGGCGCTGCGGCATCAGCGTCAACTTCGGCAGTTGCAACACTTCCTGGACCTTGAAAACGTTAATGGCGAACAGTTGCCGCCCTGCCAGGCGAAACATGAGAATTTCCAGGCGATTCTCACCCACCAGTTGGGTTCGTTGATCTACTGTGTCGAGAATGCCGGCCATCGATGACTCCTGGGCTTTTGTTCGGATGAATCCAATACACGGGATATCGGCTGGGTCGGCCGGATCTTGACCCCTTGATAAAATACCAGTGCGGGGCATTGATGTCACATTAACATCATGCTTTACTGGCGCTACATTTTTATCTGCTATTTCCTTCGCTGCGCGACCTCGGTTTGCGCATTAGGTTCCCCTGCCTAAGGGATTCCCCTAGGCACAATCAGGTCCAACCTGATATTCCCGCTATCCAATAGCCATTAATGTGACGCCATTCTCATTGCTGAACGGAGTCAGGCTTCTGTGCGCGACCCCAGGACATCGGATTCCGTCCCCGTGACCGATCCCCGCCGTGCAATCGTTTGCGAGTTCGTTGCCGTTGAACGGCCCGGACTGTTCGCTGCGCGTGCGTCCGACGTCGACCTTGAGATCCAGCCGTTCGCTGTACGCGGTTTTCTTTCGCCTGACATGATGTTGTGGAGATAAGCATGCCGAACGATCGCAGGAACTGGAATGTGCGCCTGCCCGAACTCCTGATCGAGGCCGAGACCCTGTTGGCCAAGTCGGAAGAGTGCCTGAGCCATTTGCAATTGATCAGCAATGACAAGGATGCGATCGACTGCATGCTCAGTACCTTGCTGAAACTGGCAGGCAAGGCCAACGCCCTCGCCCTGGAAGCCCTTTCCGAATTCTCGCTGCACATCCACGGCTTGCTCAGCCATGCCCAGAACCACATGGAGCTGCATGACCAGGCCCTGGGCGCGCTGAAGGATTGCTTCACCCTCATGGCCTGGCAACTGGAGCTGGTCGATCACACCACCGGCACGCTGGGCCTGGATCGCAGCGAACAGACGTCGCTGATCGAAGCCTTTGCCTTCCAGGTCGGCCAGAGCCCCTGCGAGGCGCTGGCCGCCTCGCGCCCGCTGGCATTGGTGCACTACGCCCAGAAACACGCCTGATTTCGGTGCCGGCGGCTCGATGCCGAACGCGACCTGGGTTGCACGAAGTGGTAGTATCTCTCGCGTCAGTCGCTTCACGACCGCGCCGTCAGGGTCGCCAACCGAAGCGGCCCTCGACCTGTAACGTTTACCCAACCCGGCCTGTCAGATGCACTGACCGGCCAGCCCGCAGCGACCATCATTGGCTCCATCCGCTATGTACGCCAGCCTCAAGTCATTCATCACCTGGCCTCCCTCCCGAGAAAATGCCCGCCGCTTCACTTTGTTGTTGTGCATCTGCTCGGCCCTGGGCTGCCTGCTGACGTACCTGTTCGCCGACACGCTGCCGCTGGGCGTGGTGATCCTGAACCTGGCGGCCATGACCTGTGTCTGGGTCGCTCATCGACTGTCGCGCAAATCCATCAAGTTCCAGCCCCAGGAACTGGCCGACCGCTTGCTGGAAGTCCAGGAAAACGAACGCCGTCGACTCAGCCGCGAATTGCACGACGACATCGGCCAACTGCTGACCGCCGCGAAACTGCAAAGCGAATGGCTCAAGCAGCGGATGCCCGAAGAACTGCAAGGCCAGTGCGCCATCCTCTGCGACACCCTGGCCGAAACCCTCGACAAGGTCCGCGACGTGTCGGCGATCCTCAATCCCAGGCAATTGGCCAGCCTGGGACTTGAGGCCAGCCTGCGGGCGCATCTGCTCAAGACACTGGCCAACGCCCCGGTGAAATGGAGCCTCGATTGCCAACAGCGCATGACCGGCATTCCCGAGGAAATGTCGGTGGCCGTGTTCCGGATCACCCAGGAGGCGGTCACCAACATCCTGCGCCATTCCCGCGCGTCCAACCTGCTGGTGCGCCTGCAACGCCTGCCCGACGGCCTGACCCTGCTGATCAGCGACGATGGCCAGGGGTTCGCCCCGGCGCGCCATCCCGGGCGCGAAGGCCAACGGGGCATGGCCGGCATGTCGGAGCGGGTCGAGCAATTGGGCGGCACGCTCAAGGTCACCAGCGAGGCCGGCAAAGGCACTCACATCGAAGCACGCTTTCCCTGGGCGCCCCGCGCCCTGGAACGGGCCAGCAAGAATAAGGTTCTCCATTGATCTGTAATTTGCTTCTGGTCGATGACCATTCGCTGATCAGGGCCGGCGTCCGCGCCCTGGTCATGGATATCCCGGGCTACGCGGTCATCGGCGAGGCCAGCGACGGCAAGCAGTTGGTGGAGCTGGTGGAGCGGCTCGATCCGGACATCGTGCTGCTGGACATTTCCATGAAGGACACCGGCGGCCTGGAGGCCTTGCAGCAACTCAAGCGGGTGCGCCCCCACAGCAAGGTGCTGATCCTGTCCATGCACACGGATCCGACGCTGATCATGCAGGCGCTGGAATCCGGTGCCCACGGCTACCTGCTCAAGGACACCACCGTCAATGAGCTGAAACACGCCCTGGAGGCGCTGCGCAAGAACGAGCGCTACCTGAGCCCGGCCATCGCCCATACCGTGATCAACCAGGCACTGACCCGCGTCCAGAAGCGTCAGCCCGAACCCGCCCAGACCCATAACCTGACGGCACGCCAGCTGGAAATACTGCGGCTGATCGTGCGCGGCAAGTCCACACGGGAAATTGCCAACGGCCTGAGCCTGAGCATCAAGACCGTGGAAACCCACCGGGCGCAGATCATGAAGCGCCTGCAGATCCATGATGTGGCCGGCCTGGTGTTGTTCGCGGTGCGCGAGCAGATCATCAGCCTGGACGATTGAGCGCCATCGAACGGCCCAGCAGCGGTGAATCGGATGGCAGGTGCACCCGAAGCGCCTTCGGGCGCACCTCGAAACGCAACGTGTCGAGCTGCAACGGCTCGCCATCCAGGTTCATGTCCAGGCCTTGGGCGACCTTGATTTCCACCCATGGCAAGCGGGCGCGCACGAACATGTTGTCGATGCCCAGTCCGCCCGCCAGCAAATCCTTCAACGTGCCGACCACTTCCTGGGGCGCCGGCAGGATGCTGATGTCCAGCAGCCCGTCGTCGGCCAACGCCTGCGGGCACAGCACATGGCCTCCCCCCGCCTGCCGGCCGTTGCCGATGCCCAGCGCCAGCAGGTCCCCCGCCCAGTGGAAGTCGGGCCCCTGCAGCTCGCCATAGGCGGCACTCAACTCACTGAATCGCGACAGGCCGGTGAACAGGTAGGCCGCACCGCCGAGGACTTTCTTGAGGTCTTCGGAGGTGTTGGCGGTGACCTGGCTGCCGAAGCCGCCCGTGGCCATGTTCAGGAAAATCCGCCCACCGACGTCGCCCAGGTCCACGGCTTGCGCGGCCACATCCAGTAAATCCAGGGCCTGTTCCGGCTCCAGCGGGACGCCGGCCGCCCGGGCAAAATCATTGGCGGTGCCCAGCGGCAACAGCACCAGGCTGGCATCGCTGGGGTTGAGGGCCATCGCTTCGGCGATGTCGCGCAAGGTCCCATCGCCTCCGCCGGCAATCAGCTGCGTATAGCCCGCTTCCAGGGCCTCATCCACGCACCGTCGGGCGTCCCCGGCCTCCCAGGTCAGCCGCACCGCCAGGTCCCAGCCTTGCTCGCGCTTGAGCATCACGGCCGCGCGAACCTCTTCGTTGAGCGCTTGCTTGCCATGCAGAATCAACAGCGCCTTGCCCTTGCTCATCGTCGTCTCCGTCATTGGAAGGTTCAGGAAATGGGACCACTGGTTGCGCCGAAAAAGCCCGGCCCGTCTCAATTAAATGGAAAAAAACCAAGTGGCCGCCCGGGAGACACCTGCACAGCGGGTGGCCAGGCCGAGACTTCGGCATTCGAAGAGTTTTCTTACAAGACCTGGCGAATCCGCTCAATTGACCCTCCAGCGGTATTGAGACAACTTGGCAGTCGGTTCTACCAGACCGGTAGAACGCCCATCACCACACAAGGAAGTGCCAGACCATGAAGAGATGTGTCATGCCCCGCAGGGGCTGGATCAAGGGTTCTGAACGTAATGGCCAGGGGGATGAACCGTCCCATGCATAGCCGTGAATACAAGCTGTCGCCCCCACAGCTCGCGTCTCTTGGGAGCGGACGGGCCGACCCTCAAAACGATTGCAAGCATTGCAGTCATCCCGCTGGAGGAGTTGATTTGGAACCGCGCGTCGTTGAACTGGAAACCCACCTCAAGTACATCCGCAAGGACATGGACGAGATTCGCACCGACGTCAGGGTGATCCGCCACCGGCTGGCCTATTCGGCTGGCGCAGCGGCGGTGGTCCTCGGTCTGTTGGGCTGGGTGGCGAACAGTCGTTTCGACCAACTGGTCACGCTGCTCACGGGGTAATGACCGTGCGGGCGAAGGCCCGGGCATCCGTCCCCGGGCCTGGACATCTCCCCAGCGCTAGCCCAGGACTTCGCTCAGCGGGATGAAACCCACTTCGTCGCCCTCGACCAGCGTCCGGCTTTCCAATACCTCGACCAGCCCTTCGGCCCAGGCCGCGCTGCGCAGGACACCGGAGCTCTGGTTGCGGTAGATGATCGCACGACCATTCTCCATGCGGCCTCGCAGGTATTCCCGTCGGCTGCCAGCCTTCGGCCAGGCGAAACCGGCCGGCACCTTGAACTTGAGTGGCGCCACCGCTTGCACGCCCTGGCGCCGGAGCAGATAGGGCCTTGCCAACAACGCGAACGTCACCAGGGTCGAAGCCGGGTTCCCCGGCAGGCCGATCACCGGCACGCCACGGTAGTGACCGAACGTCAACGGCTTTCCGGGCTTGATGGCAAGCTTCCAGAGCGCCAGCTCTCCCTCCTCGCGCAAGGCGATGCCGAGGAAGTCCGCCTCCCCCACCGATACGCCACCGGTGGACAGGATCAGGTCGACATCAGACAGTTGCGCCAGGCGTTCGCGGGTTGCCGGCAACTCGTCGGGCAGGATTCCCGCGTCGACCACGTCACAACCCAGGCTACGCAACCAGCCACACAGCAGCACGCGGTTACTGTTGTAGATCTGCCCAGGCCCCAGCTCCTGGCCGGGCTCGACCAGTTCGTCGCCGGTCGACAGGACAGCGACGCGGACCCTGCGTACCACATCCAGCGATGCGCGCCCCAGGGAGGCCGCCAACCCCAGCTCGACCGGTCCCAGGCGCGTACCGGCAGCGAGGACCTGCTCGCCGACAGTGGCTTCCTGGCCTTGAGGGCGAATGTTCTGGCCAATGACCATGGGCTCGCCGAACCGAACTCGCTCGTCGGCTTCGACCACGGCATTTTCCTGCATCTCGACGCAATCGGCGCCAGCCGGCACAGGTGCACCGGTGAAGATTCGCGCACAGGTCCCGGCCGCCAGCGGCTCCGGGGCCTGGCCGGCGAAAACCCGCTGGCTGACCAGCAGCGGCTCGCCTTTCCAGTCAGCCAGGCGCAAGGCATAGCCGTCCATGGCGCTGTTGGGCCATGGCGGCAAGTCAAGGGTCGACACCAGGTCCTGCGCGAGCACCCGCCCTTGCGCAGCGGCCAGGGGCACTGTCTCGTGCTGGGTGATCGGTGTGGCTGCGGCCATGTCGAGCAGGCGCTGCAAGGCCACCTCGACCGCCATCAAGGCCCCGGCCTTGCCTGGTTTACCCACGGGATTCACACGGCGCCGCCTGTTTCAGGTGAGGCACGAAATTACACGGCCGGTGCCGTGCATCCAGTTGCTCGGCCAGGATCCCGTCCCACCCGGTGCGCACTGCGTTGGTAGAGCCCGGCAGGCAGCACACCAGCGTGCCATTGGCCAGGCCGGCCAACGCCCGCGACTGGACGGTGGAGGTGCCGATGTCCGCCACGGAGATCTGGCGGAACAATTCGCCGAAACCATCGACCTGCTTGTCCAGCAGGCATGTGACCGCTTCCGGGGTGCTGTCACGCCCGGTGAACCCGGTCCCCCCGGTGATCAACACCACTTGCACCACGTCCTCGGCGATCCAGGTCGCGACTTGCGCACGGATCTTGTACAAATCATCCTTGAGCAGGACCCGCGCCGCCAGGTTGTGGCCGGCGGCCTTGAGCCGATCGACGAAGACCTGCCCAGAGGTATCGGTCTCCAGGGTACGGGTATCACTGACGGTCAGCACCGCGATATTGAGCGGCACGAAAGGTACATCAGCCTTGGCTTTCATAGGCTCGTCCAGTTGTAGGGGAAACAGGCCGGTGTTATATCACAGCGCTTCATTTATTCGCCCGTGCGGAGACACAACATGACGAACACGCCCCTGCCCCCCTGCTCCATCCTGCTGCTGGCAGGTGGACGCGGCCAACGCATGGGCGGCCAGGACAAAGGCCTGCTGGAGTGGCAAGGCGAGCCCTTGATTGCCCACCTGCACCGCCAGACCCGCGCAATGAGTGATGACCTGATCATTTCGTGCAATCGCAACCCGGCCCGCTACGCGGAGTACGCCGACCAGTTGGTGCACGACGACGAGGGTGATTTCCCCGGCCCGCTGGCCGGTATCCGTGCCGGCCTCAAGGCGGCCAGGCATGAACATTTGCTGGTGCTGCCATGCGATGTGCCGCAAATCGACGCCAACCTGCTCGACAGCATGCGCCGCACCGCCAGCCAGCACCCCGGCAAGCCGCTGATGGTGCGTCATGGCGAGCATTGGGAACCACTGCTATGCGTCATTCCATTGGCACTGGCCGCCACCTTCGAGAAGGCCTGGCACGATGGCGAACGCAGCCCGGGCCGCATCATGCGCATGCTGCACGCCGCAGCCCTGCAATGCCCCGCCGACGATCCCCGACTGGCCAACCTGAATACGCCGGAACTATTGGCCCGGTGTAAAGGCGTGTCAGATTGACACTAGCCAGGAACTTGCGCGCGTTGTATACGTCTGAAGGTTAGTAACTTGAAGAATCCATTTCGGAGAAACACCATGACTCAACGGACCCTCGCCACTTTCATGCTTGCTCTGGGCCTCGCTACCCTCGCCGGGTGTGCCTCGCCCACAGTGATCACCTTGAATGACGGTCGCGAAATCCAGGCCGTCGATACGCCCAAGTACGACGAAGACAGCGGTTTCTATGAATTCGAGCAGTTGGATGGCAAGCAGACTCGTGTGAACAAGGACCAGGTCCGCACCGTCAAGGATTTGTAATCCTCGACGCTAGTGTGCTGCGGTTGGTTTTGAAGAACGACGCTTTCCTTTTTGAGGGAGCGTC
This sequence comes from Pseudomonas citrullilanati, assembly GCF_030580855.1. Taxonomy (GTDB): domain Bacteria; phylum Pseudomonadota; class Gammaproteobacteria; order Pseudomonadales; family Pseudomonadaceae; genus Aquipseudomonas; species Aquipseudomonas citrulli. The sequence continues at coordinate 304,095 of NZ_JAUQOP010000001.1, read as the reverse complement.
GTTTTTTTGTGTCTTGTGCATCCATTGCTGCGGTAGCCGTGGCTCAGGATCCCACTCTTCCAATGGCTCACTTCCTGGAAGAGCACCCATTCCCTTGTGGGGGCGAGCAGGCTCGCGAAGACGGTGGATCAGCCGCACTGATTGACCTGACACCTCGCTTTCGCAAGCAGGCTCGCTCCCACAAAGCCCTGCCCCAGGTTCACCACTGCAAGGTGATGCCGCTCTCGAACACACGCTCCCGGCCGCTCAGCGGATCGGTAAAGCGCAGCCCCTGGGCCAGTAGCTTGAGTGGGTTGGCATAGTCATCCTCTGCATCCCGAAGCACGTCGGGGTAGAACGGGTCGTTGCAGATTCCCGCCCCAAGGGCATTCATGTGCACGCGCAGTTGGTGCTTCTTGCCCGTGACCGGATACAGGCCATAGCGCCACAGTTCGCCGTTTCGTTCCAGCACCTCGATGGCCGTTTCGGTATTCGGCTCACCCGGCCCTTCCTGCATGCGAAAGAACGGCTCGCCGTCGATCATCCGGCTCTTGTGCACGCGTGGAAAACCCAGCCCCGGCAGCGCGCGGGCGATGGCTTGGTAGCGCTTTTCGATCTGTCGGGTGGGGAACAGCGATTGATACGCCGAACGACTGTGGGGGTTGGCGGAAAACAGCACCAGCCCGGCGGTGTGTCGATCGATACGGTGCAACGGCACCAGGTGGGGATTGTCCAGGCGTCGAATCAGCCGCCGCAACAAGGTTTGCTCGACATACTCGCCCGCCGGCGTGACGGGCAGGAAATGCGGTTTGTCTGCCACCACCAGGTGGTCGTCGGCGTACAGGATCGACTCCACCACCGGGATCGGCTTCTCGTCGGGCACTTCGCGGAAGTAGTGGATGCGCAGGCCTTCACGGTACGGCAGGTCGACACGGATGGCCTTGCCCTCCCCATCCAGCACTCGCCCCCGCTCGATCCGGTCCAGCCATTGTTCGCGGCTGATGGCGCTGAAATGTTCGCACAGGCACTCCAGCACCGTCGGCCAGGAGCCTGGGGGCAGGTACAACGTGCTGGCCTGGTGCTGTGCAGCGGAAAATGATGAAACCATGGAAAACCCTTGGGCCTTTTTACAGGGCGGCATTATCCGCCACTCCTGCAAGCCCGCCCAGCGATGATTGCTTCAGGCCGGGACCGACGCCGGCCTCGCCGCCGCCTCGGTGAACTCCTTCAGCCAGCGCAACACCTCCACCGCCTCCCAGCGACCGGGGTCGTACAACGCGTACAGCAAGCCCTGGTAACCCACCACATCCAGTTGCTTGTGATAGCCGGCACGCTGGAACAACGCCTCGATCTCGGCGAAACAGGTGTTGAAATGCAATTTATTGAAGGGCGTCTTGCCTTCGGTAACCAACCCATCCAGGCGCAGCTCCAGGACGGCCTCGCGTACAACGTCCGCGGACATCCTGTTTACGCTGCTTTTCAGTTGTTCGACATTGACCAAGGGACGCACTCCAGATAGCTGTATGGGCATACAGTAACCGAAGAATGCGTTCTTCGCCAATGACCGCGCGTGATTCAACGCAGGAACGCGGCCACCCGGTCGGGATCATCGAAAGGCCAGTCCAGCTCCGCACCGGTATCGACCCGACGCAGGACCGGGATCCGTAGCCCATAGGCTTCGGTCAATGCCTCGCTCTCGGCGATGTCCACCAGCTCCACCAGCAATCCATGCTCGACGAACGGCATCAGCACGCCCTCCGCGACTTCACACAGGTGACAACCCAGGGTGCCGAGCAGCTGGCATTCAGGAGACATGGCAGGTAGACCCAAAAAAGATAGACGGTCATTCTAGGCCCGCCCCGGGAAGCCGTCGAGCCGCGGCCTCGCTTCAGGGTGTTTCGGCAAAACGCTGATGCAAATCACTGAAGGTCGAGGCCTTTGCGGCGAGGCTGGGTGCTTTTCCCCCGCTACGCTGTCAGTTGTCATCTTGAAACGGAGTGCCCCTTGTTCGCCAATCTGCTGATCATTCTTGCCTCGTCCCTGGTGGTCATCGCCCTGTTCCGGCGGCTGCGACTGCCGCCCGTGCTGGGCTATCTCTGCGTCGGGCTCGCCGTGGGGCCGACCGCGCTGGACTGGGTGAACGACAGCGAGGAGCTGCCCGACCTGGCCGAGCTCGGGGTGGTGTTCCTGCTGTTCTCGTTGGGCCTGGAGTTTTCCCTGTCGAAAATGCTCGAGCTGCGCCGGGTCGTGTTCGGCCTCGGCAGCCTGCAGGTCTTGGCGACGGGCGCGATCCTGGCAACCTTGCTGGTTTTTTCTGCTGCGCCGCTGGTGGCCGCGCTGTTGCTGGGTGCGGGGCTGGCCTTGTCCTCCACGGCCATCGTCAGCAAGGAGCTGAGCAGCCTGGGCGAAATCTTCAGCAGCCATGGCCAGAACGCCATCGGCGTATTGCTGTTCCAGGATGTCATCGCGGTGCTGCTGTTGACCTTGGTGCCGGTGTTCGCCGGCAGCAGCGAGCACCCGTGGTATTGGGCGCTGCCGCTGACCCTCGGCAAGACACTGGTGTTGTTCGGTGGCTTGCTGCTGGCCAGCCGCCTGTTGCTGCCACGCCTGTTCCATGAAGTGGCTGCCTCGCGGTCCGCGGAACTGTTCGTGCTGCTGGCCCTGGTGATCGTGCTGCTGACGGCATGGCTGACCCACCTGCTCGGCCTGTCCCCTGCCCTCGGGGCATTCCTGGCGGGCATGTTGCTGGGGGAAAGCCACTATCGGCACCAGATCGAAGCCGACATCCGCCCGTTCCGCGACATCCTGCTGGGGCTGTTCTTCGTCAGCATCGGCATGCTGATCGACCTGCAGTTGTTCGTCGACGACGGCTTGCTGATCCTTGGGCTGACGCTCGGCCTGATGCTCATCAAGGGCTGCGTGGTCGCCGCTTTGGTGAAGTGGCGCGGCAGCGACGGTGAAACCGCCTGGCGCAGTGGCCTGGCCCTGGCCCAGGGTGGCGAATTCTGCTTTGCCCTGATGGCACTGATGCAACAGAACCGCCTCATGCCCGCCGATATCAGCGGCCTGCTGCTGGCCGCGACATTCTGCTCCATGCTGCTGACGCCGCTGTTGCTACGTGCCGCCCCCCACATCGCCGCCCGCTTGCATCGCAAACCCAACCAGGAGGCACAGCTGGACCAGATCAGCGCGCTCAATGCCGGGCTGTCAGGGCATGTGGTCATTTGCGGCTATGGCCGCGTCGGCCAGTCCATCGGCCGATTCCTGCGCCGCGAAGGCCTGGCGTTCGTCGCCCTGGACGACGACCCGGTGATCATCCAGGAAGCCAGCGTCGGCGAACGCTGCGTGCATTATGGCGATTCGCGACGGGGCGACCTGCTAGCGGCGGTCGGGCTCAATCGCGCCAGGTTGCTGGTGATTGCCGTGGACAAGACCGACATCGCCATCACCGTGCTCAAGGAGGCGCGGCGGATCAACCCGCAGGTGCCGATCCTGGTGCGCACCCGCGACGACAGTCAACTGGCCGAGCTGCAAGCGGCCGGGGCCAGCGAAGTGGTCCCGGAACTGCTCGAGTCGAGCCTGATGCTGGCCTCCCACGCCCTGATCATGCTCGGCCTGCCCGAACAGCAGGTCCGGCATCATGTGGACCAGGTCCGGCACGACCGCTATCGCCTGCTGCACGGCTTCTATCCTGGCGACCAGGACAAGGCGCCCTAGGCTCAGTCCTGGCTGATGGCGCCAATCTTGTGGATCGACAGGTCGGCACCGTAATACTCTTCTTCCTGGGTCAGGCGCAGCCCCAGCAGCCCCTTGATGACACCGTACACCGCGAATCCGCCGGCCAGGGCAATGCCAACGCCCAGCGCCGTGCCGATCAACTGGCTGGCCAGGCTGACGCCGCCCAGGCCACCGAGGGCGCCCTGGCCAAAGATGCCGCAGGCGATGCCGCCCCAGACACCGCACAACCCGTGCAGCGGCCAGACCCCGAGCACATCGTCGATCTTCCACTTGCCCTGCGCCGCGGTGAAACACCAGACGAACAGCGCCCCGGCGATGGCCCCGGTGGCCAGCGCGCCCACCGGATGCATCAGGTCGGAACCGGCGCAGACCGCCACCAACCCGGCGAGCGGGCCGTTATGCAGGAAGCCCGGGTCATTGCGCCCCACGAGCAAGGCCGCCACGGTACCGCCGACCATCGCCATCAACGAGTTGACCGCCACCAAGCCGCTCACCCCGGGCAGGGTCTGGGCGCTCATCACGTTGAAGCCGAACCAGCCGACAATCAGGATCCACGAGCCCAAGGCCAGGAACGGAATGCTCGACGGTGCGAACGCCACCAGGCGACCGTCCCGGTAGCGGCCATTGCGCGGCCCGAGCAGGAGCACGGCGGCCAGCGCCAGCCAGCCACCCATGGCATGTACCACCACGGAACCGGCGAAGTCATGGAAACTGGCGCCGAAACGCGCTTGCAGCCAGGCTTGCAAGCCAAAGTTGCCGTTCCAGACCAGGCCTTCGAAGAACGGATAGACGAACGCCACGATCAGCACCGTGGCGCACAGTTGCGGAGCGAACCGGGCGCGTTCGGCGATACCGCCGGAAATGATCGCCGGGATGGCGGCGGCGAAGGTCAGCAGGAAAAAGAACTTCACCAGGCTATAGCCATGGTCGGCGCTGAGCACCGCTGCCGGTTGCAGGAAGGTCACACCGTAGGAGATCCAATAGCCGATGAAAAAATAGGCCAGGGTCGAGACGGCGAAGTCGCTGAGGATCTTCGACAGCGCATTGACCTGGTTCTTTTGCCGGACCGTCCCCACCTCCAGGAACGCAAAACCGGCGTGCATGGCCAGGACCATGACCGCCCCCAGCAGGATGAACAGTGTGTTGGAGCTATGGACCAGACTGTCCACGGCACTTTGCATATTTTCCATGGTGATGGCAGACCTGAAAAAAGTGAGAAAGGCACCAAACCGGTTCGCTCTTGCCGGCCACGCACCAAGTTGAAACGCCTCACCGGCTTTGGCAGGGCCGACGAACCGCTTTGGTGCATCAGAACGGCTAGAACGAGGTCCCGCTTCGAGGCGCTTCGCGGATTTTGATTATTTGGGTTAAGGTTTTCGGGCTTTCGCCCAGCTTCAGCGCACCGGGCGGGACAGATGCACCAGTACATGGCAAAAGCCAGAGCAAAAGTTGTACCAGTCACTTTCACTGAACCTTCCGGCAAGGCTCATACTCGAACGCTTCAGACGTCATTCACGGAGATTCACCCTATGGCCAGAACCCAGGCACAGACTGCTCAAGAAATCCTGAAGGAAGATTTTCAGACGCTGGTCAACGACACGGAACGGTTGCTGGACCACACCGCGACACTGGCGGGTGACCAGGCTGACGTGCTGCGTAGCCAGATCAAGGAAACGCTCCAGCGCGCCCGAGAAACCCTCAAGCTGACCGAAGACTCCATGCGCGAACGTGGCGAGGCGGCTGTCGTTGCCACCGAGGAATATGTCCAGGCCAACCCTTGGCAATCCGTCGGCATCGCGGCAGGCGTGGGCTTCCTGATCGGCCTGCTGGCGACCCGACGCTGATGATCGGCCTCGACGAATCCGGCTCGCCCGAAGCGGCCACCGCACCTACGGCACGTCGCCTGGGGGCGGCATTCCTTGGCTTGCTGCACAGCCATGTCGAATTGTTCGGCATTGAACTGCAGGAGCAAAAAGCGCGCACCGTCAGCCTGCTGCTGTTTGCCGGCCTCGCCCTGGTGTTCGCGCTGCTCCTGTTGGTGGGATTGTCGGCCCTCGTGCTGATCCTGGTATGGGACACCTATCGCCTGGCAGGCATCATCGGCCTGTGCCTGTTCTACCTGCTGGCGGCGCTGTTCTGCGGCCTGCGGTTGCGGGCGGCGATCTTCGACGAATCGTCCCCCTTCCATGCCACCCTCGAAGAATTGGCCAATGATCGGGAGCGCCTGCTGCCATGAGCCTGCCTGATATCCCGCAAGCCCAGACCCGACAGGAAATGCGCAAGGCGCTGGTGCGCCTGCGCATGGAGATGCATCGCCAGGAGATCCGCCAGGAAACGCGCCAGCTCATGCTGCCTCTGCGCCGGGTGCGTGGCCTGTCGCAGAGCTGGCATGAAGGCTTCGGCATCAAGCACGCGCCATTGTGGGGCGTCGCGGCGGTGTCCCTGCTGGGTTTCTTCACCGGCAGGCGCACCCGCGCCGGACGCACCGGAGGCCTCGCTGGCCTGGTCCGACTGGCCACGACGCTGCTGCCGTTGATCAAACTGGCCAAGAGTGCACGCAAACCCTGAGGCCGGGGGCTGGGGGCCTGCTGCGCAGTCCGGCGGCAGCAGGCCTCCTCGCCACCAACGGCGTGCGCTCGCCGGTTTTTTGCCTGGGCATTCCTGTCCGGCCAGCGCTTGCGCGGCGCCTCATGAACCGGGAAGCTAGCGTCACAACCCCCATCAAACGGAGCAACCGGCCTTGGATTGGCATACCCTGCTGACACGCGAACGCCTTGGAAAACCCCTGCACAGTCCGCAGGAGCTGGGCCGCAGCCCCTTCCACAAGGACCATGACCGGATCATCTTCTCCGGGGCCTTCCGCCGCCTCGGGCGCAAGACCCAGGTGCATCCAGTGTCCAGCAACGACCACATCCACACGCGCCTGACCCACTCGCTGGAAGTCAGTTGCGTCGGACGCTCCCTGGGCATGCGCGTGGGCGAAACCATTCGCAGTGCCCTGCCCGACTGGTGTGAGCCGAGCGACCTGGGCATGGTGGTGCAATCGGCCTGCCTGGCCCACGACATCGGCAACCCGCCGTTCGGTCATTCGGGCGAGGATGCCATTCGCTATTGGTTCCAGCAGGCCGCCGGCCGAGGCTGGCTGGACGCCATGAGCGAAGCCGAGCGCGGCGACTTCCTGAACTTCGAGGGCAACGCCCAAGGGTTCCGCGTGCTCACCCAGCTTGAATACCATCAGTTCGACGGTGGTACGCGGTTGACCTACGCCACCCTCGGCACCTACTTGAAATACCCCTGGACCGCCCGCCACGCCGACTCCCTGGGCTACAAGAAGCACAAGTTCGGCTGCTACCAGAGCGAACTGCCGCTGCTGGAGCAGATCGCCAACAAGCTCGGCCTGCCGCAGATCGAGGACCAGCGCTGGGCCCGGCATCCACTGGTGTACCTGATGGAGGCCGCCGACGACATCTGCTACGCGCTGATCGACCTGGAAGACGGCGTGGAAATGGAACTGCTGGAATACCCGCAGGTGGAGTCGCTGCTCCTGGACCTGGTGGGGGACGATCTTCCCGACACCTATCGCCAACTCGGTCCGCAGGATTCCCGGCGACGCAAGCTGGCGATCTTGCGGGGCAAGGCCATCGAGCACCTGACCAACGCCGCCGCCCGGGCCTTCGTCGAACAGCAGGAGGCGTTGCTCGCCGGCGCGCTGCCGGGGGACCTGGTGGAACACATGCACGGCCCGGCCAAGCGCTGCGTGCTGAACGCCAAGGACATGGCCCGCAAGAAAATCTTCCAGGACAAGCGCAAGACCCTGCATGAGATCGGCGCGTACACCACCCTGGAAATCCTCCTCAATGGTTTCTGCGGCGCGGCCCTGGAACAGCACGGCGGCCGTACGCCGTCCTTCAAGAACCGCCGTATCCTCGACCTGCTGGGCAACAATGCCCCCGATCCGAATGGCTCGCTGCACGCGGCTTTCCTGCGCATGATCGACTTCATCGCCGGGATGACGGACAGCTACGCCAGCGACATGGCCCAGGAGATGACCGGCCGCGGCCGCCAGTAGGCTGGCGTCCTGCCGCTATGGGCAGGCCTGCTCGCGAAGGCGTTCCATCCGTCAACGCCTGATGGATTGCCCCACCGCTTTCGCGAGCCGGCTCGCTCCCACTGTATTGCGGTGTGGGGAATTCGCATTCGCACTCTCCAATTAACAACACACCCTGCAATATCCCTACACACACATTCAACAAACTGCCTCTTTCCTATTACATCCACCTACTAAAACCTAATTACACCGTAATATCCTGCCTCTTTTTTTGTAGGAACTTTCTGAAATTGAAGTTGGGTGCCCGTCTCTTCGTACGACCCTGGCTGTAACTGGGCTAAGGTGCGCGCTTTATTAAGCTCGCAGGGTATTTATTCATGAACTCCGTTTTCATTGTCGACGATCATCCGGTCATCCGCCTCGCCGTTCGCATGCTCCTGGAGCATGAGGGCTATAAGGTCGTAGGGGAAACTGACAACGGCGTCGATGCGATGCAAATGGTGCGCGAATGCATGCCGGACCTGGTCATCCTGGACATCAGCATTCCCAAACTGGACGGGCTGGAAATCCTCTCGCGCTTCAACGCCATGACCACGCCCCTCAAGACACTGGTGCTCACGGCCCAGTCGCCGACCCTGTTCGGTATCCGCTGCATGCAATCCGGCGCGTCCGGCTACGTGTGCAAACAGGAAGACCTCAGCGAGCTGGTCAGTGCGATCAAGGCCGTACTGTCCGGCTACAACTACTTTCCCAGCCAGGCATTGAACCCGATACGCCCGGACGATCCACGCAGTATGGAGCTGGATCTTTTCAAGAGCGTCAATGATCGGGAGTTGATGGTATTGCAACTTTTCGCCCAGGGCCGCACCAACAAGGAAATCGCCAAGGGCATGTTTCTCAGCAATAAGACCGTCAGCACCTACAAGAAAAGACTGATGCAGAAACTCAAGGTCAAGTCCCTCGTAGAACTGATCGAAATGGCGAAACGCAACGCACTCGTGTGAGAACAACAGGATGCTCAGATGCATAAAGGAATGCCTGCTGCTATTGAGCGCAGGGTTATATGCAAGCGTCCTCGCGGCGACGCCGGCCATGCCCGAGACGTTGACGCTGCTGGGTCGCTCCACGGCGGCCGCGTCGATCCAGCTCGACGACGCCCAGAAGGCCTGGCTCCAGGGCCGGCGGGAATGGGTCCTGGGCACCTCTGCGCCCGACTATCCCCCCTTTGACCTCTCCACCAGCGGTCGCGACTACGAAGGCATGACCGCCGACTATGCCGGCATCCTCGCCCAGGCGAGCGGCCTGCCGATGAAGGTGGTGCGTTTCCAATCCCGTGACGCCGCCCTGGCCGCGCTCAAGGAAGGGCAGATCGACCTGCTGGGCACCGCCAACGGCTTTGAAGCCCGCGACCCTGACATCCTGCTGTCGACGCCCTATGCCGTGGACCAACCAGTGCTGGTCACCCGCGCCAACGAGAGCCGCTCCCTGGCGCAAGGCCTCGAAGGGCTGCGGCTGAGCATGGTCTATCACTACCTGCCCCTGGAGGAAATCGAACACCTCTACCCCAAGGCCAACCTGACCACCTACCCCTCCTACCAGAACGCGATCAACGCCGTTGCCTTTGGCCAGGCCGACGTCTTCCTCGGCGACACCCTTTCCACCCACTACATGATCAGCAAGGGCTACCTGAGCAACATCCGCATGGCCAGCTTCGGCCAGCATGAAGCCTTTGGCTTCGGTTTCGCGGTACGCCGTGGCGACAGCCGCCTGCTGGAAATCATCAACGCCACGCTGAACCAGATTCCCGTCGCCGAACACGCCAGCATCGCCAAGCGCTGGAGCGCCGGCAGCGACGTGTACCTCGCCGATCACCGGATCCAACTGACCGACCGGGAACAGCGCTGGCTGGCGGCCCATCCGGTGGTGCGGGTGGTGGTGAATGAAAACTCCGCGCCTTTCACGTTCTTCGATTCCGACGGTGCCTTGCGTGGGATCAGCGCCGACCTGCTGGAGTTGATCCGCCTGCGCACCGGCCTGCGCCTGGATATCCAGCGCCGCCAGAACGACAGCGAGATGATCGCCGCGATCCAGGAAGGCCAGGCCGACCTCATCGCCGCGTTCCTGCCCAGCCGCGAACGGCAGCAGAAATTGAAATTCAGCCGGCCCTACCTCGACAGCTCATTCGTCCTGCTGACCCGCAAGCAGTCCGGCGCCCCTGCCACGCTCGACCAGTTCGGCAGCAGGAGCCTGGCGATCGCCAAGGGCAATCCGCTGGTCGAATGGCTGCGCGAACACTTTCCGGACATCCGCATCGTCGAGGCGGATGGCACCCTGGGGGCCATGGAGATGCTCGCCCAGGGCCAGGTCGACGGCGGGGTGAGTTCGCTGGTCATGGCCAACTACTTCATCTCCTCCCATTCCTGGCGGGACACGTTGCAAATCAACAGCACCGTCGGCACGCAACCGGCGCTGTTCGCCCTCGCCAGCGCCAAGGACGCCAGCGAGCTGAACGCCATCCTCGACAAGGCGCTGATCAGCATCGACCCCGACCAGCTGGGGGTGATCAACAACCGTTGGCGCGGCTACGTCTCGGCATCGCAACATACCTGGCGCACCTACAACCGGCTGTTCTTCCAGATTGTCGCCGGCGTTGGCCTGCTGTTGCTGTTGTCCCTGGCCTGGAACGCCTATATGCAGCGCCAGATCCGGCAACGCCAACGGGCCGAGCTCGCCCTCAACGACCAGCTGGAATTCATGCATGCCCTGCTCAACGGCACCCCGCACCCGATCTACGTGAGGGACCGCAACGGCTGCCTGCAAAGCTGCAACGACAGCTACCTGGAGACGTTCGGCGCCCGGCGCGAAGACGTCATTGGCAAGAACGTGATGCCAGGCGCCATGAGCAACGCCTTCGAGGCGCAGGAGTACCAGGCCGACTATCAACGCGTGATGGCCGAAGGCAACGCATTGATCGTCGACCGGCCGCTGCACATCGGCGATAGGCAACTGACGATCTATCACTGGATCCTTCCTTACCGGAACTCGGCCGCGCAGGTGCAAGGCATCATCGGCGGCTGGATCGACATCAGCGAGCGGCGGCAGCTGTTCGAGGAGCTGCGGGCCTCGAAGAAGCAGGCCGAAGACGCGAACCGCGCCAAGAGCACGTTCCTGGCGACCATGAGCCATGAGATTCGCACCCCCATGAACGCGGTGATCGGCATGCTCGAACTGGCCCTGAAACAGGCCGACAAGGGCCCCGTGGATCGCTCGACCATCGCGGTGGCCTACGAATCGGCCTCCGGCATGCTGGAGCTGATCGGCGATATCCTGGACATCGCCCGCATCGAATCGGGCCACCTGAGCCTGGCGCCCGAGCGCGTCAACCTGCGGGCCATGCTGCAATCGGTGATCCGGGTGTTCGAAGGCGTGGCGCGGCAAAAGAACCTGGCGTTGTCATTGCAGTTCGATGCCGCCGAAGGCAACCCGGACGTGTCGATGGACCCGTTGCGCTTCAAGCAGGTGCTCTCGAACCTGATCAGCAATGCGCTCAAGTTCACCGAACAAGGGCGGGTGCTGGTCAAGGTGCGGTTGTCGCCAACCGAGCGCGACGACGTCCTGAACCTGCACCTGGAGGTCAACGACAGCGGCATCGGCATCAGCCCGGCCGACCTCAAGCGGCTGTTCGAACCCTTTGCCCAGGTCGACAACGGCGGTCGGATGGCCCGCAAGGGCGCGGGGCTGGGGCTGGTGATCAGTCGCAACCTGTGCCGCATGATGGGCGGCAGCCTGCACATGAACAGCCAACCCGGCCTGGGCACCCAGGTCCAAGTCCGGCTGCGGCTGGACGTCCTGCCCACGGCGCCGGCCTGCGCGCCCACCGAACCGGTGATCGAAACGGCAGCCGGCGTGCTGAATGTGCTGGTGGTGGACGATCACCCGGCCAACCGCCTGCTGATGTCACAGCAACTGGAGTACCTCGGCTACCCCTACCAGGTCGCCCATGACGGTGCCCATGGGCTCGAAGTCTGGCAGCAGGGGGATTTCGACCTGGTCATCGCCGATTGCAACATGCCCATCATGAGCGGCTATGAGCTGGCGAGGGCGATTCGCCGCAATGAGTCGGAACAACGACGCCCCCCTTGCACCGTCCTGGGTTTCACCGCCAATGCGCAGCCCGAGGAAAAACAACGGTGCCAGGACGCCGGGATGGACGACTGCCTGTTCAAGCCGATCAGCCTCAGCGCCCTGAGCCAATGGATCAAGGCCGTGAAACCCAGTCGCCAGCCCAGTGTTTTCAGCCTGCAAAGCCTGCAAGCGTTGACCGGCGACGACCCCTCGTCCACCCGCCGCCTGCTGGCCGAGATGCTCAACAGCAATCGCCTGGATCGCCAGGAACTGCGCGATGTCGCCGAAGGCGGCGAGCACCAGGCCCTGGGCGAGACGGCGCACAAGATAAAAGGCGTCGCCCGAATCATGCAGGCGACGGCGCTGATCCAGCACTGCGAGGCACTGGAAGAGGCCTGTCACCCGGCCTCGGCACCGGGGCGGATTCGCGACTGCGTCGAAGCCCTCGACCAGGCCATGATCGACGTCGGGGTCGCCCTCGAAACGGCGCTCGCCAAGGCACGATAACCCAGCGTTTACTATGCTGTTCGCTCAGCAGTGCGTACTTGGGGTGTTCTCGATCAGCGTCCCCGTTACGCGAAAACACTCACTGAGAACGCCCCTTACACTTGGAGTGACTGCAATGCCCAGCGCACCGCGTACGGAAAAACGCCGGTTCCCCCTGCACGTCCATATCAGCGTGATGTTTACCCTGCTCTTGCTGCTGACCGGGGTGGTGCTGGGCATCTTCAACTATCAGCAGACCACGCGAATCATCCTTTCCAGCAGCGAGAAACTGTTCAACCGCATCGAACAGGACGTACGCCTGGACCTGTACGACACCTACGAGCCGATCCGCCATCTGCTCGGCCTGCTGGCCGACTACCCGGCCACGCGCTTGCCCCGGATGGACCAACGCCTGGACTTGCTCGGGCCCTTCAGCCAGGCGCTGCGGGACAACCCGAACCTCGCATCGCTGTACCTGGGCGATGCCCAGGGCAATTTCCTGATGGTCCGGCCGTTGCGCACCACGGCCCTGAAAACCGCCCTGGACGCACCCGCCGGCGCGGCCTATCAGGTCTGGACCGTGGAACGTCCGGCGGCTGGCGGCCCGGTACGCGCCCAATCGCTGTTCTACGACGAGCGCCTGGCACTCATCGATCGCCGGGAGATAGCCGGCGAAACCTTCGATCCGCGCGACCGCGGCTGGTTTCGCAGCGCCGCCGGCTCCGCCGAGCAGATCACCACCGAGCCCTATGTGTTCTTTTCCACCCACAACATCGGCACCACCCTGGCCCGGCGCAGCGGCGAGCGAGCGGTCATCGGCGCCGACCTGACGCTCGCGGCCCTGTCCCAGACCCTGGCCAAGCACAAGGTCACCGCCGGCACCGAGATCGTCCTGCTCGACCCCCAGGGCAACGCGGTGGCCTATCCCGACAGCAGCCGCCTGGTGGCCGACGCCCAATCGGCGCGCCGGATCCAGGCCCGCGACCTCAACCCGGCCATCGCCGCCACCCTCGACGACACCACCGGCACCTCGCGGCTGGAAGCGGCTGGGCGGCGCTGGATCGTGTCCCGCAGCCACATGCAGGAAGGCGGGCCGCAGGGCTTGCAGCTGGCGTTGCTGGTTCCCGAGGATGAACTGCTGGACGACGCCTATCGCCTGCGTTGGCAAGGCGCGCTGATCACCCTGGCGACCTTGCTGATGTGCCTGCCGCTGGGCTGGCTGACCTCCAGGATCCTGGTCAAGCCGTTGCGCGCGTTGGTGCAGGAGGCCGACGCCATTCGCAGCTTCGACTTCAACTACCCGGTCTCGCGACGCTCCCCGGTGCTGGAAATCGACCAATTGAGCGTGTCCATGGCACGCATGAAGGAGACCCTGGCCAGCTTCTTCAAGATCACCGCCAGCCTGCGCGCCGAAACCCGCTTCGCACCGTTGCTGGAACGCGTGCTGTTCGAGACCGTGGCGATCGGCCAGGCCCAGGCCGGGCTGATCTACCTGCGTGAAAACGATGACAATCGGGTCAAGCCGTATGGGTTGGTGATCGAGGGCGTGCCCCGGGACCTGGCGGCCTTCAAGCTGGACAGCCATGAACTCCAGGCCGAGCGCAGCCCCCAATGGCTCCAGCAACTGGCGGTCTCGGACAACCTGGTGACGTCCCTGGGCTTCGAACAGGCGGCCGACCTGCAAGGCGTGCTGCGGGCGATGGACGCGCCACGGGTCCACCTGATCGGCATCCGCTTGCGCAATCGGCACCAGGAAACCGTCGGCATCCTGGTGTTGCTGATCAACGACAGTGGCACCGAAGCCGACCTGGAAAAACTGCAGCCGGACCGCATCGCCTTCCTCCAGGCCGTGTCCGGGGCCGCCACCGTCAGCATCGAAGGCCAGCGCCTGCAAGCCCGGCAGAAGCAATTGCTCGATTCGTTCATCCAGTTGCTGGCCGGCGCGATCGACGCCAAGAGTCCCTACACCGGTGGCCATTGCCAGCGGGTGCCGGCGTTGACGTTGATGATCGCCAAGGCTGCGGCGGCGAGTCAGGCGGCGGCGTTCGAGGCGTACCAGCCAACGGAAGATGAATGGGAAGCGCTGCACATCGCCGCCTGGCTGCACGATTGCGGCAAGGTCACCACCCCCGAATACGTCGTCGACAAAGCCACCAAGCTGGAAACCCTGAATGACCGGATCCACGAGATACGCACGCGCTTCGAAGTGCTCAAGCGCGACGCCTGGGTCGATTACTGGCAGGCCGTGGCGACGGGCGGCGAACCGATCGCCCTGGCCCGGCAGCGCGACGCGACACTGGCGGGCCTCGATGACGACTTTGCCTTTGTCGCCCGCTGCAACCTGGGCTCCGAAGCCATGGCCGACGCCGACCTGCAACGCCTCAAAAGCATCGCCCAACGCTCGTGGCAGCGCACGCTGGATGACCGCCTGGGGGTGTCCTGGGGAGAAAACCGCCGCCAGGCACGCACGCCCAAGCCCACGCTGCCGGTCACCGAACCGCTGTTGGCGGACAAGCCCGAGCATCTGTTCGAGCGTCACGAAGCCGAGCTGATCCCGGCGGACAATCCGTGGGGCTTCAAGCTCGATGTGCCACGCTGGAAATACAATCGCGGCGAACTCTACAACCTGAGCATTACCCGAGGCACGCTGACCCGCGAGGAGCGCTACGTGATCAATCATCACATGGTGCAGACGATCCTGATGCTCAGCCAGCTGCCCTTCCCCAGCCACCTGGACAACGTGGCGGAAATTGCCGGCGGCCATCACGAGAAGATGGACGGCAGCGGCTACCCCAAGGGGCTCAAGCGCGAGGAGATGAGCTTGCCGGCCCGCATGATGGCGATCGCCGACATTTTCGAAGCACTGACGGCAGCCGACCGTCCCTACAAGAAAGCCAAGAAGCTCAGCGAAGCCCTGGGCATCATGGCCACCATGTGCCGTGACGCCCACATCGATCCGCAGCTGTTCGGCCTGTTCATCGAGGAACAGATCTACGCACGCTACGCCGAGCAGTTCCTCGACCCGCAGCAGGTCGATGAAGTCGACCGGGACGCGCTCCTGGCCCGGGCCGGATTGCGCCCATGCTGAACCGCCTCGTCGCCTCGCCTGTGCCTGCGCGCTTTTTGACGAAGCGCAGGGTCATGGGCTCAGCAGTCGGTCAGGCGCAGGAAGATCGCCGCCAGCGCTTCGATGCCGGCCTGATCGTGCTCGGTGAAGCGCGCCAGCTTCGGACTGTCCAGGTCGAGTACGCCAACCAGGCGCCCGTCCTTGACCAGCGGCACCACCAGCTCGCTGTTCGACGCGCTGTCGCAGGCGATGTGCCCGGGGAACGCGTGGACATCCTCGACGCGCTGGGTCAGGCGGCTCGCCGCCGCCGTGCCGCACACGCCCCGGCCGAAGGGGATCCGCACGCAGGCGATCTGGCCCTGGAACGGTCCCAGGACCAACTCGTCGTTGCGATTGAGGTAGAAACCGGCCCAGTTCAAATCGTCCAGCTGACTGAACAGGAACGCCGAGAACTGCGCCGCGTTGGCGATGAAATCACGCTCGTCGGCCAACAGGGATTCCAGCTGTGCCGATAACAGACCGTAGCCGTCGAGGCCCTGGCCCGTGCTCTTCAAATCGATCATGCCTTGTGCTCCAACAATTTCAGGCCCACCCAATAACGGGCGAACTGGTAGGCGCAACGTCCGTTGCGGTTGCCACGGCCTGTGGCCCAGCGCACCGCCTGCACGTCCAGCGCCTCGTCACGCTGCCAGGCCAACCCGGCCTTGGCGGCCAGCTCGCCGACCCAGTGCTCCACCACGTCGAGGAAATGCTCCTGGGTAAACGGATAGAACGACAACCACAAGCCGAACCGGTCGGACAACGCGATCTTGTCCTCGACGGCTTCGCTGGGGTGCAGCTCGCCATCGACGCGCTTCCAGTTCTCGTTGTCGCTCTCCTTTTCCGGCACCAGGTGGCGGCGGTTGGAGGTGGCGTACAGCAGCACGTTGTCCGGCGCCTGTTCGAGGGAGCCATCCAGTACGCTTTTCAGCACGCGGTAGTCGCCTTCGCCGGACTCGAACGACAGGTCATCGCAGAACAGCACGAACCGCTGCGGCAGCTTGGCCACCTGCTCGACCACCCGAGGCAGGTCGGCCAAGTGATCGCGCTCGATCTCGATCAACCGCAGGCCGTGGGGGGCATGTTCGGCCAGCAGCGCCCGCACCAGGGACGATTTTCCGGTGCCCCGCGAGCCCCAGAGCAGCGCATGGTTGGCCGGCATGCCGTCGATGAATTGCCGGGTGTTGCGACCCAGCTGTTCGACCTGGCGATCCACGCCGATCAGGTCCGACAGGCGCATGTCGAGGCTGACCTGAAGGGGCAGCAGGAAACCGCTGCGCCCGTCCCGTTGCCAGCGCGCGGCCAAGGTCTGGGTCCAATCGACGGTCGGGCGCGGCGCAGGCAGCAACGGTTCGATCCGGGCCAGCACGGCATCGGCGCGTTCAAGAAAAGCATTCAATCGAGCGTCCACGTCTTTTCCTCGGACTGGTTCACAGTAATGATGGCGCCGCGACGACGAAACGTCGTCGCCAATGGCGGGTCTACCCCGAATAACACGAGCCGGCCACGCCGGATTTCAGCGATGATCGGCTATGCTTGAGCGGCGAAGGGAAACGTAAGTGGTTCATCACTCAATGGACATCAGATTCACCCAGCGGCTGTCCTACAAGCAGGCCCGCCTGACCGTCCTGGTGGGTTTCGTGCTGGGCACCTTGTTGAGCCTGATGCAGATCGGCATCGATTATGCCAGCGAAGACGCCTCGATCAACCGGGAAATCCTGTCGCTGCTGGAAATCAGCCACAACCCGGCCTCGCGCATCGCCTACAACATCGACGCGGAACTGGCCCAGGAGCTGTCCCAGGGCCTGTTGCGTTCACCGGCCATCATCGGCGCCGAACTGGTGGACAACAACAAGACCGTGCTGGCCAGCGTCAAGCGGCCTGAACTGCAAAGCAGCTATCGATTCATCAGCGACTTCCTGTTCGGCGCCCAGCGTCAGTTCGAGGACCGCCTCTACCTCGACCACCTGCCGGGCGAATCCCTCGGCGTGCTGCGCCTGGACGTCGACACCTATTCCTTCGGCAGCCGTTTCCTGCGCCGCGCCGAAGTCACCCTGCTCAACGGCTTCGCCCGCAGCCTGATCCTGACCGGCCTGCTGCTGGCGCTGTTCTATGTGATGCTGACCAAGCCTCTGGTACGGGTCATTCGCGAGCTGAGCAGCCGCGACCCGGGCAGCAGCGAACAGAGTCGCCTGGAATGTCCCGCCGGCCACCAGTACGATGAAATCGGCGTGCTGGTGTCGGTCGCCAACCAGCAGTTCGAAAATATCTCCACTGAAATCCAGCAGCGGCGCACGGCCGAAAACCGCCTCACCGAATACCTGGCGCAACTGGAAAACATCGTCTCGGCACGCACCGCCGAACTCAAGGCCATCAACGCCCGCCTCAGCCAGTCCAACGAGGAACTGGAAGTGGCCCGGCGTACCGCGCTGGACATGGCCGAGGCCCGCTCCGCCTTCCTCGCCAACATGAGCCACGAGATCCGCACCCCGCTCAACGGCCTGCTGGGCATGATCGCGCTGTCCCTCGACGGCCCGCTGACAGCCGAGCAACAGCAGCAACTCTCGATCGCCCATGATTCGGGCAAGGTCCTGGTGGAGCTGCTCAACGACATCCTCGACCTGTCGAAATTCGACGCCGGCCAGTTGGAGCTCGAGCGCATCCCGTTCGACCTCGGCTCGCTGGTCGAAGACACCGCCAACCTGCTTTCGCAAAATGCCGCCCCCAGCGTCGAGCTGGCCTGCCTGATCGACCCGCAGTTTCCGGCCCAGGTCCTGGGCGACCCGACGCGGGTCCGCCAGATCGTCAGCAACCTGTTGTCCAACGCACTGAAATTCACCCGCTTCGGCCGGGTCGATGTGCGCTTGAGCGCGCACGAAGGTGGCGTGCGGATCGAGGTCTGCGACACCGGCATCGGCATTCCCCAGGAGGCCCAGGCGCGGATCCTGCAACCGTTCACCCAGGCTGGCGCCGGCATCACCCGTCAGTTCGGTGGCACCGGGCTGGGCCTGGCGTTGACCTACAACCTCTGCGAAGCCATGCAGGGCCGATTGACGATCAGTTCCGAGGCCGGCTTCGGCAGCCAGTTCTGCGCCGACCTGCCGCTGCCCTGCCACACCCCGGCGTCGCCGGTCGAACCCTTGCGCGGCAAGGTCGTGGCGATCACCGACAGCAACAGCGGACTGGCCGAGTTGCTTGGCATGCTGTTGCCCGGTTGGGGCGTGGATTATCTGCGGCGCTCGGTGGATGACGGGTTGCTGGGGCTCAAGCCCGATGTGC
Source organism: Pseudomonas citrullilanati (assembly GCF_030580855.1). Classification (GTDB taxonomy): domain Bacteria; phylum Pseudomonadota; class Gammaproteobacteria; order Pseudomonadales; family Pseudomonadaceae; genus Aquipseudomonas; species Aquipseudomonas citrulli. Next base: position 285,334 of record NZ_JAUQOP010000001.1, on the reverse strand, counting down.
TGATCACCGACTGCCCCGAGTGCCTGTTCAACCTGCGGCCGACCTTCGACGCGCCGATCCTGCTGGTGACCGCCTACGGCAGCTTCATGCCCAGCGAACAGGCCGCCGCCCTCGCGCCGCTGCTGCAACAGGCCCGGCCATTGGCGCGCCATGCGCTGTACCAGATCCTGCGCCGGGCCTTGCAAAGCGAGGAAACCACCATCAACGACGCTCGGATCGAAGCCGTGGCGCCCTCCAGGCGCGGCCGGGTGTTGCTGGTGGAGGACAATCCGGTCAACCAGTTGGTGGCCAAGGGCATGCTCGGCAAACTGGGCTGCGAGGTCACCATCGCGGCCCACGGCGTCGAGGCCCTGGACCAGCTCGAACAGCGGGTGTTCGACCTGGTGCTGATGGACTGCAACATGCCGGTGATGGATGGCTACGAGGCCAGCCGGCAGATCCGGCGCAGCGGTCGCTGGTCGGAGCTGCCGATCGTCGCGCTGACGGCCAACGCCATGCCCGAGGAGCGCGAGCGCTGCCGCGCGGCGGGCATGAACGACTACCTGTCCAAACCGTTCCGCCGCGAAGAACTGGCGGCGATCCTGGACCAGTGGGTGCCGACTACGCCAGCGCTTTGATCTGCCCCAGCAGGCGGTCGAGACCGTCGCGCAGTTCCCCCAGGCGGTCCAGGTCAATCCCGCTGTCGCACAGCAGGCGCGCCTTGAGCGGCGCCACCTGCTCACGCAAGGCCCCGCCGGCCTGCGTCAGGCTCAAATGCACCTCGCGCTCATCGCGGGGCGAACGCTGGCGCTGGACCAGCGCCAATTGCTCCAGGCGCTTGAGCAGCGGCGTCAACGTGCCGGAATCCAGCGCCAAGCGCTCGCCCAGGGCCTTGACCGTGGGATATTGCGGCGCGTTTTCCTGCCATTCCCACAGCACCAGCATGACCAGGTACTGCGGGTACGTCAGGCCGAGCTGGTCGAGCATCGGCTTGTAGCCGCGGATCACCGCCCGCGAAGCGGCATACAACTTGAAGCACAACTGGCTGTCGAGCTTCAGCGCATCGGCTGGCAGTGGTTTCATTTGAGCAGCGCTTCGATCTCGCGGGTGAGGTCCTGGGGCTTGGTGGTCGGGGCGAACCGCTTGACCACCTGGCCGTCCTTGCCGATCAGGAACTTGGTGAAATTCCACTTGATGCCCTTGGATCCCAGCACGCCGGGCGCCCGCTGCTTGAGCTGGACGAACAGGGGGTGGGCATTGGCCCCGTTGACTTCGATTTTCTTGAACAGCGGGAAACTCACGCCAAAGTTCAGCTCGCAGAACTCGCTGATCGCGCCCTCGTTACCCGGTTCCTGCTTGCCGAACTGGTTGCAGGGGAAACCCAGGACCACCAGGCCCTGGTCCTTGTAGGCCTGCCACAAAGCCTCCAGGCCCTTGTACTGCGGGGTAAACCCGCACTGGCTCGCGGTATTGACGACCAGCACGGCCTTGCCGGCGAAGTCGGCCAGGGTCTTTTGCTCGCCCTTGATGGTGGTACAGGGGATGCTCAGCAGGTTGTCGCTCATGGCAAGGCTCCAAAGGAATGGGACTGGCGTGCAAGATAGCGAGCAATTCAATTGTGTGCAATTTAATAATCACCCATATCCACGTCCCACACTGTGGGAGCAAGGCTTGCCCGCGATGAAGGCGACAGGGTCTTTCGGAGATCGAGGTGCCTGTTTCGCGAGCAAGCTTTGCTCCCACAGCGTTACCCTCGGGGCACCAGATCCAGGCACACCGAGTTGATGCAGTAACGCAGGCCCGTGGGTGGCGGGCCGTCGGGGAAGACGTGGCCCAGGTGGGCGTCACATTTGGCGCAGACAACCTCGGTGCGGATCATGCCGTGGCTGACATCCCGCACTTCCACCACCGCGCTGCCTTCGATCGGCGCATAGAAGCTCGGCCAGCCGCAGCCGGAATCGAACTTGGTCTGCGAATCGAACAGCGGTTCGTTGCAGCAGATGCAGTGATAGACGCCGTCGGTCCTGGTGGCGTTGTATTTACCGGAAAACGGCCGCTCGGTGCCCTTCAACCGGCAGACGTTGTACTGCTCCGGGTCGAGCATGGCATGCCATTCCTCAAGGGTTTTTTCCAACTTTTCCATCGTCCTACCTCGGCAATTGAAAAAGCCCGATCCGACGCTTTTCCGCAGATCGGGCGGCACGTATGATTGCGCCTCGTCAGACGCCAGTCTGGCAGTCACGCCATGCGCATTCAAACGGATTGTGACGTCCATACCGCGCCAGGCCCGGGCACAGGCGCAGGATTCCCAGTACGGTAGTTCACACGCCGCCTGGATCGTTCATTTTCGGGAACACATCGCCATGCAGGTCAGCAAATCGAACAAGCTCGCCAACGTCTGCTACGACATTCGCGGCCCGGTGCTCAAGCACGCCAAACGCCTGGAAGAGGAAGGCCATCGCATCCTCAAGCTGAACATCGGCAACCCGGCCCCCTTTGGTTTCGAAGCGCCCGATGAAATCCTCCAGGACGTCATCCGCAACCTGCCGACCGCCCAAGGCTACAGCGATTCCAAGGGTCTGTTCAGCGCTCGCAAGGCCGTGATGCAGTACTACCAGCAGAAGCAGGTCGAAGGTGTCGGCATCGAAGACATCTACCTGGGCAACGGCGTCTCCGAACTGATCGTGATGTCGATGCAGGCCCTGCTCAACAATGGCGACGAAGTGCTGGTGCCGGCGCCGGACTATCCGCTGTGGACCGCCGCCGTGAGCCTCTCCGGGGGCAACCCGGTGCATTACCTCTGCGACGAGCAGGCCAACTGGTTCCCCGACCTGGCGGACATCAAGGCCAAGATCACGCCGAACACCAAGGCCCTGGTGATCATCAACCCGAACAACCCGACCGGCGCCGTGTATTCCAGGGAAGTGCTGCTGGGCATGCTGGAGCTGGCCCGCCAGCACAACCTGGTGGTGTTCTCCGACGAAATCTACGACAAGATCCTCTACGACGATGCCGTGCACGTCTGCACCGCGTCCCTGGCGCCGGACCTGCTGTGCCTGACCTTCAACGGCCTGTCCAAGTCCTACCGGGTGGCCGGTTTCCGCTCCGGCTGGATCGCCATCTCCGGGCCCAAGCATCACGCCCAGAGCTACATCGAAGGCATCGACATGCTGGCCAACATGCGCCTGTGCGCCAACGTGCCGAGCCAGCATGCGATCCAGACGGCGCTGGGTGGCTACCAGAGCATCAACGACCTGGTGCTGCCACAGGGCCGCCTGCTGGAACAGCGCAATCGCACCTGGGAACTGCTCAACGACATTCCCGGCGTCAGTTGCGTCAAGCCGATGGGCGCGCTCTATGCGTTCCCGCGGATCGACCCCAAGGTCTGCCCGATCCACAACGATGAAAAGTTCGTCCTCGACCTGCTGCTCTCGGAGAAGCTGCTGGTGGTCCAGGGCACGGCCTTCAACTGGCCATGGCCGGATCATTTCCGCGTCGTGACCCTGCCGCGGGTCGACGACCTCGACCAGGCCATTGGCCGGATCGGCAACTTCCTCAAGTCCTATCGCCAATAAGCTCCAGCGTGCGAGGCCCCTCGCCTCGCACGCTGTCTGATTCAGCAACATATCCGTTCCGATGACTCTGGCTGGCCTTCTACACTCAAGGCAAGGCGGCCGGCGCGCACCCGCGTCCAACGTTCACGGGGGGCCGGCACCCCATTTCTTTTCCGTGGTTACTTTCAGAAAAGTCTTTCAATCATTTAGGACGTCTGTAGGACACAGTTTGAAATAGTCGCTCAGTTGAATCGCCTGCGGCAGCACCTTATATACCCCGCATGACGCTACATCTTAAGCATGAGGAGAATTCCACCACCATGATGCGCATCCTGCTGTTCTTGGCCACTAACCTGGCGGTCGTGCTGATTGCCAGCATCACCCTGAGCCTTTTCGGCTTCAACGGGTTCATGGCGGCCAACGGGGTTGACCTCAACCTCAATCAGCTGCTGATCTTCTGTGCGGTGTTCGGTTTCGCCGGTTCCCTGTTCTCGCTGTTCATCTCCAAGTGGATGGCGAAGATGAGCACCGGTACCCAGATCATCACGCAGCCGCGCACTCGCCATGAACAATGGCTGCTGCAAACCGTCGAGCAACTGTCCCGCGAAGCCGGCATCAAGATGCCCGAGGTCGGGATCTTCCCGGCCTATGAGGCCAACGCCTTCGCCACCGGCTGGAACAAGAACGACGCGCTGGTCGCCGTCAGCCAGGGCCTGCTCGAACGGTTCACACCCGATGAAGTCCGGGCCGTGCTGGCCCACGAGATCGGCCACGTCGCCAACGGCGACATGGTGACCCTGGCGCTGATCCAGGGCGTGGTGAACACCTTCGTGATGTTCTTCGCGCGGATCATCGGCAACTTCGTCGACAAGGTGATCTTCAAGAACGAAGAAGGCCAGGGCATGGCCTACTACATTGCGACCATCTTTGCCGAACTGGTCCTGGGTATCCTCGCCAGTGCCATCGTCATGTGGTTCTCGCGCAAACGCGAGTTCCGCGCCGACGACGCCGGTGCACGCCTGGCCGGCACCGGTGCCATGATCGGCGCCCTGCAGCGCCTGCGCGCCGAGCAAGGCCTGCCGGTGCACATGCCCGACACCCTGAATGCCTTTGGCATCAACGGTGGCATCAAGCAAGGCCTGGCGCGCATGTTCATGAGCCACCCGCCGCTGGAAGAGCGGATCGAAGCCCTGCGCCGTCGCGGCTGATTACGGGAGCTTCAAGAAAAAGCCCGCAGCGATGCGGGCTTTTTCTTGTCTGGGGTTATGTGTCGTTGATCAGGGGCCTGCTCGCGATGGGCCCACCCCAATCACACCTTCAATCACTTGAAATCCGATACACCCGCTCATCCAGCCGGGTCACCCCGGCCTGGAGGAATTTCCAGCTTTCCCCCAGCACATCCTGTTCCTGCAACACCGCCAGGCGCCATTCGCTTCCCAGCAACGCCAGCACTTCGTCGTGACTCACCGAAAAAGGCGGGCCAGGCATTTCGGCCTGGTTGTAATCCAGCGTGATCAGCAATCCGGCGCAGGCCGGCAGGACGTTCTGCAAATGGGCCGCGTAGCGCTCGCGCATCGGCGCAGGCAAGGCGATCAACGCCGCCCGGTCGTACAACGCCGCGCAACCGGCCAGGTCCCCTGGTTCCAGAGCGAAGAAATCACCGCAACGAATCTCGATATCCCCCGCGGTGAAGACCTTGAACGCCCCCGCCTCGCTGATCTTCGGCTCCAAGTGGTGCTCCTGGAAAAAATCGACCACGGCCTTTTCCGACAACTCCACGCCCAATACCGGATACCCTTGCCGGGCCAGCCACAGCAGGTCCAGGCTCTTGCCGCACAACGGCACCAGCACCCGGCTGCCCTGGCTCAACCCCAATTGCGGCCAGAAACGTTGCAGGTAAGGGTTCACCTCCGGCAAATGAAAGCCGATCTGGTTCGATGCCCAACGCTTGTGCCAAAACTCCGCTTCCATGGTTCGCTCCAAAAAATCGATCAAAACGGGCTAAAACTTATATTAGATTTCGATCATTGACCTGACAGAAGATGGTGACATCTTAACGCTCAGGAGCCCGCTCATGCTGCCCAGCCTGTTTATCTCCCATGGTTCACCGATGCTTACGCTGGAGCCGGGCGACAGCGGCCCGGCCCTGGCTCGCCTCGCCGCGCAGTTGCCCCGGCCCAAGGCCATCGTGATCGTGTCCGCCCACTGGGAGAGCGATGACTTGCTGGTCAGTGCCAACCCTCGGCCTCGCACCTGGCATGACTTCGGCGGTTTTCCTCCGGCGTTGTACCAAGTGCAATACCCGGCGCCAGGCGATCCGACGCTGGCTGCCCAAGTGGCAAGCCTGCTCGATGCCGCGCACTTGCCGGCGCGCCTCGACACCCAGCGGCCAGCCGACCATGGCGTCTGGGTGCCCTTGTCGCTGATGTACCCCGAGGCCGACATTCCGGTGGTCCAGGTGTCCCTGCCCAGCCGCGAGGGCCCGATGCTGCAAACACAGGTCGGCCGGGCGCTGGCGAGCCTGCGCCAGCAAGACATCCTGCTGATCGGCTCCGGCAGCATTACCCACAACCTGCGCGACCTGGACTGGAACGCCGGGCCTGACAGCGTCGAGCCCTGGGCGAAAGCCTTCCGCGACTGGGTCGTCGACAAGCTGGCAAGCGACGACGAAGTCGCGCTGCATGACTATCGTCGCCAGGCGCCGAACGCCGTGCGCAGCCATCCCAGCGACGAACACCTGCTGCCGCTGTATTTCGCCCGGGGTGCCGGAGGCACGTTCAGCGTTGCCCATGCGGGGTTCACGATGGGCGCGCTGGGGATGGACATCTATCGGTTCGATTGACTGGGACACCGAGGTGCTCCCTTCGCGAGCAGGCCCGCTCCCACGGGGATCACGGTGAACAAAGAATTTGTGTATCACCGCGGTCCAGTGTGGGAGCGGGCTTGCTCGCCAAGGGAACACCACCGGTAAAACTGAAAAAACACTGAAAGATAGGCATAAAAAATCCCCGAACCAGTCGGGGATTTTTTATGTTCGATTATTCAGCCCAAGGGCCGATCAATCTTCGCGATAGCGACGCAGCTTGAGTTGCTTGCCGGCCACGCGAGTGTCCTTGAGCTTGGTCAGCAGTTTTTCCAGGCCATCTTCCGGCAGTTCCACCAGGCTGAAGCTGTCACGCACCTGGATGCGACCGATGGCTTCTCGGGCCAGGCCACCTTCGTTGAGGATCGCCCCCAGCAGGTTCTTGGCCGCGATGCCGTCACGGGCACCCAGGGCGGTACGGCAACGAGCGCGGCCTTCGGCCAGCGGGATCGGTGCACGACGCTCGCGGTCGCCACGGTCCGGACGATCGCCACTGCGCTCGGGACGGTCGCCACGCGGCGCGCTGTTCGGCACCAATGGACGTTCCTTCTCGATCGCAGCCAGGTTCAGCGCCTGGCCATTGGTGGCCTTGCGCAGCAGGGCGGCAGCCAGGGCACGCGGGGTGCAACCGATGTCAGCGGTCAGGCGATCGAGCAGATCGCCGTGGGTCGACTCGGCGTCGGCCACCAGTGGCGCCAGGCTGTTGGTGAGTTTCTTGATGCGGGCATCGAGAACAGCCTGGGCGTCCGGCAGGCGGACTTCAGCCACCTTCTGCCCGGTCACACGCTCGATCACTTGCAGCATGCGGCGCTCACGCGGGGTGACCAGCAGCAGGGCACGACCTTCGCGACCGGCACGGCCGGTACGGCCGATACGGTGGACGTAGGACTCCGGATCGTACGGCATGTCCACGTTGAACACGTGGGTGATGCGCGGAACGTCCAGGCCACGGGCCGCGACGTCGGTCGCCACGACGATGTCCAGGCGACCATCCTTGAGGGAGTCGATGACGCGCTCACGCTGGTTCTGGGCAATGTCACCGTTCAGCGCGGCGGCCTTGTAGCCTTTGGCTTCCAGGGCGCTGGCCAGGTCCAGGGTCGCTTGCTTGGTGCGCACGAACATGATCAGGGCGTCGAAATCCTCGACTTCCAGCAGGCTCAGCACGGCCGAGGTCTTCTGGTCGGCGTGAACCAGCAGGTGGGCCTGCTCGATCGCGGTGACGGTCTGGGTCTTGCTCTGGATCTTCACGTGCTTCGGATCGCGCAGATGGCGTTCGGCGATGGCACGGATCGATTGCGGCAAGGTGGCCGAGAACAGGACGGTCTGGCGGGACTCCGGCATGGCCTTGAAGATGACTTCCAGGTCGTCCATGAAGCCCAGCTTGAGCATTTCGTCAGCTTCGTCGAGAACCAGGTGATTCACGGTGGCGAGGACTTTTTCGTCGCGACGCAGGTGGTCGCACAGACGGCCCGGGGTGGCGACAACGATCTGCGCGCCATTACGGATTGCTTTCAGTTGTGGGCCCATCGGCGCGCCGCCGTAGACTGCCACGACCGTCACGCCCGGCATTTGCTTGGCGTAGGTTTCGAAAGCGGTTGCAACTTGCAGCGCCAACTCACGAGTTGGGGCCAGGATCAGAGCTTGCGGCTCGCGCTTGGACGGATCAATGCGGTGCAGGATCGGCAGGGCGAACGCGGCGGTCTTACCCGTACCGGTTTGCGCCTGGCCAATCATATCGTGACCGGCGAGGATGATCGGGATCGACTGCTGCTGAATGGCCGAAGGCTCTTCATAGCCGGTAGCGACTACTGCAGCGACAATATTGGGATGAAGTTCAAGAGCGGCGAAGCCGCCGATTTCCTGGGTCATGGGTCTGCCTCTAAGTGCATCCGCAAAGACCCATGCTCCAAAGCTGCGCATGCCGTGTTGAGACTCAAGAGTCGCCCTGGCAGCTTTGTCGGCGGGGATTTGCGAAAACGAATGAATGAAAAAGAACGTCGTGGGTGTGTCCGTTGTGCGGACATGCAACCGGAGCAGGCTCCGAAATTGCGCTACCTTGACGCGGCCCGGCTAAAGGCCGGCGCGCACTATACCGGAATTCGCCTGGAAAGGGAGAATTTTTTGAACTAGCTAAACCGTTTCACCCGAGTATTGTGGCGAGGGGATTTATCCCCGCTCGGCTGCAAAACAGGCGCCCGGCGCTAAGCAACCATGGGCCTGCTTCGCAGTCCAGCGGGGATAAATCCCCTCGCCACGGAATCCACGCCTCAAGTGGCCGGTCGAATCGCCTTGATCAAAGGCAGCAACGAGTAGCCCAGCCGTGGCGCCAGCCCCTCGGCGCGGGCAACCAGGCCGGGCATGTCCAGCGTCTGGTCCAGGTCCGCCGGGACGATCAGGATCACGTTGCCCTCCTTCACCGGCAGCTCCCAGTAATGGCGGTGGTACAGGCCACGCAACAGCGCCGCGCCCAAGGGCTTGCCGTCGTCGGTGGCCCATTGGTTGATCACCAGCCAGCCGCCCGGGTTGAGGCGCTTCTGGCAATTCTCCAGGAACCCCCAGGCCAGGTGCCCGACGCCCGGGCCGACGTCGGTATACAGGTCGACGAAAATCAGGTCCGCCGGCTCGGCGGTTTCCAGCAGTTCGAGGGCATCGCCGACGCGGATGTAAAGGCGCGGGTCGTCATCCAGCCCCAGGTATTCAATCGCCAGCCGTGGCACGTCGGGGCGCAGTTCGATGGCCTCGACGTCCTCCAGCGGCAGGAACTTGAGGCAGGCCTGGGTCAACGTACCGGCCCCCAGCCCGAGGAACAGGGCACTGTCGGGCTGTTCATGGCACAGCGCGCCGATCAGCATGGCCCGGGTGTAATCGTATTCGAGCCAACTGGGGTCGGCCGTGAACACGCAGCTTTGCTCGATGGCATCGCCGAACTCCAGAAACCGGTAGTCGGCGACTTCGAAGACCCGGATCATGCCGAACTCGTCATGCACCTCGGCGAGCAGATGCTCGACGCGTTCCTCTGTCATTTCATCTCCTGATGGTTGCCGGACGGGTTGCGGCAAAGGTGTGATTGTCCGCGAAGCCACGCAAACAGGTCACGCACTAATTTGCTGATAACATGGCCGTCCGAGCGTAAACCACCTTAGAGATCATGATGAGCCAACCCTGGAGCCCTGACAGCTGGCGCGCCCTGCCGATCCAGCAACAACCCCGCTACCCCGACGCCGCGCACCTGTTGCAGGTGGAGCAGACCCTGGCCAGCTATCCACCGCTGGTGTTTGCCGGTGAAGCGCGGGAGTTGCGCCGTCAGTTCGCCGAAGTGACCCAGGGCCGGGCCTTCCTGTTGCAAGGCGGCGACTGTGCCGAGAGTTTTGCCGAGTTCTCGGCGGCGAAGATCCGCGACACCTTCAAGGTCCTGTTGCAGATGGCGATCGTCATGACGTTTGCCGCCGGCTGCCCGGTGGTCAAGGTCGGGCGCATGGCCGGACAGTTCGCCAAGCCGCGCTCGGCCAACGATGAAACCATCGGCGGCATCACCCTGCCGGCGTACCGGGGCGACATCGTCAATGGCATCGGTTTCGATGAAAAAAGCCGCGTGCCGGACCCGGAGCGGCTGTTGCAGTCCTACCATCAGTCCACGGCCACCTTGAACCTGTTGCGCGCCTTCGCCCAGGGCGGTTTCGCCGATCTGCACCAGGTGCACAAGTGGAACCTGGACTTCATCGCCAACTCGGCCCTGGCGGAAAAATACAGCCACCTGGCCGACCGCATCGACGAAACCCTGGCCTTCATGCGCGCCTGCGGCATGGACAGCTCGCCGCAATTGCGCGAGACCAGTTTCTTCACCGCCCACGAGGCGCTGCTGCTCAACTACGAAGAAGCCTTCGTGCGCCGCGACAGCCTGACCAATGACTACTACGACTGCTCGGCGCACATGCTCTGGATCGGCGACCGCACCCGTCAGTTGGACGGTGCCCACGTCGAGTTCCTGCGCGGGGTGAACAACCCCATCGGCGTCAAGGTGGGGCCGAGCATGGACCCGGATGACCTGATCCGCCTGATCGACGTCCTCAACCCGGACAACGACCCCGGTCGCCTGAACCTGATCGCCCGGATGGGCGCCAACAAGGTCGGCGACCACCTGCCGCCGCTGTTGCGGGCCGTGCAGCGCGAAGGCCGGCAGGTGCTGTGGAGCTCCGACCCGATGCACGGCAACACCATCAAGGCCAGCAGCGGCTACAAGACGCGGGACTTCGCGCAGATCCTTGGCGAGGTGAAGCAGTTCTTCCAGGCCCACGAGGCGGAGGGCACCTATGCCGGCGGTATCCACATCGAAATGACCGGACAGAACGTCACCGAATGCATCGGCGGCGCCCGACCGATTACCGAAGATGGGCTCTCGGACCGCTACCACACCCACTGCGACCCGCGGATGAATGCCGACCAGTCGTTGGAACTGGCGTTTCTGATTGCCGAGACGTTGAAGCAGGTTCGGCGGTGAGTCGGTAAGGCATTTATCGCCTGTTGGATTGCTATCGCGAGCAAGCTCGCTCCCACACTGGATTGGCTGTGAACACAAAAACTGTGGTCGCCCCAAATTCCTTGTGGAAGCGAGCTTGCTCGCGATAGCGGTACATCAGTCACCATCAATCCGGGCCAATGCCCCCGCCAACCGAACCCCACCCGCCCGCTGGCAATTGAGCTGCACCTGCGGCAATCCCAACCAGCCCGCCATGCACCGCAGGTTCACCGCCAGGGCCTGCATGCCTTCCTCGTCCAACCCCGGCGCTTCCTCGTGCACGGCATGCACCGCCAGTCGGCCCAGGGCCCGCTCCGCCCGCAGGTCGACCCGTGCCGCGATGCGCTCGTGGTGCAGGAACGGCAGGACGTAGTAGCCATACACTCGCTTGTGCGCCGGGGTGTAGATCTCCAGCCGGTAACGAAAGTCGAACAACCGCTCGGTACGGCTGCGCTCCCAGACCAGCGAATCGAAGGGCGACAGCAAGGCACTGGCCGCCACGCTGCGAGGAATTTTCGTCAACGGCCGGCACCAGGCCGGTTGCTTCCAGCCCTGCACCTGGCAGCGCAACAATTCACCGGCCTCCTCCAGTTCGGCCAGGCGCTGACGAGAGTCCGCCGGGTCGAGCCGAAAGTAGTCCCGCAGGTCCTTCTCCGTGCCAACGCCCAGCGCCTGCGCGGCGTGCACTAGCAATGCCCGCTGGGCCTCGGCCTCGTCCGGCGGCGCCTGTTGCAGGACGTCGGCCGGCAACACCCGTTCCGGTAAGTCGTAGAGTCGCTCGAAACCCCGTCGCCCCGCCACCGTCACTTCGCCCGCGGCGAACAACCATTCCAGGGCATGCTTCTCCTCGCTCCAGTCCCACCAGGGCCCGGCCTTTTCCTGGCGCGTGGACAAACTGCCGGCTCCCAAGGCGCCCTGCTCGCGGACGGACGCCAGCACCCGGCGGATGACGTCCTGGCGCTCCTGCCCGAACCGCGCCAACTGCTGGTAGATCCCCTCGCCACGGGAGGCACGCTCCATGCGCCAGCGCATCAGCGGATGCAGCGACATCGGCAACAACGACGCTTCATGGCCCCAGTATTCGAACAACGTTCGCCGCCGGCCCTGGCTCCAGGCCGCCTGGTCGAGCAAATCGGGGTTGTAGGTTCCAAGACGGGAGAACAGCGGGAGGTAATGCGAGCGCACCAGCGCGTTGACGGAGTCGATCTGCAGCACGCCGAGGCGTTCGATCAAGCGATTGAGGCGCGAGGGTTGCACCGAAGCGGGCGCTGGCCGTCCATCGAATCCTTGGGCGGCCAACGCCAGGCGTCGGGCCTGTTTGAGGGTAAAGGACAGCGTCGCGGGCATGGAGATCTCCTTGTCTGCTCGCAACCTACCTCACCAATAAGGGGTTTGTGTAGGAAAGGATGGCTCATTTGTGCATGGGGTCATCCCAGAATGGCCGGACCACTTCCCGTTCTACGTCGGCACGACTGACGCCGATGTCCTTGAGTGCCTCGTCGCTCATGCCGGCCAGCAGTTCGCGCTCGTGGTGCAATTCGTACCAGCGGCTAAACTTGTGCAACAGCGCGCTGAGCGAGAAGCCATGGGACAGTTTGTCTACCAGTAGATAACCTTTTTGACCTTTCATCGTGATGTCCTCCGTTGGGGATGGCTCAAGTCTCGCCCCAGCGCTAAGATCAATCCAACGAATGTTTCTTATGCAACACATCTCGGAGATTGATCCATTGTCGAGTTACCCGAGCATCGATACGGACGTGCTGCGAACCTTCGTCGCCATCGCCGACCAGGGCGGTTTTACCCGCGCCGGTGAACTGGTCAATCGCACCCAATCCGCCGTCAGCATGCAGATGAAGCGGTTGGAAGAGGACGTGTTGCAGCGGCGGCTGTTCGAGCGGGATGGGCGCCAGGTCAAGCTCACCGCCGAAGGCCAGGTGTTGCTCGGCTATGCCCGGCGGATCCTCAAGCTGCACAGCGAGGTGTTCAACACCCTGCGCGAACCGCACATGGTCGGCACGGTGCGCATCGGCACGCCGGACGATTATGTGATGCGGTTCTTGCCGGGAATCCTGCAGCGCTTCGCCCAGTTCTATCCCCTGATCGAAATCGAGGTGCACTGCGAATCGTCCAAGCAACTGCTGTTGCGCCAGGACCTGGACCTGTCCATCGTCACCCGCAAACCGGGGGACGAAATCGGCCAGCTGCTGCGCAAGGAGCGCTTTGTATGGGCCGAAGCCGCGTGCTTCAACGTGCATGAACAAACGCCGTTGCCCCTGGCGATGTTCAACAGCGATTGCTTCTGCCGGCAATGGGCCTGCAATGCGCTGGATGCCATGGGCCGCGAGTATCGCGTGGCTTACAACAGTTCGAGCTTGTCGGCGCTCATGGCGGTCGTGGGCGCAGGCCTGGCCATCACCGCCCAGCTGGAAAGCCTGCTAACCCCGGACATGCGCGTGCTGGGCGAAGCCGAGGACCTGCCGGAACTGCCCGAGGCCAGCATCATGCTGATCCGCAACCTGAACAATCCGTCGCCGATCACCGAGTGCCTGGCCGAGCACATTGTCGAAGGCTTCAAACTTTAAGGGCGAGCAGCACCGCGCACAGCACCAGGAAACCGCAGAACAGCCCGCGCAGCAGCCGCTCCGGCAAGGCGTGGGCAACCTTCACGCCCCAGCTGATGCTCAGCAGGCCACCGACCGCCAGCGGCAAGCCGATGCCCCAGTCCACCTCGTGGTGAAACGCATACGTGGCGAGGGTCACGCCGGTGCTGGGCAAGGCCAGCGCCAGGGACAGCCCCTGGGCAACGACCTGGGTGGTACCGAACAGGCTGGTCAGGATCGGCGTGGCCACGACGGCCCCGCCGACACCGAACAAGCCCCCCATGGCGCCGGACGCCGCTCCCAATACACCGAGCCATGGCCAGCCATGGCGCATCTGCGCCGACGGCGGCACCGTCGCGGTGAACATGCGGGCAAGGTTATAGAGAGTCAGCGCGACCAGGAACGCCACGAAGCCGATCCGCATGCTCTGGGCGTCGATGCCGACGGCCCAGATCGAGCCGAGCCAGGCGAAGCAGAAGCCCATGGACGCCAACGGCAGGACATGGCGCAATTCGATACGATTGCGCTGGTGATAGCGCCACAACGCGAGCATGACATTGGGCACCACCATGACCAACGCCGTGCCTTGGGCAAGTTGCTGGTCGAGACCGAACCATACGCCCAGTACCGGAATTGCAATCAACCCGCCACCGATGCCGAACAATCCCCCCAAGGTGCCCAAGGCAGCACCGAACAGCAAAAACACCACGAACTCGATCACAGATGATTCCCCTTTCACCAAGGCGCCTATCCTACGCAGTCACCGCCGGCGTGGGAACGCAACATCTGATCAGGTCGTCAGAATTATCTGGCGCATTAAAGATTCGCCCGCTAGATTCACCGTATCTCTGTTTGAAGGTTCTGCCATGACCACCCGACGCGACACCCCCGAAGCTTGCGAAGCCCTGTTACTCGACAATCAGGTCTGCTTCGCCCTGCACTCCACCTCGTTGATGATGACCAAGGTCTACAAGCCGTTGCTCCAGGCACTGGGCCTGACCTACCCGCAGTACCTGGCGATGATGGTGCTGTGGGAAAAAGACGGGCTGACGGTCGGTGAAATCAGCAACCGCCTGCTCACCGATCCCGGTTCCCTCACACCCCTGCTCAAGCGCCTGGAAGGCGAAGGTCTGTTGAGCCGTACCCGCAGCCGCGAAGACGAACGCGTGGTGATCGTCGAACTGACCGAACAAGGCCGCGCGCTCCGCGAAAAAGCCCTCGACATCCCCCAATGCATCCTCGCTGCCAGCGGCCAGACCCTGGAACAATTGCAGAAGCTGCAACTCGACCTCCAGGCATTGCGCAGCCACCTGCAAGGCAGCCTGTAGCCACACTGCTCCCCTGTGGGAGCGAGCCTGCTCGCGAAAAGGCCAGCCCATTCAATACCCCTACCGCTGCTGGCTGGCACGCCGCTTTCGCGAGCAGGCTCGCTCCTACCCTGGATTTCGGGTAGCCGCAAATCCACTGCTCACCCTTCCATCCTTGATCCCAACGGCCGCCAACGCACTCACCTGTGGGAGCGAGCCTGCTCGCGAAGGGGCCAGCACAGCCACCCCCCCCTACCCTTCAGAAAAAATTCCACACACCACAAACGCCTCTAAATCGGCCCTTCCAGCTCGATGAAGTGTCCATTCCAAGAACTTCCCTAAAAATTTAACTTGCGCGCAAAATATTTGCGATATACATTCTCTCCACACCTACTTAGCGCGCAAACATTTAGCGCAAATAACCCACCAAGGAATGACACACATGAACACGCTCAGCAAAGTCTTGACCGGTACCCTGCTCGCCCTCAGCGTCAGCAACGCTTTCGCCGACGGCATCGTGGAACACAACACCCAGGCGTTCCTCGATGCGCTGAACGCCGGTACCGGCAAACCCCTGGAACAACTCTCGCCCAAGGACGCCCGTGCCGTGCTGGTCGGCGCCCAGGCCGGGGTCAAGCTGACCTTGCCCCAGGCCGACGTCAGTGAAAAAACCATCCAGGCCGACGGCCAGTCGATCAGCCTGACCATCGTTCGTCCGGCCGGGGTCAAGGGTGAGTTGCCGGTGTTCATGTTCTTCCACGGCGGCGGCTGGGTATTGGGCGACTTCCCGACCCACGAGCGACTGGTTCGGGACTTGGTAGCGGGCTCGGGCGCCGTCGCGGTGTTCGTCAACTACACGCCTTCCCCCGAGGCGCATTACCCAGTGGCGATCAACCAGGCCTACGCCGCGACAAAATGGGTGGCCGAGCACGGCAAGCAGATCAACGTCGACGGCAAGCGTTTGGCGGTGGTTGGCAACAGCGTGGGTGGCAACATGGCCGCCGTCGTGGCGCTGATGGCCAAGGACAAGGGCACGCCGGCAATTCGCTTCCAGGCCTTGTTGTGGCCGGTGACCGATGCCAGCTTCGAGACCGCGTCCTACAACCAGTTCGCTGAAGGGCATTTCCTCAGCAAGAACATGATGAAATGGTTCTGGGACAACTACACCACCGATGCCGGTCAACGCAGCGAGATCTATGCCTCGCCACTGAAGGCCAGCACCGCCCAGCTCAAGGGCCTGCCGCCAGCGCTGGTCCAGACCGCCGAGGCCGATGTGTTGCGCGATGAAGGTGAAGCCTATGCGCGCAAGCTGGACGCCGCCGGGGTGCCGGTCACGGCCGTGCGCTACAACGGCATGATCCACGACTACGGCCTGCTCAACGTGGTCAGCCAGGTGCCAGCGGTGCGTTCAGCGATGCTGCAGGTGTCGCAGGAGCTCAAGCAACACCTGAAATAAGAAGGGTTGGCTTAACCGGTCCAGGCCGGGTCACCTCCCACAAAAAAGCCCGACTCAATGGTCGGGCTTTTTTGTGCAAAGGCCTTCGCTTATTTAGCGCGGCCTTTGTAGGAACCGCCTTCGCGGGTATCGATCTCGATCATGTCGCCGATTTCGATGAAGTCAGCTACCGACAGCTCGGTACCGTTCTTCAGTTTGGCAGGCTTCATCACCTTACCGGAAGTGTCGCCGCGAGCGGAACCTTCGGTGTAGTCAACCTGACGCACGATGGTGGTCGGCAGCTCTACAGAGACCAGGCGCTCTTCGAAGAACACGGCTTCGCAGACGTCGGTCATGCCTTCTTCAACGAATGGCAGAACGCTTTCGATGTCTTCGGCGTTCAGCTCGTACATGGTGTAGTCAGTGGTGTCCATGAACGTGTAGGTGTCGCCGCTGATGAAGGACAGGGTCGCTTCCTTGCGGTCGAGGATCACGTCGTCCAGTTTGTCGTCCGCACCGTAAACGGTTTCGGTCTTGTAACCGGTCAGCAGGTTCTTCAGCTTGGTCTTCATGATCGCGCTGTTACGACCCGACTTGGTGAATTCAGCTTTCTGAACCAGCCAAGGATCGTTGTCGATACGAATCACGGTACCGGGTTTGAGTTCTTTACCAGTTTTCATTGCGAATATCCGAATTTGGATGGGATTGACAAAAATCTAGGCCGCGTATCATATCCAATTTCCATAAAACTTCACCAGCGCCGCGGCAAGATCGGGCCGCGAAGCCTGTTCCAGACACCACGCCTGGGCATGTTGGGCCAGTTCCTGCTGGTGTTCACGGGTCGATTTCCAGTGTTCGGCCATGTCCTGGCCGGCATTCCAGGCCCGCCACAAACCGCTGATCGCCTGTTCCGCCGGCGCCGAGAGCCCCTCGCTGTATAGCCGGAGGAAGGCTTCGAGCTTCTCCAGGTGCACGTCCTCTTCCTGCTGGTAGATGTGCCAGAGCATGGGCCGGCCGGCCCATTGGGCGCGAACGAAGGAGTCTTCGCCGCGCACGGCATTGAAATCGCAGCACCACAGCAGCAGGTCATACTGGTCCTGTCGGACGAACGGCAGCACTTGCACGGTCAGGGCACCCCGCCGATGCACCGCCCCCACCGTCAGCCCCTCGATACCCAGCCAACGCTCGACGTCGCCCAATACCCGCCCTTCGGGCACCAGCACATGGAAAGCCTCGCAGCCGGTCGCCATGGCTTCGAACCAACTGGCGAGCCCGGCGTTTTCATAGGCAAACAGCGAGATCAACGAAGCGCCTGGCACGCGATCGACACCCAACCCTTGCAGGAAAACCGCCTGCGCCTCGGCATCCTGCTGAAATTTGCGACGACGTTCCAGGAGCCCGGCTTCACGCAACAGCCCTCCCGTGCCCTCACGAAAGCCGGGGAAAAAGAAGTATTTCTGCACCTGCTTGTACTTGACCGAGGGCAAGCCATGACACCCCGTGACCCAATCCTCGGCGCTCAGGTAATCCAGGTTCATCCACAGCGGCGCACGCGGGCGCTCGGCCATTGCGTCCATATAGGCACTGGGCAGTTGGCAGGCAAACGCGGCAATCACCACATCCGCCGCATCCGTGGGCCGCCACTGTGAAGGCCAATGACGCACCTCGACGCCTTGCTGCCATTGCGCGGCCAGCGTGACGTCGATCTCCGGGCACAACCGTTCGAACGCCCGCAGGTCATCGACCCATAGCCGAACCGCGCATCGATGCTCGGCCACCAATTGCCGAGCCAGGCGCCAGGTGACGCCAATGTCGCCAAAGTTATCGACGACGGTGCAAAAAATATCCCAGCGCACGGTCATTCCCGATTCCCTGTGGCAAAGGCCCGATTGTCCCGAATAAACCAGGCATGCAGAAGAGCCGACGGCGATTAATCTTCATGCGACAATCACCCCCTGTCCATGCCCCTGCCAGGAAGCAGCCATGCCCGATTACCCGCCAGCCCCTCGTCTTTCAGCCTTGAAGTTGACCGTCAGCATCGCCCTCGGCCTGTGGCTGGGGTTCCTTGCCATCGTCCTGACGGGTTGGCTCATGTCGCGATTCCTCTTCGGTGAAGCATTGGCGCCGGTCGCCGCCGCCGTGCATCAACTGGCGCAACCACCGGCGATGCAACCGGCCCCGGAACCGGCCACGCCAATGTTCGAGCAGTACCAGCAGAACCTGCAGCGCAACGAACAGCGGCAAGCCCTGGACCAGGCCCGCAGCAACCCGCGCAACCTGTCCAACCCCAAGTGCCAGTTCTGGTTGCAACAGGACCAGAACGCGCCCAGCGAAAAAAGCCGCGCCAACGTGCTGCAATTCTGCGAATGACCATGAACAAACAGACCGTCCACCAATTGATCCTGGACAAGCTCAGGGTCGATCTCGACATCGCCGAACGCGCGGCCCGGACCGCCTATGAAACCGCGACCCATGAAGAAAACATCGCCGAGAACAAATACGACACCCTTGGCCTCGAAGCGTCCTACCTCGCCGCCGGCCAGGCCAGGCGCGTGGAAGAAATCCGCCAGGCCCTCGCCCTCTGCCAGAACCTGGTGCCCAGGTCCTACAGCGAACAGCGCGGCATCGAGGTCGGCAGCTTGATCGGCCTGGAAGATGACGACGGCCGCCAGCAA
Source organism: Pseudomonas citrullilanati (assembly GCF_030580855.1). Classification (GTDB taxonomy): domain Bacteria; phylum Pseudomonadota; class Gammaproteobacteria; order Pseudomonadales; family Pseudomonadaceae; genus Aquipseudomonas; species Aquipseudomonas citrulli. Next base: position 266,405 of record NZ_JAUQOP010000001.1, on the reverse strand, counting down.
TGGCTGTTCCTGGCACCGGACGCGGCGGGGTTGAAGGTCTTTCTGGTGGGACAGCCGATCACGGTCATCACCCCTCGCTCGCCCTTGGGCCGGGGCCTGCTGGGCAAGTTCGAAGGGGATGAAGTGGAGATAATCGTGGCGGGCGCCCGGCAACGATTCGCAGTCACCGAAGCGATTTAGTGCACGGGCAGTTCGACGCCGTCGAACAGCTCTTCGAGTTCCTGCTTGTTGTGGCACTGGATGGCCTTGGCCATGACTTCACGGGTCAGGTGGGGGGCGAACTTCTCGATGAAATCGCACATGAACCCCCGCAGGAACGTGCCCCGGCGGAAGCCGATCTTGGTCACGCTGGATTCGAACAACTCGCTGGCATCCAGCACCACCAGGTCATTGTCGAGCTTGGTGTCGACCGCCATCTTGGCCACGATGCCCACGCCCAGGCCGAGGCGCACGTACGTCTTGATCACGTCGGCGTCGGCGGCGGTGAACACCACCTTGGGGGTCAGGCCGCGATGACTGAAGGCTTCGTCGAGCTTCGAACGGCCGGTGAAACCGAACACGTAGGTCACGATCGGGTATTCGGCCAGGGCTTCGAGGGTCAGCTTCGGCAGCTTGGTCAGCGGGTGACCCTGGGGCACGACCACGCAACGGTTCCAGCGATAGCACGGCATCATCACCAGGTCCCCGAACAGCTCCAGGGCCTCGGTGGCAATGGCGAAATCCACCGTGCCGTCGGCGGCCATCTCGGCGATCTGCATCGGCGAACCCTGGTGCATGTGCAGCGCCACGTCCGGGTATTGCTTGATGAAATTGCTGATCACCGGCGGCAGGGCATAGCGGGCCTGGGTGTGGGTGGTGGCGATCGACAAGGTGCCCTTCTTCTCGTTGGAGAATTCCTGGGCGATCTGCTTGATGCTTTCGACCTTGCGCAAGATCTCGCCAGCCGTGGTGATGATGCGTTCACCGGCCGGGGTCACGCGGGTCAGGTGCTTGCCGCTGCGGGCGAAGACTTCCACGCCCAGTTCGTCTTCCAACAGGCGGATCTGCTTGCTGATGCCGGGTTGTGACGTGTAGAGGCTCTGGGCAGTAGCGGAAACGTTGAGGTCGTGGTGCGCCACTTCCCAGATGTAGCGCAGTTGTTGAAGCTTCATATGTATCCCTCAAAGCAGTTGGACGCCACGGGCATCAGCGACGGTATATAACTATATGAAAGGTTATGACAATAAATCTAGAACTTTTTATTAAAGGCCATCATTTAGCCTCAAGCCTCGCCCTGGCGACGACGCTGCACCAGGGGCACGAGGTAGACCGGTACCCGGGATAACTGCAATACCCGGGCAGCGGTCCTGCCCAGGGGGCTTTCACCGTTGGCCCCCTGGCAATGACTGCCAACGATCAGCAGATCGACCGAAAGCTTCGCCGCCTGCTCGAGAATGACCTGGGAAGGATCACCCTGGAAAACCCTGACCGACTTGATCAGTTGCAAGTCCTGCTGCCCTTCACCCAACTCCTCGCGAAAACTGTCGAGTACCCGTTGCTCGATGTTGGCCATCACCGTATTCAGACCCTGGCGATGGAATTCGTTCAGCGCCTGCTCGTCGAGATAGCTTTGCAACACCGATTCGGCGAACAGCCCCATCGGTTCCACCGCATGCACCACATACAACTCGGCTTTAAACGTCCGTGCCAACGCCAAGGCATGCTGCATCACATAAGGGGCGTAGAGCCCCAGGTCTGTGGCGTACAGCATCGAACGAATCATGTGACCTCCTCGCGTGCCAGAATGGCGGAGATGGATTGAGCTTAGCAGCGCCTTCGCCAGCACGACGTGCGGCTTGGCGCGCGGAACAACCGGTCGTCAGGGCTTCACCTCGTTGCTGATACCGTGGGGGACGTGCCCCGTGGCGACCACCTCGCGGGCGAGTTCACAGTGGCCGGTCTGGTCGTCGAAAAACACGTCGGCGGCGAAGGCTTCGAGGAATGCCGACTTGGTCAGGCCGCCGAGGAACAGCGATTCGTCCAGGCGGATATCCCATTCGCGCAAGGTGCGGATGACCCGCTCGTGGGCCGGCGCCGAACGGGCCGTCACCAGCGCCGTGCGGATGGGGCAGGCGTCCTCGGGAAACTCGCGCTGCAACACATTGAGCGCCGCCAGGAAGCCCTTGAACGGCCCGCCTCGCAACGGCTCGCGGGCCGCCTGGCGCTCGCTGGCCTGGAACGCTTCGAGGCCACCGGCCTGATAGATGCGCTCCGACTCATCGGAAAACAGCACCGCGTCGCCGTCGAACGCGATGCGCAATTCCTCGCTGGCGGCGCGGCTGGCACCGCCCGAAAGAATGGTCGCCGCGGCGAACCCGGCGTCCAGGGCGCTGCGCACATCTTCAGCGTGAGTGGACAAGAACAGGTCGCAGCCGAAGGCCTTGAGGTACGGATAAGGACTGCGGCCACCGACGAACGCGGCACGTGAGATCGCCAGGCCATAGTGATGAATCGAGTTGAAGACCCGAAGGCCGGTGTCGGCACTGTTGCGCGAGACCAGCACCACCTCGACCCGCGCGCGCCCCAGGTGTGCATTGAGGCTCAGCAGTTTCTGCACGAGGGCGAAGGCGTCCCCCGGCGCCAGGACTTCGTCCTCATGTTCGATCTGGTATTGCCGGTAGGCCTCGACCCCACTCGACAGGTACACCTTGTGGCTTTCGCTCAGGTCGAACAGCGCCCGCGAGGAAATCGCCAGCACCAACCGGTCGTCAATGTTGTTTGCCATCTCGCCTCCCCCTTATCTCAGCGGTTATGCCGGTCCAGGAACGCCAATGCCTGGTACAAGGCTTCGATTCTTGGCAACTCGCACCCCACCGCCTTCGCCGCCGCCAACGGCCGGGCATAGATCACGTCCAGTTCCAGTGCGCGTTTATGAAGGTGGTCATGGTGCATGCTCGGCCAATAGTCGGGCATCTTCTCGGTCATCATGAACAGATACTCGGCGTAGCCCGGCGCGATGTGATGACCGCAGGCCTCGGCCCCCTGCACCACCTCCCCCATCAGCGCCTGGATCAATTCGCGACTGGCGGGATCGGCCATCAGCGGTGTGGTGCTGGCCCCCAACAACACGGAGAGGCCGTTATAAGGCACGTTCCACACCAGCTTCTGCCAGCGAGCCTGTTGCAGGTCCGCCATGGCCTGGGCATCGATCCCGGCCTGGCGGAACAGCGTCGCGGCCTCCTCGACAATCTCCATGCGCTCGGCCTGATCGCCGCAAGGGCCACTGTGATAGCCGATATTGACCGCGCCAAGGGCTTGGTGGGTAATGACGCCGGGGCCGGCCCGATGCACGCAGATCAGGCAAAGCCCACCCAACAAGTGCAACGAATCGGGCAGCAATGGACGCAGGGCTTCTTCGACATCCAGGCCGTTCTGCAACAACAGGACTTTCGCACCGTCAGCGGCCGCCTGGCGGATGACCGGGGCCAGTTCGGCATTGCTGGTGGTCTTGGCACCGACCAGTAACCAGTCGCAGGGCGGCATGTCGGCCGCCGAGCGATAGGCCTGGACCGGATTGAGGGCCAGCGCGCCATGCACCGCACTGTCGACCTGCAATCCGCGTTCGGCCACCGCGGCAAATTCGCTGCGCAACAGGAAATGCACGTCAAGACCGGCACGCGCCAGCATCACGCCATAGAACCCGCCAATGGCCCCGGTGCCGATTATCCCGATCCGCGGTTTGACAACTGCCTGCATCTTTGCGACTCCTCTGGTAAACGGCCCTGCACATCATTGCACAGGCCCCGGGACAAGGGGACTTATCCCACGGGGGATAAACCCCCTTGTCCCACAGGGGATAAATCCCTTGAAACCCGCGCCTGCCCATTGTCGAGCCACCTCGTAACGCGATAAGGTTCGGCTCCCCGACGCGCTTAAATCCGCTGTGCACCGCCGCGCGGGGATCGCTGGCGGCCGGCACCCGTGACCTGACGAGTAACACGATGGCTGATTTACCGATCAATGACCTTAACGTCGCCTCCAACGAGACCCTCATCACGCCTGACCAGCTCAAGCGCGATATTCCCCTGAGCGACGCTGCCCTGCGCACCGTGACCAAGGGCCGGGAAGTCATCCGCAACATCCTCGACGGCAGCGACCATCGCCTGTTCGTGGTCATCGGGCCCTGCTCGATCCATGACATCAAGGCCGCCCACGAGTACGCCGAGCGCCTGAAGGTACTGGCTGCGGAAGTTTCCGACACCCTCTACCTGGTCATGCGGGTGTATTTCGAGAAGCCGCGGACCACCGTCGGCTGGAAAGGCCTGATCAACGACCCGTACCTGGATGATTCGTTCAAGATCCAGGACGGCCTGCACATCGGTCGTCAACTGTTGCTGGACCTGGCCGAAATGGGCCTGCCCACTGCCACCGAAGCGCTGGACCCGATCTCCCCGCAATACCTGCAGGACCTGATCAGCTGGTCTGCCATCGGCGCGCGCACCACCGAATCCCAGACTCACCGCGAGATGGCCTCGGGCCTGTCCTCGGCGGTGGGCTTCAAGAACGGCACCGACGGCGGCCTCACCGTGGCCATCAATGCCTTGCAGTCGGTTTCCAGCCCTCACCGCTTCCTCGGCATCAACCAGGAAGGCGGCGTGTCGATCGTCACCACCAAGGGCAACGCCTACGGCCACGTCGTGCTGCGCGGTGGCAACGGCAAGCCGAACTACGACTCGGTCAGCGTCGCACTGTGCGAGCAGGCCCTGAACAAGGCCGGGATCAAGCCGAACATCATGGTCGACTGCAGCCACGCCAACTCCAACAAGGACCCGGCCTTGCAACCGCTGGTGATGGAGAACGTGGCCAACCAGATCCTGGAAGGCAATCAGTCGATCATCGGCCTGATGGTCGAAAGCCACCTGAACTGGGGCTGCCAGGCGATCCCGAAAGACCTCGCCGACTTGCAGTACGGCGTCTCCATTACCGATGCCTGCATCGACTGGAGCGCGACCGAGAATACCTTGCGCAGCATGCACGCCAAGCTCAAGGACGTGTTGCCCAAGCGCCAGCGGGGCTGATCGGCTTCTTCGGCACGTAGAACGTCGACAAAAAAAATGCCGGGCTCTTCAGCCCGGCATTTTCTATCTGGTAATCCGTCTTGTGTCAGAGCTTCGCCGCGTGCCGCTGGTGACGCTCCATGTAGCGCTCCACGTAGGAGCAGGACGGGATCACCGTATAGCCCATCTCTTCGGCGTACTGCAGCGCCTTTTCGGTCAGCGCCGCCGCAATGCCCCGGCCACGCAGGGCGTTGGGCACGAAGGTGCGATAGATGTCCAGGGTCTGCTTGCCCAGGTCCATATAGGTCAGATAGGCACGATGACCGTCCACGGTGGTCTCGAATTGATGACCAGCCTGGTCATGGTGGATGGACAACGCCTCGCTCATCACTACTCCTCGCGGGTCTGAATGCTGACCCCTACCTTACCGATGTTTTTCCGGCGAAGGAACATCTACGCCACCCCGTGCCTTCCTGGTCACCGAGCGCCAAAACCGATCCGCTCAAACCCGAGCACGTCGTGAATAGTAGGCACCAATGACGCAAATGCTCAAGACACACCTGTCATCGAAGGGCCAACCTCGTCGGTTTTATCGACTGGGGGCCTTCCTCGCGCTGTAGTCGGTGTCGCGGTGCAATAGCTGAACATCGCCAGTTGTTGAGTCTTGAGACGAGCGCCGGTAGTTAAAGTCACCGCCAAGACCCAATAAAGATGCCTGGGGCATTGCACAAAAAATGAGCAAAAGTCTAGGCGAATCAATAAACAACGACGTTAGCGGAGTCACGAAGAGTTCATCCGGGCGCGGAACTTTTCTTCATCTAGGCACTCCAGTCAGGGGGTTGGCGCTGACGCTTCTTCTACCGCCCACAGAAAAGTTGCTCGAAAAAGAATCACCGCCTACAATTTTTTTGCTTCTTGCGTTACGTCAGTTTACTTACTACAAGTAATGGGTAGTATGTACGCCGGCTAACTCCCCAGTCTGGGGAGACAGTCACTAATAGAAAGTCCTTGAAGGGGAACACGATGAACAACGTTCTGAAATTCTCTGCTCTGGCCCTGGCCGCAGTTCTGGCTACCGGTTGCAGCAGCGCATCGAAAGAAACCGAAGCACGTCTGACTGCTACCGAAGACGCAGCCGCTCGCGCCCAAGCTCGTGCAGACGAAGCTTACCGTAAAGCTGATGAAGCTCTGGCTGCTGCTCAAAAAGCACAACAGACTGCTGACGAAGCTAACGAGCGTGCTCTGCGCATGCTGGACAAAGCTAGCCGCAAGTAATAGTCCTTCGGGATTGTTATCGAGCCGACCCATTCTTGGGTCGGCTTTTTTATTGCCCGGTGTTTGGCCAGGCAATAAAAAACCCGCCGACCTCGCGAGACGCCGGCGGGTTGCTTTCCAGGGTTACTGCTGCAAATCGATCGGCGCGCTGGAAACCATCGGGGCCGACGTGCTCGGCACGGCAATCTCCACCGGCAGGCCGTCCTCGGCCGCCACCACGTCCCGCACCACATCCCAGTCCATGCGCAGGTTGCTGGTGATGTCTTCGCGCTTGAGCATCGCGTTGATCACCGCGGTGTGCTTGTCCACGACCGACGGGTTGCCGTTGTCATCCAGCGGCGTATGGGCCTCCAGGTAGACCTTGCCGCCGCTCAGGCCGAGCTTGTAGGGGTCGTTGATGATCCGCACCGACGTCCCCACCGGCACCATGCCGGCCATCTCCAGGACGTTGTTGTTGAACATCCGGAAGCAACCGTGGCTGGTTCGCATGCCGATGCCGAACTTCTTGTTCGAACCATGGATCAGGTAGCCCGGGGTGCCCAGGGTGAACTTGAAGGGCCCCAGCGGGTTGTCCGGGCCGGCCGGCACCACGTTGGGCAACGGATCGCCGTCGGCGGCGTGCTCGGCCTTGATCGAGGCCGGCGGGGTCCATGTCGGGTTCGGGGTCTTGGCGATGATGCTGGTGTGGGCGATCGGCGAGCCCCATCCCTCACGACCGATCCCCAGCGGGAAGGTGTAGACCACGTTCCGGCCCTTGGGGAAATAGTAGAGGCGGTATTCGGCCAGGTTGATCACGATCCCTTCGCGCGGCCCCGGCGGCAGGATGAAGCGGGTCGGCAGCACGATCTCGGTGCCCGCGCCGGGCAGCCAGGGATCGACGCCCGGGTTGGCCGCGACCATCTCGGTGTAGCCCAGGTCATAGGTCGTGCCCAGGTCGGCGAAAGTGTCTTCGTACTTGGCCTTGATGACTTGCACCTGGCCGATGATGTCCTCGCCTGGCGGTGGCAGGGGCAGCTCCAATGCTGCAACGGGGCCGGCCACACACAGGGCGGCTAGAGACAGGCAGCGGGCGACGGCAGGCAAGCGCGGCAACATCCGGGAAATCCTTCGCAGGTCGAACAGAGGGTATGGAAGCGCCGATTGTACACCGCGGCCCGTTATTTCGGGGAGGGTGGTACAGCGGCGTCCGATGCGCAGCATTTTTCGGGCCAGGAATGACGGCATCGCAAATCCTCCCACAGTAATGGGATTACAACTCGAACCGCAGCTCCGGCCAGATCGGCGAGGTGCCGCGCTTCTGGGATTCGAGGATCGCCCGGCACAGGGAACATAGGCGATGGTCCTGGAAGATCCGCCGGTCGACGCTGGACCAGCGCGGCTGGGCCGGCAGCAGGCTGCCACAGAGCGTGCGGTCGGCGGAGCCGCCGAGTTCCAGCTGCCGAGTCACCAGATGCACCCGCACTTCCTGGCAGGCGAACAGGTCCAGCTGCTCGTCAGGCTCGATCAGTTGGTAGGCAAACAGGGACCAGGCGGGACGCGGCATCGGGGGCTCCAAATCGGGGGCGCCACATTAGCCGAAAGCCCGCCTCTAGAAAAGCGTCAAAGCAGCGGTTTCAGCGTCGGCCAGACATTTTCCAGCAACTGGCCCTGGGCGGCGACGGACGGGTGCAATCCGTCGCCCTGCATCATCCCTGCAACCCCACCGATGTCCTTGAGGAAAAACGGTACCAGGGGGACTTTCTTCTCTTCGGCCAGGGTGCTGTAGACCTGGGCAAACGCATCGGTGTAGCGCCGCCCATAGTTGGGCGGCAATTGCATGCCCAGCAACAGGACCTTGGCACCGCTGGCACGCGCGCTGTCGATCATCGCTGCAAGGTTTTGTTGCAATTGTGTTGGCGGTTGTCCGCGCAAGCCATCGTTGCCCCCCAGCTCCAGGACCACGACGTCCGGCTTATGGGCTGCAAGCAGCGCCGGCAGCCGCGCCTGGCCTCCCGCACTGGTATCGCCGCTGATCGACGCATTGACCACTTTGTCGTCAAAACCCTCGGCCTTGAGCCGTTGTTCGAGCAGCGACACCCAGCCTTGCCGGGTATCCAGGCCGAAAGCCGCGCTGATACTATCGCCAACGATCAGGACTGTACCCGCCGCTGCGTTCTGGACCATGCACATCAAGGCCAGGCCGGCACTCAAAAACCACACACGCATCGGATTCTCCATGGGCTCAAGCATTCTCACCGCGACGGACCTTAGCAAAGTGGTCTCCAGCGCGGAAGGTGAACTGACCATCCTGCACGAACTCAGCCTGGAACTGAACCAGGGCGACAGCCTGGCGATCGTCGGCGCGTCCGGCTCCGGCAAATCCACCCTGCTCGGCCTGCTGGCCGGCCTCGACCTGCCCAGCCACGGTGAGGTGACCCTCGCCGGCCAGGCCCTGAGCGCCCTCGACGAAGACCAGCGGGCGCGGATCCGTGCCGAGCATGTCGGCTTCGTCTTTCAGTCGTTCCAGTTGCTCGACAGCCTCAACGCCCTGGAAAACGTCATGCTGCCGCTGGAGCTGGACGGTCGCAAGGATGCTCGCGAACGTGCCACCGAACTGCTACAGCGCGTCGGCCTGGGCCAGCGCCTGACCCACTCGCCCCGCCAACTGTCCGGCGGCGAACAGCAACGCGTGGCGATTGCCCGCGCCTTCGCCGCCGAGCCCGACGTGCTGTTTGCCGACGAACCCACCGGCAACCTCGACAGCCACACCGGCGAGCGCATCAGCGACCTGCTGTTCGAGCTGAACAAGGAACGCGGCACGACCCTGGTGCTGGTCACCCACGATGAACGCCTGGCCCATCGCTGCCGGCGCCTGATCCGACTTGAAGCCGGCCAGATGGTCGCGCCCCTGGAGCCTTGATGGCACGCCTGCCGCTGTTGCGCCTGTTCAGTCTTGCTGTCCGTCAATTGCTGCGCGATGCCCGCGCCGGCGAGTTGCGGGTGTTGTTCTTCGCCCTGCTGGTGGCCGTGGCGGCGAGTACCGCCATCGGCTATTTCGGGGCCCGCCTCAACGGCGCGATGATGTTGCGCGCCACCGAATTTCTCGGCGCCGACCTGCTGCTCGAAGGCAGCTCGCCAGCCCGCCCGGAACAGATCCGCAGCGGCACCGAGCTGGGCCTGGAACACGCCCGGGTGGTGGAGTTCTCCAGCGTGGTCGCCACCGACAACGGCATCCAGTTGTCCAGCGTCAAGGCAGCCGATGACATCTACCCCCTGCGCGGCGAGCTGAAAAGCGCCGCCGCGCCGTTCGCCCCGGAAGACACCGGTGGGCGTCCGAACCCGGGCGAGGCCTGGGTCGAGGCGCGGTTGCTGACGGCCCTGGACCTGAAGATCGGCGACAGCATCGATGTCGGCAACAAGACCCTGCGCCTGAGCCGGGTGCTGACCTACGAGCCCGATCGTGCCGGTAATTTCTACAGCCTCACGCCGCGGGTCATGATCAACCTCAAGGACCTGGACGCCACCGGCGTGGTGCAACCCGGCAGCCGCGTCAGCTATCGCGACCTGTGGCGCGGCCCGGCACCGGCGCTGCAAACCTACCGCGACCTGGTCAAGCCCGGCCTGGAGCCCAACCAGCGCCTGCAGGATGCCCGCGACGGCAACCGGCAGATCGGCGGCGCGCTGGGCAAGGCCGAGCGCTACCTGAACATGGCCAGCCTGGTGGCGGTGCTGCTGTCCGGCGTCGCTGTCGCGCTGTCGGCGAACCGTTTTGCCACTCGCCGTTTCGATGCCAGTGCCCTGCTGCGCTGCCTGGGTTTGTCCCGCCGGGAAACCATGGTGCTGTTCAGCCTGCAACTGGCGGTGCTCGGCCTGCTGGCGAGCGTCAGCGGCGCCCTGCTCGGCTGGATCGCCCAACTGGGCCTGTTCGCGCTGCTGCACGACCTGCTGCCCACGGCGGTTCCGCCTGGAGGCCTGCTGCCGGCCATCGCCGGAATCGGCACCGGGCTGGTCGCCCTGGCGGGGTTTGCCTTGCCACCCCTGGCCGCCCTGGGCCGGGTGCCACCGCTGCGCGTACTGCGCCGGGACATGCTGCCGATCCCGTCCAGCACCTGGGTGGTCTATGGCGCCGCATTGGGTGCCCTGGGCCTGATCATGTGGCGCCTGAGCCTGGACCTGGTCCTCACGTTCGCCCTGCTCGGTGGCGGCGTCGTGGCGGCGCTGGTGCTCGGCGGGCTGCTGCTCCTGCTGCTCCAGAGCCTGCGTCGCTTGCTGGCCCGCGCCGCCCTGCCCTGGCGCCTCGGCCTCGGCCAACTGCTGCGCCACCCCCTGGCGGCGGCTGGCCAGGCCCTGGCATTTGGCTTGATCCTGTTGTCCATGGCGCTGATTGCGCTGCTGCGCGGCGAGTTGCTGGACACCTGGCAAAACCAGTTGCCGAAGAATGCCCCCAACTATTTCGCCCTGAACATCCTGCCCGACGACAAGCAGGCCTTCACCGACAAGCTGCTGGCGCTGTCAGCGCAATCGGCGCCGCTCTATCCCGTGGTGCCGGGACGGCTCATCAGCATCAATGGCGAACCGGCCAGTGAGTTCGTCACCAAGGACTCCGCCGGTGACCGGGCGCTGCAACGGGACCTGAGCCTGACCTGGGCCGCAGACCTGCCGGCGGGTAACGTCGTCACCGCAGGGACCTGGTGGCCGCAGCAGCCGCCGGACGATATCCCGGGGGTTTCGGTGGAAGGCAAAGTCGCCGACAACCTCAAGATCAAGCTGGGTGATCGCCTGGTGTTCAGCGTGGGCGGCGTCAACCGCGAGGCGAAGGTCACCAGCCTGCGGGAAATCAACTGGGACAACTTCCAGCCCAATTTCTTCATGATCTTCCAGCCTGGCACGCTGAAGGACCTGCCGGCCACCTACCTCACCAGCTTCTACCTGGCGGCGGGCCACGACGCACAAATCGTCGAGCTGTCCCGGGCCTTCCCGGCGGTGACGATCCTGCAAGTCGAGGCCCTGCTCGAACAGTTGCGCAGCATCCTGGCCCAGGTGACCCTGGCCGTGGAATACGTGTTGCTGTTCGTACTGGCGGCGGGGATGGCCGTGCTGTTCTCCGGCCTGCAAGCGACCCTCGACGAGCGGATTCGCCAGGGCGCGCTGCTGCGGGCCCTGGGTGCCGAACGGCACTTGTTGGTCAAGGCGCGACGCATCGAGTTCGGCCTGCTGGGCGCGGCCAGTGGCTTGCTCGCGGCCCTGGGCTCGGAACTGGTGAGCCTGGTGCTCTACCGCTACGCCTTCGACCTGCCGTGGCATCCGCATCCCTGGCTGCTGCTGTTGCCACTGGTGGGCGCCTTGTTGATCGGCGGCGCCGGGGTGTTCGGCACCCGACGAGCGCTCAATGCCAGCCCGCTGACAGTGTTGCGCGAGGGTTGATAGACTTCCGGCTTCGCAATGACAAGAAGTTGCCATGAGCCGTTATCGCCCACCCCGCACCGCCGGCACCGCGCTGATCACCCCCGAGGGTGAAGCGCGGATGCGCGCTGAATTCCATGAACTGTGGCATGTACGCCGACCCCAGGTGACCCAGGCGGTCAGCGAGGCGGCGGCCCAGGGTGACCGTTCGGAAAACGCCGAATACACCTACGGCAAGAAAATGCTGCGGGAAATCGACAGCCGCGTGCGCTTTCTCACCAAGCGCCTGGAAGCGCTGAAGGTGGTCAGTGAAAAACCCAGCGACCCGAACAAGGTGTACTTCGGCGCCTGGGTCACCGTCGAGGATGAGGACGGCAAGGAATCGCGCTATCGCATCGTTGGCCCGGACGAGCTGGACCTGAAACAGAACCTGATCAGCATCGATTCGCCGTTGGCCCGGGCCCTGATCGGCAAGGCCCTGGATGCTGAGGTCAAGGTTCAGACGCCCACGGGCGAGAAGCGGGTCTATATCGTCGACATCGCTTATCCGTAGGAACTGGACACCTTAGCGGCGAGTGATCAACCCCTGCCGCGCGACGCGGGTCAGTTGCCGGATCATCTCGGGCGCGTCCTCCGCGCTGGGGCATTGGATAACGGCCAGGTCGAAGCTGTCATTGGCGAAACGCGCCAGGGATTCACCGTCTTCGACGAACTGGATCAGGAAAGCGGCCGGCCCATGATTACGTCGCGGCCAGCCGTCTAGGTAGCGCAGCAAGGTAGGCTGGTGGGTGCCGCCCAGGAGGATTTTCGGGTTGCGTTGCACAAGATTCGCCGTGATGGGCGCAAGACGTACAAGGGGGCTGGGTGCATTCATCGTGTCGTGTCTCTGCCTCAAAAGTCTGCATGGCAGGTGAGAGGCAACACCGAACCAGCGCTTTAGCGGTATTTCGAAGCCGCGTAACCCGGCTTCTGTCGGCAACTGGAGAGTCACCTGGCGCCCCGCAAGTAGCTGTTTAAATCGGCGCATGGGCGGCATCCTAGAGAAGCTGACCGGGCGGTGTCAAGAATCGCTGTTCCCTGGTCGCCATGCCGTTGAGTGCCTGTGGGAGCAAGCCTGCTCGCGCCCACAGGGGGTGTTGATCCCGATGCAGTCCGCGAGCTGCCAGCCTTCCAAAAGAAAAAGGCGCTTCCCCGAAAGAGGAAGCGCCTTTTTGTCTTTATTGACCATCAGCCAGCGATGGCGCGATCCACCGACAGCTTGCCCGCGCCTTCGATCAGGACGGCGACACTGCCCGCCAGCAACGCCAGGGCGAATTCATAGCCGTTGTTGGCCATGAACAAACCGTTACCGATGTGCACCGAAAAAATCGCCACCAGCGACAGGAACGCCAGGCCCAGTGCTGCCGGACGGGTCAGCAGGCCGATGATCAACGCCAGCCCGGCGAAAAACTCGGTACCGCCCGCCAGCGTCGCCATCAGGTAGCCGGGGGTCAGGCCAATGCTTTCCATCCATTGCGCCGTGCCTGCCAGGCCGTAGCCGCCGAACAGGCCGAAGAGTTTTTGCGAACCGTGGGCGGCGAAGATGATGCCGACGACAATACGCAGGACGGTCAGGCCGTAGCCGGCGCGGGTGGACATTACTTTATTGATCAGCGAGCTCATGCGGGTGATTCCTGGGTGTGTGAGGGTTGGACGCCATATTAATCAATAAAACTTGTGTAAAAAGCGCAAAAATTGCGACAAAACAATCAATTTAATTGATCACTTCCGTAAAGCAACTTTTTGCCCTGCCGGTTCCAGGGATTCTCGCTCCCGGTCAAAGGCCAGGTAGTATTTGTTCACGCTATTGACGTAGCTGACGGCGCCCATGCCGACCTGCTCCATGGCGATGCGCTCGACCTGGAAGAACCACTGGTTGGGGTTCAGCCCCCGCCGCCGGGCTTCGGCGCGCATGCCCTGGACACGCTCCGGCCCCATGTTGTAGGCGGCCAGGACGAAGGCCATGCGTTCACGCTCATTGAGCTTGGGGCTGGCGAAGAATTTGCGGCGAATCATCGCCAGGTACTTGGCGCCTGCCTGTACGTTGGCGTCCAGGTTCTGGATGTTGTCCACCCCGACCCGCTGCGCCGCCGACGGGGTGATCTGCATCAGGCCAGTGGGGCCGCCGCCACCACGGGCGCTGGGTTGCAGGGCCGACTCCTTGAAGGCCAGGGCCGCCAGGTTGAGCCAGTCCATGCCCTGGGCCTCGGCGTGTTTCTGCAGGACCGGGCGCAGCTTCTCCAGGCGCTGGCGGTCGGCGCGGGCCAGTGGATAATGAACCTGGTAGAGGCGCCGGTAGATGCGCAGGAACGCCGCGTCCTGGTTGTCCGGCACCTTGTAGGTGGCCAGGAACCGGTCGATGCTCGCCCGCAGCATGGCGGCATCGCGACGGACGAACCAGTACTCATCGCCGGGCTCGCCGATGAGCACCTGGCGATCGAAGCGCAGCTTGGGAAGAATCTTGCCCCAGCGTTCGGCAATGGGTTGCTCGACGATGGTCAGGTGGAAAATCCCGCCCTGGACCATCTCCAGCACATCCTCCACGGCCAGGGTCGGGTCGACCCATTCGACCTTCACCGGTGGCAACTTGAGCAACGCCAGCTTCTGGTTGATCTGGCTCACCGCATCCCCGGCCGCGCTGCCGTTAGGCAGGGCGAGGGTCTTGCCGGAGAGTTGCTCCACGCGGCTGTAGCGCTTTTCACCCTTGATGCCCACCAGCAGCAACGGCACATCGCTGCGGATCGGGTCACTGGGACTGACCGCATGGCCGGCCTGGTCGAGCAACTCGCCGGGGGCCACCAGGTCGCCCTCCCCGCGTTGCAAGGCGCCGAGCAGTTGGTCCTTGGCCTTGGGAATGATCTTGAGGGTGATTTCCTGGCCGTCCCGGGCGTGACCGTTGAGGTATTGCTCGAAGGCCCGCAACCGGTGGTATTCGACGCCAATGGGCTGGCCCTGGACTTCGCCGGAGCTGTTGCGGCTTTGGTTGACCAACACCTTCAGCACCCGGCTGCTGCGGATCTGCGCCAGGTCGCGCACCGTGCCGGGCGCCACGACTTGCACCGGCCCGGGCAGCCGCGCGTCTGCCGGTATCGGCATGAGCAGCGAGCAACACAGCAGTAGCAACGCCTGGGGACGTGTCATCCACTCTCCGGAAGGAACACTGCCGGCCGTCTCGAAAACGAGGCTGGGTCGACAGGAACAGAGCGCTTGGGGCGCTGAAAAGTGCGAAAGACTGGCACAGTGGTGGCATTTATACCAATCCGACCTGTCTCGCGGCCTCAACAGACAGCCACAACTCTTTGTAGTTCTTGGCTTTTCTTATAAATCTACAGCTCTGATATGCTTTCCGGCCTTTGGGCCGAGGTAGCACCATGCAACTCATCGATATCGGCGTCAACCTGACCAACCCCAGTTTTGCCGATAAACACCAGGCCGTGCTCGACCGCGCCTATGAATCGGGGGTCTGCCAACTGGTCTTGACCGGCACCAGCCTCGAGGGCAGCGAACAGGCCCTGGCGCTGTGCGAAAGCCTGGATGGCAGCGGCGAGCGGTTGTTCGCCACCGCCGGCATCCACCCCCATAGTGCCAGCGATTGGACGGCCGACAGCGCCCGGCAGCTCAAGGAGCTGCTGGCCCAAGAGCGCGTCCGCGCGGTGGGTGAATGCGGGCTGGATTTCAACCGCGACTTCTCCCCCCGGCTACAGCAGGAGAAAGTGCTGCAAGAACACTTGGCCCTGGCCGTCCAGTTGCAATTGCCAGTGTTCCTGCATGAGCGTGACGCCAACCAGCGACTGCTGGACATCCTGCGGGACTTCCGGGACCACTTGCCCGCCGCCGTCGTGCACTGCTTCACCGGCGAAAAAAAGGCCCTGTTCAGCTACCTCGACCTGGACCTGCACATCGGTATCACGGGCTGGATCTGTGACGAACGCCGGGGCACCCACCTGCATCCACTGGTGCGCGACATTCCCCGCGGTCGCCTGATGCTCGAAAGCGACGCCCCGTACCTGCTGCCCCGCACGCTCCGGCCCAAGCCCAAGAACGGACGCAATGAACCTGCCTACCTGACTGAAGTGCTACGGGAGGTGGCATTGCACCGTGGCGAAACCGAGGAGGACCTGGCGGCCCACAGCACCGCCTGCGCCCGGACGTTTTTTGGGTTGCCTGCCCTTTCCGATTGAACACACATCCCCGCTCCCACAAGGGCATCTGCTTGTCTGTTGGTTCGCATTGCCTCCCAGGCGGTATTGTCTGTTGACCCACATCAACACCCCGCTCCCTGGATAGCAGCACAATAATGGCACCTTGCCAAAACTGTTTCCGCTATCAGAGAAGACCTACCATGGGTGCCTGGCTTAGCAATATTTCATTGAAGTACAAATTCTGGGCGGTCAATGCGGTCGCCTTTGTCACCACCCTGTTGCTGGTGCTCTACGCGGTGCACCTGGAACAGCAGGCGCGCAATCACGCGGCCCAGGCGAATGCACAGGCCCAGGCGTCGCTGTTGAGTGCCTGGCCGGCCGGGCAGCCGCTGCCCAAGGCCGACGCCGTGCTGGCGTTCCAGCGCGACCAGGTACCGGTGTTCAACGAGCAACCACTGCCGGCGCTGGCGCAAGCCAGCGGCTGGGTCGAACTGGACGTCAACCCGCTGTTGGGCGATGACCCGCTGCTGGGCGCCGAGGTGATCCGGCGCGGCGACAGCCAATCCCTTGCCGTCCTGGCCCATGGCCTTAGCCTGGGCCAGGTGTTCGGCGAACGCTTCAGCCAATACGCCGTGGCGGTGTTCGTGCTGATGCTGGCCATGCTGGGGGCGTCGCAACTGTTGATCCGCTTCCTGCTCAGCCAGCTCAATACGTTGAAGGACGTGATGCTGCACGTGGAGAAAACCGGCGACCTGTCCGCCCGCGTACCCCTGGCCTGCAAGGATGAGGTGGGTCAGATGGCGGCCGCGTTCAATGCCATGCAGGCCGGTTACCAACGGGTCGTGGACACCGTCGCCAGCACGGCTCGGCAGCTGGACACCGGCGCCGCGCGCCTGGCGTCGAGCATGACCGATGTGCGCCACGGCATGCTCGGCCAGCAGAGCGAGACCGACCAGGCGGCCACGGCGATCAACGAGATGTCGGCCACGGTCTATCACATCGCCCAACATGCCAGCGCCACCCGCGACCTGTCGAAAACCGCCGACACGCTGGCCGGCAATGGCCAGAACGTGGTGAGCCGCGTACAGCAGTCGATCACCGGGCTGTCCTCGGGGGTGCAACAGACCGCCGAAATGATCCAGCGCCTGGCCGAAGACAGCCACAAGATCAGCGGCGTGGTCAGTGTGATCCACAGCATTGCCGAACAGACCAACCTGCTGGCCCTGAACGCAGCCATCGAAGCGGCGCGGGCCGGCGAGATGGGCCGGGGCTTCGCCGTGGTGGCCGACGAGGTCCGCAACCTGGCCAAGCGGGTGCAGATTTCCACGGACGAGATCACCACCATGATCGTCGCCTTGCAAGCCGGTACGCGGGATGCCGTGGATTTCATGCAGGAAAGCTCGTACAAGGCTGACGATTGCGTGCAACAGGCCCGCGAGGCGGGCGATGCATTGGCGCAGATCACCGCCGCCGTGGCGCAGATGCGCGAAAGCAACACCCAGATCGCCGTCGCGGCCGAGCAGCAAAGCCAGGTCGCCGAGGACATGAACCGGGCGGTGGTGAGTATTCGCGACGTGACCGAAAACACAGTACGCCAGACCGTGGACTCGGCCACCACCAGTCATGAACTGGCGACGTTGGCGGGTGAGCTGAACAAAGCGATCGGGCAATTGAAACTTTAAGCGTTCGCCCTATCACGCCGATAGCCAAGGGCGATTCGCCGCTTCACCCCGCCGCGCCTATGCTTGGGTCATTCGATGGATGAACTCAAGGATACGCATCATGGGCAAACGTCACCCTCACCTTCCGGCCTGGCAATGGCGCGCCTGGCCTGGCCCGGATCGCCAACCGACCCACACGGTGCTGCACCTGATGGCGGTGCCACTGTTCATCGTCGCGTTCCTGCTGATCGTGTCCGGGGTGTTCAGTGCCGAAGCGGCAGACATCGCCATCGGCACCCTCGGCGTGGTCGCCGCACTGGAGTTGCAGCGCCACAGTCAATGAGCCGAGGCCTCAGGCGAAGATCGTCACCGTCTGCCGGCTCAAGGCGATCAGGCGGCCATCGGCGCTCCAGAACTTCGCGGCGACGTGGCCGTAGCCATCCTGGGCATGCTCGATCTCGGCCAGGTACTTGCACCAGTCCAGGGTCGTGAGCGCCAGCAGCGGCTGGACAAACTCAATGGTCCAGGTCAGCGTGCTGCCCGGGGCCATCTGCTTGAGGTGCGGCAACAATGCCGGTGGCCAGGCATCCACCAGGGCCAGGATATGGCTCTCGTTCAATGGCTCTTCTTTCACATCACCGCGCAGGCGCACCCAGCCGCCCATGCTGCGCGACGTGTTGCCCGTGAACGGCAAGCCACCCACGCTCCAGCGCATGGCCAGGTGGCGCATGAACTCGGGGGTCCCGCCCTTGATGTAGGGCAACTCCTGGCATTGCTCGACATCCTTGAACGCCGGCGCGGGATCGGCCTGGACCGCCACCACGGAAGCACGCGAGGCGCCAAAACTGCCCTGCACCACCGTCACCACCTGGCCGTTCTGCACGGCCCGACCCAGCACCTGGCTTACCGCCTTGCCTTCGCGTAACACGTCGACTTCGAAACTGACCGGCACATCCGGCTCGACCGGGCCGACAAAGGTGATCGCCAGTGAACGCACCGGGCGATCCGCCGGCACCCGGGCGCGCATCGCTTCATATTGCAGCGCCGCCACCAGCCCACCAAACGTGGCGCGCCCCTGGCCCCATTCAGCGGCGATGGTGACGGCCTCTGGTTGGCGGCGCACGGCATCGATCAAATCGGAAAAGCGCATGACGACCTCGAGAGCATGGGAAAGAGATGCAGGGATCTTAACCAGCCCCGGCAAGCGGCACAGCGCTCATTCCGGCCAAAGAGACCGGCAGAAAAGCCGAGGCTCCTGAATTCACACTCATCCCTTGTGGGAGCGAGCTTGCTCGCGATGGCGGCGGGTCAGTTGACATAGGGGCTGACTGATACACCGCTATCGCGAGCAAGCCCGCTCCCACAGCGTATGTGGTGAATTCAGGATTAGTCGAAACAGCTGGCGATCAGCTTGTCGAGCACCTTGTCGGACTTGGCCTCGGCCCGTTCCATCGTGCGCTGCCAGGTTGGCACGCAGGATCGCAGGTCGGCCTCTTCCTCGGCCCTGGCCAGCCATTGCCAGCAGTCGTGCCAGTCGCCCAGCGCCCCTTGGGCGGACTTGAGCCGTGGCATGGCCGCTTCGGGCAGGCGGTCGAGTTCAGGGTAGGCTTCGAGGGCGTAGCGCACGCGCTTGATCAGCAGGCGCAACCGATGACGGTCATGGGCCGGATCGCGCAGGGCCTGACCGAGTTTTTTCCACTGTTTGTCCAGGCGCTTTTCGATGCGCTTGCGCAACCCCTTGAGCAGTCCCTCACGCTGGGCTGCGCGAATGAAGCGCGGGAAAGCGTCGAGGATCATCAACAACTGGCCCAGCTCCGGGCTGGCAGCCACGGCGGGGTACGCGTTGGCCATCTGCGCCCGGCGACGTTGCGCAGCCTCGACCTGGCCGTGTTGTTCGAGGTACGCCGCCAGGACCTCCCGGTCGCGCAGGGGCGTGGTCAGGGTCCCGACCGCCGATGCCGCGGTTTCCAGCTGTTCGACCCCAGGCAGGCCACGCAGCGGACGCAGCAGGCTGCGCAGCCGGCGGACCGTGGTACGCAGGTCATGCAGCGCTTCGCTGTCGGTATGGGCATCGAGGCGGGCCTGGCAGGCCAGCAGGCGGACTTCCAGGCCCAGTATCCGGGCCACCAGCCGATCGATCATGGAACGTACTCCGTACGTAGCTTTCGAGGCTCAAGCTGCAAGCTGCAAGCAGGAGCGGGAGCGACATGTCTCTCTCTTGCAGCTTGAAGCTCGAAACTTGCAGCTGCAGTTATCCTATCGTCCTGCGCGGGATTCACGAATGTAAAAGCGCGCCTTCTCGGCTTTCCTGGAACAGCCTTCGAACGCTTCGAATTGCTGCTGGGTCTTGGCGCCGGTCAGCAGCGACAGCGCCTTGGAGTAGCTGACGGTGCCGGCAAAGCCTTCGGCCTTGGCCAGGTCCAGTTCACGCCAGGCGGCATCGAGCTGGGTGCCGCAGCTGTCGCGGTAGGCGGTCTTGGCCGCGCACCCCGTCAGCGCCAGAACCATCAGGGAAGCCACCAGGGGCAGGCAGATCCGGGCTTTCATCATTACACCTCGATTCAGGTAAACAGTCGTGCAGGTAAGACGGTTCCGCCGGCAAAAAGTGCCAGGGCCAGCCGCCTATATTCCCGTGTCGGCGAGCATACGCAAATGCCACGACGGCGTGTCAAAAAACGACGCCTGCGCCGCAACGATTGAGCCAGGCCGCTGATCAGTGCATTGTTGGAGCCTGTTCGACAAGAGGCCGGGTCATGACAAAACGTGTCGCATTGGTATTGGGGTCGGGCGGCGCCCGGGGCTACGCCCATATCGGGGTGATCGAAGAAATCGAACGACGTGGCTACGACATTGCCTGCATCGCCGGTTGTTCGATGGGCGCGGTGGTCGGCGGGATCTATGCCGCCGGCAAGCTCAAGGACTACCGCAGCTGGATCGAAAGCCTCGATTACCTGGACGTGCTGCGGCTGGTGGACGTGAGCTTTCGCCTGGGAGCGATCCGTGGCGAAAAAGTCTTCGGCCAGATCCGCAAGATCGTCGGCGAACTCAACATCGAAGACCTGCGCATCCCCTACACCGCCGTCGCCACCGACCTGACCAACCAGCAGGAAATCTGGTTCCAGGAAGGCTGCCTGCACCAGGCGATGCGCGCCTCGGCGGCGATCCCCAGCCTGTTCACCCCGGTGATGCAGGGCAACCGCATGCTGGTGGACGGCGGCCTGCTCAACCCGCTGCCGATCGTGCCGGTGGTGTCGAGCCATTGCGACCTGATCATCGCGGTCAACCTCAACGCCACCAACCAGAAACAGTACAAGCTGCCGGTCATCCAGCGCCCCGCCGCGTTCCGCCGACGCTTCGACACCCTCGTCAGCTCCCTGGGCTCGCGCCTGCCGTTTCGCCGCAAGCAAGCCGAGCAACTGTTACTGCTGGAGCAGGAGGCGCTGAAGGCCGAGGCGGCCGAGATCAACCCCTGGCTGGAGTCGGCCGAGCCCGAAGGCCAGCAACCGGCGGCGGCACCAGAAGCCGAAGGCGCACCGAAATCGGCCACCGGTTCGTTCATCATCGACAACGTCGGCCCGGCCTCGCTGCTGGACTTGATCAACCAGAGCTTCGAGGTGATGCAGACTTCGCTGGCCCAGTACAAGATTGCCGGTTATCCGCCGGATGTCCTGATCAACGTGCCGAAACGGGTGTGCCGCTTCTTCGAGTTCTACAAGGCGCCGGAGCTGATCGCGCTGGGGCGTGAGATCGCCAGCGATACCCTGGACCGGTATGAGAATGAGCAGAAGTGAGAGATCTCGAGCGGCTGCCCCGGCCTCTTCGCGAGCAAGCCCGCTCCCACATCGGTCTACGGTGAACCCTGTGGGAGCGGGCTTGCTCGCGAATGCGTCAGCCCGGACAACACAGGGCTAAAGCCCACCCTCCTCCAACAATCGATACCCCACCCCTGCCTCGGTCGCGATGAAGCGCGGCCGGGTCGGGTCGTCGGCGAGTTTCTGGCGCAGGTGGCCGACCACGATCCGCAGGTAGTGGCTGTCTTCGGTGTGGGTCGGGCCCCAGATGTCCTTGAGCAATTGCTGCTGGGTGATGACCCGTCCCGGGTGACGCGCCAGTTGCGCCAGTACCGCGTATTCCTTGCGAGTCAGGGCCACTTCGGCACCGTCCAGCAGCACTCGCCGGTACGCCAGGTCGACCGTCAGCGAGCCAAACCGCAACGCCGCTTCCTCGGCCGCGCCCGCCGGGGCCTGGCGCAACAGGGCGCGGATGCGGGCGAGGAACTCCTGGATTCCGAACGGCTTGGTCACGTAATCATTGGCGCCGTTGTCCAGCGCCTCGACCTTCTGCGCCTCGCTGGCGCGCACGGAAAGCACCAGCACCGGCACGCTCGACCATTGGCGAAGCTCGCGCAACACGTGTTGGCCGTCCATGTCCGGCAACCCCAGGTCGAGCACCAGCAGGTCGGGCTTGTTCAGCGCCGCCTGGGCGAGCCCTTCCACTCCGGTGCCGGCCTCCAGCACCTTGTAGCCCTGGGAAGCCAGGCTGATGCGCAGGAACTTGCGGATCTGCGGTTCGTCATCGATGACCAAAAGGGTCGCGGTCTGGCTCATGGGGCTCGTTCAATGCGGGATCAGTGGCAAGCGGCAAGCATATCGCAGCGCCGCTCAGGCTTCATCGTCCAGGTCCGGTTGCGCCTGCAACGGCAGGTGCAGGGTGATGCAGGTGCCGCGCCCGTCCAGGCCGTCGCCCACGCTGATGCGACCGCCATGGGCGCCGACCATGCCCTGACAGATCGCCAGCCCCAGCCCGGTGCCCTGTCCGCCGCGGTCGCCTCGGGCAGCGGTATAGAACATGTCGAAGATTTTCTCCCGTTCCTCTTCGGGAATGCCCGGCCCCTCATCAGCCACGGCAAAGAACACTTCGTTGTCCGTCGTCCCGGCGCTCAGCAGAAGCCGCCCATGGGCCGGCGAGAAACGCGCGGCGTTCTCCAGCACGTTCACCAAGGCCTGCTCGATCAGTGCCGCATGGACGTACAGCAAGGGCAGTTCGGGGGCGACTTCGACCGCCAGCGCCAGGGGCGCCAACACCGCACGCAGGCGATTCAGCGCACTGCCGACGATATCGGCCGGCGATACCCAGTCCCGCGCCAGTTTCAGCGCACCGTGCCCCAGGCGGGTCATGTCCAGCAGGTTCTGGATGTAGCGGTCCAGGCGCTCGGCCTCATCGCGCGTCCCTTCGAGCAGTTCGCGGCGGTCCGCCAGCGGGATCGCCTCCCCCAGCGCCAGCAGGCTGTCGATGCTGCCGCGCATGGCGGTCAGCGGCGTGCGCAGATCATGGGACACCGACGCCAACAAGGCGCTGCGCAATTGTTCGGTTTCGCCGTGCAGGCGCGCCGCTTCCAGGTCCTGGGCCAGTTGCGCCCGGGCCAGCGCCTGGGCCAAGGGTTGGCTGAGGGCCGCCAGCAACCGGCGGCGCTGGCCACTGAGTGGCGTGCCCTCTTTCGGACACACGCCCAGCAAGGCCAGCGGGCCGCCCTCCGCCGACAACGGCCACCACCACCAGCGCCCGGAGGGCAGCGTACCGGTGCCCGCGCCAGCCGGTTGGTCGTGTTGCCAGGACCAGTCGGCGGCCGCGCGCTCGGCCTCGGTGAACGCCAGTGGCTCGCCGCTCTCGATCTTCCAACCGCCTTGGCCGTCGCGGTTGAGCAGGCACAGTTGCAGGTCGTGCCAACCGCCGAGGTGCTGTGTGGCGGCGCTGATGACGGCCTGGCGATCCGTGGCGGCGGTGAGCTTGCGCGACAGGTCGAGCAGTTCGCCGGTTTCTTCCTGGGTGTCGCGCAACGCTTGCAACTGGCGGCGCTGGCGGGCGGCAAGGTTGCCCGTCAGCGCCGCCATCAACAGGAAGAACACCAGGGTCAGCACGTCCTCTTCGCGCTGGATGGTGAGGGAAAAATTGGGTGGGATGAACAAAAAGTCGTAGGCCAGGAACGACAACGCCGCGCAAGCCAGCGCCGGGCCAAGGCTGCTGCGCACCGCCACCAGCAGCACCGCCAGCAGGAACACCAGGGAGATATTGGGCAATGCCAACAGCCCCGAAATCACCCAGGCCAAGGCACTGGCCGCCGCTGTCGCGACCAGCGCCAGCGCGTAATCGAACCCGGTCTGTACGCTGCTGGAACGCACCCGGGCCGGACGTGGTTGTTCGTCGCCGTCCAGCACGTTGATTTCCAGGCCACGGGCATCGCGCAGCAACCGGGAGGCCAGGCCGCCACCCAACAACCGCCGTCGCAGCCGCGGACGGGACTGGCCCACCAGCAGCAGGGTGGCGCGACGCTCGCTGGCATGCTGGACCAGTGTCCGGGCCACTTCGCCGGCCCGCAGCAACACCACTTCGCCGCCCAGGCGTTCGGCCAGTTGCTGGGCGTTCTGCAAGCGCTGGCGCGAGGCCTCGTCCCGGGCACTGCCGTCGTCCACGTGCACCAGGCTCCAGGGCAAATGCCGGCGCTGGGCGACGCGACTGGCGTGGCGCACCAGGCGTTCGGCCTGGTCGTCGCCGTCCACCCCCACCAGCAATCGCCCGCGCACCGCCGGAGCGGCCTGGCCCAGTTGTCGATAGCCCTGGGCGAGGTCGTTATCGACCTGGGCGGCGGCGGTCTGCATGGCCAACTCGCGCAAGGCGGTCAGGTTGGTCTGGGTGAAGAAAGCGTCGATGGCTGCGCGAGCCTGTTCCGGTACGTAGACCTTGCCATCGCGCAGCCGCTCCAGCAGCTCGCGCGGCGGCAGGTCGATCAGCAGCAACTCGTCGGCCTCCTGCAGGACCCAGTCCGGCAGCGTCTCGCGAACCTGCACGCCGGTGATGCCGCGTACCTGGTCGTTGAGGCTTTCCAGGTGCTGGACGTTGACGGTGGTGTAGACATCGATGCCGGCCGCGAGCAGCTCCTGGATGTCCTGCCAGCGCTTGACGTGGCGGCTGCCCGGGGCATTGCTGTGGGCCAGCTCATCCACCAGCACCAGGGCGGGCCGGGCCGCGAGCAGGCCATCGAGGTCCATCTCCTCGAGCATCACCCCGCGATACTCCGAACGCACCAATGGCTGCTGCGGCAGGCCGCCGAGCAGCGCTTCGGTTTCAGTGCGGCCATGGGTCTCGACCACGCCGGCGATGACCTTCACGCCTTGACGTAGCTGGCTGTGGGCCGCTTGCAACATGGCGTAGGTCTTGCCGACACCAGGGGCCGCGCCCAGAAAGACCTTGAGCCGGCCCCGGCCGTTACGCGGAAGATGGGCTAGCAGTGCGTCGGCGCGGCCGGAATCGCTCATGTGCAGAGGTTCTCTTTTCAGCTGTTGATCCAATATTTCGTGGAAGCGAGCCTGCTCGCGAAAGCGGCGTGCCAGTCACTATCATGGCGACTGATCCACCGCGCTCGCGAGCAGGCTCGCTCCCACCCCGTCAGAGCTTTTCCAGCGCCAGGTTCAGCGCCAGCACATTCACCACCGGCGGCCCCACCAAGGGCTGCTCGACATGGGCGTCGAGCAGTTGCTCCAACGTCGAGACCGGCAGGTTGCGCGCCGCCGCGACACGCGCCAGTTGATAGGCAATCGCGCCCGGTGGCAAGTGCGGGTCCAGGCCGCTGCCGGACGTGGTCAGCAGCGCCAGCGGCACCGGCCCTTCCCCGGGAACCTGCCACTTGCCGGCGTCGGCGATCACCCGCGCAGCCAGGGCCGGATTGCTTGGCGAAAGATTGCTCGCGCCACTGGCGACGGTGGCGAAGGCCGCGGCCGAGGGGCGTGGATGAAACCAGGCATCGCCGGTGAAATCCTGGGCGATCAGCGTCGAGCCACGGACCTTGCCTGCGGCATCGACGATCAGGCTGCCGTTGGCCTGAAGGGGAAAGGCGACCTGCGCCACGCCGGTGACCACCAGCGGGTACGCGACACCGGTAATCAGGGTCATCAGCAATAGCAGGCTCAAGGCCGGGCGTATCAGAGTGGACATTTCAAAACCCTCGAGTTGAAGTAGATATCGTGCAAGCAATACCTGTGGGAATCACCTTGTGGGAGCAACGCTTGCGCGCGACGCAGACACCTCGATCTCAAGCAAGACCGCATCATCGTTCATCGCGGGCAAGCCTTGCTCCCACAGGGAAGGGTGAACTCAAACCAGGTGCAACGCCGTCAGCAACATATCGATCGCCTTGATCCCCACGAACGGCACCACGATCCCGCCCAGGCCATAGATCAGCAGGTTGCGCCGCAACAGGGCCGCGGCGTTCGCCGCTTGCACCCGCACGCCGCGCAAGGCCAGGGGGATCAACACCACGATGATCAAGGCGTTGAAGACGATGGCCGACAGGATCGCGCTCTGCGGGCTGCCCAGGTGCATCACGTTCAACACGCCGAGCTGTGGATAAATCGAAGCGAACAAGGCCGGCAGGATGGCAAAGTACTTGGCGATGTCGTTGGCAATGGAGAATGTCGTCAATGCGCCGCGAGTCACCAGCAACTCCTTGCCGATCTGCACCACATCCAGCAATTTGGTCGGGTCACTGTCGAGGTCGACCATGTTGGCCGCTTCCCGCGCCGCCTGGGTGCCATCGTTCATGGCCATGCCGACATCGGCCTGGGCCAGGGCCGGGGCATCGTTGGCGCCGTCGCCGCACATGGCCACCAGCCGACCGTCATTCTGCTCGTGGCGAATGCGCGCCAGCTTTTTCTCCGGCGTGGCCTCGGCCAGCACGTCGTCGACTCCCGCCTCGGCGGCAATCGCCGCGGCGGTCAGCGGGTTATCGCCGGTCACCATCACCGTGCGAATGCCCAACTGGCGCAACTCGGCGAAGCGCTCGCGAATGCCCGGCTTGACCACGTCCTTGAGATGAATGACGCCCAGCAGCCGGCCGTCCACGCCCACCAGCAATGGTGTACCGCCGCTCTGGGCGATCTTGTCGACCTCCCGGGCCAGCGCCGGCGGCAGGTCCTCGCGCGCCAGGCCAATGAAGGCCAACAACGAATCCACGGCGCCCTTGCGGTACGTGCGCCCCTGGTAGTCGACACCGGACAAACGGGTCTCGGCGCTGAACGGCACCGCCGTCAGCGTTTCGACGCCGGGTTCGGGCAGCGCCTGCAAACCCCGCAGGTACTCGACGATGGACTTGCCCTCGGCGGTGTCGTCGGCCAACGAAGCCAACAGCGCCCCTTCGGCCAGCTCGTGGGTGCCTACTCCCGGAGCGGCATGGACCGCCGCGCAACGGCGATTGCCAAAGGTGATGGTGCCGGTCTTGTCCAGCATCAGCACGTGCACATCCCCCGCCGCCTCCACCGCGCGACCGGACTTGGCGATCACGTTCAGGCGCACCAGCCGGTCCATCCCGGCGATGCCGATGGCCGACAGCAACCCACCGATGGTGGTGGGAATCAGGGTGACCAACAGCGCCACCAGGAACACCAGCGGCAGGCTGCCATTGGCGAAATGGGCGAAGGGTTGCAGCGTCACCACCACCAGCAGGAAGATCAGCGTCAGGCCAATCAGCAGGATGTCCAGCGCCACTTCGTTCGGCGTCTTCTGGCGCCTGGCGCCTTCCACCAGCGCGATCATGCGGTCCAGGGTGGACTCGCCGGGGTTGCTGGTAATGCGCACCAGCAACCAGTCGGAAACCAGCCGGGTGTTGCCGGTGACCGCGGAGCGATCGCCGCCGGACTCGCGAATCACCGGTGCCGACTCCCCGGTGATCGCCGCTTCGTTGACGGCAGCGATGCCTTCGATGACCTCGCCGTCACCCGGGATCATCTCCCCGGCCGCGACACGCACCACGTCGCCCTTGCGCAGGCGGGTGGCGGGCACCACTTCAAAACCGTTGGCGGTCCGACGACGCGCACTCAAGCCTTCGCTGCCGGCCTTGAGGCTATCGGCCCGAGCCTTGCCGCGTCCCTCGGCCAGGGCTTCGGCAAAGTTGGCGAACAGTACGGTGAACCACAGCCAGAGGGCGATCTGCACGGCGACGAACGTTGGCACCGTCGCGTCGGGAACGAAACACAGCACGGTGGTGAGCATGGCGGTCAGCTCCACCACCAGCATCACCGGGGCCCGGTGCAACTGGCGTGGGTCGAGCTTGACGAACGCTTGCACCAGCGCCGGCCGCCACAAGGACGCGAAGTTGGTTTTCAGGGGTTCCGGCGCCTTGGCGACGACGGCTTTGCTCATCGGCATATTCATCATCAGTTCCTCAGAAACCCATGCTCAAATGTTCGGCGATCGGCCCCAGGGCCAGGGTCGGCAGGAAGGTCAGGCCGCCCACCAGCAAAATGGTCACGGTCAACAAGGTGACGAACAGCGGACCGTGGGTGGGGAAGCTGTTCTGCCCGATCGGCGCGGTTTTCTTCAGCGCCAGGCTACCGGCCAGCGCCAGCACCGGCAGGATGTAGCCGAAGCGCCCGATCAACATGCCCAGCCCCAGCATCAGGTTGTGGAAAGGGGTATTGGCGCCGAACCCACCGAAGGCCGAGCCGTTGTTCGCTCCCGCCGAGGTGTAGGCGTACAGCAACTGGCTGAAACCATGGGCGCCCGGGTTGCTCACCGCGGCCGCCGGCCCGGGCAGGCTTGCGGCGATCGCCCCCAGTACCAGCACGCTCACCGGCATCACCAGCAGGGTGACCACCAGCAATTGCACCTCCCGGGCGCCGAGTTTCTTGCCCAGGTATTCCGGCGTACGACCGATCATCAACCCGGACAGGAACACCGCGATCAGCACGTTCAACAACATGCCGTAGAGCCCCGCGCCGACGCCGCCGAAAATCACCTCGCCGACCATCATGTTCACCAGCGCGACCATACCGCTGAGGGGGTTGAGGCTGTCGTGCATGGCGTTGACCGAGCCATTGGAAGCGGCCGTGGTGGTCACCGACCACAGCACCGTGGCGGTGGTGCCGAAACGCGCTTCCTTGCCTTCCAGCGGCGCGGTTTGCTCGATAGCTGGGTGGTTCAACGCCGGGTTCGGCTGGTATTCGGCCCACAGCGACGTGGCGCCGCCGATCAGGAACAGCGCCAGCATGCAGGCAATGATCGCCCGGCTCTGGCGCAGGTCCTTGACGTAGTGGCCAAAGGTGAACACCAGCGCAGCGGGAATCAGGATGATCGACGTGACTTCGAACAGATTGCTCCAGGCCGTCGGGTTCTCGAACGGGTGCGCCGAGTTGACACCGAAGAAGCCGCCGCCGTTGGTGCCCAGTTGCTTGATCGCAATCTGGCTGGCCGCCGGGCCCAACGGGATGACCTGGTCGGCGCCCTGCAAGGTCACCGCGTGCACATAGTGCGCGAACGTTTGCGGCACGCCCTGCCACACCAGGAACAGCGCCAGCAACAGGCACAACGGCAACAGCCCGTAAAGGGTGGCGCGGGTCATGTCGACCCAGAAATTGCCCAGCGTTGCCGCGGACTTGCGCCCGATCCCGCGACACAGCGCCACCAGCACAGCCAGGCCGGTGGCGGCGCTGACGAAGTTCTGCACCGTCAGGCCGATCATCTGGCTCAGGTAGCTCACCGACGCTTCGCCGCTGTAGGACTGCCAGTTGGTGTTGGTCATGAAACTCACGGCCGTGTTGAAGGCCTGGGTCCATTCCATGTCCGGCAGTTGCTCGGTGTTGAGCGGCAGGTGCCCTTGCAACAACAGGATCGCAAACAACAGCGCAAAACCCGCCAGGTTGAACGCGAGCAGGGCCAGGGCGTACTTCTGCCAGCTCTGCTCAGCGCCAGGGTCAACGCCTGCCAGCCGATAGCACCCCCGCTCCACCGGCCCGAGGACCGGAGAAAGCCAGGTCCGCTGACCCTCCATCACCCGGTAATAAAAACGCCCCAGGAACGGTGCCGGAATCAGCACCAGGGCGAAGAAGGCGAGGATCAGCCCGAAATCATAACCGTGCATAGCCGCTCCTAATTCCGATCCGTGCGCAACAGCGCGACCAGCAGGTAGATGAACAGTGCCACTGCCAACAGCAGCGACACCCCGTCCAGAACACTCATGGGATTTCTCCGTGGCACGGCGTCATGCCGTGGGTGGAGTGATTGTCCGTAGGGAGGGTGTAAAGGAACGAGATCGAGGAAGGGCTTGGGGGATAAAGAATGCGTAAAGAATGGCGGCGGCGGCGACAATGCAGCCCTGTTCGCGAGCAGGCTCGCCCCACGCCAGCTTAAAAGGTCATCCGGCTACCCAGGCCGAACGGGCGTAGTATGGAACCACCGCGAACGACTTTCGCTCATAAAGGGTAGGCACGGCAGATCGGCGAACAGACGCCCACTGGCCGCGCCTTCAAGGAGAACGCTATGCCCTGGTATGCCTGGTTGATTCTGATTGTTGCAATCGGCTCGATCGTTGGTGGTCTGATGATGCTGCGCGACACCGCCAACAAGGTCGAACTGACCGATGAGCAGCGCAAGCGTGTGGCCGAACGCAACGCCGAGATGGATGCGAAGGAGGCCAAGGATCGTTGAACGCGTGGATGACACAGCGCCTTTGTGGCGAGGGGATTTATCCCCGCTGGGCTGCGCAGCGGCCCTAAACTGGCCACCCGGGAGTATCTGATGAACTGGGTGGGCTTTTGAAAGGGCGCTGCGCGCCCAGCGGGGATAAATCCCCTCGCCACAAGTGACCGCGCCCTTTTCGCCAACGGGTGTTACTTCTCCCAATCCGCCTTGGCGATGTGCAAGCCATGCAACCCCTTGTACGCCGCCCGCTCAGGCTGGCTCCAGCCCTCGAGCAACGAATCCTCCAACCGATAGATCTCCACCCCCAGTGGACGGCAGACACTCAGCGGGTCCTGCGCATCGGGGCCCCACATCGCCACCGACAGGTCGCCACCGGGACATGTGGACAGCGCACAGAGCAGGTCGATCTCGGCAAAAAACTCCAGGTAATCGCCCTTCTGCGCCGGACAGGCCTTCATGAAATACATATCGTCATGATTAAGCCCGGTGCACTGGAAGATATTCAGCACGTCGTGTACATCGAACTCGGTCAGGCCGAAAGGCAACACCGCACGGGTCAGGTTCGAATGGCAGTGATGATGGAAATCCTCGCCGGTCAGCATCTTGTTGACGTACGGATCGCAACGCGTGCCCAGCAAATCGTGCAACCGCCCCCCATGCTCATCGATGCCATAGCCGGCGAGGCTGTCATCGGTGATGGTCACCAGCGGTCGCAGGAATGGCAGGTTCGACCACAACCGATCATGGGTGCTGACATGGGCGCCCTGGAGCTGGCGGGTACGCGCCGCCCACAAGCGCTCCCTTGGATCGTGGGCATTCCAAACGTTGAAATCCCCCACCTGCGGGCCGACCGGGGTGGTGACGCGGAACACGTGGCCAGCGGGTACGTGCCAGGCGCGGCCGGTGCGGATGGGGACTTCGAACTGTTCGATCAGGGTGCGCTTGTCGTGTTCAGCGCGGATACGGTCGTAGAAGGGCTTGTCGACCTGTAGGGCGGAACCTTTGCTGACCTGGTAGGCGGCTGGGTAGTTTTTGTGCATGGCGCGGGTCCTTGGTCGGGGTGAGTCGCAAGTGCAAGCGTTACGAGAGCATATCCTGTCCCTGAGGCTCTGGCTTGAGGCTGCCTTGGCTATTACCGGCTAGCACGTAAAAAGACCAGTCGTCACGACCGGCCTTTTTCCCTATTACTCGTCAGTTCACTTCCAGCTTGTCGCGATTGCGGTCCAGGATTGCCTTTCCTATCCCCTTGACCTCCAGCAGTTCATCAACCGATGAGAATGGCCCATTACTCTCACGGTACGCAACAATGGCCTTGGCCTTCGCCTCGCCTACTCCTGTCAGGTCACGTTGAAATGTCGCGGCATCCGCCGCGTTGAGGTCCACCTTGATGCCCTCTCGCTTTGTTGACAGTTCCGTTGCCTGCGGCGCGACCGTGGCCTCGTTTTTTACCGCAGGCGCAGCGATAGCTGCTACGGAAGCACCGGCCAGCAGGGAAAAAACCAGCGAGTAGAAATAGCCTTTACGCATTAGTGAAGCTCCATGACGTCGTTTAGAAAGAAGCAGCTTTTCCGAAGCTGCCTCTCAAACTTAGGCGTTCATGGAGCGATGTCAAAGACAGGCAAGTTACAGCATGTGTAACAATCAGGGCTCTAGGCGACGTTGTTGATAGATCCAGTCGACGATCTCACCGTCCGGGGCGTAACCACTGACCGTATCGCGAAGCAATTGGCGGACTCGCGCGTAGTCATCCCGCTCGATGGCCGCCAACAGCCCGGTGAGCCTGACCTTGAGCACATCCCAGGGTAGAAAATCCTCATTGGCGCTCATGATCATCGGATGTTGGGTCGAAACAACGTTGTCACCGATCAGTAACTCTTCGTAAAGCTTCTCGCCAGGACGCAGGCCCGTGAACTCGATTGAAATGTCGCCATGAGGGTTCTTTTCCGAACGCACGCTCAAGCCAGACAAGTGGATCATCTTTTCCGCCAGCTCGACAATCTTCACCGGCTCCCCCATGTCCAGCACGAAGACATCCCCGCCCAAGCCCATGGAACCTGCCTGGATCACCAGCTGGGCCGCTTCGGGAATGGTCATGAAATAGCGAGTGATCTTGGGGTGGGTGACGGTCAATGGACCGCCGGACTTGATCTGCTTGTGGAACAGAGGAATGACCGAACCGGACGAACCGAGTACGTTGCCAAACCTGACCATGGTGAAGCGGGTCTTGTTGACGCGTGAAACATTGGCCTGATCACCGAACAACACCGGCGCCAGCTCTCGGCTGAGGGCTTGCAAGGTCAACTCCGCAAGCCGCTTGGTGCTGCCCATCACGTTGGTCGGCCGCACGGCCTTGTCCGTCGAAATCAGGACGAAGTTCGCCACGCCCGCCTGCAGCGCGGCCTGCGCGGTATTAAGCGTACCGATCACATTGTTGAGGACGCCTTCAGCGATATTGTGCTCGACCATTGGCACATGTTTATAGGCGGCGGCGTGATAGACCGTGTCAACGTTCCACGTCTTCATCACATCCAGCAACTTGTTCTGGTCTCGTACCGACCCCAGGATAGGCAACAGGCGAACGGACAGCGACTCCCGCGCAATCCGGGGCTCCAGCTCGGACAGGATGCTATAGAGATTGAACTCGCTGTGCTCGAAAAGCAGCAGTGTCGTCGGCTTCAGCGCCAGGATCTGCCGGCACAGTTCTGAGCCGATCGATCCGCCCGCCCCGGTCACGAGTACCGATTGGCCCGCGATGCAATGCTCAAGCAAATCAGCTTGCGCAGGTACCGAGTCACGCCCCAGCAGGTCGGCGATATCCACCTCCTGGATATCATCGACCTTGACCCGGCCACTGGCCAGGTCCATGAAGCCGGGAACGCTGCGCACATGCAGAGGAAACCCCTCGAGCAGTGTCAATATTTCCCGGCGTCGCCCACGGGAGGAGGACGGAATAGCCAGCAAAATCTCCTGGGCACCGGTTGTATCGATCATCTTCTGGATATTGCTCGGCTCGTAGACCTGCAATCCGGCAATCACCCGGTCGGCAATGCTGCTGTCATCGTCGATGAACGCTACCGGCCGCATGACACGCCCCATGCGCAAGGCGGCCACGAGTTGGTTGCCGGCGGCACCGGCACCATAGATCGCGACCTTGGGCAGGCCATCGTCGCGGCTCGTAAAGGGGACATGCTGCGCCGCAGCGAACCAGTCGCCCAGGAAATACTGCCGCATCATCAGGCGCAGGCCGCCAATCATGATTAGGCTGAGCCACCAATAATTGAAAATGATGGAGCGCGGAACGACAGTCTTATGATTGCTGTACCAATACACCACGAGGGCCAGCAATAATGCAGACAGACTGACAGCCTTGCAGATCGTGATCAGGGCGTCGTTACCGAAATAACGCATGACGGCGCGATACATGCCAAAGCGGATGAAGATCGGTATGGCAACCAGCGGTGCTGAACCAAATAGCCACAGGTGCGTTTCGATCGGGCTCGCCAATGCCTCGACACCAAGCCGAACGACGAATGCAAGCCACAGGGCGAACCAGACAAGGACGATATCTGTCGCCACCTGGATCGCCCGCTTGTGGCGTCTTGGCAATCCAAGCAAAGCTATTCTTAGCTTATCCATGAATCCTTTACGCACCTTGGCCCACTCCCGTCGCGAATCCGCTCCTATCGAACGTATAAGCGCAGCGCATCCTCGATAAAACGATCATCAGAAACGCATCCGTCTCAATACGTGAGAATAGACCCCTTCCAGCGTCGTGGCCTGGTCAGCGGTCCTTAAGTTTCGGCACCATGCGTCGTTGCTGGAATATCCAATCGACAATTTCTCCCTCCGGGGTATAACCGCTGACCACTTCGCGCAACTGCATGCGCACCCGCGAATATTCGTCCTTGGCAACGGCCGCCATCAGTTCATCCAGTTTGGCCTTGAGTACCTCCCAGGGCAGGTGGTCCTCGTTGGCGCTCATGATCATCGGGTGCGGGGTCGCGACCACATTGTCCCCGATCAGCAGTTCCTCGTAGAGTTTTTCACCCGGCCGCAGCCCGGTAAATTCGATCGCGATATCTCCGTGAAGGTTCTTCTCGGAACGCACGCTCAAGCCTGACAGAAGGACCATCTTCTCCGCCAACTCGGCAATCTTCACCGGTTCCCCCATGTCCAACACGAAGACATCCCCTCCGCGTCCCATCGAACCCGCCTGGATCACCAACTGGGCGGCTTCTGGAATGGTCATGAAGTAACGGGTGATATTCGGATGGGTGACGGTGATGGGTCCGCCGGACTTGATCTGTTGCCGGAAGCGCGGGATAACCGAGCCGGATGATCCCAGCACATTACCGAAGCGCACCATGACGAAACGGGTCTTGTTGACCCGGGCGACATTCCCGCTGTCCGCGTACAGCACCGGGGCGACCTCCTGGCTCAGGGCCTGCAGCACCATTTCCGCCAGACGCTTGGTACTGCCCATGATGTTGGTCGGGCGCACGGCCTTGTCGGTGGAGATGAGCACGAAATTTTCGACCTGGGCCTTCAACGCCGCTTGTGCGGTGTTCAATGTACCGATGACATTATTGAGCATGCCTTCGGCGATGTTGTGCTCGACCAGGGGTACATGCTTGTAGGCGGCGGCGTGATACACCGTATCGACCTTCCAGGAAGCCATGGTGTCGAACAGTTTATTCGCGTTGCGCACGGATCCCAGGATCGGCAATACATTGACCGGGAGCGATTGCCGGGTGATGGTCTCCTCCAGTTCGCTCAAGATGCTGTAGAGGTTGAACTCACTGTGATCGAACAGCAGCAATGTGGTCGGTTGCAAGGCGAGAATCTGGCGGCAGAGCTCGGAACCGATCGAGCCGCCCGCGCCCGTGACCAGCACCACCTTGCCCTGGATGCAGCGCGACAGCAGCGCAGGTTGCGCAGGCACCGCATCGCGTCCCAGCAAGTCGGCGATATCCACCTCCTGGATGTCGTCGACCTTCACCCGGCCGCTGGCCAGGTCCATGAAACCCGGAACGCTGCGTACGTGCAGCGGATAACCTTCGAGATAGCCCAGGATTTCACGTCGACGCGCACGGCTCGCCGAGGGAACGGCCAGCAGCACTTCCTGGGCCCCGGTGAGTTCGATCATCTTCTGGATGTGTTTCGGCTTGAACACCTGCAGGCCGGAAATCATGCGGTTCGCGATACTGACGTCGTCATCGATGAACGCCACCGGTTGCATGTCTCGACCAATGCGCAACGCCGCCACCAGCTGATTACCGGCAGCACCGGCACCATAGATCGCGACCTTGGTGAGCCCCGTGGTGCGGTTCACGAAAGGCACGTGGTGGGCCGGGATGAACCAATCGCCCATGAAGTACTGGCGCATGAGCAGTCGCAGGCCGCCGATCATCACCAGACTGAGCCACCAATAGTTGAAAATGACGGAACGTGGCACGGGGGCCATGTAGGCGGCACCCCAATACACCACGAGCGCCAGTACCAGGGCACTGAGGCTGACCGCCTTGATGATCGCGATGAGGGCATCGTTCCCCAGGTAGCGCATGACCGCCCGATACATCCCGAATCGGATGAACATGGGGATGGCTATCAAGGAAGCGCTGAGCATCAGCCATGGATGATGGATGAACGGGTTGACCATATCGTCCAGGCCAAGGCGCACCACGAATGCCAGCCACAAGGCGAGCCAGACCAACAGCACATCGGTCATGACCTGAAGCAGGCGTTTCTGCCGACGTGGCAGCCCCAGCAGTGCGACGCGAAGTCTATCCATGAATGTTTCCAACACCTTGTCGTTCCTACCCATTCTCGTGAAGGCTGTACGGCTACCGCCTTCTCTTTTCACTCACCTGCTCTCTGTTACCCAACTGCTCAGGCGCTCTCCAATTGACCCGCCTTGAACTTGAAGGCCAGCACCACCAGCGGTACGTATGCCAGCAACAGGCCTGTCAGCCCGTCGAGCTTCAACATCACGACGCACCACGCCACGGGGAACAACCACAACACATTGATTGCGGCCACCGCCAGCGTGACCGGGCGATGGCGACCATAGCGCCGCGAGGCGAATTGATAAGCATGGCTGCGGTGTGCTTCGTAGACCTTGTCACCCCGCAGGAATCGACGAATCAGTGTGACCGTCGCGTCGACGATGAATACCCCCAACAGGATCAACCAGGCCCAGAACAAGGCCGGAGAGGCCCAGGCCGCTTGCAGCGACATGATTCCCAGCGCGATGCCCAGGAAACCGCTGCCCGCGTCCCCCATGAAAATCTTCGCCGGTGGGAAATTCCAGAACAGGAAGCCCAGTACCGCAGCCGCCAGTATCAACGGCGGCCAGATCAGGTCGGTGAAACCCGACAAGACGTAGAGTACGCTGGCTCCGACGCAGGCCAGCACCGCCTCCACACTGGCAATGCCGTCAATACCATCCATGAAGTTATACAGGTTGAGGAGCCAGACCAGATAGACAGCGGCCAGGGCGTGCCCGACCCAGGAGAGGTCGACGCTGAAGCCAAACAGACTCAGGGGCGCCAGCCCTTCGAGCCACGTCAGCGCCCAGGCAGCCGCACTGAAATGCCCGAGCAATCGCCACCGTGCGGCAATATGACCATGATCGTCCATGAACCCCACAATGGCGACCAGCGCACCCGCCCCTCCCAACGCCACCAAATACCCAAGCGGCACCAACCCCAGCTGGCCCAGCAACGGCAGTGTCGCCAGGAACGCAACCACGATTGCCACGCCCCCTCCCCGGGGAGTCGGGATGCTGTGCGAGCTGCGTGCGTTCGGAATATCGATGATGCTGCGTGCCAAGGCATAGCGACGAAGGCCTGCCGTCATGAGCAGCGAAGCCATCGCGACAGGGAAAAACAACCAGAAGTACATCATTTCGCTTGATTCATCCTGAAATGCCGGGCGGTCCTGGCCAGGGCGTCATCGACACTCACAGGCGGGGTCCAATTCAAAAGTGTCCGGGTTTTCTCGATATCGACTTGCAGCGAACCGCACAAGCGCTGGGACAGCGCTTTTTTACCCAACAGGCTGGCACCCCGCTCGAGCATCCAACTGGGGACCGGTATCAGTCGGGCCGACTTGCCCAGCGCACGGGCCATCCGGCTGAGCAACGCCGTCGTCGACAGATCCTCCCCGTCACTGACCAGGAACGTCTGGTTCGCGGCCGCCGGATGGTCGATGCACGTGACGATCAGGTCGACCAGGTTATCGATACTCACCAGGCTGCGACGGTTATCAATGGCACCGAAAGGCAACGGCACGCCTTTGTCCAGCCAACGCATCATGCTCAGGAAGTTCGCCTTCACCCCTGGGCCGTATACCAGGACAGGCCGGACGACGACCACGTCCATCCCCGTCGCTTGCGCGAGCTGGCGCAGGCCCTCCTCGGCCTCCTGCTTGGACACGCCATACGGATCGGCCGGAGCGGGCAGATCGTCCGCGCGGTAGGGACGGCCAGGTGAAGTGCCTTCCCCATTGACCTTGATGGAACTGATGAAAATGAAGCGGCGCACACCGGCTTCAGCCGCCTGCCGCGCGAAGTTGAGCGTGCCCTCCACGTTGACCTGCCGAAAAGCGGCCAGTGGATCCGCTTCCGTATCATTCATCACGTGCACGCGCGCAGCACAATGAATGACCGTGTCCACATTGGCCAGGTGCGGTTGCCACTGGGTCTGTGGGGAAAATGCCTCGACCCGAACCGTATTGGCCGGCACCGGTAGCGGCCTGTCGCCACGAACCACCGCAGTCACCGAGGTCCCGGCCTGCGCGTGCAAGCGCTCGAGCAATGCACCACCGACAAACCCACTCGCTCCGGTCATGAGAATACTGTGCTGCATCAGCGATCTACCTTCCGTAGCGTGGCGTTTCTGAAGATGTCTTCCAAGCGTGCCAGCAATCGCTGCTTGGAGTAGTGCTGGAGGTAATAGTTGCGGCCGCTTTCACCCATCACCTTGAGTTCAGGAGCCGCCGTCTCGGCCAAGGCCTGGGTGATGCGCGCCAGCCCCTGGGCGTCACCGGATGCGCACGTGAAACCGGCACCCGACTCATCGATGACACGCGCAGCTTCACCATTGATCATGCCCAGCAGGGGCCTGCCCGAAGCCAGGTAGGCCTGGACCTTGCCCGGAATGGTTTTTTCAAATACATCGTTGGTTTTCAGTGAAACCAGTAGCGCGTCGGCGTTGGCGAACAGCGCCGGCATGGCTTCCAACGGATGCCGCCCCAGCAGCAATACGTTATCCAGCCCACGTGCGCTGACCTGTTGCCCCAGCCACTCACTCATCCGGCCGTCACCCACGATGGCCCAGCGCACGGCCACTTTGCCGCGCAGTTGCTCAGCCGCGTCCAGCACCGCAGGGAAATCCTGGGCCTCGCCCAGGTTCCCGGCAAAGACTACGGTAAAGACCGACTCGTCGCGGGCCAGTATCGAGGTCGAAGGATCCACTGCCGTCGAGAAATCGTCTTCAGCCCAACTGGGGAAATAGACCAGGCGTTCCGGCGCCATGGGCCGCGTGCAGTAGCCCTTGACGTTCTCGACGAAGCCGTTGGATTGCAGCAGCAAATAGTCGGCGCGGTTGTAGATCCACGATACCATCCGCCCTACCAGGGCCAACAACGCCGGCTTTTTCAATACGCCGACCGCCCTCAGCGTTTCCGGCCACAGGTCCAGGACCCAGATGAATACGGGCGCTTCCTTCAGGCGACCGATGACCAAGGCAGGGATCGCCGCCATGATGGGGGATACGGCATAGACGAAGACGGCATCGAAGCTTCGACCCCGCAACGCGTAGGCACCGAGGGTCGAGGCGCTGGTAAAGAAGCTCAGGTAGTTGAGGATCAACTGGAGGCTGCGCTTTCCACGCGTAACCATGGGAACCCTGACAATGCTTGCACCGTGATAATCGGCAAACTGGTGCGGTGCGCGTTTGTAGGCTTCGAACACCTGACCTTCCGGATAATTGGGCACCCCGGTGAGCACCGTGACCGAATGTCCTTTTTCGGTGAAATCACGCACCAGATCATTGATCCGCATGTTCTCCGGCCAGAAATACTGCGTGACCACCAAAATGTTCAGCTTGCTCTCAGGCATATTCACAACTCGACTCAATACCGCTTCCAGACGACACGGTTCACGTAGTCGGTGTAGCTGTGCACGATCCTGGCGACCTTTTCGGAAACGTTGGGCATGCTGTAGTCCGCCACCAGGCGCAGGCTGCGCTCGGTTCCCGACAGTTGCGCCTGGAGGATATTGAGCCCCTGCAGGACGCGTTCGACTTCCAGGCCGACCATCATCACTGCCGCTTCCTCCATCCCTTCAGGCCGCTCATGGGCTTCACGCAGGTTCAAGGCCGGGAAATTGAGGATGGAAGACTCCTCATTGATGGTGCCACTGTCAGAAAGGACGGCACGGGACTCGAGTTGCAGCTTGTTGTAGTCCATGAAGCCCAGGGGCTTGAGCAAACGGACGTTCTCATGAAAGACGATGCCCATCGCGTCCACGCGTTTCTGAGTACGCGGATGGGTGGAGACGATCACGGGCTGGCCGAAGGTACTGGCGACGGTGTTGAGCACCTCGACCATCTTGAGGAAGTTCTTGTCCGAGTCGACGTTCTCTTCCCGGTGTGCGCTGACCACGAAGAACTTGCCCGCTTCCAGGCCAAGCCGCTCCAGGACATCCGACGCCACGATGCTGTCGCGGTAGTGATTGAGCACCTCGAACATCGGGCTGCCGGTCTTGATCACACGATCGGCTGGCAACCCCTCGCCCAACAGGTAATCACGGGCGATGGTGCTGTAGGTCAGGTTGATATCGGCCGTGTGGTCGACGATGCGCCGATTGATCTCCTCCGGGACGCGCATGTCAAAACAGCGGTTCCCCGCTTCCATGTGGAAAGTAGGGATCTTGCGGCGCTTGGCCGGGATGACCGCCATGCAACTGTTAGTATCGCCCAGGACCAGCAAGGCCTCCGGCTGAATGCTCGCCAATACCCGGTCCACCGCGATG
The DNA here is from genome assembly GCF_030580855.1 of Pseudomonas citrullilanati. Classification (GTDB taxonomy): domain Bacteria; phylum Pseudomonadota; class Gammaproteobacteria; order Pseudomonadales; family Pseudomonadaceae; genus Aquipseudomonas; species Aquipseudomonas citrulli. The sequence continues at coordinate 226,366 of NZ_JAUQOP010000001.1, read as the reverse complement.
ATCACGTTACCGATGGTTTCGGCACCGGTACTGCCGGCGGCGTTCAGGAAGTGGTCAGGCTTGCGAATGCCCAGGTCCTGGAAAAAAATCTCGTTCAATTCGTAATCGTAGTTCTGCCCGGTATGCACCAATACGTGCTCACAGTACTTGTCCAACGCAGCCATTACCCGGGACAGGCGAATGATTTCCGGACGCGTTCCGACGACGGTGACGATTTTCAGCTTTTTCAGTGCAGTGTTCATTGCTAATCCTTCAGGCCTGGGTGCCAACTGCCATGGTGTAGGTGTCTGGCCGTTCACGATCGAAAATCTCGTTGGCCCACAGCATTACGATCATTTCGGTATCGCCAGTGTTGGTAATGTCATGGGTCCAACCCGGCACCGTTTCGACAACTCGCGGGGTGTCGCCGTCCGTGTGGAGCTCATAGAACTCACCGCTGACGATATGCCGGAAACGGAAGCAGGCCTGCCCCTTGATGACCAGGAATTTCTCGGTCTTGCTGTGATGGTAATGCCCTCCCCGCGTGATACCGGGATGGGCAGTGAAGTAGGAGAACTGCCCTGCATCCCGGGTCTTGAGCATTTCGACGAATACGCCCCGCGCATCACCATGCTTGGGCAATTCGTAGGTGAATACCTCAGGGGGGAAATAGCTGAGATAGGTTGAATACAGCGCACGGACCAAACCGGTTCCGACCCGTTCGGTCACCATCGTTTCCCGGCTGTGCTTGAACGCCTGCAATTGATCCGCCAGCGCCCCGACCGTAGTGTCGTAGACCGGCTGGACATCCTGATAGGTGCCTGGCGCGGCCTTGCCATCCATCACGTCGATGAAGCTCTTGACCACATCGTCGATGTAGACCAATTGCAATGGCGCAGCCCGGTTATTGATGGTGATCGGCAGGTCACGCACGATGTTATGGCAGAACGTCGCTACCGCGGAGTTGTAATCCGGTCGCGCCCACTTTCCGAAAACGTTGGGCAAGCGATACAGATAGACCGGTGAGCCTTGCTGTTCTGAAAGCTCCAGGAGCGCGCGTTCCGCGTCCCGCTTGCTCGTTCCGTAGGGATTATCCACCTCGGCTTGTATGGACGAGGTGTAGATCACGGGGATCGCCCGCCCACTGGTCTTGATGGCGGCGCACAACGACTCGGTCAGGCCGCTATTACCTTCACTGAACTCTTCCACGCGCTGCGGTCGATTGACGCCCGCCAAGTGAAACACGAAGTCCACACCTTCCAGTATCGACAACAAGTCGCCAGCTGCTTGTTCGCGACCAAATCGAACCACCTGGACATCTCGGCGCTCCTGCAGGTGGGCAACCAGGTTCTTGCCGACAAAACCGTTGGCGCCGGTAACAAGGACTTTCATAGGCCTCACTCCTCGGGAGTGGCATGCTCGCCACGCTGGATGGCCCGCATGAATTCCAACTTCAACAGCAACTTCTGCATGCCTTCGACGTCCAGGCGCTCGGTGTTATGCGAGTTGTAGTCCTCGGTGTGGGAAATCTTCTCCTCGCCCTGCTCGACGAACTTGCTGTAGTTCAAGTCGCGCAGGTCCGGCGGGACACGGAAATAGTCGCCCATGTCTTCGGCACAGGCCATTTCCTCACGGCTGAGCAACGCCTCGTAAAGCTTTTCGCCATGGCGCGTGCCAATGATCTGGATGGGGTGATCGGGCAGTCCGAGCATGGCGGTCAAGGCTTGCGCCAGGGTTTGCACGGTAGCCGCAGGCGCTTTCTGCACGAAAAGATCGCCATTGTTGCCATGTTCGAAAGCATAGAGCACCAGGTCCACGGCATCGGACAGGGTCATCATGAACCGGGTCATGTTCGGATCCGTGATCGACAGCGACTTGCCTTCCCGAATCTGCTCGACGAACAGGGGAATGACCGAACCCCGAGAAGCCATGACGTTGCCATAGCGTGTACCGCAGATAACCGTCTTGCTCTCGTCGACGTTACGCGACTTGGCGACCATGACCTTCTCCATCATGGCCTTGGAAATACCCATGGCATTGATGGGGTACACAGCCTTGTCGGTACTTAGGCAAACCACCCGTCGAACACCGTTCTGGATAGCCGCCTCGAGCACGTTATCAGTACCGATGACGTTGGTTTTCACCGCTTCCATGGGGTGGAATTCGCAGGACGGAACCTGCTTGAGCGCGGCGGCATGGAAGATATAGTCAACACCGCGGGTGGCGTTCAGCACGCTTTGGTAATCACGCACGTCACCGATGTAAAACTTCAGCTTGGCGTTACTGTAACGCTTGCGCATGTCGTCCTGTTTTTTCTCATCACGGCTGAAAATGCGTATCTCCGCGATGTCGGTATCCAGGAAACGCTTGAGCACTGCATTACCGAAAGAACCCGTACCGCCGGTAATAAGAAGTTTCTTGCCGTTGAACATATGATCTGACCCTTGCAGCGAACCCGGGGAATTACCGGGCTCGTAGAGCTGAATAAATGATGTCGTCTTTCTGCTGGGCGCTCGGGTAGCTGATCAACACCGCCCGGTATGCGCCCTTGAACACAAAGAAGCTGCCTGCCGCCACACCTACCACGCCACACGCCGCCACCACGCCACGCATGTCCTCAAGCGAACCGCCGCCGCCCAGGATGGTAATGGGGATGCGCACGGTTTCACGAAGCTTGACGGCCAACTCGACATTGTACCCTTTCATCCTGCCGTCGTTTTCGATGGAATTGAGCACGATTTCGCCAGCTCCGAGCCTTTCAAACTCTTGAGCCGCTTCCAGGACACCACGCTTGGTGTTGCGCGTGCCGTTGTGCGTCCAGACCTCCTGCTGCTTACTCAACAGACGGGCTTTATGGTCCAGGACCACAACGACGCTCTGGCTGCCGATTTCTTCAGCGATCTGACTGATCAACTGAGGCGTCTCGAAGGCGGCCGAACTGATAGCGACCTTTTCCACGCCCAGCGCAATAATCTCCTTGGCTTGTTGCGCGGTACGAATGCCCCCGCCATAGCACAATGGCATACGGCACTCCGCCGCCAATTTGGCAATCTGGGCGTAATTGGGCTCGACAGAATTCACCGTGGCATCGATGTCGATCACGATCAATTCGTCGGCTTCTTTCTCGTTGAAGATCTTCACCGCGTTGATCGGGTCCCCAACGTATTTGGGATCCTTGAACTTCACTGTCTTCACCAGCCCGCCGTCTTGAATCAGCAAGCAGGGAATAATCCTGGGTCTCAACATGTCATAGTTCCGCGAAGTTTTTCAGCAATCCGACGCCGAAATGGTGGCTTTTCTCAGGGTGAAACTGGGCGCCATACACATTCCCAGCACGTACGGCACAGCTGAACGCCAAGCCATAGGAGGATGTCGCCTCGCTGTGCCGGGCTTCTTCGCATTCAAAAAAGAAAGAATGCAGGAAGTAAAAGCGTGCTTCGTTCTCGAAGCCCTTGAACAACGCGGAGCCCTCAGCCGGGCTGACATCGTTCCAGCCCATGTGCGGAAGGGCTAGCTCAGTCAATCCTGGAACGGACTTGAAGGATCGAACGCAACCGGGCACCCAGCCAAGGCCAGGCATGGAACCCTCGTCGCTGCGGTTTGCCAGTATTTGCATCCCCACGCAAACGCCCAGCACCGGGACCTTGTGTTCCAGGACCATTTCTTCCAGGGTGGGACGCATGCCCGAGGCGTCAAGCCGCTGAACGGCATGGTCGAACGCGCCGACCCCAGGAAGGATCAACTTGGTCGCACCGTCCAATTGCGCAGCCGTCTGAGCGACGGCGACCGGAATGTGCAAACGTCTATAAACGTTCACGAAGGCCTGGATATTCCCCAGGCCGTAGTCAATGATGGTAATCATCTGAACAGTCGTCTTTCCAATCCGATTGCACTGAGTATTCGGGCACCTATTCCGATCAGGAAACGCTTGTTCTTGTAATCACGGAAGGTTTTATTTTCGCCGTCGAAAATGCGCTGAAGTTCAGGCACAGTCAAGTCCAGCTTGTGCGCGACATACTCAAATTCGGAGGTCAGGAAATTCTCATCCAGCTCAGGCTTGGCGATGCGCTCCAGGGCGGCTTCACGCGTCAGCTGTCCGGTCATGATGAGGCTGGAGAAATGAGCACGGCGCTTCTCATAGCCAAACTTGCGCGGCATCCAATAATCTTCGTAGAAGCGGGTGAACCTGGATTCGTGGTGTTTGTGTTGAAAACGTTTCCAGCCAAACAGTCGTTCCAACGTATCTTCCGCGTCGCTCTTTATATAGGGCAACAGATTCAACGGCCGTACAACCTGCATACCCAAAACGTAGCGATAGTAAATCTTATAAGACAATATATCGATCAGTGGGAATGTCTTGAGCTTGCGCGAGCCAAATTTACCGTGGATGTCATTGATCAGTATTTTATCGATTCCCGGATAGGCACCCCATTCCTCCGGCTCTCGGCAACACTCCGTAGAGTAGTTAGCGCCCGTCAGAACGTACTTTATCTTGTTGGCCTTTGCAAACCGATAAAGCCCTGAAAAAAAAGCAGCATCTTGTGGAATGTCCTGGTCTGGAATTTGCGCTTTAAGAAAAGCCACTTGCAAACTCTTCATTTCCTCCCAATTGACCACGTCGGTATAGAGCTCCAAGCCAAGACCATCAACCAGCTTTTCGATATTGCCGACGGCCTGGTCGGTATTCCAACCGGCATCGACATGAAACAGGAGCGGTCGCAAGCCCATGATTTCTTTAGCAACATAGCACAGATAAGAGCTGTCAAGACCGCCACTGAGGCCAATAATGCAGTCAAAATCCCGCCCTACGCCGTCAGCTTTAATCTTGTCAGCCAGCGCCTTTAGCTCAGCCTGGCCGCGCCCATCGGTGTGCCAACTGGGCTTGATAACTTTCTCGAAATTATTGCAGTACTCGCAAACACCCTGCTCGTCAAAGCTTATATTAGGATCACTGGTATCCATAATACATCTTGAACAAATGGTGTACTCCCCAGCGCTCCTCATCTCCCCCCCTCCCATTAAACCGTTACTTCGCTGACTGCAGCTTATTAATTATCTTCGACAAAACCGCTTCGTATTCTTCAGGCTTAATGGCCAACGGGTGCAAAATCGCCCCTATACCGCTCCCCTCATACTCAGCAACCAGCGTAGAAGGGTAGGATATTAACAAATCGACCTTGGGAAAGAAATCAGTCTGCTCGATCATGTGCCACCCCCTCGCCCGGACCTCCCGACTCGGAGACACCGTTGGGTGCGGCTTGTAAAAAAAATCGATGGCGGAATTCGACACCATCTGGTCATACAGAAACAAGTGAAAGTTTTCACATATTGCATGCCCCACTATTAATACGCTGAAATCAGACGACACAGGGGACAGCGAAATTCTCGGCTTGAAATATTCAATTTCAAGCCCCCGCTTTAGGCTACCACAAGCCAGAATGTGTTTGCGAAACACCTCAGCTGCCCCTTCATTATAAACATACAGCTTATTTACACTTCTCAACCGCGTAGGGATCTGTACGGAAAAAGTGGTTTCCATACTTGTCGAAGACAAGCCAACTAGCGAACCATGCTGAACAATTGTAAGGCTTGATTGCGCTTTTTTCTTTTCAGCGACCAAGCGATCGACAAGCACCGCCCACCGATCATAATGGTCAGTTATGACAAATTTGTGGGAGGGCAGTTTTTCGATAGCTAAATAAAATGCAATCCATTTGAACGCTGTATAACTTTGCAGCCGCCAAATTTCAAAAGTGGGTTTGCACTTCATTCGACTAGAAATAATAAGAGAAAGCCTCAGCGCCTCAGCGCAGTCCCGCCAGGTCAAAAGGGACGAATAATTCAGCACAGTCACTTCAGGCCCCGTGAGCAGCCCCCCGCCACCTGGACCTCTCACCAGACAGCTTGAATAGCTCAATGCATCAACCGCCTCAAGCACACCTAAGGCCCGCGGAGAAAAAGAAAGTGCTACAGGCTTTTCCGAAGATAACACCAAGAAGCCCGCATTAAATTTTTCCTTGCCAATCAACAACCTTATAAAATCAAACAAAAACCAGCACTTATCAAGCCCCATACGCCAGAGAAAACTTACAAACTTAATAATAAATCGAGCAGCCACAGAGCCTGCCCCGATGACACTCAATAGTTTTGCAGGACGCGGTGCATATGCAAGCACAACGGGATCACTAGCACACAGCGAGTAAATGCTTTGATCAACCGCAATTTCATTTTTTGTAGCGGCGAGGTAATGAGCAAGCAACCTCAACCGCCTGCGCGCTTGATTATCCACGCTTCTTTTTCTCCTTTGACTCCCTAAATACAAAAAACACTCCCATCGAGACAAAGAACATCTGATTGTTTGGAAAGGAATTCAGGGTATTTTCGAATAAAGCACAAACAAGGTAATACACAAAAACCATCTTGAAAGATACATCGACCTCACTGCTCGAGCGACTTTTGAAAATAAAAACCAAAAAGGCCAGGAAGCACGCAAAACCAAGTAGTCCCATTGAATTCATCAGGGTGAAGTAGGCACTTTCGCTTACGAGCCCCAGTCTTGCACCCTCGGAATCAGGTAGAAAATAGGTCACATCAAAACTCTGCACAAACTCAAAATAGCGCTCGAACCTAATAAGTGCGCTGTCAAAATTCAGCATCCGTTCGGGGGCATAAAACTCTCCTACAGCTATGAAATATATTCCACCGCAGAACAGCAGGAAAAACCCCGCCCCGAAGACTGCAACAAGCTTGAGATTTACTCGTCTTACTTCAGTCAGGCAATAAAACCCGAGGACTACAACCAGCGCCACCCATGCGGTTCGAGACCCGCTCATACAAAAGCCATAGAAAATTGGAACGAAGAAGACTACACGTAACGCTATCGACGCTCTGTAACCTGCAAGTAAAATCAGCGCCGCCCCCATATAAAGACCAAAATTATTGGGATTGAACAACGTGGATATCGATCTTATGGTTCCGGTTTGCGCCCAATAGGGGGTATACAAGTCTACAAGATAGTGCATCTCATAAAATGACATGATCCCCGCAAGGAAAGCACCGAGCAAAATCGCCCCCACCAACGTATGGCGCTGTTCCTCGGAACAATTTGCCAACAATAGCGCCATGCCAGACATGGAAAGAAAAACGATCAGCGCTTCAATCAGCCACTGAGAATCAGGAAAAATAAGATAAATAATGGAAACGCTGAACAACCCCATACCATAGATAATGATGGTGAGATAGCATCCGGATCTCAGCATCAACGCTATGGAAAGAGATAATACCACCAGGTACTTGGCCATCTTATGAAACAAATGATCACCGCGACTGGCCAGAATATCTCCGGAGAATAGAAACTCGACATAATATATCGCAGAAACCAGGAACCATAGCGCTACCAACGCAATAAGAAAAGACGATAGCCTTGTACCGCCTGTTTCATGTAACGCACGGTTAGGCACTAGCATTACCAGCATCCTTCTTAATCAAGCGAAAGCCAAAAACATAAGCCAAGGATTTCCATATGAATATTGTTGCAAAAGCATTGCACATCCCCCAAAGCACAGCTGCCACCCCATCAATGTCAACCATGCGCATTGCGAAGTAAGACACGAGAAAAACCCCCAGCCCGCCGACTTGACTAAAAAATATGTGTGAATCCTTATGAAGTGCATATAGCCCAACATGAGGAATCATGCTGAGGGAATACAATGCTATTGCTAAAATCAACCACTTCAAGATGTAGAAATATTCCACGTAGACAGCCTTCTCCAACCATACCACCATGCCCCAGCCAAACAAATAGCAAGCAGCAGACAAAAACGCGGTAAAGCCAATGACATTGAAATTAAGTCCGCGCATATTGATGGAGAATTGGTAGTAATCCTTGGCCTTGGCAGAGAGAATTAGCTTTGGATAATAAAACACTATTACCGCAGCGTCCAAAAATGAAAGCACAGCCGTCGCCATACCTATGTACAGCACATACGCCCCCAAGACATCCAAACCGGCCACTCGCTCTACCCAGTAGCGGTCGATGGTAAATATCCCACGTATACAGAGACTGGCAATTAGCAGTGGCCAAACCAGCCTAAGGCCCTTTTTTATCCACAACCAATTTACCGGTTTAAAAAAGGAACTTCCGTTGTACGACCTCAAACCCCAAAGACCTATAAACAATGCCAAAAGACACCCCAAGAACCACAGCGCGAATACGAAGTTCAGATTGCGTGTGGCGGGTGATAAATACATAAACAATATGATGAGTAGACACCATATACCACTACGGACGAATAGGACTACGCTGGCCAGCATCTGCTGCGAAACGGCGACTAGGATCCTATTGAGTTCTTGTGCCAGATGCTCAACAATTAAGAGAACACCGAACCAATAGATATACTCAAACGTGATAAATCCATGCGAAAAAAATATCACTACCAAGGGAAAAGCAAGCAGGTAAGCAACCGCATAAAGCACGAGTTGATCCTTTAGATAGCCGTACAGCAGATCTGGATCAGAACCAATGATCTCGCGCGTGGAATAGTTATAAAACTCGAACCCAACCAGATAAATTGCATACCCTATCGTAGCCGCTATCAGGCCATAGATGCCGACATCCCTAGCATCTAGATATTTAGCCATAAAAAAAATAAGAGCAAATTTACTAACTAGAGTAGCCGCCCTTATATTTAAATTGATGAGCCGCTTGATTTTTTCACGGCCCACCAAAGTCAACATTATATTTAACAACCGAATCAACGCTCCCAAGCAAAACGGCGATGCTACTTTTACACAGCATCAATCGCAAGCGGTGTATAGCCCATCTAAGAGGCAACACCTCCGCCTTGACATCAGGCGTCTAATTCTTTGTTCAGATTTTCATCATGGACAAACATCTCGGCCATCTTAAAATCGTAAATATCATCAACATCAACAGCGCGCATGCGTGGAATCACAACGGATTTCAATCGCCCCCCAAACAACCCAGTTGACGCCTTGATGTAGGACGGGCGCGCCACATAAGCAACCCCTGTCATATCGTAGGCAGCCGGAGCGTCCTGACGGCGCGTAATGGTGCCGTCTCCGCACACAAGCCTACTGAAGCCAGCGTCATCCCGAATCAGCATTGCAAAATATGGGTTTGTTGCCGCCGGAGTCACCGTCACGACGACATCGGCGTCCTCAATAGAATCCAGACATTTGCGCACGTCACTGGCATTTCGCAATGGGCTGGTAGCGGGAAGGCTCAAGAAAATATCAAATTGATCACCGCGCTGTTCCAACGTTTCAATCGCATGCTGCCAGGATTTCCATTCTGCTGATGTATCCGCCGCCAAGTGCTCAGGCCGCTCAATCACTTCTGCGCCGTACTCTTTCGCAACGGCCGCTATCTGAGGACAATCCGTTGAAACGAATACTTTATCTATGCGCTCTACCTGCTTAGCGACTTTTATTGAATAGGCAAGTAACGGCTGACCCGCCAATTCTCGGATGTTTTTACCAGGCAGGCCCTTGGAACCACCTCTGGCAAATATAAAAGCGTACGTTTTCATGAATGGGTCCCCAGCGATCAGACATTCGAAAATCAGAATTGCAGAAGTTTACAAACTTAGAAACTCGCTTTGCGCCCGCTGGAAATCTTCCATGCGACCTATGTCAAGCCAATACTCATGCACAGGAAACATATTTACATTTCGATTCAGCTCGATTTCTTTCTCCAGCAGCGTAGGCATATCTATGCGCTCACCGGCCGGAACGCTCTTCACCAGTTCGGGCGATAGCAAATAAATACCAGCGTTGATAAAGAAGTGCTGAATCGGCTTCTCAACCATCGAAATTATCCTGTGCCCTTCGCTCTGAATAACGCCATAGGGGACGCGATACTCGAACTCCCTTACGCACATCGTGGCGGAGCCGTTGTGCGTTTCATGAAACTCCAAGAGATTCTGAAAATTCAATGTGGTCAACAAATCACCGTTCATCATGAATAATGGCATATCTATCTCATCATGAGGAAGCAGACCTAGCGCTCCCCCTGTGCCAAGAGGTACTTCCTCATGGATATAGGTAATGCTAACGCCCCATTGGCTTCCGTTGCCAAAGTATTCTCGAATCATCTCTGGCATGTAATGAGTAGAAATGTAGAACCGATGAAAACCAGAACTTATGAAACGTTCCAAAATCAGCTCTAAAATCGGCTTATCCCCAACCTTGAGCAGGGGTTTCGGGCAATTATGGGTCAGTGGCCTCAGCCGCGTTCCAAAACCGCCAGCCATTAGAAATACAGGATTGTCACGACGTGGCTTATCGAGCAGGTCGTGCAAAGTTTCAAGGCCAATCACTTTACCCTGCTCATCCAATACCGGAAGCTGCAGAAGCTTGTACTGTTCCATTATGGAAAGGATACGCGCCTTGGTCCAACCCAGCCGAGCCGTTTTCGGCGACAAGCACATGATGTCCTTGATAGGACCATTAAGCGGCAGCTTTTTCAGTAGTGCCCGCCTGATATCTCCGTCGGTCACGGTGCCTAGGAGATTTTGTTGATCATCTACCACCAATACAATACGCATCGCCACGCGATCTAGTGTAGCGATAGCCTCTTCCATAGTGATGTCTGGACTAACAAGCGTCAACTGCCACTGTTTCATTCTTGCCTCTTAGTTCTTTAGTCGTTGGGTAATATGAGGTTTGGTACCTAACGATATACGATCAGCTGGTAACGAACTCACCAGTACCGACCCGGCTCCAACCACGGAATTCTCTCCCACGGTCAACGACTGGATGATGGTAGCACCGGCACCAACGAAAACACCTTCACATAAGGTCGAATCCCCGCAAACCACGGCACCGGGCGCAACGTGCACATTGGCATGAACATGACAGTCGTGATCAATGCTTGCACGGGTATTGATGATCGTATTCTCACCGATCTTACAGTCAGCCTGTATGACAGCCCCCGACATGACCTGTACGCCTTGACCAAGGCTTGCAGTTGAATCGATCCACGCATTGGGATGAATCAGCACGGGAAATTCGAATCCCTTGTCTCGGTAGCGTCTGAAAATCGTCTTTCGAATACTGTTGTGGATGACTTGACCAATCCCGTTTATCAGACCTACTTCCTTGGGATCTAATTGCTCAATAAAACTATCGTCTCCCAGTACGTCAACGCCTCGCCACGTTTTTACTTCTCTTGATCTGAATTCTGGAGCGCATACACCCATGACATTAAAACCAGCGGACGTTGCTAGCGATAAAAGGACCTTGGCATGCCCCCCCGCACCGATTATTACCACTGATTTTATAGCCGCCGCTACGTTCACTTCTCTAAAGCCTCGCCCATGGCATATTCGCGAGGGCTGACTTTACCGATCAAACCCCACAGTTCAACAGCCGGTAACCCCCCGCCACTGCGTGCTGTGGTAAGGTCTTCACGCGACAAGACAGCCCCTTTTGCTATTGGACGATTTGCCACGACCTGTTGCCGAGCGGCCTTGCGCGTGTCCCACTCGCTAGCTTGCGGCGCTTTGCAGGCACTGCCGATAGCCTGCTCCAAGGCCCGGATGTCATCGATCATGCCTTTGAGCTCATTCGGCTCAAGGGATGCCTTGTGATCAGGTCCTGGCAGGGCCCGATCAAGCGTAAAATGCTTTTCAATGATTTTGGCTCCCCTTGCAACAGCGGCAATGGAGACCAACGCACCTTCCGTATGATCCGAATATCCAATTTCAAGGCCAAACGCATGCGCGAGCGTATCCATCGCTCTTAAATTAACCTCGGCCCAGGGGGTGGGGTACTGCGATGTGCAGTGAAGCAGGGTTACGTGTCCGAGCAATCTTTGCCTGTTTTGCGCAACGCTCCAGGAACGCCAAACCTCATCCATGTTCTCTGGCTCACGCTCATGCACCAAGGCATGGCTCACAATAGCCAAACCCTGTTCGACCTCACTGAGCGTAGCCATTCCAGTCGACAGGATCAGGGGCTTTCGTGTCCGCGCAAATTGCCAAAGCAACGGACCATTGGTCAATTCGCCGGAGGGCACCTTGAAGAATGGCATCCCCAGGTGGCTCAGGAAATCCAGGCTCTCTACATCGAAGGCGGTGGAGAGAAACTCGATTCCTAGTTGTCGAGCATGTCGTTGAATATCCTGATGCCACTCCTTTGGCAACTCGAGCTTCTTCAACATCGCCAACTGAGATTCAGTATTATCAGTATTCGTGACTTGGTAGGCGGCCTTGGGGGCGCTCTTGGAAGCCAACTTGGCAGCGTCGAACGTCTGGAACTTTACGGCATCAGCACCCGAGGCAGCAGCTGCCTCGACGAGAGCCAGAGCCATGTCCCGCTGACCGTTATGATTAACACCTGCTTCTGCAATTACGTACACACCTTGCGAGTTACTTTTCATAGTAAATCCAGGTCATAGAATTTTTTTGATGTGCCGCCGTTAAAGTTCATTAACTGCTGCACGATTTTCTGACTGGCATCACCCTTTCCATAAGGATTCTCCGCATGCCTGCACAGGCTGGAAAATTCCTTCGACAATGCGAGGGAAATAGCTTGGCGAATCGCGTCGGTGTCAGGTTCGCAGGAAATAACGGTTTCAGCAGCCAGTCTGCCTTTTTGACGTGAGCCGATATTGACCGTCGGTAGACCAAAAGAAGGCACCTCGATCACACCGCTTGAAGAGTTACCGACGACGACACTCGCATATTGCAGGATACTTAAATACCGCTTAAACCCAAGCGATGGAATCGCAAGCACCCTGCCAGGATGAGCCGCCGCATATTTTTCAATCAGCGATATTATGCTGCGACCACCATTGTCTGCATTAGGATAAGTAATGACCAGCTGGTAATCTGGAAATGTATCCAGCGCCGCCAGCAATGCACAAAAGCTTCGCTCAGGATCTTCCTCGGCAAGGGTAACTGGATGATAAGTTACCAACATGAACGGGCCTACAATATTGAAGTCCAGGCTTTGAGACAGCGCTTCGAGGGACAAAAAATCCCCACGTTTCACATGATCCAAGCCAACTGCGCCAACATTAAATACGCGCGCGGGATCTTCGCCCATCTGAATGACACGTTGCCTGTAAGGTTCAGCTGCTACAAAGTGCAGCATTGACAGCTTGCTTATGGCATGCCGAATAGCGTCGTCATAGGCCCCTTCCGTTATTTCTCCACCATGGATATGAGCCACCGGAATTTTCATGACAAGTGCGGCTTGGACCACCGCCAGCGCTTCGAACCGGTCTCCGAGCACCACCAGCACATCGGGAGACAGTCGCTGCAGGGCCTCGGCAAATCCTAACAGGCCCAGGCCCATGGATTTGACAACACCAACCGCCGTATCGGAAGACAACAGCATCTCGACCTTGGCATCAATCTCAAATCCATCATGGACGATCTGCTTCCAAGTCTCACCAAATTCAGGAGAGAGGTGCATGCCACTCACGAGAATCTGAAGATCCAGAGCGGGATTGTCCTTTATATCCCTCATCAACCAATATAAAAGGCCATACTCAGCCCTTGTACCGGTGAAAACCGCTATTTTACTGGCCACGCTGAAACTCCGGCAGCACGCTACTCGGCAAATTCACCACCCGCGACTCCAGCCATAGCGAATTGGTCAGATCTCCCTTCATACAGTTATGGTAAAGCGGCAGATGGCACATCAGTTTCCAAATCGGACGAGTCATCACGCCTTTATCGTTGGTCGCTTTGAGAAGAGCATCACGGCGCTCTACAGATTCACAAATTACGGTATTCAGCCAGTAATTTGAGCGGCATTCAGGCGGTTCGGAAAAAAATGTCAACTCACTGTTAGCCAGCAACGACGCGTAGCGAGACGCCAGCTCTCGCTTGGCAGAAACAAATAGGTCAAGCTGCTCAAGCTGAGCGCAACCCAAGGCGGCATTCAGGTTAGGCAACCTGTAATTAAAACCCAACTCGTCATGAACGTACTCGTAGGCATGAGGTTGTTTTGCGGTGGTCGTCAGGTGTTTCGCTTTGGCGCCAAGTGTCTCATTCGAGAGAATAGCCCCCCCGCCTCCTGTGGTAATGATTTTATTACCATTAAAGCTGAGTACCCCCAAGGCACCGAACGTTCCAGTATGCTGCCCTTTATAGAAACTCCCGAGCGATTCCGCCGCATCCTCCACCAAGGTAATGTTCCAGAGCTGACACACTTTGACTAGCTGATCAATGTCTACAGGGTGCCCAAACGTGTGCATGGGTAGGCAGGCCCTGATAACCTGATGAGTCGCTTTATGGCGACAAAATCCCTGGTCATCAAGATAGGCGTGCTCTTGAAGCCACGCACTCATGGCCGACGGTGAAAAACCCAAGGTATTTAAATCAACGTCAATGAAAACCGGCATGGCACCGCAGTAAGCAATTGCATTGCATGTAGCGACGAAGGTCAACGCTTGGGTCAAGACCAGGTCGCCTTGCTTGACCTCGGCCAAAACAAGCGCCGTGTGGAGAGCTGCCGTTCCGTTCATCGTGGCGGTCGCCCGAGGGCTCCCCGTATACGAGGCAAGGTCTTCTTCGAAACGATTAACAAAGGCACCTACGCTCGACACAAAGGTTGATTCAATTGTTTCCACTACATAATCACGCTCATGACCTTTAAAGACCGGCGCATGCAGCGGAATAAAATCATTGGTGGCGTACTCGTCACGCACGAACTTAATCAATGAATCGAACATGGTGCCCCCCCCTCAAACGTTATATATATCAGCTTTATACTTAGCCAAATTTTCGGGAATGAGAAGCCAGTCGATTGTTCGCTGCAAGCCTTCAGAAATAGAATGACTCGGCACGAAGCCGGTCAGCTTATTTATCTTGCTATTGTCGCACCACAACCTGAAAACTTCCGACTTACCTGGACGCATGCGCTGATCATCAGTCAAAAACTCTACATCACTGTTCATCAGCTTCTTTATGAGTTCAAGCGTGTCACGTACGGATATTTCATAATTTGAACCAATATTTACCGTCTCACCAATGGCCTCTTGACACCGCGCCAACTGCAGAAAACCCTGACATGTATCGGCCACGTAGTTGAAGTCTCGTGTTGGTGAGACATCGCCTAACTTGATCTGCTTCTGGCCACTTGCAATTTGAGTGATGATGGTAGGGATAACCGCCCTGGCCGACTGCCTAGGTCCATAGGTATTGAACGGCCTGGCAATAGTCAATGGTAAGTCGAAGGCATTGAAGAAACTCATGGCCATCGCGTCGGCACCGATTTTCGAAGCGCTGTAGGGCGACTGGGCTTGCAGAGGATGCTTTTCGTCGATAGGCACGTACTGAGCCGTACCATAAACCTCACTCGTAGAAGTATGGATCACCCGCTTGACATTATTTTCGAGGGCAGCCTGGCAGATATTCAATGTCCCCTTTACATTGGTATCTACATAACTGTCGGGAGCAACGTAGGAATATGGAATAGCGATCAATGCCGCAAGATGGAAGACAATATCAACATCTTTAGTGATGTGCTTGCAGAAATGCGGATCCCTGACATCACCACTAACAACTTCAACCTTATTGAGGCAATTTATATCCTCCAACCATCCCCAATAATTAAATGAATTATACTGCGACAGTGCTTTTACCTGATAGCCTTCCCGCACCAACAACTCAACCAAATGGGAGCCAATAAATCCGTCGGCACCCGTTACTAAAACTCTATTCACTTTCCACCTCAGTATTGGTTGAGTATTTAAATCAGCATGGGCGGTTTTAGACTCGCCAGCTTTTCAAATGCGTTAGTCCAGGATCAATCTATTAGGAACGTCAACGCTCCCGAAATTTACATTTTTTCCAAGCGGAAGATCGCCGAAGCGATTTGCATCGCCCGTAACATTGGGAATTTTGACAGCACCTAGCGAATCGGAGGACAGAGTAAAAATACAGCCTTTTTGCTGTGCAAGAACAGCTGCACGAATTTTTTCAGTGTTCATAATGCAACTCCCTCCGCTTCATAGCTCATCCGTCGCTTTGAAAAAATTTGTTACCTAATGAACATCCGTCCCGGGGATTACCTCAGTACCGGTGGATGGCGTCCACACCACAGGCTTTCAGCTAATGCAAAAATTCCAACCAGGCCCTTCAGCGCCAAAAACTCTCCCTGGCAACGATGAAATCCCTGCGAGACATGCGCCTCCTTGAGCCATTAGGGTGCCGCCGGGCTAGTTGCGCTGTTACTCGGTGCCGCATTGCTCGCCGGCAGGCGCAATGATAGCGAGGCCAAGCCATCGGGGAAAATGGTTTTTACCAATGCAGTCAAGGCGAGAACACCCGCGAGGTGATCAAGGCAGTATTTCAACACAAACTTAACCTTAGGCGAAGCTTGGTAGGATCAACAGGAAATGCCATCACTAAGCCACCACCAAAGCGAACGAATGCCAATTATTCTTCCCGCGATGATGAAAAAAGCCTGCGCATCATCTGCAACAGGCTTTCCGACAGCTGAAGCCCTGGCCAGAATATCAGGACCGTTATGAATTCCGCTTCAAGAAGAACCGAACCAGCGCTGTAAAGCAGCCCAAGATAAGTCCCGCGATGGCGCCTAATACCAGGATCAGGGCCTTATTTGGCTTGATCGGACTTTCAGGCACCTCTACGCTGCCATCTTGTCGATAAATGGAAATACTTTCAGGGTCGATATTCAATTTCCGATAAAAACTATATCGCATCTGCAATGATCGCAAATCGGATATGAATGCATCATCAGAGGGCCTGGACTCCAACGCTTCAACCTCTGCCATCAAGGCCTTGCTGCCACGCTGGTAATCCATCTTATTACCCGTATCCACAGTTATATCAACGGCAGCTGTCGAGTTGACAGTCGGGGTGGTCAGACCAATCGCCCTAGCAATCTTCAGTGCCTCACGGAGCTGCTGGATTCTGTCTTCGCGCACCCGCTGCGCTGTTTCGCGCAGACTGATAATGCGCTGTTCCAGGTTACGAGCTCTTACAGAGGCCTCCGAAGTGACGTTTTTAATCAACTCCGACTCAGCGGTTTCACTGGCACGCTGGACATAAGCCTTTGCCCACGCAGTAGCGCGAGCCGGATCGTCACCTTGGACAGTAATCGAAAAACGGTCCGGCGCATCCTTGCCAGGCCCTCTTATCGTCAGTTCCCGGGAGAAGCGTTCATACAGGCGATCAAGCGGCGCTTTACGCTGGGACTCGTCAAGCGAAGGAAGGTAAACCTCATTGAAGAATTTCTGACGAAGTGACTCACCTTGGAGATTCCGAGCGAATACATCATATACATATTGGATCGAGTAGGGTTCCAGCTCAGTGCTTTTCCCACGTCCATAGTTCAACTCAGCAATACCGTTCTGAGTAGGAGGAATGATGAACAGTTTTACTTCATAGACGGGTTTGCTAAGGAACGCAAAGGCCGCCGCACTGAGAAACACCAGGAGCGCAATGCTAACAATCAGCCACCTCTGCGCCAACACTCCCCGCACCAGCTCGATCAAGTCAACCTCATCGACCCCCTGCGTATTGATGGAATTATTTTGCATGCAGAACCTCGCCTCCTTTCTTTGACGTCCCATTCGCAAACGAACTCACTAAATGCAAAGGCAAGCCAAATGAGGTCCTGGCGGATACAGCCCTAAACTGATTTATATTAAATACGAACAAAACGCACCCAAAGTCAGAAAAATTGTAGACAGCGATCCTTACCAAGACTACTGGGCTCACGCATCCCTTACTTCAACCGTCGACGCACTCCCGCACACCAGGCGAGCAACGGCCCCAGCATCATACCAGCGAGCAGCGCGAGGAGCACGTAAACCGAAACAGGTAGCTGTGGGGCAGACCAGCCCAGAAACAGCAGCGTGGCAGGCTGAGTATTTTCCAGCATGAACAGGATAATTGCCGAGGCCACGAGCAGAGCACCTACGACAAGCGCCAGACGCTTAAAGTTCCGCATCTACCACCCTCCGATCCACGTCAAAGCTCATCCCCCTCCTCCTCGTTCACCCGATCCCTGAGCTCCTTGCCCGGCTTGAAGTGAGGGACGAATTTACCGTCGAGGCTGACGGATTGACCGGTCTTGGGATTGCGCCCAACCCGTGGAGCACGGTAATGCAGGGAAAAGCTGCCGAAGCCACGGATCTCGATACGATCACCAGTCGCCAGGCATTGGGACATTTGTTCAAGCATTGTCTTGATGGCCAGCTCTACATCCTTGGACGAGAGTAGCCCTTGATGGGTGACAATTCGTTCGATCAACTCCGACTTCGTCATATTTTTCCCTTCTTTTTCAAGCAGCTAGATCAGCGCTTCAAAGGTTTTAGCATGCCCGGAGGATTTTGAACAGCCCAAGTATTGACATATCGCCTACAAGCCCTGCCTGCCCCTTTTTCGGGCAGATGGACGTCATTTCATGCTACCGGCACATGACCAGCATGGTACGGGTCAGGTACCCTGCCGGATTGAAGCCAAAGGGGTATTGGTCCTCATCCTTGGCGTCGTCGGATCGGGTGATGACCTTGTAGCCGGCACCCTTGCATTCCTTCGCCGCGCGCTTCTGGCACTTCTCCCAGCCGGAACCCAGCCCCGAGCAATCGACCTCGATACCGCTGACGCCACGTACGGCATGAGTCTTCGCACTGGTAGAACAACCTGCCAGGATCACGACCAACAGCATGGGTAAGAGCCTGCTCATTCAAATTCCTCTATCACCCCAACTTCAAGGCAACCTTAGTCGTTATATAGATGATTGATCCGTATAACAAAACAGACAGCCTTGCCAAGGGATAGGTTTCATGACGCAACGTGAAGGCCCGCATTGAGCAACCGAGGCAAATCGCAGCCACAAAAAAGGGCGACCGAAGTCGCCCTTTTTCTATGGTCTGACAGAACTCAGTTCTGTTTTTCCATTTGTGCACGCAGCAGGTCGCCCAGAGTGGTAGGACCAGCAGCGACGCTGTCCGAAGCTGGCTTGTCGCGCAGGCTCTGGATAGCTTCTTTCTCGTCTTCAACGTCTTTCGACTTGATCGAGAGCTGGATTACGCGGCTCTTACGGTCAACGCTGATGATCTTGGCTTCTACTTCTTCGCCTTCTTTCAGGACGTTGCGCGCGTCTTCAACGCGGTCACGGCTGATTTCGGAGGCTTTCAGAGTCGCTTCGATATCGTCGGCCAGGGTGATGATGGCGCCTTTGGCGTCAACTTCTTTCACAGTGCCCTTGACGATTGCGCCTTTGTCGTTCTCCTGGACGTACTCGGAGAACGGATCGCTTTCCAGTTGCTTGATACCCAGGGAGATACGCTCGCGCTCTGGGTCAACCGACAGGATAACGGTGTCCAGCTCGTCGCCCTTCTTGAAGCGGCGTACGGCTTCTTCGCCCACTTCGTTCCAGGAGATGTCGGACAGGTGAACCAGGCCGTCGATGCCGCCGTCCAGACCAATGAAGATACCGAAATCGGTGATCGACTTGATGGTGCCGGAGATCTTGTCGCCCTTGTTGAACTGGCCAGAGAAGTCTTCCCATGGGTTGGACTTGCACTGCTTGATGCCCAGGGAGATACGACGACGCTCTTCGTCGATGTCCAGAACCATGACTTCCACTTCGTCGCCGACTTGTACGACTTTCGAAGGGTGGATGTTCTTGTTGGTCCAGTCCATTTCGGAAACGTGCACCAGGCCTTCAACGCCTTCTTCCAGCTCAGCGAAGCAGCCGTAGTCGGTCAGGTTGGTGACACGAGCGGTGACGCGGGTGCCTTCTGGGTAACGGGCCTTGATGGCGACCCATGGATCTTCACCCAGTTGCTTCAGGCCCAGGGAAACGCGATTGCGCTCGCGATCGTACTTCAGAACCTTGACATCGATCTCGTCGCCAACGTTGACGATTTCCGAAGGATGCTTGATACGCTTCCAGGCCATGTCGGTGATGTGCAGCAGGCCATCGACGCCACCCAGGTCGACGAATGCGCCGTAGTCGGTGAGGTTCTTGACGATACCCTTGACCTGCTGGCCTTCCTGCAGCGATTCCAGCAGAGCTTCACGCTCGGCGGAGTTCTCGGCTTCCAGGACACTGCGACGGGAAACGACAACGTTGTTGCGCTTCTGGTCCAGCTTGATGACCTTGAATTCCAGCTCTTTGCCTTCCAGGTGCGTGGTGTCGCGCACTGGACGGACGTCAACCAGGGAACCTGGCAGGAACGCACGGATGCCGTTAACGTCGACAGTGAAGCCGCCTTTAACCTTACCGTTGATAACGCCCTTGACCACTTCCTCAGCTGCGAAAGCCGCTTCCAGAACGATCCAGCATTCAGCACGCTTGGCTTTTTCACGGGACAGCTTGGTCTCGCCAAAACCGTCTTCAACCGAGTCCAGCGCAACGTGAACTTCGTCACCGACGTTGATGTTCAGTTCGCCAGCGTCGTTGTAGAACTGCTCAAGCGGGATGAGTGCTTCAGACTTCAGACCGGCATGAACGGTTACCCAGCGAGCCTGGTAATCGATATCGACGATAACACCGGTGATGATGGAGCCAGCCTGAAGGTTCAGGGTTTTTAGGCTTTCTTCAAAGAGTTCCGCAAAGCTTTCGCTCATTTTAATTCCTGATGATTGGGGCGAAGAATACGCCCGGCTCCACACCCCAGACGGTGTGGGTTAGTTTCATATGTAAGAAGCGCCGCAGGACTATGACTGGTCCCCTGCAGAGCTTCCTGGTCACCCGGCGAGATCGCGCAGTGCGATTTCGCTCATGATGCGTTGCAACACCTGGTCGATGGACAACTCCGTGGAATCCAGCTGTATCGCATCGGCCGCCGGTTTGAGCGGGGCCACTGCGCGCTGGGTATCACGCTCATCGCGTGCACGGATCTCATCTAGCAGACTCGACAGACTAACATCCTCACCTTTGCCCTTCAACTGCAAATATCGGCGACGAGCCCGCTCCTCCGCGCTGGCGGTGAGGAAAATCTTCAAGGGCGCATCGGGAAACACCACCGTGCCCATGTCGCGGCCATCAGCGACCAGCCCCGGCGCCTCCTGGAATGCACGCTGGCGTTGCAGCAACGCTTCGCGCACCGCCGGCAGCGCGGCCACTTGGGAAGCCCCGGCGCCAACGCTTTCGGTACGGATGACATCGCTGACTTCATCGCCTTCGAGGATGATGCGCTGCAACTGGCCATCGGTGGCCGCGATGAACTGCACGTCCAGGTGCGCGGCCAGCGCCTTGAGCAACTCTTCGTTGGTCAGGTCGACGCCATGGTTCGCAGCGGCGAACGCCAGCAGGCGATACAAGGCACCCGAATCGAGCAGGTTCCAGCCCAACTGCCTGGCCAGGATCCCGGCGACGGTACCCTTGCCCGAACCGCTTGGGCCATCGATGGTGATGACCGGTGCCTTGATGATCACGACTGCGCCTCTTGTGCTACTCGAATACCGACCTGCGCGCACAGCGCCAGGAAGTTCGGGAACGACGTGGCGACGTTGGCGCAGTCATGGATGCGGATCGGCGCGCTGGCGCGCAACGATGCAACACTGAAGGCCATGGCAATGCGATGGTCGCCATGACCATGGACTTCGCCGCCGCCGATCTGGCCGCCGTCGATGATGATGCCGTCCGGCGTCGGCTGGCACTTCACGCCCAAGGCCAACAGGCCATCAGCCATCACCTGGATACGATCCGACTCCTTGACCCGCAGCTCTTCGGCGCCGGTCAATACGGTGCGACCCTGCGCACAGGCGGCCGCCACGAACAGCACCGGGAACTCGTCGATGGCCAGCGGGACCAGCTCCTCCGGAATCTCGATACCCTTGAGTTTAGCTGCTCTGACGCGAAGATCCGCCACCGGCTCGCCGCCTACTTCACGTTGGTTTTCCAGGGTGATGTCGGCGCCCATCAGGCGCAGGATGTCGATCACGCCGGTGCGGGTCGGGTTGATGCCAACGTGCTCGAGCACCAGTTCGGAGCCCTCGGCGATGGACGCCGCCACCAGGAAGAACGCCGACGAAGAGATATCGCCCGGCACTTCGATGTGGGTCGCGGTCAACTTGCTGCCGGACTCCACCGACGCCGTGGCACCGTCAACGGTAACCGGGTAGCCGAAGCCACGCAGCATGCGCTCGGTGTGGTCACGGGTAGGCGCCGGCTCGGTCACGGTGGTCTTGCCTTCGGCATAGAGACCGGCCAGCAGCAGGCAGGATTTCACCTGCGCACTGGCCATCGGCATGGTATAGGTCAGCCCCTTGAGCTTGTTGCCGCCGCGGATGGTCATCGGTGGACGACCGTCGGCAGCCGTCTCGATGACCGCGCCCATTTCCCGCAACGGATTGGCGACACGGTTCATCGGGCGCTTGGACAGCGAGGCATCACCGGTCAGCGTACTGTCGAAATCCTGCGCGGCCAGCAGGCCGGACAACAAGCGCATCGAGGTCCCGGAGTTGCCCAGGTAGATCGGCCCCGGGGCCGGCTTGAGGCCATGCAGGCCGACACCGTGAATGGTCACGCGACCGTGGTGCGGGCCTTCGATGACCACCCCCATGTCGCGAAACGCCTGCAGCGTCGCCAGGGCGTCTTCGCCCTCGAGGAAACCTTCCACTTCGGTCACGCCTTCGGCCAGGGAGCCAAGCATGATCGAGCGATGGGAAATCGATTTATCGCCCGGTACACGAATACGCCCACTCAGGGAGCCACCAGGTTGTGCCAGGAAAATCAGATCGTTGGAGTTCATAGCGTCCACATAGGCCCGACGGGCCAGGATTTTACTGAAATGCTCGCGGGCCACCCTGGCGCGTGTGAAAACGCCCAGCAATTGGTGCCCGTCCCCTGCATCGACCGCGTCGCGCAAGGCGTCGAGGTCGCTGCGAAATGTATCGAGTGTGCGCAGGACAGCTTCGCGGTTGGCGAGGAAGATGTCGTGCCACATGACCGGGTCGCTTCCAGCGATTCTCGTGAAATCGCGGAAACCGCCCGCAGCGTAACGGAAGATCTCGAGATTTTCATTGCGTTTGGCCAACGAATCCACCAACCCGAACGCCAACAGGTGCGGCAAATGACTGGTGGCGGCCAGGACTTCATCGTGGCGCTCGACCTGCATGTGCTCGACGTCGGCACCCAGCTCGCGCCACAGCCGATCCACCACTGCCAGCGCCGCCGCATCGGTCTGCTCCAGCGGCGTCAGGATCACCTTGTGACGGCGGAACAGCTCGGCGTTGGAGGCTTCCACCCCGCTCTGCTCGGAGCCGGCAATCGGATGGCCAGGGACGAAACGCCCCGGCATCCCGCCGAAAGCCCGGGTCGCCGCGCGCACGACATTGCCCTTGGCACTGCCGACATCCGTCAGGATGGCACGCCCCAGGTCCATGGTCGCCAGGCGCGCCAGCAGTTTTTCCATGGCCAGGATCGGCACCGCCAACTGAATCACGTCCGCGCCCTGGCAGGCTATCGCCAGGTCGTCTTCGCAGCGATCCACCACACCCAGGTCAACCGCCAGCTTGCGTGACTGCGGGTCCAGGTCGACGCCGACCACCTCCCGGCACAGGCCGCTTTCACGCAGGCCCTTGGCGAACGAACCGCCAATCAGCCCCAGGCCGACCACCACCAGGCGACCGATCATAGGGACAGCAGGTTGCAGTGGAGTGACATCAACCACGAGCCAGGACCTTGCGCAACGCCTCGAGGAAACGGCTGTTTTCCGCCGCCAGACCAACGGTGACGCGCAGGTGGTTCGGCATGCCGTAATTGGCCACCGGACGCACGATCACGCCTTCGCGCAACAGGCCCTGGAACACCGGGGCGGCAACGCGCCCGAGGTCGACGCAGATGAAATTGCCTTTCGAAGGGATCCAGTCCAGGCCCAGCTCACGGAAACCGGCTTCCAGCTGTTGCATGCCGGCCTCGTTGAGGCGCCGGCTCTCGGCCAGGTATTGCTCGTCCTGCAAGGCGGCGCAAGCTGCCGCCAGGGCGAAGCTATTGACGTTGAACGGCTGGCGCACGCGGTTCAGCACATCGGCGACCACCGCGGTGGACAGGCCATAGCCGACCCGCAACGACGCCAGGCCATAGGCCTTGGAAAACGTGCGCGAGACCAGCAGGTTCGGGTAGGCGGCCAGGAAATCCAGGCCATCGGGCAGGTCACTGCCTTCGGCGTACTCGATGTAGGCTTCGTCCAGCACCACCAGCACGTGCTCCGGCACGTCCTGCAGGAAATCGTCCAGGGCCTGGGCGTCGAACCAGGTGCCGGTCGGGTTGTTCGGGTTGGCGATGAAGACCACCCGGGTGTTGGCGTCGATGGCTGCCAGCATGGCCGGCAGATCGTGCCCCCAGGCCTTGGCCGGCACTACATGGGCGTCGGCACCGACGGCCTGGGTCGCGATCGGGTAGACCGCGAACGCGTGCTCGCTGAACACGGCATTGAGGCCCGGCGCCAGGTAGGCACGGGCCACCAACTCGAGGATGTCGTTGGAGCCATTGCCCAGGGTCACCTGGTTCAGCTCGACGCCACACCGCTCGGCCAGCAGGCTTTTCAAGGCAAACCCGTTGCCATCGGGGTAACGGGTCAGCTCGGCCAGTTCGTCACGGATCGCCGCCAGCGCCTTGGGGCTTGCACCCAGCGGGTTCTCGTTGCTCGCCAGCTTGACGATGCTGGCCGGGTCCAGGTCCAGCTCACGGGCCAATTCGTCCACAGGCTTGCCCGGAACGTAAGGCGAGAGTTGTTGCACGCCTGGCTGTGCCAGCGCGAGGAAGTTGCCACTCATTTGCTATCCGCCCTTAAAGAACTGCCTTGGGGTAGGAACCCAGCACCTTGAGTGCCACTGCTTCCTGACTGATTTTCTCGAGCACACCCTTGACCAGCGGATCGCGGTGGTGGCCGACGAAATCGATGAAGAACACGTAGGTCCATTTACCGCTGCGCGACGGACGCGTCTCGATCCGGGTCAGGTCGATGCCGTTGTCATGGAAAGGCACCAGCAGCTCATGGAGCGCGCCGGGCTTGTTGCTCATGGACACGATGATCGAGGTCTTGTCGTCGCCGGTCGGCGGGACTTCCTGGTTGCCGATCATCAGGAATCGCGTGGAGTTATCCGGGCGATCCTCGATTTTCTCGGCCAGGCGAGTCAGCCCATAGAGGCCGGCCGCCATATCGCCAGCAATCGCCGCCGAGTTCCATTCGCCCTTGACCCGCTTGGCCGCCTCGGCGTTGCTCGAGACCGCCACGCGCTCGACGTTCGGGTAGTGGGCGTCCAGCCACTTGCGGCACTGGGCCAGGGACTGGGCATGGGAATAGATCCGGCTGATGCTGTCGGTCTTGGTGTTCTCACCCACCAGCAGGTGATGGTGGATGCGCAGTTCGACTTCGCCGCAGATCACCATGTCGTGTTCGAGGAAGCTGTCCAGCGTGTGGTTGACCGCGCCTTCGGTGGAGTTCTCCACCGGCACCACGCCGAAATTCACCGCGCCGGCCGCCACTTCGCGGAAGACTTCGTCGATGGCCGCCATGGGCTTGCTGATCACCGCGTGGCCGAAATGCTTCAGCGCCGCGGCCTGGGTGAAGGTACCTTCAGGCCCCAGGTAGGCGACTTTCAGTGGTTGCTCCAGGGCCAGGCACGACGACATGACTTCGCGGAACAGCCGCGCCATCTCTTCGTTGCTCAACGGGCCCTTGTTGCGCTCCATGACCCGCTTGAGCACCTGCGCTTCACGCTCGGGGCGATAGAAAACCGGCACTTCGCCTTCAGCCAGCGAGGCCATTTTCACCCGGGCGACTTCCTGGGCACAGCGGGCGCGCTCGCTGATCAACTCCAGGACCTTTTCGTCCAGGGCGTCGATGCGCAGGCGCAGCGCCTTGAGTTCCTGTTCAGACATCAGCCATGTTCCTTCTCGAACTCCGCCATGTAGGCGATCAGCGCGTTGACGGCGTCGATGTCCACGGCGTTGTAGATGGAGGCGCGCATACCACCCACCGAGCGGTGACCCTTGAGGTTTAGCAGGCCACGCTCGTCGGCACCGGCCAGGAATGGCTTGTCGAGACGGTCGTCGGCCAGGCGGAACGGCACGTTCATCCAGGACCGATCGGTCTTGTTGATCGGGTTGCTGTACAGGCCGCTGGCGTCGATGAATTCATACAGCGTGCGCTGCTTCACTTCGTTGAGCTTGCCGATGGCCTCGACACCGCCCTGCTCCTTCAGCCATTCGAACACCAGACCGGAGAGGTACCAGGCCAGGGTCGGCGGCGTGTTGTACATCGAGCCGTTGTCCGCGGCGACCTTGTAGTTGAGCATGGTCGGGCACAGGGAACGGGCGCGGCCCAACAGGTCTTCGCGGATGATGCTGACCAGGATGCCGCTCGGGCCGATGTTCTTCTGGGCGCCGGCGTAGATCATGCCGAAACGGGAAATATCCACCGGGCGCGAGAGGATGTCCGAGGACATGTCGGCAACCAGCGGCACGTCGCCGGTTTCCGGGATCCAGTTGAATTCCAGGCCGCCGATGGTTTCGTTCGGCGCGTAATGCACATACGCCGCGTCCTTGGACAGGTTCCACTCGTTCTGGCCGGGAATGGCGAAATAGTCGTAGGGCTTGGCGGTGGCCGCGACGTTGACGTGACCATAGCGCGAAGCCTCCTCGATGGCTTTCTGCGACCAGATACCGGTGTCGATGTAGTCGGCCTTGCCGTTTTCCGGCAGCAGGTTCAGCGGCACCTGGGCGAATTGCTGGCTGGCGCCGCCCTGCAGGAACAGCACCTTGTAGTTGGACGGGATGTTCAGCAGATCACGCAAGTCCTGCTCGGCCTTGGTGGCGATGGACACGAATTCATCGCTGCGATGGCTCATCTCCATGACCGACAGGCCCTTGCCGTGCCAGTCGAGAAGTTCGCCCTGGGCACGCTTCAGGACCGCTTCAGGAAGCGCCGCCGGGCCGGCACAGAAGTTATAGGCTCTCTTGCTCACATCCAATCTCGCTCTGATCTGGTGGTCACATAAATCTTGTTCAACACATCTTTTTCAATGTGGGAGCGGGCTTGCTCGCGAATGCGGTGTATCAGTCAACACCTGATTGGCTGATACACCGCATTCGCGAGCAAGCCCGCTCCCACAAGGGGGGAATGCGCAGTGTCGCAAATTTTCAAAAGGGACAAACAACAAGGGGCGAATCTTCATCCGCCCCCCTTGCGTGCCCGCTTAGTCCTGCGGTTCTTCTTCGTCTGCAGCCGCGTCGAGCGAGGGTTCGTCGCCCGCCAGGTCGCCTGCATCGGCACCCAGGGTGCCGTCGAACGTCGCGTCGTCTTCGCCTTCCAGTTCCTCGCCTTCGACTTCCGATGGCTCCTGGACCCGCTCGAGGCCCACCAGCGTCTCGTCGCTGGCCAGCTTGATCAGCGTCACGCCCTGGGTGTTACGGCCCAGGCTCGACACTTCGTCGACCCGCGTACGTACCAGGGTGCCCTGGTCGGAGATCAGCATGATCTCCTCGCCGTCCAGTACCTGGACCGCGCCGACCAGGCGGCCGTTACGCTCGTTGCTGACCATGGCGATCACGCCCTGGCCGCCACGCTTGTACTCGGGGAACTCGCTGATGGCGGTGCGCTTGCCATAGCCACGCTCCGAAGCGGTGAGGATCTGGCTGCCTTCTTCCGGGATCAGCATGGAAATCAGCTTCTGCCCTTCGGGCAGGCGCATGCCGCGCACACCGCGGGCGGTACGGCCCATGGCACGAACATCGGATTCCTTGAAGCGGGTCACCTTGCCACCGTCGGAGAACAGCATGACTTCACGCTCGCCGTCGGTGATGGCCGCGGAAATCAGCACGTCGCCTTCGTCCAGTTCCAGGGCGATCAGGCCGACGCTGCGCTGGCGGCTGAAGGATTCCAGCGGGGTCTTCTTGACGGTGCCGTTGGCGGTCGCCATGAAGATGTAGTGGCCTTCGGTGTACTCCTCGACCGGCAGCATGGTGGTGATGTATTCACCATCGTCCAGCGGCAGCAGGTTGACCAGCGGCCGGCCGCGGGCGGCACGGGAGGCCTCGGGGATCTCGTAGGTCTTGAGCCAGTACACCTTGCCCTTGCTGGAGAACAGCAACAGCGTGGTGTGGCTGTTGGCGACCAGCAGGTGGGCGATGTAGTCCTCGTCCTTGACGCCGGTCGCCGACTTGCCCTTGCCGCCGCGACGCTGGGCCTGGTAGGCAGCCAGCGGCTGGGTCTTGGCGTAGCCGCCGTGGGAAATGGTCACCACGCGGTCTTCTTCCGGGATCATGTCGCCCAGGGTCAGGTCCAGGCGCGCATCGAGGATCTCGGTGCGGCGCACGTCGCCATACTCGGCGCGGATCACTTCCAGTTCTTCGCGGATCACTTCCATCAGGCGCGTGGCGCTGTTGAGGATGCGGATCAGCTCGCCGATCTGGTTGAGGATCTCCTGGTACTCGGCCAGCAGCTTCTCGTGCTCCAGGCCGGTCAGGCGGTGCAGGCGCAGTTCCAGGATGGCTTGCGCCTGCTCCGGGGACAGGAAGTACTTGCCGTCGCGCAGGCCGTATTGCGGATCGAGGTTTTCCGGGCGGCAGGAATCGGCGCCAGCGCGCTCGACCATGGTCATCACCGCGCTGGATTCCCACGGCGTGCTGACCAGCGCTTCCTTGGCTTCCGACGGGGTCGGCGACGCCTTGATCAGGGCGATCACCGGGTCGATGTTCGACAGGGCGACGGCCTGGCCTTCGAGGATGTGACCACGCTCGCGGGCCTTGCGCAGCTCGAACACGGTACGACGGGTAACCACTTCGCGACGATGGCGCACGAAGGCTTCCAGCAGGTCCTTGAGGTTCAGGATCCGCGGACGGCCGTCGATCAGCGCGACGATGTTGATGCCGAACACGCTTTGCAGCTGGGTCTGGGCGTAGAGGTTGTTGAGGATCACCTCGGGCACTTCGCCACGGCGCAGCTCGATCACGACGCGCATGCCGTCCTTGTCGGACTCGTCACGCAGCTCGGTGATGCCTTCGAGTTTCTTTTCCTTGACCAGCTCGGCGATTTTCTCGATCAGGCGGGCCTTGTTCAGCTGGTAGGGCAGCTCGGTGATGACGATCTGCTGGCGACCACCGACCTTGTCGATGTCCTCGACGGTGGAGCGGGCGCGCATGTAGATGCGGCCGCGGCCGGTGCGGTAGGCCTCGATGATGCCGGCGCGACCGTTGATGATCGCCGCGGTCGGGAAGTCGGGACCGGGGATGTACTGCATCAGCTCATCGACGCTCAGCTCGGGATTGTCGATGAGGGCCAGGCAACCGTCGATGACTTCACCGAGGTTGTGCGGCGGGATGTTGGTCGCCATGCCCACGGCGATACCGCTGGAACCGTTGACCAGCAGGTTGGGGATGCGGGTCGGCATGACTGCCGGGATCATCTCGGTGCCGTCGTAGTTCGGCACCCAGTCCACGGTTTCCTTGTGCAGGTCGGCCAGCAGCTCGTGGGCCAGCTTGGTCATGCGCACTTCGGTGTATCGCATGGCCGCGGCGTTGTCGCCGTCCACCGAACCGAAGTTGCCCTGGCCGTCTACCAGCAGGTAGCGCAGGGAAAATGGCTGGGCCATCCGGACGATGGTGTCGTACACGGCGGTATCGCCGTGGGGGTGATACTTACCGATCACGTCACCGACGACACGGGCGGATTTCTTGTACGGCTTGTTGAAGTCGTTGCCCAGCTCGCTCATCGCGAACAGCACGCGCCGGTGCACGGGCTTCAAGCCATCGCGCGCATCGGGCAGCGCCCGCCCGACGATTACGCTCATTGCGTAGTCGAGGTAGGACTGTTTCAGCTCGTCTTCGATATTGACCGGGAGGATTTCTTTGGCCAGTTCGCCCATGAGAAGCCTGATTCCTTTTTCTGGTGAAACCTCGTCACATCCAGATGGGACGAACGAAGCTCGCCGCTGCAGAACAAATGCCGTGCAACGACTTACGACAAATCAACGAGTTATGCCATGGATCTGCGCAGTAAAGGCCACCTCGCGAGGCAGCCTTGGAAACCGCCGGATGTTATCACAAGAGCCGCCACGCACCTATCCCCCTGATGCGCATGGTGCGTAGTTAGTTGACCGGTGACAGGCTGATATGGGATCAGAGGGGCTTAGAGGCTCTGTGAATGGAGATTAAGGGGCCAAATGCAAGATATTTGTTGCCTGTAAGGCCTCTTCGCGAGCAAGCCCGCTCCCACAGGTTTTTATATGCCCCAGATTTCGGACATAACACGAATCCAGTGTGGGAGCGGGCTTGCTCGCGAAAGCAATGGATCAGACACCCAAAATCTTCAATGCAACCGCTTGCGGCACATCAACTGTGCCAGCTTCGCCGTGTCGGGGCGCTCGACGATGCCCTTTTCCGTGACGATGACATCGATCAGGTCCGCCGGGGTGACATCGAACAGCGGGTTGAAGGCCTCGACCCCGGCGCCGATGCGCTTGCCGTCGATCTCCAGCAATCCGCGCCCGTCGCCCTCCTCGACCGGGATGTCCTCGCCGCTGGCCAGGCTCATGTCGATGGCGGAGCTGGGCGCCACGACCATGAAGCGCACGCCGTGGTGCATCGCGCACACAGCCAGTTGATAGGTGCCGATCCGGTTGGCCACGTCACCGTTGGCGGTAATGCAATCGGCCCCGACGATCAACCAGGTCACGCCCTTGGTCTTCATGATGTGGGCGGCGGCGGAATCGACGTTGACGGTCACCGGGATGCCTTCTTCGGCCAGCTCCCACGCGGTCAGGCGCGAACCCTGCAGGCACGGGCGGCTTTCGTTGGCATAGACCCGCTCGACCATGCCCTCGATGAACGCGCCTCGAATCACCCCCAGGGCGGTCCCGAAACCGCCGGTGGCCAGGGCCCCGGTGTTGCAATGGGTCAGGATGGCCTGGGCATTGCCCTGGTGCTTGCGGATCAGGTCGACGCCGAGCTGGGCCATGGTCAGGTTGGCCTCGCGGTCGCTCTCATGGATCGCGACGGCCTCGGCCTCGAGCACCGCCAGTGGTTCGGCATGGTCCTTCAACCGGGCCAACCGATCACGCATCCGGTCCAGCGCCCAGAACAGGTTCGCCGCCGTCGGCCGGGTGGCGGCGAGCAGGGCAAAGTCGGCCTCCAGCGCGGCTTGCCAGTCACCGCCCTGGGCGATCCGGGTGCGGGCGGCGAGCACCACGCCATAGGCCGCGCAGATGCCAATCACGGGGGCGCCGCGCACCACTCGCGAACCAATGGCCTCGGCCACCTCGGCGGCGCTGGCGCAGGCGATCCAGTTCTGCTCGAACGGCAGCGTGCGCAGATCCTGCAGGTACAGGACGCCGTCGCGCCAATCGATGGCCTTCACCTTCTCCGCAGCCAACAGACGATCGCGCATCCTTCACCCCGCACTCATGAACAAAAGCCGCCGATTATAGCGATCCCTCCGCGAAGACGCTCGGGTATACTTCGCCCTCCTTTATACCCCATGGAACCGCTCCACGATGCCCAAGCCTGCCGTTGCGCTCGACTTATTACTGCTGCCGAGCTGGTTGGTGCCTGTCGAACCTGCCGGCGTAGTCTTCCAGAACCATGGCCTGGGCATTCGCGACGGCTGCATCGTGTTCATCGGCCCGCGGGCGGAAGCCCTCAAGTGTGACGCCGCGCAAATCCGCGAACTGCCCGGCATGCTCCTGGCCCCCGGCCTGATCAACGCCCATGGGCACGCGGCCATGACGCTGTTTCGCGGCCTGGCCGACGACCTGCCCCTGATGACCTGGCTCGAACAGCACATCTGGCCGGCCGAGGCCAAGTGGGTCGACGAGGACTTCGTCCGCGACGGCACCGACCTGGCGATCGCCGAGCAGATCAAGGGCGGCATCACCTGCTTCTCCGACATGTATTTCTACCCCAAGGTGGCCAGCGAGCGCGTGCACAACAGTGGCATCCGCGCACAACTCGCCATTCCCATCCTCGACTTCCCGATTCCCGGCGCGGCCAGTGCCGACGATGCCATTCGTCAGGGCATCGAGCTGTTTGGCGACCTCAAGCACCATCCACGGATCAAAATCGCATTCGGTCCCCATGCGCCCTACACCGTGGGCGACGAGAACCTGGAGAAAATCCGCGTGATCGCCGAGGAATTGGACGCCCCGATCCACATGCATGTCCATGAAACCGCCTTCGAAGTGCAGCAGGCCCTGGAAAGCAAAGGCGAACGCCCGCTGGCGCGCCTGGGGCGGCTTGGCCTGCTGGGGCCGCGATTCCAGGCGGTACACGTGACCCAGGTCAGCGATGAAGACCAGGCTTTGCTGGTAGAAAGCAACTGCAGCGTGATCCACTGCCCGGAATCGAACCTGAAACTGGCCAGCGGTTTCTGCCCGGTGGAGCGTTTGTGGCAAGCCGGGGTCAATGTCGCCATCGGCACCGATGGCGCGGCCAGCAACAACGACCTGGACTTGCTGGGGGAAACCCGCACCGCCGCCCTGCTGGCCAAGGCCGTGGCCGGTTCCGCCACGGCCCTGGACGCCCACCGGGCCTTGCGCATGGCCACGCTCAACGGTGCGCGGGCGCTGGGGATCGAATCGACCGTGGGCTCGCTGGAAGTCGGCAAGGCGGCCGACCTGGTGGCCTTCGACCTGTCGGGCCTGGCGCAGCAGCCGATCTACGACCCGGTGTCGCAACTGATTTATGCCACGGGGCGCGACTGCGTGAAGCACCTCTGGGTGGCCGGCAAGCCGCTACTGGAAGACGGCCGACTGACCCGCCTCGACGAATCGCAACTGACCGCCATGGCCCAGGCCTGGGGGCGCCGCATCAGCGGCCACGACGAATAACCACGCCCCTTGAGCCACCGGCTCGGGGCACCTGACTTTCCCAGCTTTTCGAGGATCTGCACATGAGCAACGTCGACCACGCCGAAATCGCCAAGTTCGAAGCCCTGGCCCATCGCTGGTGGGACCGTGAAAGCGAATTCAAGCCGCTGCACGACATCAACCCGTTGCGGGTCAACTGGATCGATGAGCGGGTCAACCTGGCCGGCAAGCAGGTGCTCGACGTCGGTTGCGGCGGCGGCATCCTCAGCGAAGCCATGGCCCAGCGCGGGGCGACGGTGATGGGCATCGACATGGGCGAAGCGCCGCTGGCGGTGGCCCAGTTGCATCAACTGGAATCGGGGGTCAACGTGGAGTACCGGCAGATCACCGCCGAAGCCCTGGCCGAGGAAATGCCCGCCCGCTTCGACGTGGTGACGTGCCTGGAAATGCTCGAACACGTGCCCGATCCGTCCTCGGTCATTCGCGCCTGCTTCCGCATGGTCAAGCCGGGCGGCCAGGTGTTCTTCTCCACCATCAACCGCAACCCGAAGGCCTACCTGTTCGCCATCGTTGGCGCCGAATACATCATGAAGCTGCTGCCGCGCGGCACCCATGACTTCAAGAAATTCATCCGCCCGTCCGAACTCGGCGCCTGGAGCCGCATGGCCGGGTTGACCGTCAAGGACATCATCGGCCTGACCTACAACCCGCTGACCAAGCACTACAAGCTGGCCGCCGATGTCGACGTCAACTACATGATCCAGACCCTGCGCGAGGAGTAAGGCGATGCGTCTCAAAGCGGTTCTTTTCGACATGGACGGCACGCTGCTCGACACCGCGCCGGACTTCATCGCCATCTGCCAGGCGATGCGCGCCGACCGCGGCCTGCCGCCGATGAACTCGCAGCACATCCGCGACGAGATCTCCGGCGGCGCCCGGGCGATGGTGGCGGTGACCTTTTCCATGGACCCGGAATCGCCCGGGTTCGAGGAACTGCGCCAGGAATTCCTCGACCGCTACCTCAAGGGGTGCGTGGTGCACAGCCACCTCTTCGACGGCATGGAACAGGTACTGGCCGACATCGAGGCAGCCAACCTGATCTGGGGCGTGGTCACCAACAAGCCAGTACGCTTCGCCGAACCGATCATGCAGCAGCTGGGCCTGGCGGAGCGCTCGAAAGTGCTGATCTGCCCCGACCACGTGACCCACAGCAAGCCAGACCCCGAGCCGCTGACCCTGGCCTGCAAGCTGCTCGGCCTGGACCCGGCCAGCGTGCTGTTCGTGGGCGACGACCTGCGGGACATCGAGTCCGGCCGTAGCGCCGGCACCAAGACCTGCGCCGTGACCTACGGCTATATCCACCCGGACGACAACCCCAGGCACTGGGGGGCGGACGTGGTGATCGATCACCCGTTGGCGCTGCGCGAAGTGCTGGATAACGCGTTGTGCG
Source organism: Pseudomonas citrullilanati (assembly GCF_030580855.1). Taxonomy (GTDB): domain Bacteria; phylum Pseudomonadota; class Gammaproteobacteria; order Pseudomonadales; family Pseudomonadaceae; genus Aquipseudomonas; species Aquipseudomonas citrulli. The sequence continues at coordinate 192,169 of NZ_JAUQOP010000001.1, read as the reverse complement.
GTTGTTGATGCCGTTGATGTCACCTGTGTGACATCGCCTTTGTGGCGAGGAAGCTTGCTGTGGCGAGGGGATTTATCCCCGCTGGGTCGCGAAGCGGCCCCCTGCTTTCCCATTTAATGCACCTTGGTGACCGATATTTCTTGGGGGCGCTTCGCACCCTAACGGGGATATATCCCCTCGCCACAATTGCGCATCACCACGTATTTTTTATCTTTCGTGAGGTTCTTTCATGTTTGATTATTCCGCCCGCCCCGACCTGCTCCAGGGCCGGGTCATCCTCGTCACCGGTGCCGGTCGCGGCATCGGCGCCGCCGCCGCCAAGGCCTACGCCGCCCACGGCGCCACCGTGCTGCTGTTGGGCAAGACCGAAGCCAACCTGACCCAGGTCTATGACGAAATCGAAGCGGCGGGCCATCCGCAGCCGGCGGTCATCCCGTTCAACCTCGAAACCGCCCTGCCCCATCAATACGATGAACTGGCGGCCATGATCGAGACCGAGTTCGGTCACCTGGACGGCCTGCTGCACAACGCTTCCATCATCGGCCCACGCACGCCGCTGGAGCAGTTGTCCGGCGAGAATTTCATGCGGGTGATGCACATCAACGTCAACGCCATGTTCATGCTCACCAGCACCTTGCTGCCGCTGCTCAAGCTGTCGAAGGATGCGTCCGTGGTGTTCACCTCCAGCAGCGTCGGCCGCAAGGGCCGGGCCTACTGGGGCGCCTATGGCGTGTCCAAGTTCGCCACCGAAGGGCTGATGCAGACCCTGGCCGACGAAGTCGACAGCGTCGCCGCCGTGCGCTCCAACAGCATCAACCCCGGCGCCACTCGCACCAGCATGCGCGCCCAGGCCTACCCAGGGGAAAACCCGCTCGACAACCCGACACCCGAAGCGATCATGCCGGTCTACCTCTACCTGATGGGGCCGGACAGTACCGGTGTCAACGGCCAGGCGTTCAACGCCCAGTAAGCACACAGGTGCGTCGCGACGACTTCCCGTCGCGACGCGCCTTTGCCTGACCCACAGCCAGACGAACCGCCAAACCCTCGTCGCCCCACCTCCCCCCGGCAGGCTGACACGCATCCCCAAGACCTTGATTCCTAATCGGTTTTCATTGAAATGAACCGAATGGCACGACTTTCGCTCTAAATATCCTCAAAACACGCCATGTCTGGCGGGTAACGGACGTTGAGACGAGGTTTAGCCGGCCAGGTAAAGCGGACTAGACTTCTATTATCAGAGTCCTACGGGACTGAAGGACCAGTACGACGCGCAGCCCAAAGCCGCCACCCAACCTGCCGGGACAGATTTAGCTTAGGGGCTAACGCCATATGAAAACGCCCACGCAGATGAACGCGATTGATTTCGACAGCGCCAAGTTGCAGCGCCTGGGCCTTGGCCATCCGTCGCCGCTCGCGACACGCACGGTCAGCCTTTCGCAATTGCGCCAGCAACTGGGCCAGCAATTGCAGACCAGCCTGGAGCCGCAACGCATCCTGGGCCTGTTCTTTCGCGAAGTTCAGCGACTGGTGCCCCTGGATGCGCTGGCGTATCAACACAAGCCGAGCGATCTGCGCCTGGAGTTCGGCCAGCGCGGGCACCACACCGTCAGCTACAACCTCAGCCACGAAGGCGAACACCTGGGCGAACTGGTGTTTCGCCGCAACCAGCGCTTCACCGACGCCGAACAGGCCGACCTGGAAGCGATGCTCTCCACCCTGCTATATCCCCTGCGCAACGCCTTGCTCTACCGCGCGGCGACCCAGAGCGCCCTGCGCGACCCACTGACCGGCACCGGCAATCGCATCGCGATGGACCAGACGCTGACCCGTGAAATCGACATGGCCAAGCGCCATTCGCAGCCCCTGTCGCTGCTGATGCTGGACATCGACCATTTCAAGCGCATCAACGACAGTCACGGTCACAGCGTCGGCGACGAAGTGCTCAAGGCCGTGGCCGAATCGATCAAGAATCAACTGCGCAATGTGGACATGGTGTTCCGGTACGGTGGCGAGGAGTTCCTGATCCTGCTGGCCAACACCAGCCGGGACGCCGCGGCCATGGTCGGCGAGCGCCTGCGGCATGCCGCCCAGGTCCAGGATTACTTTGCCGGGGGCACCCGGATCGAACTGACGGTCAGCCTGGGTTGCGCGACCCTGCTGCCGGGTGAATCGGCCGAGAGCTTGCTGCGGCGGGCCGACGGCGCGCTGTACGTGGCCAAGCGCGAGGGACGCAATCGGTTGGCGATGGCGGGTTGAGTCCGCCGGGTTTCCTGAACATCCAGCCCGGGCTTTTCGCGAGCAGGCTCGCTTCCACGGGATCGTGACCCAGTCGTGAAAGAACAGTGGGAGCGAGCCTGCTCGCGATGAGGACCTGGCCGTCAACCTCCCCGTTGACTGTCCGACTCCATCGCAAGCAGGCGCGCTCCCACCTGGGTTCAGCTATGGGTGGAGAATGTATCAGCTCCCGGCCAGCGCGAGGCGCTCACGGGTGACTGGCGCCTTGCCCACCGACTCCGACTGCTCCAACTGCATACAGCGTTCCAGGAACAGGTACATGTAGTCATAGCTCTTGCACACGGCCTGGCGCAGCTCCATTTGCAGGGCTTTGCTCGGGTTCATGCCCGCCAGTGTGCAGATGATCTCCAGGGCTTCCCACGGATGGGCATCGTCGTACTGGGCGTGCATCTTCAGCCACTTCATGGCCCGCTTGCGTTCTTCTTCAGGGAACGCCGCCGCGTAGACGCCACTGGAGCACACCACGGCCGACCACTCCCCGGTGGCGCCCTCGATGGCATAGTTGGTCGCGGCGATCGCCACGATCAACGCGTCCGACGAACTGGTGTGCCAGCACCAGTGGCTCAGCGCATGTAGCTCCGGAGGCACTTGCTGGGCCTGCAGGTCTTCCAGGGTCACGCCGTGGGCGGCGCTCCAGTTGACCCAGTAGTCGGCATGGTTGAGTTCGACACGGATATTGCGCATCAGCCAACGACGGGCCATGTCCTCGCCGGGATGGCGGGCAAAGCGAGTCTTGGTGAGGTTCTGTGCCATGTATAAAGCGAACTGTTCAACGACCGGCCAACCACCGATGAGGTAGTGGCGCATGGTCTTGGCGCTGAGCTTGTTGTCGCGCATGCGTTGATACAGCTCGTGTTCGACAACCCGGCGCTTGCTCTCGCTGCAATCGAGAATGAGCTGCTGCGCCCATTTCGGATAGCTTTGGGGCTCCATGAGCGGGCCTGTTCGGTTGAATGTGTCGATCACTGTCTGGCTCCTTTTGATTGTGATTTTCCGGATCAACAAGAGGTTCAGCGGAACGTGCCGGGGGCCTTGAATAACAACGGCTGGGGCCGGGCCGGCCTACATTGCAACGTGTCGCAGGTAAACAATTGCGGGCGTTCAATCACATACCCTTGGGCGAAATCCACCCCGATTTCCAGCAATGCCTGCTCGATCTGGGCGGTTTCGACAAACTCGGCAATCGTGCGCTTACCCATGACGTGGCCGATGTGGTTGATCACTTCGACCATTGCACGGTTAATCGGGTCGTCCAGCATATCCTTTACGAAACTCCCGTCGATCTTCAGGAAGTCTACAGGTAAATGTTTCAGGTAAGCGAATGAAGACATTCCGGCGCAAAAGTCGTCCAGCGAGAAGTAACAACCCAAGCTCTTGAGTTCATTGATAAAGCGGATCGCACTGCCCAAATTCGAAATAGCGCTGGTCTCGGTAATTTCAAAACAAATCATTTCCGGGGGGATCGAGTAGGCCGCGAATTGTTTACGCAGGAAGTCGAGGAACGCCTGATCTCCGATAGTAGTACCTGACAGATTAATCGCACACATCGCCATCGGCCCCTGTCGCGAATCATTCAGGCACTGGCGAATGACCTTGAACACGTTCTCCACCACCCAACGGTCCAGCGAGGTCATCAAACCATAACGTTCCGCGGCGGGAATGAAGCTGTCGGGCAGGATCATCCGCCCCGCCTCGTCGTGCAGCCGCAGCAGGATCTCGATATGCCCGCCACCCTGGTCGCCCGGCCCCAGCGCGGCGATTTCCTGGGCATAGAGACAGAAACGGTTTTCCTCCAGGGCCATGTGCAGGCGTTGCACCCAGGCCATCTCGCCAAAGCGCAGGGACAACTCCGAGTCGTCGGCATGATAGACCTGGACCCGGTTGCGGCCCTTCTCCTTGGCCATGTAGCAGGCCATGTCGGCGGCCCGTAGGGACGCCTCCAGGGTCGTCGGGGTGTGCGCGATGTGCACCAGGCCGATGCTCACCGTGGTCACGAATGGCCGCCCCTTCCAGACGAAATGCAGGTTCTGCACGGTCTGGCGCAGCCCTTCGGCAATTTTTTCCGCGGCCTCGGGCGAGCAGTTTTCCAGCAGGATCCCAAACTCGTCCCCGCCCAGCCGGGCCAGGGTGTCGTTTTCCCGTAGCCCCGATTGCAGCAAAGCGCAGATGTGTCGCAACAATTCGTCGCCCGCGGCGTGGCCGCAGGTGTCGTTGACCAGTTTGAATTGGTCCAGGTCGAGGAACATCAAGGCATGGCGCCCGACCTGGCGCGTGAGGTTGTGCAAGGCCTGTTCGAGTCGATATTCGAACTCCCGGCGGTTGGCCAGCCCGGTCAGTGCGTCATGGGTGGCCTGCCATGACAGGTTGGCGATGTATTGGCGCTCCTGGGTCATGTCGTGCAACACCAGCACGGCGCCGCTGACTTTGCCTGCGTGGCGGATCGGCGCGCCCACCAGCGTGACCGACACCGTGCTGCCGTCCAGGCGCTGGATCAGCTTGGAGTGCTCGCTGGCGCCGCTGAGCCGACCGCTGAGGATGTGCTCGATCAGGGTCAGCCCTTCCGCCTGGGCGTTGTCATCGAGCAAATTGAACAGCGCCGCCAGGGGCAGCCCCATGGCGTGCTCGGCTTTCCAATGGGTCATCGCCTCGGCGGCGGGGTTCATGTAGGCGATGGCCCCTTCGACATCGGTGGTGATCACCCCGTCGCCGATGGATTGCAGGGTGATCTGCGCCCGTTCCTTCTCCAGCTGCAGCGCATTGGCGAAGACCTGCCGCTGGGCCAGCAGTTTATGGGTGCGCAATAGCGCCAGGACGATCAGCCCCAGCGCCGTGGCGAAGTTGGTCACCAGCAACAGCCGCAGGATGAAGCGCGAGCCCTCGCCCAGCGCATCGCTGAACGCCTTGGCCGCCGGGGTGACGGAATCGTTGATGGCGAAGATCCGCGCCTTCCAGCCCCGGACGTCGACCTCCGATGCCTGGCCCGCGCTGATGCTGGCGTGCATCTGCCGGGCGACGTTATCCAGCTCGATCAGGTAGCCGTCGCCCACGGTCCACAGGTCGATGGCCTCTTCCAGGTAGCTGAAGTGCCGAAAATTCAGGTAGAGCCAGATCAGGCTCGCCACGTCGTCCGGGTGGTTGCCGCCCTTGAGGATGGCCGCCCTGGCCGCTTCCAGGTCCGGTGGACGGCGGTCCAGCGCCACCCGCAGCTCATGGCCGCCCTCGGGAACGGCAATGGCCTGCTGGTACTTGAGGAAAATGGTTTCGTCGCGACTGTCGGCGTAGAGATTGAGGTAATAGATGGCGTCTTTCTGGCCCTTGGACCAGAGACTCTCCCCCGCCACGTAGCCGCGAACCGCCGACAATACATAGAGACTCACGCCGCCAAGCAATGCCTGAAATAGCACAACGGCAATAAAGGGCCAGACGATGCCCAACAACCGAGGCGTTCCGAGAGTCTGCTTTTGCTTCATGAGGTCCCTTGCACAGGCGTTGCCGATAAGCACCCGCGAGAAATCCGCTGCTAATCCCAGAGCCTAGGCTAGTTTTCGATCCTTGGAACGCCGGTTTGGACGAATCGAGGGGCTTTGGCTGGAAATTCAGTGACGTCGGAGTGTCTGGCTGATTTTTTTTGGATACTAAGCACAGAAAAGTGCCGGAAACTCAAGGCTGCTGTATCTGCTGCAAATGACCGTAGAGCCGAGCGTACAAGCCACCTTCGGCAATCAACTGCAAATGGTCGCCGTCCTCGGCGATCTGCCCCCCATCGAACACCAGGACACGGTCGGCCTGTTTTACCGCCGAGAGCCGGTGGGCGATGATCAGCGTGGTGCGTCCACTGAGGAAACGCGCCAGGGCCTGGTGAAGGTTGTACTCGGTGGCCGCGTCCAGCGCCGAAGTGGCTTCATCGAGGATCACCACTCGCGGATCCGCCAAGACCATGCGGGCGATGGCCAGCCGTTGCCGCTGGCCACCCGACAGCCGTACCCCGGAACGCCCGACGACACTGTCCAGGCCCTGGGGCAGTGCGCGCACGGTGGCGTCGAGCTGGGCGATTTCCAACGCACGCCAGCAGGCATCGTCGCTGCACGCGCGGCCCATGGTGAGGTTGGCGCGCACCGTGTCGTTGAACAGTGCCGGATGCTGCAACACCACCGCGACGTTTTCGCGGATGGTTTCCAGGCCGATCGCCTGCTGGGTCGCACCGCCGAAACGGATGGTGCCCGATTGCGGCGTGTACAAGCCCAACAACAGTTGCACCAGGGTGCTCTTGCCGCCACCGCTGGCCCCGACGATGGCGACTTTCTCGCCAGGCCGGATGGACAGGTTCAGCTGGTTGAGCACCCGTTCCTCGCCGTAGCCGAAAACCAGCCCGTGGATGTCGATGCCCACCGTATCACGGCCCTTGAACGGGTCAGTACCGCCGGGGTACTGCGGCTCGTCGGCCCGGGCCAGCAGTTCATTGATCCGCGACAACGCGCCGCCCGCCGCATAGAAGGCGTACTGCAGATTGAGCAACTGCTCCACCGGGCCGATCATGAACCACAGGTAGCTGAACACCGCGAGCATCTGCCCGATCGACAAGTCCGAAAACAATACGGTGAGCATGGCCGCTGCGCGAAAGATATCGATGCCGAACTGGAACAGCAGGCCCGTCGCGCGGCTGGAGGCATCGGTTTTCCACTGCGAACTCACGGCATAGTCGCGAACTTCCCTGGCCCGCAGGCCCAGGCGTCCGAGGAAAAAGCCCTGACGATTGCCGGCCCGCACCTCCTGGATGGCGTCCAGGGTTTCGGTCAGGGCCTGGGTGAAACGCGACGTGCTGTCGTTCTCCAGTTTCTTGAGGTGCTTGACCCTTTTCCCCAGTTGCACCGTGGCGTAGATCACCAGCGGGTTGAACAACAGGATCAGCAGCGCCAGCTTCCAGTGCATCCACACCAGGATCCCGGCGGTGCCCACCAGGGTCAGCATCGCCACCAGGAAACGGCTGAGGGTTTCACCGACGAATTTGTCGACGGTGTCCAGGTCGGTGACCAGGTGGGCCGCCACGGTGCCGCTGCCCAGGCTTTCGTACTCGCCGAGGGAAATCCGCTTGAGCCGTTCGATCAAGCGGATGCGGATGCGATAGACGATGTCCTTGGCCAACCGGGCGAACAATCGCGCCTGCAATACGTTGAAGAGCAACGCACCGCAACGCAGGGCCAGGGTCACCAGCAACATCAAGCCGATATAACCGGCCGCCTGCCGCCATCCCGCCGGCAAGACCTGGTTCATCACCTTCAAGGCCGCATCGCCGCGCCCCAACAGCACTTCATCCACCAACAGCGGCAAAAGCAAGGGAATCGGCACGCTGCACAGGGTCGCCAGCACCGCCACGGCGTTGGCGATCCACAGGGCTTTCTTGTGCTTGAGGGCCAGGCGCCGGATTTCGGCCCAGCTCAACCGATCGATGCGTTGTGCGGCCGACGACTGCTCCGGCCGGTCAGGCACAGGCGGCGCGCTCCAACCAGCGGCCCAGCAACGGCGAGAGCAGCTCCAGGGGCTGGTAGCCGTTGGTCAACAGCGCCAGTTGGCCGTCGCGCTCGGCCAGCAGTGTAGGGAACCCGGCGATCCCCAAGTCCTGCACCCAGGTGAAATCGGCGGCAGTGGCCGCGTGCTGCTCGGCCCGGTCGAAGGCCGCGGCGAACTCGATGCGCGGCAGCCCGGCCTGTTCGGCCAGCTCCACCAGGACACTGGCGTGGGTGACGTCGCGACCCTGCACATAAAACGCCTGCTGGATCAGCTTCAGCAGGTTGAAGGCCAGGTCCGGCGCCAGGGTGCGGGCGGTGACCACGGCGCGGCAGGCCGGCTCGGTGTCGTAGACAAAGCCGTCCGGCAGCGCGCCTTCCAGCTTGAACGGCTGGCCGGTGGCCTGGGTGACGGCCTGCCAGTGTTCGAGAATGTAGCGCCGGGTCGTCGGCTCCAGCGCCGACCCGCTGCCGGTGCGCAAGCCGCCCACCACCAGGTGCAACTCCACCCCGGCTGCCTGCGCCTGCTCCACCAGCGCCTCGGCCACCGGTGCAAACCCCCAGCACCAGGAACACATCGGGTCCATCACGTAGAGCAGGCGTGGCGCCATGGTTCAAGCCTCGGAAGATGACTGCTTGTAGTTGTAGCCGATCGGGTGCGGCAGGTTGCGGGCCTTGGCCAGCTCGATCTGCTTTTGCCGGTCGATGGCGCTGCGACGGGTTTTCTCGCTCAGCGTGTCCCAGCAATGCGGGCAACTGATACCCGGCACATAGTGCTCCGAGGCACGGTCCTCGACGCTCACCGGTGTACGACAGGCATGACATTGATCGTAGTCGCCTTCGCTGAGGTCGTGGCGAACGGTGACGCGGTTATCGAACACGAAGCAGTCGCCACGCCACTTGGACTGCTCCTGGGGCACTTCCTCCAGGTATTTGAGGATGCCGCCCTTGAGGTGGTAGACCTCGTCGAAACCCTGGCCGAGCATGTAGCTGGAGGCCTTTTCGCAGCGAATGCCGCCGGTGCAGAACATCGCGACCTTCTTGTGGCGGGCCGGGTCGAAGTTGGCCTTGATGTAGTCGGGGAACTCGCGAAAGCTGGTGGTCTTGGGGTCGATCGCCCCTTCAAAGGTGCCGATGGACACTTCGTAGTCGTTACGGGTATCGATCAACAGTACCTCCGGATCGCTGATCAGCGCGTTCCAGTCCTGGGGCTCGACGTAGGTGCCGACCTGCTTGTTCGGGTCCACGCCTTCGACGCCGAGGGTGACGATTTCCTTCTTGAGCTTGACCTTGGTGCGATAGAACGGCTGCTCGTCGCAATACGACTCTTTGTGGTCGATGTCGATCATGCGCGGATCGTTCCTGAGCCAGGCCAGCAGCCCGTCGATGCCTTCACGGGAGCCGGAGACAGTGCCATTGATGCCTTCCTCGGCGATCAACAACGTGCCTTTGATGCCGTTATCGAGCATGGCCTTGAGCAGCGGCTCGCGCAGCTCGACGTAGTCTTCAAGGGTGACGAACTTATACAGTGCCGCCACGACAATGGGTTGTGTCATGGGTATTTCTCCAGGTGGCTACCCTCGCAAAGGGTGAACCGGATACGAAAAAAAACGCGCCGGGTGAGCGGCGCGTGGCGGATTCTAGCAAAAACAGGGGGGTTGCAGACAGCGATTGCTGTGGGCAACAGTGCTGTGAGGATCACTTGGTTGGGGGCAAAGCCTGAATCTGTGGGAGCAAAGCTTGCTCGCGATGCAGACACCTCAGTTTCTGAGAGACCGCATCAACTTCATCGCGGGCAAGCCTTGCTCCCACAGACTCAAGGCTTTGCCATCCACAGCAGACCGATCAGTGCTTGCTGCCACCGGCACAGGTCGGCGAAGCCGGGGCCGCGTCGATCTGCGCCCACTCCTCGGGGGTGTAGGTGTGCAGCGCCAACGCGTGGAACTCGCCCATCAGCTCGCCCAGCGTGCCGTAGACCTTCTGGTGTCGTTTGACGCGATTGAGCCCTTCGAACTGCTGGCTGACCACCACGGCCTTGAAGTGGGTCTGTAGCCCACGGCTGTGCATGTGGCTTTCATCCAGCACTTGCAGGTGCTCGGGCTGCAACAGCCCGAGCGTCGATTCGATGCGTTGCTGCATGCTCATACCGGGCTCCGACTACTTTTTCTTGGCCGGCGCGGCGGCTTTCGGCTCGAGCTCGGCGGTCATGTCCGCCAGCAGCTTGTTGACCACCGGCACGGCGCTTTCAAGCTTGGCCTGGGTCAGCTGGGCCGATTGCTGGGTCAGCTGCGGCATTTTCTCCAGGACTTTCTTGCCCAGCGGAGACTGGTAGAACGCCACCAGGTCCTTGAGCTCCGATTCGCTGAAGTTGCTGGTGTAGAGCTTGACCATGTCCGGCTTGAGCTTGTTCCAGCCGATGGCCTGGTCCAGCGCGGCGTTGGCCTTGGCCTGGTAGGTTTCCAGGGTGGCTTTCTTAGACTCGGGGGCCTTGGTCTGTTCGAAGCGCTGGGCAAACATCTGCTGCACTTGCATGTACACCGGGGTGCCCAGTTTGTCAGCGTGCGCCAGGGTCAGGAACGCTTCGGCGCTGGCGTTGTGGCTGGCGGTATCGGCGAAAACAGGGCCGCTGGCACATACCAGAGCAACTGCGGTACAGATGGCACGAAGACGGGTCATCGAGTTTCCTTTCATTACAGGCGAGGTAAAACCCCAAGGGCGACCATTCTGCGCCTAATAAACGCCGGGCCTCAACCCCGACGCACCGGGGCGCCGATTGACGGGCCGCGACCGCCGCCTCTAGATTGAGGGAACCGGCGCCGCCCATCCGGGCCTAAACTGCGCATTCAGCCTTAAAGGAGTTTGACCCGATGAGCCGTACCGAAACCGACAGCCTGGGCCAGGTTGAAGTCCCCGACGACGCCTATTGGGGCGCCCAGACACAGCGGTCCATGATCAACTTCGCCATCGGCAACGAGCGCATGCCGCTGTCGGTGCTGCATGCCCTGGCGCTGATCAAGAAAGCCGCCGCCCGGGTCAATGACCGTAACGGCGACTTGCCCGCCGACATCGCCCGGCTGATCGAACAGGCCGCCGACGAAGTGCTGGACGGCCAGCACGACGACCAGTTCCCGCTGGTGGTCTGGCAGACCGGCAGCGGTACCCAGAGCAACATGAACGTCAACGAGGTGATCGCCGGGCGCGCCAACGAGCTGGCGGGCAACCCCCGCGGCGGCAAGACCCCGGTCCACCCGAACGATCACGTCAACCGCTCCCAGAGCTCCAACGACTGTTTCCCCACGGCGATGCACATCGCCGCCGTCCAGGCTGTCCACAAGCAACTGTTGCCGGCCATCAGCGAATTGTCTGGCGGGCTGGCGGAGCTGGCGGCTCGCCACCTGAAGCTGGTCAAGACCGGTCGCACCCACATGATGGACGCCACGCCCATCACGTTCGGCCAGGAGCTGTCGGCGTTCATCGCCCAGCTCGACTATGCCGAGCGCGCGATCCGCGCCGCGTTGCCAGCGGTCTGCGAACTGGCCCAGGGCGGCACGGCGGTGGGCACCGGGCTCAATTCACCCCATGGCTTTGGCGAAGCCATCGCCGCCGAGCTCGCGGCGCTTTCCGGCCTGCCGTTCGTCACCGCGCCGAACAAGTTTGCCGCGCTGGCGGGCCACGAGCCGCTGACAGCCTTGTCCGGCGCGCTGAAAACCCTGGCGGTGACCCTGATGAAAATCGCCAACGACCTGCGCCTGCTGGGCTCCGGGCCACGGGCCGGATTCGCCGAGGTGAAATTGCCGGCCAACGAACCGGGCAGCTCGATCATGCCGGGCAAGGTCAACCCGACCCAGTGCGAGGCCCTGTCGATGCTGGCTTGCCAGGTGCTGGGCAACGACGTGACCATCGGTTTCGCCGCCAGCCAGGGGCATTTGCAGTTGAACGTGTTCAAGCCGGTGATCATCCACAACCTGTTGCAGTCGATCCGGCTGCTGGCCGATGGCTGCAGCAACTTCCAGCAGCATTGCATCGCCGGCCTCGAACCGGACGCCGAGCAGATGGCCGCGCACCTGGAGCGCGGGCTGATGCTGGTGACCGCATTGAACCCGCACATCGGCTACGACAAGTCCGCCGAAATCGCCAAGAAAGCCTACGGCGAAGGGCTGACCCTGCGTGAAGCGGCGTTGCAGCTGGGGTACCTGACCGACGAAGAGTTCGACACCTGGGTCAGGCCGGAGAACATGCTGGAAGCCGGTAGCCAGGGCTGAGCCTTGTATTGACTGAGCGTCAGCTTTCGCGAGCAAGCCCGCTCCCACATTCGATTTCCTCGAGCACAAATTGCGTGCTCGACACAAATCCCCTGTGGGAGCGGGCTTGCTCGCGAAGAACGGTAACGCGGACTACCGCTCTACAGCCAAACGCTCGCGCCGCGCCCTCAGCCCGGCGACCAGCGAAGGCCCCAGCGCCACCAGCGCCGACCCCAACACCACCAGCACCGCCCCGCCATACCCCAGCAGGTTGATCTGCTCGGCGTGCACGTAGTCGGGCCACCACCAGGCCGCCAACGCCACGGCAGCGAAGGTCACCAGCGGGGTGATCGCCAGCGTCGCGCTGACCCGCGACGCCTCCCAATGGGCCAGGGCCTCGGCAAACGCGCCATAGGCGATCAGGGTGTTGAGGCAGCAGGCCAGCAGCAGCCAACCTTGCAGCGGGCTCAGTTGCAGCGCTTCCAGGGGGTGCACCCACGGCGTGAGCAGCAACGCGCAAAACAGGTAGATCACCATCATCACCTGCAGCGAATTCCACACCGTCAGCAGTTGCTTCTGCCCCAGGGCATAGAAGGTCCAGACCGTGGACGCCAGCAACACCAGCAGGACCCCGGCGGTGTATTCGCTCAGCGAGGTGAGCAGCTCGACCAGGCGCTGGTTGAAAAACAGCGCGAAGCCGATCAGCAGCACCGCCAGGCCAATGCCCTGGCCGATGCTGAAGCGCTCCTTGAAGACGAACAGGCTGGCCACCAGCAACATGATCGGGCCCATCTGCACCACCAGCTGCGCGGTGCCGGGGCTCAGGCGGTTCAGGCCCATTAGGTACAACACGTAATTGCCTACCAGCCCCAGCACCGCCATCGCCACCAGCCAACCGCCCCGGGGCCCGAGCACCCGGCGGCTTGGCAGGCGGCGGGTGGCGCCGAGGTAGATGAACAGCAGGCCGCCGGACACCAGCAGGCGAAACCAGGTCACGGTGACCGGGTCCATCACTTGCAGCACTTGCTTGAGCTTGATCGGCAGGATTCCCCACAACAGGGCGGTCAGCAAGGCGAGGAACAGGCCATAGACCCAGCGACCGGACGAAATATGCATGCAATCCTCGAAGCCCAGGACAAAAGAGCGTCTATTCTAGACATGGATCACAGGTCAACACAGGGACAGTTGGTCACTAACAGTTCATGATGACGCATGGCACATTGCCGCCTATCGGCTATCCAAGCGCCCATCGATGGCAACACATAAACTTCACTCCATCAGCTTTCGCCTTCCCCTGGAGCCTCTCATGCTTGGCAAACGTGCCGAAGACGTCGTCCCCGCGATGGTCTTCCCCAGTGACCGAATTTGCCGGGTGAACGGCCAATTCTATTTCAGTACGCGGGAAGGTACCCATGAGGGACCCTTCGCCGACCGTGAGACAGCGGAACGCGAAGTGGCGGAGTACATCAAGCGAATGTTGCAACTGACCCAGGTGGCCAGCTAGTGGCCTGGGGGCGCTCGCCCACGCTGGGGCGCGCAGCCCCGGCCCGTCAGTAAACCGAATCGACCGTTGGCGCCTGCCTCGCAGCCGAGCGGGAGCAAGCGCCCTCGCCACAAAAGCCGCTCATGCCATAAGCCCGAGACTATTTCACCACCTCGAACAACCCCGTCGCCCCCATCCCGCCGCCGACGCACATGGTCACTACGCCATAGCGCAGGCCGCGCCGCTGCAGTTCACGCACCAGGTGCCCCACTTGTCGCGAGCCGGTCATGCCGAACGGGTGGCCAATGGAGATGGAGCCACCGTTGACGTTGTACTTCTCGTTATCGATTTCCAGCCGGTCGCGGCTGTACAGGCACTGGGAGGCGAAGGCCTCGTTGAGTTCCCACAAGTCGATATCGGCCACCTGCAAACCCTTGGCCTTGAGCAGCTTGGGCACCGAGAACACCGGGCCGATGCCCATTTCGTCCGGTTCGCAACCGGCCACGGTGAAGCCCCGGAAGAACGCCTTGGGCTTGAGCCCCAGCGCCAGGGCTTTTTCCAGGCTCATGACCAGGGTCATCGACGCGCCGTCGGACAATTGCGACGAATTGCCCGCCGTGACCGAACCGTCCTCGGCGAAGACCGGTTTCAGCCCGGCGAGGCTTTCATAGGTGGTGTCCGGGCGGTTGCAGTCGTCGTGATCGACCACGCCCTCGAGGATCTGCACCGCACCGGTGTGCTTGTCCTCGACCCGGTACTTGACCTGCATGGGAACGATTTCGTCAGTGAACAGCCCGGCAGCCTGGGCCTTGGCGGTGCGCTGCTGGCTCTGCAAGGCGTAGCGGTCCTGTTGCTCGCGGCTGACCTGGTAGCGCCGGGCGACCACCTCGGCCGTCTGGCCCATGGGGAAATAGATGCCCGGCACCTGTTCCTTGAGCAACGGGTTGATCAGGTTGTCGGTGTTGACGCTTTTCATCGTCAGGCTGATGGACTCCACGCCACCGGCCACGATGATGTCGCTGCAACCGGATGCGATCTGGTTGGCCGCGATGGCGATGGCTTGCAGGCCCGAGGAGCAAAAGCGGTTGAGAGTCATGCCGGCGGTGCCGGTGCCCAGCCGTGAGAGCACCGCGACGTTGCGGCCGATGTTGTAGCCCTGGGCGCCTTCATTGGAACCGGCGCCGACGATGCAGTCCTCGACGCTGGCCGGGTCGATGTCATTGCGCGTCAGCAACGCGTTGACGCAATGTGCCGCCATGTCGTCCGGGCGGGTCATGTTGAACTTGCCCCGGAAAGACTTGGCCAGGCCGGTTCGTACGCTATCGACGATCACCACTTCACGCATGGCGCTTCCCCATTGTTGTTGTCGGTTGAGAGTGGATCGAGCATAGATCCACTGCATAACCAACCGCGACGATCATTCACCTCGCGTATGCGCCGCCATCGGCCTATTTCCTGGACTTCCTCTTCCGCGCCTGTTTATCGGCGCGTTCGAAGGCCTCTTCCAAGGCGTGGTTCAAGGTGCGCAATACCTTGACCCGCGCCCAGCGCTTATCGTTGGCCTCCACCAACGTCCAGGGGGAAATCTCGGTGCTGGTGCGGTCCACCATGTCACACACCGCGGCCCGGTACGCGTCCCACTTGTCGCGGTTGCGCCAATCATCCTCGGTGATCTTGAAGCGCTTGAACGGGATGTCCTCGCGGGCCTGGAAGCGCTCCAGCTGGGTCTGCTTGTCGATGGCCAGCCAGAACTTGACCACCACCACGCCGGCATCGGCGATCTGCTCTTCGAAATCGTTGATCTCGCCATAGGCCCTCAACCAATCGGCCCGGCTGCAGAACCCCTCGACCCGCTCCACCAGCACCCGGCCATACCAGGAACGATCGAACACAGTGAACTTGCCCCGCGCCGGCAGGTGCCGCCAGAACCGCCACATGTAGGGATGGGCGCGCTCTTCCTCGGTGGGCGCGGCGATCGGCACGATGCTGTACTGGCGCGGGTCGAGCGCCGCCGCGACCCGCCGGATCGCACCGCCCTTGCCGGCTGCGTCGTTGCCTTCGAACACCGCCACCAGGGCATGCCGGCGCATGCGTTTGTCCCGCAGCAGGCCGGCGAAGCGCGCCTGTTCGGTAATCAGCTGTTCTTCGTAGTCGTCCTTGTCCAGGCTCAGGGTCATGTCCAGGCTGTCGATCAGCGTGACCTGGTCGTCCAGCGCCGGCAGCGGCGCCACGCTGACCTTTTCCGGCTTGACCTTCGGCCGGTCCAGCGCCTGGCGCAAGCCTTCCAGCAGGATCCGCCCGACCGTGAGGCTGCGATAACAGCTGTCCACGCCCTCGATCACATGCCAGGGCGCGTAGTCGCGGCTGGTGCGGCGCAACACCCGCTCGCCGTACTTGACGAACTTGTCGTAGGTCTGCGATTGCTGCCAGTCCAGCGGGCTGATGCGCCAGCTGTGCAGCGGGTCATCCTTGAGGCTCTTGAGCCGGGCTTTCATCTGTTTCTTGGACAGGTGGAACCAGAACTTGAAGATCAACGCGCCTTCGTCGCAGAGCATCTTTTCCAGGCGCTCGGCGGCGTTGATCGCCTGGTCGAGCCGTGGATCCTTGAATTCGCCATGGACCCGCCCCTGCAGCATCTGGCTGTACCAGTTGCCGAAGAAGATCCCCATGCGCCCCTTGGCCGGCAGCATCCGCCAGTAGCGCCAGGCGGGTGGATGCGCCAGTTCCTCATCGGTCTGCTGGTCGAAGGTGCGCACTTCGATCAACCGCGGGTCCATCCACTCGTTGAGCAGCTTCACCGTCTCGCCCTTGCCCGCGCCTTCGATGCCATTGATCAGCACGATGACCGGAAAGCGACCCTGCTGCTGCAACTCGAATTGCGCTTCGAGCAACGCTTCGCGCAGGGCCGGCACCTCGGCCTCGAAGGTGTCTTTGTCGATGACGTGACCGATTTCAGCGGATTCAAACATGGGCAACTCCTTCCAGGGATGGACCAAGACTAGCGGATTGAAGGCCCTGCGGTGTAGCGCCGCGTAGGGCCCGGCCCACGGCATCGGCTAGAATGGTCTCCCCGTTTTCACCGAGCCTGCCATGACGTCTATCCAGCAACACGCCCAACTCGACTGGGACGACCAGGGTCGCCCGCGTTCGCGGGTGTTCGACGATGTGTATTTTTCCGACCAGTCGGGGCTGGATGAAACGCGCTACGTGTTCCTCGAACAGAACCGGTTGGCCGAGCGTTTCGCCGCGCTGCCCCACGACGGGCGCCTGGTGATCGGCGAAACCGGTTTCGGCACCGGCCTGAACTTCCTCTGCGCCTGGCAGTTGTTCGAGCAGTGCGCACCGGCCCGTGCGCGACTGCATTTCGTCAGTGTCGAGAAGTACCCCTTGAGCCCCGAGGACCTGCGTCGCGCCCTGGCCCTCTGGCCATCGCTCCAAGTGCAGGCAGAGCAATTGCTGGGGCAGTACGTGGCCATCCACCAGGGTTTCCAACGGCTGGTCCTGGCCAACGGACGGGTGACGCTGACCTTGCTGATCGGCGATGCCCTGGAGCAGTTGCCGCAACTGGATGCCCAGATCGACGCCTGGTTCCTCGACGGATTTGCCCCCGCCAAGAACCCCGAAATGTGGACGGCCGAACTGTTCGCCGAACTGGCACGCCTGGCGGCCCCCGGATCAACCCTCAGCACCTTCACCAGCACCGGTTGGGTGCGGCGGTTGCTGAATGCCGCAGGCTTCAAGATGAAGCGCACGCCGGGCATCGGCCACAAATGGGAGATCCTGCGCGGCGCCTTCCTGGGCTGGCCGCAGCAGACGCCGGCGCCGTCCCCGGTGAAGCCCTGGTATGCCCGCCCCGCTGCGCGGGTTGGCGAACGGCGGGCCCTGGTGATCGGCGGCGGCCTGGCCGGTTGTGCCAGCGCCGCCAGCCTTGCGGCACGTGGCTGGCAGGTGACGCTGTTGGAGCGCCATGCCGGCTTGGCCGAGGAAGCGTCGGGCAATCCCCAGGGCGTGCTGTACCTCAAGTTGTCGGCCCACGGCACCGCGCTGTCGCAGATGATCCTCAGTGGCTTCGGCTATACCCGACGCCTGCTGGAGCACCTGCAACGCGGCGTGGACTGGGACGGTTGCGGCGTCCTGCAACTGGCGTTCAACCACAAGGAAGCCGAGCGCCAGGCGCAACTGGCCGAGGCATTCCCCGTAGATTTGCTGCGGCCCCTGGCGCAAGCCGAAGCCCGGTCGCGGTCGGGCATCGGCCTGGCCTGCGGCGGCTTGTTCTACCCCGAAGGCGGCTGGGTGCACCCGCCGGCGCTGTGCCGCTGGCAGGCCGCGAGCCCGGCAATCGAGGTGCAGGCCCATCATGAAGTGCTGGAGCTGCGCCGCGTGGACGGCCAGTGGCAAGCGTGGGACGGTGAACGATGCCTGGCCAGCGCGCCGGTGGTGATCCTCGCCAGCGCCGCCGAAATCAAGCGTTTCGAACCGGCCGCCGGGCTGCCCCTCAAGCGCATTCGCGGACAAATCACCCGGTTGCCGCAAACCGCACGCAGCCAGGACCTGGCCACCGTGGTCTGCGCCGAAGGCTATGTGGCGCCGCCACGGCTGGGCGAACACACCCTGGGCGCCAGTTTCGATTTCAGCAGCGACGACCTCACCCCCACCGCCGCCGAACATGCCGGCAACCTGCAGATGCTCAAGGAAATCTCCGAGGACCTGCTGGACCGCCTGGACGCCGGCGCCCTGGACCCGCAACGGCTCGAAGGCCGCGCGGCGTTCCGCTGCACCAGCCCGGACTACCTGCCGATCGTGGGCCCCCTGGCTGACAGCCAGGCGTTCAACGAGGCCTACCACGCCCTGGCCAGGGACGCCCGCCAGGTGCCAGACATTCCCTGCCCCTGGCTCGACGGCCTGTACGTCAACAGCGGCCACGGCTCCCGCGGCCTGATCACCGCGCCCTTGTCGGGGGAACTGATCGCCGCCTGGCTGGACAACGAACCGCTGCCGTTGCCCAGAAGCGTGGCCGAGGCCTGTCACCCGAACCGGTTCGCGTTGCGGGCCTTGATTCGGGGCAAGGCCTGACACGCATTTAATGGTGCACCCCAATCCCTGTGGGAGCGAGCTTGCTCACGATAGCGGTGGATCAGTTGGCATCTGAGCTGACTGACACACTGCCATCGCGAGCAAGCTCGCTCCCACAGGTTCTTCTTATCCCTGAGTCGTAAGACAGCTCCAACCCCGCCGGCTTATAACGGATCGATCTAAAACTCACAGCAATCCCCCCGGTCAGTTTCAGAGTACCCGCCCTTTCGGCGGACGTTGCCTGACCCCCTCCCCAACGGAAAAACCGGTAAGGACTTATGTGCGGATTAGCTGGAGAGTTACGTTTCGATCAACAACCTGCGGACCTCGCGGCCGTAGAGCGAATCACCCATCACTTGGCCCCGCGTGGCCCTGACGCCTGGGGTTTCCATAGCCAGGGGCCGATTGCCCTGGGCCATCGTCGCCTGAAGATCATGGACCTGTCGGACGGCTCGGCGCAGCCGATGATCGACAATCAGTTGGGCCTGTCCCTGGCCTTCAACGGCGCGATCTACAACTTCCCGGAACTGCGCGCCGAGCTCGAAGCGCTGGGCTATGCCTTTTATTCCGGCGGCGACACCGAGGTGCTGCTCAAGGGCTACCATGCCTGGGGCGAGGCCCTGCTGCCCAAGCTCAACGGCATGTTTGCCTTCGCCATCTGGGAGCGCGACGCCAAGCGGCTGTTCATCGCCCGTGACCGTCTCGGCGTCAAGCCGTTGTACCTGTCGCGTACCGGCCAGCGCTTGCGCTTCGCCTCGGCATTGCCAGCCTTGCTCAAGGGCGGTGACATCAGTCCGATGCTCGACCCGGTGGCCCTGAACCACTACCTGAATTTCCATGCGGTGGTCCCGGCCCCGCGCACCTTGCTGGCCGGCGTTGAAAAACTGCCGCCCGCCACCTGGATGCGGATCGACGCCGACGGCACCACCGAGCAGAAAACCTGGTGGACCCTGCCCTACGGCCCCCGTGCCGATGAACAGCACCTGGACCTGGAAGACTGGGTCGACCGTGTGCTCGACAGCACCCGCGAAGCGGTGGCCATCCGCCAACGCGCCGCCGTGGATGTGGGCGTGCTGCTGTCCGGCGGCGTCGATTCGAGCATGCTGGTGGGCTTGCTGCGGGAAGTCGGCGTGGACGACCTGTCCACCTTTTCCATCGGTTTCCAGGATGCCGGCGGCGAGCGCGGCGACGAATTCCAGTACTCGGACCTGATCGCCAAGCACTACGGCACCCGCCACCACCAACTGCGCATCGACGAAAAAGAGATCATCGAACAGTTGCCTGCCGCGTTCCGCGCCATGAGCGAACCGATGGTCAGCCACGACTGCATCGCGTTCTACCTGCTGTCGCGGGAAGTGGCCAAGCACTGCAAGGTGGTGCAGAGCGGCCAGGGTGCCGACGAGCTGTTCGCCGGTTACCACTGGTACCCGCAGGTGGACGGTGCCAGCGATCCCTACGCGGCCTACCGCGCGGCGTTCTTCGATCGCAGCTACGAGGAATACGCCGACACGGTGCAGCCCAAGTGGCTGACGGCCAACGACGCCGCCGGTGACTTCGTCAAGGAGCATTTCGCTCAACCGGGTGCCGACGCCGCCGTGGACAAGGCCCTGCGCCTGGACAGCACGGTGATGCTGGTGGACGACCCGGTCAAGCGCGTCGACAACATGACCATGGCCTGGGGCCTGGAAGCGCGCACGCCGTTCCTCGACTACCGGCTGGTGGAGCTTTCGGCCCGGGTGCCGGCCAAATTCAAGCTGCCCGACGGCGGCAAGCAGGTGCTCAAGGAAGCCGCCCGGCGCGTGATCCCCAGCGAGGTGATCGATCGCAAGAAAGGCTATTTCCCGGTGCCGGGCCTCAAGCACCTGGAAGGCGACACGCTGGCCTGGGTACGCGAACTGCTGCTGGATCCGAGCCAGGATCGCGGGCTGTTCAAGCCGGCCATGCTCGACCGCCTGCTCACCGACCCCAATGGCCAATTGACCCCGCTGCGCGGCTCGCGACTGTGGCAACTGGCGGCGCTGAACCTGTGGCTCAGCGAGCAAGGAATCTGATTGATGAAACCCCACCCTACCGTTCACAACCAACGCCTCTTGCGCGGCCAGGCGCCTTCCTACGAACGCTTGCAGGCACGCCTGGCCGAAGATGGCAGCGCAATGGGCGCCGAGCCGATCGCCGTGCACTGCGGCTGGGGCCGGCTGCTGATCGGCCATACCTTCCCGGACCCGGCGTGCCTGGCCCAGGAACTGCTCAATGAACAACCCGGCGAACGCGACATCGCCCTGTACGTCGCCGCGCCCCAGCAAGTCCTGGGGCTGGAACCGGCGCATCTGTTCCTCGATCCGTCCGACACCTTGCGCCTGTGGTTCAGCGATTATCGCCAGGCCACGCGGGTGTTCCGCGGGTTCCGCATCCGCCGGGCCCAGGGGGACGCCGACTGGCAAGCCATCAACCAGCTTTACCAGGCCCGGGGCATGCTGCCCATCGACCCGCGGCGCCTGACCCCGCGCCACGAAGGTGGCCCGGTCTACTGGCTGGCCGAGGACGACGACACCGGCGCGGTGATTGGCAGCGTCATGGGCCTGAATCACCAGAAAGCCTTCAACGACCCGGAAAACGGCAGCAGCCTCTGGTGCCTCGCCGTGGACCCGCAATGCTCCCGGCCCGGCGTTGGCGAAGTGCTGGTGCGCCACCTGGTCGAGCATTTCATGAGCCGCGGCCTGAGCTACCTCGACCTGTCGGTGCTGCACGACAATCGCCAGGCGAAGAACCTCTACGCCAAGCTTGGCTTTCGCAACCTCTCGACCTTCGCCATCAAGCGCAAGAATGGCATCAACCAGCCGCTGTTCCTCGGCCCGGGCCCCGAGGCGCAGTTCAATCCCTATGCGCGGATCATCGTCGAGGAAGCCCGGCGCCGCGGCATCGAGGTCCAGGTGGACGATGCCGAGGCCGGCTTGTTCACCCTGGTCCACGGCAGCCGCCGGGTGCGGTGCCGCGAGTCCCTGAGCGATCTGACCAGCGCCATCAGCATGACGCTGTGCCAGAACAAGAGCCTGACCCACAAGGTCCTGAAAAATGCCGGCCTGAACCTGCCGGCGCAACAACTGGCGGGCAATGCCGACGACAACCTGGCGTTTCTCGACGAGCACGAACGCATCGTGGTCAAGCCGCTGGACGGTGAACAGGGCCAAGGCGTGGCGGTGGACCTGCGCACCATCGAAGAGGTGCAAGCCGCCATCGAAGCCGCCCGGCAATTCGACAGCCGGGTCTTGCTGGAAAGCTTCCATGAAGGGCTGGACCTGCGGATCCTGGTGATCGGCTTCGAAGTGGTGGCGGCGGCCATCCGCCGGCCAGCGGAAGTGATCGGCGATGGACAGCACACCATCGGCGCCCTGATCGAAGCCCAGAGCCGCCGGCGCCAGGCCGCCACCGGCGGCGAAAGCAAAATCCCGATGGATGCCGAGACCGAGCGCACGCTCAGCGCGGCGGGGTTCGACTACGACAGCGTGCTGCCGGCGGGAGAACACCTGTTCGTCCGGCGCACGGCGAACCTTCACACCGGCGGAGTCCTGGAAGACGTCACCGGCATCCTCCACCCGACCCTGGCCGACGCGGCGGTACGCGCCGCCCGGGCACTGGACATTCCCATGGTCGGCCTCGACCTGCTGGTGCCGGCCGCCGACCAGCCCGACTACGTGTTCATCGAAGCCAACGAACGCGCCGGGCTGGCCAACCACGAACCGCAACCCACCGCCGAACGCTTTGTGGACCTGTTGTTCCCCCATAGCCAGGCGGTGGCCTGCTAGAGCGGTGCCTGGCCTGGCGCCATCGCGGGCCAGCTCGCTCCCACGAATGCTCTATTGAACAGTGTGGGAACGAGCAGGGCCGCGATCAACGGTTCCACGTCAGGCACGCGCTTTTTTCTCATCGAAACCATCGATGCGCTCAATCCATCAGGAGTTTCCATGATCAGCAAAATTCCCGAACCGAATCTCGAATACCTGCAAAAAGTCCTGCTGGAAATGCTCGCCATTCCCAGCCCGACCGGCTTCACCGACACCATCGTGCGCTACGTCGCCGAACGGCTCGAAGAACTGGGTATCCCGTTTGAAATGACCCGCCGTGGCACCATCCGCGCCACCCTCAAGGGCCGCAAGAGCAGCCCTGACCGCGCCGTGTCGGCGCACCTGGACACCATCGGCGCCTCGGTGCGGGCCATCAAGGACAACGGCCGGCTGACCCTGGCCCCGGTGGGCTGCTGGTCGAGCCGGTTTGCCGAGGGCAGCCGGGTCAGCCTGTTCACCGACACCGGCGTGATCCGCGGTAGCGTGCTGCCCCTGATGGCCTCGGGGCATGCGTTCAATACCGCCGTGGATGAAATGCCCATCAGTTGGGACCACATCGAACTGCGCCTGGACGCCTACTGCGCCACCCGCGCCGACTGCGAGACCCTAGGAGTTGGCATCGGCGACTACGTGGCCTTCGACCCATTGCCGGAGTTCACCGAAAGCGGCCACATCAGCGCCCGCCACCTGGACGACAAGGCCGGTGTCGCCGCGTTGCTGGCGGCGCTCAAGGCCATCGTCGACAGCGGTGAAGAACTGCTGATCGATTGCCACCCGCTGTTCACCATCACCGAGGAAACCGGCAGCGGTGCCGCCGCCGCATTGCCCTGGGACGTCAGCGAATTCGTCGGCATCGACATTGCCCCGGTCGCCCCCGGCCAGCATTCCAGCGAACACGCGGTGAGCGTGGCCATGCAGGACTCCGGTGGCCCCTACGACTATCACCTGTCGCGGCACCTGCTGAAGCTGGCCAAGGAGAATGAGCTGCCGGCCCGCCGGGACCTGTTCCGCTACTACTTCAGCGACGCCCATTCGGCCATCACCGCCGGCCATGACATCCGCACCGCGCTGCTGGCCTTCGGCTGCGACGCCACCCACGGCTACGAACGCACCCACATCGACAGCCTCGCCGCCCTCAGCCGCCTGCTCGGTGCCTACATCCTCAGCCCACCGGTATTCGCCAGCGACGCGCAACCGGCCCAGGGTTCACTGGACCGCTTCAGCCACCAGATCGAACACGATGCGCAGATGGAAAGCGACACCCGGGTGCCGTCGGTGGACAGCTTGCTGGGGCAGCGCTCCGATAGCTGAGCAAATCGCGGGGCGCATTTCACACCCGTGGTGGGAGCGGGCTTGCTCGCGAAGACAGAGGCACATTCGGTATGGATGCAAGCTGACCCGCCGCTTTCGCGAGCAAGCCCGCTCCCACCAGGATCTGCAGCGACCGAAGCCATAGGCTAGCCGCAAACGCCCATTGGTCGTAGCATCGCCCCATTGTCTAGCCGAGGTACCCCATGCTCATCCCCCACGACCAACTCGAAGTCGACACGCTCACTCGCCTGATCGAGGATTTCGTGACCCGCGACGGCACCGACAATGGCGACGACACGCCCCTCGAAACCCGCGTACTGCGGGTGCGACAGGCGCTGACCAAGGGCCAGGCGATGATCGTCTTCGATCCCGAGAGCGAGCAGTGCCAACTGATGCTCAAGCACGACGTGCCCAAGCACCTATTCGACTGAGCAGGCCTTGCGCTGGGCGTGGGCCTTTTTCTTCTGGATCTTTTCGTAGATTTCGGAGCGATGGACATCGATGTGCCGTGGCGCCTCGACGCCAAAACGCACGGTGCCGCCGGTAACCGACAGCACGCGCACGGAAATGTCGTCACCGATGGAAATCAATTCGCCCACAGCGCGGCTTAGTACGAGCATGGTTCTTGTCCTTAAGAATGACTGGACCTTGACCATGCCCGGCCTGATTCAGGTTCTCAAGGCTCCCACGACAAATCAGTAAGGCCCTACAAGCAAAGCTCTGCGAGCTGAAGGAAATGTCCTGCAAAAACCTGTATAGCGGCGTTTATTTCAGCTCGCCGTAAACCGTGGACCGAACAGGATCACGCTCGCCCCCAGCACGCACAGTGCCACGCCGATCCAGTCCGAACCCAGCGGCCGGACCCGCTCCACCACCGCCAGCCAGCCGATCGAGGCGATGATGTAGATGCCGCCATAGGCGGCGTAGGCACGACCGGCATAGGTGGCTTCGATGCGTGTGAGCAACAGGGCGAACAGGGTCAGGCTGAGCAACGCCGGCGCGATCCACCAGGCGCTCTTGCCCTGGCGCAGCCACATCCAGAAGGCGTAGCAGCCGGCGATTTCAAACAGCGCGGCGAGAAAGAACCACAGGTAATTGAGCATGCAGGTGTCCGTCAGGAAGGCCGAATGGCGCCATCCTGAGGACACCGGGTCGCCAGGTCAACTCGGGTTCTGCCGGGCCTTGGCGCGCATCTTGTCGGCCATGACGGTCATTTCGTCATACAACTTCTGCGGGGCTTGCTGCTTGAGCGCCCAGGCCGCCCGCCCCTGTTCGTGGGGCAGGATCATGAACTGGCCCTGGGCGACTTGCTGATAGATGTAGTCGGCAATATCGGCGGCGCTGATGGGCGAGCTTTCCAGCAGTTTGCCGACCTGGGCCTTCATGGCCGGCGTCGGGCCGCGGAAGGAATCGAGCAAATTGGTCTGGAAGAACGACGGGCATACCACGTGCACGCCGATTTCCTGCTGGGCCAATTCCACCAGCAGGCTTTCCGACAAGGCCACCACGCCGGCCTTGGCCACGTTGTAGTTGCTCATGGCCGGCCCTTGCATCAAGGCCGCCATGGAGGCGATGTTGATGATCTTGCCACGGCTTTGTTCCAGCAACGGCAGGAACGCCTTGCAGCCCTTGACCACGCCCATGAGGTTGATTGCGATCTGCCAGTCCCAATCCTCCAGGGACAGTTCGCTGAAGAATCCGCCCGAGGCCACGCCCGCGTTGTTGACGATGATGTCGATGCCGCCGAGCTTCTCTTCGCAGGCCTGGGCGAACGCGGTCAATTGGCTGTAGTCGCGCACATCACAACGCTGGATGAAACCGTCGCCGCCTGCCTCGCGCACCCCGCGCAGGGTTTCCACCAGGCCGGGTTCGCTGACATCCGACAAGGCCAGCCGCCAGCCTTCGCGAGCCCAGCGCAGCGCGATTTCGCGACCCAGGCCAGAGCCGGCACCAGTGATCATCATGCGATTTTGCATAGCAGACAGCCTTGTTGTTCCGGGAGAGATAGGCCGAGTGTAGCGAAGGACCCCGCCGGACCCACGCTCCATCAGATTGCTGAATGCCGAGGGCAAACTGTAAGGGGTTTTGATCGAGGCGCCCATTAGTGGCGTCGAGCTGCACAACCGCGCCTTCATGGGCCAATAAAAAACATTGAATTTTTTACAGGACGTTACGGTCGGACTTGTTAAGCCGCCCGGATTTATTGCATGCGTGCTGGCAGTTAAAAGTTGCATCAACCCGGAACTGACCAATAAGGAAATCTACAATGGGCACGATTCTTATCATCATCCTGATCCTCCTGCTGATCGGTGGCCTGCCGGTCTTCCCGCACTCCAGAAGTTGGGGTTACGGCCCGTCCGGTATTATCGGCGTCGTGTTGGTGGTGCTGTTGGTCCTGCTCCTACTGGGCAAGATATGAACCACTAGGCGCAAAAAAAAAGAGGCCCTTGCGGCCTCTTTTTTTTTGCTTGCCGAGATCAGTCCGGCTTGCCGTCGACCACACCGGCGGTGTTATCCAACAGGCTCTTGGTGGCCGTCTGCAAAAACGACTCGAGCTTGAGTTTCATCTGCGCAGTGTCCGGTGCATCCGGGACGATCTCCGCACGGGGATTGGCGCCCAGTTCATAGCGGTACATCTTCGGCGGCATTTCCTTTTCCTTCGGCAGGACCAGGATCTGGTCGTCGCGGATGATTGCGGTGGTCTGCTCGCTGCCCGACGGCTTGATCACGCCAAAACCGGTATCGCCCTGCGGCAGGTTCAGCAGGTCGCGTCCCCAGCACTGGTTGCGCACCTGGCCGCCGATGCGGCCCATGATGGTCGGCACGATATCGACCTGGGTGCCCACGGTGTGGTTGCGCTGGCCGAATTTTTCCTGGACACCGGGGCCGATCAACAGCAACGGGACGTTGAAGCGACCCAGGTCCATTTCGGTGATCTGGCGCTCATTGCCGAAGCCATGGTCGCCCACCACCACGAACAGGGTTTCCTTGAAGTACGGCTCCTTGCGGGCCTTCTCGAAGAACTGGCCCAGGGCCCAGTCGGCATAGCGCATGGCGGTCAGGTGTTCGTTCAGGCTGCCGCGGTCGGTGACCCGCTCCACCGGCAACGGCGTCGGCAACGCATACGGCGTGTGGTTCGACAGGGTTTGCAGCAAGGCGTAGAACGGCTTGCCGTTTTCCCGCGCCTTGAGCTCGATCAGGCCACGGTCGAACATGTCCTGGTCGGACACGCCCCAGGTCGGATCGGAGAACACCGGGTTGACGAAATCGTTACGCCCAATGAAGTTGGTCATGCCCTGGCTGCTGAAGAAACCCGACTGGTTGTCCCAGGCGAAATCGCCGTTGTAGACATACACGTCGTCGTAGTCGCGGGCACTGAGCAGTTGCGGCAGGCCCGACAGCTTGTGGCTGCCTTCCGGGGTCTGCATCAGGTATTCGAAGCCGGGCAGGTTCGGGAAGCACGCCATGGTGGCGAACATGCCCTGGTGGGTGTGGGTGCCGTTGGAGAAGAAGCGGTCGAACAGCAGGCCTTCCTTGGACAGTTTGTCCAGGTAAGGCGTGATGTTACCCGGCGCGCCCAGGGCGCCCACCGAGTGACCGGCCATGCTTTCCATGAGGATCACCACCACATTCTTGATGGGCAGCGTCTTGTCGGCCGGCGGCGTGTAGTCGCGGCGCACGGCGGCGGTCTCGGTGTCCACCAGCTTGTCGTCGGGCATCACCAGCATGTCGCGCACGGTCTGTTGGGCCAACGGTTGTTCCAGGGTGGCTTTCCAGATGTTGTCGCGGTCTTCGGACATCCGGCTCTTGGCCGCCGCCACCAGCGACAACGTGCCATTGAGGCCCAGCTGGTTGGCGAAGTTGGAGTCGGTGGTGTACACGTCGCCCCAACGCAGGGGCGGGCCCTGGCGCAGGGTGCCACGGGCGGCGACCACGGCCACCAGCAGGCAGACCATGAACACTGCCACGCGTGCGTACCACGGGGCGACCTGGCGGGTGCCGATGCTGCCGCCACTGAACGGCCCACGGGGACGGGTCGCCCGGTCGGCGCCCTTGAACGCCAGCGCCAGGATGACCGTGCCGCCGACCCAGGCCAGCAGGTAGCGCACCACGGGGAAACCGTACCAGAGCATGCTCATCACGGTCTTCGGATCTTCCTTGACGTACTGGAAGACCAGGCCGTTGAGGCGCTGGTGGAACTCACGGTAGAAGTCCATCTCCATCAGGCCCAGGAACAAGGCGATGCTGGAGGTGACCGTCAGCCAGAAACGGAAGAACCCGCGCGCCGCCATGGCCCTGGCGCTGAACAACGCCAGCAGTAATGGGATGCAGAGGTAGACCACCAGGCGCAGGTCGAATCGCAAGCCGTTGATGAACGCTTCAACGAAGGTCGAGGCCGGGGTGTCGAGGATCATCTCGCGGTTGTAGACCAGCAGCGCGACGCGCAGCAGGCTGAACATGACCATCATCACCAGGGCGCAAAGCAGGGTGTAGGCCAGGTGTGATTTGACGGTCGGTTGCAGCAGGCGATGCGTAGTGCGCTGCTGACTCAGGGCGTCCGGAATTGCCATGTCGTTTTAGGACCTATTGGAGTTTAAGTGACAAAAAGAACAACGGCGCGCCCTCTGTTGGCCAATGCCTGGCCCCGGGGCTTGCGCAAGTGCGCAAATGTTTGCACGAACGGCCATGGCATTGCCATTAAATAACCGGCGGCGATAAAGCGCGGGGGATTGTCCGCAAGATTTTGTGAAAATTTTGTTCAATGAATATTCGGAAACACAAATCCCCGGAGTGCCCGAGACTAAGTGACGAGTCTTATTGTGGCGAGGGGATTTATCCCCGCTGGGCTGCGAAGCAGCCCTAAAACCTGCTGCCTCGGTATGTAAGTCCACTGGATGGGGCCGCTTCGCGACCCAACGGGGATAAATCCCCCCGCCACAGGGCGCTTCGTGTTTAGTGGAACTGGCGCCCAAGCCCCGCCGGCACGCCTTCGATGGTGGTGTCTTCCCACGGGCCGTTCGGGCTGACGGAGCGACTCCAGCCGTTATTCCAGCGGTAGTACGTGCGTTGGCGATAGAAGGTGTTGGTCTGGTTATCCAGCACGTAGACCCCCAGCTTGGCGTCCCAATGACTGTTGCCCCCCGGCGGCGGGGCAAAACTGGCGGAGGTGCGCGGCACGGGCTTGGCCGGTTTGTTCGGGGTCACCGGCTTGCCCGGCGGCGTAGAGGGGCCGGGCTTGGTGGTGGGGGTCGAGGGCGGGATCGGCGGCAGCGGCGTCGAAGGCTCCGGCGGACGCTGGACCGCACAAGCGCTCAGGCCCAGGACCAGCGTGAGCAGGGTAATGCGAGCGATGGCGGTCATGGTGCGAATTCCTGTTATTGATCCGGGCTGTCGATGGTCAGGTGCTGCGCCGCGGTGGTGCTGCTGGCCAGGGGCTGGCTGCGACCGATCCATTCGCCGGCGGTGGGTTGACCGGCACGGGAGATGCGCGCCACCAGTTGGACTTCAGGGAAGTTCGACAGTTTCAGTTGCGGCATCATCGCGTCCGCGTCCCCCAGCTCCACGGTCACTGGCAGGTCGGCGACCGTCAGGCGCTTGGCCGCCAGCGGCGCCGGCGGGCCGGAGGCGGCGCGGGCGAAGATGAACACGCTGTCGCCGGGCTGCACCTTGGCCTTAAGCGCCGGGGCCAGGTCGACACGCACCTTGAGCGCGGCGGCTGCCTTCGCGGCGGGAGCCGGGGCCTGGGCCTGGATCGGCGCGACCTGGCCGCCAGCGGCCTGGAGTTTCTCGGTGGCGCGGGCAATACCGCCCTGCAACGCCTCGCGGGACTTGTCACCTTCCGGCAGTTCCACCAACAAGCGGCCCCAGTAGTCGATCGCGTCCTGGTAGCGCTCGCCCTCGAACGCGGCAATGCCCAGCAGGCCGAGGCTGGTGACCTCCTTCGGATCGAGCTTCAGCGCTTCGTCAGTCAGGGCCTGGACTTGCCCGGACCATTTCTTGCCATCGGCGAAATACTGCGCCTGGGCCCATTGGCCCAGCAGCTCGGGCTGGCGGCCGGCCACCGCCACGGTGCGCTGGAAGATCTTCGCCGCGTCCGCCGGCCGGTCCTGGGCCATGTAGGTACGGCCAAGGAAATACAAGCCCTCGGCGTTGTCCGGTTGCGCCGCCACCGCACGCTCCAGGCGCTGGGTCATTTCTTCCATCGACTGCGGCGCCTGGGCGAATTCGCGGGTCAGCTCGACCTTGTCGCTGGCGCCGAAATGCAGGTACAGGCCCAGACCCAGCAACGGCACCAGCACGGCGGCGAGCAACGGCAGCGGCCGGCCCAGGCGCGATTCGCGCGGCACCTCGGCGCCCTCGGTGTCGGCGAGCAGTTCACGGGCGGCCTCGGCGCGCCCGGTGTCCAGTTGCGCGGCGTTGAGCACGCCCTCCTCCCGCTCGGCCTGCAATTCGGCGATGCGCTCCTGGTACAGCGCCACGTTGAGCGCGGTACGGTCCTCCTCCCGCTGGGCGCGGCGCCCGCGCAACACAGGGATCAACAGGAAACTCAGGGCGACCAGGAGAAGCAGACCTGCGGCGAGCCAGAAATCAATCATGCGTGGTTTTATCCAACAGTTGGTCGAGGCGCTGGCGCTCTTCGACGGAAAGCGTGTCCGGGGCGGCCGTGCGTTGCACCCGACGACGGCGCACGATCACGGCGATGACCACGAAGCCACCGAGCAACAGGCCGGCTGGGCCGAACCAGAGCAGCGCGGTCTTGGAGGACAGGGCGGGGTTGTAGCGCACGAACTCACCGTAGCGATCGACCATGAAATCGATGATCTGCTGGTTGTCCTTGCCCTCGCCGAGCATGCGGAAGATTTCCTTGCGCAGGTCGGCGGCAATCGGCGCGTTGGAGTCGGCGATGTCCTGGTTCTGGCACTTGGGGCAGCGCAGTTCCTTGGTCAGTTCGCGGAACCGCTCGCGCTCGCCTTCGTTGGCGAATTCGTAAGTGTCGATGGCGGCGTGGGCCACCCCCACCAGGCTCAATCCGAGCAAGGCGGCTGCCAACCAACGCTTCATGGCTTGGCCTCGTCTACCAGCGCCTGGTACTTGGCGGCCAGCTTCTCGCGCCAGACCTGCTCGTCGATCACCCCGACGTACTTGTCGCGGATGACGCCCTTGGCGTCGATGAAGAAGGTTTCCGGCGCGCCATAGACACCCAGGTTCAGGCCCAGGGAGCCCTCCTCGTCGCGGATGTCCAGTTGATACGGGTTGTGGAACTCGGCGAGCCACTTCAGCGCATCGGCGTTGACGTCCTTGTAATTGACGCCGTAGATCACCACGCCGTTCTGCGCCAGCTTGTTCAACACCGGGTGCTCGACCCGGCAGGAGATGCACCAGGTGCCCCACACGTTGACCAGCGCCGGCTTGCCCAGCAGGTCGGCGCGGGTCAGGGTCTTGTCGCCCTGCACCGACGGCAGGGAAAACTCCGGGAACGGCTTGCCGATCATCGCCGAGGGCAACTCGGCCGGGTTCAGGTAAAGCCCCCGGTACAAAAAGACCGCCACCACCAGGAACAGCGCCAGCGGCAACACCATCAACCAACGTTTCATGCAGCGGCTCCCGTCACGCCCAGGGCTTCACGCACCCGGGTCTTCACCTTGACCCGATAACGCCGGTCCAGCGCCGCCAGCACCCCACCCAGGCCAGTGAGCAGGCCACCGAACCAGATCCAGCGCACGAACGGCTTGACGTGCACCCGCACGGCCCAGGCGCCGTCGCCCAGGGACTCGCCCAGGGCCACATAGAGATCGCGGGTGAAACCGGCATCGATGCCGGCTTCGGTCATCACCGAGTTCTGCACCGTGTACAGGCGTTTTTCCGGGTGCAGGACCGTCACTTCCTGACCGTCGCGGATGACCCGCACGGTGCCTTTGTCGGACGTGAAGTTCGGCCCTTCGAAATGCTTGGCGCCTTCGAACACGAACTGATAGCCGGCCAGCTCCATGGACTCTCCCGGGGCCAGGCGCAGGTCGCGCTCGGCACTGTTCTGGCTCGACAGGACCACGCCGAGGGCGCAGACGGCGATGCCCAGGTGGGCGACCTGCATGCCCCAGTAGCTGCGGGTCAGGGTCGGCAGGCCCTTGAGCAGGCCTTTGTGCCGGGTCTTGTCGAAGATGTCCCGTACACCGGCCAGCAGTACCCAGGCCGCCAGCACGAACGTGGCCAGCACCGCCCAGTTGAAATCGCCATAGGCCACGCCGGCCACCACGGCCAGGGCCGCCGTGCCCAGCAGCACGGGCGTCAACATGCCCAGCAGCCACTTGAGCGGGGTGTCTTTCCAGCGCACCAGTACGCCGATGGCCATCACCACCATCAGGATCGCCATCAACGGGATGAACAGGGCATTGAAGTACGGCGGTCCGACCGACAGCTTGGCCCCGGACAACGCATCGAGCACCAACGGGTACAGCGTCCCCAGCAGGATCATCGAGGCGGCCACCACCAGCACCAGGTTATTGCCCAGCAACAGGGTTTCCCGCGACCAGAGGTTGAAGCCGACCTGGCTTTTCACCACCGGCGCGCGCAGGGCGAACAAGGTCAACGAACCGCCGACCACGCACAGCAGGAATAGCAGGATGAACACGCCGCGCTCGGGGTCGGAGGCGAAGGCATGCACCGAGGTCAGGACGCCGGAACGCACCAGGAAGGTCCCGAGCAGGCTGAGGGAGAACGCCGCGATGGCCAGCAGCACGGTCCAGCTCTTGAACACCCCGCGCTTTTCGGTGACCGCCAGGGAGTGGATCAGCGCCGTGCCCACCAGCCAGGGCATGAACGAGGCGTTTTCCACCGGGTCCCAGAACCACCAGCCGCCCCAGCCGAGTTCGTAGTAGGCCCACCACGAACCGAGGGTGATGCCGATGCCGAGGAACGCCCAGGCGACGATGGTCCAGGGTCGCGACCAGCGGGCCCAGGCGGCGTCCAGGCGTCCGCCCAGCAACGCCGCGATGGCGAAGGCGAAGGCCACGGAGAAGCCGACGTAGCCCATGTACAGCATCGGCGGGTGGACGATCAGGCCAATGTCCTGCAACAGCGGATTGAGGTCGCGCCCATCGGTGGGCATCTGCGGCAGCAGGCGGGCGAACGGGTTGGAGGTGACGATCAGGAACAGCAGGAAGCCAGTGCTGATCATGCCCATCACCGCCAGCACCCGGGCCAGCATCACCTGGGGCAACTGCCGGGAGAACACCGAGACGGCGAAGGTCCAGCCGCCCAGGATCAACGCCCAGAGCAGCAGCGACCCCTCATGGGCACCCCACACCGCACTGAACTTGTAGTACCAGGGCAAGGCGCTGTTGGAGTTGCTGGCGACGTAGGCCACGGAAAAGTCGTCGGTCATGAAGGCGTAGGTCAGGCAACCGAAGGCGAACACCATGAAGGCGAACTGTCCCCACGCCGCCGGCTGGGCCAGGCTCATCCACAAACGGTCGCCCCGCCAGGCACCCAGTAGCGGGACCACGGCCTGCACCAGGGCAAAGCACAGGGCCAGGATCATCGCCAGATGGCCCAACTCGGGAATGAAGATACCGGTACTCATCGATCAGCCCTCCTTCACGGGAGCAGGCGCCGACTGACCGCTGTCCTTCAGGGCCTTGGTCACTTCCGGCGGCATGTATTTTTCATCGTGCTTGGCCAGAACTTCGTCGGCGACCACCACGCCACTGGCGTTGAGCTTGCCCAGGGCGACGATGCCCTGCCCCTCGCGGAACAGGTCCGGGAGGATGCCGCGGTAGGTGATGGTGACGGTCTTGTTGAAGTCGGTGACGTTGAAGGTCACGTCCAGCGAATCCCCGGAACGTACCAGCGAGCCCTTCTCCACCATGCCGCCGGCGCGGATGCGCGTGTCATGGGGCGCTTCGCCGTTGGCGATCTGGGTCGGGGTGTAGAACAGGTTGATGTTCTGCTGCAAGGCGCTGAGGGCCAGGCCGACCGCGGCACCGACACCCACCAGGATCGCCAGGATGATGACAAGACGTTTTTTGCGCAGCGGATTCACTGACCGTTCTCCCGGCGCAGACGACGCGCCTCCTGTTGCAGATACCGCTTGCGGGCCAGGATCGGCACCGCCACGTTGAGGGCCAGCACCGCCAGGCAGATGCCGTAGGCCGACCAGACATACAGGCCATGATGGCCCATGGCGAGGAAATCGCCGAATGAAGCGAAACTCATCGAGCGGCCTCCAGGCTGTTCTGTATTTCGGCCTTCACCCAACTGGCGCGGGCTTCGCGCTTGAGCACTTCGAGGCGCATGCGCAGCAGCAGCACCGCGCCGAAGAAACAATAGAAACCCAGCACCGTCAGCAGCAGCGGCAGCCACATCTCCACCGGCATCGCCGGTTTTTCGGTGAGGGTGAACGTCGCGCCCTGGTGCAGGGTGTTCCACCACTCCACCGAGTACTTGATGATCGGGATATTGATCACCCCGACGATCGCCAGCACCGCGCACGCCTTGGCGGCGCTGTCACGATTGCTGATGGCGTTGCCCAGCGCAATGAGACCGAAGTACAGGAAAAGCAGGATCAGCATCGACGTCAGTCGGGCATCCCAGACCCACCACGAACCCCAGGTCGGCTTGCCCCAGATGGCGCC
The DNA here is from genome assembly GCF_030580855.1 of Pseudomonas citrullilanati. GTDB lineage: Bacteria > Pseudomonadota > Gammaproteobacteria > Pseudomonadales > Pseudomonadaceae > Aquipseudomonas > Aquipseudomonas citrulli. Next base: position 157,786 of record NZ_JAUQOP010000001.1, on the reverse strand, counting down.
GGTGACCAGCGCCACGGCGGTCATCCACGCGCCGATGGGGGCCGCGCATTGCAGGGCCACGTCGGCCAGCTTCATCTTCCACACCAGCCCGACCACCCCGCACACCGCCAGCATCACGTAGACGGACTGGGCCAGCATCGCCGTGGGCACATGGATGTAGATGATGCGGAAACTGTTGCCCTGCTGGTAGTCCGGCGGGGCGAAGGCCAGGCCCCAGACGAGGCCGGAGCCGATCAACAGCAGCGCGAAGACGCTCAGCCAGGGCAGCAGCCTGCCGCTGATGCCATAGAACCACTTGGGTGAGCCGAGCTTGTGAAACCAGGTCCAGTTCATTGCTGTTTCCATCACGGTTGCGGCTCGCCATCACGAACCGCCGGGGCGGCCTTTACTTCCGGGGAAGTGGTCAATGCTTGACCAGGCCTGATTATTATTCGCCGACGCTGATCTTCAGGCCAGCGGCTATTGCAAAGGGTGTCAGGGTTATCGCCAGGGCGGTCAGGCTCCCAAGCCACAGCAGATAACCGGTCGCCGGCATGCCCTGCAAGGCAGCCTGCAAGGCGCCACTGCCGAGGATCAACACCGGGATGTACAGCGGCAGGATCAACAAGGCCAGCAGCAGGCCGCCGCGCTTGAGACCCACCGTCAACGCCGCGCCCACCGCACCCAGCAAGCTGAGCACCGGCGTGCCCAACAGCAGCGACACCAGCAGCACCGGCATGCACGCGGCGGGCAAGCCCAGCATCATGGCCAGCAGCGGCGAGAGCAGCACCAGCGCCAATCCGGAAAAAACCCAGTGTGCCAGTACCTTGGCCAAAACCAGAAGGGCCAGGGGGTGCGACGAAAGGACCCACTGTTCCAGGGAACCATCTTCGAAATCACTGCGGAAAAGCCCGTCCAGCGAGAGCAGGACCGACAAAAGTGCCGCCACCCAGACCAGTCCTGGCGACAAGGTTTGCAACAATTGAGTCTCCGGTCCGACGGCCAGCGGGAACAACGCGATGACGATCGCGAAGAACACCAGCGGATTGGCCAACTCGGCCGGACGACGAAACAACAGGCGCGCCTCGCGGGCCAACAACAACCCAAACACACTCATACCGCCCAGGTCCCCAGGTCAATGCTGCGATAACCGGACGGCATGCGCGCCAGCGTGTGGTGGGTGGTCAACAGCACCGTGCCACCGCGCTCGCAATGCCCGGCCAGGTGCTCCTCGAGCTGCGCCACGCCCTGCTTGTCCAGAGCGGTGAAGGGCTCGTCGAGAATCCACAGCGGCGGGCTGTCCAGGTACAACCGGGCCAGGGCCACGCGGCGCTGCTGGCCGGCGGACAGGGTGTGGCACGGTACGTCTTCGAAACCGCGCAGGCCCACTGTGGCCAGCGCCTGCCAGATCGCCTCGCGGGCGGCCGGTCGATGCAATGCGCAGAGCCAGCTGAGGTTTTCTTCCGGGGTCAGCAGGTCCTTGATCCCGGCGGCATGGCCGATCCAGAGCAGGTTGCGCGCCAGTTCGCTGCGCTGGCTCTGCAACGGCTGGCCATTGAGCAGCACTTGGCCCGCGGTGGGCTGCATCAACCCGGCCAGCAGGCGCAGCAAGCTGGTCTTGCCACTGCCGTTGGGGCCACTGACCTGCACCATATCGCCGGGCGAGAGTCTCAATTCGAGATGTTCGAACAGCAGCCGCAGGTCTCGCTCACAGGCGAGGCCGACGGTTTGCAAAAGAGGGCTGGTCAAGGGATCGCGGGCCTTATACGGTTCAAGTCGGCGGTGCAGCGGCCGTTAAAGAGATGCAGCATAGATGCATTGATGGCCTGTTCCACAGAGCTGCGTCAAACAATCGCAAGGTTTTCGCCACTCCCTGTAGGACGGGCGGCATTATACATGCCGTGCCCTGCGCGAAAGAGGGCTATTTTCCCAAGGTAAGACTGCTGATGACAGGTGACATGAACATTCAGCCGCTGCCTCAGCCCACGGCGACGACGCGTACGCCCGTGGTCAGTGGCGAGCTGCTCAAACTGCTGACGCCGGTCGAAGGCCTGATCGGCGCCGGCCAGACGGCGAGTGCCGAAGTCCTTTCCCTCAAGCAGGCCGACCAGACTTTCCAGCTGTTGCTCAAGGTCACCCTGGAGAGCGGCCGCCAGACCACGGTGCAGGCCACCAGCACGCAGCCGTTGCCCCAGGGCACGAGCCTGGCGGTGACCCAACCCTCGGCCACCAACCTGGCCGTTACGGTGCAGCAGGCCATTGCCTCCAGCGTCGCCACCCTGACCCGCATCGACACCACGCAAATGCCGGTCGGGACCCTGCTGCAGGGCAAGGTGCTGACCAGCCAGCCCTTGCCGCAATTACCGGGGCAACCGGCGGTCTACCGATCATTGGTGAGCCTGCTCAACACCGCCCAGGCGGGGGCCACCCTGGACATCGACAGCCCGCAGCCGCTGCGCATCGGCACGTTGTTGAGCGCCCAGGTGCAGGATGCCCAGACCCTGAAATTCGTACCCTTGAGCAATCGCCAGGAGCAACTGGCGGTGAGCCAGCAACTGGCCACCCAAGTGAGCCGCCAAGGCTCCCTGGACAGCCTGCTCAACGCCCTGCAGAACCTTGTACCCAGTGACGACACCGGGGCCGAACTGCGCGCCGCCGTGACGCGGTTGTTGGCGGGCCTGCCGGATGTCGAGCAATTGAGCACGCCCAAGGGCTTGGCCCAGGCCGTGGTGGCCAGCGGGGTATTCCTTGAAAGCAAACTGGTTGCCGGACTGCCGTCGGGCCCGGCTGCGGACATGAAAAGCGACCTGTTGAAACTGATCGCCCAACTGACCCCGGCCCTGCCCGCGTCTACCAATCTGGGCGCCATCATCGCCGCCAATACCCTGGCCCAGGCGCTGCCGACCTTCGTACGCAGCGCCCTGGGGATGCTCGGCCAGGTCAGCGCCAAGCCGCAACCGACCAATTTTCCCCTGCCCTCGCGACTGTTGAAGGAGCAGGACGACGAAGGCGACCTGGAGCACCTGCTGCGCCTGGCCGCCGCGGCCGTGTCGCGCCTGCAGAGCCATCAGTTGTCGAGCCTGGAGCAGACGGGCCTGACCCCCGACGGCCGGCTGATGAGCACCTGGCAACTGGAGATCCCCATGCGCAACCTGCAGGACATCGTGCCCTTGCAGGTCAAGTTCCAGCGCGAGGAAACCCCGCCTCGGGAGCACCCCGACGAGCGCCGGGAAGAACGTGAGCCGAAACAGCAACTCTGGCGGATGGAACTGGCCTTCGACATGGAGCCGCTGGGCCCCTTGCAGATCCAGGCCCAACTGCTCAGTGGCAGCCTGTCGAGCCAGCTGTGGGCGCAGCGGCCCTACACCGCGAGCCTGATCGAGCGCAACCTCGCCGCACTGCGTGAGCGGCTACTGGACTGCGGCCTGAACGTCGGCGACCTGGACTGCCACCTCGGCATCCCACCCCAAGGCCCCAAGACCCGACTCGAACAACGCTGGGTGGATGAAACCGCATGACAACCCACACCGAACCGCGCCAGGCCATCGCCCTCAAGTACGACGGCCAGCACGCCCCGACCCTCACCGCCAAGGGCGACGAAGCCCTGGCCGAGGAAATCCTGCGGATCGCCCGGGACAGCGAAGTACCGATATATGAGAACGCCGAGCTGGTGAAGCTGCTGGCCAGGCTGGAACTGGGCGACAGCATCCCGGAAGAGCTGTACCGCACGATTGCCGAAATCATCGCATTCGCCTGGAACTTGAAGGGCAAGTTCCCCAAGGGCTACGACCCAAACGCACCGGCACAGGAAAAGGACGTGACGGAACGCGGGGACGACTACTGAAACGAGCCCTGGCCAAGGCCAGTGTCCGGCAGGAGGGTGCGTTGATAACGCTTTTTTGTGGCGAGGGGATTTATCCCCGCTGGGGCGCGCAGCGGCCCCTGGAGCTGGGACTCGGTGTGTCAGTTGGACTGAGGATGTGATCGGGGGTCGCTGCGCAACCCAGCGGGGATAAATCCCCTCGCCACAGGGACAGCGATAGGCAGCGATCTGTGTCGAGAACCGGGTTTCGGATTTCAACCTGCACCGTGGCGAGGGAGCGAGCTCCCTCGCCACAGGTTGCGTTGGGCCTGACGGAATCAACCGCCCCGGTGCAATTTGCTCATCAACTCCGCCTCGGCCTGGGTCAGGCCGCAGGCTTGGGTCAGTTCGTCGATGCTGGCGCCCATGCCCACCAGGCGCGCGGCCTGGGCGAATGAAAGGGTGGAAGGGTCTCGCTGTTCCAGCTGGGCGAGCTTGTCCGGCAACGGCCCGACGACGGCACGCAGCTCATGGAGCGCTTCGCCCATGCGCACGGTGCCGTTCTGATAGTCGTCGACGCGCTTGGCCAGTTCCTTGATGCGCTGATCGCGCAGCGCATCGCCCTGGGCCTGCTGAGCGGCCACTTGCCGCTGGTCGCGTATGTACGCCACGAACATCGCCAGCGTGCCTGCCCAGAACAGGAACAGGACAATGACTGCTACCTCAAGGATCAAATCAGATACTCTCCAGTTCCGACCACTCTTCTTCGCTCATCATTTTTTCCAGCTCGACCAGGATCAGCAACTCGTTGTTCTTGTTGCAGACGCCCTGGATGAACTTGGCCGATTCTTCGTTACCGACGTTAGGCGCGGTTTCGATTTCCGACTGACGCAAGTAAACCACTTCGGCCACGCTGTCGACCAGGATACCGACCACTTGCTTGTCGGCCTCGATGATCACGATACGGGTGTTGTCGTTGACCTCGGTGGAGTTCAGGCCGAAACGCTGGCGAGTGTCGATCACCGTGACCACGTTGCCGCGCAGGTTGATGATCCCCAGCACGTAGCTTGGCGCACCCGGCACCGGAGCGATCTCGGTGTAGCGCAGCACTTCCTGCACCCGCATCACGTTGATGCCGTAGGTTTCGTTATCGAGCTTGAAGGTCACCCATTGCAAGATCGGATCTTCGGAACCCTTGAGAGACGACGCCTTATCATTCATACCCTGACCCCTCGAAAAACCGCCTGTGGCGGCGTGTGTTCTGTCCCGCGACGTTGTGCGCCGCCGGTTGTGTTATTTCGGTTTCTGGACCGGCTTGCGGCCATCCAGGTGTTTTGCCCCCCCGCTGGCGATCAGCTCCGCCAGTTCGGAAACGTCCAGCAAGGCGCACATGTGTTCGATCACCGTACCGGCCAGCCATGGCCGTTGCCCTCGATGGCTGCGCCATTTGATTTCGTTCGGATCCAGGCGCAGCGAACGGCTGACCTGATGCACCGCCAACCCCCACTCGTACCCCTGTACCGAAATCACGTATTGCAGGCCCTGGCGAAAATCATCGCGATAGCGGTCCGGCATCACCCAACGCGCGGTATCGAGTACCTTCAGGTTGCCGGCCTGGCTCGGCAGGATCCCGAGAAACCATTCCGGCTGGCCGAACAACGGCGTCAATTCATGCCCGGCCAGGGGATAGATCGATCCCAGGCACACCAGCGGCACCGCCAGGGTCAACCCAGCCACATCGAACAACAAGCACTCGAATGCCTCGGCGGCCCAGGCCGGACGGTCGTCGGTCGGCACCGGCGGTGGCGGGCTGCTCGGCGGCAAGTGGACTTCCGCCACCGGCGTCACCAGGCCCTGCAACAGCGGTGCAACCGTCGACACCGGCGCGAGGATCGGCGCGGGCGCGTCCATGACCTTCACCGATGGCTTGACGAACGGTGCCTCGACCGCTGCCGCCACCACTGACGTCCGGGCATCACGGGCCTGCTCTTCGAGCACGGCCGCTTGAAACTCATCCAGCACACCTTCGGCTTCGACAGGCTCGGGCAACGCCTCGATCACGCTCGGCGGCGGTGGCAATTCTTCGGTGGCTTCCTGCAACAGCCCATCCAGATAGGACTGCAAGGCCAGTTGAGGTCGCGAGGTTGTCTTTATCGGGCGGTTCATTGGAAACGTCCGCCACTTGAAAAGGTTATCGGCATGAATGCTGTAGGACTTGAGCGCCCGCGAGTGGACGCAATGCCTGTAGGAGACCTCGTCACGTTAAGCCACCTGCTGTGAAACGAGTTGCTGGGCCAACAAGTGCTTGAGCAGCGCCCGGTAGGCCAGCACACCACGGCTCTTGCCATCGAATTGCGACGGGGTCACGCCGACCCGGCTCGCGTCGCGCAAGCGCGTATCAACGGGGATGTAGCCTTGCCAGATGTCATCCGGGTACTTGTCCCGTAGCACGCGCAACGTGCCCAGGGACGCCTGGGTACGGCGGTCGAACAGGGTCGGCACGATGTTGAACGTCAGCGACTGCTTGCGCGAACGGTTGACCATTGCCAGCGTATTGACCATCCGCTCCAGGCCCTTGACCGCCAGGTGTTCGGTCTGCACCGGGATCACCAACTGCTGGCTCGCGGCCAGGGCGTTGACCATCAACAGGCCCAGCAACGGCGGGCTGTCGATGATGGCGTAATCGAAATCCTGCCACAGCTGCGCCAGACTCTTGGCGATTACCAGGCCCAGGCCACTCTGGCCCGGCGACTGGCGCTCGAGGGTCGCCAGTGCGGTGCTCGACGGCAGCAGGGAGATGCTCTCGTGGCTGGTGGACAACAGCAACTGCCCCGGCAGGCCCTCGGGCACGGTGCCCTTGTGCAGGAACAAGTCGAAGTTGCTGTGCTCCAGGCTATCGGGGTCGTAGCCGAAATAGCTGGTCATCGAGCCATGGGGGTCCAGGTCGACGATGACCACGCGCTTGCCCGCCTCGGCCAGCAACCCGGCTAGAGCGATGGAAGATGTGGTCTTACCCACACCACCTTTTTGATTGGCGACTGCCCAGACTCTCATTCGGATCGTTCCTCCCGGCCGAAACAGGCTCGACCGAGAAATAGCTCGGTTATAAAGCGGGTGACGGAGAATTGACGGCGCTCCGCTGTCCCGGCGACTTGACCGGAGCCGGTGCAGTTTGTGTGCCAGCACGCTTCAATGCCGCATCCGGCGTTGCATTGGCCGTTCCCGTGCCGGTCAGGCTGCGCCGCACATCGAGGTTGCGCGACACCACCAGGACCACGCGGCGATTGCGCGCGCGGCCTTCGGCGGTGGCGTTGTTGGCCACCGGCTGGAATTCGCCGTAGCCCACCGACGCCAGGCGGCCGGGGTTCACGCCCTGCATCGCCAGCATGCGGACAATGCTCGCCGAACGGGCCGAAGACAGCTCCCAGTTGGTCGGGTACTGCGCGGTCCGGATCGGCTGGTCGTCCGTAAAGCCTTCGACATGGATCGGGTTGTCGAACGGCCTCAGGATCGCTGCCACCTTGTCGATGATGTTGAAGGCCATGTCGCTGGGCATCGCGTCGCCGCTGCCGAACAGCAGGCTGGAGTTGAGTTCGATCTCCACCCAAAGCTCGTTGCCGCGCACGGTCATCTGGTTGGACTTGATCAGGTCGCCGAATGCCGCGCTGATGTCGTCGGCGATGCTTTTCAACGGATCGCTACCGCCGGCGATGCCGGCATCGACCTGTTCGGAGTCCTTGACCAGCGGCTGGGCCGGGGTCGTGCTCTTGGGCCGTTCTTCGCCAATGGGAATCGGCTTGAGGGCGCGATCGGAGTCGGTGAAGACGCCGATCAGCGCCTCGGAAATGACCTTGTACTTGCCTTCGTTGACCGAGGAAATCGAGTACATGACCACGAAAAAGGCAAACAGCAGGGTAATGAAGTCGGCGTAGGAAACCAGCCAGCGTTCATGGTTGACGTGTTCTTCAGTGTGCCTGCGACGGGCCATTTTCCCTGTCTCCCATCAGTCCATGAAGCCCTGGAGCTTCAACTCAATGGAGCGTGGGTTTTCACCTTCGGCGATCGACAGGATCCCTTCCAGCAACATTTCGCGATAGCGCGACTGGCGCAAGGCGATCGACTTGAGCTTGGCGGCAATCGGCAGCAACACCAGGTTGGCGCTCGCCACGCCGTAGATCGTGGCCACGAAGGCCACGGCGATGCCGCTGCCCAGTTGCGACGGATCGGCCAGGTTGCCCATCACGTGGATCAAGCCCATCACCGCGCCGATGATGCCAATGGTCGGCGCGTAGCCGCCCATGCTTTCGAACACCTTGGCCGCTTCGATATCACGGGCCTCCTGGGTGTAGAAATCCACCTCCAGGATGCTGCGGATGGCTTCCGGCTCGGCACCGTCGACCAGCAATTGCAGGCCTTTGCGCGAATAGCTGTCGGGTTCGGCATCGGCCACCCCTTCCAGGCCGAGCAAGCCTTCCTTGCGTGCGGTCAGGCTCCAGTTCACCACCCGGTCGATACCGCCGGCCAGGTCTACCCGCGGCGGGAACAGGATCCAGCCCAGCACCTGGATGGCCCGCTTGAATGCGCTCATGGGCGACTGCAACAAGGCCGCGCCGATGGTGCCACCGAGCACGATCAACGCGGCCGGACCGTTGGCCAGGGCACCGAGATGCCCGCCTTCCAGGTAATTGCCGCCGATAATGGCGACGAACGCCATGATGATGCCGATCAGGCTGAGTACATCCATTACAGGCATGCCTCGACCAGGTGCCGGCCGATGTCATCCAGGCTGTACACGGCATCGGCGAGGTCGGCCTTGACGATGGCCATCGGCATGCCATAGATCACGCAGCTGGCTTCGTCCTGGGCCCAGATCGCACTGCCGCCCTGCTTGAGCAGGCGCGCGCCTTCGCGACCGTCGGCGCCCATGCCGGTGAGCACCACCGCCAGAACTTTGTCACCGTAGGATTTGGCCGCCGAACCGAAGGTAATGTCCACGCACGGCTTGTAGTTCAAGCGCTCGTCGCCCGGCAGGATCTTCACCGCGCCACGGCCGTCGACCATCATCTGCTTGCCACCCGGTGCCAGCAATGCCAGGCCCGGACGCAGGATGTCGCCATCCTCGGCTTCCTTGACGCTGATGTTGCACAGCTTGTCCAGGCGCTCGGCGAACGCCTTGGTGAAGGCGGCAGGCATGTGCTGGATCAGCACGATGGGGGCCGGGAAATTGCCCGGCAACTGGGTCAGGACCCGTTGCAGCGCTACCGGGCCACCGGTGGAGGTGCCGATCGCGACCAGCTTGTAGGCCTTGCGCTTGGGCGCCGCCGACGGTGCGCTGGCCGGGGCCGAGCGCGCAGGCGCCGGGGCCGGCGCACTGCGCACCGGCGGCGGGTTGAAGCTGCTCGAAGCACTTGGCGCCGGCGCAGGGCTTGGCGCCGCGACAGGGGCTGGCGCCGGGGCGCTGTAGCCGCCGACACGCCGGTTGCTGCGGGAAATGCTATGGACCTTTTCGCACAGCAACTGCCGGACCTTGTCGGGGTTGCGCGAAATGTCTTCGAAGTTCTTCGGCAGGAAATCCACCGCCCCGGCGTCCAGCGCATCGAGGGTCACCCGGGCGCCTTCGTGGGTCAGGGAAGAGAACATCAATACCGGGGTCGGGCAGCGCTGCATGATGTGGCGCACGGCCGTGATGCCATCCATCATCGGCATCTCGTAGTCCATGGTGATCACATCCGGCTTGAGGGCCAGGGCCTGATCGATCGCCTCTTTGCCGTTGGTTGCCGTACCGACAACCTGGATACTCGTATCAGCCGAAAGAATTTCCGAGACGCGGCGGCGAAAAAAACCCGAGTCGTCCACCACCAGGACTTTAACTACCATAAACACTCCGTAAGACGAGGCGCGGCCGCGGGCCGCCCTCCTCCAGAATCAAATACGCCGGGCGGCGTAGCGCTTGAGCATGCTGGGCACATCGAGAATCAACGCGATGCGGCCGTCGCCGGTGATGGTGGCGCCGGACATGCCCGGGGTGCCCTGGAGCATCTTGCCCAACGGCTTGATGACCACTTCTTCCTGGCCCACCAACTGATCGACGACGAAGCCGATCCGCTGGGTGCCCACCGAAAGGATCACCACGTGACCTTCGCCCTGCTCCTCGTGCGCCGCGGAACTGACCAGCCAGCGCTTGAGGTAGAACAGCGGCAAGGCCTTGTCCCGTACGATCACCACTTCCTGGCCGTCCACCACGTTGGTGCGCGACAGGTCGAGGTGGAAGATCTCGTTGACGTTCACCAGCGGGAAGGCGAACGCCTGGTTGCCCAGCATCACCATCAGGGTTGGCATGATCGCCAGGGTCAATGGGACCTTGATGACGATCTTCGAGCCCTGGCCCTTGGTCGAGTAAATGTTGATCGAACCGTTGAGCTGGGAAATCTTGGTTTTCACCACGTCCATGCCCACGCCACGGCCCGAGACGTCGGAGATCTCGGTCTTGGTGGAGAAGCCCGGGGCGAAGATCAGGTTGTAGCACTCGGTGTCGCTGAGACGGTCGGCGGCATCCTTGTCCATCACGCCGCGTTTCACCGCGATCGCGCGCAACACGTTCGGGTCCATGCCCTTGCCATCGTCGGAGATCGACAACAGGATGTGGTCGCCCTCCTGCTCGGCCGCCAGGATCACCTTGCCGCTGCGGACCTTGCCCGCCTCCTCGCGCTCCTGCGGCGACTCGATACCGTGGTCGACCGCGTTGCGCACCAAGTGGACCAATGGGTCGGCCAGGGCCTCGACGAGGTTCTTGTCGAGGTCGGTTTCTTCACCCACCAGTTCCAGGTTGATTTCTTTCTTGAGCTGGCGAGCCAGGTCGCGAACCAGGCGCGGGAAGCGCCCGAAGACTTTCTTGATCGGCTGCATCCGGGTCTTCATGACCGCGGTCTGCAGGTCGGCCGTGACCACGTCGAGGTTCGACACGGCCTTGGACATGGCTTCGTCCTGGCTGTTGAGGCCCAGGCGCACCAGGCGGTTACGCACCAGCACCAGCTCGCCGACCATGTTCATGATCTCGTCCAGGCGCGCGGTGTCGACCCGCACGGTGGTCTCGGCTTCACTGGCCGGTTTTTCCGCCGGCGGTGCCGACGCGGCACGGGCTGGCGCTGGCGCAGCGGCGGCGGCAGGCTTGGGCGTCTCGGCCTTCGCCTCCGGCGCCTTGGCAGCCGGCTTCGGCGCGGCCTTGGCCACTGGCGCGGCGGCAGCCGCAGCACCCGTGGCGGCGGCCGGCTTGGCGGCCGCCGTACCGACTTCGCTGAACTTGCCCTTGCCGTGCAGTTCGTCCAGCAGCGATTCGAATTCGTGGTCGCTGATCAGGTCGCTGCCGGCCGCAGCGGCGGCAGGTTGCGCCGGGCTCGGCGCCGAAGCGATGGCCGAATCCAGCGCATCGACGGCAAAGGTGCCCTTGCCGTGCAGTTGATCGAGCAAGGCTTCGAATTCGTCGTCGGTGATGTCGGAGTTGTCGCCGGCCGCTTTCGGGGCGGCCGGGGCCGCCGCAGGCGCGACGGCATCGACGGCGAACTGCCCCTTGCCATGCAGCTGGTCGAGCAACGACTCGAACTCGGCGTCGGTGATCTCATCGCTGGCAGCGGCATCGCCTGCCGGCGCGGCAGCCGGTGCGGCCGGCGCCTCGGCCTGGGCCTTGGCGGCGCTCAGGGAGTCCAGCAGTTGTTCGAATTCATTATCGGTGATGTCACCCGATTCCTCGGCGACAGGTTCCTCGACCACCGGTTCTTCAATGGCCGGCTCGGCCTCGGCAACGGCCTCGTCGGCCGACTGAGGCTCGGCCAGGCGCGACAGCGCGGCGAGCAGCTCAGGCGTGGCGGGGGTGATCGGCGAGCGCTCGCGCACTTCGCTGAACATGCTGTTGACCGCATCCAGCGCTTCAAGCACCACGTCCATCAACTCCGAATCGACGCGACGCTCACCCTTGCGCAGGATGTCGAACACGTTTTCGGCAATGTGACAGCACTCCACCAGCTCGTTGAGCTGGAGGAAGCCGGCGCCTCCTTTTACAGTGTGGAAACCGCGAAAGATTGCGTTGAGCAGATCCGCATCATCCGGCCGGCTTTCCAGCTCGACCAATTGCTCGGACAGTTGCTCGAGAATCTCGCCAGCCTCAACCAGGAAATCCTGAAGGATCTCTTCATCGGCGCCGAAGCTCATTAATGGGGTGCTCCTAAAACAGGGCTAAAACTCAGAATCCAAGGCTGGACAGCAAATCGTCCACATCGTCCTGACCGGACACAACGTCTTCTCTTTTATCGGCATGAATCTGCGGACCTTCACCCTGAGAGAGATGTTTTTGTGGATCTTTTTCAGCAAGCATCGCTTCACGGTCGTGTTCGATGCCCGCAAAGCGGTCGACCTGGCTGGCCATCAACACCAGTTTGAGCAAATTGCTTTCCACTTCGGTGACCAGTTGGGTCACGCGCTTGATTACCTGGCCGGTCAGGTCCTGATAGTCCTGGGCCAAGAGGATGTCGTTGAGGTTGCTGGCGACGGCGCGGTTCTCGCTGCTGCTGCGCGCCAGGAAACCGTCGACCCGGCGGGCCAGTTCCCGAAACTCCTCGGCCCCGACCTCGCGACGCATGAACCGACCCCAGTCGGCGCTCAAGGCCTGGGCTTCCTCGCTCAGGCCATTGACCAGCGGCGTGGCGCTCTCCACCAGGTCCATGGTGCGGTTGGCCGCGGCCTCGGTCAGCTTGACCACATACCCCAGGCGCTCGGTGGCGTCGGTGATCTGCGAGACTTCCTCGGCCTGCGGCATGCGCGGGTCGATCTGGAAATTGACAATCGCGCTGTGCAATTCACGCGTGAGCTTGCCCACTTCCAGATACAGCCCCCGGTCACGGGTCTGGTTGAGCTCATGGATCATTTGAACCGCATCGCCAAAACGGCCTTTTTCGAGGCTTTCGACCAGTTCACGGGCATGTTTTTTCAGGGTCGATTCGAAATCGCCCATTGAAGATTCGTTATCCATAGCTCCCCCCGGGGCGCCGTTAGCCGATGCGTTCGAAGATTTTTTCGATCTTCTCTTTCAACGCCTGGGCCGTGAAGGGTTTGACCACGTAGCCGTTCACGCCGGCCTGGGCCGCTTCGATGATCTGCTCGCGCTTGGCTTCGGCGGTGACCATCAGCACGGGAAGGTGCTTGAGTTTTTCGTCGGCGCGCACCTGGCGCAGCAGGTCGATGCCGGTCATCCCGGGCATGTTCCAGTCGGTGACCAGAAAATCGAAGTTGCCACTGTGCAACATCGGGAGCGCAGTGGTCCCGTCATCTGCTTCGGCCGTGTTGGTGAACCCAAGGTCACGCAACAGGTTTTTAATGATCCGCCGCATCGTTGAGAAGTCATCAACGATGAGGATTTTCATGTTCTTGTCCAATTCGACCTCCAAGCAGTCTTAAACGCGTCCAGCACCTGGGCGCGCCATTTCAATCAATCCGGCACAACGCTCGACAACAGCCCGGAGCACAACGGATGAGACCGTGCAGTACCTGCCGGCCTCGCTCGCAGTGCCCCCGCACTGCGTGTCAGCGCGCTCGCCATTCCCCCAAACGCCCCCGCAAACGGGCTGCGCACTGGCTGTGTAACTGGCTGACCCGCGATTCGCTGACTCCCAGGACCTCACCGATTTCCTTGAGGTTCAGCTCTTCGTCGTAGTACAGCGCCAAGACCAGTCGCTCACGCTCCGGCAAATTGGCAATCGCTTCCGCCAGGGCGCTCTGGAAGCGTTCATCTTCCAGGTCGCGCGATGGCTCCATGTGAGCACTTGCGCCATCCTCATGCAGCCCTTCGTGTTCGCCGTCCTGCAACAGGTCGTCGAAACTGAACAGGCGGCTGCCCAAGGTATCGTTCAAAATCCCGTAATAATCATCGAGACTCAACTGGAGTTCGGCCGCAACCTCGTGATCTTTAGCGTCGCGCCCGGTTTTAGCTTCAATCGCACGGATCGCATCGCTGACCATGCGGGTATTGCGGTGCACCGAACGCGGCGCCCAATCGCCCTTGCGGACTTCATCGAGCATCGCCCCGCGGATGCGGATACCGGCGTAGGTCTCGAAACTGGCGCCCTTGCTCGCGTCGTATTTGTTCGACACTTCGAGCAGGCCGATCATGCCGGCCTGGATCAGGTCCTCGACCTGCACACTGGCCGGCAACCGCGCCAGCAAGTGATAGGCGATACGCTTGACCAGGGGCGCGTAACGCTCGATCAACTCGTACTGGGCGTCCCGTGCCGATTTTTTGTAGAGGTGGTTGTAACTGCTGGCTGTCATAGCACGGGCCCTGCTGTCTGTTGCACGAGACGCTCGACGAAAAATTCCAGGTGCCCGCGAGGGTTGGCCGGCAGCGGCCAACTATCGACTTTCTGGGCGATTGCCTTGAACGCCAGCGCACATTTGGAACGTGGAAAAGCTTCATAGACGGCACGTTGCTTCTGGACGGCCTTGCGGACACTTTCGTCGTAGGGCACGGCGCCGACATATTGTAGGGCGACATCCAGGAAGCGATCAGTGACCTTGGTCAGCTTGGCGAACAGGTTGCGGCCCTCTTGCGGGCTCTGCGCCATGTTGGCCAGCACGCGGAAGCGGTTCATGCCGTAGTCGCGGTTCAGCAGCTTGATCAGGGCGTAGGCGTCGGTGATGGACGTTGGTTCGTCGCAGACCACCAGCAGCACTTCCTGGGCAGCGCGGACGAAACTGACGACCGAGTCGCCGATGCCGGCCGCGGTGTCGATCACCAGCACATCGAGGTTGTCGCCGATGTCGCTGAATGCCTGGATCAGGCCCGCGTGCTGGGCCGGGGTCAGGTGGACCATGCTCTGGGTGCCGGAAGCGGCCGGCACGATGCGGATCCCGCCCGGCCCCTGCAACAGTACGTCGCGCAGCTCGCAGCGACCCTCGATCACATCCGCCAGCGTGCGCTTGGGGGTGAGCCCCAGCAGCACGTCGACGTTCGCCAGGCCCAGGTCGGCGTCCAGCAGCATGACCCGTCGGCCAAGCTCTGCCAGAGCCAGGGACAAGTTCACTGACACGTTAGTCTTCCCGACGCCACCTTTGCCGCCGGTCACCGCGATCACCTGTACGGGATGCATGCTGCCCATGTTCGTTCTTTACCTTGTCTTACTTAGACGGAGGCCACATTACTGGCTGCGCGTTCACACGGAACAATGCATGGCAGACCATCGATGTAGGTACAAAAAATACTCATGATAACCTCAGCCGACCTGTTTGGATGGGCTGTGGTAGATATCAGCGAACATGTCAGCCATGGCTTCTTCGCTGGGTTCTTCCTGCATTTGCACACTTACGGCACGACTGACCAGTTGATGACGGCGCGGCAGATGCAGGTCATCCGGGATCCGCGGCCCGTCGGTCAGGTAGGCCACCGGCAATTCATGACCGATCGCCAGGCTCAACACCTCGCCCAGGCTCGCCGTTTCGTCCAGCTTAGTCAGGATGCAGCCGGCCAGCCCGCAGCGCTTGTAGCTGTGGTAGGCGGCGGTTAGAACCTGTTTCTGGCTGGTGGTTGCCAACACGAGATAATTTTTTGACTTGATACCGCGCCCGGCCAGGCTTTCGAGTTGCAGGCGCAGGGCCGGATCGCTGGCTTGCAGGCCGGCGGTGTCGATCAGCACGACGCGCTTGCGCAGCAGGGGCTCCAGCGCCTGGGCCAGGGACTGACCCGGGTCCACATGGGTCACCGACACATTGAGGATGCGGCCGAGGGTCTTGAGTTGCTCCTGGGCACCGATGCGGAAACTGTCCATGCTCACCAGCGCAATGCTCTGGGCACCG
The DNA here is from genome assembly GCF_030580855.1 of Pseudomonas citrullilanati. Taxonomy (GTDB): domain Bacteria; phylum Pseudomonadota; class Gammaproteobacteria; order Pseudomonadales; family Pseudomonadaceae; genus Aquipseudomonas; species Aquipseudomonas citrulli. Next base: position 142,167 of record NZ_JAUQOP010000001.1, on the reverse strand, counting down.
TACTTGAGGACATAACGGGCGGCGAGCTTGGCCAGGGTGGTGGTCTTGCCCATGCCGGCAGGACCGACCATGGCGATCACCCCGCCCTCTTCCAGTGGCTCGACTTCCGGCGTGGCGATCATCCGCGCCAGGTGCGCCAACAACATGCGCCAGGCCTGGCGAGGCTCTTCGATACCCTTGATCAGCGCCAGCAGGTCGCGGGACAACGGACCGGACAAGCCGATGCGTTGCAGGCGGCGCCACAGGTTGGCCTGGGCCGGATGGCTGCCTTGCAGCTGGTTCCAGGCCAGGGAGCCGAGCTGCACTTCCATCAGCTCGCGCAGGCTGTTGAGCTCGAAGCGCATCGAGTCCAGGGCACGCGGGTCGACCCCACGGGCCGGCGCGGCGGGAGCAGGCGCCGGGCGCCGCGGCTCGGCCGGGGTGGGCTCGATCAGCGGTTCGGCGGCGGTCAACGGCAGGCCGGCGGTCAGTGGCTGACCGGCGAACAATTGACGATTGGTACCCGGCGCGGCCTCGCCTTCGCTGCTGCGCAGGCTCAACTCGGCCTGGGCACTGGCAATGCGCGACTGGGTCTTGCGCAGCTCGTCCTCGAGTTCCATGTTCGGAACACGCGGGGCCAGCGCCGACAATTTGTAGTCCAGAGCCGCTGTCAGCTCGACACCGCCGGCGATCCGGCGATTACCGATGATGGCTGCCTCGGCGCCCAGCTCGTCACGAACCAGCTTCATGGCCTGACGCATATCGGCGGCGAAAAAACGCTTCACTTGCATAAACCACTACCTCAGCCGTTGGGCCCTACTGTCGCAACGATGGTCACTTGCTTGTTGTCCGGTATTTCCTGGTAAGCCAGCACATGCAGCCCCGGGACCGCGAGGCGTCCGAACCGCGAGAGCATCGCGCGAATCGGACCGGCCACCAGCAGGATCACCGGTTGCCCTTGCATCTCTTGCCGCTGGGCTGCCTCGATCAGCGAACGCTGCAGCTTCTCGGCCATGCTTGGCTCCAGCAGGACACCCTCTTCCGAGCCTTGCCCTGCCTTCTGCAAACTATTGAGCAATATCTGTTCCAACCTTGGCTCCAAGGTGATCACAGGCAGCTCGGACTCAGTGCCTACAATGCTTTGGACGATTGCACGGGATACGCCAACCCGCACCGCGGCCACCATCGCGGCGGTATCTTGACTCTTGGAAGCGTTGTTGGCGATGGCTTCGGCAATGCTGCGGATGTCACGTACCGGCACCTGCTCGGCCAGGAGCGCCTGCAGGATCTTGAGCAGTTGCGACAGCGAAACCACCCCTGGCACCAATTCTTCAGCCAGCTTCGGCGAGCCTTTGGCCAGGACTTGCAGCAATTGCTGGACTTCCTCGTGGCCGATCAGCTCGCTGGAATGCTTGTACAGGATCTGGTTCAAGTGGGTCGCGACCACGGTACTGGCGTCCACCACGGTATAGCCGAGGGACTGGGCCTGCGCCCGCTGGCTGATCTCGATCCACACCGCCTCCAGGCCGAAAGCCGGATCTTTGGCGGTGATGCCGTTGAGCGTACCGTAGACCTGCCCCGGGTTGATCGCCAGCTCGCGGTCCGGGTAGATCTCGGCCTCGGCCAGGATGACCCCCATCAGCGTCAGGCGATAGGCGCTCGGCGCCAGGTCGAGGTTGTCGCGGATGTGCACGGTCGGCATCAGGAAGCCCAGGTCCTGGGACAGCTTCTTGCGCACGCCCTTGATCCGCGCCAGCAACTGGCCGCCCTGGTTGCGATCGACCAAGGGAATCAGGCGGTAGCCGACTTCCAGGCCGATCATGTCGATCGGGGTCACGTCGTCCCAGCCCAGCTCCTTGGTTTCCAGGGCCCGCGCCGGGGATGGCAGCAGTTCCTGCTGGCGCTTGACCTCTTGCAGGGCCTGGAGCTTCTGGACGTTCTGCTTTTTCCAGAACAGGTAGGCGCCACCGGCCGCCAGCGCCGCCATGGTCAGGAAGGAAATGTGGGGCATCCCCGGCACCAGGCCCATGACCGCCATCAGGCCGGCGGCCACGGCGAGGGCCTTGGGCGAGGCGAACATCTGCCGCCCGATCTGCTTGCCCATGTCTTCGGAGCCCGACGCACGGGTCACCATGATCGCCGCCGCTGTGGATAACAACAGTGATGGCAATTGCGCCACCAAACCGTCACCAATGGTCAGCAAGGCGTAGACCCGGCCCGCATCGCCGAAGCTCATGCCGTGCTGGAAGATACCGACGGCCATGCCGCCGATCAGGTTGATGAACAGGATCAGCAGGCCGGCGATGGCGTCGCCGCGGACGAATTTACTGGCGCCGTCCATGGAACCGTAGAACTCGGCTTCCTGGGCCACTTCCAGGCGGCGCGTCTTGGCCTGGTTCTGATCGATCAGGCCGGCGTTGAGGTCGGCGTCGATCGCCATTTGCTTGCCGGGCATCGCATCGAGGGTAAAACGCGCGCTCACCTCGGAAATCCGCCCGGCACCCTTGGTTACCACGACGAAGTTGATGATCATCAAAATGGCGAAGACCACGATACCGACCACGTAGTTACCGCCTATCACCACCTCGCCGAAGGCCTGGATCACTTTACCGGCGGCGGCGTGACCATCCTGGCCGTGGAGCATGACCACGCGGGTGGACGCCACGTTCAGCGCCAGGCGCAACAGGGTCGCCACCAACAGGATGGTGGGGAACACCGCGAAATCCAGGGGGCGCAGGGCGTAGACGCAGACCAGCAGCACCACGATCGACAGGGCGATGTTGAACGTGAAGAACACGTCCAGCAGGAACGGCGGCACGGGCAGCATCATCATGGCGAGCATGACCATCAGCAACACCGGCACCCCGAGGTTGCCTTGGCCGAGCGTCACTGCGCTGCTGCGCGCGGTGCTGAGTAACTGAGAGCGATCCACCGAGATTCCCCGTTCCTGTGAAGCAAAGTTTTGACGCCATGAGCGTCACGGGAGGTGCTTTTGCAAAAAGCCGTCCAACTTTGCCGAGACTGAAGAAATCACTGGGGGCATAGGCGTTTAGGTGTGATAGGGAGACCCGAGCGGCAGCCCGCAAATGAGAACTCATCTGACAGTTCTGACAGTAGCTGACGCGCGCAAGGAGGTATCAAATAGATCCTCGCGTGGCGCTGGTACCGCGAGATAGCCAGCTGCGGCATTCCACGGAGACCGACCATGACCGATAGAATCGCCCTTGCCGAACAGATGGGCGTCCACCCCGACGACCTGGACGACCACGGCGCCTTGAAACCTCATGCAGCGCCAGCGCTTGCCCCTTACCCTCCCTCATGTTCAGGTACATCGCCAACACCGGCAAATGGCGCTCTTCGAACTAGCGATAGCCTGTCAGGAATCGCGACGCAAATCCGGCGGAATCGGCAGGTCCTTCAGCGGTTCGGGGCGCTTGCCCTTGCCGGCGCGATGCTGGCGGATCTGATAGACATAGGCCAACACCTGGGCCACGGCCAGGTACAGGCCGCCAGGGATCTCTTCTTCAAGCTCGGTGGAGTAGTAGATCGACCGCGCCAGGGCCGGGGATTCGAGGAGCATCACCTCGTTGGCGACGGCGATCTCGCGGATCTTCAACGCCAGGAAATCGCTGCCCTTGGCCAGCAGCATCGGCGCATTGCCTTTTTCGGGGTCGTACTTGAGCGCCACGGCGTAGTGGGTCGGGTTGGTGATGACCACATCGGCTTCCGGGATGGCCGACATCATCCGGCGCTGGGAAATTTCGCGCTGCAATTGGCGCACGCGCTGCTTGACCTCCGGCTTGCCCTCCTGCTCCTTGTATTCGTCGCGCACCTCCTGCTTGGTCATCATCAGCTTCTGCTTGCTCTGATAAAGCTGGATCGGAACGTCGATGGCCGCGATCAGGATCAGCCCGCAAGCCATCCACAAAGTGCTCCAGCCCACCAGTTGCACGCTGTGGATGATGGCCTGTTCCAATGGCTCGTGGGCAATGCTCAACAAGTCATCGATATCGCCTTGCAACACCGTCAACGCCACGGACAGGACCAGCAGGAACTTGCCGAGGGCCTTGAGCAACTCCATCAGCGCCGACGTGGAAAACATCCGCTTGAGGCCCGACAACAGGTTCATTCGGCTGAACTTGGGCGCCAGGCTGCCGGCCGCGAACAGCCACCCGCCCAGGGAAATCGGGCCGATGAAGGCCGCCAGCAACAGGAAGATCAGGATCGGTTGCAACGCCAGGATCGCGATCTTGCCCGAGTGCAACAGGTACTGCGTCATCGCGCCTGGGGTGAGCAGCACGTCGCGAGGCAGGGAAAAATTCAGCCGCATGATTTCCAGCAGGTCCTGGGCCAACCCGCCACCGTAGATCAACAGGCTACCCGCCCCGGCCAGCATGATCGCCAGGGTGTTGAGCTCTTTGGAACGGGCGATCTCGCCCTTCTCCCGGGATTCGCGCCTGCGCTTTTCCGTGGGATCTTCTGTCTTGTCCTGGCCACTCTCGCTTTCAGCCATGGTCAGCGCGCCTGTGCCATGTCACGTAGCAACTGCAGGGCCTCGGTCGCCAGCGGCTGATACTGGTTGAGAATATCTCCGAGGCTGATCCAGAAGATCACCATGCCCAACACCAGGGTCAACGGGAAACCGATCGAGAAGATATTCAATTGCGGCGCCGCCCGGGTCATCACGCCGAAGGCGATGTTGACCACCAGCAGCGCGGTGATCGCCGGCAATACCAGCACCATCGCCGCGCCCAGGACCCAGCCGAGCTTGCCGGCGATCTCCCAGAAATGATTGACCAGCAACGCGCTGCCCACCGGCAGGGTCGTGAAGCTTTCGGTCAGCACCTCGAACACCACCAGATGCCCGTTCATGGCCAGGAACAACAAGGTCACCAGCATCGTCAGGAACTGCCCGATCACTGCGCTGTTGACGCCGTTGGTGGGATCGATCATGGATGCGAAGGCCATGCCCATCTGGATCGAAATGATTTGCCCGGCCACCACGAACGCCTGGAAGAACAACTGCAGGGAAAACCCCATCAAGGTGCCGATGAGGATCTGTTCGGCCACCAGCATCAGCGCACTGAGGTCCAACGCGTGGACCGGCGGCATCGGCGGCAAGCCGGGGGCGATGACCACGGTGATCGCCAGGGCGAAATACAGGCGCACGCGGCGTGGCAGCAGGGTCGTGCCGAAGACCGGCATGCTCATCAGCACGGCGGTGACGCGAAACAGTGGTAGGACGAACGCCGCCACCCAGGAACTGATCTGGGTGTCGGTCAGCGCGAGCATCGACATCGGGTCAGCCGATCAACTGCGGAATACTGCCGTACAGATGCAGGATGTATTCCATGAAGGTTTGCACGATCCAGGGGCCGGCGACGATCAGCGTCACCAGCATGACCAGCAGGCGCGGCAGGAAGCTCAGGGTCTGCTCGTTGATCTGGGTCGCGGCCTGGAACATCGCCACCAGCAGGCCCACCAGCAGGCTGGGAACCACCAGGATGGCGACCATCATGGTGGTCAGCCAGAGCGCTTCGCGAAACAGGTCTACCGCAACTTCAGGCGTCATATCTTGATCCGCAGGGAAGGTCTAAACACCGCCGAAACTGCCCGCCAGGGTGCCGATGATCAGCGCCCAGCCATCCACCAGCACGAACAGCATGATCTTGAACGGCAGGGAAATGATCAGCGGCGACAGCATCATCATACCCATGGCCATCAACACGCTGGCGACCACCAGGTCGATGATCAGGAACGGGATGAAGATCATGAAGCCGATCTGGAACGCGGTCTTCAGCTCGGAGGTGACGAACGCCGGCACCAGGATGGTCAGCGGCGCCTGGTCGGGGCTGGCGATGTCGGTGCGCTTGGACAGGCGCATGAACAGCTCCAGGTCGCTGCTGCGCGTCTGGGCCAGCATGAAGTCCTTGATCGGCACCTCGGCCTTGGCGACCGCGTCCTGGGCGCTGAGCTTCTCCGCCAGGTAGGGTTGCAGCGCGTCCTGGTTCACCCGGTCGAATACCGGGGCCATGATGAACATCGTCAGGAACAGCGCCATGCCGGTGAGGATCTGGTTCGACGGCGTCTGTTGCAGGCCCAGGGCCTGGCGCAGGATCGAGAAGACGATGATGATCCGGGTGAAGCTGGTCATCAGCATGACGAACGCCGGGATGAAACTCAGCGCGGTCATGATCAGCAGGATCTGCAGGCTGACCGAATATTCCTGGGCCCCGTCGGCGTTGGTGCCCAGGGTAATCGCCGGGATCGACAGCGGATCGGCGGCAAAGACCGACGGCGCGGCCAGCATCAGGGCCAGCGCCAACAGAATGCGCAACGGCATTACTTCTTATCCTTCTGGTCTTTGCCCAGCAATTCCATGAGGCGCTGGGCAAATTCGGGGGAAGCCTGCTCGGCGGAAGCCACCTGGACCGGCTCCTTGAGGACGTGCAACGCGGTAATGCTGCCCGGGCTCAGGCCGAGCAGGATCTGCTCGTTGCCGACCTGCACCAGCACCAGCCGGTCCCGCGGGCCCAGCGCACGCGTGCCGACGATATCGATGACCTGGCCCTTGCCGGCGGGCCCGGCCTGCTGCACGCGGCGCAACAACCAGGCGAGGAAGAAGATCAGGCCCAGCACCAGCAACAGGCCGATCACCAGTTGCGCCAGTTGCCCGGCCACACCAGTGCCACTCACCGACGAAGCCGCAGCCGAGGCCACCGGCTCGGCCGCCAGCACGCTGAACGGCAGCATCAGGGCTGCGCCAAGGAACCCTTTCACTCAGCGCAGCTTCTTGATGCGTTCGCTCGGACTGATCACGTCCGTCAGGCGAATGCCAAACTTCTCGTTGACCACCACCACTTCGCCATGGGCGATCAACGTGCCATTGACCAGGACATCCAGCGGCTCACCCGCCAGGCGATCCAGCTCGATCACCGAGCCCTGGTTGAGTTGCAGCAGGTTACGAATGTTGATGTCGGTACTGCCCACTTCCATGGAGATCGATACTGGAATGTCGAGGATCACGTCCAGGTTCGGACCGTCCAGGGTCACCGGGTCATTGTTCTTCGGCATGCTGCCGAATTCTTCCATCGGCAAGCGATTGGAAGCATGGGCACCCGTATCGGCCGCCAGCAGCGCATCGATATCGGCCTGCCCGGCGTTGCCGGTTTCTTCCAGGGCCGCAGCCCATTCGTCGGCCAGCGCCTGGTCATCCTGGGTATTCATATCGTCAGCCATCATGTGTCCTCGGCGGGCAAAAATCAGTTCAAAACTTAAAAGTCAGTAAAAAAGCTCTGGAGCTTCGACACCGGTCAGCGGCGTTCGATCGGCTCGATCACCTGCAACGCCAGGTTGCCCTTGTGGGAACCCATCTTGACCTTGAAGGCCGGTACGCCGTTGGCACGCATGATCATGTCTTCCGGCATCTCGACGGGAATGATGTCCCCCGGCTGCATGTGCAGGATGTCCCGCAGGCGCAGTTGGCGACGGGCGACCGTCGCGCCGATCGGCACGTCGACATCCAGCACGTCCTGGCGCAACGCGTTGATCCAGCGCTCGTCCTGGTCGTCGAGGTCCGACTGGAAGCCGGCGTCGAGCATTTCACGCACCGGCTCGATCATCGAGTACGGCATGGTCACGTGCAGGTCGCCGCCACCGCCATCGAGCTCGATGTGGAAGGTCGAGACCACGATGGCTTCGCTCGGGCCAACGATGTTGGCCATGGCCGGGTTCACTTCCGAGTTGATGTACTCGAAGTTCACTTCCATGATCGCCTGCCAGGCTTCCTTCAGGTCGACGAAGGCCTGTTCCAGCACCATGCGCACGACCCGCAGCTCGGTCGGGGTGAATTCACGTCCCTCGATCTTGGCATGACGGCCGTCGCCACCGAAGAAGTTGTCCACCAGCTTGAACACCAGCTTGGCGTCGAGGATGAACAAGGCGGTGCCGCGCAACGGCTTGATCTTCACCAGGTTGAGGCTGGTAGGTACGTACAGCGAGTGCACGTACTCACCGAACTTCATCACCTGCACGCCACCGACGGCCACATCGGCCGAGCGGCGCAGCATGTTGAACATGCTGATGCGGGTGTAGCGGGCGAAGCGCTCGTTGATCATTTCCAGGGTCGGCATGCGTCCGCGAACGATGCGATCCTGGCTGGTCAGGTCGTAGCTTTTGACGCTGCCCGGTTCAGCAGCGTTCTCGGTCTGCACCAGGCCATCGTCGACACCATGCAACAGCGCGTCGATTTCGTCCTGGGACAACAGGTCCTGCACGGCCATGTCGTGTTCCCTATTGCAATACGAAGTTAGTGAAGAGCAACTGTTCGATCACCACTTTGCCCAGCTCTTTCTGAGCCACTTCCTGGACGCTGGCCGTGGCTTTCTGGCGCAGCATTTCCTGGCCGACCGGGGTGGCCAGGGTGTCGAAATTCTGTCCGGAGAACAGCATCACCAGGTTGTTGCGGATCAGCGGCATGTGCACCCGCAAGGCCTCCAGGTCGGCCTGGTTTCGGCCCATCAGGGTGATGCTGACCTGCATGTAGCGCTGGCGACCATTCTGGGTGTAGTTGGCCACGAAGGCCGGCGCCATGGGTTCGAAAATGGCCGGTTGCTTGCCCACGGGCGCAGCCTCGGCCACTGGGGCCGGCTTGCTCTGGGCGCCGTGCATGAAATACCAGGTCGCCCCCACGGACACCCCGATCGCCAGCAGCAGGCCCACCACGATCAGGATGATCATCTTGAGCTTGCCTTTGGTTGCAGGGTCTTTTACAGCTGCTGCTTCACTCTTCGCCATGCCAATAATCCGTCACTCATCGGGGTTTTCACGATTGCCTGGCAAGGCAGGAGCAAGTGTTATGCCAGAAGTGTCGAGCACTTGCTCATAGGAAACCACAGCGGGGCTGAAAGCACTGTGGGAGCGAACCCGCTCGCGAAAACGTCAGGCCAGGCACCTTGCGGTGATCTGTTCCGGCGTGTTCGCGAGCAGGCTCGCTCCCACAGGAGGTTGCGATCTTGTTCAGGCGTAGTAATCGACCGCACTGGTGCCGATCACGCTGGTGGTCGTGGCGGCCACCTCGGCGACGCTGGCCGGCAGGTGCTCATCCACCGAGGCATCCACGCGACCGCCCGATGAGGTGGTCCGTCCGGCCTGGGCCTGTTGCTGGGCCTGCTGCTCCTGGTTCGGCGAACCGCGGGATTGATCAGACACGTTGACGTCGACCTGCCCCATGCCCTGCTGGGTGAAACTGTCCCGCAGGCGATGCAGCTGGCCTTCGAGGGCTTCGCGGACGCCGGGGTGGGCGCTCATGAACGTGACCTGGGTCTGCTGGTCCGGAACCATGTTCACCCGGATATCCAGGCGCCCGAGTTCGGCGGGCTGCAACTGGATATCGGCCGCCTTGAGATTGGCGCTCGACAGGTACATCACCCGGTTGACCACCTCTTCGGTCCAGCCATTCTGGTTCATGGCGATGGGCTGGTTGACCGGCACCGCGTTGGCTGTCTTCGGCGTCGCCGCCTGGGTCAGGGCCGCCAGGCGGTTGGCGAAGTCATCCACGCGGGTGTCGCTGGCCGCGCTGGTGAGGTCCTTGAGGCCCTCGCTGATCAGCCCGCCAAAGGCCTTTTCACCGCCCTGGCTGCCGGGGCTGGTGCTGTCCTGGTCGGCCTGCACGGTGAGCATGCTCGCCATGCCGGCGGCGAAGGTTTGCGCCGAGGTCGGCTCGGCATCAAGTGCGGCCGGAGCGGCTGCCTTGGGCTGCGCCTGGCTGGCGGCGGAAACATGCCCCCCCTGCTCCATGGCCAGGCGCAAGGCCGGCATCGCGTCGAGCGGGTCGGCTTGAGGATCGAAGGCGGGGTCCGTCACCGGGTCCGCAGGCGGGGTGGACAAGGCCTGCGAAACGACTGGCGCCGCCACTGCGGCGGCGACCTGTGGATCCGGCGTCACCACCACTGGCGCAGGTTCCGGCGTGATCGTCACGACGGGCGCGGTGATATCTGGCAGCAATGTGGGATCGACCGGCGCAGCGTCCACCACCGGTGCCTCGGTTGAACCGTCGGCATCATCGCTGGCCGCCTTGTCGTCGGCACTGGCGGGCTTGTCCGCGGGCAAGGGTTTGCCGCTATCGGCAACCGTCTGCTCGGGGGCGGCAGCGGTTTCGGCGCCAGCTTCGTTTTTGACGGTATTGTCGGAAGACGTATCGCGCATGGGTTTCATCGCTGGCTCAGGGGTTGCCGATGACTTGGCAGGGGCCTGGCGGGCGAACACTTGAGCGAAACTGGAGGCTCTATCCCCATGGTCCGGGGTCGCCGCCGGTGAATTGACGGCGGCCTGGGGCTTGGCCGGGGCAGCGGCCTGGAGCAGCGTATTAGGGGTGACGGGCATTGAATATTTCTCCGCTGCACTGGATTCATAGGTACAGTCGGACAAGACAATGCAAGGGGCGGGCCAAAGGCTGCGGGGCGGCAGGTTTCAGCAGTGGAAGCCTTCGCGCTCTTCCTGGCAAAGATCGCGGACATGGGCGAATTCACTGTCGATTTCGCTGACCAGTTTTTCGATTCCCCCCAGCGACGGCTGCTTGGCGCGCTGCTCCAGTTCGCCACACAGTTCGGCCAGGCGGATGGCACCCATGTTACTGCTGCTGCCCTTGAAGCTGTGGGCGGTGGCGCTCAGTTTTTCAGCGTCCCGGGCTTCGTGCAGCACGCGCAGGCGCGCCTCGGAGTCGTTGAGGAAGGTATCCAGCAATTCCAGATAGCCCTCTTCCATGACTTCCTTCAACGTGCTGAGCACGTCGCGGTCCAGATGAATCTCACTCACTTGTTCGCTCCCTGATCAAGAATGGCCCGATTATGCCAGAGCCTCCCAGAAAAACTCCACGCGTACACTACGACCATCGTCTGACCAACGGGCCTGATGGCTCAGTTGGCGCACCAGGCTCACACCGCGTCCGGACAATCGATCGCTGTCCACCGGCCGCGCCAGCACCCGGGCCACATCGAAGCCCTCGCCGCTGTCCTCGACCTCGATGACCAGGCGACCGCCGTCGCCATTGGGTGTGACGTGCAGATGAACCCGCACATAACCGTCGCTCAGTTCGTCGAGGCGCGCATTGCGGTCGCTGTAATAGCGCGCAAAACCCGATGCATCGCGCTTGAGGTCCGAGTCGAGCCCCAGCACCCCATGGTCCAAGGCGTTGGAATAGAGCTCCGAAAGGACACTGTAGAGGGCGCCACTCTGCGCCCTGAGCCCATGAACCTCAAGCAGTAACTGCAACAGGTACGGCATCGGGTTGAAGCGCTTGAGCGTCTGCGCCCGGAATTCGAAACTCACCGACCAGTCCAGCGGGCTCGATTGACCGCTGTCGGAATAGACCGGCGGCGGTGGGTTGAGTTGCGTCGCGGCGACCAGGCGCACTTCGACCATGCTGAAGTCGTCCCGGGCCTCACCGCGAAAGTCCCGCAGGGCTTGCTGGATGTCTTCGAACAGGAGGTCGGGCTCGCGATTGGCCGCGAACACCTGTTGCAAACGCTCCACGCCAAACAGCTGCTCGTCGTCGTTGGCCGTGTCGATCACCCCGTCGGACAGCAGGAATACCCGATCGCCGAGGGACATGGGGTGCACTTCGGTGCGATCGTCGAACAACTGCGGCGACAGCACGCCCAGTGGCAGGTGCCGCGCCGGCAACGGCGTGCGCGCCCCGCTGAGGCTGTCGTGCAGGTAGCCATCGGGCATGCCGCCGTTCCAGACCTCCACCGTGCAGCGCTGGAAGCTCAGGCACAGCAAGGTTGCGCAACAGAACATGTCCACCGGCAGGATGCGCTTGAGCTTGGCGTTCATCTCCCGCAGGATCTGCGCCAGGCCGTAGCCCTTGGCGGTCATGCCGTAGAACACTTCCGCCAGCGGCATTGCACCGACTGCCGCGGGCAAGCCGTGGCCGGTGAAATCCCCGAGCAGGATGTGCATGTCGCCGGCCGGGTTGAACGCGGCCAGCAACAGGTCGCCATTGAACAAGGCATAGGGCGATTGCAGGTAACGGATGTTCGGCGCGCTCAGGCAGCCGGAATGGGCGATCTTGTCGAACACCGCCTTGGCGACGCGCTGCTCGTTGAGCAGGTAGTCATGGTGACGGGCAATCTGGTCGCGCTGCTCAACCACCGTGGCCTGCAACCGTCGCAGGCGGTCCATGGCCTTGATCTTGGCGGCCAGGATCACTTGGTTGTAGGGCTTGGCGAGAAAGTCGTCGCCACCGGCCTCCAGGCAACGTGCCAGGCCTTCGCTTTCGGTCAACGAGGTCAGGAAGATGATCGGGACCAACTGATCCCCGGCCAGCTGCTTGATCTTTTGCGCGGCCTCGAAGCCATCCATGACCGGCATCATCGCGTCCATCAACACCAGGTGCGGACGCTGCTGCAGATAGACCTCGACCGCTTCGGCGCCATCGGCGGCCGTGAGCACCTGGTGCCCCTGGCGACGGACAATGGTCGACAACAGCAGTCGGTCAGCGGCACTGTCCTCGGCAATCAGGACCGTCAGCGATTCGGAAGTGGACAACATGGCCGTATCAGGCTTTGCCCGAAGACTGCCCTGCCTGCTGCCTGCCCGCCTCTGCCGATTTTTCCTCTTTCGGGCTGTTGATATCGAACAGTTTCTCGAAGTTGGAGATCGCGAGAATCTTGCGCACATCGGCGCCGCAGTTGATGACGCTCACGTCGGCATCCTCGCCGCCCGCGTAATCGCGAAGCAACAGCAGCATGCCCAGCGCGGAGCTGTCGAGGTAGGTGGTGTCCTTCAGGTCCACGACGTAGGTATCAACCGGCGTATTGAGCGTCTCGTACTTCTCGTAGGACTGGCGAAACTCCTGGTGGAGGTTGAAATCGAACCGCCCCTGAACCGAAATCGTCAGCTTTTTGCCATTGTTGGATACTTCGGTAACGACTTGCATAGCTGGCTTCCCTGTCATGGACATACGTGTACAAGGTTTAGCACCTGGTCGAAGGCTGAGCAAGGTTTTGCAGCATTCATCGAAAAATTCCCATGATCAATACGGATTTTGCCGCGGCAGGCGCTGGGACAGTTCATCCAGCAGTTTTTGCTCGCGCTTGTCTTCCAGTTGCCGCGCTTCATCGATATAGCGTTGCACCAGCTTGCGCAGGCCTTCGACCCGGGCAAACGCCTCTTGCCAGCTCTGGCGGGCCTTCTCCAGGTTGTTCTGGTGCCAGACCAAGCTTTGCCGCTGCTGGTCGATCGCGGTGCCCAACTGCGCGAGAAAGCCCTGGTAGCCCAGCAACCACTGCCCGGAAACCCCATGGCTGCCGCGAGTGATCCACTGCTGCTGGTATTCGAGGCGAAAGTTTTCCAGGTCTGCCAGCTTGCTCTCGGCAACGGCCACCTGGCCCTGGAAATAAGCCAGTCGCTGGACCGCGGTTTTCTCGGCCTTCTCCGCCATCTCGACCACAGGCGCCAGGCGCGCCGCACGACTCGTGGCCATGATGGGTTACCCGCCGGCGATCGGCGTGAAGATACTTTCCAGGTGCGCTTCGCTGGCACCCAGGCCGATGTTGTCGTTCAGGCTCTGGCGCAGGTAGACGGACATCGCCGGGTACAGATTGATGGCGATGTCGGTCTCGCGGTCACCGCCGGGCACGTAGGCGCCCACGCTGATCAGGTCCCGGCTCTGCTGGTAGCGCGACCAGTACTGCTTGAACTGCTGGGCGCGCTTGAGGTGTTCGCTGCTGATGACCGACGGCATGACCCGGCTGATGGACGCCTCGATGTCGATGGCCGGGTAGTGACCTTCTTCAGCCAGGCGCCGGGACAGCACGATGTGGCCGTCGAGCACGCCCCGCGCCGAGTCGGCGATCGGGTCTTGCTGGTCGTCGCCCTCGGACAAGACGGTGTAGAAGGCCGTGATCGAACCGCCGCCCTTCTCCGCATTGCCGGCGCGCTCCACCAGTTTCGGCAGCTTGGCGAACACCGAGGGCGGATAGCCCTTGGTGGCCGGCGGCTCACCGATGGCCAGGGCGATTTCCCGCTGGGCCTGGGCGAAACGGGTCAGCGAATCCATCAGCAACAGGACGTTCTTGCCCTTGTCGCGAAAATACTCGGCGATGCGCGTGCAATACATGGCCGCCCGCAGGCGCATCAATGGCGCATCGTCCGCTGGCGAGGCCACGACCACCGAGCGCTTGAGGCCCTCTTCGCCAAGGATGTGCTCGATGAATTCCTTCACCTCGCGGCCCCGTTCACCGATCAGCCCCACCACGATGATGTCGGCTTCGGTGAAACGGGTCATCATGCCCAGCAGCACGCTCTTGCCCACGCCGGTACCGGCGAACAGGCCCAGGCGCTGCCCGCGGCCGACCGTCAATAAACCGTTGATGCAGCGAATGCCCACGTCCAGCGGGACGCTGATGGGGTCGCGCTTGAGCGGGTTGATCGTCGGGCCGTCCATCGGCACCCAGTCTTCAGCCTTCATGCCGCCCTTGCCGTCCAGGGCCCGCCCGGCGCCGTCCAGCACGCGCCCGAGCATGCTCATGCCCATGGGCAGGCGACCGGTATCGGCCAGCGGCACCACGCGGGCGCCCGGGGCGATCCCGGCCACGCTGCCCACCGGCATCAGGAATACCTTGCTGCCGGCAAAGCCCATGACTTCGGCTTCGACCTGCACCGGGTGGTAGCTGTCGTCATTGATGACCAGGCAGCGACTGCCCATGGCCGCACGCAGGCCCTCGGCTTCGAGGGTCAGGCCGACCATGCGCAACAGACGCCCTTCGAGGATCGGCTGGCCGGCCAGTTCGGTCGCCTCGGCGTAACTGCCCAGGCGCTTGGCGAAGCTGGTTCGTTCAAGGCGCATCGCGGTCGTCCGCGGTCGACGCCACCGACTCGACGCCTTCCAGCTCGAGGCTGGCGGCGGCCCTCGGTTCGTCCGGCAGCTCCAGGCTCAGATCGCTGGGCGCCGGGTGCAAGGCTTGTTCGTGCAGTTGGTCGAGGAGCTTGGCCATGACCTGGTCGATGCGGGTCTCGACGGTCGCGTCGATGCGACTGTGCTCGGTTTCCACCCGGCAACCGCCCGGCAGCAACGACGCGTCCTCGACGATGCGCCAGGTTTCTTCATGGCGCTCGCGCAAGGCCTTGACCAGCTCGAAATCCTGGGGGTTGATGTACAGCCGCACGTTGCCCACGCCCAGCGGCAACAGCTTGAGGGCTTCGCGCATGACGTGTTCGATCTGGCTCGAGTCAATGGCCAGTTCGCGCTGGATGACCTGCCGCGAGATGTGCTGCACCAGGCTTACCAGGGACTTCTCGATCTGGGTGTCCTGCTCGGCGATCGGTTCGAACAGGTTGACCATCAACGATTCCAGCGCCCGGAGCTTGGCCGTCAACGCCACGTCGGCTTCCTGGCGGACCTTGAGGGTGGTGCTGTGGAAGCCTTCCTTCTCGCCCACGGCAAAGCCTTCGTTATAGGCCTCCTGGCGGATGCTCTCGACTTCCTCGAGGGTCAGCGGCTGGACTTCCTCCAGCGGCACTTCCTCGACTTCCGGCAACTCCTCCACCGGCTCCGGTTCGGGCTCCGGTACATGAGGGTCGAAGCTGGGCAGCGACCAGACGTCGAAACCACCGACGTCCCGGGCGCGAATCAGGTCGCTGGGTGACTCATCGCTCTTGGCAGACATAACGACCTTAGATCATCTCTTCGCCGCCCTTGCCACCGAGCACGATTTCTCCGGCTTCGGCCATGCGGCGGGCGATGGTAAGGATTTCCTTCTGCGCGGTTTCCACGTCGCTGACGCGCACCGGGCCCTTGGCCTCGAGGTCGTCGCGCAACAGTTCCGCCGCCCGTTTGGACATGTTCTTGAAAATCTTTTCCTTGACGCCTTCGTCCGAACCCTTGAGGGCCAGGACCAGCACGTCGGAGGACACTTCGCGCAACAGGGCCTGGATACCACGATCGTCGACGTCGGCCAGGTTGTTGAACACGAACATGAGGTCTTCGATCTGGCCGGACAGGTCTTCGTCGAACTCGCGGATCGAGTCCATCAGCTGGCCTTCGATCGAGCTGTCGAGGAAGTTCATGATGTCCGCCGCACGCTTGATACCGCCCAGGGTGGTGCGCGAGGCATTGGAGTTGCCCGAGAACTGCTTCTCGAGAATCTGGTTCAGCTCCTTCAGGGCCGCCGGCTGCACGGTATTGAGCGACGACACCCGCAGGATGATGTCCAGGCGGACCTTGTGGTCGAAGTTGCCCAGCACTTCACCGGCCTGGTCCGGGTCGAGGTAAGCCACCACAATCGCCTGGATCTGCGGGTGCTCGTAGCGGATCACGTCGGCCACGGCCCGTGGCTCCATCCACTTGAGGCTGTCCAGGCCGCTGGTGTTGCCACCCAGCAGGATGCGGTCGATCAGGCCGTTGGCCTTGTCCTCGCCGAGGGCCTGGGTCAGCATCTTGCGCACATAGTCGTCGGAGCCGACGCCCAGGCTGGTCTGGTCGCCGACGATGTCGACGAACTCGCTCATCACCTGTTCGACCTGCTCGCGGTGCACATTGCCCATCTGCGCCATGGCCACGCCAACGCGCTGGACCTCCTTGGGCCCCATATGGCGCAGCACCTGGGCAGCGTCGGTCGAACCCAGGGACAGCAGCAGGATCGCGGCTTTGTCGACCCGGGACAATTTGGCAACAGCGGCTCGATTATCACTCATCTGCGTTAATCCACTCTTTCACGACCTGGGCCACACGACCCGGGTCTTCTGCCACCAGACTCTTGATGGCGTTCAACTGTGCGTCATAGCCTTCGCTCGGGCTTGGCAGCAGGATGCTCTGCGGCCCGCCGAGGCTGACGCGATCGTTGGCCAATTCGCCATCCAGGCCGCCCATGCCTCCCAGCTCTACATCACCCAGGCCCGCCAGCTGCTTGCTCTTGCCGCCGCCGGTGATGTTATTGAGTACCGGACGCAGCACGCCGAACACCAGGATCAGGATGAACAACACGCCCAATATCTGCTTGACCACATCCCAGAACCAGGGTTGCGAATAAAACGGAATATCGGCGATCACTTCCCCGCGCTCCGAGGAGAACGGCACGTTGATCACGCTGACGCTGTCGCCGCGGCTGGCGTCGAAACCGACGGCGTCCTGCACCAGGCGAGTGAAGCGCGCCAATTCGTCGGCGCTCCACGGCGCACGGCTGGTTTCGCCGTTGGCCGGGTTGACCTTGACCTGGTCGTCCACCACCACGGCAACCGACAGGCGATTCAAGCGACCCTGCTGTTGCTTGGTGTGGCTGATGGAACGGTCGAGCTCGAAGTTCTTGGTCGACTGCTGGCGCTTGTCGGCCGGGTACGGTGCCAGCATGGGTTGGCCGGTGGCCGGGTCCATGATCTGCTGACCGTTGGCGTCCACCAGTGGCTGGCCTGGCTGCACCATGCCCGCGGCACCCGCGGCGCCACCGGTGGTTTGCGGCGCACTGGCCGGCGATGGTGGCTGGTTGCTCAAGGCACCCGGCACGCCTTGCGGGCCATTGCTGGCGGTACGCTGTTCATTCACCGACTGCTCGCTGCGCAGCGCCGGTTGGTCCGGGTTGAACTGTTCGGAGGTCGACTCGACCGCGCTGAAGTCCACATCGGCCGACACTTCCGCCTTGTAGCGGTCATTACCCAGGATCGGTTGCAGGATGTTGTGCACCCGCTGGGTCAACATGCCCTCCATCCGGCGGCTGTAGTCGAACTGCTTGCCGGCCATGGTCAGTTCGGAGTTCTCCGCCTGGTCGGACAGCAGGTTGCCTTTCTGGTCGACCACAGTGATCTGCGACTTGCTCAGCTCGGGGACGCTGGTCGCCACCAGGTTGACGATGGCCAGGACCTGACCAGGCTCGAGGGAGCGGCCAGCGTAGAGCTCCACCAGTACCGAGGCACTCGGCTTGCGCTCGTCGCGCACGAACACCGAGCTTTTCGGGATTGCCAGGTGCACGCGGGCGGCCTTGACGTTGTTCAGGCTGGAAATGGTCCGCGCCAGTTCACCTTCCAGGCCGCGACGATAGCGGGTCGCTTCCATGAACTGGCTGGTGCCCAGGCCCTGGTCCTTGTCGAGGATCTCGAAACCGATGTTGCCATCTTTTGGCGTCACGCCCGCCGCGGCGAGCTTGAGGCGCGCACGGGCGACGTCATCGGCCTTGACCAGCAAGGCGCCGGAATTGGGTTCGACGGTATAAGGAATGTCGGCGGAAGACAGCGTCTCCATGACTTGCTTGGCATCCATGCCCTCCAGACTGCCGTAGAGAGGACGGTAGTCCGGTTGCTGGGACCACAACACCACGGCAAAACCAATCGCCACGCTGGCAGCCAGCCCGACCAACAGGCCAACCTGACGCAACATGGTCATCTCGGAGAGATTTTCCAGGAAGGACAAGCCGAACAGCGGCGGTTTGCCGTCTGGCGGGGTGGCCTTGGCTGGAACGTTATCTACGGCTGCTTCTGCCATGACTCAATAGTTTCCTTAAACCGGCATCTGCATGATGTCTTGATAGGCTTGAACCAGTTTGTTGCGAACCTGGGTCAACGCCTGGAACGAGACACTGGCTTTCTGCGAAGAGATCATCACGTCGGTGAGGTCGACACCACTCTTGCCAATTTCGAAAGCACTGGCTAATTGGTTCGACGCTTGCTGGGTATCGTTCACTTTATTGACGGCCTGACCGAGCATGTCGGAAAAGCTGCTGCCACCCACCTGGGGGACCGCGACCGACTTGGGCTGGGCCATGGCGTCCATTTGCATGGCCCGCATGTCCAACATCAATCGATTAAATTCAATACCTTGGCTCATGGTCTACTCTCATTGGCGGCCCGCGTTTTTTTGACACTTACTCAGCGGGTACCCAGGGAGTAGCAACAAGGGTGCCAGCTCCATGACCGTCAGAATAAATGCGCGTGGGAGCGGGCCCGTTCGCCAAAGCGGTGGTTCAGTCCACGCGACGGCGACTGGTCAAACGCTTCGCGAGCAAGCCCGCTCCCACAGGGGTATCAGGTACACGTCATTCAACTGGCGAACAGGTACGCCTCGACATCCATACCGGCGTCGCGCATCTGCGCCAACTTGTAGCGCAGGGTGCGAGGGCTGATGCCCAGGCGCTCGGCCGCTTCCTTGCGCCGGCCGCGCTCGGCCCGCAGGGTGTCGATGATCATCTGGAATTCACGACGACGCAGATCATCCCCCAAGGCGCCAGCCGATTCGCCCTCGACCTCGCTCGCAGGCACAGCCATCACGGGCGACACCGTCGACAATGCAGGCAATGGCGCGCAGGCCACCGGGCCGGCCAGGCAGAAATCCTCCGGCTGGATCACGCCGCCCTGTTGCAGGATCAGCGCCCGCTGAATGGCGTTGTCCAGCTCCCGGACGTTACCCGGCCATGGGTAGGCAATCAGGCAGGCCTGGGCCTGAGGGGAAAACCTGGCGGCGGCGTGCTTCATTTTGTTGACGTGACGGGCCAGGAGGCGTTCGGCCAGCGGCAGGATATCGGCAGTGCGCTCGCGCAGCGGTCGCCAGGCCAGCGGGAAGACCGACAGGCGGTAATACAGGTCCTCACGGAAACGCCCCGCCGCCACTTCGCCGGCCAGGTCGCGGTTGGTGGTCGCCACCACGCGGATATCCAGGCTGATGGGCTTGCGCGCACCGACCCGCTCCACTTCCCGTTCCTGCAGGACCCGCAGCAGCTTGGCTTGCAGCCCCATAGGCATTTCGGAGATTTCATCGAGCAGGATGGTGCCGCCGTCGGCCTGCTCGAACTTGCCCGCCTGGGCGGCGATGGCGCCGGTGAACGAGCCTTTTTCGTGGCCGAACAAAGTGGCTTCGAGCATGTTGTCGGGAATTGCCGCGCAGTTTATGGCGATGAACGGTTCGTTGGCGCGGCGCGATTGCTGGTGAATGTAGCGCGCCAGCACCTCCTTGCCGGTACCCGATTCACCGGAAATCAACACGGTCGAATCACTGCGCGCCACTCGCGCGGCCAACTCCAGCAACTGGGCACTGGCCGGCTCGATGGCCACCGGCCCTTCGCCTTCGGCACCCAGACTGCCCAACGCGTGGCGAGCCACGAGGTCCATCAGCGCCTTGGGTTCGAACGGCTTGACCAGGTAATCGGCCGCACCCTGGCGCATCGCATCCACCGCCCGCTCGACGGCACCGTGGGCCGTCATCAGCAGCACCGGCAGTTGCGGCTGGCGGGCACGCAACAGGCCCAGCAACTGATGGCCGTCCATGCCCGGCATGTTGACGTCGCTGACCACCAGGCTGAACGCCTCCCGGCCCACGGCCAGCAACGCTTCTTCCGCCGAACCGACGGCGATGTAGTCGTGCCCGGCCAGCATCAGCGTATCGGCCAGCGCTTCGCGCAGGGCCCGATCATCCTCCACCAGCAGTACCTTAGTCATTACCTTCACTCCATTCCTGGCGCGCTGGCAAACAGCGGCAGGAGCACCGTTGCACAGGTGCCACGCCCCAACCGCGAGCGCAGTTGCAATTCTCCCTGGTGAGCACGGGCCACGGCCTTGACCACGGTCAGCCCGAGGCCCGTTCCAGTGGTCTTGGTGGTAAAGAACGGCTCGCCCAGTCGTGCCAGCACGGTCGGCTCGATGCCACTGCCGCTGTCACTGATGCACAGGCGCAAGGTGTTGTCGCGGGTATAGAGATGCACTTTCAGCCGGATCTCGTCGCCACTGGCCTGGACCGCATTCTCGATGAGATTCAACACCGCGCCCACCAGGGTGTCGCGATTGCACAGCACCTCACCGGCGTGGCTGTCGCATTGCCAACGAATCGACAGGCCCTGTACATGGGTCGATGCGGCCGCCTGCAAGGCTTGCAGCAAGGCCTTGGGGGTCACGCGGTCAGTCAACGGCAGCTCGCCGCGGGCGAACACCAGCATGTCTCGCACCTGGTGCTCCAGCTCGTGCAAACGCTCCTTCAAGCGCCCGGCGAACCGCTGCTGGGTTTCCATCGGCAAAGACTGCTCGGTCAGATGGCTGGCGTAGAGCAATGCGGCGGAGAGCGGCGTACGGATCTGGTGAGCCAGGGATGCGACCATCCGCCCCAGGGAAGACAGGCGCTCATGGCGAGCCAACTGGTCTTGCAGGTGACGGGTTTCAGTCAGGTCGTTGAGCAACACCAGTTGCCCCGGCTCGGCATCCAGCGAACGGGTCGAGATGGACAACCGCCGGCCATTCTTGAGGGACACTTCGTGACCGTCGTCCTCGCGAGGGGCGAAGCAGCGGGCGATGACGTGCCGCCACAGTTCGCCCTCCAGCGGCAGCCCCAGCAACTGGCAAGCGGCCGGGTTGGCTTCGCGCACGCGACCGTGGGCATCGATGACGATGATCCCGCCTGGCAGCAAATCGAGAAGGTTCTGCAGGCGATTGGCCAAGCGCTCCTTTTCCGCCAGTTCCTGCATGCGCTGGGCACTGACCACAGCCAGCTCGCCCTTGAGCTCGGTCACCCGGGCTTCCAGCAAGCTGTAGGAGTCGGTCAGTTGGCTGGACATCTGGTCGAACAGCGAAAAGGCCTGCTCGAGTCCAAGCCGGCCAGCCTGTTCGGCGGACGGCAGGTGTCCCGAATCGGGGACAGGAGACATCTGGGCTTGGGCGGCTTGGCTCATCGGGCTCTCTCGCTTGGCTGACCGTCAGTTAAACGGAACGTTGCGAGGGGCGTAGCAATACCCGTGCCGAAAAAAAACCGCCTGAAAATCAGGCGGTTGGAAAACAGGCGTCAATCATCCGCCTGTTCATCTCCTTCGCGACGGCTCATGCCGTACTTGCGCATCTTCTCCACCAGGGTGGTGCGACGGATGCGCAAGCGCTCTGCGGCGCGGGCCACGATCCCGTTGGCATCGTCCAACGCCTGCTGGATCAACCCTTGCTCCAGGCCGCCGAGGTAATCCTTGAGATCCAGGCCCTCGGGTGGCAACAAGGCGTTGGCGGTGAAGTCCGGCGTGTGGCCATTGATCGCCACCCGCTCTTCCAGGTCGCTGCGCAGGCTGTCGACCATCTGCTCGTCTTCATCGTCGACGTAGCGGAATTTCTTCGGCAGCTCGTTCACCCCGATCACGCCGTACGGATGCATGATCGCCATGCGCTCCACCAGGTTGGCCAGCTCACGGACGTTGCCCGGCCAGCCATGGCGGCACAGGGACATGATCGCGGCCGAGTTGAAGCGGATCGAACCGCGCTTCTCATGCTCCATGCGCGAGATCAACTCGTTCATCAGCAACGGAATGTCTTCGACCCGTTCACGCAGCGGCGCCATTTCGATCGGGAATACGTTGAGGCGGTAGTAGAGGTCTTCGCGGAAGCTGCCGATCTCGATCATGCTCTCGAGATTCTTGTGGGTCGCGGCAATGATCCGCACGTCGACGCTCTGGGTCTTGTTGCTGCCCACGCGCTCGAAGGTGCGCTCTTGAAGGACCCGCAGCAGCTTGACCTGCATCGGCAGGGGCATGTCGCCGATCTCATCGAGAAACAGCGTGCCGCCATTGGCCAGTTCGAAACGCCCGGCGCGGCTGGTGATCGCGCCGGTGAAGGCGCCCTTCTCATGGCCGAACAGCTCGCTTTCCAGCAACTCGGCCGGAATCGCCCCGCAGTTGACCGGCACGAACGGCGCTTCACGGCGCTTGGAGTGATAGTGCAGGTTGCGCGCGACCACTTCCTTGCCAGTGCCCGACTCACCCAGGATCAGCACGCTGGCGTCCGTATCGGCGACCTGCTGCATCATCTGGCGCACATGCTGGATCGCCCGGCTGGTGCCGACCAGGCTGCGGAAAAGATTGGGCTCGCGATGCCGACCGCGCTCGCGGGCCTGGTCGTACATCTCGCGATAGACCTGCGCACGGTGCAGCGAGTCCAGCAACTTGCTGTAGCTGGGCGGCATTTCGAGGGTGGAAAGCACCCGGCGACGCTGGTCTTCTGGCAAGTCAAGGGAAGAATTTTCGCCCATTAACAAAACCGGAAGGAACTCATCCCAGGTCGAGAGTGTCTTTAGCAAGCCCAAGAGCGTAGCAGGAGCATTGACGGTCCCGATAAGGACACAAATGACTTCACGGCTGGACGACAAGGAGCCGACGGCCTGCTGCCAGTCGTGGCTTCCACAGGGCAGATTTTCTTCGCCAAGAAAATTCAGGATCACCGCCAGGTCACGGCGGCGAACGCTATCGTCATCGATCAGGAGAATTTTGGTTTCACGCCACATGCAATAGCAACTTCCCTAGTCAACCCAATGCCCGAAATTAGGGGGCAAGCTAGACGCTTGCAGACTTGTCATGCCTGTAGACGCCTCAAATCTGTAATTAGCTACTAGTTAAGTCAAAAAACCGTGCACAGTCAAATTTATGGCGCAGCGGACTTGGATTAACTGAGCGTTAACCGAACAGATGGTAAACCTTTGCGGCGTTCTGTGCTTGTTGGACTTGCGACATCTCGTCGACGATCGCCTGGCGCTCCCCCGTCGCCGCCTCGAGCAATTGCTTGTACACCCCCAGCAACTGCTCAAGATTCATCCGCAACGCAGCCTCGTCCACTTGAGCCTCGCTCAGGACGTCCTCCATGCAAGAACGGCACGCCAGGTCCAACTGGCTGATCGCCTCCCAGTTGCGCTCGGCGAGGGCATCGACCAGCGCATCACGGGTTTGTTCTATTCGCTGCAGTGCTTGGCTCATCACGTGATCCTCAGGCCCAACGGCCTATTGATTGGCAGCCGCATGGTCTGCGATGGCATCCCAGCCACTCTTCAAGGTTTCGAGCAGGCCCGAGACTTCGTCGATAATCGCGACATCGTTGTTGCGATTGGCTTCCATCAGGCGCGTCATCATGTAGGCGTACAAATTGTCGAGCTGCTGGAGCGAAGCCGGATCTTCGGTCTTTTCCGGATTCAGGCCGTCACGCAGGCCAATGATGATGTCCACCGCCTTGCCCAGCATCAACCCCTTGAGAGCGATGTCACCGCGAGCCATCGCGCCCTTGGCTTGCGCCATGCGATCCAGCCCACCTTCCATCAGCATCTGGACCAGCCGGTGGGGTGAGGCTTCAGAGATCTGGGCATGGGAATTGACCTTCTGGTACTGGCGAAGGGCTCTCATGGGATTCATGTTTCTACCTCGTAGCAGACAACTAATGAAAATGGATTGCTCTAGTCTTTATGTCGACTGAGCACCGCATAACTTTAACGCCGAGCGCCCCTCATGAAAAAACCCAGGCGGCTGTCATTACAGCCTGCCTGGGTTTTTTCACGCTTGATTTCAATCAATCGTCTGAGGACGACGATTTGTTCAAGGCATTGAGCGTGGCCATGATGTTGTCACCCTGAGCCCTCAGCTTGGCCACCAGGGAGTCCATGGCCGTGTACTTGGCCATCAGGCTCGTTTGCAGGCTTGCCATCCGTGAATCCAAGGTGTCCTGCTGCTTTTTCAGATCAGTCAGACTTTCGCTGAGGCTGGCCGAACGTGCCGCAAAGACCCCCGTCTTGCTCTGGGCAAAACTTTCGGTGGCTGTCTTCAGACGCGCCAGCAGGCCGGTATCGCCGGAGAAGATCCCATTGATGTCCGCCGCATTGGTCAATGCCGCAGCGTCGAACAGCTTGTCGTTGATCGACAGCATGCCGGTCTTCTGGTCGGTCTGGACGCCGAACTGCGAAAGCGCCTTCAGCTGGCCGGTGCCCGACATTGCATTGAGTTCGGTACGCACCGCCGACAACAGCGAACGCAGCGAAGCATCGCCCGTCAGCGCACCGGAGGTCACGGTACCGTCGGCATTGGTGGTGACCTGCGTCTCGGCGTTGGCTGCCTTGATCAGTGCGTTGTAGGAATCGACAAAGCCCTTGACCGAAGACTTCAGCGTCGAGCTGCTGGCGGCCACCGAGATAGTGGTCGGCGTCGCGGTACCGCCAGACGGCACCACGGACACCCCTGTCAGCTTGAGGGTTACACCGCTCACAGCGTCCGCGATGGTGTTGGTCTTGGATTCCATGGCCAGCCCATCGAGGCGATACTGGGCGTTCTGGGGTGTTCCCAGGACCGAAGTACCGGTTTCCAGACCCGAGTCTCCGGTCAGGGTCAAGTCCGAGCCGACACCCGTCGTCGTCGACGTCAATACCATTCGAGAACCGCTGGCATCCGTCACGATGTTGGCGCTCAGGCCCTGGTTGGCGTACTGGGAGTTGATGGAGTCACGGACCTGTTGCAGGGTCGCGCCAGCGGGAACGCTGACTGCGAAGGTATTGGTACCCTGCTTGATGTTCAATGTGGTCGGCGTGGAACCGCCGTTGACCACGGAAGAAGCGCCTCCGGCGAAGACCTTGCTGGCGATCTTCGAGGCCGTGGCCAGCTTGTCGACCACCAGGGAAAAACTGCCGGCAGCCGCGCCGTTGCCCGTGGTGACCGTAGCGACTTTTTCGTCGGAGGAAGTACCGCTCAAGCCAGAGAAGCTGGAGGCCGTCTTCATGTTGTCCAACGCACCACGAAACGCGTCCAAAGCTGCCTGGATCTTGCCGATAGACGACAGCGAGGTAGTCGCTTTCAGCGTCTGGTTGTTGATCTGGGTCTGTTTCGGCGCCTTCTCGGCGGCGACCAGGGACGCCACGATCGACTGAGTATCGATGTTCGAACCAATACCGCTAACCGTTGTACCCGCCATCATATTTCTCCATTAATCTGGTGGCTGCCGTTTTCTTGACTGCAAGCGCCTTGGAAAACGATAGCAACAATATTCGTGCCAGCTCAGACCCTGTCATTGAACAACAGGTTGCTGGCGTCCGATAGGCTTTGCGCCAACTTCAATGCAGCTTCCGAAGGAATCTGACGAATCACGGTACCGTTTTCAGTCGCAATGACCTTGACCACGACTCGACCGGTAGAATCATCGATAGAGAAATCCAGCTTGCGCTGGGCCGCCTGTACGAACTCCTGGATATCGGTCACCGCCTTTTCCAGGTCTTCGCGCTTAGGCTCGGCGTCCAACGACTTCACGGCTTCGACCTTGGGCGCATCCTGCTTGGCAGCCGCCGCGGGGGTTACGGCCTGAGGGGCGACGGTAGGATAAGACAGGTTCAATTTAACGCTCATGTCCATGCTGAATCTCCTCTTCACGGAAAAGACGAAAGGGCACGTAAACGCGCCCTTCCGTCAGTCACCAAGCGCCGGGATTACTGAAGCAGCTTCAGTACAGCGTTTGGCAGCTGGTTAGCCTGGGACAGGATCGCGGTGGAAGCCTGTTGCAGGGTTTGTTGCTTGGTCAGCTGAGCAGTTTCCGACGCGAAGTCGACGTCCTGGACCACACCACGAGCAGCGGTGGAGTTGTCCGAGATGCTGCGCAGGTTGGCCACGGTGCTGTCGAAACGGTTTTGAACGGCACCGAGGTCAGCACGCTGGGAGTCGATGTTGGCAATGGCCTGGGTGATCACGTCAACCGCGTTTTGCGCGTTGGTTGCAGTGGTCACGTCGGTGTTGCTCACTACGGTCTTGACCGAGCTGACGGTAGTACCGGCGGCTACGAACAGACCGGTAGCACCAGCGCCGTTCATCGAGTAGCTGTTGGTGGAGTTCAGGGACACAGCACCGGTCACCTGGATAGCGGTAGCGGCGGCGGCTACAGCGGCACCGTAGTTACCAGCACCATCTTTGGCAGCTACAGTGATACCGGCGATGGCGCTGGCGTCACCTGCGTTCAGGGTGATGTTCTCACCGGTGTCCGACTTGATTTCCAGGTTGTTGGTGGTGGCGTTGAAGTTAACGCTGATACCCAGCTTGGCAGCGTTGGACTTCAGTTGGTCAGCCAGGCCAGCAGTGTCGGTTACACCAACCATGCTGACTGCGGTGCCCGAACCTACCTGGATGGTGAAGTTCGCGGTGCCAGGAACAGCACCGGTGATGGCTGCGGTGTTGACACCGAACTTGACTTCGGTACTAGCGGTAGCCGACAGGCCGCCTACAGCACCGTTCAGTTGAGCGGCGGTAGCCTTGGCCGACTGGCCGGCAGCAACAGTGATGTTAGCGGTCTGGCCACCACCGGTGATAGCGATCGCACCGCCGGCAACACCGGTAGCGCTTGGCGCGATGGCCACGCTTTTCAGCTGCTGGGAGCCGATGTTGTTGGCCGACACGTCACCCAGGGTCATGTTGATGGTTTCGTTGGCGTTGGCGCCCACTTGGAAAGCGGTGGTACCGAACGAACCGTCGAGGATCTTGCGACCACCGAAGGTGGTGGTGGTAGCGATACGGCTCAGCTCAGCGGTCAGAGCGGCGTATTCGGAGTTGTTCGACTTACGGTCATCGGCGCTTGGCGAACCGTTGGCGGAAGCCAGGGCCAGGGTACGCATTTTCTGCAGGATGTTGGTGGATTCTTGCATCGCACCTTCAGCAGTCTGGGCGATGGAGATACCGTCACCGGCGTTCTTGATGGCAGTCTGCAGGCCGTTGATCTGGCTGGTCAGACGGTTGGAGATTTGCAGACCGGCCGCATCGTCTTTAGCGCTGTTGATACGCAAGCCGGAAGACAGACGTTGCATCGAAGTCTGCAGCGCGTTCGAAGCGTTGGTCAGGTTCTTCTGTACGTTCAGAGATGCCTGGTTGGTGTTTACTGTTAAAGCCATGACGAAATCCTCGTTGGATGGAGACTGCGGCTTCCGGCCCTGACATCCGTCGGGTGTGGCCTAGAGAACCTACATACTAGTTATCGTCGTGAAGGTGCTTTGCTTGAGGGGATTTTTGGATATTTTTAATGGCAGCTTGCCAGTCCTTTATTTTCAAGGCTTTAGCTCATTTTTTTCTGGCGTCAGAAAAACGAAAAACGCCCGAAGACCTTTGTCTCCGGGCGTTTTTCCTGATGCGCGAGGCTAACGGGGGTCAGCCGCGATAGAGAATCGCCGACCCCCAGGACAACCCCACGCCGAAGCCGCTGATGGCCACGCGGGTCCACTTGGAGTCGAACACATGGTTCTGCAACAGCAGCGGGATACTCGACGACACCGTGTTACCGGTTTCGAGCATGTCCTTGACGAACGTGGCCGAACCACTCTCATCGAAGCGACGCGCCACGGCATCGACGATGGCCGCGCTGCCCTGGTGAATGCAGAACGCATCGATATCGCCAGGTTGAAGATTTGACTCTTCCAGCAACTCGTGCAAATGCGCCGGGACTTTCAACAAGGCGAAATTGAAGACCTGGCGACCGTTCATGAAGAACACACCGTCGCTGACTTTAAGGTGAGGCGCACCGGCACCGTCAGTACCGAACTTCGACTTGCCCAGCTGCCAGATGGCGTTCTCGCCCATCCAGGTCGCCGTAGCGGCATCGCCAAAGAGCATGGTGGTATTGCGATCTTGCGGATCGACGATCTTGGAATAAGGGTCGGCGGTCACCAACAGGCCATTCTTCAGCCCTGCCGCTTCCATGAAACCCTTGAGCGCATAGATGCCGTATACGTAGCCGGAACACCCCAGGGAAATATCAAAGGCCGCGACATGGGTCGGCAAGCCCAGCTTGTCCTGAACGATCGCGGCGGTGTGTGGCAAGCCTTCCTCATCACCGTTCTGGGTGACCACGATCAGGCAATCAATGGACTCACGCTTGAGCTCGGGGCTGGCGGCGAACAGTGCATTGACGGCTTCGACGCACAGATCGGAGGTTTCCTGCTCTGCCCCCTTGCGCGGCAAAAATGCCGAGCCGATCTTGCCGAGGATAAAGGTTTCGTCCTTGTCGAACTTTGCCCCCTGGGCGTAGTTGTCAACTCCGGCCGCCGGCACGTAACTCGCTATATTTTTTATGCCAATCATCATGGCTTCCCAATAATAAACAGCTGAACACCGCCGCTCGCTGAATCGAGGGGCGTCTACAGTCAGGGATCGGTCCCCGGAAAAGGCAACTCAGGAACCCGAGGATCGCCTCGAGCAACTCACCACTTTCACCGCCCGTAGACAGGATACAGTGAAGATGCGCGTTTTGACTGACAGGTCACTGACGATTGGGGCTTTATTCTATTTCCAGGGCGCGAACGCACCCCTGCCCCCCTGTAATAGCTGAAAAAAACCATAAAAAAAGCCAGCCCCCTGTGACAGGGGCTGGCTGCAAACGGTCAAGACCGAATCAAAGCTTGTTGAACAGGCCCAACTGGGAAATCTTCGAGAATGCCAGCTGTGCCGCTTGCAGCATGGTCTGCTGCAATGTGAGGCGGGTCAGCACTTCGGCCGGATCGGTGTTCTTGATCCCGTTCTGGGTCGAGTCATTGATCAGGCTGGTGCTCTGGTTCTGTTCGCTTTGCATGTCCATGACATTGCCCCGGGCGCCGATGGCGCCACGCGCCAGGTCGACCTGGTTCTTGGCATTCCCCAGGTTGGCAATGGCCGAAGCGATGGTGTCCTCCAGCAAGCGCTGTGCGGCCGGGTTGCCTTGGGTTGGCGCTTGCAGGGTCTGGCGCAATTGGCCGATGGTATCGAGCACGTTCTGGGTCTGGTGAGTGTTGACTGCAATGTCGAACTGGTCCCCCGCCACCGGCGCACCGCCACCCAAGGTGAAGCTGACACCGGCCGCGGTCGCCACGCCCGCCGCCACGGTTCCGGAAGTGACGGGTGCACTGGAGCTGGTCAATGGCCGGGCGTACAAATCGAACGTGGTGGGGCTGGTGAACTTCATCACCGCGCCACCTTCAGGGAAAAAGCTCTTGTAGTCCGCCGCATTGGTGACGGCCGACTGGTTGATCACCGCCGTGGAACCATTGCTCGGGGCGCGGTTGGCGACAAAACTGTCAGGCTTGGTTGCCAGTTGGAAACTGTGGCCGGCGATCACCGCATCGGCACTGGCGGCATCGGCGGGGTTGTCGCCTGCCTGGAACGTGATGTCCAGCTTGAAGATCGCGCCCCGGAAACTGATATCGGAGCCCCCTTCCTTCTTCGGATCGAAGACACCACCCTGGGTCGCTTCGGCGGTCACGTTATTGCCCGAGGCATCGGTGATGACGAACTGGGTGCTGCTGCTGAACGACAAGGTGTAAGGCTGGCCGCTGCGAAATTTCGCATCGAAATCAGGGTTGGAATTGACCAGCCCCTGGGACAAGGCCACACGACCATCGTCGACGGCAGGCGCGGTCCTCGTTGCCGTGCTGCGACTGGCATTGATTGCCTGCTGAAAGACATCCCAGCCGGTATCGTTGAGCCCCAACGACATCGAGTCACCGATCTTCAACTGCAATTGGGTCTGGTCGCCCTGGTAGCTATAGGTGCCGTCGCTGTTGCGCACGAAAGGTTCGGTGTTGTTGCTCGCCCCGGAAAACATGTACTTGCCGTTGGCGTCCTTGCTGTTCATCAGGCTCAGCAATTGGTCTTCCGACGCACCGAGCTCGGCGGCGATGGATTTGCGATCGTCGTCGTTCAACGAACCGCCACCGGCACGCACGGCCAGCTCACTGACTTTCTGCAGCACATTGTTGATGCTGTCCAGGACGGCTTCTTCCTGGGCCTGAGCCGTGTTCAGCGCGTTGATGTTGTTGGTGTACTGGCCCAACATGGCCTTTTGCTGGTCGAGCTGCAACAGGCGGGCCGCGCCAACCGGATCATCCGCCGCCGTCTCCAGCTTCACGCCACTGCTGGCCTGCTCGGACGTCTTGACCAGGTTGTTGAAGTTGCGCTGGTAGTTGGCCGCCGTCGTCGCATAGTACTGTGCAGTAGAGATACGCATGTTTTTACGGCTCCTTAAAGGGCGTTGATCAGGGTGTTGAACGTTTCCTGCGCAGCCTTGATGATCTGCGAAGATGCCGAATAATACTGCTGGTACTTGACCAGGTTGCCGGTCTCTTCATCGAGATCGACCCCCGACATCGAGTCGCGGGAATTGCGCGCCTGAGTCAGGATGGTGCCGGTCGCCGTGGCATCGAGCTGGCCTTGCTTGGCCTGGGCGCCGACTGCCGAAACCAGCGATCCGTAGGCGTCGGTGAAGTTCACACCGGGGCTGGTGGCATTGGCGCCGACCGTGGCCTTGGTCTGCAAGCCGAGCAATGCCTGGGCGTTGCGGTTGTCGGTGCTGCTTGCCACGGTCATGGAGATATTGAAGCTGTCGTCCGCCGCCGGGCTGCCGCTGAGGGTCATCGCTACACTGAAGGTTTTCGCGACGCCGCCGCCGTCGACATACGGCACTGAAATGCTCAGGTCGTTGTTCTGGCCCGGCACGATGGTGCCGGTGCCTATGCTGTTGCCCTTGGCATCGAACGCCTGGTAGGCAGTGGCGCTGGTCATGAGCAGGCGAACCGGCATCGAGCCCTTGACGGCGGTCTGCACTTCCAGCCGCTGGACCGGATCGTAGATATCCAGGACGGTGCTCAGGGTCGGCTGGCTGACAGTACCCGTGCCGTCATTGCCCGAGGCTTTCGTGGAGGTCAACGGAGCGGCGGTGGCCAGGGTCTTGGCGTCGGTCATGACCACGGTCATGTCCGCCGAGGAGCTGCGGGTCGGGGTGATCTTGAAGGTATCGCCAGCGTTCACCGGACCGGCATTGAGACTCAGGCTGAAGCCGTCGATGACCGGCGCAGGCGTCGCACCCAGGGTGAATGTGCCCATGTCGGTGTTATCCGACAGACGACGCACGCTGTAGCCGGTAGCGCTGCTGAAGGTGACCTGGTAATCGCTGGCCGCCAGCTTGCTGGTGTCCTTGATCGTGACGTTCAGGTTGCCCGACGCAGGGTTGTTGTTGCCATTGGCAATGCTGCGTTGGCTGACGGCCGTTGCACTGTTGATATCGTTGAACAGCGCCGCGCCGAAATTGCCGTTCTGGTCCACGCCCTGGGCCAGCTGCCTGTTGACCTGGTCGGTCACCACCATGGCGATGCGACCCAGGCTGTTGACGGCCGGAGTCAGCACTTCGTTGCGGTAGCGCAACAGGCCGCCAATCTGCCCACCGCTGGTCACGGAGGTGATGTCGATCGTCGAGCTGCCGCGGGTCATGATGATCGCCGAACGCGACGGATCATTCTGGTCAGGCGCGACCTGCAGCGTATTGGAGGTATTGCCAACGACCAGAGGCTGGCCGCTGCCCAGATAGATATCCATCCGGCCATCGGTTTCGGTGACCTGCGTGCCGATCAGCGCGGACAGCTGGCGAACGGCTTCGTTGCGCTGGTCGAGCAAGTCGTTGGGCATGCCACCCGCGCCTGATCCCGTGGCTTCACTGATTTTCTGGTTGTACACCGCCACAGTAGCCGCCAGCTTATTGACCTGTTCGGTCATCGAGCCCAACTGGTCATTGATATAGGTGGCTTGCTGGGTCAATTGCTGGGAAATGGCATTGAAGCGGCTACTCAAGCCCTGGGCATTGGTCAGCAATGCCTGGCGCGCAGCGGTGTCGTTGGAGTTGCCCGCCAGGGTTTGCAGCGACGAGAAAAATGATTGCAGCGTCTTGGTAACGCCGGTACCGCTGTCGGACAACAGCTTGTCCACCTGCGAGGCCTGCCCCAGGTATACCTGAGCGTCATTGTCGAGGGACGTGGAGGTACGCAACTGTGCGTCGAGGTAGCTGCTATAGACCCGGCGCACATCGGCCAGGGTCGTGCCGGTGCCGATGAACACATTGCCGTACTGGTTCGACGCCTTGGTAGTCTGCACGCTCTGCTGACGCGAATAGCCGGCGGTATCGACGTTTGCAATGTTGTTACCGGTGGTCATCAACGAGGACTGGCTCGCGGACAGACCCGACATCCCTATATTGAGCAAACTCATGGTTCAGACCTTATAACGTCGTGGTGGCGCCTGCCGATGCGTAGTTCTGGTAACTCGTCATCTGCCGGGCTATATGCGAAATCTTGCTGGCGTAGTTCGGGTCGGTGGCGTAACCGGCCTTCTGCAACTCGCGTACAAACTGTTCCGGGTTATCGGCCGACTTCAGCACATCTTGATAGCGGCTGTTGCTCTGCAACAGATTGACCAAGTCATGGAAGCTGTCGCGATAGGACGCATAGGAACGGAACTCGGCCGTCTCCTTGACCATCGCGCCGTTGCGGAACTCACTGGTGATCGCCCGCGCCGAATCGCCTTTCCAGTTCTGGCTCGCCTTGATGCCGAACAGGTTGTGGCTGCTGCTGCCATCAGGCTGGCGCATGACGGACTTGCCCCAACCGGTTTCCAGGGCGGCCTGGGCCACCAGGTAACGCGGGTCGACGCCGATGCGGTCCGCCGCTTCCTTGGCCATCGGCAACATGGCGTTGACGAATTCGTCGGCATCGCGGAAGGCCTTGCGGGCCGGCGCCAGTGGCGGCTGCGCGACGGCGCGGCCATAGACCTGCATGTCCGGTTTCGAGTCGGCGGCCTTGAGCGCGGCCAACCAATCGCCATTGCCCAGCTCGCCCGTCGCCGGTTTGACGGCGGCGACGGCACGATCCGGCAGCAGGTTCTGCGCCGGGGCCTCGGCAGCGACCGAGGCCGACGGCACCAGGCCGGCGAGCAGGCGGTCGGCCAGCTTCGGTGGCAAGGCCAGGCGACGCTGGTTGATCAATTCCATGTCGTTGCGATGACCGCCTTCGACGCCTTGGGGTGCACTGACGGCCCGCGAGGCCCACAGTGGGCGCTGGCCGCTGGTGCGCGACAACGGGCCATCCGTGGGCAGGGTGCCGGCAGCGACCGGCGTCGGTACCGCCGCCTTGGTCGCCCTGTCCAACGCCTCTTGCTGCTTGGCCGCCGACAACGTGGCCGCTTCGCCCGGGGCCAGTGGCTTGTTCTTGGACATCTGGCGCAGCAGCACATCGGCCAGGCCGATACCACCGCCCTCGCGGGACATGGAAACGGCCAACTGCTGGTCGTACATTTCCTGGTACTGCTTGGCCTCGGGCGTGTTCATGGGGTTGTCCTTGCCCAGGGCCTCGGTGGCCGAACGCATGGACTTGAGCATTTCGCCGAGGAACAGCGACTCGAATTCCTGCGCCACTTTACGCAGGTTGCCGTCGCTGTTCTTGTCGCCCACCTTGAGTTGGTTCAAGCGGTTCAGGTCCGAATAGGAACCCGAATCCCCGCTGATCAAAGTGCCCTTGCGCATATCCATGGTTCGACCCTCAGATCACGATCAGGTCGGCTTGCAACGCGCCGGCCTGCTTCAGGGCTTCGAGGATCGCCATCAGGTCGCCTGGCGCCGCGCCGACCTGGTTTACCGCCCGGACGATTTCATCCAGAGTGGTGCCCGGGCCGAACTTGAACATCGGCTTGGCTTCCTGCTCGGCATTGACCCGCGAACGAGGCACGACGGCGGTCTGGCCATTGGACAGCGGGCCCGGCTGGCTGACGATCGGATCTTCGGTGATGGTCACGGTCAGGCTGCCGTGGGTCACGGCGGCCGGCGAGACCTTGACGTTCTGGCCGATCACGATGGTGCCGGTGCGCGAATTGATGATGACTTTCGCCACGGCCTGGCCCGGATCGACTTCGAGGTTTTCCAGGATCGACAGGTAATCGACACGCTGGCTCGGATCCAGCGGCGCGGTGACCCGGATCGAGCCGCCGTCGATGGCCTGGGCCACGCCTGGGCCGAGCATGTCGTTGATCTTGTCGACGATGCGCTTGGCGGTGGTGAAGTCGGAACGGTTGAGGTTCAGCGTCAGGCTGTTGCCCTGGTTGAAACCGCTCGGCACCGCACGTTCCACCGACGCACCGCCAGGGATGCGACCGGCTGACGGAACGTTGACGGTGATCTTCGAGCCGTCGCGACCTTCGGCATCGAACCCGCCCACCACCAGGTTGCCCTGGGCGATGGCGTAGACGTTGCCGTCGATACCCTTGAGCGGCGTCAGCAGCAAGGTGCCGCCACGCAGGCTCTTGGAGTTGCCGATGGAGGAAACGGTGATGTCCACCTGCTGGCCGGGCTTGGCGAACGCCGGCAGGTCGGCGCTGACCGACACCGCCGCGACGTTCTTCAACTGCACGTTGCCGGAACCGGCCGGCACCTTGATGCCGAACTGCGACAACATGTTGTTGAAGGTCTGCAGCGTGAACGGGGTCTGGGTGGTCTGGTCGCCGGTGCCATTGAGGCCCACGACCAGGCCGTAGCCGATCAACTGGTTGGAACGCACGCCGGAAATGCTAGCGATGTCCTTCAGGCGCTCGGCTTGGGCGGCGAAGGCTGCCGACATCATCAGCGCACCGAGCAACAGCTGTTTAAGATTCAACTGGGCCACCTAGAAAGGGAACTTCGGGCTGAGGAAGAAACGATCGAACCAACCGGGCTGGCTGGCATCGGCAAAGGCACCGGTGCCCGAATAGGTGATGCGCGCATCAGCCACACGGGTGGACGAAACGGTGTTGTCGGTGGCGATGTCATCGGCACGTACCATGCCGGCGATGCGCACCAGCTCGTCACCGGTGTTGAGGGTCAGCCACTTCTCGCCGCGCACGACGATGATGCCGTTGGGCAGCACGTCGGCGACGGTCACGGTGATCGAACCGGTCAGGCTGTTGCTCTGGCCGGACTTGCTGTCGCCCTTGGTGGCGCGGTCGGACTCATAGCCGGCGTTGAGGCTCAGGTCGTTGCTGCCCAGCGGGTTGTTGGTGGTCAGGCTGGAGCCGAACAGCGACGTCAGGCCGACGCTGGTCTTGCTGGTCTTGTCCAACTGGGAGTTGGCGTTCTTGCTGGCCTGGGTCCGCTCGTTCAGGGTGATGGTGATGATGTCACCGACCCGGAACGCCTTGCGGTCGCTGTACAGGTTCTGCTCGAAACCGGCCTGGTAGATCGAGCCATTGTTGGCGGCCGCCGGCAACGGCGTGCGCGGCAACACCGGCGCGTAGTACGGGTCATTGGGCCTGGGCGTTGGCGCGACACAGCCCGCAAGCGCGGTGATCCCACTCAAAGCCAGTACAGATGCAAAGCGTTTCATGACCCTACCTCTCGGTGTTGCAGGCGACCTGCGGGCCGCCCTGTCTACGTAAGTACGGATATTGCGACGATTACAGATTCTGCGTGACGAACGAAAGCATCTGGTCGGCGGTGGAGATCACCTTGGAGTTCATCTCGTAGGCACGCTGGGTGGTGATCATGTTGACCATCTCCTCGACCGTGCTCACGTTGGAGGTTTCCAGGGTGTTCTGCAGCGTGGTGCCGAAACCGTTCAGGCCCGGGGTGCCGATTTGTGGCGCACCACTGGCGGCGGTTTCCAGGAACAGGTTGTTGCCCACGGCCTGCAAGCCGGCCGGGTTGATGAAGTCGGCGGTCTGCAGGTTGCCGATCACCTGGGCGGCCGGGTTGCCGGCCACGGTGATGGACACGGTGCCGTCGCGGCCCACGGTGAAGGTCTGGGCATCGTTCGGAATGATGATGGCCGGCTCCAGGGCGAAACCACTGGCGTTGACGATCTGGCCATTGGAGTCGAGGTGGAACGTACCATCACGGGTGTAGGACGTGGTGCCGTCCGGTTGCAGGATCTGGAAGAAACCGCGACCGTCGATGGCCATGTCCAGCGGCTGCTCGGTGGTTTGCAGGCTGCCGGCGTTGAAGTTCTTCTGGGTGCCGACGATGCGTACACCGGTACCCACTTGCAGGCCCGACGGCAGCTCGCTGTCCTGGGTCGACTGGGCACCTGGCTGGCGCTTGACCTGGTACAGAAGGTCCTGGAACTCGGCGCGATCACGCTTGAAACCCGTGGTCGAGACGTTCGCCAGGTTGTTGGAAATGGTGGTCAGGTTGGTGTCCTGGGCGGACAGACCTGTTTTGGCAACCCACAAAGCCGGAAGCATTCGATTCTCCTCGTACGCCTGATTATCGGCGCGACGCTGTCATTGATAGTTAGATCTGCAAGACCCGAGCCATAGCCTCGTCGCCTTCTTTGGCGGTGTTCATCATCTTCACGTGAAGCTCGAACTGCTTGGCCAGGGCCAGGACCGAGGTCATCTCGTCCACGGCATTGACGTTGCTCGCTTCCTGGAACCCCGACACCAGCTGCACGGTGGCATCGATGGGCGCCGGCTGGCCGTCCTTGGTCCGGATCGAACCGTCCAGGCCCTTGGTCATGTTCTTGAGGTCCGGGTTGACCAGCTTGATACGGTCCACCTCGGCCATCACCCGCGGGCCTTCGCCCATGGCGCGGATACTGATGGTGCCGTCCTGGCCGATCTCGATCTTCTGCTCCGGTGGCACGGCGATAGGACCGCCGTTGCCCATCACCGGCATGCCGTTGCCGGCCCGCAGCACGCCCAGGGCGTCGACATTGAGGCTGCCGGTGCGCACATAGCTTTCACCGCCATCGGGATTCTGTACCGCCATCCAGCCCGGACCACTGACCGCCACGTCGAGGTCGCGGCCGGTTTGCACCAGCGCTCCCGGCGTGAAGTCCGTGGCAGGTCGCTCGGACATGGCAAACGCCCGCGCCGGAAAGCTGTCGCCGAATACCGGCATCGAGCGCGCCTGCTCCAGGTCTTTCTGAAAACCATTGGTGGAGATGTTCGCCAGGTTGTTGGCATGGGCCCGCTGCGCCAGTGCGTTCTGGCTAGCGCCGGTCATTGCCACATAAAGGTACTTGTCCACTGTCGTTCCTCTGCATGCCGGACGTTTGCCGTCCACTGCTGTGTTGCACAGCGTTAAGCAATTTGCAGACCAACTTTTTTCTGGCGCCTCGCGGCCCGGCAAACAAAGGACATGCAGCACTTGGCAGAGAATAAGGGGAGGTTTTGAAGACGAAAAACCGGCGGTGTCATGCCGGTGGGTGGCAATGCTTGTCCTTCGGTAACGGCCACTGCCGCCATCGCGAGCAGGCTCGCCCCCACATTGAACCTCCAGTGCTCCTGGGATTTGTGAGCACTCATTAACCTTGTGGGAGCGAGCCTGCTCGCGATGAGGCCCGCATGGCCACCGAGAGCAAGCAGCTATGACTCGGTTTTACCCACCTCATATTCGCGCAATTTATTGGCAATAGTCGTGTGGGACACCCCCAACCGTTTGCCCAGTTGCCGGCTGCTGGGATGCTCGGAGTAGAGGCGCTCCAGCACCGCTTTCTCGAAACGCCCGACGATTTCATCGAGCCCGCCCTCAAGGGAGAAGTCGCCAAGGGGCTGGCGCACGCCGTAGTCCGGCAGGCGAATGTGCTCGGCCTTGACCTTGCCGCCGTCGCACAGGGAAACCGCCTGGAACAGCACGTTTTCCAGTTGCCGGACGTTGCCCGGCCAATGGTAGTGGCTCAGGCGTTCCATCGCGGCCGGCGCCAGTTTTGGCAAGGCGCAGCCGATCTGGCGGCTGGCCTGGTCGAGAAAGTGCTCCACCAGCGGCGTCAGTCCGTCCAGGCACTCGCGCAGGGGCGGGATGTGCAGCGACAGCACGTTCAAGCGGTGGTACAGGTCCTGGCGGAATTCTCCCCGGGCGCAGAGTTCGGACAGGTCCACCTGGGTGGCGCAGATCACCCGGACGTCCAGGTACACTTCTTCATCGCTGCCGACCCGGCGAAAGCAACCGTCCTGCAGGAAACGCAGCAATTTCACTTGCAGGCGCGGGCTCATTTCCCCGACCCCATCCAGGAACAACGTGCCCCCCGCCGTCAGCTCCAGCAGGCCGAGCTTGCCTTCGGCCCGGGCACCTTCGAAGGCGCCGGGGCCATAGCCGAACAATTCGGTCTCGGCCATGGACTCCGGCAGCCCGGCGCAGTTGAGCGCCATCAGCGGCGATTGCCCGCGCGGACTCGCCAGGTGACAGGCCCGCGCCAGCAATTCCTTGCCGGTGCCGGTCTCGCCTTCTATTAACAGCGGCGCATCCAGCGGGGCCATGCGCCGGGCCTCACGGACCACCGCCGCCATCACCTTGGAGCTCTGGAAGATGCTGTCGAAGCCACGCAGTTCCTGCTTGCGCACGTTGTAGATACGCTCGCCGACCCGGTCGGCACGATGCAACGTCAGGACCGCGCCGGCCATGGCCTCGCTGTCGTCATGCTCCGATTGCAAGGGCGCGATGTCGGCCAGGAACACATCGCCCTTGACCTTGACCCGCAGGCCATTGATCCGCGACTGGTTGGCGCGCACCAGCTCGGGCAGGTCGAAATCCTCGGCATAGCGGGACAGTGGAATCCCCGGCACCTCATCCACCCGCACCCCAAGCAACTGCGCCGCCGCCCGGTTCGCCGCGACGATGGAGCCGCCCATGTCGATGGACAGCACCGGAAACTCCAGGGCGCCCAACAAGGCATTGAGCTCCATGTGCCGGCGCTCGCTGGGCATCAGCCCGACACGCTTGACGCCGAACACCCCGGCAATGCCTTCGAATTTCGGACGCAGCGCCTGGAACTGGATGTTGATCAGGTTGGGACAGTGCAAGTAGATCGCATTGCCATGCTCGCCACCGACCTCCCCCCGGGCGACGTTGATGCCGTACTCCACCAACAGGTTGAGAATGTCCCGCAGGATGCCGATGCGGTTCTGGCAATGGACTTTGATACGCATAAGGAGGCCCAGTCGCTAGTGTGAAGGGATTTTTCTGAAAGTGAGTGCAAATAAGCGTCAAGATTATGTGACAGTTGTAGGCCATTTCCCACCAGAAAATCCCGTCAGCGTAGGAACATCGGACGCTACGTAACGAAAACTTTACATATATCCCGTCACCCAGCCGAGCGCCTTGCCGCTGCCCGGCTGAACATTCGCCTGCTTCGGGTTATCTCTAATGCATCGCTGGACATAACAACAAGACAAGCCTTTCCCCCCAGGGGAAATCAGCAGGAGAACAGCATGAAGCAGACGCAGTACGTGGCCCGCGAGCCCGATGCGCAAGGTTTTATCGACTACCCCGCCGAAGAACATGCGGTGTGGAACACGCTGATCACCCGCCAGTTGAAAGTCATCGAAGGCCGCGCGTGCCAGGAATACCTGGACGGCATCGACAAGCTGGGCCTGCCCCATGATCGCATTCCGCAATTGGGCGAAATCAACAAGGTGCTGGGCGAAACCACGGGCTGGCAAGTCGCCCGGGTGCCAGCGCTGATCCCCTTCCAGACCTTTTTCGAATTGCTGGCCAGCAAGCAGTTTCCGGTGGCGACGTTCATTCGTACCCGTGAAGAACTGGATTACCTGCAAGAGCCGGACATTTTCCACGAGATCTTCGGCCATTGCCCACTGCTGACCAACCCCTGGTTCGCCGAATTCACCCACACCTATGGCAAGCTCGGCCTGCAGGCCTCCAAGGAAGAACGCGTCTACCTGGCGCGCCTGTACTGGATGACCATCGAGTTCGGCCTGGTGGACACTCCCCAGGGCCGGCGCATCTACGGTGGCGGCATCCTGTCTTCCCCCAAGGAGACCGTGTACTGCCTGTCCGACGAACCCGAGCACCAGGCCTTCGACCCGCTGGAAGCCATGCGTACCCCATATCGCATCGACATCCTGCAACCGGTGTACTTCGTGCTGCCCGAGCTCAAGCGCCTGTTCGACCTGGCCCATGAAGACATCATGAGCCTGGTCAAGCGCGGCCGGGAACTGGGCCTGCACACGCCGAAATTTCCGCCAAAAGCCGCCTGAATGGCTTTTTTCGAGCTCAATTGAGTCTGTTGCGCCGCGCCGCTTTGCTTTAGCGTGGGCGCATCGACGTTCTACTTTTCGATCCAGGAACACACCATGAACACTCTGAACCAAGCCCATTGCGAAGCCTGCCGTGCCGACGCCCCGCAAGTCAGCGACGAAGAACTGCCGGTATTGATCAAGCAGATCCCGGACTGGAACATTGAAGTGCGCGACAGCGTGATGCAGCTGGAAAAAGTCTTCCTGTTCAAGAACTTCAAGCACGCCCTGGCTTTCACCAACGCCGTCGGCGAAATCTCCGAGGCCGAGGGCCACCACCCAGGGCTGCTCACCGAGTGGGGCAAAGTCACCGTGACCTGGTGGAGCCATTCCATCAAGGGCCTGCACCGCAACGACTTCATCATGGCCGCACGCACCGATGAAGTGGCCAAGACCGCCGAGGGCCGCAAGTAATGCATTTCGACGCCATCGGCCGGGTGCCCGGCGATCCGATCCTCGGCTTGATAGAGGCCTACGGCGCGGACCCACGCCCAGGCAAGTTCGACCTGGGCGTGGGGGTCTACAAGGATGCCCAGGGCCTGACGCCGATCCTGGAATCGGTGAAACAGGCCGAGCAGCGACTGGTGGATCGCCAGGCCACCAAGACCTACATCGGCGGCCACGGCGATGCGCAGTTCGGCCGGTTGATCAATGAACTGGTGCTGGGCGCGGACTCGCCGCTGATCGCCGAAAACCGCGCCGGCGCCACCCAGACGCCGGGGGGCACCGGGGCCTTGCGCCTGAGTGCCGACTTCATCGCCCAGTGCCTGCCTGGACGGGGGGTGTGGTTGAGCAACCCGACCTGGCCGATCCACGAGACGATCTTCGCCACGGCCGGTGTCAAGGTCAGCCAATATCCCTACGTGGGCGCCGACAATCGCCTGGATATCGAGGCGATGCTGGCGACCTTGGACCAGGCGCCCAAGGGCGACGTGGTGGTGCTGCACGCCTGCTGCCACAACCCCACGGGCTTCGACCTGAGCCATGACCAATGGCGCCAGGTCCTC
Source organism: Pseudomonas citrullilanati (assembly GCF_030580855.1). Classification (GTDB taxonomy): domain Bacteria; phylum Pseudomonadota; class Gammaproteobacteria; order Pseudomonadales; family Pseudomonadaceae; genus Aquipseudomonas; species Aquipseudomonas citrulli. Next base: position 100,667 of record NZ_JAUQOP010000001.1, on the reverse strand, counting down.
GAGGTGGTGCGCAAGCGTGATTTGCTGCCCTTGATCGACTTTGCCTACCAGGGCTTCGGCGAGGGGCTGGAGCAGGATGCGTGGGCGGTGCGGCTGTTTGCCCAGGCGCTGCCGGAAGTGTTGGTCAGCAGTTCCTGCTCGAAGAACTTCGGCCTGTACTGCGACCGCACGGGGGCGCTGATCATCTGCGCCGGGGATGCCGGGAAACTGCTGGACGTGCGCAGCCAACTGGCCAACCTCGCCCGCAACCTGTGGTCGACCCCGCCGGATCACGGCGCCGCCGTGGTCGCGACGATCCTGGGCGACGCGCAACTCAAACGCCTGTGGGCCGACGAAGTGCAGGCCATGCGCCTGCGCATCGCCCAGCTACGCAGCGGCCTGCTGGACGCCCTCGAACCCCACGGCCTGCGGGAGCGCTTCGCCCATATCGGCGTGCAACGCGGAATGTTTTCCTACACCGGCCTGACGCCGGAGCAGGTCAGGCAGTTGCGCGAGCGGCACAGCGTGTACATGGTCGGCACGGGCCGGGCCAACGTCGCGGGCATCGACGCGACCCGCCTGGACCGCCTCGCCGAGGCGATCGCCGACGTTTGCAGATAGCCTGAAACCGTGGCGAGGGAGCTTGCTCCCGCTCAGGTGCGCAGCGCCCGCCAAAGGGCCTGCTGCGCAGTCCAGGGGGAGCAAGCTCCCTCGCCACAGTATGCATGCCGCCTGACATTCAGCGCAGTTAGACGCCCGTCCACTCGCGGACGAATTCACGGGTGTCTTCCTTCGGCGCACTGCGCGCTTCTTTCTGCGGGGTGCCCAGGTAAAGGAAGCCGATCACTTCTTCGCCGTCCTCCAGGCCCAGCCCCTTGGCCACATGGGGGGAGTACGCCAGCTCGCCGGTACGCCAGACCCCGCCAACGCCCTGGGCATAAGCGGCCAGCAGGATCGCATGGGCCGCACAGCCGGCCGCCAGCATCTGCTCGGCTTTCGGGACCTTGAAATGGTCCTGCAGGCGAGCGATCACCACCACGACCAGAGGCGCACGCAACGGGCCATTGAGGGCTTTTTCCACGACGGCTTCGGGCACCAGCGGGTCGTTGAACCGCGCCGCGTCGGCCAACAGTTCGCCCATGCGCTGCCGCGCCTGCCCTTCGACCGTCAGGAAACGCCAGGGCCGCAACTGGCCGTGATCCGGCGCCCGCATCGCAGCGGCGAACATGACCTCGCGCTGTTCCGGCGTAGGGGCCGGCTCCATCAGGCGCGGGACGGAAACACGGTTGAGCAAAGCGTCGAGAGCCTGCATCGGCCACCTCCCTGAAAAAATGTCCGGCTATTCTAGTGGCTGTACGGCCAGTTCGTCAGCGCAAAATGGCCCATCGACGTACCGGCCCGTCGTGGCGGGTGCGGTTTACATGCCGCCTGCCGTCGGTAGAATGGCGCCCTTCCCCTTTCAGCCCGAGCGGACTTCATGGCGTTGCCGACCCTGCGGATCATTGGTTTCATCATCGGCATCTTCCTGATCACCCTGGCGATCTTCATGGTCGTGCCCATGGCCACCCTGGTGGTGTTCGAACGCACCAGCGACCTGCCCTCGTTCCTCTGGTCGAGCATGATCACCTTCCTCGCCGGCTTGGCCCTGGTCCTGCCCGGGCGCCCGGAACACATTCACCTGCGCCCGCGCGACATGTACCTGCTGACCGTCAGCAGCTGGCTGGTGGTGTGCATCTTCGCCGCACTGCCGTTCCTGCTGACCCAGCACATCAGCTATACCGATTCATTCTTTGAAAGCATGTCGGGGATCACCGCCACCGGCGCCACCGTGCTGAGCGGCCTGGACACCATGTCCCCGGGTATCCTGATGTGGCGCTCGCTGCTGCACTGGCTCGGCGGGATCGGCTTCATCGGCATGGCGGTGGCGATCCTGCCGTTGCTGCGCATCGGTGGCATGCGGCTGTTCCAGACCGAATCGTCGGACCGCTCGGAAAAAGTCATGCCCCGCTCACACATGGTGGCACGGCTGATCGTGGCGTCCTACGTCGGCATCACCATCCTCGGCACGCTGGCCCTGTGGTGGGCCGGGATGAGCCTGTTCGACGCCATCAACCATTCGATGTCGGCGATCTCCACCGGCGGTTTTTCCACGTCGGACCTGTCCCTGGCCAAATGGACGCAACCGGCCGTGCACTGGGTGGCCATCGTCATCATGATCCTCGGCAGCCTGCCGTTCGCCCTGTATGTCTCGACCCTGCGCGGCAATCGCCGGGCGCTGATCAAGGACCAGCAGGTCCAGGGGCTGATCGGCGTGCTGCTGGTCACCTGGCTGGTGCTCGGCACTTGGTACTGGGCCACCACCGACCTGCATTGGCTGGACGCACTGCGCCACGTGGCGCTGAACGTGACATCCATCGTCACCACCACCGGGTTCGCCCTGGGGGACTACAGCCTGTGGGGCAATTTCTCGCTGATGCTGTTCTTCTACCTGGGCTTCGTCGGCGGCTGCTCGGGATCGACGGCCGGCGGCATCAAGATCTTCCGCTTCCAGGTCGCCTACATCCTGCTGCGGGCCAACCTCAACCAACTGATCCACCCCCGCGCGGTGATCAAGCAAAAGTACAACGGCCACCGCCTCGACGAGGAAATCGTCCGTTCGATCCTGACGTTCTCGTTCTTCTTCGCCATTACCATCTGCGTGATCGCCCTGCTGCTGTCGCTGCTGGGCGTGGAATGGATGACCGCCCTGACCGGCGCCGCCAGCACCGTATCCGGCGTCGGCCCGGGCCTGGGGGAAACCATCGGCCCGGCGGGCAACTTCGCGCCGCTGCCGGATGCGGCCAAGTGGATCCTCTCCGGCGGCATGCTGCTGGGCCGGCTGGAGATCATCACGGTGTTCGTGCTGTGTATCCCGGCGTTCTGGCGTCACTGACCGCTTTCGTCGCGCTCGCCAGCCGTGCCCGGTATTCGCCGGGGGTGGTCTCGAACCAGCGGCGAAAGGCCCGGAAAAAATTGCTCGGGTCGGCAAAGCCCAGCAGGTAGGCGATTTCCAGCAACGTCATGGCCGGTTGCGCCAGGTACTGCTCGGCCAGTTCGCGGCGGGTGTCGTCCAGCAGGCTCTGGAAACTGGTGCCCTCCTCCTGCAAGCGGCGTTGCAGGGTGCGCTGGGACAGGTGCAGCGTCTGCGCCACCACATCGCGCTTGGGCTCGCCCTGGGGCAGCAACCGACACAACACCTGCCGCGCCTTGTGGGTCACGCGGCTTTCCGAAAACCGCGCCAGGTACTCGCCGGCGAACCGGTCGTGCAGCCTCGCCATGGCTTCGTTGGCCGTGGGCAGTGGCGCTTCCAGGTCGCCGCGCTCCAGGATCAGCGCGTCATAGGGCGCACTGAACACCAGCGGCGCGGGAAACGCCTGGTGATAAGGCGCCAGGTCCGCCGGCTCCGCGCCCTGGAACAGCACCTTCACCGGGCGCAAGGCGCGGCCGGTCAACCAGTTGCACAGGGCCAGCGCACAGGCCAGGGAGGCCTCGGCACTCTGGCGGGTGGGCGGCAGATGATCACCATGCACCGTCAGGATCAGCCCGTAGCCCTCTTCGAACTGACGAAAACTCAACTCGGCGCTTTCGGCAATGATCCGCTGGTAACGCACCAACCGTTGGAAACCTTCCACCAGCGTCCGGCTGGACATCAACGCGTAGCCCACCACGTGGAAAGACGCCGGGCGCACCACCTTGCCCATGTTCAGGCCGATGGCCGGGTTGCCCGAAAGCTGTACGGCCCGTTGCCAGAGCCGCGTCATCGAATCCTGGGGAAAGCGCGCGTCCGGATCGTCCAGGGCATCGAAATCCAGCCCCAGTTGCTTGAACAGCGCCCGACAATCGAGGCCGTCCATTTCCAGCGCCTTGACAATCCCCATCGCCCAGCTTGAAGAAGTCGTTCGTTCGCTCATGACGGATCACTTGCACGAAGAGCCGCGTGCTGCGGCCGGATTTGCGAAGGATACTAGACTGGCCCTCATTGTCACTGGCCGATGCAGGCGAGCGCTCTAGACTTGCAAGGACAATAACTCTCAAAGAGCCTGCCGTCTTGGGAAAGGTCAAATCATTCAACAGCTTCGCCGAGTTCTACCCCTATTACCTGGGCGAGCACAGCAACAGCACCTGCCGACGCCTGCACTTCATCGGCACCTCCCTGGTCATCCTGATCGTCGCCGTGGCGGTCGTCGTCGGCAGCGCCGGGTGGCTGCTGGCCCTGCCAGTGGCCGGCTATGGCTTTGCCTGGGTCGGGCACTTCTTTTTCGAGAAGAACCGCCCGGCCACTTTCCAGCACCCGCTCTACAGCCTGCTCGGGGATTTCATCATGTACCGGGACATGATGCTGGGCCGGGTCGCGTTCTAGTCATCAACCAAGGGATTGTCGATGAGCACTCATGCACGCTTCACCCACATGCAGGATGGCACCCGGGAAGACTGGGCGATCATCGCGGCCGACTTCAGCGCCTATGCGCGGCAGCTACCGGGAAGGATCCTGGCGCACCTGAAGCTGCTGGACGGCGATTTCGGCGGCTTCCCGGTGGACCGCCTGACCCATTCCCTGCAAACCGCGACCCGCGCATACCGTGACGGGCGGGACGAGGAATACGTGGTCTGCGCCCTGCTCCACGACATCGGCGACACCTTGGGTTCGTACAACCACCCGGACATCGCGGCGGCGATCCTCAAGCCGTTCGTCAGCGCCGAAAACCTGTGGATGGTGGAGAAGCACGGGCTCTTCCAGGGCTATTACTTCTTCCATCACCTGGGCATGGACCGGCACTTGCGCGAGCAGTTTCGCGACCACCCGCAGTACCAGGCCACCCTCGATTTCTGCGCCCTGTACGATGCAGCGGCGTTCGATGCCGACTACGACACGCTGCCATTGAGCTTCTTCGAGCCGATGCTGGAACGGGTATTCGCCGCGCCGAAGCAGTCGATCTACAAGGCGGCGATGGCGGATGCACCCGCCTGATCGACACCTACACAGTTGTGGCGAGGGGATTTATCCCCCTCGTCACAACTGTGTATGGCTTAGGCAGGCTCGGTCACTTTCAACTCCGCCTTGACCAACGCCGCCCGTGCCTGGGCATCCGCCAATCGATACAGTTCGATCGAGCCGTCCCAATGCTCGATCAACGCTGTGCATGACTCGACCCAGTCGCCGCAATTGAGGTACTCCACGCCCCCCACCTGGCGAATTTCGGCGTGGTGGATGTGACCGCACACCACGCCATGCAATTCGCGTTTCACGCATTCGTGGGCGATGGCCTCTTCGAAGTCGCTGATGAAGCTGACGGCGGTCTTGACCTTGTGCTTGAGGTACGCCGACAACGACCAGTATCCATAGCCATAACGGGCCCGCCAGTGGTTGAGCCAGCGGTTGAGCGTGAGGGTGAACTCGTAGGCCGAATCGCCGAGGAACGCCAGCCAACGATGATAGCGGGTGATGACATCGAATTGGTCGCCATGGATCACCAGCAGGTGCCGACCGTCGGCGGTGACATGCACGGCCTCGTCCACCAGTTGGATATTGCCCAGGATCAGCTTCGAATAGCGGCGCAGGAACTCGTCGTGGTTGCCGGTGACGTAGATCACCTCGGTGCCGCGCTTGCTCATGGTCAGCAAGCGGCGAATGACGTTGGTATGGGCCTGGGGCCAGTACATGCCGCTGCGCAGCTTCCAGCCATCGATGATGTCGCCTACCAGGTAGACTTTGTCGGCGTGATAGCCCTTGAGAAACTGCGACAGGTGCTCGGCCTGGCAATCCCGGGTCCCCAGGTGCACATCGGAGATCCACAGGGTGCGGACACGCTGTTTGCGGCTGGGTCTGGCGAGCTCGGCGCTGGTCATGGGCAACCCCCTGATCGTTTCTCCCACTGTGCACCCCAGCGGTTAATGGCCCATGACAAGCACAAGTCGATTACATGACAGCGCGAGGTCGCGCGCGCCCGGTGTAGACTGGCGGCCTGCACAGGGAGACCGCGATGAGACCGATCCTCACGCTACGCCACTACAGCCACGACCTGATCGTCCACAGCCATGACCACGCCCAACTGGTGTTCGGGTTGTCGGGCGCCCTGGATTTCGAAGTCGACGGTCGCGGCAGCCAGGTGATGCAGCAGAGCTTCGTGGTGGTGCCGGCCGGGGCCCACCATGCCTGCGGCAGCCCCCGTGGCAGCCGCTGCCTGGTGCTGGACATACCGAGCGATGAATGGCTCGGGCAATCCCTGGGGGATCACGCCGACGCCAGCCGGCGACTGCTCGACAGCAGCGCGCGCCTGCCACTGGACGCGGGACAAAGCCAATTGGTCAGTTGGCTGGCGGCCAGCCCGGTGGACGATCCGCTGATCGGCCAGCAAGGTGCGGTGCTGCTCTTGGCCAGCCTCAACGGCATTCGCCCGCCAGCACCCGGCGGCCGGCGCCTGCCCTTCGCCGCCCTCGACGCGCACATCGACCAATACGCCGGCTATCCGCTGCAAGTGGCCGACCTGGCTAGGGTGGCCGGGCTCTCCAGCGCGCGCCTGCACGCCCGCTTCGTCGCCGAATGTGGACAGACCCCGATGGACTACATCCGCAGCCGCCGGCTGCACAAGGCCGTGGCGCTGCTGCGCGAGAGCGACCTGCCCATCGGCGAGATCGCCCATCGCGTCGGCTACAGTTCCCAGAGCGCCTTCGCCGCCGCCGTCCTGCGCGAATTCGGCGCCTCGCCGGGCAAGCTGCGGCGCCGCTAGCTAGCCTGGCGCTAAAAATCGCCAGGATCGCGACAGACGTCGAGGCTGCCAGGGGTTTAAATACCGAGACCTGGGAGCGAGCCTGCTCGCTCCCACAGGTTTTGTTTTTTTTATCGGGCCACCCCTTCAAGGACCGCAATGACTCCCCGTACCGCCCTCGGCGCCCTGCACATCGGCGCACTCATGTTTGGCCTGACCGGCGTGTTCGGCAAGCTCGCCGCCGCTTCACCGGCGGTCATCGTGTTCGGTCGCGCCGTGTTCGCCGTATTGGCCCTGGCGGCGTTCGCCCGCTTCGCCAGCCTGACCCGCTGGCAGGCACTGCGGGCAGCGGACGGCCGCCGCCTGGTGCTGGGCGGGCTGCTGCTGGCCGGCCATTGGGTGAGTTTCTTCATCGCGGTCAAGGTCGCCGGCGTGGCGATCGCGACGCTGGGGTTCGCCAGTTTCCCGGCCTTCACGGTGCTGCTCGAAGGGCTGGTTTTCCGCGAGCGGATCCGCGCCAACGAGATTCTGCTGGTGGTGTTGGTGAGCATCGGCCTGGTGCTGGTCACGCCGGATTTCGACCTGGCCAGCGGCGCCACCACCGGCCTGTTGTGGGCCGTGGCCTCGGGGTTGCTGTTCTCGCTGCTGTCGCTGGCCAACCGCGCCGGCTCGGCGCATGTGCCGCCGGTGCAGGCCGCGCTGTGCCAGAACGTGGTGGTCGGCCTGTGCCTGCTGCCCGTGGCCGCGCCGCAACTGGGCGGCGTGCGCCCGGCCGACTGGCTGTGGATCGCCCTGCTCGGGGTGTTCTGCACCGGCCTGGCCCACAGCCTGTTCGTCGCCAGCCTGGCGGTGATCAAGGCGCGCACGGCGGCGGTGGTGTTCGCCATGGAACCGGTCTATGGCATTACCATCGCCTGGCTGCTGTTCGATGAAAACCCGACGCTGCGCATGCTGATCGGGGGCGCGGTGATCATCGTTGCCATCGTCGTGTCGAGCCAGGTGGCCGGCTCGAAGAAAGCGCGGGTCGGTACCGAAGCCGCGTCTCACTGAACCCGGTCGTTGTGGCCCAGGTCCCGCGCCGGGTCGATCTGGTCGCGGACCCGCTGCTTGAGCACCTTGGCCTCGGGGAAACCGCCGTCGGCCTTGCGTTCCCAGAGCTGCGCGCCGTCGCAACTGATGTGGAAGACCCCGCCAGTACCTGGCACCAGGGCGACCTTGCCCAGGTCGTCGGCAAACGTGCTGAGCAGTTCCTGGGCTAGCCAGGCGGCGCGCAGCAGCCACTGGCACTGGGTGCAATAGGTGATGACGATTTCCGGTTTGTGTTCGGTCATGGCGGCTGAGCTCCTGGGGTCGAGGGCGCCGGTATAATACCGCCTTTGCCGTTCGCCCGAGATTGACGATGCGCCGCCTGTTGCCCTGCCTGCTCCTGTTGCTGTTGCCCTTGTTCGGCCACGCCCAAGAAACCGCCGTGGAACCCTCGCGACCGAAAATCGGCCTGGTGCTGTCCGGCGGCGCGGCGCGAGGGCTGGCTCACATCGGTGTGCTCAAGGCCTTGGAGGAACAAGGCATCAAGATCGATGCCATTGCCGGCACCAGCATGGGCGCGGTGATCGGCGGCTTGTACGCCTCGGGCTACAAGATCGACGAACTGGAAAAACTGGCCCTGGGCATCGACTGGCAACAGGCGCTGTCCGACGCCCCGCCCCGCAAGGACGTGCCGTTTCGGCGCAAGCAGGATGACCGGGATTTCCTGGTGAAACAGAAATTGAGTTTCCGTGACGACGGCAGTCTCGGCCTGCCGTTGGGCGTGATCCAGGGCCAGAACCTGGCGCTGCTGCTGGAGAGCCTGCTGGCCCACGCCAGCGACACCCGCGACTTCGACAAACTGCCGATCCCGTTTCGCGCGGTGGCGACCGACATCGCCAGCGGCGAAAAAGTGGTGTTCAGCAAAGGCCACTTGCCCAAGGTCATTCGCGCCAGCATGTCGATCCCGGCGGTGTTCGCCCCGGTGGAACTGGACGGCCGGCTGCTGGTGGACGGTGGCATGGCCGACAACATCCCGCTGGACGTGGCCCGGGAAATGGGCGTGGACGTGGCGATCGTGGTCGACATCGGCACGCCCCTGCGCGGTCGCAAGCAACTGGTCACGGTGGTCGACGTGCTGAACCAGTCGACCACCCTGATGACCCGGCGCAATTCCGAAGAACAACTGGCGACACTGAAAAAGGACGACGTGCTGATCCAGCCAGCCCTGGCGAGCTTCGGCTCCACCGATTTCGGTCGCGCCCGGGACATGATCGATGCCGGCTACCGCGCCACGCAGATCCTCCAACCCCGCCTCGCGCACCTGCGCCCTGTCGAGCCGCCGGATGCGCAACTCATGGCGGCGCGCACGCCGAGCGAACGCACGCCGGTCATTACCGCGATCCGGGTGGAAAACGACTCGAAGGTCAGCGACGACGTGATTCGCTACTACATTCGCCAGCAGATCGGCGAACCGCTGGACCTGGGGCGCCTGCAGTCCGACATGGGCACCCTGTACGGCCTGGATTATTTCGAGCAAGTGCAGTACCGCGTGGTACGCAAGGGCCAGGACCATACGCTGGTGATCAACGCCCGGGGCAAACGCACCGGCACCGACTACCTGCGGCTGGGGCTGAGCCTGTCGGACGACATGCGCGGCGACAGCGCCTTCAACCTCGGCGCCAGCTACCGGGTCAACGGGATCAATCGCCTGGGTGCCGAATGGCTGACACGGGCGCAGATTGGCGACAGGCAAGAGCTGTACAGCGAGTTCTACCAGCCGCTGGACGTCGGCTCGCGCTATTTCATCGCGCCTTACGGTCAATTCGAATCGCGCAACGTCGAGGCCATCCTGGACAACGATCCGATCGCCCAGTATCGCGTCGAACGCTATGGTTTCGGCCTCAACGTAGGTCGTCAGATCGGTAACAGCGGCGAGGTCCGCCTCGGTGTCGGCCAGGCCTGGGGCAAGGCGGATGTGCGCATCGGTGACCACGACCAACCCAGCGAGAATTTCAATGAGGGCTTCTATGAACTGAAGTACTCGTTCGACTCCTTCGACAACGTGTATTTCCCCCATGAAGGCGAGGACATCGGCCTGACCTGGCGCCAGTACGAACCGGGCCTGGGGTCCGACCAGCGTTATCGACAGTGGGAGTTCAAGCTGGACAAGGCCCTGAGCAGCGGTCCGGACACCTTCATCCTCGGCGGGCGCTATGGGCGGACACTCGACACCGCCGAGATCGTGACTTCAAGTTTCGTCCTGGGGGGCGCACGACAATTGTCGGGCTTTCGCGAAGATGGCATCTCCGGCCAGAACATGAGCCTGATGCGCGCCGTGTATTACCGCCGACTCACGCCGCGGGCTTACCTGCCGCTGGACTTCCCCTTGTACATCGGCGGCTCGCTGGAGCGCGGCCGGGCCTGGAACAACGACAATGAATTCGACAGCGGCTACATCAATGCCGCCAGCGTCTTCCTCGGCTTCGACACGCCGCTGGGGCCACTGAACTTCAGCTACGGCTTCAACGACGATGACGAGCAGGCGGTGTACCTGAACCTGGGGCAGACGTTTTGAAGGGGGCGGTGGTTTTTGCCCGGTTGGGTGGCGGCCAGGGTGGGCGCCTTCGCGAGCAGGCTCGCTCCCACAAAAGATCAGTGTTCACAATCCCCGTGGGAGCGAGCCTGCTCGCGAAGAGGCCTGCAAGCCACCACCCAGCCAGCGCCTAGCGAATCCCGGCCAGCAACACCCGGGCGGTTTGCCTGAGGGGCTCGTCACCCTCTTCGAGCAACTCCTCCAACAATGAGATGGCGGTCTTCAGGTCGCCCTCGTCGATGCAGTTCTGCGCCTGTTCCAGTTTGACCGAAGCTTGCGCCTGGGGCTCGAGGGAAATGGATTCGAGGGAATCGGATTCAAGGTCGCCCGATTCAAAGGGCAATGCTTCAAGCTCCAGCGACTGCTCTTCATCGGCAAAGCTGTCGAGGAAATCATCGTCCAGGGATTCAGTTTCCAGTGGCGCCTCCCATTGCAGTTCCGGCTCGCCGAAGGCCGAGAGCGACAAGTCGCCGGGGGCGGACGGCGGCACTTTTTCAGAGGGCGCCGGTGGGACGTCGGCCAGGTCCCAACTGGTTTCCAGGGACAGCGCGTCGAGGTCCAGTTCGAATTCATCGCTGGGCAAGGGCGCGGGCTGGGGCGCCGGGGCCGGCGGTGGCGGTGGCGGTGGCGGTTCGAGTTCGGCAACCGGTGCCGGGAGCACGACGGGGGCTGCGACGGCAGCGGGAATGACAGCCAGCTTGGGGTAGCGCCCGCGAATGCCTTCCAGCACCTCGGCGTCGACGCCCTGGGCCAGCAAATGCTGCTCCTGGGCCTGGAAACCGATGACATCGCCCTGCCTGCCCAATACCTCCAGCAACTTGAGGCCCAGGTCGGTGCGCTCCGGCTCCGCCAGCAAGGCCGCGCGCAACAACCCCGCGGCCTCGGTGAACCGGCCGTAGGTCAGGTAGATCCCGACCCCTTCCAGCACATCCCCCAGCGGCGTATCGCCATTATTGAAGGCGGTGGCGGCCTCGGGCGGCTCCTTGTCGAGGGGCGATGCATAGGGCTCGACCGCGTCTTCCAGTATCGGGGCGGGACGTTCGGGCATCGGCACCGTCTCGACCTGCGCCTGCTGGCGGCGACGGATGAATGCCCACAACCCGAGCAACCCCAACAGGGCGACGAGCCCGGCCACCCACTGCCAGTCGATGCCGTCCGGCTCCGGCGGCTCGGCGGCTGGCGGCGCAGCGGGCTGGACCTCCGCCGTCGGCGCCTCTGCCGGAGGTTGTACGGGCGCCTGGGCGGGCACCGCAGGCGCGGGGGCGGACTCCGCCAGGCGTGCCTGCAATTCGCTGATCTGCTGGCGCTGGCCGGCGATTTCTTCGTCCTGGGCCTGGAGCCGGGCTTGCAGTTCGTCGATGGTTTTCTGTTGCTGCTGGTTTTGCAGCACGCTGGCGGCCAACTGTTCGTTGGAAGGGACGGCGCCGACGGCAGGATCCTGCGCCGACGGCAGCACGGCCGAGTCGGGCAACAGCAGGCGCTGGCCGATGGAGAGCCGGTCGCTCCCAGGGTTCAGCGCCTGGATGCCTTGCATCAGCGCGTTGACCGAGCCAGGACTGCCGGCGTCGTGTAGGCGTTTGGCGATGATCCAGGGATTGTCCCCCTGCACGACGGTGTAGCGCTTGCCCTGGGTCGCGGGGGGTGGCTTGACGGCCGGCGCGGCCTGGCTTGACAGCGATGATTGCGAGGCGGCGGCCGGTTCGTCGCTGGCCGGCACGATACCCGGCGTACCGGGCGGGTCCAACAGCACGGTGAATTCGCGCAGCAAGCGCCCGTTGGGCTGGCTGACCTGCACCAGGAAGTTGAGGAACGGTTCCTCCACCGGCTTGCTGGACGTTACCCGAATGTAGCTGCGCTCGCCTCGCAATACCGGGGTAAAGCGCAGGTTGTTGAGGAAAAATACCCGCTCCACGCCAGCGCGACTGAAATCGTCCGGGCTGGCCAGGCTGGCCGACAGGTCGCCTTCGGCGAGCCCGGCGACATCCACCAGGGCAATATCGGCACGCAATGGCTGGTTCAACGCGGAATGAAGCGTGATCTCGCCCAGCCCCAGCGCAGACGCCAGGGCCGAATACCCCAATGCCCCCACGACGACCAACACGTTGACTCCACTGCGCAACGTGAACTGCAGACTTTCAAGCATGGGTATCCCTTTCGATTCGAACGCATCCAATACGATTGCTCAGTACTGGTTATAGTTCGCTAACGGCCGAATCTCAAAAGTCGGATACCGCCGATATGCCTCAGGATTTTTCCAGGTTGGCCAGGATCCTGTCGTGGACCCGCATGCACACGCGCATGTCCGCTTCGTCGATCCCTTCGAATAATTCACGGCGCAGTTGCGTGGCAATGGTTTCGATCTGTTCGATCAACGGCCGGGCCGGCGGGCACAGCACGATCTTCTTCGCCCGACGATCCTCGGCCACGGCCTGGCGCTGCACCAGGCCCTGGGTCTCCAGGCTATCGAGCAAGCGCGCCAGCGTCGGGCCTTCGACGGCTACGCTCTGGGCCAGCTCGCGCTGGGTCGGCGCCTGTTCGAAACGCGCCAGGTGCAACAGGACCAGCCAGCGTGCCTGGGACAGGCCCAGCCCGGCCAGGCGACGATCCAGCTCGGCGCGCCAGCCCCGGGACATTTGCGCCAGTTGCATGCCAAATCGGTGTTGATCGGTTAACGGCATAAAAAACTCATCAGATCTGAAATAGGAAAATACTAATTATTAGTCAGCTAAGCATGAGCTTCGGATTCAAGCAAGGCCTGCCCTGTAGTGAATCGTTAAAGGCGCTTAACTCACTGATCAGACTTCAAATTCCGACTGCAAGGCAGCCCTGACGCAATACAGCACGCCTTCAGGCACTCGCCCTACAAACAGTGCGGCCACTTCCGATACCGACGGGAGCTCGCCTTCGCCATCCAGAAACGCGTCCTGCACCTCGCCCATCAATTCTTCGGGCAGGTCCAGTGCCTGTTCCAGGGACAATTGCTGCTGGCCGATGGCCTCGGCCAGCATCGTGTAGACATTCTTTTCCGAGCACCGCAATTGCCCGGCAATCTGCAGCGGCGTCATGCCGGCCCGGGCCAGGGTGATCAGCTCGTGACGTACGTCGACCGCCGCCACCGGCGCTTCGGCCTCGCCGCCGAGCACCTGGAGGAAGGCCTCGCCGTAACGCTCCAGCTTGCGCGCACCCACGCCGCTGACCCGGGCCATGTCGGCCAGGGACGCGGGCTGGCTGCGGAGCATTTCCAACAGCGTCGAATCGGGAAAGATGACGTACGGCGGCACACCGTGTTCTTCGGCCAACTTGCGGCGCAGGGCCCGCAACGCTTCCCACTGCTCGCGCTCTTCGCCGCGCACCAGTTGGCTGGCCTGGCTCTTGCTGCTCTTGACCGTCGTCGCCGGCTTGAGGTCGCGACGCAGTTCCAGGGTGACCTCGCCCTTGAGCAAGGGCCGGCAGCTCTCGGTCAGGCGCAGGCCGCCATAGCCTTCCAGGTCGATGTCGGCCAGGCCCCGCGCCACGAGCTGGCGGAACAGCGACCGCCACTCACTCTCGCTGCGGGCCTTGCCCACGCCGTAGACCGACAGGTGCTGGTGCCCGAAGCTGCGGACCTTCTCGTTGTCCTTGCCCAGCAATACGTCCACCAGGTGCCCCACGCCATAGCGCTGGCCGGTGCGGAAAATCGCCGACAGCGCCTGGCGGGCCGGCTCGGTGGCGTCCCAGGTTTCCACGCCGTCGACGCAGTTGTCGCAGTGACCGCACGGTTGGGGCATGTCTTCGTCGAAATAGGCCAGCAGGGTCTGGCGGCGGCAACGGGTTTCCTCGCACAACGACAGCATGGCGTCGAGCTTGTGCTGTTCCAGGCGCTTGTGCCGCTCATCGCCTTCGGAGTTCTGCAGCATCTGCTTGAGCATCACCACGTCTTGCAGGCCGTAGGCCATCCAGGCATCAGCAGGCAGGCCGTCGCGACCGGCACGACCGGTTTCCTGGTAATAGGCCTCGAGGGACTTGGGCAGGTCCAAGTGCGCGACGAAGCGCACGTTCGGCTTGTCGATGCCCATGCCGAAGGCGACGGTGGCCACCATGATCAGGCCTTCTTCGTTGAGAAAGCGCTTCTGGTGGTAGGCCCGCAGGTCGTTGGGCAGGCCGGCGTGGTAGGGCAACGCCGGAAACCCCTGCTCGCAGAGAAAGGCCGACACTTCATCGACCTTCTTGCGCGACAGGCAATAGACGATGCCGGCATCGCTGCGCCGCTCGGCGAGGAATGCCAGCAATTGTTTGCGCGGCTGCTCCTTGGGCACGATGCGGTAGAAAATGTTCGGACGGTCGAAGCTGGAGAGGAATCGCTCGGCGTTCTGCAGGTGCAGGCGCTCGACGATCTCTTCGCGGGTCCGCTTGTCGGCGGTAGCGGTCAGGGCGATGCGCGGCACGTCGGGGAACAGTTCCGCCAGTTGCCCCAGTTGCAGGTATTCGCGGCGGAAATCGTGGCCCCACTGGGACACGCAGTGGGCTTCGTCGATGGCGAACAGGGCGATTTCCAGGCTTTGCAGGAACGCCAGCATGCGCGGCTGCACCAGGCGCTCCGGTGCCAGGTACAGCATTTTCACCTCGCCGCGCTTGATCCGCGCCGCCAGGTCCCGCTGCTGCTCGGCACTGAGGGTGGAGTTCAGCGAGGCGGCGGCGACACCCAGTTCCTCGAGGGTCGCGACCTGGTCGTCCATCAACGCGATCAGCGGCGAAACCACCACCGCAAGGCCGTTGCGCAACAGCGCCGGCACTTGGAAGCACAAGGACTTGCCGCCGCCGGTGGGCATGAGCACCAGGGCATCGCCGCCGCTGGCCACGCGCTCAATAATGGCACCCTGGCGGCCACGGAAACTGTCGTAGCCGAAGATGTCCTTGAGGACGCGTTGAGCCTGTTCGAGCATAGAAACTCCAAAAATCACCGAAACATCCCTGCAAGGCTGGTTCAGAATCACAAACGCTGCTCCGGCAAATCGTAAGGGCGCGTTTCGAACCGGCGGGACGCCGCAGGGCATCACAAAACGCGGCAGTATACCCGAGGCCTTCGTTGCAAAGGGCGCCGCTGACAAGAGGTGATCGAGGCAAGCCGGCAAGGCAATTACGCCACGCGGCTGGCCTGGGCGCGCAAGAAGGCCTAGAATTCCCGCATTGTTTATTCCCCAAGGTAGCCCGTAATGTCCTTCGCTGAGCAACTGACCCGCCTGCAAGTCTTCCTCGACGCCGATGAGCTGCACGAAGAGGCGCTGGATTACGTGGCCGCTCATGGCTATCTGACCGCCCTGTCGATCTGCTCCGAACCGGTGCCGGACCGTGAATGGATCGACGCCCTGTTCGCCGAAGAGCCGCACTACAGCGACGAAGCCCAACGCGCCGAGATCGAAGCCACGCTGGTCGGCCTCAAGGCCCACATCGCCCGCCAGCTGGCGTCCGACGAGGAATTCGAGCTGCCATGCGAACTGGACCTGGGTGATGACCCGGACGATTCGGAACTGCGTGGCTGGTGCATCGGCTTCATGGAAGGCGTGTTCCTGCGCGAAGCCGCCTGGTTCGAAACCGCCGAAGAGGAAGTCAGCGAAATGCTGCTGCCGATCATGGTCGGTTCCGGGCTGTTCGACGAGCAACCGGAGTTTTCCGACATCGCCGCCGACGCCAACCTGATGGACGACATGATCGTGCAGATCCCGGAAGCCCTCACCGCGCTGTACCTGCTGTGCAACGCACCGGACGAGAAACCGGCGATCCTCAAGCCTCGCCACCACTGAGTGACCGGGTGCCCGCGCCTATTGGCAACCGGCCGCTGATCCTGCGCTACGCCCTGCTGGCCATCGGCTGGCTGAGCGTGGTGCTGGGGGTCATCGGCATCTTCGTCCCCGTGCTGCCGACCACCCCGTTCCTGCTCCTAGCCGCGGCCTGCTTCGCGCGCAGCTCGCCGCGTTTCTACCAATGGCTGGTGGAACATCCCCGTCTCGGCCCATGGATCCGCGATTACCTCAGCGGCCAGGGCATCCCCCTCAAGGGCAAGGTCTACGCCATCGGCCTGATGTGGGCGAGCATCCTCTTCTCCTGCTACCTGGTGCCCCTGCCGTGGGCGCGCGGGTTCATGCTCACCAGTGCGGTGCTGGTGACGGTCTACATCCTCAGGCAGAAGACCCTGCGCAAGCCTTGACTCTGGGTTCGACGCTCCCCCTGTGGCGAGGGGATTTATCCCCGCTGGGTTGCGAAGCAACCGCAAAATCAGGCGCCGCACTGCAACAGTAGTGCGGCAGCTACCGACCGGTTTGCGACTGCTGCGCAGCCGAACGGGGATAAATCCCCTCGCCACAAATAGCCTTCACACCGTGTCCACTTTCAACGAATGATCATTCAACATCCCGTTGATGATGGTCGCGGTGTCCGCTCCACCGATAATGCCCCCCGCTCCCGGCGTGACGCCGTAGTGGCTGGCAAGGTTGACGCCCGCCAGGTCGATGGTCTGGTTCGGCGTCGCGCCGGCGAGGGCGCTGACGTCGATGCTGGTGGTGACCGAAGCCCCGCTGCCGCTCACGGAGAAGTGCAAGTAATCGTCCAGTGATGCCGCGCTGCCGTTTTCACCCTGCAACAGTTGCGACAGGTCGAGTTTGTCGACGCCCGGGGTGAAGTCGGTGACCAAGTCATGGCCGCTGTTGCCCACCTTCCACTGGAAGGTATCGGCACCGCCGCCGCCGGTCAGGGTGTTGTTGCCCAGGCCACCGATCAGCAGGTCATCGCCGCCACCGCCATTGAGCACGTCATGGCCCAACCCGCCGTCGAGCCGGTTGTTGCCTGCGTCGCCGGTCAGGGTGTCGTTGAAGTTCGAGCCAATGAGATTTTCGATACCGTTCAAGGTATCGGTGCCCGCGCCGAGGGTGTCTTGCGCGGCCAGCAGGCCCAGGTTCACCGTCACCCCGGCGGTGGCGTGGGCGTAGCTGGCGGTGTCGGTGCCCGTGCCGCCGTCGAGCAGGTCGTTGCCCGCGCCACTGTAGAGCAGGTCGTTGCCAGCCCCACCGTGCAAGGCGTTGTTGCCCGCCCCCGCGCTGAGGATGTCGTTGCCGTCGCCGGCATTGAGGATGTTGTCGCCATTGCCAGCCAACAACACGTCGTCCCCGCTGGTGCCCGTCAGGGTGTGCTCGGCCTGATAACTGATGCTCACCGCCGCCCCGTCGCTGCCGCCATGATTGTCGCTGGCGGTGTAGGTGCCGTGATAATCCGGCGTACTGTCATGGGCGCCGGCGTAGTTGACGGTGAGGGTCAGCTGATAGTTTTCCGCCGCTTTGGCATTACCGCCGCCGGGATTGGCGATGTTGGTCACGTGGATCTGGTAATTGCCATCGGCGGCTGCGGTAAACGAGGCACCGTCGGCGATGGCGATGAAAGGCCCGCCGTTGAGGGCATATTCCAGGGAGACGTGGCCCGCCGCCAGGTTGTGATCCAGGGTGAGGGTTTCACCTTGCTTGAGGCTGATGTTGAGCCGGTCCTCATCGTTGGCGTTGTTGGTGGACACCGCGCCCAGCGCGCCGCTGACCACCAGCACCGCCGTCATGGTCGCCGCATTGGCGACGAACGCGCTGCGGTTGAGGTTGATCGATTGCACGTTGTTGCCGGTGAAGCTCGCCGTGCCGGTGGTGCCGGTAAAGTCCGCGCCGCGGGCCACCCAACCGGTATTGAACCCGGTAGGCGAGGCGGTCAGCGGATCGCCGTTGGCGTCGCTGTCGTTGCCCAGCAGCAATTCACCCGGGATCACGAGGTTGCCCGACAGCACGTTGGTGATGATGTTGTCGTCGGTTGCGATTGGCGGGCTGTTGGGCACGACCTTGATCACCAGGTTGGAACCGGCCAGGTCACCGTCGTTGTCGCTGACGGTGTAGCCGATGTTTTCGGTGATCAAGGTGCTGGTGGCGGTTTGCGAGGTATAGCTGAACGCGCCTGTGTCGAGGTTGACCACCAACGTGCCGTTGTGGGCCGTGGCGATGCTCAAGGTGTTGTCGACGCTGTTGAAGGTGCCATGGTTGGCGCCACCGCTGGCACTCAGGCTACCCTGGCCGCCGTTGGCCGTCGGGTTATAGGTGTAGGTGGTGCCGTCGACCACCAGGCTCTTGACGAAGCCGCCGTCGGCCCCGAACGAGCCGCCCTCGCCCAACAGGTTGCCGGTGACCGGCACGCCGACCACGGTGCCGGAGAGCACCGAGTTCAGTTGGTTTAGGTCGGTAACCACCACCGCGTTGGTGTTGGTGTGGGTGCTGCCGTCGTAGGCCAGCGGATCGAGATGGGCATTGCTCACGCCACTGCCCAGGCCGATGGCGTAGTTCTTGATGCCGTTGGCGTCGAGGAAGGCTTTCCAGGCTGCTTCATCTGCCGAACCGGTTTCCTGGCCCGACGTCGGTTTGCCGTCGGAGATGAAATAGCCGATGTTCTGCGCCCCGGTCAGTTGCCCGGAGGTGACAAACGCAGCCTTGGCAGCTGCCACGGCCGCATCGTAGTTGGTCCCGCCGCCCGCCGTCAGGCTGCCGAGCAGCGTCTTGGCGGTCGCCACATCCACCCACACGGATGTCTGGTCGGTCGCGCCGCGGCTGAACGTCACCAATTGGACTTTCACATCCCCCAGGTCATCGTATTTATCGAGCAAGGCACTGATGGCCTGCTTCGCCAGATCCAGCCGCGAAAGCCCCGGCACGCCCGAGGCATCGGCCATGCTGCCGGAGACATCGAGCACGATCAGCAGGTTCGAATCCACTTCCACCGCGGTCACCGAACGCTCGGACGCGACCGCCTTGGGCACGTCGTCGACGATGCTCACCACCAGGTTGCCCGTGACGCTGTTGCCTTGGGCGTCGGTAGCCTGATAGGTGAAGTTGTCGCTCAGCACATTTGCGCCATCGTTGGCATGGGGCGTTGTCGTGGCGGGCGACGTCAGGGTGTAGGTGTAGGAACCGTCCGGATGGAGCAGCAGTTGGCCGTAGGCTCCGGTGGCATTGCCCACCAACGTGTAAGTCACCGCGCCAGTGGCGCCAGACACCGCCCCCACCAGGCTGCCGCTGGCCGTTTCCCCGGTGGTGCTCGGGTCGCTGCCGGTGACGGTGCCGGGGGCCAGGTCCTGGCCGTCCTGGTTCAGGTCCAGGGCTTTTTCGTAGACGGTGATGTCCTGGTCCGAAGCCGCGACGAGGCAGCTGTTGTGCACGTCGATGGTGATGGTCGTGGTGCTCTGGTCGCCGTCGGCATCGCGCACGGTGTAGGTGAACACGTCCGTGGCACCCGGGGCGCCGACGGTGTTCGGGTTGCTGTGGTAGACGGCGTTGCCGTTGGCATCCAGGGTCAGGTAGCCGTAGGTGCCGTTGATCTGGGTGTTGAGGCCGCCGATGGCCGGGGACGAGGTGTCGTTGCCAGCACGGACGCCGATCACCGCGCCACTGGCAGCCGGCCCGTCGGCACCGCCCACGTCGTTGTCCAGCACATTGCCGCTGACCGTACCCCCCTCATTCACCGAAGCCGAATCAGCGTGAGCGGTGGGCAAGTCATCGACGATGTTCACGTCCAGGTTGCCGTTGGCGGTGGTGCCGTTGTCATCGGTGACCACCACCGCGAACTGCTCGCTCAGGCTGTTGGCGCCGTTGGCATTGGGATGGGCTTCGTTGTCAAGCAGCGTGTAGCTGTAGCTGACCACGCCGGTGGTGGCGTTGAAACCGGCGATGGTCAGGGTGTTGCCCAGCGCGGTGGTGATCGATTGAGGGAAACCCGCGGCCACCCCACCAGTCACCACGTTGATGCCGCCGACACTCAAGGTCTGCACACCGTCCAGGGCGGTGAGGGTGAACGTCCCGCTCTGGGTCAGCGCCGATGCATCCGGGCTGCTGCCGTCGCCGAGGTTCTTCTCCTGCACCGTCAACTCGCCGCCTTGGGTATCGAGGCCGGTGATAATCACTGGGTCGTCGTTGTTATGCACTTGCAGCACCAGGTTCGCGGTGCTGGTGTCGCCGTCGGCATCGGTCAGGGTGTAGGTGAAGGTTTCGCTGCCATTGCCACCGCCGTGCAGGCCTTTGAAGTCCGCGTCTGCGTTGTTGAGCGTGTAGGTGTAGGAACCGTCGGGGTTGAGCACCAAAGTGCCGTAGGTCCCGGTGAACGTGCCGGGAGTCACTGGCCCGGAGGCAACCTGGTCCGCCCCCTGGGTGTCGTTGGTCAACACGCTGCCGGTCAGCGTCAGATGGGTTTCCGAGGCGGCGCCGGTATTGCTGTCGTCCACGGCTTTTGGCACGTCATCGACGATATTCACATCCAGGTTGCCATTGGCGGTGGTCCCATTGTCATCGGTAACCACCACCGCGAACTGCTCGCTCAGGCTGTTGGCGCCATTGGCATTGGGATGGGCTTCGTTGTCGAGCAGCGTGTAGCTGTAGCTGACCACGCCGGTGGTCGCGTTGAAACCGGTGATGGTCAGGGTGTTGCCCAGCGCGGTGGTGATCGACTGAGGGAAACCCGCAGCCACGCCACCGGTGACCACATTGATGCCGCCGACACTCAAGGTCTGCACACCGTCCAGCGCGGTGATGGTGAACGTGCCGCTCTGGGTCAGCGCCGATGCATCCGGGCTGCTGCCGTCGCCGAGGTTTTTCTCCTGCACTGTCAGCTCGCCGCCTTCGGTGTCGAGGCCGGTGATGATCACCGGGTCGTCGTTGTTATGCACTTGCAGCACCAGGTTCGCGGTGCTGGTGTCGCCGTCGGCGTCGGTCAGGGTGTAGGAGAAGGTTTCGCTGCCACTGCCGCCGCCGTGCAGGCCTTTGAAGTCCGCGTCTGCGCTGTTGAGCGTGTAGGTGTAGGAACCGTCGGCATTGAGCACCAAAGTGCCGTAGGTCCCGGTGAACGTGCCGGGAGTCACTGGGCCGGACGCAACCTGGTCCGCCCCCTGGGTGTCGTTGGTCAACACGCTGCCGGTCAGCGTCAGATGGGTTTCCGAGGCGGTGCCGGTATTGCTGTCGTCCACGGCTTTTGGCACGTCGTCGACGATGCTCACGTCCAGGTTGCCATTGGCGGTGGTCCCATTGTCATCGGTGACCACCACCGCGAACTGCTCGCTCAGGCTGTTGGCGCCGTTGGCATTGGGATGGGCTTCATTGTCCAGCAGCGTGTAGCTGTAGCTCACCACGCCGGTGGTCGCGTTGAAACCGGTGATGGTCAGGGTGTTGCCCAGCGCGGTGGTGATCGATTGAGGGAAACCCGCGGCCACGCCACCAGTCACCACGTTGATGCCGCCGACACTCAAGGTCTGCACACCGTCCAGGGCGGTGAGGGTGAACGTCCCGCTCTGGGTCAGCGCCGATGCATCCGGGCTGCTGCCGTCGCCGAGGTTTTTCTCCTGCACCGTCAGCTCGCCGCCTTCGGTGTCGAGGCCGGTGATGATCACCGGGTCGTCGTTGTTGTGCACTTGCAGCACCAGGTTCGCGGTGCTGGTGTCGCCGTCGGCGTCGGTCAGGGTGTAGGTGAAGGTTTCGGTGCCACTGCCGCCGCCATGCAATGCGATAAATTGCGGGTCGCTGGTGTCGAGGGTGTAGGTGTACGTGCCATTGGGGTTCAGCACCAGGGTGCCGTAGGTGCCGGTGAAGGTCCCGCCCACGATCGGGCCGCTGTCGGGGCCGGTGGGGATGCGGTCGGCGCCCTGGTGATCGTTGGGCAACACATTGCCGGTGAGGGTGACGAGGGTTTCCGAGGCGGTATTGGGGTGGCTGTCATCAATCGCCTGCGGCACGTCGTCGGTGATGTTGACATCGAGGGTGCCGGTGGCCGTGTCGCCGTCGTTGTCGACCGCCACGACCGGGAACTGTTCGGTGATGTTGTTGGCACCGCCGCCGGCCGGATGGGTTTCATTGTCGGTGAGGGTGTAGGTGTAGCTGACCACGCCGGTGGCCGGGTCATAGCCCGTGACAGTCAGGGTATTGCCCAAGGTCGAGGTGATGGTTTGTGGAAAGCCTGCGGGCACCCCGCCGGTGATCACGCTGATACCGCCGATACTCAGGCTGCTCAGCCCGTCGGGGGCGGACACCGTGAAGGTGCCGCTCTGCACCAGCGCGCCCGGATTGCTGGCCGTGCCATCGGCCAGGTTGGCTTCGTTGGCGGTTAGTTCACCACCGTCCACATTCACCCCGTCGAGGGTCACCGGATTGTCCGGAGGCGTCACCGGCGGCACGCTGCCGTCGTCGCCGTTGGCGTCCGGGTCAGCGGCCAGGCGCAGTTGCGGGAACTCGGGGATCCCGTTGAACCCCGCCGTAGGGAAACCGATCTGCGGATCCACCTCCCCGCCCACTTCCTCCAGCAGTACGAAACTGTGGCCGCCCCCCAGGCCGCCCGCCGCGTTGCCGGCCCCCGGGCCCGCGGCCGTGGCTTCACCGGCCTGGGTCGGGTCGGCACCGGCAGCGATGGCTTGTTGCAGTTTCTGCACGTCGGTCAGTTGCGCGTCGCTCGGCACCGTCGCTTCCGCTGTCTGGACATGCGGCGCAGCGTGGGCGAGCAACTGCGGCGTCAGGGTCAGGTCGCTGCCGCGGCCCAGGGTCAGTTCCTGGCCGTTCTGCAAGTGCACCGCCACCGCGCCCTCGGCCCCGGTAACCAGGTGTTCGCCGGCGTAGAGCCGGTCGCCTTCCACCAGGGGCCGCCGCAGCCCTCCAGCCGCTTCTGCGAAAACCTGGCCTACCACTTTGCTGACGGTACCGATGAGCGCTGCCATGTGCTGTCCTCCGTTGCCAACCGCAGTCGGCACGTGTCTGGGTGAAGAATCCGTCCTCAGGATGGCGGCCAAAAAAGCTGGAAAATTTGCCAGCTTTGAAGGGTTTGGAAGGTGCTAGCTTTTCGCCAGAATGACAAAAAACCGTCGCTTTATTTCACCCCCGCCATCCTCGTTTTCGACATTTCTCCACGTCGCTTAAAAAACCGCTGGAACTTTTATTGACGCCTAAAAGCCGACAGAACCCGCAGATTCAAAGGCTTTCGCTTTGAACAATGTGCTGGTTTTCGAAGAGCACATAAGTTTTTTTCGAAATAAAGCTTATGAGAAATTCTTCTTAGGTTTTGCGCAGGATGTTCTTAGCTGTGTTGTTACAAGGTTGAAACGGTTTTGATCTTAAATACGTCAAATTTCTGGCGACAACGAAGCACTTACAGACCCTCAGGAGATGCACCCATGCGCGTTCTAACCCCTCTCTGCAGCGCAGTCTTGCTGGCCATGGCCTGCTCTTCTCAGGCGCAGGCCATGTCATTGACCGAAGCGATCCAGAGCACCATCGCGACGCACCCGGAGCTGGCGCAACGGGTGGACAGCCGTCTGTCGGCCAATGAAGACGTCAAGGTCGCCCAGGGGGGCTTTTACCCGTCGGTGGATTTGAACGCCGGCTACGGCCGTGGCTACAGCGACAACACCAACACCCGGGCCTTGGGCAACCACCACACCAATATCCTGAACTACACCCAGTCGGAGCTGCGCCTGCGGCAGATGATCTTCGACGGGTTCAACGTCGCCAACGAAGTGGAGCGCACCAAGGGCGTGGTCAACTCCCGGGCCTATTACGCCCAGGGCACCGCCCAAGACTTGGCCCTGCGCACCATCGAGGTCTACCTGGAAGTGCTCAAGCGGCGCGAGCTGGTGACCCTGGCCAAGAACAACCTGCAAGCGCACTTGCGGGTCAACGACCAGATTGGCCTGCGCACCGAGCGCGGGGTGGGCAGCAACGCCGACTCCGACCAGTCCAAGGCTCGTCGCGCCCTGGCGGAAAACAACTTCGACACCGCCGAAGTAGACCTGGCCGACGCCGAGGCGAACTTCTACAGCGTGGTCGGACGCATGCCCGATGAGCTGGAAACCCCGCCCTCGACCAAAGGCGAAATGCCCGCCGACCTGCGCGAGGCCCAGCAGAGCATGATGGACAACAACCCGTACCTGAAATCGGCCCAGGCCGACATCCAGTCCGCCGAGAGCCAGTACGAAGTGGCCAAGTCGCCGTTCTATCCACGCTTCGATGCCGAGGCCGCGGTGGGCGCGAACAACAACCTTGGCGGCGAGGAAGGCCACGACAACAACTGGCGCGTGGGCGTGGTGATGAACTACAACCTGTTTCGCGGCGGCAGCGACAAGGCCCGGCTGGCCTCCAACGCCCACCAGATCAACCAGGCCATGGATATCCGCAACAACGCCCTGCGCCAGCTCAACGAAGACACGCGCCTGGCCTGGAACGCGATGACCAACGCCCGCAAGCAGACCCCCACCGCCCGCGAATACGCCGAGACCACCACCCGCGTGCGCGCCGCCTACCAGGACCAGTTCGGCCTCGGCCAGCGGACCCTGCTCGACCTGCTCGACAGCGAAAACGAGCTGTACAACGCCAACCGTCGCTACACCGAAGTGCGCTACACCGAGGAATACTCGATGTACCGGGTGCTGGCGAACATGGGCCTGCTGTTGAACAAGCAACGGGTGGTGCTGCCGGCCGACGCGATTGCGCAGACCGAGGTCAAGAACCAAGCGCGCCTGCCCGAACTCAAGTAGCGCCTGGGAGCGATCGACATGACCAGCATGGAACCCGCAACCCCCGGCGCCGACCCGCGCCTGAACTTCGATGATCCCTTGCTGGACGGCCTGTTGATCCTCTGCAAACTCCATGGCGCGACCGCCAGTCGCGCCAGCCTCAGCGCCGGGCTTCCTATGGCGCACCAACGCCTGGGCCTGGAGCTGCTGCCTCGCGCAGCGGCCCGGGCCAGCTTGCAGGCCCGGTTGTTGCGGCGCGAGCTGGCTGACATCTCGCCGCTCAACCTGCCGGTGATGCTGATCCTGGCGGGGGGACGCTGCGCGGTGCTGCGCCGCTGGGGTGACGACGGCCGGGCATTGATCCTGCCCAGCGAAGCCGAGGGCGGCGAACAATGGGTCAGCCGCGAGGAACTGGCCCTCGACTACAGTGGCCAGGCCTTGTTCGCCCGGCCACGGCATGAACTCGAAGACTTGCGCGCGCCCCTGGTGCCGCGGGTCGAAGCGTGGTTCCGCGACACCTTGAAACTGTCGCGCTGGCTGTACAGCGACGCGATCCTGGCGAGCCTGCTGATCAACCTGCTGGGGCTGATGGTGCCGCTGTTCGTCATGCAGACCTACGACCGCGTGGTGCCCAACCAGGCCACCTCGA
This sequence comes from Pseudomonas citrullilanati, assembly GCF_030580855.1. Taxonomy (GTDB): domain Bacteria; phylum Pseudomonadota; class Gammaproteobacteria; order Pseudomonadales; family Pseudomonadaceae; genus Aquipseudomonas; species Aquipseudomonas citrulli. The sequence continues at coordinate 75,141 of NZ_JAUQOP010000001.1, read as the reverse complement.
CCTTGTGGGTGCTGGCCGTGGGGCTGTTGATCGGCACCGGGTTCGAGCTGGTACTGCGGGTGGTGCGCGCCCATCTGCTGGACACCGCCGGCAAGAAAACCGACGTGATCCTCTCCGCGACCCTGTTCGAGCGCATCACCGGCATGGCCATGAAAGCCAAGCCGGTGACCATCGGCGGGTTCGCCCAAAGCATCCATGACTTCCAGGGCCTGCGGGAATTCCTCACCGCCGTGACCCTCACCAGCCTCATCGACCTGCCCTTCGCCCTGCTGATGCTGGTGGTGATCGGATTACTGGGCGGTTGGCTGGTGGTGATTCCGGTCATCGCGTTCCCGATCACCATCGTCTTCGCGATGATCATCCAGGTGCGCCTGCGCGACACCGTGCAAAAAAGCCTGGCCCTGGGCGCCCAGCGCCAGGCCTTGCTGATCGAAACCCTTGGCGGCCTGGAAACCCTCAAGGCCTGCAGCGCGGAAAGCGAGCGCCAGCATCAATGGGAAAGCACCCATGGCGCCCTCACCCGCCTGGACAGCCACGCGCGCAACCTCTCGGCGCTGGCGACCAATGGCACACTGTTCCTGCAACAACTGGCCGGCATGGCGACCATCGTGGCCGGGGTCTACAGCATCATCGCCGGCAACCTCAGCGTCGGCGCACTGGTGGCGACCTACATGCTCGGCAGCCGCGTACTGGCGCCGCTGGGCCAGATCGCCGGGCTGATCACCCGCTACCAGCAAGCCCAACTCACCATGCGCAGCACCGACGCCCTGATGGCACTGCCCCAGGAGCGCGATGCCAAGCAGCGCCCGCTGGAGCGCACCCAATTGCAGGGCGCGCTGGACGTCAGCGGCGTGACATTCCACTACAACGGCCAGAGCGCCCCGGCACTGGCCGACGTCAGCTTCAGCCTCAAGCCCGGCGAACGGGTCGGGATCATCGGGCGCAGCGGTTCGGGCAAGAGCACCCTGGCGCGGCTGGTGATGGGCTTCTACGCGCCCGAGGAAGGCCAACTGCTGCTCGACGGCCTGGACCTGCGGCAACTGGACGTCGCCGACCTGCGCCAACAGGTCGGCTACGTGGCCCACGACTTGCCACTGCTGGCCGGCAGCCTGCGCGACAACCTCACCCTGGGCGCCCGCTATATCAGTGACGCGCGCATGCTCGAAGTGGCGGAACTGACTGGCGTCACCGAGTTGGCCCGCCAGCATCCCCAAGGCTTCGACCGCCCGGTGGGTGAACGCGGCCAACTGCTGTCCGGCGGGCAGCGCCAGGCCGTGCTGCTGGCCCGGGCCCTGCTGCTCGACCCACCGATCCTGCTGCTGGACGAACCCACCAGCGCCATGGACAACAGCAGCGAAGACCTCTTGCGGCAAAAACTGCACACCCGCGTCCAGGGCAAGACCGTGCTGCTGGTCACCCACCGCACCTCGATGCTGAGCCTGGTGGACCGGCTGCTGGTACTGGACAACGGCCGGATCGTGGCGGACGGGCCGAAGGAAGCGGTGATCGAGGCGTTGCGTAAAGGACGGGTGGGCTCCGCGGCGGTATAGAACAACACAGCAACCTGTGGGAACAAGGTTTGTGTGGGAGCAAGGTTTGTGTGGGAGCAAGGCTTGCCCGCGATACTGGCGCCTCGGTCCCAGTGAGACCGCATTGGCTCCATCGCGGGCAAACCTTGCTCCCACAGATAACCCTCTCAAGCCACAAGTATGTGTTCGGCTTTATTTCATTTAACCAACGGGTACCGCTTTCATGCCTGCTCAAACACCCGATCCAGCCGCCCGAAGCTACTTCGGCAGTTTCAGCAAAAGCGCCGAGAGCGAGTTCCTGGCGGAAACCGCCAGTGCGGCGTTGCAGGACTCGCCCCGGCGATCGCGTGTCACCGTGTGGCTGGCGGCCGGGTTGATCATCACCGGGCTGGTCTGGGCGAAACTGGCGGTCCTGCAAGAGGTCACCACCGGGGAAGGCAAGGCGATTCCGTCGAGCAAGGTCCAGGTGATCCAGAACCTGGAGGGCGGTATCGTCACCGAGATTTTCGTGCGCGAAGGCCAGATGGTGAACAAGGGCGACACCCTGCTGCGCCTGGATGACACGCGGTTCCTGTCGAACAAGGGCGAGAGCGAAGCCGACCGCTACGCCTTGACTGCCCAGGTCGAACGGCTGTCGGCGGAAGCCGAGGGGCGACCCTTCACGCTGTCGGCCGAGGTGACGAGCAAGGCGCCGCAAGTGGCCGAGGATGAACGCGCCCTGTACGAACAACGGCAACGACGCCTGGCCAGCGAGCAACGGACCCTGACCGAACAACTGCGGCAAAAGACCCAGGAACTGGCGGAGTTCCGCTCCAAGCAAGGCCAGTTCAGCTCTGCCTTGGCCTTGCTGCAAGAAGAAATGAACATGTCCGCGCCGCTGGTGAAGACCGGGGCCGTGTCGCCGGTGGAGATCCTGCGGCTCAAGCGCAACGCGGTGGAAATCCGCGGCTCGCTCAACGCCACCACCCTGGCCATTCCCCGGGCCGAATCGGCGATCAACGAGATCAAGAGCAAGATCGACGAATCGGAACAGACCTTCCGCTCCGACGCCGCCAAGGACCTCAACGAAAAACGCACCGAGCTGTCGAAAATCACCGCGTCGAGCATCGCCATCGACGACCGCGTGTCGCGCACCACCGTGGTCTCGCCGGTGCACGGGGTGATCAAGCAACTGAAGGTCAACACCATTGGCGGCGTGGTGCAGCCGGGCAGCGACATGGTGGAAATCGTGCCCCTGGAAGATAACCTGCTGATCGAAGCCAAGGTCCGTCCGCAGGATGTGGCGTTCCTGCACCCGGGCCAGAAAGCCATGGTCAAGTTCAGCGCCTACGACTACACCATCTACGGCGGGCTGAGCGCCAGGCTGGAACTGATCGGCGCCGACACCATCACCGACGACAAGGGCAACAGCTTCTACCTGATCCAGGTGCGCACCGACAAAAACCACCTGGGGGGCGACGTCAAGCCGCTGCTGATCATCCCGGGGATGGTGGCGACGGTGGACATCATCACCGGGGAGAAAAGTGTCCTGGATTACTTGCTCAAGCCGGTGTTGAAGGCGCGGACCGAGGCGATGCGCGAGCGGTGATTTCTGCCGGGATATGCAGCGATTGTTCCGCCGCTATCGCGAGCAAGCTCGCTCCCACAGGGAGTTGCGCAAGTTGCTGGAGATCCATGTGGGAGCGAGCCTGTTCGCGATGGGGCCAGCAAAAACAACACTCACTCCCTAGCATGATTACGCCGGAACGTCTCCTCCCCCATCGCCGCGATCTGCCCCTCGATCAACGCCTCGAACGGCTTCAGCAACGGCTCGAAGCCTGTCGGCGCCTCCAGCGTCTGCAACGCCTGGACAATCGCCTCCACCGTCGACAACGCCCCCGGCCCGGGCGCCTTGCGCAAGCGGTAACGAGACACGCCGCCATCGGCCAGCGTCACCCTGGGCAATGCCGCCAGCAATGGGTTGAGGTGCAACAACTTGCGCGCCTTGCGCCACGTGCCGTCGGGCACCACCAACAGCAACGGCTCATCGGAAGGGGCGTAGGCGTGCAGCGGCTGCGCATCGTCAGCGGGGAACAACAACCGCGCCCGGTAACCCGGCCGGTCGAGCAACCGCGGCAGATCCTCGAACACCTCGCCCACGATCAACTCGGCATTGGTCAGCCCCAAAGCCGCCAGCCGGGCGGTGTTCAAGGCGTGGTTGACCTCGCTGGGGTGCTGCAGCAGCAACACCCGGGTGCGACTGTCGAGGCTGGGGATCAACGGGCACAGGCAATGGCTGTGTGGCCTGAGGCAGCGCGGGCATTGGGGTCTGGACATGGTCAGGCCTGGTTCAGTTGAGCTTTGAGCAAATCACGGAAGGTCTGGATCAGCGGCTCGCGGCTGCGACCGCGTCGCACGATCATCGAAAACGGTGCCTGGTAGCCGAAGGTCGCCGGCAGCAGCACCCGCAGATCGCCCTTGTCGACCCAGGCCTGGGCGTAATGCTCCGGCAAGTAGCCGATGTAGGCGCCGGACAACACCAGGATCAGTTGCGCCTCCATGCTCTCCACCGTCGCCGCGCTGTGCTTGAAGCCATGGCGGGCCAGTTCGGCCTGGCTCCAATAGCCGCGCCCGACCATGCGCTGCTGGGTGATGACGGGCTCGGGAATGCGCCGCTCGGTGAACAGCGGGTGGCGGTTGCTGCAATACAGCCAATGCTGCTCGCGGTACAGCGGCATGTAGACCAGCCCGCTCATGCGCGTGGAAAACGCCCCGATGGCCAGGTCCAGGCGGTTGTCCTGCACACCGAGTTGCAACTCGTAAGGGCTCAGGACCGACAGGTGCAGGTGCACCGCCGGATGCTCCTGGCTGTAGGCCCCGATGGCCTCGGCAAACGGCAAGGCCTTGTCGCTGACCGTGGAATCGATCACCCCCAGGTTCAACGTGCCACGCAATTCCCCCTTGAGGGCGGCCGCGTATTGCTCGAACCCTTCGAGCTCACCCAACAGGCGCAGGGTCTCCTGATGGAACAACTCGCCCTTGCTGGTCAGGCTGAACCCACCCCGCCCGCGATGACACAGCACCAGGCCCAGGGCCGATTCGAGCTGGCTCATGTAGGTGCTGATGGCCGACGTCGAAAGGTTGAGCTCATGCTGGGCGTTGGCGAACCCCTGGTGCCGGACCACGCTGGCGAAGATACGCAGCAGTTTCAGGTCGGGTAATGCGTTGGCCATTGGGGATGTCTCCATGCAGGCGGGTCAATGCACATTTGTGGCGAGGGGATTTATCTGTGGGAGCAAAGCTTGCTCGCGATACAGGCGCCTCGGTTCCAAAGAAAACCGCATGAACTTCATCGCGGGCAAGCCTTGCTCCCACAGTTTATCGCCCCACCCGCCCTTAGTTTAGAAAAATCTGAACTAAGTATTTGCCCCCAGCGATTTTTCACGGCAACGGCTTTTCGCAGAATCGGCCCCTGATAAATAAAACAACGATGAGGCCCTACCCGTGGACAAGATTCTTCACCAGCCACTGGGCGGCAACGAAATGCCGCGCTTCGGCGGCATCGCCACCATGATGCGACTTCCCCACGTACCCACCGCCGCCGGCCTGGACGCCGCCTTCGTCGGCGTGCCGCTGGACATCGGCACCTCGCTGCGCGCCGGCACCCGTTTCGGGCCCCGGGAAATCCGCGCCGAATCGGTGATGATCCGTCCCTACAACATGGCCACCGGCGCCGCGCCCTTCGACTCGCTGTCGGTGGCCGACATCGGCGACGTGGCGATCAACACCTTCAACCTGCTGGACGCGGTGCGGATCATCGAGGAGTCGTACCACAAGATCCTCGAACACGACGTCATCCCCCTGACCCTGGGCGGCGACCACACCATCACCTTGCCGATCCTGCGGGCCATCCACAAGAAACACGGCAAGGTCGGCCTGGTGCACATCGACGCCCATGCCGACGTGAACGACCACATGTTCGGCGAGAAGATCGCCCACGGCACCACCTTCCGCCGCGCCGTGGAAGAAGGCCTGCTCGATTGCGACCGCGTGGTACAGATCGGCCTGCGGGCCCAGGGCTACACCGCCGATGACTTCAACTGGAGCCGCCGCCAGGGCTTTCGCGTGGTCCAGGCCGAAGAGTGCTGGCACCATTCCCTGGCACCGCTGATGGCTGAAGTCCGGGAGAAAGTCGGCGGCGGCCCGGTGTACCTGAGCTTTGACATCGACGGCATCGACCCGGCCTGGGCCCCCGGCACCGGCACCCCGGAAATCGGTGGCCTGACCACCATCCAGGCGATCGAGATTGTCCGCGGCTGCCAGGGCCTCGACCTGGTCGGTTGCGATCTGGTAGAAGTCTCGCCGCCGTACGACACCACCGGCAACACCTCGCTGCTCGGCGCCAACCTGCTGTACGAGATGCTCTGCGTACTGCCGGGCGTGGCGCATCGCTGAGGGGACGCCATGAACCAACGGGAGCAGGTTCTCCGGGCCGCCGCCGAACTGGTGTCGGCCTTCGCCCGCAATGACCGCGCGGCTTACTTCGGCGCGTTCACGGCCGATGCGAGCTTCGTGTTCCACACCCTCGAACAGCCCCTGCTGTCCCGCGATGCCTACCAGGCGTTGTGGGATCGCTGGCGGTCCGAGGATGGCTTCGAGGTGCTGTCCTGCATGTCGAGCAACGCCTTCGTCAGCCTGCAAGGGGACGTGGCGGTTTTCATCCATGACGTGGCCACCGAGCTGCGCATGCAAGGGGAGATTCACTTTAGCCAGGAGCGCGAAACCATTGTGTTTCGCCAAGAACAACAAGGCCTATGGCTGGCCTGTCACGAACATTTGTCCGCAATGCCGGAAGGGCTGCCACCCCCTTAGCCAAACAGGCGACATTCACAGCCGATGAATGCGCCTCGATGATCGGAGCAGATCATGCATAACAATAACGATAAAAGCCTTACGCAAATCGAAACCAACGGGGTCGAACAGATCCCGGATCACGAACGCACCGCCGGCCCGGGCGATCTGTTTCGCCTGATCTTCGGCGGCGCCAACACCTTCGCCACCGCCGTACTGGGCAGTTTCCCGGTGCTGTTCGGCCTGTCGTTCCAGGCCGGGGCCTGGGCAATTGTGCTGGGGGTGTTGGTGGGTTCGCTCATCCTCGCGCCGATGGGCCTGTTCGGCCCGCTCAACGGCACCAACAACGCGGTGTCTTCCGGTGCGCACTTCGGCGTGCATGGGCGGATCGTCGGCTCGTTCCTGTCGCTGCTGACCGCCATCGCGTTCTTCTCGTTGTCGGTGTGGAGTTCCGGGGACGCATTGATCGGCGGCGCCAAGCGGCTGGTCGGCGTGCCGGAAACCGACCTGAGCCTGGGCCTGGCCTACGGCCTGTTCGCCCTGCTGGTCCTGACGGTGTGCATCTACGGCTTTCGCTTCATGCTGTGGGTCAACCGCGTCGCCGTGTGGGCCGCCAGCTTGCTGTTCCTGCTGGGCATCGTGGCGTTCGCGCCGAGTTTCGACAGCCAGTTCGCCGGTACCGTCGCTTTCGACCAGCCGGGCTTCTGGGCGGCGTTCATCGGCGCGGCGCTGGTGGCCATGAGCAACCCGATTTCCTTCGGCGCGTTCCTCGGCGACTGGTCGCGCTACATCCCGCGCCACACCGCCAAGCGGCGCATCATGCTGGCGGTGATCGCCGCGCAACTGGCGACACTGATCCCGTTCCTGTTCGGCCTCGCCACCGCCACCATCGTCGCGATCAAGGCGCCGGACTACATCGCGGCGAACAACTACGTGGGCGGGCTGCTGGCGGTATCGCCGAGCTGGTTCTTCCTGCCGGTGTGCCTGATCGCGGTGATTGGCGGCATGTCCACCGGCACCACCTCGCTGTATGGCACCGGGCTGGACATGTCCAGCGTGTTCCCACGGCTGCTGTCGCGGGTCAAGGCGACGTTGCTGATCGGCGTGCTGTCGATCGCCTTCATCTTCATCGGGCGCTTCGCTGCGAACCTGGTGCAGAGCGTGTCGACCTTCGCCGTGCTGATCATCACCTGCACCACCCCGTGGATGGTGATCATGATCATCGGCCTGCTGGTACGCCGCGGCTTCTACTGCCCGGATGACCTGCAAGTGTTCACCCGGGGCGAAACCGGCGGGCGCTACTGGTTCAACCACGGTTGGAACTGGCGCGGCCTGGGGGCCTGGATCCCCAGTGCACTGGTGGGGCTGTGCTTCGTCAACTTGCCGGGGCAGTTCGTCGGTCCGCTGGGCGAACTGGCCGGCGGCATCGACATCAGCCTGCCGGTGACCCTGGGCCTGGCCTCGGCGGTGTACCTGGTGTTGCTGGGGCTGTTTCCCGAACCGGCGACGGTGTATGGGCCGGGAGATCCGCGGAGCAAGGGTTCGGTCTCGCCGAGCGCTGAACCTGTGGCGAGGGGATTTATCCCCGTTGGAGCGCGCAGCGCTCCCAAATCCTGACATCTCGGTGTGCCTGACAGATTGAGTTGGCTGTCAGGGGGCTGCTGCACAGCCCAGCGGGGATAAATCCCCTCGCCACAAGAGCGGTACGCACTGTGGCTGCGGCACCAGATGACCTCACTATAAAAAAGACAATCGGAGACCCGCCACCATGGCTTTGGATTTAATCGTCGTTCTCATCTACGCCGCCGGCATGATCGCCCTGGGCTGGTATGGCATGCGTCGCGCCAAGACCCGCGACGACTACCTGGTCGCCGGGCGCAACCTCGGCCCGGGGTTCTACCTGGGCACCATGGCCGCCACGGTCCTGGGCGGCGCGTCCACCATCGGTACCGTGCGCCTGGGCTACGTCCATGGGATTTCCGGGTTCTGGTTGTGCGGCGCCATCGGCCTGGGCATCGTCGGCCTGAGCCTGTTCCTGGCCAAGCCGCTGCTCAAGCTCAAGATCTACACCGTGACCCAGGTGCTGGAGCGCCGCTACAACCCGGCCGCGCGCCACGCCAGTGCGCTGATCATGCTGGTGTATGCCTTGATGATCGGCGCCACCTCGACCATCGCCATCGGCACGGTGATGCAGGTGCTGTTCGGCTTGCCCTTCTGGGCCTCGATCCTGGTGGGCGGTGGCGTGGTGGTGCTGTATTCGACCATCGGCGGCATGTGGTCGCTGACCCTCACCGACATCGTGCAATTCCTGATCATGACCATCGGCCTGGTGTTCCTGCTGATGCCGATGTCCATCGTCGACGCCGGCGGTTGGGACGCGATGGTGGCAAAACTGCCGGCCAGCTACTTCGATTTCACCGCCATTGGCTGGGACACCATCGTCACCTACTTCCTGATCTACTTCTTCGGCATCTTCATCGGCCAGGACATCTGGCAGCGGGTGTTCACCGCTCGCAGCGAAGGCGTGGCGAAAGTGGCTGGCACCGCAGCGGGTTTGTATTGCGTGCTCTACGGGCTGGCCGGGGCATTGATCGGCATGGCCGCCAAGGTGTTGCTGCCGGACCTGGAAAACGTCAACAACGCCTTCGCCAGCATCGTCCAGACCAGCCTGCCCAACGGCATTCGCGGGCTGGTGGTCGCCGCCGCCCTGGCGGCCTTGATGTCCACCGCCGCGGCGGGCTTGCTCGCGGCCTCGACTACGGTGGTCCAGGACTTGCTGCCCCGTCTGCGCCAGGGGCGTGAAAGCACCGGCGGCGACGCCCATGAAAACCGCGTTGCCACCCTGTTGATGGGCCTGGTGGTGCTGGGCATCGCCCTGGTGGTCAGTGACGTCATCAGCGCCCTGACCCTGGCCTACAACCTGTTGGTAGGCGGCATGCTGATCCCGCTGATTGGCGCCATCTACTGGAAACGCGCCACCACCGCCGGGGCGATCACCAGCATGTCGCTGGGCTTCCTGACCGCGTTGTTCTTCATGCTCAAGGACGGCCTGGACGCCAACACGCCGATCTACTACAGCCTGGGCGTGGCGCTGGTGAGCTTCGTGCTGGTGAGTGTGTTGTCGCCGCGGCCGAAGGTGGTGGCCAAGGCGGTTTGATCGCCAACTGAATCAAGCCGAACGACCTGTGGCGAGGGGATTTAGCGAAACGTCGCACCGCCCCGTTGGGCTGCAAAGCAGCCCCAAAACAGTATTCAATCTGTCTGGCACACCGAGGTGTCAGCGTTTGGGACCGCTGCGCGCTCCAGCGGGGATAAATCCCCTCGCCACAGGTTGTCCTCGGAAATAAAAAGATCGCAGTTCCGGGCCATCTCAATTGAAATGGACCGGAACTGCGATCTCCTCAAATTCCCGGTGGGTTTACCGCCGGCGCTGCTCGCGGCGGCGTTGCTCGTCATCGGTACGAATCGGCACCGGTTGCATCGGCGGCTCGATCAAGCCAAGCGCAACACCCAGGTCGTGAAGCCAGTTCTGGATTTTCTCTTTCATCGTGGTGCCCCCTCAGGGTAATACGAGCGGCAGAATGCTATGGCCCCTTCGCTCTGATAATAGTCCGATGTGTTACGCAATGCTCGTCTCTGAATGCAATGATCTGTTACTGAATTGATCCAAATCCCGCGCCCGGAGTTCAAGCCGATCGTGCCGTCGCCACCGACGCGCGCGGCCAGGCCTGTTGCTGCAACTCAATCCAGGCGTTCAGGTTCGCGCCCACCATGCCTTTGCGCCACATCAACCAGGTGGTTGCGCTGGCGAATGGCTCGGCCAGCGGGTGCACCGTCACCCGCTCACGTCCCGGCATGCTGGCCAGCATCGACTCGGACAACAACGCTATCCCGGACCCGGCGATCACGCACGCCAGCATCCCCTGGTACGACTCGATCTCCATCGCCCGGCCCATGGTCGCGTGGTCATGGGCGAACCAGGCCTCCAGGCGCATGCGGTACGAACACCCACGGCGAAACGTGAACACCGAGCGCCCCTGGACATCCAGCGCACTGCGCACCGGCGGGTGATCGGCCTCGGTGATCACCACCAACCGCTCGTCGCACAACGGCACGCCGTCCAGCCCCGCCAGCTCCAGCGGGCCATCCACCAGTGCGGCATCGAGACGCCCGGTGAGCAGGCCTTCGAGCAATTCGCCACTGGGCCCGGACTGCACTTGCAGGTTAACCGCCGGGTAAGCACGGTGATAAGCAGCCAGCAGGTCCGGCAAATGAATCGCCGCGGTGCTGTACATCGTCCCCAACACAAAATCCCCGGCCGGCTGCCCGCCTTGCACCGCCGCGTGGGCTTCGTCATGCAAGGCAAAGAGCTTGCTCGCATAGTCCAGCAGGACTTTTCCCGCCGGTGACAACTGCAAGCGCTGACGTTCGCGCAGGAACAGATCCACGCCCAACTGTTCTTCAAGCTGCTTGAGCCGGGTCGAGAGGTTCGACGGTACCCGGTGCAAGCGTTCGGCCGCCCGGGTGATGGAACCCTCCTCGGCCACCGCCTGGAAAATCCGCAATTGGCTAAACTCCACGACCTTCTCCAAAAAAGAACAAGTTTCTCACTATTATTCATTTTTAATGAAAGTCAAACGATTCTAGCCTGACGGTCATTCGCCTCGACGCTGGAGAACGACATGTCACCGCTTACCCGCCTGCTGGGCAGCTTCATAGCCCTGATGATGGCCATGGGCATTGGCCGCTTTGCCTTGACGCCCCAGTTACCTCATCTCATCGGCGAAGGTCAGGTCGACTTGACCGCCGCCGGTCTGATTGCCGCCGCCAACTACCTGGGGTATTTCCTCGGCGCGCTGGACGCGATGTTCGCCCGCCGTCCGGAGCAGGTGCGGCGACGCTTGCTCGGCGGTTTGTGGCTGTGCGTGCTGCTGACCCTGGCGTCGTTCTGGGCCTGGGGCTTTTGGCCGCACCTGGCGCTGCGCTTCGGCACCGGGGTGGCAAGCGCCTGGGTGCTGGTGATGATCACGGCCCTCAGCCAACCGCTGGCCGCAGCGGCCGGACGCCCACGGCTTGGCGCCCTGGTGTTTGCCGGGCCGGGACTGGGGATTTTCCTCACCGGCCTGCTCGCCCTCGGTTCGAACCTGCTGGGCCAGGCATCCGCCACCCTGTGGTTGGTCTACGCCGGCGTGGCCTTGGCCATGTTGCTCGGGATCCTGCCGATCCTGCCGCAACCCGCCGCGGCCCCAGCCGTTGCCACACCCGCGCTCCCATCACCGAGCCGTGGCATTGGCCGCCTCGGCGTGGTGTACGCCCTGTACGGCATCGGCTACATCATTCCGGCCACGTTCCTGTCGCAAATGGCCTCTGCGCAGTTCCGCGGGCAATGGCAAGCCGATCTGTTCTGGCCCTGCTTCGGCCTGGCCGCCGCCCTGGGCGTGCTGCTGGTCAGCCTGCGTCGCCAGGACCCGAACACCACCGGTCGCTGGTTGATCGGCACCCTATGGCTGCAAGCCGCCGGGGTCTTCGCCTGCCTGCTGGGCAGCGGGCCGGGGCTGGCGCTGGGGGTCGCTTTGTGTGGCGGACCGTTCCTGGCCTGCATGCAATTGGTGATGCTGCGCTCGCGGGAACTGGCCCCCCACGCCACCCAACGCAACGCCGGGTTGCTGACCGCCTGCTTTGCCGTGGGCCAGCTCAGCGGTCCATTGCTGGCGGCGCTGAGCAGCCACTTCAGTGGCGGGTTGCAGCCAGCCCTGATCATCGCCGGCAGTGGCCTGGTGTTCGCTGGCGGGCTGTTGCTGCGGCCCGCCAGCCAGGATGCGGCGAGCCCCTGCGCGCGCCCGGTCCTGCGTTGATCAAGCCTGGCCGGCCGGGCTGAGCGAAGGGCTCAATGCGAGGTTCGGCTCGCGCCGCGCCAGGGCGAAATACAGCGCGCCACCGAGGAAGCAACCGGTGAACCAGGCAAAGTTGGCCATCGGTTGCAGCACGGGGGTAAAGGTAATCGCCACCCCCACCAGTGTCGCCGGAACCAAGGCCTTGACCGCCGTCCAGTTAATGCCGCCGCTGTAGTAATAACGCCCGCTCGGCCCGTCATTGAACAGTGCGTCCACATCGATCTGCTGTTTCTTGATCAGGTAGTAATCCGCCAGCAGGATGCCGAACAACGGGCCAATGAACGCCGCCAGCACATCCAAGGTGTAGTGGATCACTTGCGGGTTGTTGAACAGGTTCCACGGCGTGATGAAAATCGAGGCCACCGCCGCGATCATGCCACCGGCGCGCCAACTGATCTTGCTGGGCGCGACGTTGGCGAAGTCAAAGGCCGGGGAGACGAAGTTGGCCACGATGTTGATGCCGATGGTCGCGGTCACAAAGGCAAAGGCCCCCAGCAATACCGCCACATCGTTGTCGATGCGCGCCACGGTGGCGATCGGGTCATGCAGCATTTCGCCGAACACCGGCAAGGTGCCGGAAACAATCACCACCGTGACCAGCGAGAACGCCAGGAAATTCACCGGCAGCCCCCAGAAATTGCCCCGGCGCACGTCGGACATGCTCCGGCAGTAACGGCTGAAATCGCCGAAATTCAGGGTCGGACCGGAAAAGTACGACACCACCAGGGCCGTCGCCACAATCACTTGGCCGAATGCCTGCCAGCCGGACAAGGACTTTTCCGCCAGGGTAAAACTGATGTTGCTCCAACCGGCCTTCCACACGATCCAGCCGGCCAACAGGAACATCACGGCATAGACCACCGGCCCGGCCCAGTCGATGAAGCGGCGGATCGAGTCCATCCCCGTCCAGAACACCAACGCCTGGACACACCAAAGGCTGAGGAAACCGAACCAACCCAGGTAGGACAAACCGGCAAACTGGGGCGTTGCGTAGGTTTCCATTGAAGGAAAGAAGCGCAGCACGACGATGATCAACGCGCTGGACGCCAGGTAGGTCTGGACGCCATACCAGGCCACGGCGATCAAGCCCCGGATGACCGCCGGGATATTCGCCCCGAACACCCCGAACGCCAGCCGACAGATCACCGGGTACGGCACCGCCGCCTGCTGGCTCGGCCTGGCCACCAGGTTGGCGACCCCCTGCACGATGCAAATCCCGCCCAGCAAGGCAATCAACACCTGCCAACTGGCCAGGCCCAAGGCGAACAGGCTGGCGGCAAACACATAGCCGCCCACGCTGTGCACATCACTCATCCAGAACGCGAAGATGTTGTACCAATTCCATTTCTGCGGCAGCGGGCCCAGGTCTTCGTTATAGAGGCGGGGGCTGTAGCCGTTGGGCAATTGCTTGGACATCGCGGGGCTCCTTTGGGTACCGCCGTGCCCCCGCGTCCACCTGCTCACCATACTGCGCACGGGAGCCGGCATGGTTTGTATACGAAGCGCTACGCAGAATGCGTGCCATGGACGAAGAATGTGAGACAAACCGCGGTGTGCAGCGAGGGTGAAAGCCCAGCAAGAGCAAGCATGCGCCCACGAACAGGGCGCGAGTGCATGCTAAAGGTGCAGGATTTTGTATACAGAGGGAAGTCGAATACAGTTCCTGTGGCGAAGGGTTCTAGCGAAGCGCCGCAGCGCGCCGCTGTGTGGGAGCAAAGCTTGCTCGCGGAACAGGCGCCTCGGTATCAGAAAGACCGCATCGCCTTCATCGCGGGCAAGCCTTGCTCCCACAGCTGGCGTCCCTCGCCACATTAAATCCTTACTTGCCACAGAGGCTGGGGCTCGGCTGAGATCAGCTCAACTCAATACGATCCGCATGAATGACAATCTGGCCATTCTTGTACAGCGCGCCAATCGCCTTCTTGAAGTTGCCCTTGCTCACGCCGAACAGGCTGCTGATCAGCGCCGGGTCGCTCTTGTCGCTGACCGCCAGGGTGCCGTTGTTCTCGCGCAACTTGGCGAGGATCTTGCTGTTCAGGCTGGTGGCGGCCTCCTGGCCCACCGGCTGCAGGCTCAGGCTGATCTTGCCGTCCGGGCGGACTTCCTTGATGAAGCCTTTTTCCTGCTTGCCCGCGCGCATGAACTTGAAGATTTCGTTCTTGTGGATCAGCCCCCAGTGCTTGTTGTTGATGATCGCCTTGAAGCCCATGTCGGTGGCCTCGGCAACCAGCAAATCCACTTCCTGGCCCGGCGTGTACGGGGCCGGTGTCTTGTCCAGGTAACGGTCCAGGCGCGCCGTGGCGGTGATGCGGCGGGTGTGCTTGTCGAGGTAGACGTGCACCACGCAGTAATCACCGGCGCTCAGTTGGCGCTTTTCCTCGGAGTACGGCAGCAACAGGTCCTTGGGCAGGCCCCAGTCGAGGAACACGCCGATGCTGTTGACTTCAACCACTTTCAGGCTGGCGAACTCACCGACCTGGACCTTGGGTTTTTCCGTGGTCGCGATCAGTTTGTCGTCGCTGTCCAAATAAATAAAAACATTGAGCCAGTCTTCATCTTCGCTGGGAATATCCTTGGGGATATAACGATTGGGCAGCAGAATTTCGCCGTCCGGCCCGCCGTCCAGATATAAACCGAAGTTAGTGTGTTTAACCACTTGCAGACTGTTGTAGCGCCCGATTAAAGCCATTTCCAATACCCTCATTGCGTGGGCGGCATTCTACCCGGTTTTGCGGCGCGATTCGTGGCCGTCGCCAAGCTTTGCCGGGGACGCCCGCGCAACCGTTGATTTTCCTGGGTTTTCACCTCGGAGGCGGCCATTCGTCAGGCCGGCAGCGCCCGCCGCAATCGGCCATCGGCGTTATAGTTTTTGCACCGTTGTTATTTAAAACAGTGGCTTAGGCCAATAAAAGCGTGATTATCCGGGAGCAGTTTGCGTCTCGCCGCCCTCCCTTGCGGGGATATTTACCAAGCTATTGTCAAGTAATTCCTGTACGATGCCTGGCCCAATTAATTATCTACAGGTTAATGGCCGTCATGCGCGTAAAAGCATCCAACAGCAAAGCAAAGCCAGCTCCAGCCGTTGAAACCAGCGAGTCGATCAACGACCAGATCGCTGCCTTCCTCAAGTCCGGCGGCGAGATCCAGCAAATTGCCAAGGGCGTCAGCGGCCAGACATTCGGCCCGTCCAAGCAGATCAGCCTGGGCAAGAAGTAACCTGCGCCAGCTCTGGTCCCAAAGCGCTTTGAGTTTCGAAGCGCTTGGACTGGAAACCTCCTTCCCCACTCCGCACATTTCCCACGAATCGACGAACGGCCATCGCTGCCGAGCATTCGCCGGTATCCTTGCAGCTCTCTAGCTCAAGCGTTTCAGCTTAGTTTTCGTTCCTGCTCCTCGCTAATTCCGGAGTGAAGCATGCGCTTTCCTGTTGCTGTGCTGACGACCAGCCTGCTGACGTGCTCCCTGGCCTACGGGCAGGTCTTCCAGCGCGAGCTCGGCGACTTCGACCTCAAGCTCGGCACCACGTCCACCCGCAGCATGGCCCAGGGCCTGGTGACCCAATCGAGCACCGGCTCGTTCCATGGCGGCCTGGACTTGAGCCATGCCAGCGGCTGGTACGCCGGCCAATGGTCGCCCAGTGCCGGCGTGACCTCGGACTTGGAAATCGATTCCTACATGGGCTTTAAACACCCTTTCGACCAGACGCTGGGCTATGAAGTCGGCCTGATCCATTACAGCTACCCCACCGCCGATACCCTCGATAGCCAGGAATTCTTCGGCGGCCTGACCGTACTCGGCAGCCGTTTCGGGGCCGCCTTGAGCAACGATCCGGACAAACTGAACAGCACGCTGTTTGCCGACCTTGGCGGCAACGTGCCCTTCGGCATCGGCATCAGCGCCAAGTACACCACCCACCAGCTCAACACACCGGTCTCGGTGGACAACGGTTATGTCGGCAGTTTCAGCGACTGGTCGCTGAAAATTTCCCGCCCCTGGAAAGGCCTCGACCTGGACCTGATCTACAGCGACTCCAGCCTCAGCGGCAGCAGTTGCTCGGCCTATTCCGGCCACAACAGCCAGTGCGACGGCCTGCTGACCCTCAAGATGGCCCACCCTTTTTACTAAGCGTTACGTATTCAATCGGCTGAACTGCCGCGCGTCTGCGATGCTCAAACAAAGCACCTACGCCCTCGCAAGGACTCGCTCATGTCGCGCTGGTTGAAACGCACCGCCATGTTCATCGCCCTGTTGCTGACGCTCACCGCCTGCAGTCGAGTGGGCCTGGCCTACCGCAACCTCGACCTGATCATTCCCTGGACCCTCAACGACTACCTGGAGATCAACGGCGAGCAAAAGGACTGGTTCAACGAACGCCTCAAGGAACACCTGAGCTGGCATTGCACCACGCAACTGCCGGGCTATCTCGACTGGCTGGACCGCCTCAAGACCATGGTGCAAACCAATCAGGTGACCGATGCCGCCCTGCAGCAGCGCACCCAGGAAGCCAAGGCCGCCATTGCCGAAACCGCCCGGGAAATCACCCCGTCGGCCATCCAGCTGCTCCAGGGCCTGAGCGACGAACAAGTGGCGGACATGGACGCCGCCTTCGTCAAGGACCAGCGCAAGCGCCAGGAGGAATACCTCAAGCCGTCATTGCAGCAGCAAATCCAGGAGCGCAGCAAACGCATGGAAAAACGCCTGGACGACTGGCTCGGCCCCATTAACGACGCCCAGCGCCAGCGCGTGATGGCCTGGTCCACCGCCCTCGGCGACCAGAACCAGCAATGGATCGCCAACCGTGCCCACTGGCAGAACCAGTTCAGCCAAGCCGTGGCCCAACGCCACAGCGCCGATTTCCCGCAACGCATCGAACAGCTGCTGGTCAATCGCGAAAGCCTGTGGACCCCGGCCTACCGCGAAGCCTTCAGCAAGACCGAAGCCCAGGCCCGCAGTTTGCTGATCGACCTGATGGCCGAAAGCACCCCGCCCCAGCGTGAGCGGTTATTGAAGAAAATCGACGGGGTGAAAAAGGATTTCAGTGATTTGAAATGTCTGAAAGCGGCACGCTCTTAAACCACTGAAACCAATGTGGGAGCGAGCTTGCTCGCGATAACGGTTGAACAGGCAACACACCTGTTGAATATTAGACCGCTATCGCGAGCAAGCTCGCTCCCACAGGGCTCAATGCAGACCGGTCAGGCAATCTGCGCCTTGGAAGCCAAATCATCGAACGTGAACTCATCCAGCGCATCATCCTGCTCATCCAGCACCTGGCGCGGATGATCATTGCCGGGGATGCTGCTGTCGATCAGGCTCAACAACCTTGAGCCACGGGGCGTCAACACAAAGTTCTCACCATTGCCGCCCTCTTCCTCCGGCCGAGGCTCGATGAAGCCCCGCTCCAGCAGTAACTTTTCGTACTCCCCGGCGACCGCTTTCAGATGATCGAGATTCTCGATCTCCTCACCCTGCGCCGCCTTGGCCGCCGCGTGCTGCTCCGCATAAGGCCGAGGGGTAAAGCTGTGGCCGGCGCCGTTTTGCACTTCGTGCAGCAACCGTTCGATCAAGTCCCAGTTATAAGTCGTCATCCTGGTCCATCCTCCAAAGAGTGAGATGCCTACCTAGGGTGTGACCGGGACGCCGCGCAGCCGTTCAGCCAGGTTTCCAGGCGGATCGTCTCGCCAACCGACCGACGGTCTGTCGAATTCATCCAGGGCCAGACGACCACGTGTTGAAACGCCCAGTCTCCAGGAGAAATCATCATGAACGTAGAGAACCATCCAGTCGTCTCGCGGGAAGAATGGCTCGCCGCCCGCCGCCAGCACCTGGCCCACGAAAAAGCCTTCACCCGCGAGCGGGACACACTCAGCGCCGAACGCCGCGCCCTGCCCTGGGTCAAGATCGAGAAGCCCTACCGCTTCCAGGGCCCCGACGGCGAACTCAGCCTGGCCGACCTGTTCGGCCGCCGCAGCCAACTGATCGTCTACCACTTCATGTTCGGCCCGGGCTGGACAGAAGGCTGCCAAGGCTGCTCCTTCCTCTCCGACCACATCGACGGCGCCAACCAGCACCTGGCCCACCACGACGTAGCGGTAGTGGCCGTCTCCCGCGCCCCGTTCGCCGAATTCCAAGCCTTCAAACGCCGCATGGGCTGGAAATTCGATTGGGTCTCGTCCAACGGTTGCGACTTCAACTACGACTTCGGGGTCAGCTTCAAAACCGAAGACACCGCTGGCGGACAAGCTACCTACAACTACGAAAAAACCGACACCACCGAAGGCGAACTCCCCGGCCTGAGCGTCTTCTATCGCAACGCAGCCGGCGACATCTTCCACACCTACTCCACCTATGCCCGCGGCCTGGACATGCTCGTCGGCACCTACCACTACCTCGACCTCACGCCCAAGGGCCGCAACGAAGACGAAATCATGGATTGGGTGCGGCATCACGATAAATACGAAGAAGCCAAGCAACACGGCTGCTGCCACAGCTGACGCGCCAACCCGCCCAGTCGAGCGCGATCCCCGTGGCGAGGGAGCTTGCTCCCGCTCGACTGCGCAGCAGTCGCCTGCTTTGCCTGAACCAAAGCCGACAACTGCCAGGCCAAAGGTCCTACATGAAGCTCGGAAAGCGGTGTCTTGTAGCTCAAGAGCGGATCGCCCTATAGTCCCTCGTCACCCAAAAAGGCGACCGGGTTTGGCGACCCGATCTACAGAGAGACTCATCAACTTTCGAGACTCTGATTATGACCAGATACATGCCCATCACCGGAATCGACTGCACCCCCGCCACCCTGCTCATCGACACCGAAGCACCACTCGACGTCCTGTTCGAAACCGCCGACTACCGCATCCGCAGCGTGACCCAAGTGCTGGAAAACATCGCATTCCGTTCCGACATCAGCTCAGACACCGTCGTACTGTCGGACTTCTGCAAACTGCTGACGATATCGCTGCGTGACGGATGCGATGTGATGGATGTAATTGGCCGCCGATTGCGGGCACAAGCGGCGCAGTGATGAAGACGGGCGACCTCGAGGTCGCCCGTCTCGCGTTCAAATCGGATCAGAGACCCGCTGCGCTGGCAACGGGGCTACGCTCAAACGTGGGGAAGAGCATCGAACATAGAACTTACAGTTTCGTAGAGTCAGGGTCGAGCACTGGATCAGTATTCAACAAAAAAGCAACCGCAAGACGATTTTGGCGAAGCAACCCGACCATACTTAGCGTCCCGGCCTCCGTTATTTTCTCCCTCATGCCTATTACTCTAACTCATCAAACGACCATACTTTTTTTATAAACCACACCATGCCCTTCATTTAACGCATATACGCTATCGTACTGAAAGGAAAAAACAAAGCGCGCTGACGATACCAACGATAACTCCTCCATGACATGTCTGATCTCCCGCCAACTCTGCTCGAGTTCATGCAAGGGACAATGAAATGCCCCCATGACGCCCACAAGCCAATCCACCATACAACCCTCAGCAGATACAGTACTGGGGGGCTCAAGCATCTCAAAATAAAAAAAACCATTGGAGGCGGAAAAATAGCCTTCTAACGAGTTTTTCCCCACCGTCACAGTATTGGCGATGTTCTGCACGACATGCTGGATAGTCCCCAACGTAGCGCCGCTCTCTATTTCCAAGAACATAGTAATCGTCATCGCTGAGCCTCAACAACTCTTTTACTGTCGCCCTTCATCACAAAAAACCGCTTCGGCTTGTCAATAGCGCTCGATTTCAATGCCTACTTTAACGTCTCAATGTTAAAAAAGAGACCGAGGATACTTGACTCCTCCGTGGAAGCTTTCAGCGCAGCAAAGAATCAAAAAATAAATCTGCCCCCTTTTTCCATTGGCATTTGACCAAGACCAACCTTTTTTTCATTTTTGCAGATGCATCAGTTAGTTAGCCACTACATAAACACCATTCAAATCTGCCTCTTTTTTTTCCATAGATCATTCAAAATAATTACCAACCTAGAATAAGCTAACAATTGCACTTCCAAAGCCAAAACCCTCTCAGGAACATGAATCTCCAAAGGAACTTTTACATCCACACTCTGACTCTCCGAGGCCTTTGAAAACACCTCCGCAGAGAGATGACTAACTATATTCAAAACATCAGAATAAAACACATCTACTCTCTCAGCTTTAAAATTTACAGTAAAACCTTTTTCGAAAAGCTTTAAGACACAACCCTCTAAGACAATTTCGTACACCCCTTGCCCCAACATAGGATCGTTAGCAAAAGAAGTATACGACCCATAACCAGACGAACTTAGACTCTCAAGATACCTATCAATTGGTTTTACATGGGTCATTTTTTAAGCTCCCTTAAGAAATTCTTAAGACCTTCCTTCGTAGCAGGAAAACTAAAAGAAAACCTCTCACCCACTTTCCCCGCACCTAATGCCGCGCCCTCTTCGGATGCATAATAACCCCTTAAGGTCACAGTCGTGCCGCCTTGAGACCTAGAGTACTCTAGGAGTTTTTTAAGCGGCCCGACTAATTCAGCAGCCCCGTCCGGACCATAGCCCATAAAACCTTTCGACGTACCAACAGCAAAATCGTCAAATATAACCTCACCAGCACTCAATGTCACTTTTGGAGAATATATAGTTCCGACCCCATTAGCAGCATCAAATGAAACTTTCCCGAGATCGGTTACGACAGACGGGGTTGCTTTCCCCCCCCACAAACCAAGCTTCCCTATAAAGGAGAGTAGCCCCAACCCTGCAGCCTCTGCAGCCATGAATTCGCCCCACGCTTTAACGAATTCGTTAGCAGGTAGAACGCCATCAAAACCTTGCCCCCGCGCGAGGTCTTGTTGCGCCTGTGCAATCTCCTCGGCAGTCGCACCGTTGCGTTGCATATATTCAGCAAGCGACGCTGCTGCCTGCCCATAGCCGTGATCACCCAAAAAGTTGTACTGCGTAGCATTTTTGGCAATCCAGCCGCCCTTATCCATCTTGCTGGCATCCGCATCCTCTTGCGCCGCTGCGGCCAAAACGCCAATAATTTGTGAGCTCATACTCAACAGATCTTCATTACCTTTAACCAGCGTGTTGAGATGCGTAACGAGCGCCTCGTTCGCCCCTGCTGCCAGGGCACCGGTTCTGAAATCTCCGCCAGTTGCTTCTGCCAGCAAACCTCCTACCATCGCGTGAACGGCGATCTTCGGCAAAGAACCGTCAGCTAGAACTCCTTTGGTGTAATCCCCAATAGCGTTGAAACTGGCCGCCGCCAGGGTATTGAACAACGCACCTTTCAATGCATCACTCGCGCTGCCCCCTTGCCCCAATGCCTTGCTTAAAAGCATGGACGTACCGTTCTGTAACGCCTGATTAGCGGCGAACTGACCGACTCCACTCCAAGTGCTCAAAGAGGGGGTAATGATCTTGCCCGTTACCGTATTAGTCGTGGTGCCAGTCCAGCCGTTGAAATATGCTGCCGTGAGCCCGGCAGTGGCCGCCGAGATGACATAACCTTTCATCGCATCCGAGGAGGTCACGTCCTTGAATACCGCGCCAAGATCGCCACGGTTATTGACGGTACTGACTGTTGCGTTCGTCGCCGCATTCGACGCAACAGCACCAACCATACCGCCTCCCACGCCTCCTCCAGCCATACCTGCCACGGCAGGCCCAACAAACGCGGCCATAAGGATCGCGATGATGATTTGAGAAGCAGGCCCCAGACCGGAATTGCTGTACTTGAAAGACTCGTGAATCTCCTTAACTTGGCGCCAATCCACATCACCGCGCGCTTCAGCCTGCTTCAACCAAGCCAATTGAGGATCGGCCTTTACCATTGCATCGATGGATTGACTAACAGTTTGCTGATCAACCTGTTTGATATCGATTGTCAGACCATTGACAGCATTAATTACGATATCGCCAGCAGCCTTCATTTGAGTTTGGCGGAAGGTTTCATCAGTGTTTCCTTTACCTTTTGATGAAACCCAAAAAGCGCTGTTGTTGGTCTTCTCGTGGCTCTCTTGGTGGAGATCTTTCACCCCTTCGAAGGTAACTGAACCGCCACTTTGTAACGTCAGGTCGTCACCGCTGGCCAGTTTGGCAACCTGATACCTCTGATCCCCGCCGCTGATCAGCACCAGATCGCCGCCGGTTGTTATCTCGCTTCCGACATGGGTGATTTTGGTGACTTCATCACGCTTGGTTTGCTTGCTACCCCAACTGCCCTTTTTCTTCTTGTCATACAGTGAGTAATCACTGTCTTGCGCAGCTAGTAGTTCAAGTTTTTCACCGGCTATCAGATAGGCTTCGTCGCCAGCAGCAACGCGGGACGAGATCAGTCTCATGTCCTTGCCAGCACTGAGGGAAACATCGCCGCCAGCAGTCAGCGTGCTGCCTACCTGCTTAACGTGATCTTCTTGTGTCGTAAGTTTTTTGGACTTGGAATAAGAGTGACTTTCGTCCGCCGCAGAGCTCAGCAGTATATTTTCGACGGCCGTCATGCCAATGTCGCGCTTGGCTTCGATCTGACTGCCGATCTCTGCAAGGTCCCGGCCAGCACGCACCGATAGGTCGCGGCCGATGTCGAGTGTGGATCCATATTGAGTGGTACTGGAACCTTGTTTCCCACCTAGATTCGAGCTGTTTCGCTGTTCAGCGGTAACGATATTGGCGTCGCGACCCGCATTGATGCTGGTGTCTCGTCCGCTCTCGAGCACGCCACCGTTGCTGATGAAATCACGCCCAGCATTAATACTCAGATCATTCGCAGCCTCGACGCGCGCAGCACTGTCGACGTATTCCCTGTGTAGATGCGTGTTGTCCCCAGTGGCGGCCATGGAACGCTCGATGATCACGTCACCTGCTGCTGCGAGTAGACTCACATCCCGCCCGGTAACAACGCCACCTGCTCTATTGACGAGATTATTGCCCGCCAACAGATCCAATCGATTACCCGCTTCGACCAGTCCACTGTTTACTATATCGTTGCCAGCCGTGGCACTAAGGTCCTTGGTCGCACGCAAAGTCCCGGCATTATTCAAATCCCGGCCGGCAATCAACTTGACATCCGCCCCTTGAATCAACGCCCCATTAGGCGCCAGGCGATTGTTGGCCTGGGCCATGTACAGCACCGGCACCAGGACTTTCTCGCCGTTCACCTCATGCTCTTCAAGCCAGACAATATCGTGGGTCAGCGCCGCGACCTGCTCCGACGTCAGCGTCACGCCCATCGACAAGCCGAGCTCTTGCTTGCTGGCGATGGCGTTGTTCATCAGGTACTTGAACATATCCTCGTTGGAGGTCTGGCCGTCGATGAAGCGCTGACCGGTGCGGGCGACGACGGCTTCCTGGAGCATCTTCTGCTCATAGAAACCATCGCCTAGACGCTTGGCACTGGCATCCGGGTTGTAGCCGAGCTTTTCCAACAGGTAGTCCGAACTCATGAATGGCTTGAGGTCGGTGAGCACCGGGTTGGTTTCGATCAGGTATTTCTGTGGGTTGGTTTTGAACGAGGTGTCCGGCAAGCCCTGAACCCGCGTGACGGTCTGGCTGGCCGTTGGCGTGGTGACCACATTCCCCGCCAGCGGGACGAGGTTGGTGGTTGGGGTCGGGCTGGCGCCATCGACATTGACGGCACCCACTTGGGTGACGATGACAGCGCCGCTGTTGTGGGCCGGCATTGGAGTTGAGTGGCCGCTTTCGACGGGCGCACTGACATTGAGGGCACTGGCGCTGACATTGCTGTCGGTGGTTTGACGAGTGGTCGTGGTCAGTTGTCGGTCGCTGGAGGCCACTGGGGCGCTCGCACCGATCTGCACGCTACGCGCCTGGGTATCCGGCAAGTCCTGCTGACGCTGGGCCGTGCTGATGGAGGCGCTGCTCATGTTCCAGCTTTGTGGCGCGGTATTAGCTTGGGTCGCTTGCTGGGCCGATCCCCCTTGGCCGCTCAAACGAAACAGGCCGTTTTGCCCCGTGGGTAGGCTGAAGCCCGGCAAGGTCAGTGGGTTGACCTGTTGTTGGGCGAGATTGGGTGGGAGCTGCCCATTGATCTGTATGACCGCCGGGGCCACCTGGCCGCCGAGTTGGGTGGAGCCTAATTTCGAGGCGCCGGGACTTAACGTGACACCTTCGCGAACGACGCTGTTGGTTAGGTTCTGGCTTGCATTGATGTGCACTGCGCCGCCGGCCTGTACCACCGCGTTTGCGAAAGTCGACGGGCCATCGTAGGTGATGGTGTTTTCAAAGAAGGCGGCGTTTTTAACAAAATTGGGGACTTCGGTCCGTACTCCGTCGCTGTAATGCGCGGGAGTAAAGCCGTAGTTTCCACCGTCATACTCCACCCATATTGACCCAAAGCGGATGTAACGCATTGCCTCGCCACCCGCACGACGGCCACCTATGCGGGACAGAGATTCAACCCCTTGGCTGTTCCATACATGCAAGTTCGGGCTGATGAAATCACCATTCAAATACCCGGCGGGACCCGAATCATAAGAAGGGTCATTGGCGGCGTTGTAATCCATGATCGCCCGCCACGCACTCAGGTTTTCGCCCGGGGCATTGAGCGAACGTCTTACGCTGTAATTCCCAACCGCCGCCCCCTGGTTAGTGAAGTTCTGCAGGTTCAACGTCAGGTCGCTGCCTGCGCTGATCGTGGAGGCGTTGTTCAGCAGCTCTCGCCCGTTACCGATAAAATTTCGACCTGCCGTCAAACTGGCGGAAGCAGAGTCCTGGACGATCTGCGACTGGTAGTTTTCCACCCAAACCAGATACCCGGGAAAATGGGGTTCAAAGCCATCAAACGACGAACACGAATAACACTGCACCCCAATCGCACCCGAAACCAACCCACCCGAAGCCTCGAACACATCCTTGCGGTTCTCGATATGATCGGCGGCCAGGGTCAAGTCACCGCCGCTTTCGATCGAAGCCGAGATATTGGCAATCGAAGCACTCCAGCCATTGCTGTCATCGCGGCTGATGCTGACGTTGCCAATGCCATAGACATCGGCATAACGGTTGGTGAAGTTGTTGACTCGCAGCGCCATGTCGGCGCCGCTGAAGATCAAACCATTCTGGTTCAGCAGGCTGGACGCAGCCAACCGAAGGTTGCCGGTGCTGCCCAGGGTTCCGAAGTTGTTGATTGAACCGGCGTTGACAACCATTTCGGAGGCGGACGTCATCCGCCCCTCGTTGTTGAGTAGCCCAGTGACACCGATCGTGGAGGTGCCGCCGCTGGCGACACTGCCTGCACTGCCCAGGCTCATCGAGGCCGCCATGAGTGCCAGGTCACCCCGGCTGCTATAGCGCCCATTACCGCTATAACTGCCGCTCAGAGTAAGACTGGCCGTACCATCACTGGCAACCAACCCCTCGTTGCTCCAATTCCCCCCGCTGCCCACCAGGCTGGTGGACGCCAGCAATTGCCCAGTACTCGTCTGGGTCAGGTTGTTGACATTGACCGTCAACCTTCCCGCCTGGATCACGCTGCTGTTGGTCCAACTGTCAGCCGTAAGCGTGAGCCCTCCGCGCGTCACGAGGCTGCCGCCTGCGTTGGTGATATTGGCCGTGGAGATATCGAAGGTGCCGCTGCCCACATGCAACAGCCTGCCGCCCTGGTTCTGGAAGCTCGCGGCATTGAGGGTCAGGTCACTGTTAGCACTCTCCAAAACCCCATTACGGTTATCAAACACCCCACCAATCTGGAAATCGGTCTTGCCCCCCGCCCCCAACGCCCGCAATTGCCCGGTCTGGTTATCAAGACGCGCCGCCTTGATCGCCAGGGTGCTGTCGCTCTCGATGATGCCCAGGCGGTTGTCCAGCACGCCGGTCAGGTTCAGGTCGATCTGGCTGCCGGCGATCTGGCCGTCGTTGTCGCCGCTGTTATCGAAGTCGTTGCCGGTGACGTTGACCTTGCCTTTGGCGTAGAGGCCGCCGTTGCGGTTGTCGACGTTGCGTGTGACGACGATGGCGTCGCCGCCCTGGGCCGAGACGCGCCCGCCGTAGTTATCCAGCCCGCCCAGGGCAGTCAGGTTCAGGCGCTGGGCCTGGGTGATGCCGCCCTGGCGGTTGTTGTTGAGGTCGTAGCCGTTTTTCAGCACGCCGGTCAGTTGGGTGCTGAGCAGGCCCTGGAGGCTGGCGAGGACGCCGCCGCGGTTGTCGAGGTCGCGGCCGATGAGGGTCACGTCACCGCTCTTGGCTTGGAGGCGGCCGCTCTGGTTGTCGATATTGCCCGCCACGGTGAGGTTGAGGGCGCCCTGGCTTTGCACCACGCCCTTGCCGTTGGAGACGCTGGCCGCATCGATCTGCACGCCGCTGTTCTGGCTGTAGATCAAGCCATCGGCGTCGTTCTGCAGCGCGCCGGTGGCGGTCAGGATGAGTTGGTCATTGGCGGCGACGGTGCCTTTGTTACGGTTGTCCAGGCCACCGGTGAGCAGGGTCAGCAGGCCTTGGCTGGCGATCTGGCCGCCCTGGTTGTCGGTTTGCGTGGCGCGTTCGAGCCGCAGCGGGCCGACGCTGGCGATCTTGCCTTGGGTGTTGGTCAGGGCGCCGAGCAGGTCCAGGGTCACGGCGGCATTGCCGATCAGGTTGCCGCCGCTGTTGTCGAGGCTGGTGCCGGTGAAGTTCAAGGCTTTTTGAGCGTTGACGGTGCCGCTCGCGTTGCCCAGGGTCATGGCGTTCATCACCAGCAGCGCGCCGCTGTCGATCAACCCACCTTGGGCGTTGTTCAGCAAGCCGGTGACGGTCAAGGTCTGGTCGGCACCGCTGGACAGGATCCCGCCGTTGCTGTTGTCCAGGCTGGCTGCGCTGACGGTGAGCTGTTGCTGGCCGACCAGCGCACCGGCGCCGCTGTTGAGCAGCGCACCGGTGAGTGCGACGCCGACGTCGCCATGGCGGCTGGAGAGCGTGCCGTTGTTGCGGTTGTCCAGGTTCGCGCCGCTGACCTGCAGCCCTTGCCAGCCGGAGATCAGGCCACCCTGGTTGACCAGGCTGGTGCCCTTGAGGCCCAGGTTCTGGCTGCTGATCAGTTTGCCGCCGCTGTTATCGAGTGTCCGGCCGCTGAGCTCGAAGCCCTGGCTGCTGGAGATTTCGCCGCCCTGGTTGTTCAGGTCGCGCAAGCCGTTGAGGGTCAGCGGGCCTTTGGCGGTGATCAGGCCGTTGCGGTTGCCCAGGTCATGGCCGCCCAGGGTCAGGGTGAGGGCTTGCTCGCCCAAGAGGCGCCCGCCATTCTGGGTCAGGGCCGCCAGGGTCAGGTTCAGGTCGCCCTTGGCCGAGACTTCGCCGCCGTTGCTGGAGTCCAGCGAATCGGCGCCGAGGGTGAGGTTGGCCTGGGCATTGATCAGGCCGTTGGCGCTGTTGTCCAGGGCCATGGCGTTGAGGACCAAAGCGCCACCCGCCAGCACACTGCCGCCCTGGTTGTTCAAATTGCCGCTGGTGAGGGCCAGCAACTGCGTGGCACTGATGAGACCTTGCGCCTGGTTATCCAGTTGTTGATCGATCGTCAGGACGAGGTTGCCGCGACTGGTGAGGGTGCCGCCGTTGTTGTTCACGCTCTGCGCACGGCCATCGATGGTGGCCGCACCGATCAGGCCCTTGACGTTGTTCAGCGCCTGGGCAATGCGCAGGGTCAGGCCCTGGTTGCTGAGCAGCCGGCCGCCGTTGTTGTTGAGGGTTTGCGCCGCGAGGGTGAACGCCTGTTGGCTGGACATTTCACCGCCCTGGTTGTTCACGCCGTTGAGGTTTTTCAGCAGCAGTGCGCCGGGGGCGTTGATCAGGCCATTCTGGTTGTCGAGCTGGCCGCTGTTCAGGTCCAGGCTCAACGACGTATTGCTGAACAGCGTGCCACCCTGCTGGTCCAGCCCGGAAACAGAAGCGGTCAACGCGCCTTGGCTGCCAATGCGGCCGCCGTCGCGGTTGGTGACCTGGGCCGCCTTGAGGTCCAGCGTGCCGCCACTGCTGAGGCGACCGTTCTGGCTGTTGTCGAACGCGCCGCTGGTGACGCTGACCGTGCCTTTGCCGCTGATGTTGCCCTGCTGCCGGTTGTCCAGCGCCTGGCTGGTGAGCCGCAATGCGCCGTCGGTGATCAGTTCGCCGCCCTGGTTGTCGAGACGCCCCAGGCTGTTCACGGTCAGGTCCGCGGCGCTGGACAGGCTGCCGCCAGCATTTATCAGGTTGGCGGCGCTGACAGTCAACGTGCCTTCGCTGCTGAGCTGGCCTTGGCTGTTGGTCAGGTCGCCACTGAGGTCGACGCGCTGGTTCTGTTGGCTGACCAGGTAACCGCCGCTGTTGTCCAGGGAAGCGCCATCGAGGCTCAACTGAGTCTTGGCACTGAGCAGGCCTTTGTTGCGGTTGAGCAGTTTGTCCACGGTCAGCTTCAGCGCTTGCCCGGCGAACACCTGGCCGCCGTCGCTGTTGTCGAGGCTCTGGCTGACCAGCGTGACGTCAGCATTGCCCGACAATTCACCGCCTCGGTTGTCGAGGTCGTCGACGTCGAGGTCTAGCGCTTTTGTCGCGCCGATCAAACCGGCCTGGCGGTTGTCGAGGCTGGCCGCTTTCAACGTCAGGTCGGTGGTGCTGACCAGCGTGCCTTGACGGTTATCCAAGGTGTCGACGGTGACGTCGAGCCCGGCCTTACCGGCGACGCTGGCGCTGCGGTTGTCCAGGCGGCCAGCGACCACGGACAGCGCGCCGTCAGCCACCAGCGAACCGCGCTGGTTGTCGAGTGAAGTGTCGACATGCACATCGAGCCGATCGCGGCTGCTGATCAGGCCGTCACGGTTATCCAGGCTGTCGCTGCGACTGTCCACCGATGCAGCGGAGATGACCCCTTTGGCGTTGGTCAACGCCTGCACCGTCCGCAGGGTCAAGCCTTGTTGGCTGATCAGCTTGCCGCTGCTGTTGTCGAGGTTTTGCGCCGCCAGGGTGAACGCCTGCTGGCTGGACATTTCACCGCCCTGGTTGTTGACGCCCTTGAGGTTGCTCAGCAGCAACAGGCCCGTGGCATTGATCAAACCGCCCTGGTTATTCAATTGGCCCTGGTTCAGGTCCAGGCTCAGGCGGGTGTTGCTGAACAGCTCCCCTTGTTGCTGGTCCAGCCCGGTGACCGACGCGGTCAAGGCCTGGCTGCTGGCAATCCGGCCAGCGGCATTGGTCACCTGCGCGGCCGTCAGCTTGAGCGTGTCGCTGGTGATCAGGCGTCCGCCCTGACTGTTATCGAAGGCGCCGGTGCTGACCTGGGTCGCGGCGCTGCCCGAGATCAGGCCTTTGTGGCGGTTGTCCAGCTCGGCGCTTTGCAGGGTCAGGGTGGCATCGGTATTGATGGAACCGCCCTGGTTGATCAACAAGCCCGTGGTGACGAGCGACAACGCACCGGCACTGCCCAGGTTGCCGGCGGTGTTGTCGAGGCTGCCCGCCTTGACCTCCAGCTCACCTTCGCTGTTGATCAGGCCCTGGTTATTCGCCAGTGCGTGATCGAGCGTAATCACCAGGCCCTTGAGGCTGTCAAGCGTGCCGCCGGTATTGTCCAGGGTGCTGCCGATCAGCGTCATGCGGCCTTGGGCGTGGACCAGACCCTTGCTCTGGTTGATGAGCTGGGCCACTGTCAATTCCAGGTCCGTGCTGGCGATGAGTTTGCCGCCGTCGCTGTTGTCCAGCCGTTGGCCGTCGATCTTCAAGCCCAGGCCTGCGGACACTTCGCCTGCGCGGTTGTCGATCTCTCCGACCTGCACGTCCAGCGCCTTCGTGGTGCCGACCAGTCCGCCCTTGCGGTTATCCAGCGTGTTGCCAGTCAGGCTCAAGTTGCCTTGGGCCACCAGCGCACCGCCCTGCTGTTGCAGGGTGCCGATCACGGCGGTGAGATCGCCCTGGCTGGAGACGCGACCCAGGCCGTTCTGGACTTCGCCGGCCTTCAGGGTCAGCGGGCCGGCGCTCGTCAGCAGGCCGCCGCTGTTGTCCAGCCGCACGCCTGCGTAGTCGACACGGGCCTTGCCGGTGATGATGCCGTTGCTGCGGTTGTCCAGTTGCGCGACCTGCAACTGCAGCGCCTTGTCGGCGCGGACGCTGCCGCCACGGTTGTCGAGCGAATCGCTGCGCAAGGTCAGCAGATCCTTGCCGGTCAGGCGCCCCGCTCGGTTGTCGAGGCGACCGGTTTGCAAGTCGAGCGCGCCTTTGGCCGTCACCTCGCCCTGGTCCTGGTTGTCCAACAGGCCGCTGATACGCGCACTCAAGGTGCCGTCGCTGACCAGCTGCCCGCCATTGCTGTTGTTCAGGCTGGCCGATTCAATATCCACGGCCTTGCCCGAGCCGAGCACGCCGTTGCGGTTGTCCAGCGCGCCGCCAAGGCGGACAGTCAGGGCGTTGTCGCCCAAGACCTGGCCATTGCCGTTGTCCAGTGCCATGGCGTTGAGCCGGGTCAGGCCCGCGCTGGACAGCTCGCCGTCAAGGTTGGTCAGCGTGCCATCGATGCTCACGGCCAAGTCGGCGTTGCTGCCCAGGGTGCCGCCGCTGTTATCCAGGTTGGCGGCGCGCACGTTGAGGCCCTTGGCCGAGATCAGGCCCTTGGCGTTGTTCAGGGCCTGGGCGATGACCAGGTCGAGGCTCTGCTTGCTGGCGATCAAGCCGGCGCTGTTGTCCAGGCTCGTGGCGTTCACGCTGAAGGCCTGGTCGCTGGATATCTCGCCGTTGCGGTTGCTCACGGCTGCCAGGTTTTTCAGCAGCAGGTTGCCCGGGGCACTGATCAATCCGCCCTGGTTGTTCAACTGCCCGTGGTTGAGATCGAGGGAAAGGCGGGTGTTGCTGACCAACTGGCCGTTCTGTTGCTCCAGGCCGCTGACGCTGGCGTCCAGGGCCTTGGCACTGGCGATACGGCCAGCGGCGTTATTCACCTGCCCCGCCTTCAACAGCAGCGTGTCACTGCTGATCAGGCTGCCGCCGACGTTGCTGAGCGCCCCCGCGCTGTCGAGGTCCAGCGCACCGATGCTGGAGAGCTGACCTGCGTCGTTGTTCATCTGCGCCGCTTTGACAGTGGCGGCGGCGTCGCTTTTCACACTGCCCTGGGCATTGAGCAATTGCCCGCGCAGCCCCAGGTTCAGCCCCTGCCGGGCATACAGCGATCCCTGGCGGTTATCCAGTTGCCCCGCGTCGATGGTCAAGGCCGCCCGCGTGGAGATCGACCCCTTGGCCTGGTTGGTCAAGCGGTCGAGGGTCAGGCCCAGGTCACCATAGGCAATCAGCTTGCCTCTGTCGCTGTTGTCCAGTGCCGTGCCGGTCAACGCCAGGGCCCCCTGGCTCGACACTTCGCCGCCTCGGTTATCCAGATTGCCTAGTTTCAAGGTGGCGGCCTGGACCGTGGTGACGACGCCACCTTGCCGGTTGTCCAGGCTCGCCGCGTCGAGGGTCAGCAGCCCGGCCGACGACAGCAAGCCGGCCTGGTTGAGCAATTGCGTCGAGAGGCGGGCGGTGAGCGCACCGTCACTGAGCAAGCGACCTGCGGTGTTATCCAGCGATGCGGCCGCCAATTGCGCGCCTTTGCTGGCGGTGAGGCGCCCGCCCTGGTTGTTCACCCGGCCACTGGCGTTGATGTCCAGCACCTGACCGGCGGCCACCAGCCCCGCCACGTTATCCAGGGACGCCACGCGCAACGTGACGTTGCTCAAGCTGTTGAGTTCGCCGTTGCTGTTGTTCAGTTGCCCGACGTTGGCCGTGAGGTTGCCATTGCCGCTGACCAGGCCCTGGGCATTGATGAGCTTGTTGGCGGTGACATCCAGGGTGCCGCTGCTCAACAGCCGCCCCTTGTTCTGGTTGTCCAGGGTCCCGGCGTTCAGCGTGCCGGCTTGCCCGGCGCTCAAGGTCCCGCCCTGGTTGTTCAACGTCTGCGCGACGCTGGTCGTCAGGTTGCGGCTGGCGATCACGCTGGCGCTGTTGCTGAGGTTTTGCGCCGTGAGGCTCACATCGCCTGTTGCATTACGGGTGTTATCCCCATTGACCCCGGCCTCGATGATGCCGCTGTTGGTCAGTTGCCCATCCGCCTTCAGGGTGATGCTGTCCCGCGCCGCG
Organism: Pseudomonas citrullilanati; assembly: GCF_030580855.1. GTDB lineage: Bacteria > Pseudomonadota > Gammaproteobacteria > Pseudomonadales > Pseudomonadaceae > Aquipseudomonas > Aquipseudomonas citrulli. The sequence goes on along the minus strand of NZ_JAUQOP010000001.1, from coordinate 42,853 downwards.
AGGGTCCGTTGGTTGTTCAGGTTGCCTTGGGTCTGCACGTTCAGTGCGCTGCCGGCATAGACCGCGCCCTGCACATCGGCGCTGGCGGCCTTGACGTTGACCGCCCCGGTGGCCGACGCATCGGCCAGGCTCAGGTGCCCATTGGCATCGAGTTGAATATCACCGCCGCTGGCAATCAATTTGCCGTCCAGCTTCACGCCGACGCCGGCTTCGGTGCCCACCAGCTTGATCGCCCCCGCGTACATCCCGCCCAGGGCCGAGGAATCGATCGCCAGTTGCGGCTTGGCGCTGCCGTCATCGGCGCGGGCGGTGGCGTCGAGGGTGGCGGCGTTGACGTCGTTGCGCCCGGCGACGATGGCCAGGTTTTTCGCCTGGATCTCGGCATTGATCTTGGCGCTGCGGGTGATGATCTCGAAACGGTCGACGTTGGTGGCGTTGAGGCCGGCACCTTCAACGGTCACGCTGCCCTGGTCCACTTGATAACGGTCCAGTTGGCCGTTTTCCACCACCGGCTTACCCGTGCTCAAGGTCACTTGCGGGCTATTGATGAAACCACAACCGTTGCAGGTGATGCCGTAGGGGTTGGCAACGATGACCCGGGCCGACTGCCCCGCCACCTCGGTGTAGCCGCGCAACTGGCTGGGGTTACCGCCGTTGACTTCATTGAGGATGGTCGTGGCCGCGGTGCCCGTGAGGTTCGGGTTGCCCAGGATGATCCCGCCCAACTGCGTGGATTGGGTCCGGGCGGTGGCGTTGTTGAGGATCACGCCGTTGCTGCCGACGTTGTAGTCGCTGAACTGGTTGTGCGACAGGCCATTGCCGTTGGGCCTGGCGATGTTGACGATCGGCACGCCATTGCCTGCCCGGTCCAGGCCAGTGCCCGGCGCACTGACGGCAATCCCGTCGGCCTGGGCCCACATCGGTTGCCAGAACATGACGTTCGCCAACAAAAATGCCAAGCCGCGCTTGGGCATGCCGCAGAACCGTTCACGGGTTTGCAGGGCAGCGGAAGGTTGGCGGGCCAGGAAGGCGTATTGGCGATCGTCCATGTTCAAGTCTCGTTGCAGCTAAAAATTAAAGAAGTACATCCAGGCGGAAATAGATCGGCGCTTCGCGCTCGGTCAGGGGATCCGGCCGTTCAAGGGAATGGGCGAAGGTGACGCTGGCGGTGAGGTGCTGCCCGCGGGCGAACATCTCCACCGAGTTGCTCGACATGCGCCCGTGCTGGTCACCGTTATAGCGATCGCCGCGGATCACGCCCTGGTCATAACCGAGGCTGGCGCCGTATTCGGCGAACACCGGGCGCAACCAGGCCTGTGAGACGGGGCGGCTCCAGCGCAGGTCGTTGCGCCAGTAGCCACCGCTGTCACCGGACAACGACTGGTCCTTGTAGCCACGAATCGACGACTGCCCGCCCAGGCTCATGCGCTGCGGGCTGAACAGCACGTCTTCGCTGCGTTGGCCGGTCATCAGGCTGCTGAAACTGAACGACTCGTCCCACAGCTTGAACGGCATCAGGTAGCTGGCGGTGGCGGTGTATTTGCGATAGCGAGCGTCGGCCTGGCCGGGACCCGGGCTGTTGTTGTCCTGGGCATCGAAGGCGCCGATGCCCTGCTGCATGCCCAGGTCCAGGTTGACGAAGGCACTGCCGATCCGACGGCCGTGGTTGATACCGAACTGCGCTTCGCTCAGGCGATTGCTGCTGACCGCGAGCTTGCTGTCCTCGATGAAGTTGTTGCTGCGCAGGTAGGCCAGGCCGGTGTTGAGTGACGTCTTGCTCAGCGCATCGCGATGGATCACGCGCTCGACGCGCAACTGGTGGTTCTGGCTGTCGCCGGTCTGCTTGAAGTTGAAGCCATTGGCCGCGATCTGCGAGCGGTATTCGCTCTGGCTGTAGGTGTAGCTGACGTTCCACCAGCCAAACGGCAGGTTGTAATAAAGCATCGCGTTGTTGGAAGTGTGCTGGTGGTCGGTCATGGCGTCGTGGCCACCGCGCAACATCAATTGGTCGGCCAGCCCCAGCGGGCTGTCCCATTCAAAGCTGCTGCCCCACTGCTGCTCGCCGGTGCTGCGCTGGCCGTCGTTGCTGCGCGACAGGCCGGCACGCCAGGGTTTCTGCGGGTCATTGGTGACGCGCACTTCACTGCCGCCGACGTTCTGGCCGGGGGTCAGTTCCATTTTTGCCTGGTTCGACGGCAGGCGATTGAGCTGGTCGACCATCTGCTCGATCTCGCGCAGGTTGACCAAGTCGCCGCTTTTTCCCGGAAACGCCATCGCCAGTTCACGCTCCGACAGCCGGCTGTCCTCGGCGCCTTTCAGGCTTTCGAGCCGCCCTTCCACCACCAGCACGCTCAAGTGCCCGCCCGACAGATCCTGCTGCGGCAGGTAGGCACGGCTGGTGACGAGGCCTTTCTCGATATAGTAGTCGGTGATGACCTTGAGCAGTTCGTTGAGCTGGGGCACGCCCAGGCATTGACCGATGTAGGGCTTGAGCAGACGTTCACGCTCGCTGGCGGAAAGGCTGTCGGCGCCCTTGAGTTCGACGGTCTTGATGGGGAAACAACGGGTGTCGGCAGGCGCTGTCGGCTGGGCCGGTTTCGCTTCCTGGCCCGGCAGGTCCTTGAGCTCTTCCAGCCGACGCTGCTGCTCCTCAAGCAGGCGGTTCTGGCGCTCACGGATCAGGTCGGTTTCACCGGGCGTGGGGGCGGCGTTAGCGTCGGTCAGCGGAGAAAGGCACAGCAAAGCCAGGCACAACCTCGCCCAATGGGCGGGTGAGGACATGTTCGATCCCTCGAAAAGTGACATCAAAATAGTGGCGCGATATTAGAGAGCCATCATTTTGGCGTCAATTAACTATTCCTCCAGGACCGAAAAAATTTCGAACCGTTGATCGCCAACCTGACGGCACGGGTTTGAGCCTCCATCAGTGAACTTTCATCCCCAGATCGACCTCAACCCCTTACCCGCCCAACAAGGAATACGAGGCCCGCCCCATGAAGACCCTCCTGAAATTCACCCTCGCCGCCACCCTCGCCTGCGCCCTGCCCGCCTGGGCCTGCACGCCCGAGGAAGCCACGGCCAAGCGCGAACAACTGGCCCAGGAAGTGACCAAGCTCACCCAGCAGAACCCGGCCAAGGCCAAGGAAATCAATGATGAGCTGCAGGCCATGGACCTGGAGACCGCCAGCAAGGACCTGCCGGACAAGTGCCAGTTGATTGATAAGCGCTTGGAAGAGTTGAAGAACGCGGAAAAGAAAGCCGGGTAATCAGCCAAAACCGAGCACCACCCGCTTTTGTGGCGAGGGGATTTGTGGGAGCAAGGCTTGCCCGCGATGAAAGCGATGCGGTTTTCAGAAATCGAGGCGTCTGTGTCGCGAGCAAGCTTTGCTCCCACAAATCCCCCATAAAAAAACCGGACCCAAGGTCCGGTTTTTTTATGCGGCGCTACTGCCCATTCACTCCGCGGCCGGTGCCTCCGGCTTGCGGCGCTTGAGCGGGGCCATGCCGTCCTTGCTGACCAGCGACGGCGCGTCGGCTTTCGGGCGGTTGGCGGTCTTGCGCTTGGTCGGGGACTTGGCGGCGGTTTTCTTCTTGTCGCCCTTGCCGTCGACCTTTTTCTTCTTCACGCCCACGGCCTTGCCCGAGGCCTTGACCTTTTTCGGACCGCTGTAGGTGCCCTTGACTTCCTTGATGGTGCGGCGCTCGAAGCTCTGCTTGAGGTAGCGCTCGATGCTCGACATCAGGTTCCAGTCGCCGTGGCAGATCAGCGAGATCGCCAGGCCATCGTTGCCGGCACGGCCGGTGCGGCCGATGCGGTGAACGTATTCGTCGCCGCTGCGCGGCATGTCGAAGTTGATGACCATGTCCAGGCCGTCCACGTCCAGGCCGCGGGCGGCGACATCGGTGGCGACGAGGATCTTCACGCCGCCCTGCTTGAGACGGTCGATGGCCAGCTTGCGGTCCTTCTGGTCTTTCTCGCCGTGCAGCACGAACGCCTTGTACTCCTGGGCCACCAGGCGACCGTAGATGCGGTCGGCCATGGCCCGGGTGTTGGTGAACACAATGGCTTTTTCGTAGGTTTCGTTGGCCAACAACCAGTTCACGATCTGTTCTTTGTGCTGGTTGTGGTCGGCGGTGATGATCTGCTGGCGAGTGGTGGAATTCAGCTGGCTGACCGCGTTGAGCTGCAAATGCTCCGGGTTATTCAGCACCTTGGCGACCATCTCGCGCAGGCCCGAGCCGCCCGTGGTGGCGGAGAACAGCATGGTCTGCTGGCGATTGGCGCATTCGTCCACCAGGCGTTGCACGTCTTCGGCAAAGCCCATGTCCAGCATGCGGTCGGCTTCGTCCAGCACCAGCACTTCGACTTCCTTGAGGTCAAGGTTGCCGGCGTTCAGTTGCTCGATCATTCGCCCCGGGGTGCCGATCAGGATGTCCGGCACCTTGCGCAGCATGGCGGCCTGGACCTTGAAGTCTTCGCCGCCGGTGATCAGGCCGGACTTGATGAAGGTGAATTGCGAGAAGCGTTCCACTTCCTTCAGGGTCTGCTGGGCCAGTTCACGGGTCGGCAGCAGGATCAGGGTCTTGATGCTGACGCGGACCTTGGCCGGGCCGATCAGGCGGTTGAGAATCGGCAGCACGAACGCGGCGGTCTTGCCGCTGCCGGTCTGCGCCGTCACCCGCAGGTCACGCCCTTGGAGCGCGAGCGGGATAGCCGCTGCCTGCACGGGCGTTGGCTCGACAAATTTAAGCTCGGCCACGGCTTTGAGCAGGCGTTCGTGCAGGGCGAATTCGGAAAACACGGGTGCTACCTCGAAGAAATGCAAAAAAACAGCTGCATAGGGTAACGGTTTCGAGCGCGAAGGCCGAGTTTCTTTGTGCAAACGCCGACAATAAGCGGTTTTTTTTCGCCGGTTCCTCCCGCAACGGTTACCTGGACCGCCTTAAATGCTCTAATCGCGCCATTGCGTCTTTATAGAAGAACCGTTTCGTTCATGGATATCAAACAACTCTGGGTCCACCTTCAAGACCTCTGGGGTGCCCTGGACCAGCACCCGCTCCTGCATTCCGGCCTCGGCCTGGTGTTGCTGCTGGTGATTGCGCTGGTGCTCGGGCGCGTGGCCCGTTACCTGGTCCTGCACGCGGCCAAGCTGCTGGGGCGCCAGCCGGCCCTGCACTGGGTCAACGACCTGCGCCAGAACAAGGTCTTCCATCGCCTGGCGCAGACGACGCCGTCGCTGATCATCCAGTTCGGCCTGCACCTGGTGCCGGAATTGAGCAAGGCCAGCCTGGTGTTCCTCGGCAATGTCGCCACGGCCTTCACCATCCTGTTCATGGTGCTGGCCCTCAGTGCGTTGCTCAGCGCCCTGCTGGATGTCTACGCCCGCACCGAGCACGCGCGCACCCGCTCGATCAAAGGCTACGTGCAACTGACGAAGATGGTGCTGTATGTATTCGCCGCGATCATCATCGTCGCCACCCTGATCGACCGCTCGCCACTGTTGCTGCTATCGGGCCTGGGTGCGATGTCGGCGGTGATCCTGTTGGTCTACAAGGACACCTTGCTGTCGTTCGTCGCCAGCGTGCAACTGACCAGCAACGACATGCTGCGGGTCGGCGACTGGATCGAGATGCCCCAGGTCGGCGCCGACGGTGACGTGGTGGACATCACCTTGCATACGGTCAAAGTGCAGAACTTCGACAAGACCATCGTCTCGATCCCCACTTGGCGCCTGATGTCCGAGTCGTTCAAGAACTGGCGCGGCATGCAGCAATCCGGCGGGCGGCGGATCAAGCGCAGCCTGTTCATCGACGCCAGCGGCGTGCGCTTCCTGCATGACGAGGAAGAACAGCGCCTGACCCAGGTTCGCCTGCTGACCGACTACATCAGCCGCAAGCAGGCCGAACTCAAGGCCTGGAACGAAGCCCAGGGCAATGTCGCGGCGATGTCGGCGAACCGTCGGCGCATGACCAACCTGGGCACGTTCCGCGCCTATGCCCTGGCGTACCTGAAAAGCCACGCCGAGATCCAGCCGAACATGACCTGCATGGTCCGCCAGTTGCAGACCACGGCCCAGGGCATCCCGTTGGAAATCTACTGCTTCACCCGCACCACCGTGTGGGCCGACTATGAACGTATCCAGGGGGACATCTTCGATTACCTGCTGGCGGTGATGCCGGAGTTCGGGTTGAACCTGTACCAGCAGCCCAGCGGCACGGACTTGCGCTCGGGCTTGCTGCCGGCGGTGCTGGGGGCGAGTCATCTGCCGGAGCCGCAGAAGCAGCTGGTCTAAAGCCAACCCCATTCCCCTGTGGGAGCGAGCTTGCTCGCGATAGCGGAGTATCAGTCGGCATCTATGTTTCTGACACACCGCTATCGCGAGCAAGCTCGCTCCCACAGAAGAGATACGCGAGCCGAAAACAGGAAAACCCCGGCGGGGACGAGCACGCTCGACTCCCACCAGGGTTGTGTCCCGCCGCCGGGTTACTTGACCTGGCGTTGCGGCGCCTTGTGCACCATGGTGTAGGCGTAGTCCACGCCCATGCCGTAGGCGCCGCTGTGTTCCAGTACCAGCTCCATGACCGCCTCGTAGGTGTCCTTGTGTGCCCAGTCGCGCTGGTATTCCAGCAGCACTTGTTGCCAGGTCACCGGCACCGCGCCTGCCTGAATCATCCGCTGTACCGACATGTCGTGGGCTTCTTTGCTGGTGCCGCCGGAAGCATCGGTGACGATGTACACCTCGTAGCCTTCGGCCAGTGCTTCCAGTGCCGGGAAGGTCAGGCAAACCTCGGTCCACAGCGCCGCGATGACCAGTTTCTTGCGCCCGGTGGCCTTGACCGCGTCCACCAGCGCCTTGTCTTCCCAGGAGTTCATCGAGGTGCGCTCGATCGGTTTCTGGTCCGGGTGGACCGCCAGCAACTCAGGCCAGATATAGCCGCTGAAGCTCTCGGTTTCGACCGAGGTGTAGATCGTCGGCACGTTGAAGATCTTCGCCGCCTTGGCCAGGCCGACGGTGTTGTTCTTCAGGGTCTGGCGGTCGATCGACTGCACGCCGAAGGCCATTTGTGGCTGGTGGTCGATCAGGATCAGCGCGGAGTTGGTTGGGTTCAGCAGTTCGCGGATAGACATGACGTGTTCCTTTTTAATGTCGTTAATTCAATGAGTTAGGTAAGTCTTCGTGGCCTTCGTCAGTGTTGTCGTCGGCATGGGTGCTACTTTAGGGGCTGGCACCTTTAGGGACAATTACCTAAAATCGAGAATCATTGATTCCAAATAAGGGACAGTCATGGATCGCATCGAATGCATGCGCGCGTTCGTCGTCACGGTCGGCGAGAACGGCTTCGCCGCCGCCGCACGGGCCATGGACGTACCGAGGTCGAAAGTCAGCAAGCAGATCCAGGCGCTGGAGGAAGCGATCGGTGTGCAATTGTTGCAGCGCACCACCCGCAGCCTGCATCTCACCGAGGCCGGGGCGGAGTATTTCGAAGCGGCGCGGGAGGTGCTGGCCGCCCTGGACGAAGCCGAGCAGCGGGCCCGGGACGGGATCGGTGAGTTGCGGGGGGTGTTGCGGGTCAATGCGCCGATGTCGTTCGGCCTGCGACGGCTGGGCAAGCTGATCCCGCTGTTCCATGAACGGCACCCGAACATCGAACTGCAAGTGGTGCTCAGCGACCAGCAGGTCGACCCAGTGCGCGGCGGCTTCGACGTCACCATCCGCATTGCCAGCATGCCCGACTCGACCATGATCGCCCGGCAACTGGCGCCGGCACCGCGAATCATGGTGGCGGCCCCCGCGTACCTGGCGCGGGCGGGCGTGCCGCAGGTTCCCCAGGACCTGCGCACCCACCAGTGCCTCAACTACGGCTACCTGCAAAGTGGCGTGAGCCTGCAACTGTGCAATGGCAAGGAGACGCAACGGGTCAACGTCACCGGCCCGTTGCACGTCAACAACGGCGACTTGCTGGCCCAGGCCGCCGAGGCCGGCATGGGCATTGCGCTGTTGCCGGACTTCATCGTCGAGGACGCCCTGGCCGCCGGGCGGCTGGTGCCGGTGCTGTGCGAGTGGCAGGCGCCGGCGATCAGCATCAACGCGGTGTATTCGTCGGCCCGGCGCCTGCCGCAGAAGACCCGGGCCTTCGTCGAGTTCCTGGTGGAGCAGTTGGCGACTAGACCACCGGCGCCCGGCGCAGGCCCAGGCTACTGATCCACACCGCTACCAGGATGACAGCGCCGCCCAGCAGCAACCGGCCCAGTTCCTCGTGCTGGTTCCAGATCAGCAGGTTCAGCAACAGCCCCACCGGCACGTGCAGGTTGTTCATCACCGCCAGCGTGCCGCCGTTGACCAGGCAGCCCCCTTTGTTCCACCAGTACAGGCCCAACGCGGTGGACACCAGGCCGAGGAACAGCAACACGCCCCATTGCAGCGGCGCTTCGGGCCAGAAGTCGGCCTTGCCGAACAGCAGGAACGCCGGCAACGCCACCGCCAGTGCGCCGAGGTAGAAGTAGCCGAACCGCCGGTAGTGCGGCAGGTCGCTGGGATGACGCGCCACCAGGTGCTTGTACAGCACCTGCCCGGCCGCGTAGGTGAAGTTGGCCAGTTGCAGCAGCAGGAAACCCATGAAGAAATCCGGGTTGATCCGGTCGTAGCGAATCACCGCCGCGCCGGCCACGGCCACCAGCGCCGCGATCAGCGCCCAGGGGTTGAAGCGGCGGTTCAGCGCGTCTTCGATCAAGGTCACGTGCAGCGGCGTCAGGATGGTGAACAGCAGCACCTCAGGTACCGTCAGCACCCGGAAGCTCAGGTACAGGCAGACGTAGGTCACGCCGAACTGCAAGGCCCCGATCACCAGCATGCCACGCATGAACGACGGCTCGACCTGGCGCCAGCGCGTCAACGGAATGAACACCAGCCCCGCCAGCAACACCCGCACCAGCACCGCGAAATAACTGTCCACGTGCCCGGCCAGGTATTCGCCGATCAGGCTGAAGGAAAACGCCTGGATCAGCGTCACAAAAAGTAGATAGCCCATACCGCCCCTCATGTCGAATGGCGGCGAAGATAGCGGTTTTGCGCAATGGCGTCAGCCCAGCCAACACATCTGCAAACTGACCCACCGCTATCGCGAGCAAGCTCGCTCCCACAGGGATTGTGGTGATGACGCAGGTTTGGGGTCTGGCCCCGATCCTGGTGGGAGCGAGCTTGCTCGCGATGGCGTCAGCCCAGCCAGCCCATCTACCAACTGACCCACCACTATCGCGAGCAAGCTCGCACACACGAAAATCACAGGCAAAAAAAAGCCCGATCTCGCTAAAGCGTTCAATCGGGCTACTGCACTCAGGAGCAACAAGTGCAAAGGGAGGTTCGATGCGCAAAACGGTTTGAAGGGAAGCGCCAGGTCACTAGACCACCTGGCGATTACCCGAGGATTAACGGATCAGGCGACCTGGGACAGCTGGGCTTTGGCCTGGTTCAGCCCCTTCTCCTGGAAGTCGCCCCCCAGGTTCAGGCCTTCGGCGTGGATGAAGGTCACGTCGTGGATGCCGATGAAACCCATGACCTGGCGCAGGTAGGGTTCCTGGTGGTCCGTGCTGCCGCCGGCGTGGATGCCGCCGCGGGCGGTCAGGACGAAGGCGCGTTTGCCGGCCAGCAGGCCTTGTGGGCCGGTGGGGGTGTACTTGAATGTCACGCCGGCCCGCAGCACATGGTCGAGCCAGGCTTTCAAGGTGCTCGGAATCGTAAAGTTATACATCGGTGCCGCCATCACCAGCACATCGGCGGCCAGCAGCTCATCGGTCAATTGATCCGAACGCTCCAGCGAAGCGTTCTCGCTGTCGTTGCGCTGTTCGGCGGGCTTCATCCAGCCACCCAGCAGGTTGGCGTCAAGGTGCGGCACCGGGTTGACGGCCAGGTCGCGGACCTTGATTTCATCGACCGGGTGCGCGGCTTTCCACTGGTTGATGAACGTCTGGGTCAGTTGACGGGAAACCGAGTCTTGCTGGCGGGCACTGCTTTCGATGATCAGGACGCGGGACATGGGTTGTAGGCTCCATCTGAGAATGTTGTCAGTCGATGGAGTGAAGATTAAACATGAGCATATCGATGAAAAAGCGCAAATAACTGCTATATAGCATCGATAAATTCGTTTATAAGCGGAGCACGCACTTGGGCCCTGCTCCGCCATCGGCTATTTCGGCTGGCAGGTGAGCACGATGCGCAGCTTGATGATGTTGCGATTGAACTTGGCCGTGGCGTTCTTGAACTTGCCGGCGGCGACGTCGAGCTTGCGGGTGCGCGGCGCTTCGGGGCCGTTACGGAACACCACGGTGCAGGCCGCGTCGACGTTGCCGTAGTTGTTGACCTGGATCGAGCCGATGTCGGCATCGGTGTCGTAGGCGTTGTAGTCGATGCTCAGGCCGTTGAGGTGCTTCTCCACATCGATCGGGTACGCAAACGCGGTCAGCGGCAGCAAGGCCAGCACCACACAACAGATTTTTTTCATTCGGCAGTCTCCACCCAGGGATCGCCAGCTTAGGACAAGAGGAGCTCAATATGAAAGCGCCCCGCGTGACCCTCGATCAATGGCGAACGTTGCAGGCCGTGGTGGACCACGGCGGTTTCGCCCAGGCCGCTGAGGTGTTGCATCGCTCCCAGTCATCGGTCAGCTACACCGTGGCCCGCATGCAGGATCAACTCGGCGTACCGCTGCTGCGAATCGACGGGCGCAAAGCCGTGCTGACCGAGGCCGGCGGCGTGTTGCTGCGTCGTTCGCGGCAACTGGTGAAACAGGCGAGCCAACTGGAAGACCTGGCCCACCACATGGAGCAGGGCTGGGAAGCCGAAGTGCGGCTGGTGGTCGACGCGGCCTACCCCTCGGCGCGCCTGGTGCGGGCGTTGACGGCGTTCATGCCGCAAAGCCGCGGCTGCCGGGTCCGGTTGCGCGAAGAGGTGCTGTCGGGGGTCGAGGAAGTGCTGCTCGAAGGCGTGGCCGACCTGGCGATCAGCAGCTTCAGCATTCCCGGCTACCTCGGCGCGGAGTTGAGCGACGTGGAGTTCGTCGCGGTGGCCCACCCTGAACATGCCCTGCACCGGCTCAACCGCGAACTGAGCTTCCAGGACCTGGAGAGCCAGCTGCAAGTGGTGATCCGCGACTCCGGACGCCAGCAACCGCGGGACGTCGGCTGGCTCGGCGCCGAGCAGCGCTGGACCGTCGGCAGCCTCGCCACCGCCGCCACGTTCGTCGGCAGCGGCCTGGGCTTCGCCTGGTTGCCCCGGCACATGATCGAGCGCGAACTCAAGGAAGGCACGCTCAAACGTCTTCCCTTGGACCAGGGGGGCAGCCGCAACCCGAGTTTCTACCTGTATTCGAACAAGGAAAAACCCCTGGGCCCGGCGACGCAGATCCTCGTCGAACTGCTGCGCACCTTCGACACCGCGCCGCTGGATGCGCCGTTCGCCGCCCCCGAACAAGCCTGACAAGGATTTCACCCGTGGCCTATTTCGAACACCAAGGTTGCAACCTGCACTACGAGGAATACGGCCACGGCACGCCCTTGCTGCTGGTCCATGGCCTGGGCTCCAGCACCCGCGACTGGGAAAGGCAGATCCCGGTGTTGTCCGCCCGCTATCGCCTGGTGGTGCTCGATGTACGTGGCCACGGGCGTTCCGACAAGCCGCGCGAGCGCTACAGCATCCCGAGCTTCAGCGCCGACGTGGTCGCCCTGGTGGAGCACCTCGGCCTCGGCCCGGTGCACCTGGTGGGTTGGTCCATGGGCGGCATGATCGGCTTCCAGCTGGCGCTGGACCGACCCGACCTCGTCAGGAGCCTGTGCATCGTCAACAGCGCGCCCGAGGTCAAGGTCCGCACGCCGGATGATGGCTGGCAATGGTTCAAGCGCTGGAGCCTGATGCGCCTGCTCAGCCTGGAGACCATTGGCAAGGCCCTGGGCGCCAAGTTGTTCCCCAAGCCCGAGCAGGCCGAGTTACGCCTGGAAATGGCTCGACGCTGGGCAATGAACGATAAACGTGCTTATCTCGCCAGCTTCGACGCCATCGTCGGGTGGGGCGTCCAGGAACGACTGCCGCGGATCGCCTGTCCAACCCTCGTCATCTGCGCCGACCACGACTACACCCCAGTGGCGCTGAAAGAAGCCTATGTGAAGCGGCTGCCGAATGCGCGACTGGCGGTCATCGCCGATTCACGGCACGCTACCCCGCTGGATCAACCCGAACGCTTCAATCAGACCCTGCTCGACTTTTTGACCGCAACCGACTCTACCACTCAGGATCATTGACCCCATGCTGAAAAAAATCGCCCTCGCCGCCAGCACCGTACTGTTTGCCGCCAACCTGATGGCCGCGCAGCCGACCAAAGCGCCACATGTGCTGCTGGACACCACCAATGGCCAGATCGAAATCGAACTGGACCCGGTCAAGGCCCCCATCAGTACCAAGAACTTCCTCGAGTACGTGGACAGCGGTTTCTACAACAACACGATTTTCCACCGCGTGATCCCTGGCTTCATGGCCCAGGGCGGCGGTTTCACCCAACAGATGCAGCAGAAAGACACCAAGGCGCCGATCGAGAACGAAGCCAGCAATGGCCTGCATAACGTACGCGGCACCTTGTCGATGGCCCGCACCTCCAACCCGGATTCGGCCACCAGCCAATTCTTCATCAACGTCGCCGACAACGCCTTCCTCGACCCGGGTCGTGATGCCGGCTACGCGGTGTTCGCCAAAGTGGTCAAGGGCATGGACGTGGTGGACATCATCGTCAATTCCCAGACCACCACCAAGCAAGGCATGCAAAACGTGCCAATCGACCCTGTGATCATCAAGTCGGCCAAGCGCATCGACTGAAGAGGCACATGGCAAGCCTGGGCGACGACGGCGATCCCGCGCCGCCCACAGCAAAAAAGGAGAGCCCCTGCCAGGGCATTGACCGATGGTTTATCGCCGTTTCGAACAACTGATCGACATCTTCCGCGACGCGCCCACCTCGGCCCCGCCGGACCGCGTCCTCCCCTTCTACACCTACTACCTGAAGCAGGTCTGGCCGAGCTTCGCCGTGCTGCTGGTGGTGGGCCTGATCGGCGCCCTGATCGAAGTGGCGTTGTTCAGCTACCTGAGCCGCATCATCGACCTGGCCCAGGGCACGCCCAACGTCGACTTCTTCAAGATCCACGGCCTCGAGCTGGCCTGGATGGCCGTGGTGGCGCTGGTTTTCCGGCCGATCTTCGTGGCCTTGCATGACCTGCTGGTGCACCAGACCCTGAGCCCCGGCATGACCAGCCTGATCCGCTGGCAGAACCACAGCTACGTGCTCAAGCAGAGCCTGAATTTCTTCCAGAACGACTTCGCCGGGCGCATCGCCCAGCGCATCATGCAGACCGGCAACTCCCTGCGCGACTCGGCGGTCCAGGCGGTGGATGCGTTGTGGCACGTGCTGATCTACGCCATCAGCTCGCTGGTGCTGTTCGCCGAAGCCGACTGGCGCCTGATGATCCCGCTGTTGCTCTGGATCGCCGCCTACATCGGCGCCCTGTGCTACTTCGTGCCGCGGGTCAAGGAGCGCTCGGTGGTGTCGTCCGATGCCCGTTCCAAGCTCATGGGCCGGATCGTCGACGGCTACACCAACATCACCACCCTGAAGCTGTTCGCCCACACCAACTTCGAACAGCAATACGCCCGCGAAGCGATCCAGGAACAGACCGAAAAAGCCCAGCTGGCCGGCCGCGTGGTGACCAGCATGGACGTGGTCATCACCAGCATGAACGGCCTGCTGATCGTCGGCACCACGGGCCTGGCGCTGTGGCTATGGACCCAATCGCTGATCAGCGTTGGCGCGATCGCCCTGGCGACCGGGCTGGTGATCCGCATCGTCAACATGTCCGGCTGGATCATGTGGGTGGTCAACGGCATCTTCGAAAACATCGGCATGGTCCAGGACGGCCTGCAAACCATCGCCCAGCCGGTCAGCGTCACCGACCGCGACCAGGCCAGGCCCCTGGCCGTGGCCCGGGGCGAGGTGCGTTTCGAGCACGTGGATTTCCACTACGGCAAGAAAAGCGGTGTGATCGGCGACCTCAACCTGACCATCAGGCCAGGGGAGAAGATTGGCCTGATCGGTCCGTCCGGCGCGGGTAAATCCACCTTGGTGAACCTGCTGCTGCGCCTTTACGACGTGCAGGGCGGGCGCATTCTCATCGACGGTCAGGACATTGCCGAAGTGAGCCAGGAAAGCCTGCGCTCGCGCATCGGCATGATCACCCAGGACACCTCGCTGCTGCATCGCTCGATTCGCGAGAACCTGCTCTACGGCAAGCCCGACGCCACCGACGCGCAGCTCTGGGAAGCCGTGCACAAGGCCCGCGCCGATGAGTTCATCCCGCTGCTGTCGGACGCCGAGGGTCGCACCGGCTTCGATGCCCATGTGGGTGAGCGCGGGGTGAAACTCTCCGGTGGCCAGCGCCAGCGCATCGCGATCGCCCGGGTGCTGCTCAAGGACGCGCCGATCCTGATCATGGACGAAGCGACGTCCGCCCTGGACTCGGAAGTCGAGGCGGCGATCCAGGAAAGCCTCGAGACCCTGATGCAAGGCAAGACCGTGATCGCCATCGCCCACCGCCTCTCCACCATCGCCCGGATGGACCGGCTGGTGGTCCTGGAAAACGGCCGCATCGCCGAGACCGGCAGCCACGCCGAACTGCTGGCCCACGGCGGCTTGTACGCGCGCCTGTGGCAGCACCAGACGGGTGGCTTTGTAGGGATCGACTGAAACAGGGGCACGCCACGATGGGCGTGTGACCATAAGACGCCTCGCCACAGCTGGATACCGACCGCACAGGCAGCACTTCACCCTGTGGCGAGGGGATTTATCCCCGCTGGGCTGCGCAGCAGCCCCCTCCAAAAACCGACCGAGTTCCAACGACCAAAATCGCAGTGCCTGATGTCAGGGCCGCTGCGCGCCCCAACGGGGATAAATCCCCTCGCCACAAACGGCGGTGTGAGTCATGGGCGGCCAGCCAACCTGATCAACCCTGCCGATAAGGCAGCGCCGCCCTCGCTTCTTCGGCATAGGCCAGCACCCCTTCGTGTTCGCGCGCGAGGAAGTCGGCAACCGCCGCCTTCAACCCCGGGTGCCGCAAGTAATGCCACGAGCGGGTGATCACCGGTTCGAACCCGCGAATCAGTTTGTGCTCGCCCTGGGCGCCGGCGTCGAAGCGTTGCAGGCCGTGGGCAATCGCATAGTCCATCCCTTGGTAGAAACAGGTCTCGAAGTGCAGGCGGTCGAACTCCGCCAGGCAGCCCCAGTAACGTCCATAGAAACTGTCGCCCCCCACCAGGCTGAATGCCATCGCCACCGGCCGTGCGCCTTGCTTGGCCAGGACCACGCGAATGGCCTCGGGCATGCGTTCGGCCAGCAGACTGAAGAACGCCCGGGTCAGGTACGGCGCCTGGCGACGCACCGCGTAGGTGTTGGCGTAGCAGGCGTAGACAAAATCCCACTGCGCCTGGTCCAGTTGATGCCCCTCGAGCCATTCGAACGCGATGCCCTGCCCCGCCACTTGCTCGCGCTCCTTGCGCATCTGCTTGCGCTTGCGGGAGCTGAGCGCGTCGAGAAAATCCTGGAAGTCACGATAACCGCGATTGCGCCAGTGATACTGGCAGCCGATCCGCTGCAACCAGCCCTCCTGCCCGCCCAGCGCCGTGTCGGTGAACGCGTCGGTAAAGTTGACATGGGCGCTGGAAAGGCCCTCGATCTCCAAATACCCCGGCACGCTGCCCAGCAACGCCAGCCCATCCTCCACCCGCGCCGCCAGCAGCCGTGGCCCACTGACCGGGCTGAACGGCACCGCTGTCAACAACTTGGGGTAATAGTCGATGCCGGCCCGGGCACAGGCATCGGCCCAACCGTGGTCGAACACGTATTCACCGTAGGAATGCCACTTGCGATAGCTGGGCATGGCCGCCAGTAGACAACCGTCTTCGATGTGCAGCAAATGCTCGGGCTGCCAACCGGATTGCGGGCCGAGGCTGGCGCTGTCCTCCAACGAACTCAGGAAGGCGTGGCGCAGGAACGGTTGATTGGCGGGCACCAGCGCGTCCCACTCTTGAGACGCGATGGCGGACAGGCTATTCAAGACTTGAAGCGGCATGCGGTTCCTCGACATCCGGACGGCGGTGGAGCGAGTATCGCCGATCTGGAGCGAGTGAGACGAGGAACCGCTAATTTTCGACAACTGCTACTGATCATTAATCCGCTTGAATAACAACCCTCAGACATCGCCGGCATCCACGAGTAAACTTAGAAAGTTTTACTAATGCCATCGACTCCCAAATAATTCCTGATTCTGTCACGGGAACGCCCGGCAGCTGCAATTTTTTCTTCCTGAAGTTGTTCAGCTTGCCATTGTAAAAACTTAGCTTTATTTTTATTGGCTTGCGCTTTTTTCAAATTAGCCAATTCTTGCGAAGAGTATTTAGCCGCCGCTCGTCCATATTTAGTTATCAACCTCTCACCCAAATTCCTCCTGGCAAAGTTATACGCTTCAAAATTTTTATCATATTGCATTAGATACTCAGAATACTTATTCGGATCGCCTTTAACTTGCAAAGCACGCTCCAACTGCAGGTCTGCCCTATCCATCAAACGATGGACATCTTTACGCCTAATAGGGAGCAGACTCGTCGACCTGTTTTTTTTATGCGGATTGAGGCCCAGAACCCCAGGTAAATTCTGACCCTCCGGAGTTGTAGTGGTAGGTCTATTTGATCCGATTAGTCCTCTGAAACCACGTGAAAAAAATCCAAAAATACTATGCCCCGTCGGATCCACATGATTAATCGGATCCCCCACACAATACATATACGCATTCAGCCCCCCTTCACCAAACGGGCTCAAAGTGTCCGGGCTGTGAAATCTCATCAGCAACGGATTGAAGGCGCGATACCCCTTGCCCAACAGGTACCAACCGGTGTGCGCTTCGCGGCGTTCGCCGTTGTAGCCCAGGTGACTGTTGATCATCGCGCCTTCCATGCGATGACCGTACGGGGAATAAGCCACGCCCGCGGCAACACCCTGGCTGAGTTCGTACAACACGCTGTTCTTGTCATCGCCGGCCAATAAACGGGATGTTGCTTCTCCTCCCGCCCGATGCTCGGCGAGCACCACGCCCTCTGCCCGGACGAACGTGCGGCTGGCGGGCCCCTGGATTTCATTCACCAACTCATCGTTTCGGTAGAACCGACCTTCCTTGGCGCCGGGTAGGCCGAGCCCGGTCAAGCTATCCAGGCCATCGTAGTGGAAGCTGATCAGCGTTTCGCCGGGTGCAAGCTGCTCTGTCTTGTTTGAACCTGCCATGCTGTCCTCCGTTAGCCGTTCGCCGCCATGGGTGCCCCCGGCGCGTCTCGTTGCGCAATGGGACAAAGTAAGCGCTTTCTTCCAGAACCGTGAAACTGTCAGGGTTGACAGGTGACTGCCCATACAGTGGTCCGGACGAACACAGCAGGTACTCGACCAAGCCAAAAAAAACCCCGCCAGGTGGCGGGGTGGAAAAGGAGCTTTAACGGATGAAGCGAGAGCGGTGTAACCGGTACGTGGCTTAGAACACGTACTGGGCGCGGACTACGAAGCCATCGCCGTCGTCGTCACCGTTGACGTTGGTGACTTTGTCGGTCTTGGCCTTGATGTAGGCGGCAGAGATCTTCACCGCCTCGTTGGCGTACCAGTTCACGCCCAGGTTGTGCACCTTGGCTTCGGCATCGCCCACGTCACGGGTGGCGCTGGCGGTGGTGATGTTGTCGTCTTCGACGGTCATGCTGTCGTAGCGATAGAACACTTCCCAGGCGCCGATGGACTTGTTCTGGGGCTTGATCGCGTCGAACTTGCCGACTTTATAGCCGCGGGATTCGCCGGTGAGGGTGTAGGCACCCTGGACATAGAAGCCATGGCCCTTGATGTCTTCGAAACCGTCGGCATCCGCCTTGGTCTTGCGGGTGATGTATTCACCCTGGATCGACGCAGGGCCCATGGCGAAGGCGGCTTCCAGGCCGAACGCGGTGTCACGGTCGTAGGAGCCGGCCGGCGAGTTGTTGGCGCCGCCCAGTACCGGACGGTTGCCGTTCGGACCGGCATCGTTGCCGCCGAGGGTTTCCACACCGCGCATGCCCAGGCGGGAACGATAACGTGCGTCGAATACGGTGTCGGAAACGTCACGCGATGCCACGTTCAGGCCGAAGTGCAACACGTTGCCGGCTTCGTGCATCGGGGCGAAGACGAAGCGACCGTTGACTTGCTTGACGCTGTCGCCGTCGGTGTCGTCGGTGTCCTTGCTGAACACGCCAGCCGAGGCGTAGAACGAATCGGCGAAGGTGCTGGAGGCTTGCAGGCCCAGGCCGTTCTGGTGGCTGTTGGCCCAGTCGATCAGGTCGTAGGCGGCGTTGCGCTCAGGGGCGGTGACCCACTTGGAACTGGTGGCTTTTTCCAGGCCGAAGTCGGGGTCGAAACGACCGACCTTGATCGACACCGGCTTGAAGCCGTTGTAGGCCAGGGACGCTTCGTCGAAGTAGCCGTTGTCCGAGTCGCCCGTGTTGTGGGACATGTCGTAGTTGATGGTGTAGGCCCAGTCCGTGTACAGCACGCCGGACAGTTCCAGGAAGGCGCGACGGAAGTAAGCGGCGTCAGCCGATTTACCGTTGTCGGTGTAGATCCCGTCGAACTGGCTGTAGTCAGCCTGCAAACGACCGCCGAGCTTGAAGCTGAACTCTTTGTCCGTGGTAGCGACCTCAAGGCCGCCCTTGGTTTTGACAACGATATCGGCGCCATCGGTGGTGACGGTGCCGGCGAAAGCCTGGGCGGTTACTGCCATTGCCAGTGCGCTGGCGGCAACACCTGCGAAGTGCTTACGGATCATCGAAGAATTCCCCTAGTTGGTAGTCTATGCGTTAGAAAACACGCGGAACTGGGCCCGCTGGTGTTGGGAGGGGATCTTGGCGGCGGTGTGTGTCAGGCAAGTTGCTATCACATAAAGATTTTATGACAGCGGAACTTTTTACTTCGAATTGGAATAACCAAAACAGCCATGGACAACCTGTGGGCGCGAGCTTGCTCGCGATAGCGTTGGTTCAGTCTGAAGTGATTTGACTGATACGCCGCTATCGCGAGCAAGCTCGCTCCCACATGGAGCCGGTGGTGTTTCGAGTTTTAGCGGATGTTTTTGCGGCGCTCGGCGGCGAGCTTTTCGGCGAGGTGGTCGAGGTTGGGCACGGGCGGTTCGGGGAGTTTTTTCAGGGTCGCCTGCATCAGGCGCATCTGGCGGATGAAGCGCCGGCAGTTGGGGCAGAACATCAGGTGGTGGCGCACCATCAGGCGTTCACGAAAGCTCAGTTGCCCGTCGAGATAATCGCTGGAGCGCGCCACTTGTTCCTTGCAGGTCAGCATTCGCCGGTTTCCTCGAAATGTTCCACGGTCGCGAAGACCTTCAGCCGGGCGCGATGCAGCAGCACACGAACGTTGGAGAGCGAGATGTCGAGAAGATTACAGATTTCTTCCAGCTCCAGCCCCTGGCGTTCACGCAGGGTCAGCACGCTGCCTTGCAGTTCCGAGAGGCTGAGCAAGGTGTGCTCCAGGCAATCGCGCAGTTCGCTTTCGGTGAGCAGCGCTTCCGGCGTGTCCTGGTGCCAGGCGAACGGTGCCAGCAGCCAATGGCCGTCAGCGGCGAAACGCTCGTCGCCCAGGGTGCCGTGGGGCGCCGGGATATCGTCGAGCAGCACTTCCCGGCGGTTCTGTTTGTAGCGACCCTTGGCGGCGTTGGCGGTGATGGTCAGCAGCCAGGTCTTGAGGCTGGAACGGCCCTGGAAACCGCTGAGGTTGCGCACCACCGACAACCACGCGTCCTGCACCACTTCGTCGGCGTGACGGCTGCCGACGATGGCATAGGCGACCGCGCGCATCGGGCCCTGGTAGGTGCTCACCAGCTCCTTGTAGGCGCGCTGCTCGCCGGCCAGCAGGCGCTGGAGCAGGAAGGTGTCATCAGTGACGGTCATTCAACATCCCAATATCTGCAAGACTGCGATGCTTTTGTGGCGAGGGGATTTATGTGGGAGCAAGGCTTGCCCGCGATGCAGGCGACGCGCTCCATAAATCGAGGCGCCTGCATCGCGAGCAAGCTTTGCTCCCACAACCACTGGGGATAAATCCTTTAGCCAACCAAAATGGATCAACGCTTGCGCAAAATCACACTGCCAATCGAATAGCCGGCGCCAAACGAGCTGAGGACGGCCACGGAGCCGGCCGGCAGGTCATCCTGGTACAGGTGGAAGGCGATGACCGAGCCGGCCGAGCTGGTGTTGGCGTAGCGGTCGAGAATCACCGGGGCTTCCGCTTCGGTGGCTTCGCGTCCCAGCAGCTTGCGCACGATCAACTGGTTCATGCTCAGGTTGGCCTGGTGCAGCCAGAAACGCTTCACCTGGCCGACGTCCAGCTGGTTCTCTTGCAGGTGGGCGCCAATCAGTTCGGCCACCATCGGGCAGACATCGCGGAACACCTTGCGGCCTTCCTGGACGAACAGTTTGTCACGCGTGCCGATGCCCTCTTCTGCCGCGCGGTTGAGGAAGCCGAAGTTGTTGCGGATGTTGTTGGAGAACTTGGTCAGCAGCTTGGTGCTGACCACGTCGAACTGGTGGGCCGAGGTGGCCTGGTCGGCGCGCTCGATGACCACCGCGGTGGCCGCGTCGCCGAAGATGAAGTGGCTGTCGCGATCACGGAAGTTCAGGTGGCCGGTGCACACTTCCGGGTTGACCATCAGGATCGCCCGGGCCTGGCCCAGCTGTACGCTGTTGGCGGCGGCCTGGATGCCGAAGGTGGCCGAGGAACACGCCACGTTCATGTCGAAGCCGAAACCGTCGATGCCCAGGGCTTCCTGGACTTCGATGGCGATGGCCGGGTACGGACGCTGCAAGTTGGAACAGGCGACGATCACACCGTCGATGTCGGCAGCGCTGCGGCCAGCACGCTCCAGGGCTTGGCGGGCGGCAGCGACGGCCATTTCGCAGAGCACCGACCACTCGTCGTTGGAGCGTTCGGGCAGGCGCGGCGTCATGCGTTGCGGGTCGAGGATGCCGTCCTTGTCCATGACGAAGCGGCTCTTGATCCCCGAGGCCTTTTCGATGAACGCGGCATTGGATTCGGTCAACGCTTCCACTTCACCGCGCTCGATGGCCTCGGCGTTGTCGGCGTTGAATTGAGCGACATAGGTATTGAAGGATTGCACCAGCTCTTCGTTGGAAATGCTGTTGGCCGGGGTGTACAGGCCGGTTCCGCTGATGACGACGTTATGCATGGGCGTGTCTCTGATCTGTTCAGGCAGAAAGCATTGGCACCGACGTACCAATACACAAAGGGACTTTTCCCATCCGGGGAAGCAGCCCTGGCAGCGCTTTATTCCGATCCGCCCGAGGGAGTGAAGCTCAAAAACCACGGGACCGGCATTTATAGCCGCGAAGTTTGCCATAAACCCGGGGGTTTGGCCCATTCCCTGTGAGGGATCACTCAGACCCCTGTGGGAGCGAGCTTGCTCGCGATGGCGGTGTATCAGTCAACATCAATGCAGGCTGAACCACCGCTATCGCGAGCAAGCTCGCTCCCACAGGGGCTAGGGGCTTTGCCATCAACCCTCCACCTGCCCCCACTGCTTGCCCAGGCGCTTGTCGGAAATCGGCACCTTGGTGCCCAACTGCTGGGCGAACAGCGACACCCGGTATTCCTCCAGCCACCAGCGGTACAGCTCCAGTTGCGGGTCGCGCTTGCCTTCCTGGGCGTGTTTGTCGGCGCGAGCCTGGTATTGGGCCCAGAGGTTCGACAGCTCGCCGCTCCAGACCCGGTCCTTCTGCACCTGGCCGCCAAGTTTCTCGAAGCGCTGCTCGATGGCCTTGAGGTAGCGTGGCAGTTCCTTGAGCCATTGATGCGGGGTTTCCCGCACGAAGCCCGGGTACACCAGGTGGCTGAGCTGCTGCTTGATGTCGTTCAGGGCCACGGCCTGGGCCAGGTCGATCTTGCCCTTGAAGCGTTTCTGCAGGCCGTGCCAGAGCTTGAGGATGTCCAGGGTCAGCTTCGCCAGGCGCTCGGCGTGCTCGGTCCAGCCGCCGCGCTTGCGCTCGGCCAGGGAGGCCAGCGCAGCGCCGTCGCGAGGCAGGCTTGCTTCGCCTTCGAGCACGCAACTGTCGAGGCTGGCCAGCAGGATGTCTTCCACCAGGTTATCGACGCGCCCCAGCTCGCGGTACAACAGGCCCAGCTCCGTCAGCCCCGGCAACTTGCCGCGCAGGAACTTGGCCGACTCGGCCAGTTGCTGCATCAACAAACGCTGCAAGGCGCGGCGATGCTGGTACTCGGCCTCGGCCGGCGTCGGGAAACGCCCTTCCTTGACCACCCCGCCCTCTTCCACCAGCGCCGGGTAGACCGTCATCGACAGCCCGGCGATCTTCTGCTGGGTCTTTTGCGCCACCGGCGCGAAGACTTTCGCCTCCACCGGTTCCTGGCTCTTTGCGGTTTGCGGTACGGCCAATGCAGCCTGGCTGGCTTCGGCAAAACGCGCGGTCAGCTCGGCCAGGTCGCGCCCCTCGCCGAGGAACTTGCCCTGGCCGTCGACGATTTCCAGGTTCATGCGCAGGTGGCTTTCCACCTGTTGCGCCGCTTCCGCCCAGGCTTCGTCGCTGACCCGCGCACCGGTCATGCGCAGCAGTTCACGGCCCAGGGCCTGGGGCAATGAGCCCTCGGCAAAGGTGATGCGTTGCAATGCGGCCTTGACGAAGTCCGGCACCGGCACGAAGTTCTTGCGCAGGGCCTTGGGCAAGTTGCGCACCAGGGCAATGCACTTGGCCTCGATCATCCCCGGCACCAGCCATTCCAGGCGCTCGGGCGGCAGCATCGGCAACAGCGGCGCCGGTACGCGCAGGGTCACGCCGTCGCGGGGATGGTTGGGCTCGAAGTGATAGGTCAGCGGCAAGGTCAGGTCGCCGACGCGCAAGGTGTCCGGGTAGTACGCGGCGGTGACTTCACTGGCCTCGCGGGCCAGCACGTCTTCCTCGCGCATGATCAGCAATTGCGGGTCTTTCTGGCTGTTGATCCGGTACCAACTGTCGAACGTCGCGGTCTGGTGGATCTCCGCCGGCAAGCGCGCATCGTAGAAACCGAACAGCGTTTCCTCGTCCGCCAGGATGTCGCGACGACGGGCCTTGGCCTCCAGTTCGTCCAGTTGCTCCAGCAGCCGGGTATTGGCCCCCAGGCACTTGGCCCGGGACTGGATCTCGCCGCGCACCAGCGCTTCGCGGATAAACAGCTCGCGCGAGACCACCGGGTCCACCGGCCCGTAATGCACCGGCCGCCGACCGACCACGATCAGCCCGAACAGGGTGATCTGCTCATACGCCACCACTTGCCCGCGCTTCTTTTCCCAATGGGGTTCGAAGTGGTTTTTCTTGATCAGGTGCCCGGCCAGCGGTTCGATCCAGTCCGGCTCGATCTTGGCGACCATGCGCGCATACAGCTTGGTGGTTTCCACCAGCTCGGCGGTCATCAGCCATTGCGGGCGCTTCTTGCCCAGGCCTGACGACGGGTGGACCCAGAAGCGCCGTTGCCGGGCCCCCAGGTAGTCGCCGTCCTCGGTCTTCTGGCCGATCTGGCTGAGCAACCCCGACAGCACCGCCTTGTGCAGCTTCGGATAATCCGCCGGCTCCTTGTTGAGGCTCAACTGCATGTCGCGGCAGATCAGGCTCAGTTGGCGATGGGCGTCGCGCCACTCGCGCAGGCGCAGGTAGTTGAGGAAGTTCTTGCGGCACCAGTTGCGCAGCGGGCTCGCGGTCAGCGCCTGGCGCTGTTCTTCGAAACCGCGCCACAGGTTGACCAGCCCGGCGAAGTCCGAGTCGGTGTCCTTCCATTGGGCGTGGGCCTGGTCGGCGGCTTGCTGGCGCTCGGGCGGACGCTCGCGCGGGTCCTGGACCGACATGGCGCTGGCCACGATCAGCACTTCCTGCAAGCTGCCCAGCTTCGCCGCTTCCAGCAGCATGCGACCCATGCGCGGGTCCACCGGCAGGCGGGCCAACTGGCGGCCCAACGGCGTCAGTTGGCCGTTGCGGTCCACCGCCGACAGTTCTTGCAGCAGGTTGAAACCGTCGCTGATGGCCTTGCCATCCGGCGGCTCGATGAACGGGAAATCGGTGATCTCGCCCAGGCGCAGGTGCAACATCTGCAAGATCACCGCCGCCAGGTTGGTGCGCAGGATTTCCGGGTCGGTGAACTCCGGCCGTCCGAGAAAATCCTCTTCGCTGTAAAGCCGCACGCAGATCCCAGCCTCGACCCGCCCGCAACGGCCCTTGCGCTGGTTGGCGCTGGCCTGGGAAACGGCTTCGACCGGCAGGCGCTGGACCTTGGCGCGATAGCTGTAGCGGCTGATGCGCGCGGTGCCGCTGTCGATCACGTAGCGGATGCCCGGCACGGTGAGCGAGGTTTCGGCGACGTTGGTCGCCAGCACCACCCGACGGCCCGGGTGGGACTGGAAGATCCGCTGTTGCTCGGCCGGCGACAGGCGCGCGTACAACGGCAGGATCTCGGTGTGCTTGAGCTGCGCCTTGCGCAGCATTTCCGCCGCGTCACGGATCTCCCGCTCGCCCGGCAGGAACACCAGCACGTCCCCGGGGCTGCGACGTTCGCTGCGCTCATGGGCGGCGATTTCATCGAGGGTGGCGAGGATCGCCTGGTCGACGGTCAGGTCGTCCTCGACCCGGTTGCCCTCTTCGTCCTGCTCCAGGGTCAGCGGGCGGTACCAGGTTTCCACCGGGAAGGTACGGCCCGAGACCTCGACGATCGGTGCGTCGTCGAAGTGCTTGGAAAAACGCTCCAGGTCGATGGTGGCCGAGGTGATGATGACTTTCAGGTCCGGGCGGCGCGGCAGCAGGGTCTTGAGGTAGCCCAGCAGGAAGTCGATGTTCAGGCTGCGTTCGTGGGCTTCGTCGACGATGATCGTGTCGTAGCGTTCGAGGTAGCGATCGTTCTGGGTCTCGGCCAGGAGGATGCCGTCGGTCATCAGCTTGACCAGGGTGTTGGCGTCGCTCTGGTCCTCGAAGCGCACCTGGTACCCCACCAGCGCCCCCAACGGCGTCGCCAGTTCCTCGGCGACCCGGCTGGCCACGCTGCGCGCGGCGATCCGGCGCGGCTGGGTATGACCGATCAAGCCATATTGGCCACGGCCGATCTCCAGGCAGATCTTCGGCAACTGGGTGGTTTTGCCCGAACCGGTTTCGCCGGCGATGATCAACACCTGGTGCTTGAGCAGCGCGTCCTTGATCTCATCGCGCTTGGCCGCGATCGGCAGATTGTCGTCGTAGCGGATCACCGGCAGGCTGGCCTTGCGCGCCAGCACCTGGTCACACGACGCCTGCATGCGCGCCACCCACTGGGCCAGCTTGGCCTCGTCGGGTTTCTTGCGCAGCTCGAACAACTGCCGCCGCAACCGATGACGGTCGGCGAGCATGGCGTGGTCGAGGTTTTTCAGCAGCTTGTCGAAAGCGGGGGCTTGGTCAGTCATCAGGTACGCAATGGGGCCTTGGGGTTGAGCTAGGGGCGATTGTCGCAGATTTGTGCACATGTGGGAGCAAGGCTTGCCCGCGATGAGGATGACGCGGTCTCCCAGGGGACCGAGGCGCCTGCATCGCGAGCAAGCTTTGCTCCCACAGGTTTTTTGAGGGCTCTTGCCGGGTTATTCGCTGTCCAGGTCCTTGCGCCGAGCTTGGTTTGTCATCAGGTACGCAATGGGGCCTTGGGGTTGAGCAAGGGGCGATTGTCGCAGATTTGTGCACATGTGGGAGCAAGGCTTGCCCGCGATGAGGATGACGCGGTCTCCCAGGGGACCGAGGCGCCTGCATCGCGAGCAAGCTTTGCTCCCACAGGTTTTTTGAGGGCTCTTGCCGGGTTATTCGCTGTCCAGGTCCTTGCGCCGATACGGGAACACGTCGATCACCTTCCCCGCCCGGATGGCTTCTTGCAGGCCTTTCCAGTAATCGGCGTTGTACAGCTCGCCGTGCAACTGGTCGAACAGCTTGCGCTGGCCCGCGTCGGCGAACAGGAACGGCGGGAATTCCTCCGGGAATACGTCCAGCGGCCCGATGGAGTACCAGGGCTCGGACGCCATTTCGTCCTCCGGGGTGCGGGGCTGGGGAATGTGGCGGAAGTTGGCTTCGGTGAGGAAGCAGATCTCGTCGTAGTCGTAGAACACCACACGGCCATGGCGGGTCACGCCGAAGTTCTTGAGCAGCATGTCACCGGGGAAGATGTTCGCCGCCGCCAGTTGCTTGATCGCCAGGCCATAGTCTTCCAGCGCCTCGCGCACCTGGGCCTCGCTGGCGTTTTCCAGGTAGAGGTTCAACGGCGTCATGCGGCGCTCGGTCCAGCAGTGGCGAATCAGCACCGTGTCGCCCTCCACCGACACCGTGGAGGGCGCCACCTCCAGCAGTTCCTCCAGGCAGGCCGGTTCGAACTTGCCCAGGGGAAAACGGAAGTCGGCGAACTCCTGGGTATCGGCCATGCGCCCGACCCGATCGACACTTTTCACCAGGCGATATTTCTCGATCACCGTGGCCCGGTCGACGTTTTTCGACGGCGAAAAACGGTCCTTGATGATCTTGAACACGGTGTTGAAGCCCGGCAGGGTAAACACGCTCATGACCATGCCGCGCACCCCGGGCGCCATGATGAAGCGGTCGTCGGTGTTGGCCAGGTGGTTGATCAGCGCCCGGTAGAACTCGGACTTGCCGTGCTTGTAGAAACCGATGGAAGTGTACAGCTCGGCAATGTGCTTGCCCGGCAGGATGCGCTTGAGGAAACCGATGAATTCGGCCGGCACCGGTACGTCCACCATGAAGTAGGAGCGGGTGAACGAGAAGATGATCGACACCTGCGCCTCGTCGGTGATCAAGGCGTCGATCTGGATGCCCCGGCCCTCGCGGTGCAGCAGCGGGATCACCAGCGGCCATTGGTCGTCCTGGGTGTAGATACGGCCTACCAGGTAGGCGCCCTTGTTGCGGTAGAGCACTGAAGAAAACAACTCCACCGTCAGCTCCGGGTCCTTGCAGACCCAGTCCGGCAGGTTCTCCCGCAGCTGGGCTTCGAGGCGTTGCAGGTCGCCCGGCAGGTCGGCGTAGTCCTCGTTGAAGCGGTAGTCGGCGAAGATGCTTGCCAGCATCCGGTCGAGCTGGCCCTGGGGCTTGTAGGTGCGGGTCTGGGCGGCACGGGCGCGGCGCAGGCTCGGCCGGGTGGTGTGGATGAACATGGTGCCGTCGCTGATCAGGTCGTGGCTGAACAGCCCGCAGAAGATCGAGTTGTACCAGGTTTCCGACAGTTCATCGTCGAAGCGCAGGTCGATCAGGCTGATGTAGGCGCTCTTGACCAGCGGCCAGCAGCTCACGTCCATCAACGCCTCGGCTTCGAAGGCCTGGCGCAGGCGCGCCACGGTCTCGAAGACTTTCTCTTCGTACAAGTTGATCCGCGCCGCCGATGCCGCCTGCGCTTCCAACCACTGGGCCTGCTCGAACCGGGCGCGGGCGCCGTCGGTGATCTGCCGGAAATGCTCGCGGTAATCGTCGAAGCCGTCGAGGATTGAACGGGCGATATCGGTAGCGGGCCATGATTGCGGCATAAGGGTGAACCTCGGCGGGTCAGGCTTGTTATGGGCGACTGAGCTTAGAGGCCAATCACGCGCCAGCGCAACCATTGCCATCGGTACCCGGGACGGCGACACTGGTCGGCCCCGCCTGCCAGGAATGCCCTGTGAACTTCGTCGACACCTTGCGCTTGCTGTCACTGGCCGCCATCTGGGGGGCGAGTTTCCTGTTCATGCGCATTATCGCCCCGGTCATTGGCACGATCCCCACCGCGTTCTTCCGCGTATCCATCGCCTTCGTCGGCTTGCTGGTGATCCTGGCGCTGATGCGCGTCGACTTCGACTTTCGCGGCAAGTTGAAGGTGGTGATGGGCCTGGGCCTGATCAACTCGGGCATTCCGGCCACCTTCTATTCGCTGGCGGCCCAGACATTGCCAGCCGGCTACTCGGCCATCTTCAACGCCACCACTCCGTTGATGGGAGTGTTGATCGGCGGCCTGTTCTTCAGCGAAAAACTCACCCTGGCCAAGGTCAGCGGAGTGACCCTGGGCCTGCTCGGCGTGGGCATCCTCACTGGCGCCGGGCCAGTGGCCTTCGACCTGCAATTGCTGATGGGCGCCCTCGCCTGCCTGCTGGCGACCACGTGCTACGGCTTTGCCGGTTTCCTCACCCGCCGCTGGCTCGATCATCAAGGTGGGCTGGACAGCCGCCTCGCCGCGCTCGGCAGCATGTTCGGTGCCACGGTGTTCCTGCTGCCGCTGTTTGGCTACACCGCCATCAGCCAACCCCCGGCCAGCTGGGGCGGCTGGAGCGTCTGGTTGTCGCTGCTGGGGCTGGGCCTGGTGTGCACGGCCCTGGCGTACATTCTTTATTTCCGGCTGCTCAGCTCCATCGGCCCGGTCAAGTCCATGACCGTGACCTTCCTGATCCCACCGTTCGGCGTGTTGTGGGGAGCGTTGCTGCTGGATGAGCAGCTGGGCATGGCCCACCTGTATGGCGGCGTGCTGATTGCGGCGGCGTTGTGGCTGGTGTTGAAGCCCGGGGCGGCGAAGCCAGCCGGGGTGGCGGCCAGGTAATGAGCAGTGGGGCGGGATGCGCTTTCGCGAGCAGGCTCGCTCCCACAGGGGCCAGTGGCCTGCTCGCGATCGCGGTATGAAATTGTCGGTCTCTAGCCGAACAACCAGTAGCCAAGCACCGTCAGCACCGCCACCGCCAACACCGGACGCATCACCCGGTACGCCTTGGGATGCTTGCGCTTCCACTGCTTGACCCGGCCGCTGAAGCTGTCGCTGAACGACTTGCTCCAGGCGTAGGCCTGGTTGATACCGCCGACGCGCTCGTCGTCGAGGTTCTGCGGCGCGGTGGCACGGCCGAGGAAGGCGCTGATAGCGCGGTTGAGACGGGTCATCAGCCGGCTCTTCAGGGGGCGCTCGACGTCACAGAACAGGATCACCCGGGTTTGCGGGGTTTCGTTCTTGACCCAGTGCACGTAGGTCTCATCGAACATCACGTCCTCGCCATCGCGCCAGGCATAGACCTGGCCGTCGACGAAGATCCGGCAATCGTCGGAATTGGGCGTGGACAGCCCCAGGTGATAGCGCAGGGAACCGGCGAACGGGTCGCGATGGGGGTTCAAATGGCTGCCACCTGGCAACAGGGCGAACATCGCGCCCTTCACATTAGGGATGGCACTGACCAACGCGACGGTTTTCGGACAAAGCAGCTCGGCGGACGGCAGCGGTTTGTCGTACCACTTGAGGTAGAAGCGCTTCCAGCCTTTCTTGAAGAACGACCCGAAGCCGGCATCGTTGTTCTTTTCCGCCGCCCGGATGTAGCCCTCGTCGAACAGGTGCATGGCCTCGTCGCGGATGACGTGCCAGTTGTCCTTGAGCACATCGAGCTCGGGAAACTTGCTGCGGTCCAGGTAAGGCTTGGAGGGCACGCCGGAGAACAGGTACATCAGGGCGTTGTAGGGGGCGAACAAGGCCGAGTGATTGACGAACTGGCGCAATACCGGCAAGCGCGCGCGACCCCGCAGGTGCACATACAGCGTGCTGCCCAGGAACAGCAGCAATACCGCGGCCTTGGCGACAAACGAAACGGTCATTGTAAAAACTCCTTGTCGAAAACGGCTTGCGCAGCGCCATCAGCCCGGCGTGGCAGCCGGCCATGGTATAGAGCCTTGCACGGGGAAGAAACCGCCCGCGGCAATATTCACTGTTGAGAAGGGCGTAACAATACCCTTTCCAGCCTGAACCCTGGCTGACCCAGCCCCTTGCACCGCGCTTGTGGCGAGGGGATGCCCCACGCCACAAAAACCCGATGCTTGGCCGTTACTGCTGGATCTCCTGGTCGGTGAACAGGTCACTGAACAACATGCTCGACAGGTAGCGTTCGCCCGAATCCGGCAGGATCACCACCAGCGTCTTGCCCTGCATTTCCGGTTTTTCCGCCAGGCGCACGGCCACGGCCATCGCTGCGCCGCAGGAGATGCCACAGAGGATGCCCTCCTCCTGCATCAGGCGCAAAGCCATGGCCTTGGATTCTTCGTCGGTGACGCGCTCGACCTGGTCGACGATCGACAGGTCCAGGTTCTTCGGCACGAAGCCGGCACCGATCCCCTGGATCTTGTGGGGGCTGGGCTTGATTTCCTGCCCCGCCATCGCCTGGGTAATCACCGGCGAGGTTTCCGGCTCGACCGCCACCGACAGGATCGGCTTGCCACACGTGTTCTTGATATACCGCGAAACGCCGGTAATGGTTCCGCCCGTGCCGACGCCCGCCACCAGCACGTCCACCGCGCCATCGGTGTCGTTCCAGATTTCCGGGCCGGTGGTCTTTTCGTGGATCGCCGGGTTCGCCGGGTTCTCGAACTGCTGCGGCATGAAATAAAGCGAAGGGTCGCTGGCGAGGATCTCGGCGGCCTTGTCAATGGCGCCTTTCATGCCCTTGGCCGGCTCGGTGAGCACCAGCTCCGCGCCCAGTGCCTTGAGCACCTTGCGCCGCTCCACGCTCATGGAGGCCGGCATGGTCAGCATCAGCTTGTAGCCCCGAGCGGCGGCGACGAACGCCAGGCCGATGCCGGTGTTGCCCGAGGTCGGTTCGATGATGGTCATGCCCGGCTTGAGCCGGCCGGTGCTTTCAGCGTCCCAGATCATGTTCGCGCCGATCCGGCACTTGACCGAATAACCCGGGTTGCGCCCCTCGATCTTGGCCAGGATGGTCACGCCACGCGGGGCGATGCGATTGATCTGCACCAGCGGCGTATTGCCAATGGAATGGGCGTTATCAACGAATATGCGGCTCATGACCGGTCCTTAGGCAACGTGAATTTAAGCGCTTTAAGGTAAGCCTGTTGCCCATGGGCGTCCAGTTGCACCGAACGTTCCCACGGTGACGACGGTCAATGGCTGTAACAACGCCGGAGACTGACTGACATGAAGCGTCGATACAGCTGGCCACTGTGGACACTCGCCGCCCTCGTTGTGCTGCTGGTGGCCGTGCATTTCACCTTGCCTTACCTGGTGCGCAACTACCTCAACGACAAGCTGGCGAACATGGGCGACTACCGCGGCCAGGTCACCGACGTGGACCTGGCGCTGTGGCGCGGGGCCTATCGGATCAACGGCCTGAAAATCGTCAAGGTCGATGGCAAGGTCCCGGTGCCGTTCGTCGATGCGCCGCTGGTCGACCTGTCCGTCAGTTGGCATTCGCTGTGGTATGACCATGCCGTGGTGGCCGAGGCGGAGTTCGCCCGGCCGCAAGTGAACTTCGTCGACGGCGGCGGCGACCGACAGAATTCCCAGACCGGCCAGGGCACCAACTGGCGCGAGCAACTGAGCAAGCTGCTGCCCATCACCTTCAACGAGTTGCGGATCCGGGACGGCCAGGTGACTTTTCGCAACTTCAATTCGAAGCCGCCGGTGAACCTGCGGGCCAGCGACGTCAATGCCAGCTTCTATAACCTGACCAATGTGGTGGACACCGAAGGCAAGCGTGACGCCCGTTTCGAAGGCAAGGCCCTGGTGGCCGAACACGCGCCACTGGAAGTGCAGGCCACGTTTGATCCGTTGAGCAAGTTCGAGGATTTCGATTTCCGCCTGCGGGCCACGAACATCGAACTCAAGCGCCTCAATGATTTCGCCGCGGCCTATGGCAAGTTCGACTTCAACGCCGGCCATGGCGACCTGGTGATCGAAGCCGAGGCCAAGGACGCCCAGCTCAGCGGCTACATCAAGCCGTTGCTGCGGGACGTGGACGTCTTCGATTGGCAGCAGGACGTGGAGAACGAGAAAAAGAACATCTTCCGCTCGGTCTGGGAGGCGCTGGTCGGCGCCGGCGAGACGGCGCTGAAGAACCAGCGCAAGAACCAGTTCGCCACCCGGGTCGAACTCAGCGGCAACGTCCATCAACAAAACATCAGCGCTTTCGAAGCCTTCCTGCAGATATTGCGCAACGGCTTCGTCCAGGCGTTCAACGCCCGCTATGAACAGCCGCCGCCCAAGGCGGACTAAGGTGTTTGCGGCTGTTTTGTGGCGAGGGGATTTATCCCCGCCGGGCTGCGCAGCGGCCCCCAACCCAGGCAACTCGGTGTGCCTAGAGGATTGAGTTCACTACTTTAGGGCTGCTTCGCAGCCCAGCGGGGATAAATCCCCTCGCCACAAGACCGGGTCAGCATGTGACGCGCCATTCAGAGACTGAATACAGCGTCTGCGTTCACAGTCGGCGGGACGTCGCGTTATAGTCGGGCACGCCATTTATTTTCGTGCGCCCCGCCTCGCCGGGCCGACGACACGTTCGAGGAATCCGCAGATGAAGTTCGAAGGCACCCGCGCCTACGTCGCCACCGATGACCTGAAGCTGGCCGTGAACGCCGCCATCACCCTGGAGCGGCCGCTGCTGGTCAAGGGCGAACCGGGCACCGGCAAGACCATGCTGGCCGAGCAGCTGGCCGAGTCCTTCGGCGCGCGCCTGATCACCTGGCACATCAAGTCCACCACCAAGGCCCACCAGGGCCTGTACGAGTACGACGCGGTCAGCCGCCTGCGGGACTCGCAACTGGGCGTGGACAAGGTCCATGACGTGCGCAACTACCTGAAGAAAGGCAAGCTCTGGGAGGCGTTCGAGTCCGAGGAGCGGGTCATCCTGCTGATCGACGAAATCGACAAGGCCGACATCGAGTTCCCCAACGACCTGCTGCAAGAACTCGACAAGATGGAGTTCTACGTCTACGAGACCGATGAAACCATCAAGGCCAAGCAGCGGCCGATCATCATCATTACCTCCAACAACGAGAAAGAACTGCCGGACGCCTTCCTGCGCCGCTGCTTCTTCCACTACATCGCCTTTCCGGACCGCGCGACGCTGCAGAAGATCGTCGACGTGCACTACCCGGACATCAAGAAAGACCTGGTCAGCGAAGCGCTGGACGTGTTCTTCGACGTGCGCAAGGTGCCGGGCCTGAAGAAAAAGCCCTCCACCTCCGAACTGGTGGACTGGCTCAAGCTGTTGATGGCCGACAACATCGGTGAAGCGGTCCTGCGCGAGCGCGATCCGACCAAGGCCATCCCGCCGCTGGCCGGCGCCCTGGTCAAGAACGAACAGGATGTGCAACTGCTCGAACGGTTGGCCTTCATGAGCCGCCGCGGCACGCGCTGAAGCCTCTTCGTCCAACAAGAGCGAGGGCGCTAGCCATGCTGCTTAACCTGTTCAATGAGATGCGCGCCGCCAAGGTGCCCGTGTCGGTGCGTGAATTGCTGGATTTGATCAACGCGCTGAAGCAACGGGTGATCTTCGCCGACATGGACGAGTTCTATTACCTGTCCCGGGCAATCCTGGTGAAGGACGAACGGCACTACGACAAGTTCGACCGGGCCTTCGCCGCGTATTTCAACGGCCTGGAAAAACTCGACGATCATCTCCAGGCGCTGATCCCCGAAGACTGGCTGCGCAAGGAGTTCGAGCGTTCGCTGACCGACGAAGAGCGGGCCCAGATCCAGTCCCTCGGTGGCCTGGACAAGCTGATCGAGGAATTCAAGAAGCGCCTGGAGGAACAGAAGGAACGCCATGCCGGCGGCAACAAGTGGATCGGCACTGGCGGTACCAGCCCGTTCGGCTCCGGCGGCTTCAACCCCGAAGGCATCCGCGTCGGCGACGCCGGCAAGCGCCAGGGCAAGGCGGTGAAGGTCTGGGACCAGCGCGAGTACAAGAACCTCGACGACCAGGTGGAACTGGGCACCCGAAACATCAAGATCGCCCTGCGCCGCCTGCGCAAGTTCGCCCGCCAGGGCGCGGCCGAAGAGCTGGACATCGATGGCACCATCGACCACACCGCCCGGGATGCCGGCCTCCTGAACATCCAGATGCGCCCGGAACGCCGCAACACCGTCAAGTTGCTGTTGCTGTTCGACATCGGCGGCTCGATGGACGCCCACGTGAAGATCTGCGAGGAACTGTTCTCGGCCTGCAAGACCGAGTTCAAGCACCTGGAGTATTTCTACTTCCACAACTTCGTGTACGAGTCGGTGTGGAAGAACAACCTGCGCCGCACCTCGGAACGCACCTCGACCCAGGACCTGCTGCACAAGTACGGCGCCGACTACAAGGTGATCTTCATCGGCGACGCCGCCATGGCGCCCTATGAAATCACCCAGCCCGGCGGCAGCGTCGAGCACTGGAACGAAGAAGCGGGCTATGTGTGGATGCAGCGCTTCATGGAGAAGTACAAGAAACTCATCTGGATCAACCCCTACCCCAAGGACACCTGGGGCTACACCGCCTCGACCAACATCGTGCGCGAATTGGTGGAAGACCGGATGTATCCGCTGACCTTGCGCGGGTTGGAGGAAGGGATGCGGTTTTTGTCCAAGTAAAATTCAGTGCCTTCAAGGGCCTCTTCGCGAGCAAGCCCGCTCCCACGGGAAACCGTTTTCCAATGTGGGAGCGGGCTCGCTCGCGAAGCTTTTCAGCGCTTCAAAAACACCTTCAGGCACTCCACCTGCTGCCGATGCGCAACCTCCTGCACCACCGGCCGCAACCGCACCTGTGCCCCCGGCAGGCATTGCGCCAACCGGGCCAGCGCCAGTGGCGTCAAGGCGCCCAGGCGTGGATAGCCGCCGATGGTCTGCCGGTCGTTGAGCAGGACGATCGGCTGGCCATCCGGCGGTACTTGCACCGCGCCCAGGGGAATGCCTTCGGAAATCATCGGCGCCCCCTGGTATTGCAGCGCTGTTCCAAGCAAGCGGATGCCCATGCGATCGGCGCGGCTGTCCAGTGTCCAGGGCGTGTTGAACGCGTCGAACAGGCTCTGGCCGCTGAAGGCGCCGTTCTGCGCGCCCAGGATCAGGTCCAGCGGCTGGACCTGTTGGAAATCCGGGATCAGCGTGTGCGGCATCGGCCGAGGCGTCGCCGCGCCTGAGTAGCTCAGGTGCGCACCGCGACTCAGCGCCTTTCCTCGTCCATCCAGGCCACCGAGTTCTTCACGCACCACCGTCGCCCGGCTGCCCAGCACCGCCGGTGCCTCGAAGCCGCCGGGGGCCGCAAGGTACGCCCGGGCGCCGAGCACTGGCTGGGTGAGCGCCAGGGCCTGGCCTTTGCGCAGGCTGAAGAAGCGCCACGGCGCCACCGCCTGGCCGTCTATTCGGGCGCCCAGGTCCGCCCCGGCCAACGCCAGCACGCAATCCTCTTCGGCCACCACGGTGAAGCCGCCGAGGGTGATCTCCACCACCGGCGCGTCCAGGTCATTGCCCAGCATCCAGTTGGCCCAGGCCATCGACCACCAATCCGCCGCGCCGCCCTGGGTCACGCCCAGGTGCCGGACGCCAAACCGCCCGGCGTCCTGCAACAGGCACAGCGCCGTGCTGGCCTCGATCGATAAACGGCTCATGCCTGGGCCTCCTGGGGGGTGTCGTCGCCACCGAGGCGAATGAACTCGGCATGGTCCACGGCGACGAACCGCACCGTGTCGCCGGGTTGCATCAGGCTGTAGCCGTCACGTTCACGGTCGAACAACTTGGCCGGGGTGCGGCCGATGAGGTTCCAGCCGCCGGGCGATACCAGCGGATACGCGGCGGTCTGGCGCTCGGCAATGCCGACACTGCCTGCGGCCACCCGCTTGCGCGGCGTGCCCAGGCGCGGTGCGGCCAGTGCTTCGTCCACCAGCCCCATGAAGGCGAAACCGGGAGCGAAGCCCAGGGCGAAGACCTGGTATTCGTGCTCGCTGTGGCGTCGGATCACTTGCTCCACGGTCAACCCGCTGCGGCCCGACAACAGCGCCAGCTCCGGTCCGACACGCGGGTCGTACCACACCGGCACCTGGTGACACTGGCCGACCGAACGGGCGTCGGGCGACAGGTGCTCCAGCGCCTGGCCGACCAAGGCCCGGGCCTGCGCCGGGTCCAACGCCAGCAGGTCGTAATGCACCATCAACGTGGTGTAGGACGGCACCAGGTCGATCAGGTGTTCGCCAAACACCGCTCGCAGGCGCTCGCTGGCGGCGAGCATCCACGGCATGTTGTCCTCGGCGATTTCATCGAACAGGCGCACCATCAAGCCGTCCACCGCGACCACTTCCACCCGTGGCTTCATGGCGCGCTCTGCCGGTCCAGCGCTTCACGAATGCGGCGCACGGCCGCCACGGAGCTGGCGTTGTCGCCATGCACGCACAAGGTATTGGCGTGCAGGACCAACGCGCTGCCGTCGCTGGCGGTGAGCGCGTCGCCACGGGCGATGCCCAGCGCCTGGGCGATGATGACCTCGGCATCGTGATGCACCGCCCCCGGCAACTGCCGCGAAACCAGGTGGCCGGCGCTGTCGTAGGCGCGGTCGGCGAAGGCTTCGAACCACAGGGTCAGGCCGTACTCGTCGCCCAGGGCCTGGGCGGCGCTGTTGTCCCGGGTCGCCATGAGCATCAGCGGCAGGCCCGGGTCATAGGCGGCCACCGCCTGGATCACTGCGCGCAACTGTTGCGGGTTGGCCATCATGTCGTTGTACATCGCGCCATGGGGCTTGACGTAGCTGACCCGCCCACCCTGGGCCCGGCAAATGCCGTCGAGGGCGCCGATCTGGTAGTGCAACAGGTCTTGCAGCTCCTGGGCGCCATAGGCCATGGAGCGGCGACCGAAGCCCGCCAGGTCCTGGTAGGCCGGATGCGCGCCGATGCGCACATTATTGGCCAGGGCCAGGCTGACGGTCTTGCGCATGATGCTCGGGTCGCCGGCATGAAAACCGCAGGCGATGTTGGCGCAATCGATGTAGGGCATCACCTCGGCGTCCAGACCCATGGTCCAGTGACCGAAGCTCTCGCCGATGTCGCAGTTCAATAGCAGGCGGTTCACGGTGAACGCTCCTGTAGGTTCTTTCTTCTCTGGCCCGGGGCATGCACCCCGGGCTTACCCGTTACTCGGCTTCCAGTTGCTTGCCTTGGGTTTCCGGCAGGCTCAAGGCCGCCAGGATCACCACGCCGTAGGACACCGCCGCAAACGCACCGATACCGACGCTCAGCGGCACCCGCTGGCTCAGCAGACCGATCAGCAGCGGGAACAACGCCGCCACCGCCCGGCCAATGTTGTAGCAGAAACCCTGGCCCGATCCACGGATACGGGTCGGGAACAGTTCGGTGAGGAACGAGCCCATGCCGCTGAACATCCCGGAGGCGAAAAAGCCCAGGGGGAAGCCCAGCCAGAGCATCACGTTATTGCTCACCGGTACCTGGGTGTACAGCAGCACGATGGTGAACGAGCCGACGGCGAACAGGACGAAATTCTTCTTGCGCCCCAGGATGTCCGACAAATAGGCGCTGATGACGTAACCCACGTAGGATCCGACGATCACCATCGCCAGGTAGCCACCGGTGCCCAACACGCTCAAGCCGCGCTCGTTCTTCAGGAACGTCGGCAGCCAGGACGTGATCGCATAGTAGCCACCCAGGGCCCCGGTGGTCAGCAGCGAGGCGCGAATCGTGGTGAAGAGGATGCCCGGGGCGAAGATCTCGTAGAACCGGGCAGGGTTGCTCGGCGTCAGGCGGGCCTTGGTCTGGTTATAGACCTCCGGGTCCTTCACCAGCCGGCGGACGAAAATCACGAACACCGCCGGGACAATGCCCAGGATGAACAGCGCGCGCCAGGCGTCTTCCGGCGGCAGCACCGAGAACAGCAGCGCGTAGAGGATCGCCGTCATGCCCCAGCCCAGCGCCCACCCCGATTGCACCATGCCTACCGCCTTGCCACGGTCCTTGGCGCGGATCACCTCGCCCATCAGCACCGCGCCAGCCGTCCATTCGCCGCCGAAACCGAAGCCCATCAGCGTGCGGGCGATCAGCAGTTGGTCGTAGTTCTGGGCGAAGCCGCAGAGGAAGGTGAAGAAAGCAAACCACAGCACGGTCAGTTGCAGGGTACGCACCCGGCCGATGCGGTCCGAAAGAATACCGGCCACCCAGCCGCCCAGGGCCGAGGCGATCAGCGTGCTGGTGTGGATCAGCCCCGCCTGCCCGGTGGTGATGCCCCACATCGCGATCAGCGTCGGCACCACGAAACTGAGCATCTGCGTGTCCATGCCATCCAGGGCGTAGCCGATCTTGCAGCTCCAGAAGGTGCGACGTTCCTGTTGGTTGATGTTGCGATACCAATCGAACGGGCCGGAACGGGCCTGGGGTTGGGGGACGCCGAGTGTGTCGGGTGCACTCATGGTGGTTCTCCACGGTTTTATTGTTCTGAGCCTCGGCGCTGTGAACGTCGGGGCCGGGTGCCATGATTCTTGAGCGCAGGCGCCGGCGCGTCCAACTAATAAAACCTCGGACGGGTCATAAGAAAAACTTGATTGTTCATCGGAGGGTCTGACTGAACACTGTTTGTGGGAGCAAGGGTTTGTGGGAGCAAGGCTTGCCCGCGATGAAGCCGACGCGGTCATCCAGAGACCGAGGCGTCTGTTTCGCGAGCAAGCTTTGCTCCCACCCAGCGGGGATAAATCCCCTCGCCACAGAGGTTCGCTGCGGCGCTACAACCCGCGCAGATCCCGCTCTTCGATCGGCCGGCTCTGGCGCAGGCGCTTGCCGCCCAGCACCACCCAGTCGATCAGGCGGAACAGGCACTCCAGCCCGAACGACAGCAGCATCGCGCCGCTGATGCCCCAGACCATGGCTTCGGGGGTCAGGAGGATCTGGTAGCTGTAGCCGTTCCAGGTTTCCTTGCGGATGTCCGGGTCGGCGGCCAGCGCCACTTGCAGCAAGCGGATGTACCAGGGCCCCTGCATCGCCTGGAACTGCTTGTCCAGGGCCTGCTGGCGCACGAGCAAGGTGTTCAGGCTGTCGGCGTCGCTGCGGAATATCGGGTCTTCGCTGGCGCGGTAGTGGGCCACCAGGGCCTGCATGTCACCCTTGAAGAACTGGTTGGCGGTGCCCTGGAAGCCTTGCAGGCCCGTCTGCGCCTCGATCAGATGGGCCTCGACCCGCTTGGCATAGTCATTGATGAAGCCCGGTACCTGGACCCCCACCAGCAGGCCAATCGCGAACAACACCAGGCGGAGATAACTGAGCAGCATAGCGTGACGTCCTTATTCGGTCCGGCCCTGGCTGACGCATTCGCCGCGTCGCCACAGGCTCCATTGGCCCGGCTCGTAGCGGGTCCAGGTTTCGTTTTCGGTCAAGGGCTCGGTGGCGATCACCGTGACCACGTCATTGGGCGTGGTCTCGGCCTGGAAATCGACGATCATGTCGACATCCTTGAGCCGTGCCGGGCCGAACGGTGCGCGCCGGGTGATCTGGACCAGTTTGGTCGAGCAATAGCAGAACAGCCAGTCGCCGTCGCTCAACATGCAGTTGAACACGCCCTTGCCGCGGTATTCGCTGCAGGCCTCGATGAGCGAGGGCAGCAGTTGCTCCACGTCCACCGGCTCCGGGAACGCCTGGCGCACGCGGTTGAGCAGATCGCAGAACGCCGCCTCGCTGTCGGTGTCGCCCACTGGACGGTAGAAACTCACCGCTGGCTGGAAATCGGCGAGCTGGCCGTTGTGGGCGAAACACCAGTTGCGCCCCCACAACTCCCGCACGAACGGATGGGTGTTGGCCAGGCAGACCTTGCCGACGTTGGCCTGGCGAATATGCCCGATCACCACTTCGC
Organism: Pseudomonas citrullilanati; assembly: GCF_030580855.1. GTDB lineage: Bacteria > Pseudomonadota > Gammaproteobacteria > Pseudomonadales > Pseudomonadaceae > Aquipseudomonas > Aquipseudomonas citrulli. The sequence goes on along the minus strand of NZ_JAUQOP010000001.1, from coordinate 3,088 downwards.
TCTTGATCGGGTAGCGCTGCACCAGGTTCGCCACTTCCGACTCGCTGCTGGCGGCCGGGTCCTGGAACAACCGCAAGCCGCGGCCTTCATAGAAGGCGATGCCCCAGCCGTCACGGTGCGGCCCGGTCCTGCCACCGCGCTGCATCAGCCCGGTAAAGCTGAACACGATGTCGGTCGGCACATTGGCGCTCATGCCCAGTAACTCACACATGCTCGGACTCTCGCTTCAAGGGGCAGGCCTGGCTACAGGCGCGGTTCGATGCGCGAACGCTGGGGATTGCTCGGCACCGGTGGGCGCCCATAGCGGTCATCGCCAGCCACGCCGAACGGCGGCTCATCCTCGGGCTCCTCCGCCGCGGCGGCGGCTTTCGCGGCGGCGGCCCGCTCCTGGCGGGCATTGGACGCGCGCTCGATAGGCAAGCGCACCAGCACGAACAGCAGGTAGGCGCCGAACGCGATCATGCCGTACATGACCAGGTCGGAGGCGGCCCGCCAGACGTTGTTGCCGACCTTGAACAGCACGTCCAGGGCGACAATGGCCACGGCAGGGGCGAACTTGTCCTTCACCGGGTCGACAATGGTCGGGCAGAACAGCAACACCGCCACCAGCAGGCGCAGCGGCTCGCGCAACCAGCGCCACATCCAGCGGGTCATGCGCATCCACACCAGCAGGCAGCCCAGGGCCGCGAAGGCGTAGAGGCCCCAAGCGATCAGATAGTCGTTCTCGGTCATGGTGTCCATGGCAAGGCAGGCAAAGAGGCGCTTATAGTAACGACTTTTCGCTCGTCAGGCTGCCCCGGCGTCTGCCAAGCTCCTTTTCGTACAACGTTCGAGAGCCTTTCATGTCCTTATCTGCCCACGTTTCCAACGCCCCGATCGCCCGCAGGGACGCCGGGGTGGACCCGTACGCCTGGCTGCAGGAACGCGACACCGACGCCGTGCTCGACTACCTCAAGGCCGAAAACAGCTACCAGGAAGACCAACTCGCCGACCAGGCCGAGCTGCGCGAAAGTCTGTTCCAGGAGATCAAGGGGCGGATCCTCGAGACCGACCTGTCCCTGCCCTCGCCCTGGGGCCCGTACCTGTACTACACCCGCACCACCGCCGGTGACGAATACCCGCGTCATTACCGCTGTCCGCGCCCGGCCGACGACAGCCTGGACGTGGATGAAAGCCGCGAACAACTGCTGCTGGACCCGAACGCCCTGGCGGGCGGCGGCTTCTTTTCCCTCGGTGCGTTCAGCATCAGCCCCGACCACCAGCGCCTGGCCTACAGCCTGGACACCACGGGCGACGAGATCTACACGCTGTTCATCAAGGAACTGTCCAACGAGAAGGTCAGCGAACTGTCCTTCGACAACTGCGACGGCAGCATGACGTGGGCCAACGACAGCCTGACACTGTTTTTCGGCGAACTGGACGACACTCATCGCCCTCACAAACTCTGGCGCTACCGCCTGGACGGCACCGCCGCCGAAGAAGTGTTCCATGAGCCGGACGGGCGTTTCTTCCTGCACTGCTACCGGTCGAGCTCCGAGCGCCAGTTGATCCTGTCCCTGGGCAGCAAGACCACCAGCGAAGCCTGGGTGCTGGACGCCGCGCAGCCGCAACAGCCCTTCACGTGCCTGGCACCCCGGCGCGAACACCACGAGTACGACGTCGACCACGGCCTGCTCGATGGCCAGTGGACCTGGCTGGTGCGCACCAACCGCGACGGCATCAACTTCGCCCTGTACCAGGCCGCCGACACCGGCGTGGCGCCGACCGAGGTCGATTGGCAGAACCTCATCCCCCACAGCGACACGGTGATGATCGACGGCCTGAGCCTGAACGCCGGGGCCATGACCTTGAGCCTGCGCGAAGGCGGCCTGCCGATCATCGAAGTCCACCCACAGGACCTGCCGGCCTATCGGGTGCAGTTGCCGGACGCGGCCTACAGCCTGCATGTGCAGAACAGCCTGGAATTTTCCAGCCCGCGCATCCGCCTGCGCTATGAGGCCTTGAATCGCCCGGCGCAGATCCGTCAGCTGGACCTGGCCAGTGGCGAGCAGGTGGTCCTCAAGCAGACCCCGGTGTTGGGGCCGTTCGACGCCGATGCCTACGTCAGCCAGCGGATCTGGGCCACGGCGCCGGACGGCACGCAGGTGCCCATCAGCCTGGTGGTCAAGCGCGAAGCCCTCGGCCAGCCGGTACCGCTGTACCTGTACGGCTACGGCGCCTATGGCCAGAGCCTCGACCCGTGGTTCTCCCACGCGCGGCTGAGCCTGCTCGACCGCGGCGTGGCGTTTGCCATTGCCCATGTGCGCGGCGGCGGCGAGCTGGGCGAAGCCTGGTACCGCGCCGGCAAGCAGGAACACAAGGCCAACACCTTCAGCGACTTCATCGCCTGCGCCGAACATTTGATCGCCAACGGCTTCACCACCGCCGGGCAACTGGCGATCAGCGGCGGCAGCGCCGGTGGCCTGTTGATCGGCGCGGTGCTCAACCAGCGTCCGGAGCTGTTCAAGGTCGCCATCGCCGAAGTGCCGTTCGTCGATGTGCTCAACACCATGCTCGACCCGGAGCTGCCGTTGACCGTCACCGAGTACGACGAATGGGGCAACCCGCAGGAGCCGGAGGTCTATGATCGGATCCGCGCCTACGCCCCGTACGAAAACGTCAAGGCCCAGGCCTATCCGGCGCTGCTGGTCATCGCCGGCTACAACGACAGCCGCGTGCAATACTGGGAAGCGGCCAAGTGGGTGGCGAAGCTGCGCGCCACCAAGACCGACGACAACCCCTTGCTGCTCAAGACCGAACTGGGCGCCGGCCACGGTGGGATGAGCGGGCGTTACCAGGGATTGCGTGACGTAGCGCTCGAATATGCGTTTGTCCTGAAGGTTTTGGGCAAGGCCTGAGGAACTCTGGATGAGGGCCGGGTCTTAGCTCCATGAGCCACACAAGCCCCTGTGGGAGCGAGCTTGAACTGGCCTAATGATTTTGGACACTTCAATCGGGCGCTATGATGGCGCCCAAATCTGAGGTGTTTGGCTATGCGTAAATCTTATTCGAGTGAGTTCAAACTCAAGGCTGCCAGCATGGTGCTGGA